>NZ_FWXJ01000034.1 GCF_900176405.1 Polynucleobacter kasalickyi | reverse complement strand
TCGTTAAACATACTTCTTAACCGCTTCAATTATGCAACCTTTTTCTGAGCTGCATACCATCGCTTCTCAAACTCCATTGGACTTACAAAACCTAAAGTGGAGTGTAGTCTTTTGTAATTATAGAAACTGATCCAGTCAATTACTTCATCCATCATATCTCGCCTTGTTGCATACTTCACTCCATGAATACGAGCGACTTTCAATTTACCCCAAAGACTTTCAGTTGGAGCATTGTCCCAGCAATCCCCCTTACGACTCATCGAACTTCTCATGTTGAAGGCAGACAGTACTCTTTGGAAATCTTCGCTACAGTACTGAGTCCCTCGATCGGAGTGGAATATCAACCCAGATGACGGATTCCTTCTAAACCAAGCCATTTTTAAAGCATCTACTACCAAGTTACTTTCCATCTTGGACTTCATACTCCAACCAACAATCTGCCGATTAAATAAGTCAATTACAACCGCTAGAAATACCCAACCCTCATCGGTAGGTAAGTACGTAATATCTCCCGTCCAAACTTGATTGGGCTGCTCAACATGAAACTCTCTACCTAGCAAGTTATCTGCTACCTCAAATCGATGATTGCTGTCGGTAGTCACCACAAACTTACGTTTACCCTTGGCTTTGATACCATGCAATTGCATCAACTTTCTTACTCTTTCTTTGCCAACCTGAAAGCCTCGAGCATGCAGCTCTTTGGTGATCCTAGGCCAACCATACTCCTGCTTCACTTCCGCATGAATCGCCTTGATATGAGCCAACAGAGCCTCATTGCTCAGTCTCTCAGGTTTTACGCCCTTTTCGGGTCGCTCCAACACTTTCTTACGTTGATGTTGGAAATACCCACTCGTACTCACACCCAACACCTCGCAAGCCAAACCAATCGGCCATTGCGACTTATTACGAGCAATCCAAGCGTACTTCACAAAGATTCTTTCGCGAAGTACGCTGTCGCCTTTTTTAAGATATCGCGCTCCATCTTTACCCGAGCTAACTCAGCTCGTAGTCGCGCTAACTCCATCTGTTCTTCACTAATTACCTGGGATTTACCACCCGTCAACTGCCCTTGTTCATCCCAGCGAATCCAATTTTCTAATGATCCTTTGGGTACGCCTAGAATCTTAGCAACATCCGCTGATGACTGGCCATTTCTAACCAGCCTAACAGCTTCCATCTTAAACTCTAGGGTATATTTAGCCCTTGTTCGTTTCACCACCATTTGACACCTCCATCACTATATTTATATCATTTTTTCATATAGTTAAGAGGTACGTTTCTCAGGGGCAAGATCA
>NZ_FWXJ01000002.1 GCF_900176405.1 Polynucleobacter kasalickyi | reverse complement strand
AAAACTACCGACTGAGAGTCTTGGCTTTATGCGGTTGGAATGGAGTAATTAATCGTGTTTAATAAATGCTCATCCCCCGATTATGGTGAAGAGCCTACAGACTTTGGATGTTTTTTTAATGGATCTAATAAATGCGTAAGTGCGTTGTGATCCAAGGTATGCATTAGTTCAAGGAGTTCGCCGAGTTGTCCTTTGGGAAAGCCCTCTCGAGCAAACCAAGCCAAATAATTTCCTGGCAGGTCGCATAGAAGTCTCCCGGCATATTTACCATAGGGCATTTTCATCGAGACTAGTTTTTCTAAGGTTTCTGGAGTCATTTAGCCTAAAAGTCTCTCACTGAGGTTCTACAGAGCAAAAAAGAGCCCCTGTTTAGAGGGGCTCTGATTAAATTACTGGCGGAAGGGGCGGGATTCGAACCCGCGGTAGGCGATTAACCTACGCACGCTTTCCAGGCGTGTGACTTAAACCGCTCATCCACCCTTCCGCTGGAATTGACTATTATACGTTGAGTTTGAATTTCTTTATAAATTCTTAGCCTCTTGTTTCATGCTGACTACAAATTTGATCATAAAAATAATTAAATAAGGGAGCCGAAGCCCCCTTAAATATAAATAACAACCTTTATTTCAAAGCTGAGAATTACACGGCATGTTTGAGTTGCTCTAAGATTCCTGGATTTTCTAGGGTTGAAGTATCTTGAGTAATATCCTCACCTTTCGCTAGGACTCTCAATAGTCTTCTCATGATTTTTCCAGAACGGGTCTTCGGCAAATTATCTCCAAAGCGAATTTCTTTTGGTTTAGCAATTGGTCCAATTTCCTTGTTGACCCAATTCCGCAGTTCTAAGGCTTTTTTCTGTGCTGCCTCACCTTCTGGTCTAGCTCCTTTGAGAACCACATAAGCCACAATTGCTTCCCCAGTTAAATCATCTGGCCGACCGACAACCGCTGCCTCCGCTACATCGCTATGTGCCACTAGGCATGATTCAATTTCCATGGTTCCCATACGGTGTCCTGACACGTTCAAGACATCATCAATTCGACCGGTAATTGTAAAGTAAGCCGTTTTAGCGTTTCTGATTGCCCCATCGCCCGCAAGGTATAAATTACCCCCTAAATCTGCTGGGAAATAGCTCTTTTTAAAACGCTCTGGGTCATTCCAAATATTACGAATCATCGACGGCCATGGCTTTTTCACGACCAAAATACCACCTTGGCCATTCGGCATATCCTGACCTGTTTCATCAACAATCGCTGCCATAATACCGGGCAAAGGTAGCGTACAAGAACCTGGCACGAGAGGTGTTGCTCCAGGTAATGGCGTAATCATATGGCCACCCGTTTCGGTTTGCCAGAAGGTATCAACAATCGGACACTTTTCACCACCCACATTCTTGTGATACCACATCCACGCTTCTGGATTAATCGGCTCACCAACAGAACCCAACAAACGCAAACTTTTTAGTTTGTAGTTCTTTGGATGTGTATCAGGATTTAAATCAGATGCTTTGATTAATGAACGGATAGCAGTTGGCGCAGTGTAAAAAATACTTACTTTATGGCGCTCAATCATGTCCCAAAAACGTCCCGCATTTGGATAAGTCGGCAAGCCTTCAAAGACAATCTGAGTACCACCAACGGAAAGTGGCCCATAAGCAATATAACTGTGACCAGTAATCCAACCAATATCTGCAGTACACCAAAACACGTCATTTTGACGAAGATCAAAAGTCCATTGCATCGTTAAATTAGCCCACAATAAATAGCCGCCAGTAGCATGAACGACACCCTTTGGCTTACCAGTCGAACCAGATGTATAGAGAACGAATAAAGGATGTTCTGCCTCAACCCACTCAGGCTCACATTTTTTTGATTGTTTCGCACTAACATCGTGCATCCAATGATCACGTCCTGGAGTAAAAGGCACTGTCTCAGAACCAGTCCGTTTATAAACAATCACATTTTTCACAATGGATTTAGCACCTAATTCGAGTGCTTCATCAACAATCGCTTTCAGAGGTAATTGTTTACCGCCACGCATTTGTTCATCAGCTGTAATAACGGTGGTTGCACCAACGTCAACAATTCTTTCCTCTAAAGATTTAGCTGAAAATCCACCGAACACGACTGAGTGCGTTGCACCAATCCTAGCGCAGGCCTGCATGGCAACCACACCCTCGATGGACATTGCCATATACAACACAACTCGATCACCTTTACCAACGCCTAAAGCACGCAAACCATTGGCAAATTTACACACTCTTTCATGTAATTCTTGATAAGAAATACGAGTCACATCTCCTGCATCTGATTCAAAAATAATCGCGGTTTTTTCACCTAAGCCTGCCTTGATAATTCTGTCCGTACAGTTATAGGACGCGTTCGTGGTGCCCTCAGAAAACCACTTATAAAAAGGTGCTTCAGATTCATCTAAAACCGTTTTAAAAGGCTTCTTCCAATAGAGAGTCTCTTTTGCTAATCTCGCCCAAGTACCATCAAAATCATTTTCAAAAGCCTGGCACATTGCTTTGTATTGCTTCATGCTAGAAATGGCAGCTTTTTTAGAAAATGCTTTAGGTGCTTGAAAAAGACGATCTTCAACTAACAATTGGGACATTCCGGACATGCTTCTCTCCTATAATATAAATTGACTAACTTATTAAGAATACAACCATCTAAATGATATGGACATCCATATAAACCATCATTTTTTTAATTATTTTTATTAAATCATGGAGCTTTTTTAGATATTCGAGTTAAAACCATTAAAATTAAAATATTGTTTAAGTTTTAGTTTTATTCAATTTCAATTTCTCTCTACTAATATAAACCCTCTTTAATTCTTACTATGACAATTATCCGACAAGAAGACTTTATTAAAAGTATCGCTGATGGCTTTCAGTATATTTCCTACTATCACCCGCTTGACTATATCCAAGCATTAGGGAAGGCTTACGATCGTGAAGAAAGCCCAGCTGCAAAGGATGCAATTGCACAAATTTTGACTAATAGCAGGATGTGTGCTGAAGGCAAACGTCCCTTGTGTCAGGACACAGGTATTGCTGTAGTGTTCTTAAAGGTCGGGATGAATGTTCAGTGGGATGCCAAGATGAGTGTTACTGACATGGTCAACGAAGGTGTCAGACGTGCCTACGGAAATCATGAAAACCCGTTAAGAGCATCTATCTTAAGAGATCCTGCAGGTAAAAGATCCAATACGAAGGACAACACACCGGCTGTCATTCATTATGAAATCGTTGAAGGGGATTCCGTTGACGTGATTTGCGCGGCTAAAGGTGGTGGATCTGAAAACAAAAGCAAACTAGTGATGCTCAATCCCTCAGACTCAATTGTTGATTGGGTTTTAAAAACGCTCCCTACCATGGGTGCTGGTTGGTGTCCTCCAGGCATTTTAGGGATTGGTATTGGTGGTACACCTGAAAAAGCGATGCTATTAGCTAAAGAATCTTTAATGGACCCCATTAATATTCATGACTTGATTGAAAAAGGCCCGCAAAACAAAGTGGAAGAGTTACGCTTGGAACTCTTTGAAAAAGTAAATTCTTTAGGAATTGGTGCACAAGGTTTAGGTGGTTTGACCACAGTAGTGGATGTGAAAATCTTAGATTATCCAACCCATGCTGCTTCTTTACCGGTTGCGATGATTCCAAATTGTGCTGCAACACGTCATATTCATTTTCACCTGAACGGCGCAGGCCCAGCGATCTTACCGGTGCCAAATTTAGACGACTGGCCTGATGTTGCTTGGAAAGCAGATACAGAAAAATCGAAGCGAATCAATCTCGATACATTAACGCCAGAAGAAGTTGCAAGTTGGACACCAGGACAAACACTTCTTCTGAACGGCAAAATGTATACCGGCCGTGATGCGGCCCATCAACGTATCGAAAAAATGTTGGCGGCAGGTGAAGCATTGCCAGTTGATTTTAAAAACAAAGTCATTTATTACGTTGGACCAGTAGACCCAGTCCGTGATGAAGCCGTTGGTCCTGCAGGTCCAACCACTTCGACCAGAATGGATAAGTTTACTGAAATGATGCTAGCAAATACTGGATTGATTGGGATGATTGGTAAAGCCGAACGTGGCCCAGCAGCTATTGAAGCCATCAAAAAACACCAAGCAGCTTATCTCATGGCGGTTGGCGGAGCAGCATACCTTGTTTCTAAAGCAATTGAAACGGCGAAGGTAGTTGGATTTGCTGACTTAGGCATGGAAGCGATTTACGAATTTGAAGTCAAGGACATGCCTGTTACTGTAGCTGTAGATTCAAAAGGTACCTCAGTACACAATACTGGGCCTTTAGAATGGCAAGCTAAGATTGGTAAGATTCCAGTCAAAGTGATGTAAATCTTTTCTCAATCCTAACTGAATCATTCATTGACTAAGATTGGCGTATTCGACTCAGGCATAGGCGGACTTTCCGTCTTGAATGAAGCATTACGCCAATTACCAGGACATGAATACGTCTATTTGGCAGATTCTTCTAATACGCCCTATGGAGAGCGCCCCAGTGAGTGGGTAGCTAATCGCAGTTTAAAACTATGCAGTTGGTTGATTGAGGAACAAAGCTGTGAAGCAATTGTTGTCGCTTGTAACACAGCTACTGCCCAAGCAATCGCCATGATTCGAGATCATTTTCAAAGTACCCCTATTATTGGTGTTGAGCCAGGCATTAAGCCGGCTGCCGCTTTAAGTCCCAATAAAAAAATAGGCGTTTTAGCTACCCAAAGCACACTATCTAGTGAAAAGTTTAAACGCCTACTGGAGTCTTTAGTGGGCGATTGTCAATTTATCACTCAAGCTGGACTTGGTCTAGTACCGCTGATAGAAAAGGGAAATTTGAATGCGCCTGAGCTGGAAGAATTAATTACAAAATACGTTCAAACCTTTGTTGATTTTGGAGCTGATACTTTAGTTCTAGGTTGTACGCACTATCCATTCTTAATTCCTATGATTCAAAAGAAGTTTGGAAATCAATTACAGGTGATTGATACGAGCTCTGCCATCATTAAACAATTAGCCCGGAAAATCCTGGTAGTGCCGAGTCAACAAACTACCCGAGTAAAATTATTCACAACCGGTGATGCCCAATTGATCCTAGATCAAACGAATCATTTAATCGGTTGTCAAAACCCCAATACTCAGTTAGAAGCAGTTTCAGTCGCCCTATGATGCAAGTCTTCTCAAAACATCTTCGCGATCTCGTGATCTTTTTGATCGTCGTTTTAGTGCATGCCGCTTTGCTGATTACCTTACAACAATTTGACAAAAATAGCCAAGTTCCAGAGAAGGTTGAAATGCTACAAGCAGAGTTAATTCCACCTTCAAGCGTCCCGAAGCCAAAGCCACCTGAGCCGATAAAAGAAGTGCCCAAGCCGCCGGAAAAATCGCCACCACCGCCAAAAATACTTGCAATTGCTCCAGAAAAATCAAAAGCATTAAGTACGCCAACGCCGGAACCAGTCAAAGAAATCTCACAGAAAAAAACAATTTCTGAGCCTGCTCCTGAGGCCACTGCTAGTCCACAAGATACTAAAATTGCCGCACCTGTGAGTAAAGCTGCTCAAACTCAAAGTAACAACGAGGTTGGCGTAGAGGGTGGCTCCATTAAGTTAAGTCAATTAAAAATGATTTACAAACCGGACACAAATGTTTTTTATCCTAGAATTTCAAAAGATATTGGGGAACAAGGTACAGTAGGTGTCATTCTTTATATTGACGAGACTGGCTCCGTTGCAAGAACCCAGGTCCTTCGCTCTAGCGGCTTTAAACGCTTGGATAAAGCCGCAGAAGAGTTGTGTTCCAGAATTCGCTTTAGTCCCTATTTAGTCGATGGCAATCCAACTAGCGTTAGTGCCGGAATATCGATTAAATTTGAAATGAATCGTTGAATTAAAATATTAACTGAGAAAAAATTATGAATCCAACTATGACCTCATCCGAATTTGGTATTGCCCATTTCTGGGCCTCGGGGGATACCATATCCCATTTCGTGGCTATTCTGCTGATTCTGATGTCCATTGGCTCTTGGTTTGTATTAGTGACTAAATTCATTCATCTTTGGAAAATTAAATCACTTAGCGCCGAAGTAAGTGAGTTTTGGAAGCAAACCTCTTGGCAGGATGGTTTAAATTATTTTTCCAAACCGGATATCAATCCATTCCAACAATTGGCGACGACTTCCTACCGCGTCACTCAAGAGCATCGAGTATCGATTGAAGCCTTGGCAAGTAATAAATCATTATCGAAGCATTTAACTGCAGAAGATTGGTTAGCTAGTTCCATTAAATCAGAACTAGATGCCATTATTAAAAACCTACAAAATGGCCTTGCATTCTTGGCATCAACTGGCGCTACCGCACCATTTATTGGTCTATTTGGTACAGTGTGGGGTATATACCATGCCCTGATGACCATCGGTTTGACAGGCTCAGCCTCCTTAGATCAGGTCGCAGGTCCCATCGGAGAAGCTTTAGTGATGACCGCATTAGGCCTTACCGTTGCGATCCCCGCAGTACTTGGATATAACGCACTTAACAAAGCCAATCGTGACATTGTGAATGAACTCAAGCACTTTGCCGAAGACTTACATACCTTTATGATGACCACTTCAACGGATAAAAGGGCTTGATATGGCATTTAGTAACCCTTCCGATAACGACGATCAAGGACTGATGGCTGAAATCAATATGACGCCTTTTGTTGATGTTATGTTGGTACTACTGATCATCTTCATTGTGACCTTACCGGTGATTCAACATTCAGTCAAAATTGAACTCCCCAAAGCTAGTAGCTCGGTGAGCGCTGCAAAACCAGAAATGATACAAGTCTCGATTGATAAAAATAGTCAGATTTATTGGAATAATGAACAAGTGAGTCTTTCGGAATATTCACAAAGAGCTCAAACTGCTGCTAATAACAACCCTCCCCCAGAGGTTAGCTTGAGGGCAGATCGAAGAGTCATGTATGAAATCGTTGCGCAAGTGCTAAGTACTTCCAAAAAAATGGGCTTAACCAAGATCGGCTTTGTAACTGAAGTCAATTAATGGATTACCTTGATAAAAGGTAGATGACATTAATTGACCTTAATATTTGCAGTCTTTACTAATTCTCGCCACATTTTTAATTCTTTTTCTAGCAAGTTTTGCATCTCTTCTGGCTCAGTATGAAAAGGCGTCGCACCTTCATTGACTAGCCTAGTTTTTAAAGGCTCTTTGGCGGATGCAATACGAATTTCTCGATTTAATTTTTTTAAAATTTCAGGGGGCAATTTTGCTGGGGCAACAACACCCCACCAAGTAGTGATATTAAATCCAGGAACGCCAGACTCTGCAACGGTCGGGACTTGTGGAAAAAGATTGGATCTTTTGTCACTCGTCATCGCTAACAAAGTGACTTTATTGCTTTTTACATATTGCAACATCGTTGGCATGGTCGCAAAAAAAACTTGTACACGACCAGCAAGCAAATCAAGAGTGGCTGGACCACTGCCCTTATAAGGCACATGGGTCATTTCTAAGCTAGTTTTTTGTTTAAAGAGCTCACCCGCTAAATGATTAATGCTACCTTGTCCAGCCGAACAAAAATTAACTCCCGTCGGATTAGATTTTGTGTATTTAATCAGATCCTGAATAGAATTGAGACCCAATTCAGAATTTGCAACCACCATCAAAGGACCCCGACCAATCATCGCAATCGGGGAAAAATCTTTGATGACATCATAAGTTAAGGTGGTTTCTGTAGCAGCATGCGTAATAAAAGTAGAAGTCACAAATAACAAGGTATAGCCATCAGGATCCGCTTTAGCTACCATTTGAGCACCTATAGCCCCCCCACCACCAGCCCTGTTATCGACAATCACTGCTTGGCCCAACTGTTCCGTTAAATTCTTTGCCAAATCACGGGCAATGCTATCTGTTCCACCACCGGGAGCAAAAGGTACAACTAAATTAATAGGTTTTTGCGGAAAATCTTTGGCAATAACAGTTGTACTCCACAGAGTCAGCGCAATAACTGTCATTAAAGTTTGAATTAAATTAGGCTTCATGGGAAGATCACTCAGTAAAAGATTGCATTATATTTTCACCCACGATTTTACTGTGAGTTAAGTTGAATGTGCGTACAGATGAGATATGCGCTGGAGTCAACGCTAAGAAAAGACTTATAAAAAGTCTAGTGAATACAGTGAAGGTATTCGATTAAAGATGGTGCCCGAGGCCGGAATCGAACCGGCACGACTTTTTTGAGTCGGCAGATTTTAAGTCTGCTGTGTCTACCGATTTCACCACTCGGGCACGCGAAAGAAAGATAATAGCACAAACTTATCTCAAAGGGCAAACCCCTAGTGATTAAAAATTTACTTGTGATTAGAATTCAGAACTGTGATAAATTGTTTTTTAGCATTTTTTTAGGATTTTTAACGTTTAACTTGGAGAGAAGATGAAATTCAAAAACCAATTAAAAGCAATTGCACTAGCAAGTGCGTTGTTAGTAGGCACTGCAATGGCACAAGAGACGATTAAGATTGGCGTCACAGGACCATTTACTGGCGGCTCCTCTTCAATGGGGGTCAGCATGCGTGATGGCGTTCGTTTGGCTGCTACAGAAATTAATGCTGCTGGTGGTATTTTTGGCAGAAAAATCCAATTGGTTGAACGTGATGATGAAGCACAAAATGCTCGCGGCGTGGCAATTGCTCAAGAATTAGTTAATAACGAAAAAATTATTGCTGACGTTGGCTTTATTAATACTGGTGTGGCTTTAGCTGCACAAAGAATTTATCAAGATGCGAAAATTCCGGTATTTAATAACGTGGCGACTGGAACGATCATTACTAAGCAATTTGATAAAGAACCAAATAACTATATCTTTAGAAATGCAGCACGTGATGAAATTCAAGCACCGATGATTGTTAAAGAAGCGATTGAAAAACGTGGTTTCAAAAAAGTTGCTATTTTGGCTGACTCCACTAACTACGGTGAACTTGGTAAAGCTGACTTATTGAAAGCACTCGCAGAAAAAGGCATTACTCCTGTTGCGGTTGAAAAATTCAACATTAAAGATGTGGATATGACTTCACAGTTGTTAAAAGCAAAAGAAGCCGGCGCAGAAGTTATTCTTACCTACGCTATTGGACCTGAGTTAGCACAAATTGCCAACGGTATGGCAAAACTTGGCTGGAAAAAACCAATGATTGGTAGCTGGACTTTATCAATGGCTAACTTCATTGATACCGCAGGTAAAAATGGTGAAGGTGCACGTATGCCACAAACCTTCATTCAAGAAGCCAACACGCAAAAACGTAAAGCATTTATTGATTCCTATTTAAAAACCTTCAAACCGAAAAATGGCCGTATTGATTCGCCAGTTTCAGCGGCTCAAGGTTACGACTCAATCTATCTATTAGCGGCTGCGATTAAACAAGCTGGCTCAACAGATGGTGAGAGAATTCGTGATGCGTTAGAAAATCTAAATACCAAGGTTGAAGGTATTGTGACTGTTTATGACAAGCCATTTTCTAAGACCGATCATGAAGCTGTGACTGACAATATCCCAGTAATGGGTGAAGTTAAAAATGGTCGTGTGGTTTATGCCTATCAGGAAGATGCTGAAAAAGGTGCAGATATCCGCTTGAAAAAGAAGAAGTAATTCTTTAATATCTCATCAGTTGTAAAAATAGGCGCTACCTTTGTAGCGCCTTTAGTCTATTTAAGGCTCTTTTTTATTTATAATAGCCTGTTGTTCATTAATTAACTAACTTTTGGTTATCCCATGGAAATTCTGATTCAATTAATCTTTAGCGGCATCGCACTCGGCATGATTTATGCTGTGATTGCCTTTGGATATCAACTAACGTTTGCAACATCAGGCACGCTCAACTTTGGTCAGGGTGAGGCGCTCATGCTTGGTGCATTGGTGGGTCTTACCTGTGTAGAGGATTTTGGCATCAACTACTGGTTGATGATTCCTATCGTTTGTATCTTTGGTGCGCTCCAAGGTAGCTTTGTAGAGGCTATAGGTGTGCGCCCTGCGATCAAAATCAAATCTGAATTTGGTTGGATTATGTCGACCATCGCTTTAGGAATTATTTTCAAGAACGTAGCAGAAAATATTTGGGGCAGAGACGATTTAAGATTCCCATCCCCCATCAGTGAAGACCCAATCCCTTTTCTAGGTGCAAATATATTACCAATGGAAATTTTAGTGGTTGCTGGGGCAATTCTGATGATGGTGATGGTTGAATGGTTCAATCGTAAAACCATTTACGGTAAAGCAGTCGTAGCAACCTCGAACGACCGTGATGCAGCAAGTTTGATGGGGATCAATACCGGTATTGTGATTATGTTCTCTTATGCTCTGTCCTCATTAACTGCGGCCTTTGCTGGAGTATTAGTTGCTCCCTTAACTCTAACTGGGGCCACAATGGGTGCTTCATTAGGTTTAAAAGCATTTGCCGTGGCAATTATTGGTGGACTATCGAGTGGTTTCGGAATCATTATTGGCGGTCTGATCCTTGGAATTACAGAAACTACGACTGGCTTTTATATTTCCACAGGCTACAAAGATGTACCTGGCCTTCTATTACTCCTATTAGTCCTTGCCTTAAAGCCTTCTGGACTATTCGGTAAAACAGCAATTAAAAAAGTATAAGTATGATGAAAATTAATAAATTAATCCCTTTATTGTTGGCAGTTGTGGCGCTACTGTGCTTTCCTTTAGTGCTTGACAACCCCTACTACATTCATTTGGCTTCAACCATTTTGATTTATATCATTCTCCTTTTTGGATTAGATATCGTGGTGGGTTACACAGGTCAAGTATCTCTGGGCCATGCTGGTCTATTTGGTGTCGGCTCTTACACTGCTGGTGTGCTCTTCTTCCATTTGGGCTTGCCTTTTTATGTAACCGTTCCTGCAGCGATTGTTGTGACGGCAATTTTTGGCGGCTTGTTAGCTCTTCCCGCTTTAAAGGTAATTGGCCCCTACTTAGCGATGGTCACCTTAGCCTTTGGTACGATCTTACAGATTCTCATTAATGAAATGAGTTTTTTAACGGAAGGACCGTTAGGAATCAAACTGACTAAACCCATGATATTTGGTCATGAAGCATCAGAAAAAGAATTTTTCTGGATTGCTGCTTTAGCCATGTTATTAGCCTTAGTGGTTGTTCATCGCATTTTAAAATCACAACTTGGTCGTGCTTTTGAAGCTTTGAGAGATAGCCCTGTCGCGTGCGACTGTATGGGTGTGTCAGTTTATCGATTCAAAGTGTACGCTTTTGTGATAAGTGCTGGGTTTGCTGGATTTGCTGGCGCTCTGTATTCTTACTCAGAAAAATATATTTCGCCAAATACCTATAACAACGAATTGACCATTTTATTCCTCCTTGGCATCATCATGGGTGGTCGTAAATCACGCTTAGGTGCAATCTTAGGTGCAACCATTATTGTTCTGCTCCCGAAGTTACTTGATGATATTGGTCTGTTTAGAATCGTTTCGATTACGCTCGCAACGCTCGTTACTTTAGGCTCAATTTTGGCAATTTCGAAAGGGATTACCAACTTGAAAAAAGTTTCGATTCCAGTTCTAGGTACAGTTGCTTTAGCACTATTTTCATTGTGGCTAGACAATATTACTGATTGGCGTCTGAGTATTTTTGGAGTCATGATCCTCCTCGTTGTTTACTACCTACAAGATGGTATTGTCGGTTTCTTTAGAAACTTCTATATCTCCCTATTTGGTAAAAAAGTAGAAGCGATTACTGAGTCCGTCATTACGAATGAGAATTACGACAACATTATTAGTCAAGCCGATACCGCTGATAAGGGGCCAAATATTCTAAATATCGAGTCCATCTTAATGCAATTTGGTGGCTTGAAAGCGCTTAACTTAGTGGATATTTCTATTAAACGTGGCACTGTTCATGGCTTAATTGGCCCGAATGGTTCAGGTAAAAGTACGATGATGAACGTCCTCACCGGTATTTATATCCCCACTGCTGGTGATGTTAAATTTGAAAATCAAAGCGTCGTTGGTAAAACATCCTCTGAGATTGCCCTATCAGGTATCGCTAGAACCTTCCAAAACGTTCAGTTATTTGGTGAAATGACTGCTCTTGAAAATATCTTAGTTGGCCTGCACCATTCTTTTGAGTCGAACTTGTTTGAGGTCTCTTTGCATCTACCTCGTTACTTGAGAGAAGAAAGTAGCGCTAGACATCGTGCACTTGGCTTACTAAAGTTTGTCGGATTAGAGTCATTAGCCAATGAAGAGGCACGCAACCTGCCCTACGGGAAACAAAGGATGTTAGAGATTGCTAGAGCATTAGCTTTAGATCCTAATTTGTTATTACTAGACGAGCCTGCAGCAGGTTTAACGGCTCCTGATATTAAAGAGTTGTTGACGGTGATTCGTAAAATCCGCGATCATGGTATTACGATCATTTTGATCGAACATCATATGGACGTTGTCATGAGTGTCTGTGACAAGATTTCTGTTTTAGACTTTGGTGAAAAAATTGCTGAAGGAGTTGCTTCTGAAATTCAGAGTAATGCAAAAGTGATTGAAGCTTACTTAGGTGGTTCTCCAGCCTAAGCCATCATTTCTAATACGAAGGAATAAATATGTTATCAATTAAAAATTTACAAGCTGGTTACGGTAAGGTTCAAGTTTTACACGGCATCAGTATTGAAGTACCGAAGAGTCAAGTCATTACTCTCATTGGTTCCAACGGAGCTGGTAAGACGACAACGATGCGTTCGATTACTGGGATGATTAAACCAACCAGTGGCCAAATTCTTTTGGATGGAACAGATATTACTGGGGCAGACTCTTTTAAGGTTGCTCGCTTAGGACTTGCCCATTCACCAGAAGGTAGAAGAGTGTTTTCTACCATGTCAGTGACGGATAATTTAATCTTAGGTGCCTTCCCTCGCTTAACTTTTAGTAGGCCTAAAGGGGATGTAAAAGGCGATTTAGAGAAAGCGATGGAGTTATTTCCACGTCTAAAAGAACGTAGAAATCAATTGGCTGGAACGCTCTCAGGTGGCGAACAACAGATGTTAGCAATGGCCAGAGCCATCATGCTCAACCCAGAAGTGATTCTACTCGATGAACCATCAATGGGCCTTGCACCAATATTAGTGGATGAAGTGTTCCGCATCATTGAACGTTTGAAGTCACAAGGGGTCACGATGTTACTGGTAGAACAGTTTGCTGCTGCGGCTTTAGCCGTTGCAGATTATGGCTACGTGATGGAAAACGGTCACATTAAGGTACATGGACCCGCTGACCAATTGAAAAATGATCCTGCTGTTATTGCTGCCTATTTAGGCGGTAGTCACTAATTCACGGACTACTTCAACAATGGCCTCATTGTATGTAATGAGGCCATTTTTCTTTCTAGACTTTACAATAGACATTGTTCGAATCAAATTCAATTTTGCTTGCCTAAACAGATCATTGACTCCACGTTCATCTGTTCAACATCATCAGTAAGAGAAAATCAGAATACCCATGCGAAATCAGTTTTTCAATCCTCGTATTAATAAACTCTTTAAATACTTTTTTTTAGGCTTGCTCTTTCTATTGATGTTAATTGGATCAGTGCTAGGGGTTTATTTGTATTCCGCTAAATCCAGCATGAAAGGCAAAAGTACCGTAGCCGGTCTTCGGGATGAGGTCATGATTGCGTTTGATGAAAGTGACATCCCTCATGTTGAAGCAAAATCTACCAATGATGCACTCTATGCTTTAGGCTATCTGCATGCAAGAGAGCGAGGCTGGCAATTAGAGTTTAATCGTCGACTAGCTTCTGGCTCCTTATCAGAAATTTTGGGGGAGAAATCGCTACGGATTGATCAATTTATTCGTACTTTAGGGATTCGTTCTGCTGCGCGTAATCAATATGAACAGTTACCAAGTGAGACAAAACTCGCACTCGAGGCCTATGCGAATGGCATTAATGCTGGTTTCGCAGATCTTGGTTGGGCTCTTCCAGTAGAGTTCATACTACTCGGTACCAAGCCAGGTTTATGGACACCAATCGACAGCATGAGTTGGATGATGATGATGGCCTTAGACCTAGGGGATAACTGGTCGAAGGAGGTGATCCGGCTACAACTTGCCAGCGTTTTGACGACCGATGAAATTTGGCAGATCTTACCTCCCTATCCTGGTGATCAACCCGCGACAAAGATTGATTTCGCCAAACTATACAAAGATCGAGGAATTTATCAGGCTAGTTCAAACAGTGTCGAAACCCTAGCTAGCAACAGTTATCAAGTTCAAGACCTATTACCGATGGGACAAGATGGTAAAGGTTCAAATAACTGGGTACTTTCAGGTACCCAAACGACTTCTGGTAAACCGATTCTAGCGAATGATCCTCACCTAGGATTATCAACCCCCTCCACTTGGTACTTTGTTCACCTCAAATCCAAAGATATGAACATTATTGGTGGCTCAATGCCAGGCCTACCAGGTGTGATTTTAGGCCACACCTCTAAGGTAGCTTGGGGATTTACCAATACAGGCGCGGATGTACAAGATTTATTTATCGATCAGATTCAAACTTCTAATCCTAGCCAATATGTAACAGCAACTGGTTCTGAGTTTTTTAAAGTTCGTCGAGAAACGATCAGTGTCAAAGGACAGAAGTCAGTCTCCTTATTGGTTCGAGAAACACAACATGGCCCTGTCATTTCGGATGTTTTTGAACCCTTAAAAAAGTTAATTAATACAGATAAGTATGTCGTCAGTTTGAAATGGAGTGCTCTAGATAAAAAGAATCAATCCATCCTTGCTCTACTTCATGTCAATCAATCAAATTCGATCGAAGATTTAAAGAAAGCCTTTAGTCACTTTTATGCTCCCATGCAAAATATCGTAATGGCCGATGTAGACGGCAATATTGGCTTCATGGCGGCGGGGGTTGCTCCAAAGAGGACAGCTCAAAATAGTATGGCCGGAGTAGCTCCTGTTTTTGGCTGGGAGGCTAAAAACGAATGGGGAGCCTATCTCACTATGGAAGAATTACCCCATGATTTTTCCTCGAATCCCAATGGGATTGCAACGGCAAATCATAAAATCCAAGGCGATCATTCGCAATACTCTTTAACTGCAGACTGGTCTTCACCCTATCGTTTTGATCGAATCAATCAACTCATTCAAGCTAAACCAAAACATGACATGGCATCTAATATGGCGATTCAAGCAGATACGCTCTCATTAGCTGCACAACCACTGATAGAGTTACTCAAAGAAACTGCAAGGCAAGAGCCTGCTTTCCAAAAAATGGTGCCTTTGCTCGACAGATTTCAGGGTGAGATGAAAGTTGATGACGGGGGTGCATTAATCTTTAATGTTTGGGTTGATCAATTGACAAGGCTGGTTTTCAAACCAAAACTAGGCACTTTCTTTGAAGAGATTTATCGTCAGCGAAATTTAAGAGAGGGTCTCATTCAAATTCTGAATGATCCTGACTCTTCCTGGTGTGATGTGCCGGCGACTGAGAAAAAAGAACTTTGCAAAGATTTAAGTCCTCAAGCATTAAAATTCACGCTAGATTATGTATCGAGACGTTACGGGGACAGCCCCAATGCTTGGAAATGGGGTCGAGCTCATACTGCCATTAGTCAACATCATCCAATGAGCAACGTACCTTTTCTAAAGAGCCTTTTTGAATTACATACCCCAATCCCAGGTGATACCTTTACGGTCAATGTAGGACGGATGAATTACAGTAATCCAGAGGAGCCGTATGCTGCTAACTTAGCACCAGGGATGAGAATGATTTATGATTTAAGTAACTTAGATCAATCGATTTTTATGGGCATTGGTGGGCAATCTGGTTGGGTACAAAGTAAGCGCTATCGAGAATATTTGGGGCTTTGGAGTGCCGATAATTATTTACCTTTATCGACTAACTCATCTGCAGCAAATCAAGCGAGCTTCTTGCTAAAAGCCAAATAAATTGAAGCAATCGGGTCTAAAGTACCCGCGTCTATCGACCGAAAGACTCTCGATCATGATTGCAAAGAGAGGATGACTCCTATTTTTTGATAGGAGGTATTGTCAACCACTCTGCCAACAATTGATTTATTTCATCGGCCTTTTCATACTGAATCCAGTGACCCGCTCCAAAGCACACTCGAGTCCTTACGGTTGGAAGTCTCATTAAAGTAATTTCTTCTAATATTTTTGGATCTCCAGTGACATCAAACTCACCCCAAATAAGAATAATTTGAGTGGACGCAGATGCCTGAATTTTTTCTAATTTTTCAAATAGTCCACCAGACCAAGAAATTTCTCTACTTTTAAAGCGACAAGTTGTGCAAGCACGAGTCTGAATATCAACTGCATTCGCATCAACCACAGACTCCTGATAAATCATGTGCATTAATAAATTGTGGCGCATGCAATCATATAAAGCAGTCATATCCTGTTTAGCAAATGCGTCTTTCCAGTTAATCAGTTCCCCTCTTGGTCTTCGCTCTACATGGTGACCTACTGCGCCTAAGATGGCTAAATGCCGAACATTTCCACGATCAATGGCTAGTTGACTGCCGACTAATCCGCCAAATGAAAAGCAGACAACATCAATTTCATCCTCAGGCTTGATAAGTTGATGAAGACTCTCCATCAAAGGGACTAATAAAGACTCGATGGTATGCTCAGGGGCTTTATCTGACTCGCCAAAACCTGGCATATCAGGAACAAGAACACGGTAATTTTTTCCAAAAAACTCGATATTTTTTTCCCAGTGCAGGTGATTACCAAAACCACCATGCAATAAAACAAGAGGCTTACCGACCCCCATTTCATACCATACAACATCACCGCTTTGCGTAGTGAGTTGGTGTCTTTTTAAGCGCGTGGAAAGGGCATGTGGAGTGAGAATTGAGTTCATAACTTATGCTAATGGAAATGTAAATAATTAATATTATCCATCATCATTCAGCGGTGAACTTGAATAGTGAGGAATTCGAGTTATTTAATCAATTTTGGATCAATTACAAAATTTCTTAAGGCATCAAACTGAATTGGTCTTGAATAAACATATCCCTGTATAAAATCCATCCCTACATCATCTAGTAAAGATAATTGTTGGGTGGTTTCAACACCTTCTGAAATGACCTCGCAATCAAATTCATGGGCAAGTTGCGTAATAAACTTACAAATTAATAAAGATTTAGAACTAGATTCAATATTATCAATCAGGGATTTATCAATTTTTAAATAATCAAAGGGTAACTGATTCAATTGTGACAATGAAGAATAACCAATCCCAAAATCATCCAGAGCTAGTTGAAAGCCAATCTCTTTCAGTTCATGAATCACTTTCAAGATTTCAGGAGTAACGTACAACAGGGCGCCTTCAGTAATTTCTAAAACAATCCCTTGGATGTCGTTACCAAAACTCTTGAAGTAATGGATGTATTCTGGATTAGAGACACAATAGTTTAAGCACTCAGGTGGGAAGTTAATACTGACTCGGAATTCCGCTGAGTTTTCGCTCTGTAAAATTTTTAGTTTTTCAATAGATTGCTCAAAGACCCAGTTTGTCAGCTTGATAATACTGCCATTATTAGTTGCCAAGGGAATAAACAAATTGGGACCTAACAACCCTAATTGAGGATGATTCCACCGCAAAAGAGCTTCAACTTTTGAAAATTGATGTGGGTTTCTAAAAACAATTGGTTGAAAAAATAATTCAAATTGATTGTCAAGAATTGCTTCTTCTATTTCACTAGCGAGTTTGACGGTCTTTTGTAGATCCGTGGACATTTGATGATGGAAATAAACTGGATTTATCGTATCTAGTTCAATGGCTTTTAATAAAGCCATATTAGAGTTACTGATTAACTCATCAACATTATTTCCATCGTCCGGCCAAAATGCAATTCCTACCCGTTGAATAGAAAGTAAAGACTCATTTTTAATATCAAAACTCGCCTGAAAATTAGTAAATATTTTTTGAATACTGGCTTCGGTAAACTGCTCACCAGTTATGTTATTCAACACTCCAACAAACTCACCCTTTGATGTTCTCGCCGTTAATTCTGGTCTAAACAGATTCCCTATTTTTTTGACTAAATTATCTAAAATATAGTCATCAAATTTACTGTTATTAATAATTAAAAACTCGTCCAGCTGCAATATTCTTAAGCTGCAAAGAACCAAATCTTCACTGGGGTTTTTTTCCATATAAAGCCCTAACTCTTTTCTCATCGAATTAGGTGTTAAAAGTCCGGTTTGAAAATCTCTTAACAAAGCATCATTCCGCTCCTTAGTGATTTCTACCAAATTTACCGACAACCTGGAAGATAACTCACTCAAACTATCCAAGATCATGGCAGTTTTTTCGCCCAGAAATCCTCTTTCACGCATCACTACTTGCATGATCAGAAGGACAGTCACGAAGTCAATTAACATTCGAGCTGATTGTTTCTCATCAATCGAGGAAACAAATAAAGTGTAAGTGGCTAAGCCAATTAAACCTAAATTAAAGATCAAGGACCATCTAGGATTAATCATGATAGAAATTAATACTAGTAATGATGGGAGGTAAAACAATGGATCAGAGCCTTTGGCAACAATGGCCAATACATAAAAGAAGAGACAACTCAAAACAATGATGAATCCGGCACCTTGATTAAACTGCAACTTTTGAATCTTAAATAATGCAAACAAGACCAGCAGGGTGAGCGTTAAGCCTCCAGAGAGTAGGATGGTATTGTGAATATCCAGGGAAAAGGTATGCGACAAAATACAAATGACCACAAATGCAATGACAAAGAAAATATTTAAAACGCGAAGCGTTTGTTCTCTGATCTGAAACTGACCTTGATGAAGATTACGAAGGAGGCCTGATAGGCTTTCCGCTTCTTTAATTAACTTCTCTTCTGTATCTTTACTAAATTTTTTCAATTGTCTGGGCCAAGAATGAAACTCATGCTAATTTCAGAGATATAACTACAAGTATTGTTGATAAAGGTTTGAATGTTATGGTAATTTATTCGACAATACATTATTTTCTACACCGCTATCTCTGTCAACCAATTTCACTCATTTAATGCGAATAACCACATTTATTTTAAATAAATTTCAATAACTTATGAAAATTCTGGCTTGATTATTAAGATTTAAGCGCAATGAACTGGCTTTTCTGAGAAGAGAACCATTTTTAGTTAGTTTTCAGGATCCAGTTGATCTTGAAAAGATTGAATCACTTCGATAAATTGACGGCCGTATTTTTCTAATTTAGCCTGACCAACACCATTTAAACGTTTGAACTGCTCTAAGTTTGTTGGTGTTAATTTCATCATTTCTAGAAGAGTACTATCATGAAAAATAACATAGGGAGGCACCCCCTGTTCGTGAGCCAACTCCGTGCGTTGTGCTTTTAAAGCAATAAAGAGCTGCTCCTCAGCAGAGTTAGTAACCACATGTTGCGCCTTCTTTAAATTACTAACTTTAGAAATTTGACTCTTCGTTTTACCAGCATCTTTCCGTAACCACATTTCTTGCTGACCTCTTAAAACTGGCAACGCCAATTCATCAACTAGTTTTAAACCACCGTATAACGCAATATCCGCATTCAAAAATCCACCGGCGACTAATTGACGATAAACACTATTCCACTCAGATTGAGAGAGCTCCTTACCAATGCCAAAGGTACTGACTGTATCATGCCCAAACTCTTTCACTTTGACAGTTTCTTTGCCTAGTAAGACATCAATCAGATGGGTCACTCCAAAGCGCTGCCCTGTTCGATACACACAAGATAAGGCTTTTTGTACTTCAGCAGTAGCGAGCCATGTGGAAACAGGCTCTAAACAATTATCACAATGCCCACAAGATCCAGGGTGATCTTCCCCAAAATAGCGCAAGATACTTTGATGACGGCAAGTAATCGACTCACAGTAACCTAATAAGGCATTTAGCTTTTGACGTTCTACCCGCTTCCGATCTTCGGAGGCATCCCCAGAGTCGACCATTTGTCGAAGACTCACGACATCGCCAAAGCCATAGGCCATCCATGCGTTAGCTGGCAACCCATCACGACCCGCTCTACCTGTTTCTTGATAATAGCCTTCCATACTTTTAGGCAAGTCGAGATGAGCCACAAATCGAACATTCGGCTTATCAATCCCCATGCCAAAAGCAACCGTCGCAACCATAATCACACCCTCTTCCCGTAAGAAGCGTCTTTGATTGAAGTCACGTACTTGCGTACTTAAACCTGCATGGTAAGGCATTGCATCCCAACCACGATCTTTTAACCATTGCGCAGTTTCATCTACACTACGCCGAGATAAACAGTAGACAATCCCAGAGTCATTGGTATGCTCCGCATCTAAAAATGCTTCTAACTGTTGCTTAATATGATCTTTTTGTAAAACCCGATAGCGAATATTGGGACGATCAAAGCTTGAGACAAATTGTTTCGCGGACTCTAAAGATAATCGTTCAATAATTTCCGCACGCGTTGGAGCATCTGCGGTCGCGGTCAAAGCTACTCTTGGAATATGGGGAAAACGTTCCTGTAAAACAGTTAATTGGCGATATTCAGGACGAAAATCGTGGCCCCATTGCGACACACAATGAGCCTCATCAATCGCAAATAAGGCAATTTTTGAGTCCAGATTCAAACGCTCTAAAAGTAATAAGAAACTTGAACTTAACAGTCGCTCAGGTGCTACGTAAATTAAATCTAAATCTCCAGCCAATAACTGTTTCGTAACTTTTTGAGAAGTTTCGAAATCTAAGCTAGAGTTTAAAAACGCAGCCCGAACACCTAACTGCTTTAATGCATCCACTTGATCTTGCATGAGAGCGATTAAAGGAGATACAACGACACCAACACCATTCCGAATAAGGGATGGTAGTTGATAACAAATTGATTTTCCAGCACCAGTTGGCATCAAAACTAGGGCGTCACCACCCTGCACAATGTGTTGGACTATCGTTTCCTGAGCTCCTCTGAAGTGTTCAAAGCCAAAAACATTTAGCAATACT
This sequence comes from Polynucleobacter kasalickyi, assembly GCF_900176405.1. GTDB lineage: Bacteria > Pseudomonadota > Gammaproteobacteria > Burkholderiales > Burkholderiaceae > Polynucleobacter > Polynucleobacter kasalickyi. Next base: position 270,102 of record NZ_FWXJ01000002.1, on the reverse strand, counting down.
TGATGAATCTTATCCATAGTCCGGTGAGTGAAAACTTGATGATTAAATGACGATTACTGACTGATCAACGATGGACAAATGAAAATATATTGAACCAATTCAATGTGTTTTAAGAATACTAAAAGGAAAGATTACTGCAGGCGCAAGAGGGAATCATATTAGATAGGTAAGCAATTGATTGAAGTAAATACTTTTAATTCCCCAACTAAAATCACCTCCAATATCCTATTCTACTCATGAAGTTTGGACACCTTTGCTTAAAAAACTTGAAAGCCTTTTTGGTTTTTGGGAATTGTGCCCCCCCTGCAACTCAAACTCATAAACTGAGATTCCCCCTATTAGGTCAAAATGCGAAACTTAATGATACTAAATTGGCAGTAGTTTAATTACTATTGTTTAATTTATGACATTACATTAATCTAAGATTATTTAATGACATAAATAATTTTTAGCTATTTTTACATATTTCTAATCTTAATAATGAAAAATGGGGTTGAATAGCACAAAGCCTGACCACCTTATTGATTTACATATCCAAAGATCCTGTATGTTGTTGAGATTTGAAGAAATGAAAAAAGAATACCGCAATTACCAGAATAGAACCAGGTCCTGTCGTTCGAATTTTTACAACTGAACTAGCAGGAACTGATGCGCTCACTGTTTATTTCAAGACAATTAATGGAAGACTGTTGGAGCTTCACCGCCTCAAACTCAAGCGTCGTGTTGAAGACAAAAAACTACGAAGCCGAGGTCAGTTGGAAATATAGAACACAGGAAGGCTTGGAATGGGGGCTTGTAAATGCGGTTGTTCCCCAAGCTGAACTAGAGAGGTGGTATCAAGAAATCTTTGCCATTAGCCCTTCAGTAATCAGTATTGCCAGGGGATCTTTTCATGCGGCTTCAGATTTCATTAAAGGCATTGGCTCACTTGGGATGCAAGTTATCAAGTTGTTTTATGAAACTGAGGAATCAAAAGAGGGTGTAGAATCTTTTTTAGAAGAACGTAAGCCTAATTTCAGAAAGTAAGAATATAGATGAGCGCCAAATTCATAGAAAGATTAATTGGTTTTTTTCTCCTATTACTAGCTTCTTTTGCTCAAGCGCAAAATGTTGAGACCAATTACCCCACGAAACCAATCCGGATTATTATTCCTCAAAGTTCGGGGTCAGCAACAGATACCTTAATTCGTCTCATTGCTCCTAAATTAACCGAGCAACTGGGGCAAGCGCTTATTTTAGAAAACAAATTAGGTGCAGGTGGCATTATTGGCGCAGATTATGTTGCTAAATCTGCACCAGATGGATATACCTTATTAATTGGCGCAACCTCTTGGATTACCATTGCCCCGCATGTGTATAGCAAATTGAGTTATGACGCACAAAAAGATTTAGCTCCGATTTCTATTTTTGCAGTTGGTCAAAACGTATTAGCGGTTGCAGCTACATCACCGTTTATGAACGTCAAAGATTTGGTTGCGAGCATAAAAGCTAATCCTAATAGTTTGAATATGGCCTCAGCAGGAATTGGATCAACCAGCCATTTAGCAGGAGAAATGCTGACCTCCATGGGAAATGTATCCGCGGTACATATTCCTTATAAAGGGGCTGGACCTTCAGTCATGTCTTTATTATCTGGTGAGTCACAATGGGTTTTTACACCGATGCAAGGGCCGATTGCATTGATTCGATCGGGTAGGTTAAGAGCTCTTGCAGTAGGCGGAAATGTTCGTTCAGCAATTTTGCCAGAAGTACCTACCGTGAAAGAAGCTGGCATTGAAGGCTACGAGATGAAAAATTGGTATGGATTACTCGCACCTGCGGGAACTCCTAAAGCCATTATTGATAAATTAAATGCTGCAATTGTCAAAGTGATAAGCTCACCAGAAATTAAAGAACAGTTTTATGCACAAGGATCTGAGCCCGCATCAAACTCACCTCAGGAATTTAGTCAGTTTATTCGCGAAGAAACAGAGCGGATGTCAAAATTAGTAAAAAAAGCTGGTATTAAGATCGAATAAATAAGGAAGAATCATGCAAGCATTACGATTTAATCAAACTGGAGATTTAAATAATTTAGAGCTTGTTGAAATGCCTATCCCATCTTTAGGTAAAGATGAAGTTTTAATTGAAGTTAAAGCAGGAAGGTTGAACAGAAACGATATATCTAACGTCATGGGTCGACTACCATATACAACCATTCCAAGAACTCCGGGGCGTGATTATTCTGGGATTATTCAGCAGGGTCCTGCCGAACTCATTGGTAAAGAAGTTTGGGGAACGGGCAAAGAAAATGGTTTTATTCAAGACGGCAGTCATGCTGCGTATATGAAAGTTCATCAAAGTGCGATTTCGATGAAGCCACAAGCCTTGTCTTTTGTTGAGGCGGCTAATTGCGGGACTCCTTATATCACTGCTTGGGGAGCTATTCAATCCTGTCATGTAAAAGACGGTACGCGAATCGTTATTATTGGTGCAAATGGAGCGGTTGGTAATGCTGCTGTAGAGTTAGCCAAAAAAAATAAAGCTACTGTGTTAGGTTTGGTACGTACAGAAGAACATCTAGCGACCATAAAAGAACAAGAAATATTTGCAGATCTCTTACCAAATGCTTCAGATGAGAAAGCACTTAAAAGGCTAATTTGGAAATACTTTCCAGAAGGGCCTGATGTGATTTTTGACACCACTGGCCATTGGTTGCCTGGTTCAATATCCGCAATAGGTAAATTTGGTCAAGTTGCGGTAATCGTTGCGCCAGGGAATGGACAAGTCACCATTTCAGTAAGAGATTTATATCGAAATGGGGCAAGTATCATCGGCGTAAATTCATTACTCTATTCGGGGAGTGAATGTGCAGCCATTTTTAATGGGCTTGCGAAAGATTTTGATCAGCACCTTCTGCACCCACCTCAACATATACAAACCCATGCACTTAAAAATGCTATTGGGGTTTATAAAGCTGTTCAAGATGGATTGGCAAATGGTATGCATGTATTTATTCCGGAGCACTAATATATGAAAATTATTGATGCGCATGTGCATATTTGGGAAAGTGGTAAACCTCGTGGAGCCCACCGTCAAGAACCATATTCATCTACAGAAATATTAGAGGATATGCAATTCGCTGGGGTAGATGCAGCCATCATTCAACCCCCAGCTTGGGATCTTAATGCTAATCAAATTGCTATTGAGGCAGCAAGAAAATACCCGCAACGATTTGGTATTTTAGGAAATTTCCCATTAGATAGTGAAGATCCGAAATCGATTTTGAAGCATTGGAAGCAACAACCAGGTATGTTGGGGCTGAGATATATTCTTAATGACCCCAAACATAAAACTTGGATGATGGGTAGTGAATTAGATTGGCTGTGGTCTGGAGCTCAGGAAAACGCAATTCCGATTGCCATAGCCGCCAGTAGTCATCTCGAAGTTTTTGCTTCGATTGCAAGGCGTTATCCAGAGTTAAAGCTCATCGTTGATCATCTAGGGGTACCTATAGATGCTACCGGCGATTCAGCGTTTGCACAGATGGACATCCTAAAAGAATTGGCTACCTTTTCCAATATCGCCATGAAGGCTACTGCAGTTCCAGCGTACGCTAATGACCCTTACCCTTACAAAAGCATTGAGCACTACGTTCAGCAAATTTATAGCTATTTTGGACCAGAGCGTTTCTTTTGGGGAAGCGATATTACCAAACTGAAATGTACTTGGCGTGAGTCAATTGATTTGTTTGTTAATGAATACCAATGGATTAGCCCTGAAGAAATTGAGCTAGTGATGGGTAAAGCAATTGCGCAGTGGTTATACTGGGAATAATCATCCCCAGAAATAGGAGTAAGTTATAAATCAGGCCTTAGTCTGAGGATGTTTGCAAAATAGCTAAGTGTTAGCACTTAGCTGGTGTGAGTGTTTCTCGCCTCCTATAAACTAATTTCAAGATAGCTTCCAATTAAAAGCATCTTTTCTTTGCCATTCAATCTGTACCTATATCACCAAGACAAAAGTCCGTTAGGATAGGAGAACCGAGCTAGGCCACCACCATCGGGATTTTTTTGTGAGACTTGAGGCTTAATCGCTTTCATAAAGGAATCAGTTAATTTTTTTGTTTTTGTAGGTAATTCTTTGGAGCAAAAAATTTGCCCGCCTATTTACCCACTAAGAACTGATACCACACTTATTTGCAAGGATTAGCCATGAACACCCATAAAATGATAAGAACCATATATCTATTGGGTTTTATTGGCAATAAAAGGTGTTAATTGGAGAGTTTTTGGAGGCGCGAGAGGGAATCGAACCCCCGTTCAAAGCTTTGCAGGCTTCTGCCTAACCACTCGGCCATCGCGCCACTGCATTTACGATAAGTAACAAACTGAAATTATAAATCTTTACTTATAAAAACTGTATGCTGCTTACGAAATAAAAAAGGAAGCGCAGCTTCCCTTTTTTAAATTTGGAGCGGGATAAGAGACTCGAACTCTCGACCTATACCTTGGCAAGGTATCGCTCTACCAACTGAGCTAATCCCGCATAATTTACAACTAAAACTTATGCTGTACTGCCATTTTACTACTTAATGATTATTAGCAAATATCTGCTGAATTAACCAAGAAGATTATTGTAACAAACTTTTTTTAATCTGACTAGTGCAATTGCTATTTTCTTAAGATTTATCTGCAATCACTGGCCAAGCTTTACGCAAATAATAAACCATGGACCATAAAGTTAGCATGGCTGCGATGATAATTAGATACTTTCCTAAAATCCCCGTATGAATAACACCAAACAAAGTATTGTCATACAACAAAAAACTAATCGCCACTAATTGCATGGTTGTTTTTACTTTTCCTAAAAAATGAACTGCCACACTGGCCGAGGCTCCCAACTGTGCCATCCATTCTCTTAAAGCGGAAATCGTAATTTCTCTACCAATAATAATTAACGCCACCCAAACAGGAACCCGATCAAAATTGAGAAGAACAAGCAAGGTCGCGGCTACAATCAATTTATCTGCCACCGGATCTAAAAAAGCACCAAAACTAGAGGACTGTGCCCACTTCCTCGCCAAGTAACCATCCAACCAATCGGTGATTGCCGCGCAGACAAACAAAATCGTAGCAATCAGATTTTTCTCACCTAAGGTAAACAGTCCCTCTGGCACGTAGTAAATACACACCAAAAGTGGTATTACAGCAATTCTTAACCAGGTTAAAAAGATAGGAAAGTTAAATGGCATAGTTTTTATTTCAATAAAAGATAGTGCTAGTGTAATTGTTTATATATTTGTTCTGCTAAAGATTGAGAAATTCCTTCAACTTGGGAGAGCTCTTCGATAGTTGCTCCGGCGACACCTTTGATGCCACCAAATCTTGATAATAGTTTTTGTCTACGTTTGGCCCCGATACCTTCAATCTCTTCAAGTCTAGAAACATTTCTCGTTTTTTGTCGTTTAGCACGCATCCCTGTGATTGCAAACCGATGTGCCTCATCACGAATTTGTGCTACCAACATTAAAGCTATATTATCCACCCCTAATAACAGTGGTGCTCGATCATCAGCAAAAATCAAGGTTTCTAACCCGACCTTACGACCATCTCCTTTAGCAACGCCTACAATTAAGCGATTATCAACTCCTAGTTCGTTCAATACCATTTTTGCGGCTTCTACTTGCCCTTTTCCACCATCGACCAGAATGACATGAGGGATTTTATCTTCTGGCAACTCTAAGAAGTTTGCGTAACGACGTTCAAGCACTTGCCGCATTGCTGCATAATCATCGCCTGGAGTAATCCCCTCAATATTAAATCGACGATATTCTTTATTTTGCATGTCATTTTTTTGATAGACCACACAAGATGCTTGAGTTGCTTCACCTGAAGTATGACTAATATCGAAGCACTCGACTCGAAATAACTCTGAGTCATCAATATCTAGCTGTAAAAGTTCCATTAAGGCAATCGTTCTAGCTTGAGCACCACTTCGTTCACTAATCCGCTTTGCTAGGGCAATCTGTGCGTTACCTTGCGCCATCGTCAACCAATGTTTTCGCTGTCCTTGTGGGTGGGTAATAAACTGAACTTTTTTTCCTAAACGCTCTTCTAAGGACTTTATTAATAAGCCTTCATCATCGCCCAAGGGATGACTCATAACAAATACAGTCGGTACTAATTTTTGCAAATCACTACCATCACTTAGATCCACATCATCCAAATACCTTTGAACCATGAACGACAGTAAATACTCAGAAATTTCTGAGGCTGCGCCCGTATCATTTCTCACGACGATTGGGAAATAAGGTCGATCGCCAAGATGCCGTCCCCCTCTGACCATGGCTAAGTTCACACAAATATGGCCATGCTGCTCGGCTACCGCAATAATATCAATATTGTTTTGACCATCTGCCACTGCATCCATCGATTGTTGTTGCAAGACATTCGATAAATCCGTAATACGATCTCTCACTGACGCAGCTTTTTCAAACTCCAATGCATCACTAAAAGCCAACATCGACTTTTCTAAATCCTTCATTACGCTAGCATGATTACCGGCTAAAAATGATACTGCTTTACCCACATCTTCTTGATATTGAGACGTTGAGACGAGCCCGACACAAGGAGCACTACAACGATGGATTTGATGTAACAAACAAGGCCTACTACGATTTTTGAAGACCGTATCTTCGCAAGTCCTTAATAAAAATACTTTTTGTAAAATTTGCACACTACTTTTGACCGCCCAAGAATTAGGAAAAGGTCCAAAATACTTATTTTTCTTATCCACCTTTCCTCGGTAGGAGGCAATCCGCGGAAAAGTATGTCCAGTAATCATCAAATAAGGATAAGATTTATCGTCTCTAAATAAAATATTAAAGGGTGGAGCTAGTGCCTTAATTAAATTATTTTCTAAAATTAAAGCTTCTGTTTCCGTCCTAGTTGCAGTCGTTTCCATGCGAGCAATTTTTTGTACCATCCTCTCAATTCGAGGAGATAATTGAGTACGCTGAAAATAACTACTGACTCTTTTTTTAAGATTCTTTGCTTTCCCAACATACAAAATATGGTTACTCTGATCAAAAAATCGATACACCCCTGGCAGTTCCGTCAATTGCTTGACCTCTTCTTGGAGTTGTTCAAAATACTGTTCAGGTTGAGACGTTGTCATGCGTATTGATATCTTTTGTAAGGTCGTTGATAACTACGGCGATGCTGGATTTTGTTGGCGTCTCGCTAGGCGCTTGACAGAAATTCTTGCAAACCATCATTTTACGGTCTCCGGCCATAACATACGATTATTTTGTGACGATCTGTCTTTGATCCATCAACTCGCGGGTAAAACTACACTGTCAAATTTATCTCAACTGGGCTTAGAACTTCATCCATGGCAAGTAAGTGAAGCGATGATTCTGACAGATGACGTCCCGGATCTGGTATTGGAAACATTTTCTTGCGATCTACCTGAGCATTACATCACTCAAATCACCAACAGCCTCCTGATTAATGTTGAGTATTTGAGTGCTGAACCATGGGTCGAGGACATGCATGGCCTCGCCACTCTAGCTAATGACTCGAAGCAAGCTAAAAGATATTTTTATTATCCCGGCTTCAATGAAAAAACTGGCGGGCTTCTTGGCAAAACCGAGCAAAGTCATTTGTTGTGCACACCCTCCCATATCATCGATGATCTGTTTCAACAAACACGTCCCTCTTCAACGAAGATCTCTGTGTTTAATTACGGGGATCAGAAATTAATTGATTTTTTAAATCAACTCATCGAGTTAGATACAAAAGTAGATCTATTTATTTGCTCTGGTAAGCCACAAACTGCAATAGCTAGATGGCTTCATCAAGCTTTTACAGAAACAATCGATGTTGGTCAGATGCGCTTAATACCGACGCCATTCATGCCACAAGATGAATACGACAAACTTTTAGCGTATTGTGACTTGAATTGGGTGAGAGGCGAGGATTCATTTATCAGAGCACAGTGGGCTGCCAAACCCTTTATATGGGATATTTATCCGCAGGAAGATCTAGTCCATTTAGAAAAATTAGACGCTTTTTTAAATATCTACTTACCAAAAAACAATCTCGGACTCACCGAAAAAACCAGAAAAATGATGACAAATCAACCAGTTAACGAATGGTGGGATGGGCTATCAAGCATTCGCCAACATGCCCTAGATTGGCAAAACACCTTAGCAACTCGCCAATTGGATGGGGACTTGGGAGATCGATTATTGAAATTCGCTAAACCTTTATTAAAAAAAGGTTAAAATCATAGGTTTGAAATTCAAGGAAAAAGTCGGATGAAAACTGCTCAAGAAGTTCGTGTAGGTAACGTTGTAATGATTGGTACTGAGCCAATGGTTGTGCAACGTGCTGAATATAACCGTTCTGGTCGTAACTCTGCTGTTGTAAAAATGAAATTTAAGAATTTGATTACAGATGCCCCGAACGAAGGAATCTATAAAGCAGACGACAAATTTGATATCGTTGTTCTAGAAAAGAAAGAGTGTACCTACTCTTACTTTGCAGATCCAATGTATGTATTTATGGATACTGAATACAATCAATATGAAGTTGAAGCTGACAACATGGGTGATGCGCTGAACTACCTGCAAGACGGCATGGCCGTTGAAGTAGTTTTTTATGAAGGTAAAGCATTGTCAGTTGACTTGCCTACTATGATTATTCGTGAAATCATCTATACAGAACCAGCAGTCAAAGGTGACACGAGTTCAGGAAAAGTCATGAAGATGGCAAAAATTGAAACCGGTTACGAATTACAAGTGCCTTTGTTCTGTGGTACCGGTGACAAAATTGAAATTGACACTCGTACTGGCGAATATCGCAGTCGCGCCAATTAATATTCCCTGCTTAAGATTCTGAAACAGGAAAAATTTACCTTTTCGGTTTTAGACTGTTCGATTAAAAAGGCCTCAAAAAATATCTTTTTGAGGCCTTTTTCTTGGACTGCCAAATTATATTTTGGTATTCAACTAACGAAAGACTGACTACTAAGCAATCAAGCCATAGGTTTGTAAAAGCATTTTTGCTTCAGCATATTGTTGCTCCATTTGTAATTCTTTCCAGCTCAAAGAGTGGCTTTGGGGAAACAAACGAATCAAACGCTGTCTAGAAACAGCAAATAATTTTTCATGGATTTTCAATTCGTGCAGTAATTGATCAGCCAAATCAGGACGATTACAAATTAGGACGGCGTCACAGCCTGCACTTAATGCGGCTTGTGCTCCTTGAACAACATTCCCAGCAACAGATGCGCCTTCCATCGATAAGTCATCGCTAAAAATAACCCCATTAAAACCTAACTTACGACGCAAAATATCTTGCAACCAAATTTTCGAAAAACCCGCCGGCATTTTATCGACCGCTGGATAAATCACATGGGCTGGCATCACAGAATCTAGCGTTAAGCCAAGATCTAAATAAGGCTTAGCATCCTTCTTCAAAATCTCAACCAGGCTGCGAGTATCGGTTGGTATCTCTACATGAGAGTCTGCACTGGCAAAACCATGACCAGGGAAATGTTTTCCACAATTTTTCATCCCTGCTAACAAGAGCCCATGATTTAAACTACGTGCCAACATCGTCACAATACTTGACTCTTGATGGAAAGAACGATCACCAATCACTTGGCTATTACCGTAATCTAAATCGAGGACAGGCGTAAAGCTAAAATCAACTCCACAAGCCCTCAGCTCACTTGCTAGCACATAACCTACTGCAGTTGCTGCGTTCATCGCCATGAGGGCGGTTTCTGAGGCGGTATATCGACCAGATGGCAACTGCTTACCTGACCAAATATTTCCTAAACGTTGCATAGCAGGTAAGTGGGTAAAACCATCGGTCTTTGCACGTTGCACTCGACCACCTTCATGGTCAATCGCAATCAGTACATCCTCACGAACTTTTTTAATCGACTTTGTTAAGGCTGTTAGTTGCGCTCTACTCTGAAAATTTCTACCGAATAGAATCACGCCACCCGTGAGGGGATGTTTAATTCGTTCTACATCTTCAAGGGTTAACTCATCCGCAAGGACATCCAATACAACAGGTCCCGGTGTAAAATTTTTTCTCTTCATTCAATCAACTCCATTCAAACATTGATGGATGAACTGGTCACAATCACTACAGCGCTCACCATATTTTCTTCATCCGTTAAAGTAACTTGTCCATGTAGGTTTTTTTCTTGCATCATGATTGCTAAAGGGCCGTGGTAAATGAGATAAGGTCGACCAGTAGAATCGTTCAACACTTCCACAGAGCGCCATGTCATCGGCGCATGCATGCCCAATCCAATCGCTTTAGAAAATGCCTCTTTGGCAGCAAATCGGGTACACAAGTAAGCTAAGCCTCGTCGCTGATTTCTTTTACGACGCGCTTCATAAACTTGTATTTCATTAGGCCCCAAAATACGTTGCACAATCCGGCCACCCGTTCTTTCAAAGGTTTTTTCCATCCTTGCAATTAGCAGCAAATCATTGCCAATCCCATAAATCATGCAAGGCTACCCGATGGTTGATTACGAGCTGCTTGCATTAATGCTTTCATATCTTGAATCGCAATTTTCCAGCCTTTAAAAACGGCCTCAGCCACTAAAGCATGACCGATATTTAATTCCCTAATCGGTAAAATTTGCGCAATCTCCCAAACATTCCCCTCATGTAAACCATGGCCTGCATTCACCTTGATACCCATTTCATGGGCAAATGCAGCAGCTATTTTAATTCGCTGTAACTCTGCTACTTGCTTAGAGCCCGACGCATTAGCATAGGCTCCGGTGTGCAATTCAACAATCTTCACCCCAAGATCATGACACGCCTGAATAACTCCCCTGTCAGGATCAATAAATAAAGACACTTTGATACCTGCTTCACCTAGAATTTTGAGAGCCAATTTCACCTCATTGAATTTACCCAAAACATCCAAACCACCTTCGGTAGTCACCTCAGTTCTTTTCTCAGGAACTAAACAAACATCCTGAGGTTGAACACGACAGGCAATTTCTAGCATCTCAGTAGTAATTGCGCACTCTAAATTCATGCGCGTTTTGAGTAAGGGACGGATTGCAAATAAATCTTCATCTTTAATGTGGCGACGATCTTCGCGCAAATGTAGGGTAATCAAATCAGCACCAGCCTCTTCGGCCTCCAAGGCTGCTCTGATTGGATCTGGATAACTCACACCGCGAACGTTACGAAGTGTTGCTATATGGTCAATATTAACTCCCAAATCGATCGTTTGAATCATGGTCATTCCTATAGTTTTTTTAAATCTATTAAAATTTGCCGTGTCATTAAGACTTGGTCTTGAAGATGTAGTCCTAACAAAAATCGCATTAAAGGTTTACTTAATTGTAAGGTTTCAGGATCTTCCAAATAAAATCTAGCTAATGCTGAGAAATGTTTACCTTTCAAAATCGGCCAATAGAGGGGGTCATGAAGCCCATGGGGTCGTACGCCAACTTCTGGTTGATATACATAATCTAGCTCTGGATCTAAAGCAGCACCGGTTTCTTGACAAATATCGAGTGGTGCACAATAGCCAGTTTCTTGTAAAAGCCTAATTTCAAAAGGCCGCAAGATTTTTTCAAACTGCTCGGTGGCCATCGATAGTTGAGCAATGGTTTGATGATAATCATCAAACAAAGATTCATGAGCATCCTCTCGTGCCAAGAATTTTACAATCAATTCATTCATATAAAAACCACATAATAGAGCGTCCCCGACTAGGGGAACCACACCTCCAGTCCACTCAGATTTCGTTAAAGTCTTTAACTCTAACTTACCAGTGAAATGGATTTCTAATGGTTGGAATTGTTGTAAAACCGGGCGAAGAGGGGAGTGAGGCCTTTTGGCACCTTTCGCTACTAGGGCGATTCGCCCATAGTGTCTCGTGAAAACATCTAAAATTAAGCTTGTTTCTTTATAAGCGATCGAATGCAATACGAATGCAGGCTCTTCAAACACCCGCATCGCTTACTCCAATCCTTGCTCTCTTAAAGCAACTCGGTCATCTGCCCAACCTCTTTTCACTTTGACCCAGGTCTCTAAAAAAACCTTTCCATCGAAAAGTCTTTCCATATCTACCCGAGCCTCTGTCGAGATTCTTTTCAGACGTTCACCCTTCTCACCAATAATCATTGGCTTGTGACTGTCTCGATCAACTAGGATAGTTGCTGCGATACGACGCATTTTTCCGTCTAGCTCAAATTTATCAATCACGACAGAACTCGCATAGGGTAACTCAGCACCAGTATGGCGAAAGACTTTTTCCCGTAAGATTTCTGCCGCTAAAAAGCGCTCACTTCGATCCGTTAGAGTGTCCGGATCATAGATTGCTTCACGTTCAGGTAAATAAGACTCAATCGTAGCCATTAAACGTACTACATCATCCGGATGTTTTGCGGTCATCGGCACGATTTCAGCAAACTCAAATTTTCCAGACATTTCTTTCAAAAATTCCAGCAAGTAATAATCACGATCGGATGGTGTTTCTGCACGACTAGCAAACACATCTAATTTATTTGCCACTAAGATGACCGGAATATCTCCTTGCAGCATCTCCAAAACTTGCGCATCGTCTTTAGAAAAGTTACCTGCCTCAATCACTAAGCAAATAACGTCCACATCCCCAAGGGTATTAGTAACCGTACGATTCAGAGATTTATTCAACGCACTAACAAAATGCGTTTGAAAACCTGGCGTATCTAAAAAGATGAACTGCGCACTCTCCGTGGTGTTAATACCAGCGATACGATGCCGGGTAGTCTGCGCTTTTCTAGAGGTAATACTGATTTTTTGACCAACTAAGGCATTCAACAACGTAGATTTGCCTACATTGGGACGACCGACGAGGGCAATGGAGCCACATTTAAATGTCATGATTAGCCTTTTAAAGTTAAGTTCAGTTGTTCATCACCTTGACTCGGTTCAAGAAGACTTTTTTTCTTTCTGGCCTGTAATTTCTTAGAGGGTTTTAAGATTTGTGGCAAGGCCTTTTGCGCGCGAATCAATGCCAGTTTGGCAGCACATTGTTCAGCTGCACGCCGACTAGTCCCAGTCCCAGACACCCGAATGTCTAGCGGCTCAACACAGCACTCTACTTCAAAATTTTGATTATGTGCAACACCTGTCGTAGCTGTCACTTGATAAACCGGCAAGGGTAATTGATGACCCTGTAAATACTCTTGCAACAAAGTTTTGTCATCCTTACCCAGTGTTTTCGGATCAACATTTTCTAGGATCAAACTGTAAAGCTTACGCAAAATTTCACGAACCTTGTAAAAACCCGCTTCAACAAAGATGGCCGCGATGATCGCTTCCAAGGTATCGGCTAGGATAGACGGCCTCTTAAAGCCGCCACTTTTTAACTCACCCTCTCCTAGGCGGAGGTAGTCTGATAAAGACAAACTTTGCGAAATCTCATACAAGGCTTGCTGTTTTACTAAATTGGCCCTCACCCTTGAGAGATCTCCCTCATCCAGGTGATTAAATTTATCAAACAGAATTTCAGCCACAATACAGTTCAGCACAGAGTCACCTAAAAACTCTAGACGCTCATTGTTTTTTTTGCCATGACTTCGGTGAGTCAAGGCCTGCACTAATAAGTCATGCTTTTGGAACTGATAACCTAAGCGCTCTTCTAATAGCTTGGTATCAATTGTGGTTCTAGCATTCATGATTAGTTAAAACGCCCTATGCGGTGTAAGTCGCCAATGTTCAACCAAATGAAAAAGGCTTTACCAACTAAATTTTTCTCTGGTACAAAACCCCAATAACGTGAGTCTAGACTGTTGTCACGATTATCGCCCATCATAAAATATGAACCGGCTGGCACCTTACAAGTAAAACCAGATGCGTTATATTCACAATTTTCCATTTGAGGAAAGGCATTCTCCTGAATAAAGGTACTAGCAAACCCGCTAGCACGTTGAGGATCATTTTCGATAAAGTGCGAAACTCCACCTAACTCACTAGGATACGTTTCTTTAAAGTGCCTTGTTTTTAAAAAGTCAGGGATCGCTCCAAAGAGCCCTTGATTATCTGCCTCACCAACCTGAGGGATTTTACTGATCTGCTCATAATTAAATGCTTGACCATTAATCGTTAAGCGTTTATCCGCGTACTGCACAACATCACCCGGCACACCAACGACACGCTTAATGTAATCAACACTTTCATCGACCGGATATCGGAAAACAACCACATCTCCACGCTTTGGCTCGCCAACTTCAATCATCTTTTTATTAATTACTGGAAACCGAATGCCATAGGTGAACTTATTCACCAAAATAAAATCACCAATTTGTAAGGTCGGAATCATTGATCCTGATGGGATTTTAAAAGGCTCAAACAAGAATGAGCGTAAGACAAAAATAAAGGCAATTACTGGAAATAAGTCCGCAGTAAACTCCAACCAAATAGGTCTCTTGACAATGCCTAGAGCCTTTCTTTGCTTGCTGAGGACTAACTTATCTAAAGTCCACAAAATACCAAAGATAACAAACAATGCCAAAAGAATTTTAGCAAACTGCTGTCCAATTAAAGCCCATATACTCATTTATCTTCAACCTGTAAAATTGCCAAAAATGCTTCTTGTGGAATCTCCACATTACCCACTTGCTTCATCCGTTTTTTACCTGCTTTTTGCTTTTCAAGCAGTTTTCTCTTCCGCGAAATATCGCCACCATAACATTTGGCAAGAACGTTTTTACGCAAAGCTTTCACGTTTTCACGCGCAATAATGCCACTACCAATCGCCGCTTGAATGGCTACATCAAACATTTGACGTGGAATAATTTCACGCATCTTCGCAACAACTTCACGACCACGATACTGACTATTGGTGCGGTGAACAATAATGGATAAAGCATCCACTTTGTCGCCGTTAATCAAAATATCCACTTTAACCACATCCGACGGACGATATTCCTTAAACTCATAATCCATCGAAGCATAGCCCCTAGAAATCGATTTAAGTCTGTCAAAAAAGTCCATCACAATTTCTGCCATCGGTAAGTCATAGGTCAATTGCACTTGTCGACCAAGGTACTGCATATTTGTTTGAATGCCACGCTTACCCGTACAAAGCGTAATGACAGCTCCCACATATTCTTGAGGCATATATAAATTGACCACCACAATCGGCTCAAAAATTGTGTCGATTTTACTAGGCTCAGGCATTTTTGAAGGATTGTCGACAATCACTTTCGTGTGATCACTTAACTCGACTTCATATACGACTGTTGGAGCTGTCGTAATTAAATCCATATCAAATTCGCGCTCTAAACGTTCTTGCACAATTTCCATATGTAAGAGACCTAAGAAACCGCATCTAAAACCGAAGCCAAGGGCTTGAGACACTTCAGGCTCATATTGCAGAGCTGCATCATTCAGCTTTAATTTTTCTAAAGATTCTCTAAGGGCTTCATATTGATTAGCCTCTACAGGATACAAGCCTGCAAAAACTTGCGATTTGACCTCCTTGAAACCAGGTAATGGCTCAAGTGCCGGAATACGCCCCTGCTGTCCTGGAGCATGGGTAATCGTATCACCTACCTTGGCGACCTTTAATTCTTTAATGCCAGCAATAATAAAACCTACTTGACCAGCTGTCAGTTCAGGTTTATCAATGGATTTAGGTGTAAACACCCCGACGTGGTCTACTAAGTGCATCGACTTGTTGGACATCAAAGAGATGCGCTCTTTAGGCTTGAGCGTACCATTTTTTATTCGAACCAACATGACTACACCAACATAATTATCGAACCAAGAGTCCACGATGAGAGCCTGTAATGGCGCAGTAGGATCACCTACCGGTGGCGGTACTTCAACAATTAAGCGCTCGATTACATCTTCTACGCCAAGCCCGGTTTTGGCCGAACAGGTCACAGCATCCGTCGCGTCGATACCGATAATGTCTTCAATTTCTTGTTTTGCTTTATCTGGATCAGCAGAGGGTAAATCAATTTTATTTAAAACGGGCACCACTTCGACCCCAAGCTCAATCGCTGTGTAGCAATTGGCGACCGTTTGAGCTTCTACCCCTTGACTCGCATCCACAACGAGCAAAGCTCCTTCGCAAGCTGAGAGTGATCGGCTCACTTCATAGGAGAAGTCCACATGACCGGGCGTATCGATTAAATTCAGGTTATAAACTTGACCATCGCGTGCACGATAACTTAATGCCGCAGTCTGGGCTTTGATTGTAATACCACGCTCTTTTTCAATGTCCATTGAATCAAGAACCTGGGCTTCCATTTCGCGTTCGGAGAGGCCGCCACAAAGTTGGATAATACGATCAGCTAGGGTGGATTTCCCATGGTCAATATGGGCAATGATTGAAAAATTTCTTATGTGTTTCATGGGTTCCTTAGAACGTCTTGCTGTAGCACAACACCATGTCGTGCTGCAATAAGACGTCTCGTTCTATTGTAATGCTTTAGGAACGACGAGGCATATCTACCTCAACGACCATTACATTTATTTCTCGAATGCTACCTTTTCGCCAGACTTGAAGTTTTACCCGAGTACCCGGCTTAACATCACTAATCGTTCTGGTCAAATCTAATGATTTTTCAATCTCACGATCGTTAATTTTGACGACTACATCACCAACCTCTATACCAGCCATGGCGGCAGGGGCTCCAGCTTCAATACCACGCACTAAAACACCTTTTGACTTCAAGGTAAAACCGATTGATTCAGATAACTCTTTAGTCAATTCGGTAATCGTGACGCCAATTCGACCCCTAACAATCCGACCGTTGGTCTTGAGTTGCTCTGAAATACGTATGGCCTCATCAATAGGAATTGCAAAGGATATTCCCATATACCCACCGGATTTACTATAAATCTGAGAATTAATACCAATGACTTCACCGCGTGTATTAATTAATGGCCCACCAGAATTGCCTGGATTAATTGCCACATCGGTTTGAATAAAAGGGGTAATGCTGTCGTTTGTTTCACGCCCTTTTGCAGAAATAATACCAGCTGTGACCGTGTTATCCAAACCAAAGGGAGAGCCAATCGCTAAGACCCACTCCCCAACCCTTACTTTTGATGAATCACCAACTGGCAATTTAGGTAAATCTTTAGCTTCAACTTTGACTAGAGCTACGTCTGTTCTTGGATCTGACCCAATCAACTTTGCCTTAAACTCTCGCTTATCCGTTAAAGTCACATAAATATTGGTAGCGCCTTCAACCACATGCGCATTGGTGAGGATATAGCCACTGGAGTCTAAAATAAAACCAGATCCAGTACCACGGTTCTGTTCTTGAGCTTGAGGAGCCTGTTGTTGCTGTGGACGTTGCTGTGGTGCAGGTTGAGGCTGTGCGGGTAATGGAATTCCAAAGAACCGTCGAAAAAATTCAGCTTGATCTTGCGGTGTAATATTGGAAGGCATTTGATAGACCATCACCTTCTCTGTCGTACGAATGTTTACAACAGCAGGGCTAGCTTTTTCAACTAAATCGGCAAAGTCAATGAACCTTCTGGCACTTGAACTTTGATTATTAAGGTTATTCGAGCTGTCACTTTGTGCATTAACAGCGCTAATCGAAATTAGCGTTGTGAATATAACGATCAAGCCATTGGATAACTTATTGAATTTACTAACTTTATTCATAGCGCGGTAGTTTAATCAAAAAATAGTTGTTAATAATCAACTATTTTAAATTCTTTTGAAAACTAGCGTACCGTTCGTACCACCAAATCCAAAGTTATTTTTAACGGCAACATCCATTTTAAGATCTCGTGCAGTGTTAGCACAATAATCTAAATCACATTCTGGATCTTGATTAAAAATGTTAATGGTTGGAGGTGACTTTTGATGATAAAGTGCCAAAATAGTAAATACGGACTCAAGTCCACCTGCTCCACCCAGTAAATGACCAGTCATCGACTTCGTAGAGTTCACAATTAGTTTTTTAGCATGGTCACCCAATGCCGCTTTAATTGCTTGAGTTTCGTTTTTATCGCCTAGTGGTGTCGATGTGCCATGAGCATTAATGTACCCAATTTCCTCAGGATTCACGCCAGCATCTTTGATAGCATTCAACATACATCTTCTAGGTCCATCCATGTTCGGTGCCGTCATATGATAGGCATCACCGCTCATCCCAAATCCAGCAACTTCAGCGTATATTTTGGCTCCGCGAGCTTTTGCATGTTCATACTCTTCGAGTACTACTACACCGCCGCCTTCACCTAATACAAATCCATCACGATCTACATCCCAAGGTCTAGAAGCAGTTGCAGGGTCATCATTGCGTAATGATAAAGCCCTAGCGGCTGCAAAACCACCAATACCAAGGGGGGAAACGGTAGACTCAGCACCACCAGCAATCATGACATCAGCATCGCCGTATTGAATCAACCTAGAGGCTAAACCAATACTATGCAACCCAGTAGTACAAGCAGTAACAGCAGACAAGTTTGGACCTTTGAGGTTCAAATTGATACTGAGGTGCCCTGAAATCATGTTGATGATTGAACCAGGTACAAAAAATGGAGAGATACGTCGCGCACCACGAGTGATTAACTCTTGGTGGGTATCTTCAATCATTGGTAAACCACCAATGCCAGAACCAACTAAAACACCAATTCGTTCAGAATTGGCTTCAGTCACTTCAATCCCACTATCTTTAAAGGCTTGTGTCCCAGCAGCGATGCCAAAATGGATAAATGTATCCATATGTCTTGCTTCTTTGGCCGAAATATAGTCTTCGATATTGAAGTTCTTTACTTCGCCAGCAAAGTGAACCGATAAACCACTAGAATCAAACTTAGAAATAGTGGCAATACCTGATTTACCAAGAAGCAAATTATCCCATGCGGAATTTACATCATTTCCAACTGGGCTGACAAGACCTAAACCGGTGACAACGACCCGTCGTCGGTTATTCGGATAAGGCACGGATTAGCCTTGAGCCTTTGATGATGCAAAATCAATCGCTAACTGTACAGTCGTGATTTTTTCTGCTTCTTCGTCAGGAATTTCAATGCCAAACTCATCTTCTAAAGCCATCACTAATTCAACGGTATCAAGTGAATCTGCGCCTAAGTCATTAACGAATGAGGATTCATTTTTAACTTCTGCATCAGTTACGCCAAGTTGCTCAGCGACAATTTTCTTTACTCGTTGTTCAATGTTATCCATGCTTTCCCTCCGGGGATGTTGTTAAATTAAAATTATTTTATCATTTTCAAAAGTCATTAGGCTAGATATAAACCACCGTTGACGTGTAAAGTCGTGCCGGTGATGTATCCTGCATTCGCAGAAGCCAAGAAAGACACTGCATGAGCGATATCTTCAGGACTACCAAGTCTGCCTAATGGGATGTTAACTTTTAATGCATTTTGCTGATCTTCAGTCAAACTTCTTGTCATATCTGTATCGATAAAACCAGGTGCGACACAATTCACCGTGATGCCTCTACTACCAATTTCTCTTGCTAATGCACGACTCATGCCAGCAACACCGGCTTTCGCTGCGGCATAATTTGCTTGTCCAGGATTGCCACTGTGACCAACAATCGAGGTGATATGAATAATTCGACCTGACTTCGCTTTCATCATCGGTCTTAGAACAGCTTTAGAGAGTCGAAAAACCGCATTTAAATTCGTATCAATGACTGAGTTCCACTCATCATCTTTCATACGCATGGCCAACTGATCCTGAGTAATACCAGCGTTGTTCACTAAAATATTGATGCCACCAAATTGCTTAACGACTTTATCAATAAAATTTTCACAGGCTTGTGGCTCTGTCACGTTCAAGACTTCACCAAGACCGCTAGTCAAGATCGCTTCACTGCTCTTCAAATACTCTGAAATATTTTGCGCGCCAGCTTCTGTAGTTGCGGTGCCAATCACGGTTGCACCTTGGTTGGCTAAGTGTTGGGCAATAGATTTACCGATTCCTCGTGAAGCACCGGTTACTACTGCAATTTGACCTTCAAATATATTATTCATCATTTAGCTGTAAATTTTAACAATTAATTTTTCAATTCTAATAAAACGTTTTGAATTGTTTGTGGATCAGAAATTCCAAGAATCTTAATTTGTGGAGCAATTCGCTTAACAAGTCCTGCTAAAACCCTGCCTGGGCCACACTCAACAATGTGAGTAACGCCCAAATTAGCCATTTTTTCAATCGTCTCTACCCACCTTACTGGCGAATAGGCTTGACGAATTAGGGCATTTTTAATCTTTTCTGGATCTTCCTCAATCATTACATCCACATTATTAATTACCTGAACTGAGGGCGTTCGCAATTGCACATCAACTAAATATTGCTCTAATTGTGCGGCAACGGGCAGTAGTAGGCTCGAATGAAAAGGTGCGGAGACGGGAAGTTTCGTCGCCAACTTAGCACCAGCAGGCTTTGCTTTCAAAATTATTTGTTCAATCGCTTGGGTATGTCCGGCAACTACCACTTGATTCGGGGCATTAAAATTAACTGGCTCAACCAAAAAGCCTGTCTCTTGAGAGATTTCAAGACATAAAGTCTTTGTCACATCATCGCTCAGGCCAATAATTGCGGCCATGCCACCAGAGCCGACAGGTACTGCCTCTTGCATGGCTCTCGCTCTAAAACGAACTAATGGCACCGCTTGAGCGAAATCCAAACTATCAGCACAAACCAAAGAGGTATATTCCCCTAGGCTATGCCCAGCCATCAAATCTGGAACTTGCCCTCCTGCTGCAAGCCAAGCACGGTAAACAGCCACCGCAGAAAGTAACATCACTGGTTGAGTATTTTCAGTTAAAGCCAAAGCTTCGGCCGGACCATCCTGAATCAATGCGCCTAAATCTTGCCCTAAAGACGCACTAGCCTGCTCAATAGTCTTCTGCACTTCGACATCTTGCGCAAAACTATTTAACATCCCAACGGATTGAGATCCCTGCCCAGGAAAAACGAATGCTAATTTTTGAGTCATTTATTTAAAACCATTCTTTTATACAAATAAAGTTAATAAAAAATCCCTGAAATTCATTTTGAGATTAAATAACTTATTAGTTCTTGATTAAATTAGTAACGAAGGCAAGCTGCGCCCCATGTAAACCCACCGCCAACCCCCTCAAGGAGTAGATGTTGGCCACGCGTAATTTTACCACCTCGGATTCCTGCATCGAGAGCGAGTGGGATGGAGGCGGCTGAAGTATTGCCTTGTTCAGTTAAGGTAACAATCACTTGCTCGAGAGGAATACCCAATTTTTTAGCAGTTCCCTCCATGATCCGAATATTTGCTTGATGTGGAATTAACCAATCAATATCAGTAGTGGTCAACTTGGCTTTTTCAAGTACTTCCGTTGCTACTTTTTCGAGCATTTTGACAGCCAATTTAAAAACAGCTTGGCCATCCATCGTTAAATAGGCCGAACCTTGAATAGTACCGTGACCGATGTACCCTGGAACACATAAAATTTGCTGATGAGATCCATCTGAATGAATTGCCGAACTAATAATTCCTGGTTCGTCAGAAGCTTCATAGATTACAGCTCCAGCACCATCACCAAATAAAACACAAGTGGTACGGTCTTTCATATCAAGAATTCTTGAAAATACTTCGGTCCCAATCACCAAGATGCGCTGATGATCACCATTCTTAATTAAAGCGTTTGCCAAATGGGTCCCATAAATAAAACCTGAGCAAACTGCCTGGACATCAAAAGCACCACATCCTGAGGTAATACCTAGTTTATGTTGAACTGAACTTGCTGTGCTGGGGAAACCACCAAGATTATCAGGAGTCGAGGTCGCTAAGATAATTAAATCTATTTGATTAGGCTCAAGCCCTGCGTCAGTCAATGCTTGTTGTGCCGCGAGGACAGCTAGGTCACTTGCCATTTGGTTTTTTTGGGCAAAATGTCTTGCTTTAATTCCACTACGGGAAAAAATCCAATCATCACTTGTCTCAATACCATCTTTAGACAACATTTCGGCGAGCTGATGATTATCGATTCGATGCTCTGGAAGATAACTTCCTGTTCCAGCAATTTTTGCAAAAATAGCCATAAATAAAGGATCTTAAAAATTATGTGGTAGCGTTCGGTGGAGTGGATTGCAGGGCTAATGTATTCTCTGAGCCACTGTTTGGAACTGTCTTCACAACTTCTGTAAGCTTTTGTTTTTCAATCAAATCAAAGGCAGTTGCAATTTTTTCAACCATACGGTTATTAGCAGCTTCATAAGCTCTCGTTAAAGCCACATAAAATGCATAGCGATCGGCTGAACCATGACTTTTAATCACGAGTCCTCTTAAACCTAATAACATTGCACCGTTGTAACGGCGATGATCTACCCGCTTCCTAAACCGCAAAAGGATTGGAAGCGCTAAAAAGGACAAAAACTTAGTAAATAACGATCTGCCAAACTCTTCTTTGATCATTTGAGAAATCATGCTCGCCAAGCCTTCGCTGGTCTTCAAAGCCACGTTTCCAACAAAACCGTCGCAGACGACAATATCTGTTGTGCCTTTAAAGATGTCATTCCCCTCGACATTTCCACGGAAGTTCAGACTACTATTTCTCAGCAGAACACCCGCTTGCTTGACCACCTCATTACCCTTGATTACCTCTTCACCAATATTGAGTAAGCCAATCGTCGGCTTATCTTTATCGTCAATGACTCGAACCATCACATCTGCCATTTGCGCAAATTGCAACAAATGAAAGGCTTCACAATCACTATTGGCACCCAAATCTAACACCGTAGTTCCAGTACCCTTTTGATTAGGCATCCGAGTAGCAATAGCAGGACGATCAATACCCGCAAGTGTTTTCAAGAGGTATCTAGAAATTGCCATGAGAGCGCCAGTATTACCCGCGGAAACAATTGCGTCAGCTTGGCCATCTTTCACCAACTCTATAGCAATTCTCATCGAAGAATTTTTTTTCTTTCTTAATGCGACTTCAACCGAATCATCCATAGCAACAACCTCAGTTGCTTCCACAACTGTGACGTGATCTCTTAGATCATGAGGAATCTTCTTTAGGGCATGGTGTATCGCTGCCAATTGACCAACTAAAAGAATCCTACAGTTAGGATGCTCTTTTAACAAATCAATAGCAGCAGCAACAGTGACAGAGACACCATGGTCACCACCCATTGCATCAATGGAGATAGTGACTGTCATCGCAATAAAGGATAAACATCAAGCAGCGTAAAAAGCTGCTCTAAAGATGTTATGAATTCTATTTGAGAATTCATTAATTCGTTCTCACCGTAAATAAATTAAACGGCTAAGCGGAATTAATCGTTTTTAGTTTTAACAACTTTGCGACCACGATAGTAGCCATTTGGGCTAATGTGATGACGCAAGTGAGCTTCACCTGTAGTTGGCTCTACAGCCAATGAAGGGCTTTCTAAAAAGTCATGTGCACGGTGCATGCCACGCTTTGATGGGGATTTTTTATTCTGTTGAACGGCCATATTTAACTCCTAAACAATCCGATATTTTAGCATTACTTGAGACTTTTAGTCAGAAATTTTATCGCTCAGTTTAATTTGAGCTTCTTAAGTTGTAAAAAAGGGTTTAATTTACCAGTCTTAGGGTCAATTAAATCGATATTTTCACCTGATTGGTCATTCATATTGTCTACAACCTTCAATAGTTGCCCTTGACAATTTTCGTCTTGATGCTTCGGCACTATCGGCAATGCCAATAATAATTCATCCTCAAGAAGTTCGAATAAGTTGAACTCATAAGAGTTTAATAGTGCATCTTCATCATCATTCTCGAGAGGAAAATCGTCTACCTCATTTTGGGTGTTCAGTAAGACAAATTGCGAATTCACTTCTATGGCCTGTGGGTAGTCTCCCAGACAACGCTGACAGACTAAAGGAATTGTGGTGTTAGCAACTATTTTTAACCGATATTGTTCTTGACCAGTAGGTAATAGATCAATCCATGACAACATCTCCCAATGCACTTGAGTCATTTCTTGGTGGGGGATTTGGTGCATCTCTTCAAGCAAACGCGGGAAACAATCAATGGCGAAAGCGCCTTTCCCCGTAAAAGTTTGACCACTTTTAAGATCTACATTTGACAAGGCACTCTGAGTAGAATGCAGTTCTTGAGCGATAATTTGTTTTTGCTTCATATAATTAAGTCCTTAAATGAAAGAACAGACTCTAATCTTAGCTTCATCCTCTAAATACCGGAGAGAATTACTGGAGCGTTTGCATCTGCCCTTTTCCGTATACTCTCCAGACGTTGATGAGACGCCAAATATTGGTGAATCCCCGATACAACTTGTTGAGAGATTATCTCACTTAAAGGCCCGTCATATTAGTGAAAAATATCCAGATGCTTGGGTTATTGGCTCAGATCAAGTGGCAGACTTTATGGGGGCAGCCATTGGCAAGCCCATTACTCACGAACGAGCGTTGGCACAATTACAACTTATGCAAGGACAAACGGTCATATTTAGAACAGGCATGTGTCTAATGCACTTGAATTCTAATACGACGCTTTATACAAATGTAGATACCGAGGTCACCTTCAGAGAGTTTGATGAAGCTACTCTCGAAAACTACCTAAGAATAGAGCAACCCTATGATTGCGCTGGTAGTGCTAAAGCAGAAGGCTTAGGGATTGGCCTGTTATCTGCGATTAAATCCACCGACCCTACTGCGATTATTGGATTACCCCTCATTGAGTTATCGGGCTTACTAATATCCGTCGGTTTTCAATTGTTTCAAGAACAGAAGAATTCACACCATGACTAAAGGGACTTTATTTCTAGTGCCAAATACCCTTGGGGATGACCCACGGGATATCCAACTACCTTATGTACTGCCTAATGAAGTGGCAAAAAAAGCTAGTCAATTAGAATTTTGGATTGTTGAAAATGCCAAAACAGCCAGATCATTCTTGAAAGCAGTAAATACAATTTACCCACTCATCAAACCCTTGCAAGAAATTAAGATGGTGGAATGGTCAGGCCCCCACGCAAAAGTAGATATCAAGGACTTACTAAGCCCCCTATTGTTAGGTAATGATCTAGGGTTACTCTCCGAGGCGGGGTTACCGGCAGTGGCTGATCCTGGCACAGAAATCGTTGCCGCCGCCCATCGCTCAAAAATCACGGTTAAACCTCTCACCGGACCTAGTTCACTTATGCTGGCTTTAATGGCTAGCGGCATGAATGGTCAAGGCTTTATGTTTCATGGTTATTTGGCCATTAAACCAATAGAGAGAGCTCAGGAGTTGAAAACCATCGAAGTACAATCCAAAAAAAATCATGCAACGCAACTATGGATTGAAACACCTTATCGAAATTTAGGCATGCTCGAAAGTTGTATTGAGAATCTTCAAGCCAATACGCAATTATGTATTGCAACCCACTTAACCCTGCCCGATGAGTTAATCGTCAGTCAGACGATTAGTGAATGGCGTAAAGCATGGGCGGGTCAATCTCCTTACATCAAGTTTCTAGAAAAAAAGCCTGCAGTATTTCTACTGCAGGCTTAATTATTTACAAGAAATTACTTTAACTCCACTTGTTTCAAGGCACTCACAAAAGTCTGTCCCATTGTTGCGCCAAATCTTTTTGCTAAACGCTCCGCAACGTTCTCAGTCTGGGTGTAGTCAACAATATCACTATACTTAATCACCACTCTGGCTACCGAGTCGACGGTCCCAAAACCATCTGCCAACCCTAGTTCAACTGCCTTTGAGCCATTCCAGACCATGCCACTAAACATCTCAGGAGTCTCTTTCAAGCGTGTTCCGCGTCCATCTTTAACCGCTTTAATAAACTGTTGGTGAATCTCATCTAACATTGCTTGGATTGATTGAGTTGTTTTGGGGTTCTGTTTCATAAAGGGGTCTAACATCGCTTTATTGTCCCCAGCAGTTTGTACCCGACGCTCTACACCAACTTTATCCATCAAACCTGTAAAACCAAAACCAGACATAATGACGCCAATAGAACCCACTAAGCTTGCCTTATCCACGAAAATCTTTTCACCTGCAGCTGCGATATAGTAACCGCCCGAGGCACAGATATCTTCGATAACAACATATAGATGTTTTTCTGGATTCGCTTTACGAAGTCGCATCATTTCATCATAAATCATGCCGGACTGAACTGGAGAGCCCCCTGGGCTATTAATTCTTAAAATCACCCCACCGACTTCTGGACTTTCGAATGCGGCTTGTAATGCCGTCATGATATCTGTAGCATTCGCGGTTGTGCCGCTAGAAATTTCACCATCCAACTTAATTAGAGCAGTGTGATGAGAAAGGACTGACGCACTCTTTTTAAAAGGAGCAAAATAGGTATAGACCACTAAAATCGTTAGCGATAATCCAACTAGGCGCCAAAAGGTTCGCCAGCGGCGATTGCTTTGACGCTCTTTTAAATTTTCTTTTAACAAATTCTCAAGAGCAGTTTTTTCCCAATTCGCATCATTTGTACTCATTATTTCTTCCTGTATTTGCTCAATGTTAAATATTTTGATGGTTTTGCCTATTTATTAGTCGTTTGGTCTCTAACCCAGTATTTAACTGAGTAAAAAATGTCTAAGGTCCTCAACTTTACTAAAACAAGCTAAAGGTTGATGCGCTAACAACTCTTCAGCAGAATGAGCTCCGTAAGACATGGCAATCGCACTGACTCCAGCGCTTTTAGCCATTTTTAAATCATGCGTCGTATCACCAATCATGACAATCTTATGGGCAGGAATTGCCCATTTTTCCATCAACTCTAAAAGCATTTGTGGATTTGGTTTTGAACGAGTCTCATCAGCAGTTCGGGAGTCATGAAAATAATCGTCTAATTGGTGATTATTAAGGGACCGATTCAGGCCAACTCGCGGCTTTCCTGTGGCAACCGCAAGAATATGGCCATTGGCCTTCAAATCACTTAATAGCTCTCGGATACCTTCAAACATCGTGAGTTCATGATCTTTACCTAGGTAATAATGCCTAAATCTCTCCAATACCAAAGGATAATCTGCTTCCGCGACTGTCGGCATAGCAATTCGGATGGACTCAATAATCCCAAGTCCAATCACGTGACTAGCAATTTGATCAGAGGGAACCGGCATACCTAAATCACGACAAGACTGCTGCATACACTCTACTATCGTTGGAGTGGAATTCATAATAGTCCCATCCCAATCCCAAATCACCATTTCAAATTTATTATTTTTTAAGGTCATTACTTCTCTCTTGTTTTTGACTAAATGATGAAACTATATTTTATTTTGAATTTCAAAGCCCTTTGGTGCTGGAGCAGAAATATTTAATTTCTCCTTGCTTAAAGGGTGGGTAATTACCAATTTATAGGCGTGGAGCATTAATCTTTTTGCTTTGACTAGCTTATCCATCTCCAAGACACCGTATTTATCATCCCCCAAAATTGGATAGCCATGATGTTGCAAATGCACCCGAATTTGATGTGTCCTACCAGTTCTTAATTGGGCCTCACCAACAAAACTCTTGCCATCTTGAGCTTGTCCCAAAAATTTGATCACTGTATGACTTTCTTGACCGAAATCTTCAACCCGGACTCTTCTTTCCCCATTTGCTAACAAATACTTATGCAATGGGTACTTAAGTGCAATATGTCCTAGCCCCTCTGTAAATGGTCCGTGCGCAACAAAAATGTAACGTTTATCCATGTTGCCATTACGAATATCTTCGTGCAGGATTGTTAAAGCACTCCGTTTCTTCGCTAACATCAAAATTCCTGAGGTATCGCGATCTAATCGGTGCACTAGTTCCAAAAACCTCAGTTGGGGTTTCGCGATTCTTAGTGCCTCAATTAATCCTAATGAAATGCCTGAGCCACCATGCACAGCTAAGCCGGAAGGTTTGTTAACAATGAGTAAAGCATCATCTTCATAAAGAATCGGCAAATTTTGGACAATTTTTTCAGCATTTTGTAGGCTAACCGCTGACAAAACCGCTGGGCTTTCTGGGCTTGCTACTCGAATAGGTGGAATTCTGAGAACGTCACCAGCTACGATTCGGCTCGTTACATCCGCCCTTTTCTTGTTAATGCGGATTTCTCCAGAGCGAATAATTCGATAAATATGGCTTTTGGGGACACCTTTTCCCCATTTCATCAGAAAATTATCCAATCTTTGCCCCTCTTCTTCGGGGGTAATCGTAATAAATTGGACGGAGTTTTCGGACATAGTTGGACTTTTTAGACTAATATTAATATGGTAATTGGAATTGATTTACTTTTCAGTGTCACTTTGACATATAATCAAAGCGTTATTGTCAAGGCAATGTATTCGATAGAGAACAAACAGGATCAATTGTAAGATCATTGTGTTCTCACTGCATTAGACCAAAAAATAACATTATAGCTAGGGAAGGCAAATATTTCCCCAAGGTAACTCCTCCCTTGTTGAAATGAGGAGAAGAAATGAAAGCTAGCATGTTGCCAGCAAAGAGTTGTTAACAGATTTTAATTGAACGCCATCAAGTTACTAATAACAAGATTAAGATAACTGGGCGAGCATCCTTCCGCTAATAGATTCAAGAATATTTATTAGCACTTGCAAGACGAGTGGTCAATTCATCACTGTCTTGCTATATTTCGCAAAGTGCGTTTCGCAAACTGCGAAGATGTATCTGTTGAACATTCTTCTAGTCACATGCCCTTTCTACTTTCTATTAAGGAAATGAAATGAAAAGAATGTTATTCAACGCAACTCAACAGGAAGAGTTACGCGTAGCGATTGTAGATGGTCAGAAACTAGTCGATTTAGATATTGAATCCGCAGGTCGTGAGCAACGCAAAGGAAATATTTACAAAGGTGTTATTACTCGTATAGAACCATCACTAGAAGCATGCTTTGTTAATTACGGTGAAGAGCGTCATGGGTTCTTACCATTTAAAGAAGTAGCTCGTAGTTATTTTGCTGAAGGTGTTGACGTTAAAAAAGTAACGATCAAAGAAGCCTTAAAAGAAGGTCAAGAAATTATTGTCCAAGTAGAAAAAGAAGAACGTGGCAATAAAGGCGCCGCTCTCACCAGCTTTATTTCGCTTGCTGGTCGATATTTAGTATTAATGCCGAACAATCCTAGAGGTGGTGGAGTTTCTCGCCGAATTGAAGGTGAAGATCGCCAGGAACTTCGTGAAGCAATGGGGCAACTAGAAATCCCTAATGGGATGAGTATTATTGCTAGAACCGCTGGTATCGGTCGGGATGCCCAAGAATTACAGTGGGACTTGAGTTATTTAATGCAACTTTGGACAGCGATTGATTCTGCAGCCCAATCAAACTCTGCCCCCCTGTTAATCTATTTAGAATCCAGTCTAGTGATTCGTGCGATTCGAGATTATTACCAGCCAGATATCGGCGAAATCTTGATCGATACAGAAGATATTTTTGAACAAGCGCAATCCTTCATGTCGGTAGTGATGCCAGACAACATGAATCGGGTAAAGAGATATCAAGAAGATATTCCACTCTTTTCCCGCTTTCAAATAGAACATCAAATTGAAACGGCTTATTCAAGAACGGTCAATTTACCTTCAGGTGGTGCAATTGTCATTGACCATACGGAAGCATTAGTTTCTATTGACGTCAACTCAGCGCGTGCGACAAGAGGTTCTGACATCGAAGAAACTGCTACTAGAACCAATTTAGAAGCGGCAGACGAAATTGCAAGACAAATGCGATTACGCGATCTTGGTGGCTTAATTGTGATTGACTTTATTGATATGGAGTCTCCAAAGAGTCAAAAAGATGTAGAAAATCGTATCAAAGATGCGTTGAAACATGATCGTGCCAGAGTACAAACAGGCAAAATTTCTAAATTTGGTTTAATGGAGATTTCACGCCAACGACTTCGCCCAGCATTGTCTGAAGGTACCCACGTTACTTGTCCGAGATGTACTGGTACAGGCCATATTCGGGATACAGAATCTTCTGCTTTACAAGTATTGCGGATTATTCAAGAAGAAAGTATGAAAGAGAACACCGCTGCGATTCACTGCCAGGTGCCGGTTGATGTAGCTGCTTTCTTATTAAACGAGAAACGCTCTGAAGTGATTAAGATTGAATCCCGTTCTAAGGTCAATGTCTTATTAATTCCAAATAAATACTTAGAAACGCCGCATTACAAACTTGAACGCCTCAAACATGATGATCCACGCTTAGATAATATTCAAGCGAGTTACGCCATTGCTGATGAAGTTTCAAAAGCAATGGAAGAAGATACGATTGTGAGCCGCCGAGCCCAAGATATCAAACCAAGTCCAGTTGCTGCAGTAAAAGGTATTACACCAAGTCAACCTGCTCCCGCTTCAGCACCAAAAGAGTCTTCTAAACCAATAGCTACGAACAATAGTTCTGGTGGTGTGATTGCTTTCATCAAAAAACTTTTTGGTGGCAATAAGACGGTAGTACCAGCTCCAGTCGAGGTTGTAGAGGCTCCTAAGCCTAAACACCCAAATCAGAGAAGAGGAAAAGGTAAAGGTCGTAACCAAGGAAATCGTCCCAATAAGGTACTTAGTGAGGATGGTCAAGTTGAAACTGCTACCAATGAAACTGGTGCTGAAAAATCAGAAACGACTAATTCACAATCAACACGTCGTAACCAACATCCACGAAATGATGCGCGTAGAAACCAAGCAGTCGCTTCTGCTTCGGATAACGCCAATACTGAAGGTGCTAGCATTGCAGCTACCGAAAACACTGACTCTGCGGTTAATGAGGGCGGTGAAGAAAAACGCAAAGGTCGTAATCGTAGGAATAGAAATCGTGGACGTGACAAAGCTGACCGTGCAAACCCAGAAGCGTCAACAGAGGTAGTCCAAGCAAGTAACGATTCAGTTACAGATAGCCCAAGAATGGAAACTCCTGTCGCAATTGAAGTCATAGCAACCCCATCATCAGGACAGAATGCGAATGATCCTATCGTAGTTACAGAACAAAAAACAGAAAGCTTTGTTCAAACAAGTTCTGTACCAAACGAAGTAAAAACTGAAACGCCAGTCATACCTACTCCAGTTGCTATCGTTGCGCCGACGCCGAAGTCTGAGCAAGTCCAATTGCCAGTCAGAGAATTACCAAAAGTTGTGCCAGCAATGCTTGATCGTGAAAGTTTAGAAGGTGTACTAAGTCAAGTTGGACTGGTTTGGGTGGATACAAATCCTGTTAAACATGAAGAAGTATTAGCTCAAATTGCCGCAGAACCAAAGCCAATCCATATTCCTAGAGCAATCAAACCGAAAGCTGAACTACCAGTGGGGCCAATGATTCTCATTGAAACCGGTGGTCAAGAGCGGACGATTGAATTGCAATAACGATTAAATCTTCAAAAGAT
Source organism: Polynucleobacter kasalickyi (assembly GCF_900176405.1). Taxonomy (GTDB): domain Bacteria; phylum Pseudomonadota; class Gammaproteobacteria; order Burkholderiales; family Burkholderiaceae; genus Polynucleobacter; species Polynucleobacter kasalickyi. The sequence continues at coordinate 238,773 of NZ_FWXJ01000002.1, read as the reverse complement.
TGTACAAATGAGTAAAACTATTCCTATTACTTCACTCGATGAATTAAAGAGTAGTTTTACCACCCTGCCTTTAATTCCTGAAAACTTGCGTCCTGCCGAGGGTTTCTTAAAGGACACTCGAGGTAGACTCTTACATGACTTAAGAATTTCTGTTACCGATCGTTGTAATTTTCGGTGTTCTTACTGCATGCCAAAGGAAATTTTCACTAAGCAATACAACTATTTAGGCCAATCCGAGTTACTAAATTTCGAAGAAATTACTCGGTTAGCAAAGCTATTTGTCGCCCATGGTGTAGAAAAAATTCGTCTCACTGGTGGAGAGCCTTTACTGAGAAAAGGTATCGAGGATTTAGTCCAGATGTTGAGTGCCTTATCGACTCCTTCAGGCAATGCGATTGATCTCACTTTAACAACGAATGGCAGTCTTTTAAAGAAAAAAGCCCAAGCCCTTTTTGATGCAGGACTTAATCGGGTCACTGTAAGCCTTGATGGCATCAATGACGACGTATTTCGACAAATGAATGATGTCGATTTCCCCGTGAAAGATGTTTTAGACAGTATTGAAGCAGCCCAAATGGTTGGCTTTCAAAACATCAAAGTCAACATGGTAGTAAAAAAAGGTACGAATGAGCACGAAATCCTACCCATGGTTGAACATTTTCGGAATACGGGTGTGATTTTACGTTTTATTGAATATATGGACGTAGGTAACACCAATGGTTGGCAAATGTCAGAAGTTGTTTCGTCGCAATCCGTCATTGACCTGATTAATGAGCGTTACCCGATTTCACCCGTTTCTCAAGGCTACTCTGGAGAAGTCGCCCAAAAATGGCGCTTTAATGATGGTGCGGGAGAAATTGGCGTTATTTCTAGCGTTACTCAAGCATTTTGTAGTTCTTGTACTAGGGCAAGAATCTCAATGGAAGGTAAATTATTCCTTTGTTTATTCGCCAACACCGGTTTTGATCTGAAACACCTCTTAAGAACGAATGTCAGCGACTTAGAAATTAGTAATGTGATTGCTAATATTTGGCAAGGCCGACAAGATCGTTATTCTGAACTGCGCGGAAAAATTCAAGCGGGAGAAATTTCTCACGCAAAAGTAGAAATGTCTTATATAGGTGGCTAGTGGAGAAGATTGATAAAGCTGAGATTACCGCACTCATCTTGTGTGGTGGCCAAGCTCAACGGATGGGTGGGCAAGATAAGGGGCTCATTCTGCTGCGTGATAAAGCACTCGTCGCATGGACGATTGAGCGTTGTCACAATCAAGTCGGTCAAATCATATTAAACGCCAATCGCCATATTGAAGATTACCAACAGTATGGTTGGCCCACCTTGCGTGATGCTAAGCAAGATTTTTCTGGTCCCCTCGCCGGCTTTCAGGTGGGATTAGCGCATTCAACCACACCTTATGTGTTGGTCATGCCCTGTGATACTCCTTTATTCCCGAGTAATTTGGCTGAGAAATTAGCGGATGCGATGTTGCAAAACAACCTCGAGTGCACCTATGCGGTAACGATGGAAGACGGAGTAGAACAAGCCCATCCCGTTTTTTGCCTCTTAAAAAGATCCGCTTTGGAAAGTTTGAACTTATTTTTAGGCACTGGCCAAAGAAAGATTGATCGATGGTTCTCTGAGCTTTCACATCAAAAAGTATTGTTTGATGATCCAACTGCATTTCTCAATATCAATACTCCAGAAGAGTTAATGCACATTGAACAATTGTTATGAATACTCCTAATCAACTACCATCACTCAACGCCTTTCAAGAGGACTGGCAACACCATCATAGCTCTGACTTATTCAATCCTAAAGCATTAGGACTAAATGCAGCATTAGAGTTTATGCGTTCTTATACAGAAGCATGTCTTCTGAACCTTAAGAAAGTTAGCATTCCAATAGAAGATGCTTTCGGGAGAGTTTTAGCGGTAGATGTCAAAGCACTCATCAATGTCCCAGCAGCCAACAACTCAGCGATGGATGGCTATGCATTTCATCATGAGGCTTTAAGGACTGACGCATCTGAAGTTCACTTACAGGTGATTGGTAAGCAACTGGCAGGTGACAGTTTACAAAAATTCTCTAACTTTACGCCAGCCATACACGCCATTCAAATCACCACAGGTGCTCTTCTGCCACCGGAGTGTGACACGGTGATTCCACAAGAGTGGATTCAACTTGATCAGACTGGAATTACTTTTGCTCCGAATAAAATTCGTGCCAAAGAAAACTGTCGGATGATGGGTGAAGATTTACGAATTGGAGAAATCGTTCTCTCTCAAGGTAGACGATTGAAAGCCAGCGATATGGGCATGCTAGCCTCAATGGGACTGAGCCACGTCGAAGTTTTTGAACAATTAAAGGTTGCAATTTTTTCTACTGGTAATGAAGTTACGGCAGTTGGAGAAACTCTTTTACCTGGTCGTGTGTACGACAGTAATCGATTTACATTAATTGGTTTATTAAAAGAACTGAATATTCAATTACTCGATTTTGGTATCGTCAAAGATGATGCGCAAGCACTTAAGACTACTTTTGCTAAGGCAGCCCAGCAAGCAGATCTGATCATTACCTCGGGTGGTGTATCCGTTGGTGAGGCAGACTTTACCAAACAAGTGATGAGAGAATTAGGAGATGTTGCTTTTTGGACCTTAGCGATTAAGCCAGGCAGGCCAATGGCCTTTGGCAAAATTGTTGATCATAAAAAAGAGTCTATTTTATTTGGGTTACCAGGTAATCCAGTGGCAGTTATGATTACGTTTTTACAGTTTGTTCGCCCCATGATCGAGTATTTAAGTGGTTCAAAAGCGACAAAAAAAATATCGCTCGTTGCCAAGTTAAGTACTGACTTAAAAAAACGTGCGGGGCGGACGGAGTTTTTAAGGGCTCGATTAAGTTCCGACTCAAGTGGACAAATTTGGGTAGAACCCCATAAGAATCAAGGGTCTGGAGTCCTCAGCTCGATGAGTCAAGCGGACTGTTTAATTGTATTAGAGGCTGACGATTCAGTCGTCGAGCGTGGTAGTTTTGTAAATATAGAAATGCTAATGTGACATTTCTAATATAATTCAAACAACAAATTTTATAACGCTAGTGTTATCACGGACCGGACTGTTGTCATGAGTAGTAGTAAAAGAGAAATTATTTCGGTAGATCCCATTCACACTGCTAAAACTTTAGTTTTAGTTTATCTGTGTTTTTCATTGCCAATTATTGGCTTATTTTTCTTTGACGCCTATTTTCGGTATGGAGAAATTCCCTTATTCGTGGTTCTTTACGGGGTATTTCTGAACGTTATTTTTGGCTTTTCTATTCTTTGGTTAGCATGCAAAGTGTATAACTGGGTAGCTGGAAAGTTTGGGGGTATTGAATTGGATCTCAAAGAAATACCCGTTGAACATACTACCCCCAAAGAAGATTTAAGTGACGTCACTTAATTAATCTTGCCAAATCTCTGGATTAATCATCGTTTTCGGTTTTTTGCCGGCTAGTCCAGCTAACAGATTATCAATCGCAAGATTCATCATCAAATAGCGTGTTTTCTCAGTTGCACTGCCAATATGTGGGGCGAGGACAACATTTGGCAAATTTAATAAGCCTGGGTGCAAATGAGGCTCGCCCTCATAAACGTCTAGTCCAGCGCCAAAAATACGCTGTTGTTGCAGTGCTTCCACCAAGGCGTTATCGTCCACAATCCCCCCTCTAGCAATATTCACCAAGGTAGCTGTCGGCTTCATCATCGACAACTCTTTGGCACCAATGAAATGATGGCTTTGCGGTGAATATGGCATCACTAACATGACATGATCGGCCGTTTTTAATAAAGTCTCTTTGTCTACGTAGGTCGCTTGGCAGGCTTGTTCTAGTTCAGGAGATAAAGGTCGGCGATTGTAATAAATCACATTCATTCCAAATGCCAAACCTCTCTTGGCAATTGCTTGGCCGATGCGCCCCATGCCCATAATGCCTAACGTGGAGTGATGAATATCTACCCCCAACATGCGCCCCATCTCCCAATGATGCCATTGACCATCTCGAAGCCATCTTTCAGCTTCCGACAAACGTCTTGAAATAGCCATGAGTAATGCAAACCCAAGATCTGCTGTCGTATCCGTCAGAACATCAGGGGTATTTGTACCAATAATCCCCCGTTGATTTAACGCTTCAACATCAAAATTGTTAAATCCCACGGCAATATTAGAAACAATCTTTAATGCACTAGCATTTTTTATTGTCTCTGCATCAACCCTTTCACTACCGGTGACTAACGCTCCATCTTTATCGAGCAAGCGCCTGGCTAACTCTTCTTTCGATAGTGGCTCTATTTGATCGACATAATCAACATCACAAACGGCTTCAAGTCGCTCAATTCCCTCAGGGAAAATCCTACGAGCAACTAGAATTTTGGGGCGAGCATTACTAGAATTCATGATTTTTAACTTTCAAATAAAGGGTTTTAATTGGAATTGACTTTTAATCAAGGTGGGGGAATATCTAAATCACCACAATGTATAACAAATTTAGCCGTTATTTTACGAAAATAGAATTTTCTCAGCTAAAATAATCGTTTTAACACACTTTATACATCAAATGACTTACGTTGTCACCGAAGCTTGTATCAAATGTAAATATACCGACTGTGTAGATGTTTGTCCGGTCGACTGTTTCAGAGAAGGTCCTAATTTTTTAACGATTGACCCAGACGAGTGTATCGACTGTGCCGTTTGTGTTCCAGAATGTCCTGTGAATGCAATCTACGCCGAAGATGACGTTCCTGGCGATCAGCAAGAGTTTATTAAAATCAATACTGAACTTTCCCGTCAATGGAAATCGATTACTAAATCGAAGGGCTCATTGCCGGAAGCTGAAGAGTTTAAGGATGTTAAAAATAAGCTTGCGCTACTCATTCGCTAAGACTTTTTCTCGAGCGGCCCAAATATTAATTTGGGCTTAAGTAGGTACCCATATTTATAGATCTACAATTTGCTTTAAATTAAGCAAATTGTTTACTATTTTGTCTATTTAGGAAATATTTCGTGTCAGAACTCAACACCTCTCCATTCAATTCAACTGATTTAATCGAAACTGAAGCTGTCATTGTTGGCGCAGGTCCAGTCGGACTTTTCCAGGTGTTCGAATTAGGTCTCTTAGAAATCAAGGCCCATGTCATTGATTCTTTACCTGTCGTAGGTGGTCAATGCGTAGAACTCTATCCAGACAAACCAATTTATGACATTCCTGCCGTCCCTGTTTGTACGGGTCAGGAGCTAACGGATAATTTGTTAAAGCAAATCGAACCATTTGGTCCAACCTTTCATCTCAATCAAGAAGTGGTTGAAGTCACCCCGCAGGAAGATGGTCGTTTTGAATTAGTTACTTCACTCGGCACTCGCTTTTTAACAAAGACGATCTTTATTGCTGCAGGTGTTGGCTCTTTCCAACCAAGAACGATTAAAGTGGATGGCATTGAGCAGTTTGAAAATAAACAACTCTTTTACCGCGTAAAAAATCCTGACTTATTTGCAGGTAAAAATCTCGTGATTGTTGGTGGTGGAGACTCAGCACTTGATTGGACTCTCAATTTTGTTGGTAAAGCAGAGAGCGTGATTTTGATTCACCGTCGTGACGGCTTTAAAGCAGCCCCTGCTTCTGTGGCAAAGATGAAAGAACTTTGTGAACAGTATGAAATGCAATTTGAAGTCGGACAAATTACTGGCTTTGAGCAAAATGGTGAACAGTTATCCCACATTAAATTAACAGGAGCTGATGGCGTTACGCGTCGCCTCCCCTTGGATATGTTGCTTGTGTTCTTTGGCTTATCGCCAAAACTCGGTCCGATTGCAGACTGGGGGCTTGATATTGAACGTAAACAACTCGTGGTCGATACAGAAAAGTTTGCGACAAACATTCCTGGCATCTATGCAGTGGGTGATATCAATACTTATCCAGGTAAAAAGAAACTCATTTTGTCAGGCTTTCATGAAGCAGCTTTGGCAGCTTTTGCGGCTAAAGAGTATATGTATCCTGATAAAAAAGTCCATTTACAGTACACCACTACCTCGCCTAAATTACATAAAGTCTTAGGCGTGGAAACCCCTACTTTTGATTGATTTCTCCATGAGAGATTGGTTAATCAATTAGAATAAGTCATGGACTCTTATTTACACATGATGCGCCATGTTTTAGAACATGGTACTAAGAAAACAGACCGAACTGGTACAGGTACCCTTTCGGTCTTTGGACATCAAATGCGCTTTGATTTATCCAAAGGTTTTCCAATGGTTACCACAAAAAAAGTTCATCTGAAGTCCATTATTTATGAACTCCTTTGGTTTCTCAAAGGCAGTACCAACAATAATTGGCTTAAAGAACGTGGTGTTTCAATTTGGAACGAATGGGCTCAAGAAAATGGTGAACTTGGCCCCATTTATGGTTACCAGTGGCGCTCTTGGCCAACTGCAAATGGCGAACATATTGATCAAATTAGTCAGTTAATTGACCAAATTAAAAAAACCCCAGACTCCAGACGATTAATTGTTTCCGCGTGGAACGTGGCAGATATTCCCTCAATGGCCTTGGCACCCTGCCATGCATTTTTCCAGTTCTATGTAGCTGATGGCAAATTATCCTGTCAGTTGTATCAACGCAGTGCTGATATTTTCCTAGGAGTACCTTTTAATATTGCTAGCTATGCTTTATTAACCCACATGATTGCTCAACAAACGAATTTAGAGGTGGGTGATTTTGTTTGGACCGGTGGCGATTGTCATTTATACCTGAATCACTTAGAACAAGTCGACTTGCAACTCTCCAGAGAGGCCTACCCGTTGCCCAAGCTAGTGATCAAGCGCCATCCTGACTCCATTTTTGATTATGAATTCGAAGACTTTGAGGTGATTAACTACACCTGTCACCCGGCAATCAAAGCGCCTGTGGCCATCTAGGACAACATTTTGACAATTAGCATTATTGTTGCCCGCTCAAAGTCTGGTGTTATAGGCATCAATAACCAACTACCTTGGCACCTTCCAGCCGATTTAAAGCACTTTAAAGCAATCACCAGTGGTCACCCCATCCTAATGGGTAGAAAAACCTGGGACTCGCTAGGTCGACCGTTGCCAAACCGAAGAAACATCGTGATTTCTCGCCAAACGGGACTAGATTTAGCAGGTGCTGAGTGTTTCTCGTCATTGGAAGCTGCGATTGCAGCATGCCAAGATGCACCAGAGGTGTTTATCATTGGCGGTGCACAAATTTATGAGCAAGCTTTATCACTGGTCGACCAATTGATCATTACTGAAGTAGATATTGAGGTGGATGGTGATGCTTTTTTCCCAAGCCTAGATAACTCTTGGCACATTGTGGCGAAAGAAGATCATCCTCAAGAACATCATCTGGCTCAACCTGATCAAGCAGGTAAAACATACCCTGCCTATTCATTTATTACTTATCAACGCGTCCCAGGTGATTCGCCTAGGAACTAAACTGGCTCCTTAATTACCGCCAATCATCATTTCGTTGATAAGGATTGAGCCTGTTTCTTTGGTTCCGCGAACCAAGGCATCGCCACCGATGGTCGCAATATTCATAAACATATCTTTCAGATTCCCAGCAATAGTAATTTCTTCAACGGGGTAACAAATTTGTCCATTTTCAACCCAATACCCAAAAGCACCCCGTGAGTAATCGCCTGTTACATAGTTCACGCCTTGTCCCATTACTTCCGTAACCAGAAGTCCAGTACCCATTTGTTTCAATAAGTCATCTAAGGTGTGATTTAGCGGAGTCAAATTACTGCGCAACTTTAAATGGTGAGAGCCGCCAGAGTTACCCGTCGTTTGCATGCCTAATTTTCTAGCCGAATAGGTAGACAAGAAATATCCTTGTAACTTACCGTCATCAACGACGACTCTTTGTTTAGTTTTGACACCTTCATCATCAAAAGGCGTACTACCAGTTTCCCTTGGGCGATGAGGATCCTCATCGATTTGAATATGCTTAGGAAACACTTGTTTTCCCAGTGAGTCTAATAAAAAACTCGATTTTCTGTATAAAGAACCACCTGATACAGCCTGCACAAAACTGCCGAGAAGACCGGCAGCAAGAGGTGCTTCAAAAATTACAGGGCATTTCCGCGTTTTAATAGAACGGGCATTTAATCGAGATAAAGCCCGCTTGGCCGCATACGCTCCAATTTCTTCTGGTTTGGCAAGTGCCTGTGGGATTCTGGAAGAGGTATACCAATCATCACGTTGCATCACACTGCCAGACTTTTTATTCTGACTAGCGATGGGCGCGCAAGAAATAAAATGTCTTGAGAATGGGTAACCGGCTAAAAAGCCTTTAGTAGTTCCCATCTGAAAATGGGCTTGATTCGAAGCTACGGTTGCACCATCACTATTCGTAATTCTTTTACTCACGGCAAAGCTAGCATCTTCTGCTTTACGGGCAATTTCGACTGCTTCCTCAACCGATAACTCCCAAGGGTGAAACAAATCCAAGTCCTTTGGAGAAAGTTCCAATAAATCTCCCTCTGCCAGACCAGCAAAAGGATCTTCGGCGGTAAATCTAGCAATATCGTAGGCTGCTTGGACAGTTCTTTTTAAGGAGGCCTCGGAAAAGTCACTGGTACTAGCATTGCCTTTTTTTTGTCCTAAATAAATACTAACGCCGAGCGATTTATCGACACTTTGCTCAATGGTTTCAATCTCTCCACAGCGAGTGCTAATCGACAAACCATGACCTTCAGATATTTCGACGGCAGCATCAGTCGCTCCCAAGGCTTTCGCATCAGAGAGCGTATCTTTTATAATTTGTTGGAATTGTTCTTTTGAATAAGTAAATATTTTTTTTGTCATTCGAATATCATAACGATAAATTTAGATTAGCCCTAAAGCAGAAAGATTTCCCCTAATGTCAGACACAACAGCACAACAAATATTATCGCTTGAATCGGTCAAGATTGGCTTAATTTCTATTTCGGACCGAGCCAGTTCTGGGGTATACCAAGATGAAGGAATCCCCTCTTTAAAAAATTGGCTTGAAAAAGCAATTCAAAATCCAATCACCTTCGAAATGCGCTTAATTGCTGATGAAAAAGAACAAATCGAAGCTTGCCTCAAAGAATTGATTGATACCTGTCATTGTGACTTAGTATTAACCACTGGCGGGACTGGCCCTAGTCGGCGGGATGTAACCCCCGAGTCAACCCTAGCGGTTGCCACGCGGGAGATGCCTGGCTTTGGAGAGCAAATGCGTCAAATCAGTTTGAATTTTGTCCCTACTGCCATTTTATCGAGGCAAGTAGGCGCGTTGCGAGAGATCCAGGATCATGCTGCACTCATGATTAATTTACCAGGCCAACCCAAAGCGATTACTCAAACCCTTGAGGGTCTCAAGGATGAAGCTGGAAAATCAATGGTTTCAGGAATTTTTGCGGCGGTGCCATATTGTATCGATTTAATCGGTGGCCCCTATATCGAAACCAACGAAGAAATCGTCAAAGCCTTTCGTCCCAAATCAGCGCTTCGGCCTCGGTAATATTTTGGCCCGATAGAAATGTATTCAGCTTTCAGGTGACCGGAAAAAATTAGCCCGATAAAAGCGTAACTCTTCAATTGATTCGACAATATCGGCTAAGGCCGTGTGGGCTTGTTTTTTAGTGAACAATTTTGCGGTTTGGGGTTGCCAGCGCTTACACAACTCTTTTACTGTCGAAACATCAATATTACGGTAGTGAAAATACTCTTCAAGTTCTGGCATATACCTTGCCATAAAACGACGATCTTGATGAATCGTGTTGCCACACATCGGTGAAGTGTTTGGTTTAACATGTTGTTTCAAAAAATCTAAACAAATCTTCTGTGCTTGCTCATCTGAAATCAAAGAAGCCTTCACTTTATCGATTAACCCTGACTTACCATGGGTTCCTTTATTCCAAGCATCCATTCCATCCAATACTTCATCACTTTGATGGATCACTAATACTGGCCCTTCTGCAACAATTTCCAGTTCACCATCGGTAATAAGAATGGCGATTTCTAAGATTTTTTCTTTCTCTGGGTCTAAGCCAGACATTTCCATGTCCAACCAAACTAAACGGTCTTTTTTCAATTCTGTGTTCAATTTCTCTCTCGCTCTTATAATTACTAAATGATATTTACCTATATTTTCCTTCTTTTTTTATTTCTCGGACTATTTATCCAATTTATCTTGGCAAATCGTCAAATTCAATCGGTCATTCAATTTCGAGGTGAGGTGCCAAAAGGCTTTGAAGAAAAGGTGACTTTAGAAAACCATCAGAAGGCTGCGGACTACACCGTGGCTAAATTACGTTTTGGTATGCTGGAAATCGCCCTATCGCAAGCAATGTTATTAGTTTTCACCATGTTTGGCTTGTTATATGCCGTCCATTTAAAGTTACTCGATTTTTTATCTGCGGGTGTTTGGCAACAAATCAGTTTGATTTTAGGGATTAGTATTTTATCGAGTGCGATTGATTTACCATTCGCTTGGTATCGCCAATTTCATCTCGAAGAAAAATTTGGGTTTAATCGAATGAATAAAAAATTATTTTTTATCGATTTTTTCAAAAACATCCTTCTCAGTCTTTGTATTGGGGTTCCTTTGTTATGGGTCGTGCTAACCCTCATGTCAAAAGCTGGAGATTATTGGTGGATTTTTGCATGGGTAACGATGGTGAGTTTTATCCTCATTGCAACTTTGGTATTTCCGATTTGGATTGCACCCTTCTTTAATAAATTTATTCCCTTAGAGGATGGCCCATTAAAAGATTCCATTCAGGCTTTATTAAACCGTTGTGGTTTTGTTAGTAATGGTTTATTTGTCATGGATGGAAGTAAGCGAAGCGCCCATGGTAACGCTTACTTTACTGGCATCGGCAAAAGTAAACGAATCGTATTTTTTGATACGCTGATTGAAAAACTTTCCCCTTTAGAAATCGAAGCAGTACTTGCCCATGAACTTGGGCATTTCAAAAAAAATCATATTCGTAAAAGAATGGCTATGACATTTGTAACTACTTTAGCTGGTCTAGCACTCCTAGGTTGGTTAATGAATCAAGTTTGGTTTTATGAGGGTTTAGGGGTAGAACCATCACTCAACGGAAATAATGCTGGCTTAGCTTTGGCCCTATTCTTTTTGGTCACGCCAGTATTTACCTTTTTTATTACACCGCTTTCTAGTTTGTTATCGCGCAAACATGAGTTTGAAGCGGATGCCTTTGCCGCAGAAAAAACTGATGCGAATGAATTGATCAAAGCATTGATTAAACTCTATCAAGATAACGCAGCGACATTAACTCCTGATCACTGGTATTCTGCTTTCTATGACTCGCATCCCCCAGCGCCAATTCGGATCGAGCACCTTTACCAGTTGTCACTCAGGTAATCAGTTAATCCATGCCAAATGAGGTCATTGACTCACTTTTAATCGCCTCTTTTGGCAGAAATTATATTGCTAGATCCATCGCAAAGCTCCCCTCCGGTGAGGAAGAGTTTTGGGAGGTCAATAGCCGTGGGAAAAAACACTTAGCTGCAGTAGGTGATCGATTGACGCTGACCAAAACCTCAAATAATCAAGCGGTCATTGAAAAAATACAACCAAGAAAAAATTTACTCTTTCGATCGGATGCTTTTCGATCAAAGTCAATCGCGGCTAACGTCGATCAAGTCATCCTGGTATTAGCAACCCAACCCGCATTTTCACCTGATTTATTAGGTAGAGCTGCCATTGCAGCAGAACATGACGGAATCGAATTTCGGATCTTATTAAATAAAATTGATTTAAGTGAATCATTGGCAAAGGCAAGAGAACTTCTTACACCTTATCGTCAATTAGGCATCCCCATCCATGAAATATCAGCCAAGTCTTCACCGGAAAGCTTAATGGCGATTAGATCTCATCTAGCTGGTAAAGTTTCCGTATTAGTGGGGCAATCAGGCATGGGGAAATCAACCCTTCTCAATCAATGGATTCCTACTGCGTTAGCGCAAACACGTGAGCACTCCATTAAGCTAGACACTGGCAAACACACCACAACCGCTTGCAGATATTATGACTTGCCATCTGAATGGGGTAGTGCAAATGGTAAGTTGGGAGCATTGATTGACTCACCAGGTTTTCAAGAATTTGGGTTAGCGCATATTTCAGAAAGTGAACTTCAACACGCTTTTACAGAATTTGGCCCTTATCTAGGCCATTGTAAATACAATAATTGCACACATCTGCATGAACCAGAATGTGCAGTTTTAACAGCAGTTGGCTTGGGGAAAATATCATCTCAGCGCCTGAATCTATTCCGACAATTAGTCCATGAAACAAGGAATGCCAGCACTCAGGTGTTAGAAAGACCCAATAAATAGGATGAGGTTGGTAATATTCTTACAACCAAATAGCAATCGAAAGCATCGCTAAAAGAATCATCCAGAGAACTACCGCTCTCCAGACCAATGAGGCCCCCGAGGCGAGATGGGCTGGCACTGGTAGCATGCCATACTCTTGCACAGGCAGAACGCCCTCTTCCGCCAATTGAATGGCCTCTAAACTACCAAGCTGAGCTAAGGGTTCGCCTAGTTGAACACCCAATGCGCCACCCCCAGTACCAATTAGAATTGCGGCAGATTGGTTATCCCATTTTTGCTGATGAAATCTCCACGCGTAAACTGCTTTCTCAAAATTACCGACAATCGTAAAGCCGATAGCCGTCAATCGAGTCGGTACCCAATCAATTAAATAACGCCATTTATTGATATGCTCAATCAAGACTGGGCTGGCATTGCCGAATTTCCAAGTTTCCTGAGCCATTAAAGTCAAACGGTACATCACGACACCCGCAGGACCAATTGGTACTAAAAACCAAAAAAATACCCCAAAGACATGCGAGTGAACTGCCAAAATAGAACGTTCCAGGGTGTGTCGAACCACTTCGGACTCTGTTAAGGTTTCAGTGTTTAAACTAGGTCCAACCCAGGCACTCAATTCAGTTCTAGCAGATTCAATTTGACGATTATTCAGTAACTCTTGAATTCTGGTGAAATGATGACTGAACTGTCTAAAACCCATAAAAAAATATACGATAGTCACATTCCAAAACAATGCGAATAGAGGCTGATTAAAAATTAACCAAAGATGTACGGCAAAAACCAAGAATACCGGAGGAATTAAAAGCATTGCAATGGCAATCTTCGCGGCATCTGCTTCGCCGGTATCGCAAAAATTAGGGACTTTTTTTACCCAATTACGACACATTCTCATGACCCAGTGGTCTTTTCCTACAGGAACATATTGCTCAGCAAACAACGCAAATAACACCGAGAAAAAAGTCATTGGTGAGCCGCCCTTAAAAAGTGATACAGATTTCTTAACATGCCAGCAGTGGCACCCCAGATAAACCGATTTTCATAGGGCATCGCATAAAAAGTTCGACTCCCCTCTTCGGTCGTTCGTTGACGTATTTGATGATTTGCGGGATTCATTAAAAAAGCAAGAGGAACCATAAAAATTTCATCCACCTCATTGGTGTCCGAAGCAAAAGTACTAGCTTGCTTGACAATGCCCACTACTGGTGTGACTTGATAGCCAGTAATCGTATGATAGTCGGGTAAAGCCCCTAAAATTTCGACATGCGTGGGATGAAGACCAATTTCTTCATGTGCTTCTCGAAGTGCTGTCACTTGAATATCAAGATCTGCATCTTCCTTTCGCCCACCAGGAAAGCTAATCTGACCAGCATGATCATTTAAGTGTGCGGCTCGTTGCGTTAACAACACATGAATTTCATCATTCATATTTACAAGTGGCACTAAGACTCCCGCAATCCTTTTCTCGTAAGTATCGAGGTAGGCGATCGACATGCGGGACTCATCGGTTAGTTCTGGAGCCCATTCGAAATGTTTTGTAAATCGTTGGCGAAGCGCCGACTCATTCAGAAATTTCTCGTCAATGGCAGGAGTATCTAAGGAAGGTACCAAGATTGGTACTAATTGGGGGTCATACTTGGGAACTCTAGGTCGCATAAGATGATTATAAGGAATCTTTAATCGCTTGACTACTTTACAAAACAAAAAGCTCCGTGGTGATTAACCAAGGAGCTTTTGTTTGAATGACTTTTAAGTTAGTAGTTAACTCGAGCTTATGGAGCTGGAGTTGCTGCAACCTTAGCCACTTTAGTACGAGAAACCAACTTCTCTTTAATACGTGCTGATTTACCAGAACGCTCACGGAGGTAATAAAGTTTCGCACGGCGTACATCACCACGACGTTTAACTTCAATACTTGCGATTAAAGGAGAGTAAGTTTGGAATGTTCTTTCAACACCTTCGCCTGAAGAGATTTTACGAACGATGAAGCTGGAATTTAAGCCACGATTACGTTTTGCAATCACTACGCCTTCAAATGCCTGCACACGCTTACGTGTACCTTCAACTACGTTTACGCTCACGATGAGAGTATCGCCAGGAGCGAATGGTGGGATTACTTTATTACTAGTTAGACGAGCAATTTCTTCTTGCTCAATTTTTTCAATCAAGTTCATAGATTTCCTTATGTATCTTTACGACGTTTTATTCCCTTGTGAATCAAATACTATCGCGATTCGGGACCCGTAAGAGGATACGATTAACAGTTACTTGCCAAGCTGAGATGATTGGGTTTGTAGAAATTCCTGCAAAACTTTCTCATCTTTTTTACTCAACAACCCTTTATTTCGAGCCGCCACAATTAAATCAGGACGCCTCTTTTGGGTCGCAATTAATGCTTCACTGCGACGCCAATCCTCTATTCTACCGTGATGTCCACCTAAAAGCACCCCCGGTACTAAAATATTTTTATAATTTTCAGGCCTCGTGTAATGTGGGCAGTCCAAAAGCCCCTCACTAAAACTGTCTTGCTGGGCAGAATTCGCATCCCCAAGGGCATTTGGCAGCAAACGAATCAAGCTATCCATCACAACTAAAGCGGGTAACTCGCCACCTGACACCACATAATCACCGATACTTAATTCAAAATCAACGTGTTGATCAATGAAGCGCTGATCTACTGCTTCGTATCTGCCACAAACCAATGTAATCTGCTCCAACTGACATAGTTCCCGAGATAACTCTTGATTAAAGACGCGACCTTGGGGAGACATTAAAACGGTGGGGCCTTTTTTAACGGTGAATTGCTTAGAAATATCGCTATGGATTGCCTGTAGGGTATCTTCTAAGGGAGCCGCCATCATGACCATGCCAGGACCACCTCCGTAAGCCCTATCGTCGACGGTCTTGCGAGGATCCGTAGTAAAGTCACGCGGATTCCAGGTATTTAACCTGCAAATATCTTTCGAAAACGCTCTACTAGTAACACCATATTGGGTGATAGCTTCAAACATTTCAGGAAAAATAGTGATTACATCAAACCGCATGAACACACCCTCAAGCTCGTTAAACTATTGCGCAACAATGCTTGTAAAAAAATACCTTACAAAGATTATTACCAGTCATTTTCCCATTCAACGACAATTCTTGGCTGGTCTGTATCCTTTAAAAAAACATCGAGAATAAACGGAGCAACAAAAGGAATTAAACGTTGTTTTTTTGCATCATCTTCAATCACTAGGACTGACTGTACGCCATTCTCCATTAATTCCGTAACCTTACCAAAGGATTCTTGATGCTGGTTGATCACTTGAAGACCAATTAAATCAGACCAGTAATACTCATCTTGGCTAAGACTTGGAAATGATTTGCGAGAAACTAAGATTTCAGCAGATTTCAGACTCAGCACGAGTTCTCGATCGTTTAACCCTACGAGCTCTAAAAGAATGGTACCACTATGATTACGTGAGGTATAAACCTGATAATTTTTTAAAGTTTGTGGATCTCGAGGATGTCGAATCCATACTTCCTTAGCTTTCAATAATGCTACAGGATCATCCGAAAAAGGTCTAACCTTCAATGCACCCCGAATACCATAGGCATCAATCACCGTACCAAGTTCTACTAAGTCGGCGGGTAATGTATCTTTAGATTCGATTGTCAATTGACGAAGAATAAATTAGTTACGGGAGAAAATTGCAACAGACCAACTGATGGTTTAATCAAATTGGCCTGAGTATCTTATGGGGACCAACAGTTGGCTCCACCACGATCCGAACTAAATATAAAATTAAGCTACAGTTTTATGTTGCTTGATTAAACGCTTAACAGTTGGAGACATTTCAGCACCTACACCAGTCCAGTATGTCAAACGATCCTGAGCAACACGAAAACCTTGTTCTGTTGAGATTGCACGAGGATTGTAGTAGCCTAAACGCTCTACGAAATTAGAGTCACGACGATTACGCTTATCAGTTACAACTACGCTGTAAAAAGGACGCTTTTTAGAACCACCACGAGCAAGTCGAATAACGACCATAAGTATTTCCTTAAAATAAATCAAAAAATTAATCGGATTCCAGGACAAACTAAACAATTACTGAACTATCAATCTTCACTGGCATCTGCAAAATTTCAGTTGCATAATGGTCTCAGTAATATTACTTAGCCGGAAAGCATACTATTTTAGCGTAAAACCAATATGACGACAAACACTTCTTTATTAAAAAAGTCTTTTTTGAGTATTTTCTCCAGATTATCTGCCTTTTCAGCCTTATTTTTCTTGGTTTCTTGCACTTCTGTCCTCCCCGATTGCAATGTCTGTTCATCCCCTCCATTAAATGCGTTAAATGGCCATTGGACCCTAGTACGTTGGAATCTCCCCCCTCAAAATGGCCAAATCAAATTTAGAACGATTCCCGAAATAACGAGTCCAGACCATATTTTTATCGACTTTGATGCCTCGAAAAATCTACTTTCTGGTTCTACCGGATGCAATCACTTTTTTTCAAACCTCAAAGAAGATAGCAAAGGTGCAATTGTTTTAGGTCCAATTGGTAGCACTCGCAAAATGTGCCTTGAAAATCAACGAAACCTTATCGAAAAAGATTTTTTGAACGTTTTAGAGGACTACCGCTCCTGGCAACAAAACCAGAACCAGTTATTACTCTTTGGAAAAAGTGGTGATGTTCTAGTATTTGCTCGAAATAAAACGAACTAACTTTTCGCCTCATCAACACCAAATACAAAAGGTTTGCCGAAGCATTATCATAATGTTTATGGCTAACTTTAAATCAAAACTCCTTACCTGTACTTTAAGTACCTTCTTACCCGGCACGGGCTTACACTTTGCGTACCTATTTGGCTTGAAGAGCAAATGGTTTTTTCTACAAATCGCCTGTTTATGTATTGGTGTTTGGGGTTGGATGGAATTAGCGCAGACCGAAAAAGAGTCAATACTTGGTTGGATTGCCGTGATTCTTGGAGAGGGTTCGATTCTGGCAAGTTGGATTGCAACTTTTGCATTTGGCCTGCGTCCTGACGAAAAGTTTGATGCTCAATTTAATCCCTTGTCTACCAAAAAGAATCAGTCTGGTTGGCTCATCATTTTGTGCGTAGTCGTTGCCTTAATGGTTGGAGCATTTTTTCTGATGTCAGGTCTTGCCATTGCGTTTGAACAATATTTCAGCATGCAAATTGAAGCCGCCAGGAAAATTTCTCAATAATACTTTTAGAACTGATCAGCGGTCATTGCATTCAAACTCTTGCCACCCTGAGTCACTGCAACTGCTAAGCCCGGAACCTGAGTTAAGAGCTGTTGGGCAAAAAATATCGCTGTAGTAACTTTTGCCGCATAAAATTCTGGATCTTCATTCGCCAGCTCTTCAGCAATCAATAGAGTCCTGGCCATCTGCCAACCCGAAAGAGTCAGCCCAGCCAGTTTTAAATAGGTAACACTGCCGCCAAATACTGCCTTAATGTCTTGCTTAGCGTTTTGCAACACGTACTCAACAACTTCCTCAAATGCCAGTCTCGCTGGCTTTAAATGGCTTAACATCATGAGAGCCGCATCGGATGCGTGCGTAGCCAATTGAGTTTCGGTAGTTTCGATTTGTTTTGCAATCCGCTTAGCAACAGCGCCACCATCTCTTAGGGTTTTTCTACCAACCAGGTCATTTGCTTGAATGGCAGTAGTCCCCTCATAAATTGGCAGTATTCTGGCATCTCTGAAATGTTGAGCGGCACCAGTTTCTTCGATATACCCCATTCCCCCGTGGACCTGAATACCTAGGCTCGCTACTTCCACGGATACTTCCGTTGAAAAACCTTTGATAATTGGCACCAGAAACTCAAAAAATGTTTGAGCTAATATTTTTTCTTGTGGATCGACAGCCTGATGACTCGCATCTTGGGCAGCGGCACCGACGTAAGCCAAACTACGCGTGGCCTGTGTATAGGCTCTCATCGTTAAAAGCATCCGTTTGACATCTGGGTGATGAATAATGGCCACAGGTCCATTCGAGCCAGATAAATCCCGACTTTGTAAGCGCTCTTTTGCATACTGGACTGCCCGCTGATAAGCTCGTTCCGCAATTGCCACCCCTTGCATACCCACATTAAACCGTGCTGCATTCATCATGATGAACATATACTCTAGTCCACGATTTTCTTGACCGACCAAATAACCGGTCGCACCACCGTGATCTCCAAATTGCAAAACGGCTGTTGGACTCGCTTTGATACCCAGTTTATGCTCAATCGATACACAATGAACATCATTACGCTCACCTAGAGAGGCATCCGGATTGACAAGAAATTTAGGAACCACAAATAACGAAATACCCTTCACTCCCTCAGGTGCGTCCGGTGTTCGAGCTAATACCAAATGAATGATATTTTCAGCGAGATCATGCTCGCCATAGGTAATATATATTTTTGTACCAAAAATCTTATAGCGACCATCAGGCTCTGCAATCGCCTTGGTTCTCACTAAAGAAAGGTCCGAACCAGCTTGTGGTTCGGTAAGATTCATCGTACCGGTCCACTTACCTGAAATCATATTTGGTAAGTAACTATGTTTGATTTCATCACTAGCTGCTGTTAATAATGCCTCGATGGCACCGTCTGTCAATAAGGGGCAGAGGGCAAAGGACAAATTGGCTGAATTCATCATTTCGGTACAAGCTGTAGCAAGTAATTTGGGTAGGCCTTGCCCCCCATACTCTTGCGGATGAACGACCCCCTGCCAACCACCTGCGACTAGCAACTGATAGGCCTCTTTGAAACCTTTGGCAGTAAAGACTTCATCACCCTGTAAAGATCCAGGAGCGCAGTCAGCGCTCCAATTCAAAGGGTCTAACACTTCTTGAGAGAATTTAGCACTTTCTTCTAAGATGGCCTGGGTCATCTGTGCGTCTAATTCGCTCGCTTGAAAACCAGGGTATTTACATATCTCAGATAGCCCAGCCAGTTGATTCATCACAAATGCCATTTCCTTTAAAGGGGCTTGGTAAGACATTGCTTCTCCTTAATTTGATGAACCAACTGATGCTTTTACAACAACTTAACCTAACTCTTGAATCAACTCTGGCACCGCTGAAAATAAATCGGCGACTAAGCCATAATCTGCCACACCAAAAATAGGCGCATCAGGATCTTTATTGATAGCAATAATCACCTTAGAGTCTTTCATACCGGCTAAATGTTGTATCGCGCCAGATATCCCAACCGCAACATACAACTGTGGAGCAACAATCTTGCCAGTTTGGCCAACTTGATAATCATTTGGCACATAACCAGCATCTACGGCAGCTCTGGAAGCACCAAGCGCAGCCCCAAACTTATCGGCTAATGGCTCCATGACTGCATGGAAATTTTCCGCTGAACCTAGTCCACGACCACCTGACACGATGATTTTGGCTGAAGTTAATTCAGGGCGATCGAGTTTTACTGTCTCTTTACTAGTAAAGGTGGTCAAGGCAGGATTACTAATCACAGCAATTTCTTCCACACTTGCTTGACCTTCTAAAGATGCTGGTTCAAAGGAAGTTGCCCGCACACTCAATACCTTAATGGCATCCGTCGCTTGAACAGTAGCAATCGCGTTACCCGCATAAATCGGTCTTTCAAAAGTATCTGCAGAAATGATATTGGTCACTTCTGATACTTGAGCAACATCTAACAATGCCGCAACTCTTGGCAAAATATTTTTACCAAATGGCGTCGCGTTTGTCAGAATATGAGTGTAATTAGCGGCAATCGCTACAACTTGGGCACTTAATGGCTCTGCAAGTTGATTTGCAAAGTAATCCGCTTGTGCCAATAACACTTTGGTAACACCTTTGATTTTTGCAACTGCATTTGCAGCCTCTCCAGCTTGATCACCGATGACCAATACGTGGATTTCATCGGCTAACTGAGTTGCCGCAGTTACTACATTCAAAGTACCTGCTTGGATGGATTGATTTTGATGCTCTGCTATAACTAACGCGACCATTTAGATTACCTTTGCTTCATTTTTAAGTTTTTCGACCAAAGTTTTAATATCTGGAACCATGACACCAGCTGACCTTGCTGCAGGCTCAACAACTTTGAGAGTTTTAAGACGTGGCGTGATGTCAACCCCTAAATCTTCAGGCTTCATTGAATCTAATGGCTTTTTCTTCGCTTTCATGATGTTCGGCAAAGTGACAAATCTTGGTTCATTGAGTCGGAGGTCAGTGGTAATCACTGCAGGCAATTTCAACGCAATCGTCTCTAAGCCGCCATCAATTTCACGCGTCACAGATAAATTACCATCTTGCACAACGACTTTAGAAGCAAAGGTTGCTTGACCAGCATTCATTAACGCGGCCAACATTTGACCAGTTTGGTTACTGTCATCATCAATTGCTTGCTTACCTAAAATAATAATTTGCGGTTGTTCTTTATCCACAATCGCTTTGAGCAACTTAGCTACCGCGAGCGGCTGGACTTCTTCATTCGCTTCAACCAATATGCCTCGGTCAGCACCAATTGCCATCGCTGTTCTAAGGGTTTCTTGACAAGCCACAGGTCCGATAGAAACAGCAATTACTTCCGTTGCAATACCAGCATCTTTTAACCTGACAGCCTCTTCCACTGCAATTTCATCAAAAGGGTTCATGCTCATTTTGACATTGGCAGTTTCAACTCCGGTTTGATCAGACTTCACTCTAATTTTGACGTTGTAGTCAATAACACGTTTTACGGCAACTAATATCTTCATAATGACCTAAATTTTTAAATTAAATGCTAACCATCTTCTATTTTACAAAAAAGCTAGCGAGTTTTATTAACCATTAGACATCAATGGCTTTTAATGAACCTGCGAGCTTACGTAATTCGAATTTTTGTATTTTACCTGTTGAGGTTTTGGGTAAATCTCCAAATACTACAACTCTGGGCACTTTGAAGCCCGCAAGGTGTAATTTACAGTAGTCAATAATATCTTGTTCTGTGACCTTTGAGTTAGATTTGATTTCTAAAAAAGCACATGGGGTTTCCCCCCACTTTGGGTCAGGCATGGCAACCACTGCAGCCGCTAGAACCGCTGGGTGTCGATACAAAATATCTTCTAACTCGATTGAGGAAATATTCTCTCCTCCAGAAATAATGATGTCTTTACTACGATCCTTGATCTTAATATAACCATCAGGATGGATCACGGCTAAATCCCCCGTATGAAACCAACCTCCGGCAAAAGCTTCACTCGTCGCATCTGGGTTTTTTAGATACCCTTTCATCGCGATATTTCCTCTAAAAACAATTTCACCCATGGTTTGACCGTCGGCAGGAACTATCTGCATCGTTTGTGGATCCACTACGCTCATTTCTTGTTGAAGGTGATAACGGACGCCCTGACGTGCGTTGAGCGCCGCACGATCACCGATTGGCATCTCATCCCAGTCTTCGTGCTTCACGCAAACAGAAGCTGGGCCATAGGTCTCTGTCAAGCCATACACATGGGTTAAATCAAACCCCATTTCTTCCATACCTTCAATCATCGATGCAGGCGGAGCTGCTCCTGCCACCATCGCTCTTACACCTTTGGGTAGGTCTTTCTTGAGTTCTTCGGTGGCATTGACCAATAGTCCATGCACTATTGGTGCAGCACAGTAATGGGTGACTCCTAAAGTTTTAATCGCCTGCAAAATATTTACCGCATCCACCCTGCGTAAGCAGACATTCACACCAGCTCTTGCCGCCACCGTCCATGGGAAACACCAACCATTACAGTGAAACATGGGTAAAGTCCACAAATAGACTGGATGACGCGGCATATCCCATTCAAGGATATTTGAAATTGCATTCGTTGCAGCGCCCCGATGTGAATAGACCACCCCTTTGGGATTGCCCGTGGTACCAGAGGTGTAATTCAAGCAAATCGAATCCCATTCATCTTCTGGATATTGCCAAGAAAAATCTGGCTCACCTAAAGCGACAAAATCCTCATAGACATACTTACCAATTTTTACTGCTTGCCCAGTGTATAAAGAATCCACTACATCGATCACAATTAAATCTCTAACCCTGGAAGCGGGATCAAGTGCTGCAATTTCTATTGCTTTAGCAATCGTGTGGCTAAATTCAGGATCGACTATCACTACCTTAGCCTCACCATGATTCAGCATAAAGGCAATCGTCTGTGCATCAAGGCGCGTATTTAAGCAATTCAAGATGGCCCCTGTCATCGGCACGCCGAAGTGGGCTTCCACCATGGGTGGAGTATTCGGTAACATCACCGCAACAGTATCGCCCTTGGCGATGCCAACTTGGCGAAGCGCACTCGCTAATTTTTTGCAACGTGAATAGGTTGTTTGCCAATTTTGCTTTAGTTCACCATGCACAATAGCTAAGCGCTCAGGATATACATTGGCAGTTCGCTCGATGAAACTCAGCGGTGACATCGCTGTATAGTTTGCTGGAGTTTTAGCCAAATCTTTTTCGAAAATTTTAGTCATTAACGCCCTTCCAAAAATCGGGGACTGCCCCCTTAAATTTCAGCAAGCTCTTTAATATGAGCCACGACACTTCGAGATAATGCAGATAAGTTATAGCCACCCTCTAAACAACTCACAATTCTTCCTTGGGCATATTGCTTGGCAATCGCAACAATTTGTTGGGTTAACCAAGCGTAATCAGACTCGATCAGTCCCATCTGACCGAGTTCATCTTCACGATGAGCATCAAAGCCAGCCGATATAAAAATAAACTCAGGCTTAAATTCGTTTAGTCTAGGTAGCCAATGCTCTTCCACTAATTGACGAATGGTTTGTCCGTTCGTAAAAGCGGGAACAGGCGTATTTAACATATTTTTTGCCGTATTATTTGTACCGCTATAGGGGAATAAAGGATGCTGAAAAAAACTACACATTAAAAAACGTTCATCCTGCATAAAGGCATGCTCAGTACCATTCCCATGGTGGACATCAAAGTCAATAATGGCAACTCGTTGAATAGCGTACTTACTCACTGCATACTTAGCTGCAATCGCTAGATTGTTAAAAAAACAAAAGCCCATTGCCTTGTTCGGCTCGGCATGATGCCCAGGGGGCCTTACCGAACAAAATGCATTCACAAGCTCTTTGTTCATAATGGCATCAACCGCTAAAAGTCCAGCACCTGCCGCCCGGAGTGCCGCATTCCAGGAATGTGGGTTCATCAAGGTATCACCATCAATTTCAGCATAACCTGCAGAGGGACGAATACTTTTGACAAACTCAATATGTTCTTTAGAATGAACTAAATTCAAATTTTCCTCAGTCGCTAGAGGGGGCGTCAACTTGATTAGAAAATCATTAATCCGACTCAGCAATAACTGGTCTTCAATGGCAGTGAGTCGTTCGGGACACTCTGGATGATAATTTCCCATTTCGTGCTTCAAACAATCCGAATGAGAAATAAATCCTGTAGGCATAATGAAAATTGTATTAAAAGGTTATTTGTTCTTTCTATTATTACTGAAACTTTAAATATTCATGATATTTACTAAAAAATTTAACATTGTTTTGACTACTTTCTGTGTAGTGTTTTCCCTAACTGGATCTTTTTCTAGGGTTGATGCACAACCCATTGCGGGGTCTAAAACAATCAGTTCCAAAGAAATTTCCGATGACACCGTGATTCTTTCTCAAGCGCAGTTGCTAGATCTTTTTTTAATCGAGGTAGGACTTAGGAAAAATTTATCCATCTCAACATTAAGAGAAGTTTTTGCTGATGTAACGCCACAATTGACCGCAAAAAAATATATTGCCCCACCCCCCGGCGTAATTAGCAAGAAAAACTGGCTCAAGTATCGACAAAATGCTCAAGACTCCTCTAGAGTTCAAGCGGGTCAAAAATTTTGGCGTACGTATCAAGTCGAACTATCTCAAATAGAAAAAAGTACCGGTATTCCTGCTGCCTTAATCGTTGGAATTTTAGGTATCGAAACGATTTATGGCAAAAATATGGGGCGTTTTCCAGTCAGAGATGTGTTAGTGACCTTAGCCTTTGATTATCCCGACACGCCCAACCGAATTGCGCGCTCACAAATGTTTAAGGAACAATTAGCTGATCTCATTTCGTTTTGTAGTCCTTCCGGACAAATTGACAACCCAATGGTTTTCAAAGAGTGCTTAACGCAACCCAGCTCCTTCGCAGGTGCCATTGGTATGCCGCAGTTTATGCCCACTAGTTTGCTTAAATATGCTACGGACGGTGATAAGGATGGCTTGATCGATTTAAGAAATAGTCCGATAGACGCAATGGCCAGTATTGCCAACTTTCTATTAATTCATGGTTGGGTCGTTGATCAACCCATTCTATTACCAGTGAATCGCAACATCAATGCTTTGGAGGCAGTCCAAAAAATTGCCGATGGTGACCCAAATCCGAAATGGACGTTGTCACAGTTAAAAGCAATGAAAATTATTGAGACCATTCCGCAGGGGTTGAACCCAACTGAACTAGCGCTTATTGTTGATTTGCCCGAAATTGACCTCAAAGGAAACGAGTCGACAACTTACTGGGTTGGCTTAAAGAATTTTGAGGTCATTACCCAATATAACCGCAGTTTTTTTTATGCGATGGCCGTGACCGAGTTTGGCTATACCGTCGCTAATTTAATTGATGACAAAATCACTAATCCGGTTAGCTTTGATACACTCAACTCCGCTAAACGGGAAAAACTCCGGTCGATAAATAACGGTCACCGCGGTCACAAACCACAAAAACGACTGTAGCATTTTCGATTCTTTCTGCAATCCTTAGGGCTGCAACCAAAGTCCCAGCTGCTGAAATGCCACAAAAGATGCCCTCTTCTTTGGCTAATCTGCGGCACATTTCCTCAGCCTCAGTTTGAGAAACATATTCCAAACTATCTACCCGACTGGAATCAAAAATTTTAGGTAAGTACTCTGGCGCCCATTTTCGAATCCCTGGAATTTGAGAGCCATCGGTCGGCTGCACGCCAATAATTTGAATATGAGGATTTTGCTCTTTCAAAAAAGTAGATACCCCGGTAATCGTACCGGTTGTGCCCATTGAAGAAACAAAATGTGTAATGGTGCCCTTCGTATCTTGCCAAATCTCAGGACCAGTCCCTTCGATGTGCGCCAAAGGATTATCACGGTTGGAGAACTGGTCTAAAACAACCCCACGTCCTTCTTTTTGTAATTGATTAGCAAAGTCTCGGGCATATTCCATGCCTCCTGAAGATGGCGTTAAGATTAATTCAGCACCATATGCTGTCATACTCTGACGACGCTCTAAACTTTGATTGTCAGGCATCACTAAAATCATTTTATATCCCAAGATCGCTGCAACCATTGCTAATGCGATCCCAGTATTGCCACTGGTAGCCTCGATCAACGTATCACCTGGCGTGATGTCTCCCCGCTCTTGCGCTTTTTTGATCATCGATAAAGCGGGACGATCTTTCACAGAACCAGCTGGATTATTTCCTTCCAACTTCCCTAGAATAATATTATTGCGAATTTGATTACCTTGCCCTGGAATTCTTTGTAGACGAATTAAAGGGGTTTTTCCGACAATATCAGCAATGGTCGGATAGCAAACAGAATCATTTTCCTGACTCGGTTCGGCGGCTAGCTTTGTTTCAAATTTGGAATCGTTCAAATCACTCATACAGTTGGGGACATTCAGGCATTTAGATGTAACAATTCTACCCTTGATTGAGATTGTTTTAGTCTAAACGCCTGAATCACTCAAAATGACTTATTGAGTTTGACGACTTCGACTTCGAATCCTCATTTCAGGTTTTGTATTTACTGAGTCAGTATCTTTAGTGTTATTCATTACCGCCCCCTCAGTAAAGGTAATACCTGCTTGACCAAGTTTTCCAATCGTTTTCTCACCAATGCCCTTTACCCGTTGCCTTAAATCGCTAGCGTCTTGAAAATTCCCGCCACGTTCCCTTTCAGCAATAATTTTTTTGGCTTTATTGGCACCAACACCTTTAATATTTTGCAAGGCTTCTTGCGACACCCGATTGATATTTTCAGCAAATATCTGAGGTGCTACGGCAATTGCTAAAGATAAACCAATTGCAATCAAAACCGCTTTGATGCTGTCACGACTTCTGGAAATCAATCCATTTCGACTCGTCAATTTCATAACTACTCCTATCAAAAACTCATAGCAACATTACTATGAGTTGGTCCCAACGCTATAGTTAACTATAGGTTGACGTATAGGAAAAAAATAACGGCGAAGTAATTTTTAGGTAGTTGGCGTAGACAAATAGTTGGCGTTTTTAAATAACCAATCGATGTATTTAGCGACACCTTGCTCAACGGAATGAAAACTATCTTGATACCCTACAGACCTTAATAAATCAAGGTTTGCTTGTGTAAAAGATTGATATTTCCCCTTGAGGTCATTTGGAAATTCGATATATTCGATGCGTTTTTCAGCAACCAAATCTTGCAGATTTTTTTCTTTAAAAGAATCGCCTAAATCATGCAACTCCATTTGATTGACGACCGCACGAGCGACATCGTTGAATGGTTGAGCACGGCCAGAGCCTAAATTAAAGATACCAGTGAGGTGCGGATGATCGAGGAAAAACAAATTTACTTTAACAACATCATCAATATAAACAAAATCTCTAGACTGCTCTCCTGCGTTATAGCCATCATAAGGGCCAAACAATTTCACCGTGCTACCATTTTGGAATTGGTTGAAATGATGAAATGCTACTGACGCCATTCTGCCTTTATGAGATTCACGAGGGCCGTAAACATTGAAATATCTAAAGCCAACTACCTGGCTGGTAAGTTTCTTCTCAGCAATCCGCTGTCTCAGTATTTGATCAAATAAAAACTTTGAATATCCGTAAATATTCAGTGGCTTTTCGTATTGTCGATTTTCAATAAAAATATTTGAACCACCATAGGTAGCTGCCGAGGAAGCATATAAAAGTGCAATCTTTTGTTCGGTACAGATATCGAGTAAATCCAAGGTATATCGGTAATTATTTTCCATCATGTAATGGCCATCAGATTCCATCGTATCTGAACATGCTCCTTCATGAAAAATTGCTTGAACCTTACCTAAAGAGCCAGATCTTAAGCGGTCTATAAAGTCATATCGGTCAAAATAATCTGAAATTTCTAAATCGGCTATATTGCGATATTTGTAAGCGAGTGTTAAGTCATCAACCGCAATAATATCTTTCACGCCTCTTGCATTGAGACCAGCAATAATGTTCGAGCCAACAAAACCTGCCGCTCCAGTAACAATTATTTTCACATCAACTCCTTCCAAGAAACCGTTGCAGTACCTAATTTACCAACCACGATGCCACCGGCACGATTAGCGAGAGCCATGGCCATTTCCCAGCTCCAACCTGCTGCCAAAGCAACTGCCATCGTACTGATGACGGTATCACCCGCACCAGACACATCAAAAACTTCTCGAGCTTGAGCAGAAACGTCAATGACGCTATTTTCTCTAAATAGTGTCATCCCTTCTTCTGACCTCGTTAAAAGAATCGCCTCTAAACCCAAGGCACTTCTTAAATTTTCAGCTTTTTGCGCTAATTCCGCTTCAGTTTGCCAACGACCAATAACTTGTTTAAGTTCACTGCGGTTCGGAGTAATTACCGTAACCCCTGCATATTTCGAATAGTCACTCCCCTTCGGGTCCACAAAGATAATTTTTCCAGCGGCTTTCGCTAATTGAATCATCTGAGGAATATGTTTCAGTGCACCTTTACCATAATCAGAAAAAATGACCGCTTGCACAGCCGGTAGTCGTTCTTCAAAAATAGCCAACTTTGAAAGCAATACATCATTCGCTGGTTCTTCTTCAAAATCAAGTCGTATCAGTTGTTGTTGGCGAGCCACTACTCGCAATTTTACAATCGTCGGGACAGTTTCATCAATTTGCAAATAACTTTGTATGGCTTGTTCTGCCAACATTTTCTCAACTTGACGCCCTGCTTCATCTTGACCAATAAGACCAAGGATAGCAATTTGGGCACCTAATGATGCGCCATTGCGAGCTACATTGGCAGCGCCACCCAAGCGCTCTTCAATCTTTTTAATTTGCACGATAGGCACAGGTGCCTCTGGGGAAATTCGATCTGTATCACCAAACCAATATCGATCCAACATCACATCACCAACAACTAACAAGCGGGTTTGTTGAAAGGCCTCTACGCCCGCGGCATCAATGGCCACTTTTTCAGTAATAAAATTTCTATTGCGCATCTCGTCTGCTGATCCTATTAATTATGTCGACCAATTCCTTGATAGATAAAACCATGCTCTGATAAAACTGATGGCTCAAATAAATTACGTCCATCAAAAATAATTGGTGTTTTCAATTGTTGCTTCAATAAATCAAAATCTGGACTTCTAAATGCTTTCCATTCAGTCACAATAATTAATGCATCTGCATCAGGTATCGCCAACATGGGTTTTTCTACCATAGTGACTCGATTAAGTAACTCAGGTGCATCAGCAAAATCAATGCTTAAAGCATGTTTCGCTTCTTCACTGGCAACGGGATCATGCGCCACGATAGATGCGCCACGCTGCACCAACTCACGAATAATGACGCGGCTTGGTGCTTCGCGCATATCATCTGTATTTGGTTTAAACGCCAAACCCCACAAAGCAAAAGTCCGACCGCTTAAATCTTCGCCAAAATGCTGCAGGATTTTACCAACCAAGATACTCTTTTGCAGATTATTCACATCCTCAACGGCGCGTAGGATCTTTAAATCAAGTTGATATTCCATCGCCGTTTTGGTTAAAGCTTGAACATCCTTTGGGAAGCAGGAACCACCATAACCGGTCCCAGCATATAAGAATCCATAACCAATTCTTGAGTCTGAACCAATGCCTTGACGAACGGCTTCAATATCAGCACCCACAATATCCGCTAAATTTGCGAGTTCATTCATAAATGAAATACGGGTGGCCAACATCGCATTAGCAGCATATTTAGTGAGTTCGGCACTTTTTACATCCATATAATAAGTTCGTTCATGATGGCGATTGAACGGCGCGTACAATTTACGAATCAATTCCTTGGCATAGAGGCCAGACTCATTCGCTTCGGTACCGACCACAATACGATCGGGACGCATGAAATCTTCTACCGCCGCACCTTCTTTTAAAAACTCTGGATTAGAAATAACGGAATAGTTTAGATCTTGTAAACCACGAACGTCTAATTCAGCGCGAATCGCATCACTAACTCTTTGTGCAGTGCCAACAGGTACGGTTGATTTATCAATTACGACCTTAAAACTTGTCATGTGTTTTGCGATATTTTTAGCAGCTGCTAAGACGTATTTGAGATCTGCTGAACCGTCTTCATCCGGTGGTGTGCCTACGGCGATAAACTGTATCTCACCATGCTCAACACTTGCTGCTACGTCTGTAGAAAATTGGATTCTACCGGCCTCCATGTTACGCGTAATCATTTCTTTGAGGCCGGGCTCATAAATTGGAACACCACCACCATTCAAAATATCAATTTTGGCTTGATCCACATCTAAACAAAATACATGATTACCTAGCTCAGCTAAACATGCACCGGTAACAAGCCCAACATAACCACTACCAATAATTGTGATTTTCATTTTTTCAATTAACCAATTCTAGATTTAGTACAAATTCTTGATGGGTAAGCCTTGCCATGGAGCTCTTTACAGAAGAACCATCCGTTAATTGGACAAGCTCATACCTTCACCTCGTTTAGGTGAGTATACATCCCAGTGATTACAGCCAGGACACTGCCAATAGAAGCGCCGAGCCCTAAAGCCACAGTTACTACAAGTATATCGGACTAGGGTGCTCGTCCGAAGCTTTAATAAATCCAGTGAAGCTTTAATATCAGCTGACAAGCTATCATTATTTGCTTCTTTTGCAAGCAACCATTGGGACTCCATACGCTTGGTCATGGCGACTAAACTAGGATTCGTCAACATAATTTCAGACATCAAATGTTCTGCCGCAGAAGTTCCCTCCAGCTTTAAGCAGTTTCGGTAAACAATATCGAGCAATTCACCTCTAGCTTGCTCTTTCATTTGTTCTTTTAAGCGCTGTAAACCGACCAACTCCTGTCCCATTTCAGTATGGGCAATCATCCATCGATCAGCTACTAAATGTAAATACGAGGGATGATATTTCTCAATTTCGGACCAAACAGTAATAGCTTCTTTCGGGCGTCCAGCTAACATCATCAGCTCACCCTTAATCGTTATTGCTCGAATATGGCTATCTACGGTTGCCAATGATTGATTCACAGCCTCTTCTGCGGCATGAAAGTCTTTCCTACGAATTGCCTCTAGGGCTAATTCGCAATAGAAATGAGCAATTTGTTCCTGATAGTTTTTATTTTCAATTGTTTGCAACTCATTCGCAGCAATGATGGCTTTGCGCCAGTCTTTTTCAATTTGATACATTTCGAGCAAAGCGATCTTAGCTGGGACATTAAAACCACCTTCACCCACTTGATTCAAACTCGCTTCGGCACGATCTAACATGCCAGCTCTTAAAAAATCTCTACCTAACTCATAGGCTGCGTGGTTTCTATCGCGTATTCTCAAATCAGAACGACCAACTAGATGTTGGTGAATACGGATCGCTCTCTCAGTCTCACCTCTCCTGCGGAATAAACTGCCCAAAGCAAAATGCAGCTCAGTAGTTTCAGGATCTAATTGAACAACCTCTACTAAAGCATCTATCGCTTTATCTGGTTGTTCATTCAATAATAGATTAAGGCCTTTGAAGGTCGATTTTTGTTTCTTTTTTTGCTCTTCATGATCGACTTCATTTTGTAGTCGACGTTCCCAGTTGGAAGCAACCCAACCTAAGCCAAATAAAATTGGTAGAACTACGAGCCAATGATTTTCAATTGAAATCATTTGGAACTCTTCCTAGAGTTCCATCGGTAAAACGCCAATCCGGACATGATCATCCCTGTTAAAAACGCTCCTAAAATCACAATCATTAATGGAACCTGTACGGATTGATTCACAAACCAGTGAAGATTGATATCTTGCGAGTTCATTAAAGCCAAAAGGAAGAAGAATGCAAAAAATAGCACTCTACTTCCTATCACAAATAATCTCCAACAATATTTAATTAATACGCTCATTCACTTGGTGAGGGTGTCACTGGAGTAATTGCAGCCTTGTAATCAACTCGCTCACGGAGTTCTTTACCTGGCTTGAAATGTGGAACCTTTTTTTCTGGAATTAAAACCTGCTCGCCAGACTTTGGGTTACGCCCTACACGCGATGGTCGGTGATGCAACACAAAACTACCAACACCGCGTAATTCAATTCTTTTTGATTCAACTAAAGCATTAGTCATTGCATCAAGCAACGTTTTTACGACTAGTTCAACATCTTTAGGTAATAACTGTGGAAACTTAGATGATAATAATTCGATCAATTCTGATCTAGTTATTGATCTATCTATGGCAACATCGTTCGAATAAGTTTTATTTTGATTAGTCATAGTTTTGATCCCGAATAAAGAAAAAAATGCTACTGGTTCCCCAGTAGCATTTAGCTTATTACCCCTGATTATCTAATTTGGCTTTCAATAAAGCACCAAGATTAGTAGTACCAGCGCTTGAGTCATTTTGCAACTTGCTCATTGCTTGTTGTTGATCAGCATTATCTTTCGCTTTAATTGAAAGATTGATACTACGTGATTTACGATCCACGTTAATAATCATTGCAGAAACACTTTCGCCTTCTTTTAACAAGTTACGCGCATCTTCAACCCGTTCTGTTGAGATTTCTGAAGCACGTAAATAGGCTTCTACTTCATCCGCTAATTGAACAACTGCACCTTTAGCATCAACTGATTTGATCGTACCAGTTACTAAAGCACCTTTGTCATTTGCAGAAGTGTAGTTTGTGAATGGATCACCAGAAATTTGCTTGATACCTAAAGAAATACGTTCTTTCTCTACATCGATAGCAAGAACAACTGTGTCGATCTCGTCACCCTTCTTGAACTTCTTAACAGCTTCTTCGCCAGTTTCTTGCCAAGAAATATCTGACAAGTGAACTAGACCATCGATGCCTCCATCTAAACCAATGAACACACCAAAATCGGTAATCGATTTAATTGCGCCAGAGATTTTGTCACCCTTGTTATGGTTACGAGAAAACTCTTCCCATGGATTTGTCTTACATTGCTTCATACCTAAACTGATACGACGCTTATCTTCATCAATGTCGAGAACCATTACTTCAACATCTAAACCTAATTGAACAGCTTTACCTGGTGCAATATTTTTATTAGTCCAATCCATTTCAGAAACGTGTACCAAGCCTTCGATACCTGTTTCGATTTCAACGAATGCACCGTAGTCAGTCAAATTCGTTACTTTACCGAATAAACGTGTACTTGGTGGGTAACGTCTTGCGATACCAACCCATGGATCATCACCTAATTGCTTGATACCGAGTGATACACGGTTTTTGTCTTGGTCGTAACGTAAAATTTTTGCTGTAACTTCTTGACCTACAGTTAACACTTCGCTTGGGTGACGTACTCTTCTCCACGCCAAATCGGTAATGTGGAGCAAACCATCAATACCACCAAGATCAACGAATGCACCGTAGTCAGTAATATTCTTAATAACGCCTTGAACAACTGTACCTTCTTTGAGGTTGTCCATTAACTTGAGACGCTCTTCACCTTGACTTGCTTCAACAACAGCACGGCGTGAGAGAACAACGTTGTTTCTCTTACGATCCAACTTGATAACCTTAAACTCCATTGTTTTACCTTCAAATGGAGAAGTATCTTTAATTGGGCGTGTGTCAAGTAATGATCCAGGTAAGAAAGCACGGATACCATTAACCATAACGGTTAAGCCGCCTTTAACTTTACCAGTAACAGCACCGGTAACAATCTCGCCTTGCTCGAGAGCTTTTTCAAGATTCATCCAAGATGCGAGACGTTTTGCTTTGTCACGGGATAGAATCGTATCTCCATAACCATTTTCCAAAGCATCAATCGCAACAGAGACGAAATCGCCTGGTTGCACATCAAGTTCACCTTGGTCATTATGGAATTCTTCAACAGGAATAAAAGCTTCAGACTTTAAACCTGCGTTTACTACAACAAAGTTATGGTCAATTCTGACGACTTCGGCAGAAATAACTTGCCCAGATTTCATATTTGAACGGGCTAATGATTCTTCAAATAGGGCTGCAAATGATTCAGACATGGTATTTACTTATCTAGTTGGCAATGCCAACGGGGTTAGGTTTATAAACCCTTACTGAGACGCATTGATGAACCTTCATATTTAATAAAGGCGCGCCGGGATTCAACAAGGGGCTACGATTTACTACAAGGAACTACTTTTACTACAACTTACTACTAGAACAAAAAACGATTTTAATTCAAAAATATGGAATGATTTATTATAACTTTAGTTAACAGCGTGATACCAATCTACTACCTTTTGAACTGCTGTTTCTATGTCCATCTCACTCGTATCTAGTAGATGGGCATCAATTGCTTGAATGAGCGGCGCGTCTTTACGCTGTGTGTCGCGTGCATCACGAGCTACCAAATCATTTAAAAGAATCTCGATTTTAGCAGATATTCCTTTGTTTATCAATTGCTTGAACCTTCTTTCGGCGCGAATTTGAGCAGATGCCGTCAAAAACACCTTTAAAACGGCTTCAGGGAAGATGACTGTAGCCATATCTCGACCATCAGCTACGAGACCTGGCGAGGTCAAAAAACTTCTTTGCAACGAAAATAGTGCATTTCGAACCTCTGGAATAGCGCCTACTGCAGAAGCTCTTAAACCCATCTCTTCCGTTCGAATCAGCTCAGTAATTTCTTGATGATCCAGAAAAATAGCATTTCCCTTAAATTCGATTTGCAATGCTTGAGTCATTTCTGCCAGTGCCAGAGTTTGATCTAATGGAATATTTCTTTGTAAACTGGCAAACCCAACAATGCGATATAAAGCACCGCTATCTAAATAATGAAACCCCAATCGATTGGCTACCAATTGGGCCACAGTACCCTTGCCAGAGGCTGTTGGACCATCAATAGCGATAACCGGAAAACTAGAATGGATTGTCATGTTGAAGTATGAAGTGAATTAAACATTCTGAATCACAGAATGTAGCTCATCGAAATATTGCGGGAAAGTTTTACTAACGCACTGCGGATCATTAATCTCAAAACCAACGGGACCAAAAGCTGCCAACGAAAAACACATTGCCATCCGGTGATCATCATAGGTATCAACACCACCAACCGGAACAGTCCAATGAACTGGTGGGCTTACTTCAATGAAATTATCGCCAGAAATCACTTGAGCACCAAATTTTTTGAGTTCGCATTCCATTGCGGCGATACGATCTGTTTCTTTTACACGCCAACTAGCAATCCCTGTCAGACGCGTAGTACCCTTCGCAAATAAGCCAAGAACCGCTAAAGTCATCGCCGCATCTGGAATGGGTGTGCAATCAATTTCAATCGCCTGCAAACCAGCTTCATCCACACCTCTGACTTCGATCCAATTATGACCTTGCGTTACATTCGCCCCCATCATGGCGAGTGCATTGGCAAACGCTACGTCGCCTTGAATACTTTCTCTACCCACGCCATTAATCAGGAGTGGACCACCACCCAATGCACCTGCTGCCAAAAAATAGGAGGCAGATGAAGCATCACCTTCAACCCAAAACTCTCCAGGGGATGAGTAAATCGTCGGCTGTGTTGGATCCCAGGCTGGGATAATGAATGATTTCCAATCATTATTCAGAACCCTCACCCCAAATTTCTCCATGAGACGCAGAGTAATCTCAATATAAGGCTTCGATATCAGCTCACCAATCACCTCAATACAAATATCTCTAGGGTGCTTCGTTAATGGCAAAGCCATTAGTAAGGCAGTTAAAAACTGGCTGGAGACATCCCCTCGAACCTTCACTGATTGATCTAACAAGAGATTACCAGTACCAATCTGAATCGGAGGGTAATGCTCCTGACCTAAATAGTCAATCTTTGCACCAATCCCAATCAACCCATCCACTAAATCGCCGATGGGTCTTTCATGCATTCTAGGGACCCCATGCAAGTGATAATCTCCGCCCAGAATTGCTAGGGCTGCAGTTAAAGGGCGAATGGCAGTACCTGCATTCCCCATAAACAAATCAGCTGTAGTATTCCTCAATTTGCCATTGCAACCATAGACTCGCAAAATGGTTTCATCAGAATTTTTAACCGGCTCTAAATCTACGCCTAATGCTTTGAGAGCTGACTGCATCACTCTAGTATCATCGGCATCCAATAAACCATGCAAGGTGGTTACTCCACTCGCCAATGCACTTAAGAGTAAAACGCGATTAGAAATACTTTTAGAACCAGGTAAGGTAATTTGCCCTCTGGCGGAACGAATCGGTTCCATATGTAATGAGGAGTGACTCATGAATTTAACCTTTCCAGTTATTTCTTGATTGGCTGGCAATATTCAATAGTTTTTCAAGTTGATTACTATTACCATCCTGAATCAACTTTTTAAAATGCTGCAAGATAAGGATGTAATCATCTAGTTGTTCAAGA
Source organism: Polynucleobacter kasalickyi (assembly GCF_900176405.1). GTDB lineage: Bacteria > Pseudomonadota > Gammaproteobacteria > Burkholderiales > Burkholderiaceae > Polynucleobacter > Polynucleobacter kasalickyi. Next base: position 202,796 of record NZ_FWXJ01000002.1, on the reverse strand, counting down.
ATTGCCTCTGAGTTTGCAAAGGTAATGTCGCGCCACATTTCTGGACTAGAGCCAGCAATCCGAGTAAAGTCTCGAAACCCAGCCCCAGCATGCGCAAACTTCGCTTGTGCATCTTCTGAATTCGCAACTTGCAACATCAGCGCATACGATAGAAGATGGGGTAAATGGGAGACGGCTGCAAAAATATGATCATGCACTAAGGCGGACATCTGAAAAACAGTTGAGCCCAATTGTTGCCACATTTTTTCTACTGTTTGAATTGCCTGTGGTGCATTTTCAAGTAAAGGGCAAATAATAAATTGTCGTTGCTCAAACAAGTCAACCCTTGCGGCCGTAGCTCCATGTTGAGCCCCTCCGGCGATTGGGTGACAAGGAATAAACTGACCAATCTGCTCACCAAGCACTTCCTTCGCAATCGCAATGACATCTGATTTGGTACTGCCAACATCAATAATAATCGTCTCTGGACGGAGCTGAGGCTGTATCTGTTCTAGAACGGCTTTCGTTTGGGCAACGGGCACGCATAAAACAATTAATTGCGCTTGCTCAGCAATTTCACTTAAGGTAGCAATCTGAGTGATCGCCCCAATTTTTATTGCCTCAGCCATATTCGCAGCAGATCTACCACTACCTAACACTTGAGTAGCTAAATGGTGATGTTGGAGTGCCAGACCTAAAGATCCTCCAATTAAACCCACGCCAACGATACCCACAGTGGGGTACATTCGTTGAGTTGGAGAGAGGGGCTGGATAGTGGCAGACATTAGATGTTATCGTAAGAGCATTACTTGCCTAATATTTGTCCAAGAGCTTTAATAAAAGCTTCATTTTCCTCGGGCAATCCAATCGAAATTCTCAGCCACTTAGGTAATCCATAATTGCCTACAGGACGAACAATAATCCCTGCTTTGAGTAATGCTAAATTTACGCGACTACCAGCTTGATCATCATCACCAACTTGAAGCAACACAAAATTACCAGCGGATGGTAAATAATGTAAGCCCATTTCCGTAAATGCTTGCGTAAGTTGTTGGTAACCAGCCCGGTTAATCGCAGCACCCTGCGCTAAAAATGGCTCATCGTTAAAAGCAGCGATAGCAGCAGCCATAGCTAAAGAATTCACATTAAAAGGCTGACGAATACGGTTCAATAAATCCGTCAATTCGGCTTGAGCTACGCTAAAACCTAAGCGTAAACCGGCTAAGCCATATGCTTTAGAGAAACTTCGAGACACCAAAACATTCGGATATTTACGAACAAAAGCAATCGCATCATATTGCTGTTCTGGCAACAAATACTCATTGTAAGCCTCATCAATGACCACCACAATCTGACTAGGAACCTTCTTTAAAAAGGCTTCAATCGCCCCACCAGGTAAAAAACTTCCAGTAGGATTGTTCGGATTTGCGACAAAAATTAATTTAGTCCGTTCATTGATTGCAGCGAGCATCGCTTCTAAATCATGTCCCAAATCTGCCGGTTTTGCATCTACCTCAACCGCTTTAGCACCGACTGCTTGAGTGGCCAAAGGATACACTGCGAAGGCATGCTTAGAGAAAATAATCTCATCACCACTTTGGGCTACTGATCGCGTCACTAATTCTAAAATATCGTTACTACCGTTTCCTAGAGTTAGCCAATGATCAGGTACTTGGAGCTTTTCAGAAATGACTTTTTTTAACTCATAGCCATTTGAATCAGGATATCTACCCAAATCGTTCATGACAGCCATCATCGCCGCTTTAGCGGACTCAGGCAAACCCAAAGGGTTTTCATTGGAAGCAAGCTTGATAATTTTTGACTCATCTAGACCATACTCACGCGCTACTTCACTAATCGGTCTGCCACCAATATAAGGAGCAATGGCTTTTACTTGACTAAGGCCAGGGGTAATTTTAGAGTTTTCTGACATGAGCTTGGGCTATAAATATTAGGTTAACGAGTGTTTTATCTTCAGTACTTAATCAGGAAATAAAGTACTTAATCAAACATTTTTATGGGTTGGGCTACTTTTCGGATATGAACCAAGGCATTTAAAAAATGCCGTAGTTTGTTGGAGCTCTTGCAGGGCATCAACCACTTTTTCATCTTTTTGATGACCATCGATATCGACATAAAAGTGATACTCCCAAGTCCCTTTTCTAGCAGGCCTAGACTCAAATCGCGTCATTGAAACACCATGCTTCGCAAGTGGCGCCAACATTTGATAGACCGCACCAGGTTGGTTTGCAACCGATAAAATTAATGAGGTTTGATCGTGACCACTGGGCAAACAGGCCTGTTTACCGACGACAATGAATCTTGTCCGATTATGCGCATCATCCTGAATTCCTTGCTGGACAATTTTTAAACCATATTGATTGGCAGCAGAGGCGCTCGCAATCGCCGCTTGATGTGGATGTAAAGCAGCCTGTTTGGCCGCTTCTGCATTACTACTGACTGCCTGCCGTTGCAATAGAGGTACATTTACTGTTAACCATTGTTGACATTGCGCGAGAGCCTGGGCATGGGCACTGACCTCAGTCACCCCCTCAAGAGTCCCTGACAGACTTAATAATGAATGCTTGATAGGAATAGCAATTTCACCGCTAATAATTACATTCGACTCTAACAGTAAGTCTAATGTTCTAGAAATAACACCCTCGGAAGAGTTTTCAATGGGTAAAACCCCGTATTGAACGGTTTCATTTTCAACTTGCTGAAATACTTCATCTAGTGAAGAACAAGGAACTAACTGAATCGATTTACCAAAAAATTGTAAGGTTGCCTCTTCAGAGAATGTACCAGCAGGTCCCAAATACGCCACAGAAATTGAGCCTTCTATATCTCTACAGGCAGACATGACCTCTTGCCAGATAGCTTGTAAGCCTTTTGTTTTTAAAGGTCCAGGATTACGCAGCGCTAATTTTTCTAAAACTTGCTTTTCTCTTTCAGGTCGAAAAACTGGAGAACCATACTCATGTTTGACTGCCCCAACAGCAAGGGCAATCTTTGCCCGTTCAGATAATAACCGAATAATTTCTTGATCAACAGCATCAATCTGATTACGCAATGGTAATAAACGCTGTTCTTCTTGATCTTTTAAATCATCATTCATTAGGCTTTTCTTTCGAACTCTAACAAGTAATTCGCTAATTTTTCGACGCCAGCTAGAGGCATTGCATTATAAATACTGGCTCTGATGCCACCCACACTTTTGTGCCCCTTGAGGCCAATCATCCCCTGATCTTCAGCTCCCTTGAGGAACTTATCCATTAAGGACTCGTCTTTTAAGTAAAAGGTTACATTCATTTTAGAACGATATGTGACATCAACTCTAGCATCATACAAAGAGCTTTGATCAAGAATGCTGTAGAGCAACTCTGCTTTTTTGCGATTAACCGCTTCGATTGCGGCAACACCACCCTGCTGTTTTAACCATTTAAACACTTGACCAGCAAGATAAATGGCAAAAGTTGGAGGAGTATTAATCATCGAATCATTTGCGGCTTGAATTTTCCAATCCCAAACAGTTGGTGTAATCGACATAGCGTGACCAATAAGATCTTTACGAACAATCACAATCGTCATCCCTGCAGGACCAATATTTTTCTGAATTCCACCAAAAAGTACGCCGTACTTGGAAACATCAATTACTTTAGAAAGAATATTGCTAGAAATATCTGCCACTAAAGGGATTCCATTAGTGTTTGGTACGTAACCATATTCAAGTCCACCCACTGTTTCGTTATCGCAAATATGCAAATAGGCAGAATCAGAGGAAATATCCCAGTTCGCATTCTCAGGGATCGTATTAAATTGCTGTTCTTTACTAGAGGCTGCAAGTCTAGCGTTACCATATTTAGCAGCTTCTGCAATTGATTTTTGTGACCACGTACCAGTCACCACGAAATCTGCTTGCGGTCCCTTCTTAGCAAGTCCCATCAAATTCATTGGAATCGCCGCATTTTCCCCAATGCCACCGCCTTGTAAGAAAAGAATTTCATAATTTTCTGGAATCTGCATCAACTCACGCAAATCAGTAATGGCCTCTTGATAGCAAGCCATAAAAGGCTTACCACGATGACTAACTTCCATCACGCCAGTGCCAAGTTCTTGCCAGTTGAGAATATCTTTTGAGGCACGTTGCAACACTTCCTCAGGAAGTGTTGCAGGACCAGGTGCAAAATTGTAAATACGATGGTCAAAAAGCATAAAGTTTAACTAGATTGGAAAACAGCTTATTCGGCAGGGGTCTCATCGGTTGTATCTGATGGAGGATTATTTTCATCACTGATTTCAGACTCTCCAACTATGGAAACATCATCAGCTATTGAATCGTCCTCATCCATACTCTCTGAAATTCTTTGTAATCCAGAAAGCACAGTACCTTCATCCACATTGATTAATTTCACACCCTGTGTTGATCTACCCATTTCACGTATTTCTGAGACACGGGTTCTCACTAAAATACCACCCGTAGTAATCAACATGATTTGGTCTTCAGTAGAAACCAAAGAGGCCGCAACCAGTTTTCCATTTCGATCAGAAGTCTGGATTGCAATCATTCCCTTCGTATTTCTACCGTGTCTTGTATATTCGGAAATTGGCGTTCTTTTACCAAAGCCATTTTCAGTTGCAGTGAGAACGCTCGATGGCAATTTCTTAACGACAACAGACGAATCAGTGTCCACAGAATCCACTTCCGTAGATTCAAGATTAGACTCAGCGTTAGATTCACTGGCAGCAACTAACATGGCAATGACAAGATGACCACCTTCTAAATTCATCCCCTTCACACCACGCGCCGTACGACCCATTGGACGAACGTCATTCTCATCGAAACGAACTGCTTTACCAGCATCTGAGAACAACATGACGTCATGATGACCATCGGTAATAGCCGCGCCAACTAAAACATCACCTTCATCTAAATCAACTGCAATAATTCCACCTTTTCTAGGGTTGGAAAAATCACTCAGGGCAGTTTTCTTCACAATCCCGTTTTTCGTTGCCATAAACACATACTGATTATCCACATAACCTTTGATTGGCAGAATGGTAGTAATCTTTTCGCCTTCAATTAAAGGGAACATGTTAACGATTGGTTTACCTCGAGAATTACTACTTCCCTGTGGCACTTCCCAAACTTTTAACCAATACAGTCTTCCTCTATCCGAGAAGCACAAAATCGTATCGTGGGTATTGGCGACAAAGAGGGTTTGAATCCAATCTTCATCTTTCGTCGTAGTCGCTTTCTTACCACGACCACCTCGTTTTTGAGCACGATACTCAGTGAGTGGCTGGCTCTTGAAATAACCAGTATAAGAAAGTGTCACCACCAAATCTTGCGGAGTAATTAAGTCTTCTGTAAACAATTCTGTCGCATTCATTTCAATGACAGAACGTCGGCCATTATCACTACCTTCTTGGCCAAATTCAGCTTTCGACTCCAACAATTCTTGGTGAATAACCGTTGTCACCCGATCCGGTCTAGCTAATAAATCTAACAAATCGGTAATTTGATCCATCACGCCTTTGTACTCTTGCACAATCTTGTCTTGTTCAAGACCGGTGAGTCGTTGCAAACGCATTTGTAAAATTTCTTGTGCTTGGTCTTCGGATAAGCGATAAAGTCCGTCTGCTTGTAAACCAAGGGTAGGCGGCAAACGATCAGGACGATATGCCCCAATACCACCTTGTACATTTTCACTAGCTCTTACCAACATTTCACGTACCACCTCAGAATCCCATACGCGAGCCAATAACTCACGTTTAGCATCTGGTGGAGAAGCAGCCGCTTTAATTAAGGCAATAAATTCATCAATATTAGCTAAGGCAACGGCAAGACCTTCCAGTACATGACCGCGGTCACGCGCTTTGCGTAATTCAAAAATTGTTCTACGTGTAACAACTTCACGACGATGACGGAGGAAGCACTCTAATAATTGCTTGAGATTCAACAGCCTCGGTTGGTTATCAACCAAAGCCACCATATTCATCCCGAAATTGTCTTGTAATTGGGTATTTTTATAAAGGTTATTGAGAACCACCTCTGGCACTTCACCTCGTTTTAACTCAATCACAACTCTCATGCCAGACTTATCAGACTCATCCCGAATATCGGAAATACCTTCAATCTTCTTTTCTGTCACCAGTTCAGCAATTCGCTCAAGCAAATTCTTTTTATTTACTTGGTAAGGCAGTTCATCAACAATAATTGATTGTCTTTGGCCTTTTTCCATATCCTCAAAATGCGTTTTTGCACGCATAATGACCCTACCTCGACCAGTACGGTAACCATCTCTTACGCCTTGGATACCGTAAATAATTCCAGCGGTTGGAAAGTCAGGCGCGGGGATAAACTCAATTAATTCATCAATGGTGCAATCTGGATTTGCTAATAAATGCAAAGCACCATTAATTACTTCATCAATATTGTGAGGCGGAATATTCGTTGCCATACCCACAGCGATACCGGAAGACCCGTTAATCAACAAATTAGGGATTTTAGCTGGCAGGATTAGAGGCTCATGTTCGCTACCGTCGTAGTTCGGACCATAATTAACCGTATCTTTATCAATATCGGCTAACAACTCATGCGCAATCTTGGATAAACGGATCTCTGTGTAACGCATCGCGGCAGCACTATCGCCATCGACGGAACCGAAGTTACCCTGACCATCCACCAACATGTAGCGCAAGGAAAAGTCCTGGGCCATACGAACAATCGTGTCATAAACGGCAGAATCACCGTGAGGGTGATATTTACCGATGACGTCACCCACAATACGGGCAGATTTTTTATAAGCACGATTCCAGTCGTTATTGAGTTCGTGCATAGCGAAAAGAACCCGACGATGAACTGGCTTTAAACCATCTCGTGCATCAGGTAACGCTCGACCAACAATAACGCTCATTGCGTAGTCCAAATAGGACCGCCGCATTTCATCTTCTAGTGATACGGGTAGTGTTTCTTTAGCAGCATATTCCATATAATTATTTTACCATGCGAAATAACAACACTTAATAAATTTTATTGTTATATATTTGATTTGTAATTAATCGACAATCTACAATAAGGTTGTTGTTATAATTTATGAGTAATATTAAAACAAGTTAATCACAAAAGATTGAATTCAATGAATTTAAGAGGAAGATAAAATATGAAACAAACGACTCGCTCTGTAAAAATAGCCGCAATCACTGCTTTATTATCAATCGCAGGAATTGCACAAGCTCAAAACGTTGATAACTGGGCAGCAGGCTCAGGTACAACATATGTTCGCTCAGGTGCAGATGCTTCACTCTGCTGGAGAGACAACACATGGACACCTGCAACTGCAGCTCAAGTATGTGATGGCGCAATCAAGCCAGCACCAAAAGCAGTTGCACCAGCTCCTGCACCAGCACCAGCTCCTGCACCAGCTCCAGTCGTTTCAAGCACTAAAGTAACTTTATTGGCTGATGCATTGTTTGACTTTGACAAGTCTGTCATCAAGCCTGAAGGCGCTGCTAAGTTAAATGATTTAACTGCTAAGTTAAAAGCTGTTACTGTTGAAGTAATTATTGTTATCGGTCACACTGACTCAGTTGGTAGCTTGGCATACAACAAAAAATTATCACTCAAGCGTGCTGAAGCTGTTAAAGCATATTTAGTGAAAAATGGCGTTGAAGCTAGCCGTGTTTACACTGAAGGTAAAGCATTCTCTGAGCCTGTTGCTGACAACAAAACTGCTGCTGGCCGTGCATTAAACCGCCGTGCTATCGTTGAAGTTGTAGGTACAAAAAAGAACTAATTCTTTAGTTCTTATAGAAAAGCCCGGTTACCGGGCTTTTTTTACGCCTATGCAATGTGAATTCCAATAAATCACATAATTCTTTTTGTTGGATAATCATAGATACTGAATCTACCCCCTTTAAATATGAATACTGAAAACAAAGATCAAGCTGAAATAGACAAATTTAGTGAACTTGCAAGTCGCTGGTGGGATGAAACAAGCGAGTTTAAGCCTCTACATGCAATTAATCCCCTTCGTCTAGGTTGGATTCTGAGTAAAACATCCCTTCCCAACATGAAAACCATTGATATTGGCTGTGGTGGTGGAATTCTCTCTGAGTCACTAGCAAAGTGTGGTGCAGACACCACGGGAATTGATTTATCTAGCAAAGCTTTAAAAGTGGCAAAGCTTCATGCTTTAGAAACGCAAACATCGATTCAATATGAATTGATAAGTGCGGAAGAAATGGCTGAAAAAAATCCCGCGACTTTTGACCTAGTTACTTGTATGGAAATGCTAGAGCATGTTCCAGACCCACGCTCCGTCGTTAAAGCCGCAGCAAAAATGGCCAAACCTGGTGGAATATTATTTTTTAGCACTTTAAACCGTAACCTCAAATCTTATTTAATGGCGATTATTGGCGCTGAGTATGTACTAAACATATTGCCAAAGGGTACCCACGATTATGCAAAATTTATCAAACCTTCGGAATTATCAACCTATATTCGTGATGCTGGCTTAGAGCCTTTTGATATGACGGGCCTTCACTTTAACCCCATCACTGACCATTATTACCTTGGCTCCAATGTGGATGTCAACTATATGATTGCCGCCAGAAAACCACTCTAACACTTTACACATATTTAGGTCCCCATTGACGAGCAAGATGAAAAGAAACCGAACCCCCTTGTACGAAAGTGTTTTATTTGATCTTGATGGCACATTAGCCGATACAGCACCCGATCTAGCAGCTGCCGCCAATCAACTATTACTCAGTAGAGGGTTAGAGCCAAAACCATTGGAACTGCTCCGTCCCATGGCATCCATGGGTGCTCGAGGCCTGATCAAGGTGACTTTAGGCTTAGAGGTAGATGATCCTTCGTTCTTGACGATTCGAGATGAGTTCTTGAATAACTATGAAAATGCCATCCACGTGCATACGAAACTGTTTGAAGGAATTGAATCTTTACTCAGTCAACTTGACGAACATCAGATTCCTTGGGGTATTGTCACGAATAAACATGAACGCTTTACCCATCCCTTGGTAAAAAGTATGGGGTTAGACAGAAGAACCCCTGCGATTGTGAGTGGTGATACGACCGCTTACCCAAAACCCCACCCTGCTCCCATCCTCCTGTGTTCTCAAATCCTAAAAATTGATCCAAGTAAAGCTATTTATGTTGGTGATGATTTAAGGGATATTCAAGCAGGTCATGCTGCTGGTATGCACACCGTTGCAGCAGCCTATGGCTATTGCGGTGACGACTCTCCTGCCCACTCCTGGGGAGCTACCTATTTGGTACAAAACCCTCATGAAATTGAGGATATCCTTTTTAAGTAAAAAGGAATAGAATACAAGTCTATCTGTGAAAGCATCAATGAGCATCATAGGGACCGACTTGGTTTCGACGTGGATTGCGAAGCACGGAGGGCATACCGAGGACCCGTTATCTCGTAAATCAATGGGAATTGTAATAACTGCTAACGACGAACGTTACGCACTAGCAGCCTAAGGGCTGTGGCCCTCGTACCAATTTGCCGATAGGTTGGGGTAGAAATACCATTCGAGGTCATTTATATCGGATCGTGCCATTAAAGGTCACTGTTAATGGAGCTAGAACTAAAGGGAATCGTTCCTGTAAAGCGTGTTAATCCGCGTTGCATGAATTAAATCAAATGATATAACTAAGTATGTAGAACTCTTTGTAGAGGATTTGCGGACGCGGGTTCGATTCCCGCCGGTTCCACCAAAACCTTAAAAAGGCCAACCCTAACCCGGTTGGCTTTTTTTTGCCTACTACCGCGAATTTGCGCGGGTTCCTGCGGACTATGGAGAGAGGCATTTCTGCCAGCAACCGGCAGGCTTTCTCTCCGTTTGCACATTTTCTCTCCGACCCTCCCTACCCAGCGCAGACCGAAGTCCGGAAGGCACGCCCGTCACCCCTATATAAATCAACGGGGTACGTCCGGGCGATCAAAGAAGTGAATATTGGGAAAATAGAGTTGAACCATATTTTCGTTCTATTTGGCCAAAACTAAGACAGTTCACTCATCAAGAAAAAGGTCAGCTGTCAGATGTCAGATATTTTGAGTCGTTTGTGCATTGATGCACGCCTTCAAAACAGTTCGACTTTCCAGATTTTGAGCTGGAGGCAGTGGAGGAAGACTGTTGTGTGGTTTTTCGGCGATCCAGGACATCTCAGCATTCCTCATGGTTTAAAAAATCATTTTTATCGGCATGTTTCGATGATATAGAGATACGAGCGACACGCCCAGATAATGTGTCGACATTTTTGAAATCTAACGACACGTCTTGGGTTCGTGTCGTCAAAATTGAAATTCATCGACATGATGGTTGCCGAGGCTGGTTTCTGAAATAGGATGAACTCAAGCAAGCTCCAGCTTACTCAGCAACGATTTGATTGAAATAATCTCTAAAAATCACATTTAAGGCGAACTATCGCAAATATTTCAAACATCCAGCCTGGGTTTTCTCATTTACTATGCGCAACCCACGCGCTAATCATTGACTTACTCTCCTGCCTTGTCATGACCGGTTTTACACAATGCAGGTGCTTTTCAAGGAGATTGTGCATTAGTTAGTGTTTTTGCGCGGGGATCACGGTTTTGTCTGAAAAATGTATACCAATATCGGATAAGACGGAATCCAACAGAAGCTCAAAAGTGGCCTCGGCCACTTGCCACCGGACAGCAAGTTGTTTTTGATTGAAGTGAATGAAGTCCATCGGAGCTTCCTTTTGGGTTGGTTAAAAACCAATGAACGCTTCTTTAAAAAGTGAAGTCAAGTCGATTTGGACTAAGGTTCAATTGTGATTTACGGAATCGAACCCGCGTCCGCAATTTCGAGCTCGACCTTTAAGTGCGTCACCTGCGCGCCAGGCCATATGGGGATTGAATTGGAGATCTTCCGGGGCAACCGGGAAGTCTCATTAATGATCTTTCTTGAGTCGTTTGCCGTTGGCAGCACCACACCACCAAAACAACTATTGACAGGCGGTAAAGTCAATAAACATATACCTCGGAGGTTAGCGTAAAAAACTTCCTTCGAGGTATATGACCCCAAATTATTACCTACGTTTAATTACTTACATTTATCCACCTATTTCTAACCATCGGCCATATCTGGCAAACTAGATATTAAGGCTCTGGTTCTTCACAAAGCAGTCCAAAAGTGGAAGCCACGATGCATTTTGCTTGCCTTCTTCTAACTGCCATATCTGATGTGAAGTGTTAGGTATTTAAAACTTTTACGTCTTGCCCCGCTTTAAATAAGCCGTGAGGCATGCGATGAAGTGATTCGAAACCATTTTTCGTAACTCTTACCAGTTCACCAAACTGCACACCAGCTTTTTGATCAGGAGTAATGACATTCGGTTGAACAACCATACACATATTTTCTTTTAATTCCATATCTGCAGAATGTCCAGAGGGACGACTTTTGGAACCTAAAATTGGTGCAAAATACCCACCACCATAGCCATGAACCAAATCGTCATTCGTTGTAAAGCCATTACGCTCTATTATTCCGGAGGCTTCTATTAATTCTTTAGCATTCACCCCTGGGCGAATGACTTTCGTAATACTGTTAAAGGCACTGTATGCAGTTTGATGCAAATCCTTGTAAAGAGAAGTTGGCTCTGCATCCACTGAAAATCCTCTTAAAACTTGACCAGAATAATCCCAGAATGAAGCGGAAAGTTCACAAAAGACAAAATCTCCTTTTTGGATTTTTCTTCTGGATGTAAATTGTCTTGGCACACATACATCTGGGGATTTCATTGATGTTGAACCAATATAATGAATCCAGTTATTGCCGCCAAGACCAATATAAGTTCTTTCAATAAGATCAGCAAGTTCGTGTTCGGTCATGCCAGGACGAGTTCCTTTAATAAGTGCCGCCATTCCTAAATCACTCATTGCCGCACCAACTCTTAGCCAAGAAATTTCTTCTTCTGACTTAATCATTCTTAACTTGATATATTCGTTATCTAAACTTACGACTTGATATTTAGATTCTAGAATTTTCCAACGTGGGCCAACTAAAGGGCCAATGACACCAATTTTTTTAGTGTTTTGTTTTGCCAAAAACTCCATCAAAGGAGCCATTCCTTTGTCTCCACCCCAAATGACTTCAGTATCTCTGGCAAGCATCTTTGCTAGAGCTACGTGATTATGGTATTCCACGAACATCGTGGAGTTTTGATTGGGCTTAAATACCGTAAGAGCTTGTTGAGTTCCGGGCCAATTGGTAATCCATCGTGTGGCATTACCGAGTCCTCCAGTTGTTACTATAAGGAGCGTATCGATTTCTTGTGCATTCATTACATCTACAAGCGCCTGTTTTCTTCTCGAGTATTCTTGTTCTGTAAATTGGGGATAAGGTTGGTCGAAGATAGATCGGAAATTAGATGGCAGTTGTAAATAATCTGCAGGATTCATTCCCTCAAATGATTTAGCATGAAGGGAATTGTTATTGAGTAATAAGCCAGCACCAACGCCGCCTCCCACAAGAAGTTTTTCAAATGATCTTCTATCCATGATGTCTCCCTATATAGATTTTTATTATTTATATTCTATCTCTAAAGGTTTAAAATAACAAAGCTCATTCAATGATTGCGCTGACAGCACGGCCAGAACTTTCGTACTATTGCCAATCCACCGATCCAAAAATTCTAGCTCCACAATATTATGAGAGTACAAAACTTTCAAAACTTAAAGGTCAACCCTGACTCGGTTAACTTTTGTTCAGACTAACCCGTGTTTGCACAGGTTCTTACTGACTTCGCAGAGAATCATTTAACGTATAGGTATATCACCTACTTTTATTGATCACTTACAAGGTTTAAAGTTTGAAGAAAAGTAAGGTGATTTCATGCAGAACATCATCAAATTAACATCTCGAAAAATATGATTCAACTATTAAATCCTAAAACAATTTCGGCACCGAATGGTACCTATTCTCATGGTGTTCTAGTTACTGAAGGATCTAAATTTTTAGCGATCTCTGGTCAGGTTGCAATCAAATCTGATGGTACTGTCCCAAACTCGTTGATTGAGCAATGTGAGGTTGTATGGAAAAATATCATCGCCATCCTTGAAGAGTCTGACATGTCAATTAAGAACTTAATTAAAATTAATTCTTATTTAACAAGTCCAGAACAAATCAAAAATTTTGTAGAAATTAGAGCAAAATATCTTCAAGGTCATTGTCCAGCTTCAACGCTTGTAGTGGTTTCAGCTCTAGCCGATCCAAGATTTTTGATTGAAATCGAGGGTTATGCCTCTATTTAACTCCGATCAGATCTAAAACAGTTCATCTATCCGTTGGCTAGCCTTAGGAATTCATTCCGAAGAATCTATTCACTGGGTTTTGACTTTTCTAAGCATTTGGAGTTTTATGTAGATGATTTGCCATCGTGGGTTTAATTCCCGCGGGTTTCACCAATGCGTAAGTCAATTAGGGGCCTCAGGCCCTTCTCTTTGGCCTATCGTCTCTGCAATTCAATTAGGTATTGATCAAGCTTAGCAAAAGTGCCGTCAAAACCCATTTGCATACCTGCACGAGCAGCGTTAAAAGTTGCAACCCCCACTTCATCACTTTCATGTGGCTCCCACGAAATCGTGTAAATCGTACCGCCACTTGAACTATCTTGAAAAGTAGAAGTTACATACATATATGCTGGCCAGGTAGGCGCCATCGGATGACGACTTAATCCTCCATCTTTATTGGAAAAACTTTGTAAGTGTACTAATTTGAGCTCGGGTTCGATTTCCTTATATTCCTGCAACCCCCACATTTGCATTCCATTTGGCCCTTCAATACCGTAAAAATAACGACCGCCCACCCTAAAGTCAATCTCCACATGAATCGTATGAAAGCCCTGTGGACTAAGCCAATTTTTAAGGTGCTCAGCTTGCGTTTGAACAGCCCAAAGTAAAGTTCTTGGCGCCTGAAATTCTCGGGTAATCTGAAATGGTGTGATGGTGTTCATAATATTTTCCAATAGTAGTTGAATTTTATGTCTTGATACCCAACTAGGGAAGGCTCATATTAAATATCCCTTGCTTCCAATAGAGCCTCAAAAACCAACCCTAAGTCGCTTGTTTTGCTCAACTATAAACTGTGAAAATATTTAGGGCTTATTACTGGTTAAGAAAAAATAAATTTTAATAATTCATAAAATCCATTAAAAAGGATATTATTAACATCATTTACTATATATGCGTATATTAAAGGACATTATGAAAAATTATTTAAAGTTTTCTTTTTGTATGCTATATTGGACATTATGAATTTAAAGGATCTAATATGCCCTCTATAGGTGACTTTTTAACAGATTTTGAAAACATGAGTGAATTCGGCACAAGATTGCGCTCCAGAAGACTTGAACGCAATCTAACAACCGAAGGTCTCGCCGAAAAAACTGGATTGAACCGTAAAACGATTATGGAACTGGAAGCCGGTCGGGATGTACGGTTTAGTTCCGTTATCAAAGTATTACGGGCATTACATTTATTAGGTATTTTAAATACAGCACTGCCTGATACTCTCCCGGGGGGCGCGGCACTTTCAAAGCGTGGACAACCTCGCGTTCGTGCCTACCGATCCAGTTCTCCCCAAAAAGATTCCCAAATCAATGTCGGACAATAAAGCATCTTCTTCTTCGCCAACCCCAAGGCCTCGGTCCCGTAAAACAGGCCCCAGGGTTCTAGCCAAAGCCAATATTCGTCTATGGGACGAGATGGTTGGAGTAGTAATGGAGTTTGAGAACGGTCGTATTGGCTTTTCCTACGACAGTGAATATATTCGAAATGGGGGCTTAGCCATTTCCCCCAAATTTTTACCAATTGAGTCTCGTACCTTCGAGTTCCCTGACTTGCAACGTCAAGAAGCGTTCATGGGTCTACCTGGAGTTCTAGCGGACTCATTACCAGATACTTTCGGTAACTTGATTATTAAAAAATATTTCGAAGAGCGTGGAGAACTTGAAAAGTCGATGAGTCCAGTGCAGCGTTTACTGTATGTTGGAAATCGAGCAATGGGAGCACTTGAATATGCACCACACCTTCAGCGCAAGAGCCAAGAAGAAGAACAAGCTCTAGAAATTAAGAGCTTAGTCGAATCCGCTAGGCGCTTAATCGAGGGAGAAGCCGGGGAAGCAATTCACGAAATTATGCGAGTTGGTGGTTCTGCCGGTGGGGCAAGACCCAAAGCGTTGATCTTATGGGATCGTGAAAAAAACAAGGTGCGATCTGGCTTTGCAAAACACCGAGTTGGCGAAGAGCATTGGCTGATCAAATTTGATGGCGTTAATTCTGCGAGTGAGCGTGATAACAAAGCAAAACCTTTCAACCGCATTGAATATACCTACGCATTATTAGCCAAGCAACTGGAACTCGACATGGAGGAAGTGAGCTATTTGGAAGATGGTGATTTATTTCACTTTATGACCAAACGATTTGACCGTACAGAAGTAGCGAAGCACCATATGCATAGCCTAGCGGGCATGACCCATGTGGATTACAACTTACCTGGCGCCTATAGTTATGAGGCATGGTTCAGGCTCATTCAAGAATTACATCTTGGTTACCCGTCTATGGAACAAGCCTATCGACGCATGATCTTCAATGTGGTTGGCCGTAACCAAGATGACCATGTCAAAAATATTTCTTTTTTAATGAAGGATAAATCCTCTGGATGGGAGTTGTCCCCAGCCTACGACTTAACCTATTCATATGGGGTCGGTTATACTCGTCAACACCAAATGACGATAGCAGGACGGGGAGATAATTTCACAAGAGATGAACTCATTTCAATTGGGAAAAAGTTTGATATTCACCATCCAGGAACAATCATTGATGCGACTGTTGATGCCTTCTGCAATTGGTCTAAGCTTGGCAAACAATGGGGAGTGGCAGCAGAAGATCGAAACCGAGTGGTATCAGGGCATAGACTTTATTTAGCCAATTGCTCTACACTTTAAGGAACTTAGTAAGCCTCTCTTTCAACGATTGGTAATTCATCCTATTCAACCAATGCTTACTCCTAAAACCATTCTAATTTCTATTTTCCAATTGGCCATCACAGTGGCATATTGGCCTTGTTTTGCCATGGATCTCTCCACTGAATCTAGGTGTTTTCAAGATTTAGAACCAAAATGTCAACAGATGATTATTGCTGTGGGCATCATCACGAAAGATACACCAAAGCAATTCACCGATTTTTCGCGCCAATTTCCCGCTGGAACCTATGTTTTATTTTCTAGCAAAGGTGGGATGCTCGATAGTGGCCTCATGATTGGCAAACGCATTCGAGAAGCAAAATTTAATACGATTATTGGCAATACTGAATACAGCTCTGCAGATTGTTTATCAGCATGTGCATATGCTTTTTTTGGGGGAGTCATCAGAAAGTTGCCCCCTACTGCGCATCTAGGACTTCATCATTACTACAGTAAAACGCAGGTACTTGATTTGGAGCAACAACAAAGAATCAATCAAAGTTTAATTCGATATTTAGAAATGATGGGAATCGATCCACGACTCCTCGAATACGCCAACAGCGCAAAATCAACGAATATGACATATGTTACGGAGCGTCAAGCAAAGGAATATAAAATCTCAGAGCGAAAGGAAGACTAAGCTCAACAAGTCGAAACGCATCCGTTCTTTAGCAAACTTTAATTTTCTTTTTTACGAGATGGAGTGACAACATCCACCGCAGTTTCTACGGTCTTTGCCACCACTTTTACACTTGTAGTAACTACCGTTACTGCGGCGTCTGCCAAAATAACGACAGCACACCCAGAAAAATTAAAAAGAACAACAAAAGACATGAATACTTTAGTGATAGTTAAGAACCTCATGCATTACTTAAGATTGCTTAACTTTTACAAATAAGTTGTTCACTCTTTCAGTTGATACTTGATCGAGAGTGTAACGCCACTTTGGTTGATTATCCTTGTCAATAATGAGTGCCCGAACACCCTCAATGAAATCACCATGTACCATCCACTCACCTAGCAAGGCATATTCCATTTCGAAGCACTCCTCCATAGATTTTGTCCGCCCTAGTTGCACAAGACGTTGGGTCGTCACCATCGAAAGTGGTGACTGCTTGCGCATTTTTCCAAGTGTCTTTTCTACCCACTCCAAAAAGGCTGGATCACCCTCCGACTCTAAAGAACTAATAATTTCTTGAATCGTTAAGTGACTAAAGTGCTTTGCAATCATGCCCTCGGTTTTTTCTAAGTGCGAATTACTACTCTTTTCGCGGGCATTACATTGTTTTAAATATTGATTCAGTATTTCGTAACTACTAACTGATGAAGGCGAGACTAAATTTCCAAACAATGTTTCCAGTCCCAACACAAAATCATCAACTTGCTCATCGGCTAAAACCCAGTCCGCTAAATTTGCATATACCGCATCTTCTCCTGAAGCAATCACGCCCGTAATCCCCAAGTAAAGACCCAGAGTATTTGGACAACGGGATAGAAAATAACTACCACCTACATCAGGGAAATAGCCAATACCTACTTCTGGCATTGAAATTTTAGACCTTGGAGTCACTACTCGAAAGGATGCTCCTTGAGAGATCCCCATACCTCCACCCATCACATAACCGGTCATGAGGGCAATGTAAGGTTTAGGGTACTGATAAATATATTGATTGAGTTCAAACTCCTCTGCAAAAAAAGTCATGTGATCACTGCGACCGTCGACCAAACTTTCATAGACAGTACGAATATCGCCACCGGCACAAAAGGCCCTCTCACCGGCTCCTCTAACTAAAACCGCCTTGACATCCTCATCCTGTTCCCAGAGTTTTAAGGTTGTAAACATCGTTCGTACCATCTCTAAGTTAATGGCATTCAATGCTTGGGGTCGGTTTAGAGTAATCACTCCAACCCCATGGCGTTTTTCAATCAATACATCTGACATCAGTTCAATCCTCTTTTACTTTTTATTGATTTCTACTTCAGTAATTATTTATTTTTAAATACAGGTTTGCGTTTTTCAGCGAAAGCATTCATTCCCTCTATTTGATCCAACGTACCAAAAGTTGAGTGGAACATTCTTCTCTCATAATGAATACCCTCGGCCAATGGCACTTCATAAGCATAGTTCACTGCTTCCTTCGCCATCATGATCATTGGTAATGAAAAAGAAGCAATTTTCTCTGCTGTTTTGATAGCCTCAGCTAATAAGTCTGCAACAGGTATCACTCGGCTTACTAAACCGGAGCGCTCTGCCTCAACTGCATCCATCATACGACCTGTTAACACCATTTCCATGGCCTTTGACTTCCCAATAAAACGCGTCAATCGTTGCGTTCCACCGGCACCAGGAATGGTACCAATGGTAATTTCTGGTTGACCGAATTTGGCGTTATCTGCCGCCAAAATCATGTCGCACATCATGGCAAGTTCACACCCCCCACCCAGCGCATAACCGGCAACCGCAGCAATAGTAGGTTTTCTAAAATGCGCAATACTCTCCCAAGTTTTGGTAATAAAGTCGGCTTTAAACATATCCATGTAGGTCATATCTTTCATCGCCTTGATATCAGCCCCAGCCGCAAAAGCTTTTTCGCTTCCGGTCAAAACCACTACGGCAACTTCATCATCCTCTTCTAGTTGCCCTAAAGCCGTAGCTAATTCTAGAGTTAATTCTGGGGATAGTGCATTAAGTGCTTGCGGACGGTTTAACGTTATCAAAGCAACTTTATTGATCTTTTTTTCAACAATAATATTTTGATATTCCATGTTTTTCTCCAAGTGAATTTATTTATTGTAGTGTCTAGTTAAAGAAGACCCACCAAATTATGACCATTTTCTGAGCTTACTTTTGTGAATTATTAGTCTATTAACATTTGTTACAAAAAATATTGTTAACTAATCGAGAAAATCAAGGCCCGCTTTTCAGTTTTGTTCATCAGTTTAACTGCTACCGCCTCAAAGCAATCAACTATTTATCTGCATTTTAATGTGTAGAAAAAATAATTATTCAACTTTTAATTTCACCTTATCACAACTCATCATCGTTGCTTTAGTGAATTATTAGTCTGATACCATTGCATTGTTAATCGAAGTAATTAATCAACAATTCAATTTCTTATCGAGTGAGCCAGGATTCAAATATGGAATTTTTTAACAGCACAATCGGACTGATCCTCATGGCAGTCGGCTTAATCTTTTTTGTACTCTTGGCTGTTCACTGCGCTGAAGTAATTGCCCACAAAACAGGAGAACCCTTTGGTACCCTTATTTTAGCTGGTGCGGTTACTATTATTGAGGTTGCATTGATCGTTTCGATGATGCTCTCAAAAGCAGCTAATTCTGAGTTTATTGCGCGAGATGCTGTGTTTAGTACCATCATGATTGTGCTAAACGGTATCATCGGAATCAGCATTATTGCCGCTAGTCTGAAAAAAAACATTTTAAGCTTTCAAAGTGATGGCGTAAAAGGTGCTTTTGGAGTGTTGATTGGTTTATCGATTTCTATTTTTATTTTCCCTTCTTTGACCCAAGGAGGTGGTGAATTATCGTTTAGCTCCAAGCAACTCTCCTTCATGGGAATCACTTCTCTGGTTTTATATGTGTCTTTTTTACTTTTCCAAACGGTGAGTCATAAGGCATTTTTTATTGACCCTGAAGTAGCAGAAGAACACCATGACATTCCAAGTAACAAAAAAGTACTGATCAATGCTCTAATTTTGCCGATTGCCTTAGTATTAGTTGTTCTTTTAGCCAAAAAACTTAGCCCGTTTATCGAGACTGAAATTGCCAATGCTGGCTTACCGACGTCTATTGTGGGGGTGATTATTGCCCTACTAGTCCTTTTACCTGAAGGTATTACAGCTATCAAAGCCGCCTACAGTAATAACCTTCAAAAAAGTTTAAATCTTGCTCTCGGATCGGCTCTTGCAAGTATTGGGCTGACGATTCCTGCGCTGTCACTTCTGGTCATCTTGTTAGATTTACCTTTGAGTCTGGGGCTGGACCCACTAAACAGAGTGATTTTATTGACCACCTTAATCCTTGGCGGCTTAACCTTATCGACTGGGCGTACAACTAGACTGCAAGGAATTATTCACCTCATTATTTTCTTGGAGTTTTTATTCCTCACAGTAGAACCCTAAACTAGGTGAACAAACTTAGTGGAGTTTGACGATGGAGTGGGTTCGACGATGAATCAGGCGACTGATAGTATCTAAAATAACTTTTACCCAGCCATGCAAAGCTAATTGATGCATTTTATATAAGCTGACATACATCAGTTTAGCCATCAAACCTTCCACCATGAGGCTGCCGCCAATCAATCCCCCCATCATGCTGCCTACGCTGCTGTACTCTCCCAATGAGACAAGTGATCCAAAGTCACGATAAGCATAAGGTTTGAGCGGCTTTCCATCCATGATCTTTTGAATTTGGGCATAAATATGGTCTGCTTGCTGATGAGCCGCTTGCGCTCTTGGTGGTACTGTTTTTACACGCCCTTCACTATCCGTCGTCCAGGGGCAAGCGGCACAGTCACCCATCGCAAAAATATTTTGATCACGAGTGGTTTGTAAGCTCGGCAATACGACTAACTGATTAATGTGATTGGTTTCAAGCCCACTGATCTCTTTGAGAAAGTCAGGTGCTTTCACACCAGCGGCCCAAACAATCAGTTCGGCTGGAATTTCTTTGCCATTGGCTAGGCAAACTTGCTGTGGTTGAATATTTTTTACTTGTGAACTGGTCATTACTGTGACACCTAAATCCACCAAGAGCTTTTCGGCTGCGCTGGAAATTCGATTCGGTAAAGCGGGTAATATTCTTGGACCAGCCTCAATCAGAATGACCTTAATATCTTTTTCAGGATCAACGCGATCCATCCCATAAGAAATAATCGCTCGAGTATTTCGATGAAGTTCTGCTGCCAACTCAACCCCTGTTGCACCTGCACCAATAATTGCAACTTGTAATTGATGAGGTGCTAGCGGTACCTGCTGAGACTGAGCCCGCAAACAAGCGTTAATCATCCGTAAATGAAACCGTTTCGCATCAACTAGGGACTCCAAACGTTGAGCATATTGCGCCACGCCTGGGGTTTTAAAGTCATTGGTTAAACTACCGATCGCCATAATCAAGGTATCGTAAGGAATTTGTTGAGATGGCGTAACTAATTCACCTGATTCATCAACAAATGGTGCCACGTGTATTTGTTTATTCTCACGATCAATACCAATTAACTCACCTAAGCGAAATTTGAAATGATGCCAGTGCGCCTGCGCGATGTAATCCAGTTCTTGATCAGCGAGATCCATACTACCGGCCGCAACTTCATGTAGTTTTGGTTTCCAAATATGAGTACGGTTTTTATCGACTAAAGTAATACTGACCGACTTCAACGATTTTTTTTTGCCGTAACGATCGCCGAGTTTCGTCGCTAATTCGAGACCACCAGCGCCACCGCCAACAATCACGATACGATGTTCATTTTTCATAAGCAATTGAAACTTTTATGGAACGCAATCAAAATATAGCCATTAAGTTTTCACCTCAACAGCCCCCAAATTACCCAGCGCCTAAGAATGTAAATAAGTACTAATCTCTATGTTACCTCATGGCGCTTATGGTAATCTGCCTTAATCAGGCTTAAAAGTTACCTTTTTAATGAAATTTATCGTGGCAGATTGTTCCAATTTGGTGCGAAATGAATCAATAATCAAGGTTTTTCAGCGTGATGACCTTAGTAGTTTAAAAAAATAAACAAGAACCCATGAGGTTCTTCATGATGGGGACAAGTATGAAATTATTAAACAGGTTTCATGATGAGTATCTGCATTTTTTTCAATGCAAAACAATAAAGACTATTTCAATTTGTTTATTGTTTTTCGCTAATTCTGCGATAGCTCAAACCGCGGCTGATTTCATTTTATACAACGGTAAGGTAATTACCGTGGATCAACAATTTAGAGTAGTACAAGCAATTGCTATTACTGGCGATAAGATTCTTGCCACAGGAACCAATCAGGAAATGTTGCGCTTAAAAACTAAAGCAACTGAATTGATTGATCTCAAGGGTAAAACAGTGATTCCTGGATTAATTGATAATCACGCTCACTTTATTCGCTCACCTGAACATATGGAATTGCGCTTAGATGGTGTTTTGTATCGTAAACAAGCCATTCAAATGATTCAAGAGGCAGTTGCTAAAGCAAAGTCCAATGATTGGGTCATCACCATCGGTGGATGGTCAAAAACACAATTTCTCGATGACCCTAGAGGCTTTGATCTCGCAGAACTGGATCAAATTTCTAAAAATATTCCGATTGTTATTCAAGAAGTCTATCTAAGAACCTACTTAAATTCAGTAGCCATAGAAAAATTAAATTTAAATGAAAATACCCCAGATCCTCGGGGTGGAAAAATCCTCAAAACCTCAACAGGCAAACTCAGTGGCATAGTAGAGGGCGCTGGTGGGGTTGCTTTTATTGCCGAAAAACTGCCACTTCCAAATCCTCAAGAATGGCAAGAGAACGTCAAGCAATATACCAAGTATTTAAATCGCTTAGGTATTACCTCTTGGTATGATGCTGGTGGCCGAGGTTTAGATGAACGGCACTATCAAGCTTATCAAGCTTTAGTGGATCAAGGTAAGCTAACCGTCCGAGCCTTTTACACCACCATGCGATCACCATCAACGCCCCAAGACGTTGATAAAACATTGCTAGAGGTGACGACCCAAAAACCATTTCAGGGAAATGATTTTTTTGACAATATTGGTTGGGGTGAATCGCTCTATGGTCCAGCCTCGACGACATTGCTAAAAAACGACTACAAAGTTCAACAGCAGCATATGGAGCAAGTGAGGCGAATGATCAGAGCAATTGCCACAAGAGGACTTGCCCTCAACGCTCACGTAGAAATGGAAAATGCCATTGATGCTTATTTAGACGAGTATGAAGCACTCCATAAAGAAATTCCAATCAAAGGCTTGAGATGGAGCTTTTCGCACGTGGATCAAATCACCCCACAACAAATTCAACGGATGAAAAAATTAGGTATCGCGGTTGGCTTACATACCCGTCCGATTATTCAGGGTGAACTGATGCAAGATGTCCATAACGAGCACTCTAAAACTATGCCGCCTTTCAGATTAGTGCAAGATAGTGGCATTACTTGGGGCTTGGGTTCTGACGCAACAGCAGTCACAACTGCGAATCCATTTTTTAATTTAGACTTCGCAGTGACCGGCAGAATGGTCAATGGTAAAAAAATTAACTACCAATCAGTGACCCGCGAGGAAGCACTTATTGCTCACACTAGAAATAATGCCCAATTTTTATTTCAAGAGAATAATCTTGGTTCACTTCAGCCAGGTAAGTACGCTGACTTATTAATTCTCAATAAAGATTACTTAACCGTACCACTGAAAGAAATTCGAAATCTTTATCCAATTGCCACGATGGTTGCAGGAAAGTTTGTCTTTAAACAATAACCTTACGATGAATCAATCATGATAAAAATCAAACTCACAATCTTGTTTTTGCTTTTGATTCTTAGCCCTGCTAAATACGCTATAGACTACCCCATTAAACCGGTAAAAGTGATTGTTGGATTTCCACCTGGATCGGGGGCAGATGTTTTAGCACGTGTGGTTAGCAACAAACTTTCGGAATCAATGGGCCAACAATTTATCGTTGAAAACCGACCAGGGGCTGGCACCAACATTGGTACGAATGCCGTCGCCAAATCTACCGCTGATGGCTATACCATTCTTGTGATGACCGTTGCGAATGCCATTAATCCTGCTCTCTCTACCAATCTTCCTTTTGATATTGAAAAAGACTTTTCTCCAATCGTCTTAGCTGGTTTTGCCAGTAATGTTCTTGTCATTAACCCAAACTTAGGTGTCAAAAATATTACTGAGTTTGTCGAGCTCGCAAAATCAAAACCTGGCAAACTTACGTTCGGATCTAGTGGCTCTGGGACATCACCTCATTTAGCGGGAGAATTATTTACCAGTAAATTGGGGCTCAATATTGTTCACGTACCCTACAAAGGAGGTCCACAAGCATTAACTGACCTGTTAGGTGGTCAAATTGATTCATTATTTGTGATTACATCAACCGTCTTGCCGCATATTTCATCTGGCAAATTAAAAGCAATTGCTGTGGCAGGCCCCAAAAGAACGCAACTACTGCCGGATTTGCCAACGCTTGATGAGACCGTAATTCCAAACTTTGATGTGAGTACCTGGATTGGCTTTGCTGTACCTACTGGGACACCCAATGAAATTATTGTCAAACTCAATCAAGAGATGAATAAGGCATTAGATGCCAGTGACGCTCAAAAGAAACTGATTGCCCTCGGCATCGAAACAGTTGGTGGCACTCCGAATCAATTAAAAGTATTTCTAAAAGAAGACTTAAAAAAATGGGCCAACATTGCAAAAATTGCCAACATCAAGACTGATTAATTATTCATAAAAACGCCACCATTAACGTGCATTGATTGCCCCGTAATGTAGCGTCCTTCCTGACCACTGAGTAACATCACCATATTCACGACCTCAGAAGCTTCGGTGAATCTACCAAATGGAATTCTCGACAAATCAAATTGAAATGGTTTAGACGGATCTCTCACCGTATTCGCTGGACCAGGAGCTAAGTAATTAACATTAATATTATATTTTGCAAACTCTAAAGCTAAGGCTCTCGTTAAACCAGCCAGTCCAGCTTTAGCGACTGAGGAAGGTGAGCGATTCGGTACTGGCATATGCCCAAACATGCCCCCCATATTAATAATACTGCCACCACCACTTTGAATCATCAAAGGAACGACTGCTTGGGTACAATGAAAAGTACCATCTAATGTGACTGAGATCGTTCTTTGCCAGTCTGCGTAATCTAGCTCTAAAAAAGCCTGGGTTGCATGTGTAACGGCGTTATTAATCAGGATATCTATACGCTGATATTCCTGCTTAACGTTTTCGATCATCTGATCCACTTCAGCACGTTGCGTAATATCTCCAATGCAAGCAATTGACCGACCACCAATTGCCGCAATCATCGAGAGCGTTTCATCTAACTCAACGGAGTGGGTCCTAGCATTGATGGCAACATGTGCTCCACGCTTAGCATATTCAAGCGCCATGGCACGACCTAAATTTTTGGCACCACCAGTAACAAATACTACTTTATCTTTGAAAAAGTTTGTCATCTTTACCCAACCCTCTACTCATCAATTTAGATTTTAAAAAACTCCAAAGACTCAGGCGCAAACAAATCAGCTACTTCTAGTTTTGTGGGCGACAAGCCTTGTTCATGGTGATAGCGGGTAAAAGTCTCTAAGGCTTTCATATTCCCTTCCAATCCATAAGACCACCAATCATCCCCAAATAGTCTTTTAGCATCCTCAACGTGGGCGGTTAACCACGGCAACATCGTTTTTAGTGCCGCAGTCTCATATAAGTCCTGGTAAGCAATTTTTTTCGCTTCAAGAAACGCTTTCATCAGCGACTGAGCAACCCAGCGATTTGCTTCATAAACATCCCGACGAATTACCACTACGTGCATAATCGGAAAAATACCAGTTTCGTGAAAATAGTTCCGTTCAACCTCAGGATAATTTTCAAATAAACGTAGCACTTTCCCATCACCTTTTAAATAACTAGAAGGCATCCGGGCAGTATATAAAGCATCTAACTCCCCTTCATAAAGCATTTGAGAAAGTGTTTGATCTGGTCCGATAGGACTTACTTTAATATTTTCTGGCAAGGTCAACTTGATTTTTTCAATCCGTCCAGTTTCTTCTTCACCCCCAAATAAATAGGGTTGAGCATCTACAGGAACTCCATAATGATCTGACAAAATGCCACGAATCCAAACGGGGGCTGTCATTTGATATTCAGGGCTGGCAATTTTTTTACCAATTAAATCCTTGGGAGACTTGATACCACTATTCGCATTGACATAAATACAGGAGTGCCTAAAAAATCTAGAGGGATAGACCGGAATTGCAATAAATGGTTTTTCAGGCTTCGTTAAAGAAATACAATATGACGATAGTGACATCTCTGAGACTTCAAATTCTCGATACCGTGCCATTCTGAAGAAAGTTTCTTCTACTGGCAGGTTTAAAAAGTTGAGGGCGACACCATCAACCTGCACACGCCCATCCATTAATGGACGCATGCGATCATAGTCCCAGCAAGCAAAATTTAAAGGCAAACGGTTCATTATGTATCCTAAGTTTGGGTTGTATCTACATTGGGGTCAATGACCATATGAATTGGTTCTTTAACACTATTACCCACGAGACTATTCAGTGCCAAGTCCGTTTCATATAATCCTAATAAATGAGTACTCATTTCTTTTACAGCATATTTATCACTATGTATGAGTTGCAAAGCTAACTCAACCGATTCATAACTGTGGCCTCTCATCCCTTTAACAGTTAAAAATTTAGCAATAATCTGGTCACTATCAAACTCTGGAATTTTTTTTCTTTTTTGTCCACCTAGAATCACCATCCCTTTTTTTCTAGCCAAAGCAACTGCTGTAATTACAGAGTCTGTACCACCAGAAGCACAATCAATTACTAAATCCGCCATGAGTCCCCCTGTTAGCTCCCTAACAGTTTGAACCACATCGACTTCACCCAACTCAATAATGTGATCAGCTCCTAATTTTTTCGCCAGCGACAAGCGTTTACGATCTGTGTCATTCGCTAGACCACTAATAACAATCTTGCTTGCTCCAGCAGCCTTTGCAGCAACAACACAGGCTAAGCCCTGTTGTCCTGGACCTTGAATCACAACGGTTTGACCAGGTCCTGCGCCCCCTTGTAAATAAGTCCACTCAATACCATTCGAAATAGGTAATGCTAAAGCGGCATGGCGTGCATTTAAACCATCTGGTACTTTATGGAAAACCGTATTAATGTGAAGATACTGGTAGTGGCTATATCCACCCCAAAATCCCGGTGCCACATTCAGACCAGTAGCACCATAACGCATACCACCCAGACGCCAATCGGTAGCGTCACATAAGCGAAAGTCACCACTTCGACAAGCATGGCATGTACCGCAAGGAATGTATTCCTCGAGGGCAACTAAATCACCCTCTTTCAGGCGCCATTTCTCTTTCGCTAATGAACCCATCGACTCAATATAACCAACCGTTTCGTGCCCTAAAATCAAGGGACCGCGACTCGCTGGTAAGTTTTGATAATAGCCCCAATCACTACCGCATACTCCAGTTGCTGCAACTTTGAGTAATCCTGATTCTGAAACGATCGAGGGCTTTTCAAATTCTTGAATTTCAGTATGATTGGCAGCAAGTGCCACCGCAGCTTGAAAAGTAGTCATCGATTAAACCGTCACGTGAGGTTTTCCCGGAACAGCAATAAGTGCATCAGCGGCAGCTTCCTGAAATTTTTGATCACGGGGTAACAAGAATGCTGCCGATCGAACGCGTTGTGACTCAGGGCTAGACCCTGGTGGCATTTGGCCCTTTTCTAAAAGAGCTTTTCCAGCATTCATTAGACGTCTACGCGCCATTAATATGCCATTATCTGTAGAAGTTAAATTCTCTTTCGTACGATCCTGAATAGAACCCATACTTTCTTGCAGTGAAGCATCTTGCATTGCAATGCCATCAATTCCACTAAAACTTATCCCGGCTTTTTGCGCGGCACGGTCCATCAAATAATCATTCGATTTATTTTGCAGTGGGATGTAAGTGCCAGGAATATAACGCACATGAATCCCTTTGCCCTCGCTCATCGCCTGTACTTCTTTGTCGGTCAAGTCACGATTTGGGTGGTAGTCAAAACTCCAAGCCCAGTTCTGATGATCATTAATTGGGACCCAGAAATGCCCGTGGATTGGATGATCGCCGCGCGGAGGAATAATCGTATAGGCAGGGAGTAACCATTGTGTAATTCGCCAATAATACTGATTATCCTCAGCATTTCTTCGCACACCGATATTTAATCCCCCGGCAGATTCAACCACTTCAAATACAGGTTTTAAATCGCCAAAGTTATATTGATTCCCTTTTGATCCCTGAAATAGTGGGTCAGAATTTAAATTTTTACCATGTAACCAGGTGACATGACTTGAATCGATGCCACCTTCTAGGGCCTGTAACCAATTCGTTTCTTGCAGTCGTTTCGAAATAAATCTTCTCTCTGGAGGGGCAAGAGCAAACTCATACTCAGGTAACTCTGGTTGATGCTCTGGAGGCCCCATATAAATCCAGATCACACCGCCTCGTTCTACAAGTGGGTAGGACTTTAACTTGATTCTGTCGCAAAGCTTACTTTCTTCAGGCTCAGATGGAATCTCAACACAATTGCCATTGACATCATATTTCCAGCCATGATACGGGCAACGAATACCATTCTCTTCATTTCTCCCAAACCATAAAGAAACACCACGATGAGCACAGAACTCATCTATTACGCCTAAACGACCACTAGAATCTCGAAAAGCTAACATCTTTTCTGATAACAATTCGAGTCGAACCGGCGGACAGTCCGGCTCAGGTAATTCTTCTACAAGTAATGCGGGATGCCAATATCTCCTAAACAAGTCTCCCATCGGTGTGCCTGGACCTGTTTGAGTCAGAAAATCATTTTGTTCTTTTTTTAACAAACTTATCTCCATATTTGATCAACGGGATGCATATTAACCCCAATATTTATAACTATTATCTTAAACTATAATTTTTTTGTACCTGAGTTAAAACATTTATTTTTAAATTTGGAATTGAGAAAAATTTGAATAAAATTGAGTTGTGCAACATTTCAGATGTAGCAATTGGTCAAGCCTTAAAAGTTGAAAAGGATGGACTGGTTCTTGCAGTTTTTAATGTTGAAGGTGAATATTTCGTCACGGATGATTTATGTACCCATGGCCCTGGCTCACTGTCCGAAAGTTACATTTTGGATGATATTGTCGAGTGTAATTTCCACAATGGCGCATTTAATATCAAGACCGGCGAAGTCGTCTGTGCTCCCTGCACTGAGCGACTCAAGACATATGCAGTGAGCATTGAAAATAACTCAGTTTATATCTCTGTCTGAAAATGACTTCGAGATCCTACTTGCATAAATTATTATTACTTGGTCTCTTTTTCACGCACTCCATCTTTGCTCAGAATCTCAATACTTGGCCAAATAAGCCAGTAAAAATTATTGTGCCTTATGGCGCAGCGGGTAGCTCAGACACTTTAGCGAGAATCATTGCTGATCAACTCTCTAAAGTGTTTAAACAAACCTTTATTGTAGAAAACAAACCAGGCGCTGGCGGAACTATTGCTTCTGAGATGGTGGCAAAGTCAGCTCCTGATGGATACACCCTAGTCATTTCAGGGATTGGGTCTCACGTGATTGCACCATTTCAATATGCGAATAAATATGACCCAGTAAAAGACTTCACACATATTGCTTTTTTAGGTGGCCCTCCGTTGGCTTTAGTTGTCAATCCTAACCTACCCATTACTGATTTAAAAAGTTTTGTAAACTACGCAAAATCGCAAGCGAACGGTATGGTCTATGGCTCACCAGGTATCGGCACCCATGGCAATATTATTGGTGAATATTTTGCAGAAATTAACAACATTTCTCTTGTTCATGTTGGCTATAAAGGGGGTGGAACTGTCGTCAATGATATTGCTGGAGGTCAACTTCCTGCTGGTTTCATGACTCTTACTTCGGCAAAATCATTAGTCATGGGTAACAAGCTACGCTTAATTAGTGTCAGCTCCGCGAAAAGAATAACTAACTTTCCTAAAACACCCACTTTCGAGGAACTAGGTTATCCCAAACTTACTTCGACCACTTGGTTTAGTGTCTCAGGTCCAGCAGGTATGCCAAGCAATATTGTAGAAAAATTAAACATGGCAATTAATCAATCCATGCAAACACCCCAAGCTCGAGAAAAATTAGAATTTGAAGATATGGAATTTACCCCCATGACCCCACCAGAATTTAATAAATTCTTTCAAAATGAAATCAGCACATGGGGTCCGATTGCCGTAAAAGTTTTACCAAAATAACCCCTTATTCAACCGCTAACGAGAAATATCTCATGAAAAATTTATTTTCCAAATCGATTGCTAAGAATTTTTTATGCAAGTTGGTTATTTCAACCAGTTTGCTAGTTTCATTAGTAGGTCATACTGCGCAAACTTACCCATCTCAAACCATTAAATTCATTGTCCCCTACTCCCCAGGTGGATTGCCGGATACTGTAGCTAGACAATTATCTGTTCTGCTTGGGGAAAGTTTAGGGCAAACAATTATCGTAGAAAACAAACCTGGTGCCGGTGGGATTGTGGCAGGTCAAGTGGTTAAAGCCGCCCCTGCGGATGGTTATACCCTGCTAATCACGGATACTATTTCCTACAATACAAGTCATTTGGTAAGTTCAAATTTATCTTTTGACCCTAGAAAAGACTTTAAAGCGATTGCTATCGTTGCTAAAGCACCTAACTTTTTAGCTATCAGTCCCAGCCTGCCAGTGAACAACCTTAGCGAATTATCAAAATATATTAAAGACCATCCTGGAGAGATCAATTATGGTTCCTCTGGCATTGGTACTCCTCACCATTTAGCGATGGAGGCTTTAAAGCTTGCGCTCAATTGGAACATTAACCACATCCCATACAAAGGCACAGCTCAATCGGTCCCTGCTTTAGTAGGAGGTCAAGTACAGGCATTATTTGCAGCCTATCCTTCTTTGATTGGCTTTGAGAAAAATGGCAAGGTAAAAATCATTGGCGCATCGACGATTAAACCGTCCAAAATTGCCCCTGAAGTACCTGCCCTTGGTGTCAATATTCCCGGCTATGAATATGTGCATACCATTGCTATTTTTGGTCTAGAGAGCTTACCAAAACAAGTAACCACCAAACTGAATCAAGCCTTGAATACTGTGGCATCACAGCCGAAAGCCATTGAGAACTTTAAGTCGATGGGGATTGAATTAGAAATTACAGGACCAATAGAATCTGCTAAATGGGTCAAAGAAGAAAATGAGCGGATTAATGCCCTGATTAAAGAGGCAAAAATCTACTAATTCACTTGATATCAATTAGCACAGTCGCAGCGCTCTTCACACAGATGTTTTGAGCTTTACAGTGAAATCAGCGATACCCATCTTAAACAATAGCTTGGCTGCAGCATCTAAGGTTTTGAACTCTCGAGTCTCGCCTTTAGCCGTCTCTAACGCTCGACCATCGGCAATGACCATATATCCTTGCGACATCACCCCAAAGTGAATTGATACACGCTTTAATGCTTGAGCATTGATTAATATCTTCATATCGTACTCATTCATTTAAGGCTCCATTTGGTCAAATAGATCGCCCTGAGGAACTTTCACAATTAAATCACTAGGTTCAATCCGAAGATAATCGCATAACTTTGATAGCACCTCACGATCAAAACTGTTGACTCGATCGAAGTAGTATCGATCGATGGTTGCTCTAGCAATACCCGTGGCACGGCAAACATCGGCTACTTTGATGCGTTTAGCACCCAAAATTGTGGAAAGACGGCAAACTATCATTAGATTCAATCATAAATTAATCGATATCGATTAATTTATATGTTTTTAAGATGAATTACAAGTATTTAATTACCTTCAAGATGATGGGTTAGATAAAATCACCAACAGACTACTTATCAAATGTAAAGTGCCTCTAGAGTGAGCGCATAAACAAGCAATGATGCGAATTATTGGCGGAAAAGTATGGGAGTCGAACCCACCAAGGACTGTTCTACAGCCCTTCCCAGATTTGAAGTCTGGACGTCCCACCCGGGATCGACACTTTTCCATGCTACATTACAAAAACACCTTTGGATCTCTAATTATTCTATAGTCTTGCACTTGACCACTTTTAGAATCTTTTTTGACGATTCGCAAGGTAAATCCTATCTTATCAAAAGCTTCAATAATAAATACCACTCGGTTACGCCCGATATTGAGCCGATTTCTAAATTCAACCACAGTAATTTGTTCTTGCTGATTGAATATCTCTTGGAGAATCATCCCCATTTCCTTCATCGTACTGAACAGATAATAAATATCATTGCTCACCCAAACCAAGAACTGCTGTTGCGTCGCTTTTTTAAAAACAATTTTCAGAATAACTTCCGAAACTCTTAACTCTTTTGCGATATCTCGCATAGGTGGCGGATTGAAACCCGCACTCTGTAACTTTAAAACGGCTTTATCCCAAATGACCTTCTCTTGCTCAGAAAAGGTCACACTCTGATTACTTAGAGAATATCGAGCTCCAATCAAAACTATTTTTTTCAACTGAACCAACTCATCAAGAAAAACTTTAAAAAGTTTTGTGTCAATTTTTGGTTTCAATAAACTACGTAAGGGTTCTATCCCAACCACCTTCTCATCCGCTGCAAGATACTCAACTACCGCTTTTGCCATTTTTTCAAATAGTTGCTCAGAGAGATAATAATTTTGTTGATTCGAAATTAGCTGATAAGCATTCATATCCTTTGCCGCCACTTTCAGCAACTCCGGAGCATCATTAAATGACTGCACCCAAGGCTCAAATGGAATGGGAGTATTTGCGGTACGAATAATGTCTTGAAAAACTTGCTGTGGATTTTTATTCACTAATAATTTTAAAAATTCTAGGCGATCCTGATGCTTCCGACCACGCCTTGGTGGTGTTATATCGAGAACCCGACCTCCAGCCAACGAAAACCGAGCGCTCATGTCACGTAAAATAAAATGATCACTCCAGCACATGGAAAGTTTTTTTTGTAAGACAAATTGGACAAGTGCCGATTGACCAGCCAATACCTCATGCTGATTTAACAATATGAGGCGCGCACTGGTGTAATCCGTGCCGTGATGTAATAGTAAAATTTCACCATCCCTAATTTTTTGTTTTGCATCGAGCGGCATGTCAATGATGGCGTCAAAGACTTCAACTTCCTGATTAAGTTCTTGCGCGACTAACCAGTCTCCACGTTGTACTTTTTCTAAATCTACTCCTGTAAGTACAATCCCACACCGACTTCCAAATCCAGCCCGTTCTACACTTTTACTTTGCGCATGAATCGATCGTACCTTCACTGGGATACCCTGTGGCATCAAGAGCAATTGATCTCCAAGGGCAATCTCTCCCGACTGTATCGCTCCGGTAATGGTGACACCCATCCCTTTAGAAATAAAAACACGATCAATTGCTAATCGAAAATAGGGCTTGATCTGTTCATGGGTTAAAGGCAAATGAAATAAGTGCTCTCTTAAAATTTCAACACCCTCATGGGTAATATTAGAAACTTTAAATATCGAGGCGGATGCGTATCTCGTCTGAGCAAGTAGATTTTCTATCTCAAATTGAACGATATCCATTTGTGGCTGATCAACCATATCAATTTTGGAAATTGCCACACAAAGATCTTTCACTCCTAAGAGTTCCAAAATCCTAAGATGTTCAATTGTTTGAGGCATGATGCCATCATCAGCAGCAACTACTAATAAACCATAATCCATCCCAACTGCACCAGCAACCATGGTATGCACAAATTTCTCATGTCCAGGAACATCGACGAAACCAATCATCTCTCCATTCTCAGATTGCGTATAGGCAAATCCTAAATCAATGGTGATACCACGTTTTTTTTCCTCTGGTAATCGATCCGTATCAACCCCTGTCAGTAACTTAACAAGAGAGGTTTTACCGTGATCAATATGACCTGCTGTACCAATAATCATCTGCTTAAGAGAGGTTCAATACTGCATGATGAATCGCTGCTATCAGAATCTCTTCCTGATCTTCCCGTAAACAACGTAAATCAAGTATCAGTTGTTGATCTTTCATTCTGCCAATCACCGGTACAGTAGATTTTCTTAATAATTTTTCTAGACGCACGACTAATTTTTGCGAATTTTTATTACCACCTGAAATCACTATCGCGCAGGAGGGTAAGAGATCAACAGGTAAGGAACCAGATCCAATTTGAGACATGACCTCCAGAGCATCGATCGTTAAGCCTTTCGTCTCTACAATACTTCGTACTGACGTTACAAGGCGTAAAGTTTGCGTCAATATTTCTGCTCTAGGTCTCGTTAATTGTCCCAACACCACCAGACGTTCCGGCAATTTGGCTGGGTTGCGATATAAATGCAGCACCGCTTCTAGAGCAGCTAGGGTTAATTTACTAACACGCAACATCCGCTTGAGAGGATTCTTCTTAATTTTATGAATTAAATCCCGACTGCCCACAATCATGCCACATTGTGGACCACCTAACAATTTATCACCACTAAAAGTAACCAGATGAGCGCCACTTTGTAGGGCATCCATAGGGGTTGGCTCCTTGGGTAGGCCATATATCGACATATCCACTAAGCTACCAGAGCCAAGATCAACCACGTAGGAAATATCATGCTCTGTGGCAATTCGGCCTAAAACATCATCTTCGACGTGCGCGGTAAAACCTTGTACAGCATAATTACTGGTATGCACTTTCATGATCATCGCGGTCTTTGGCGTAATCGCTTCGACAAAGTCTTTCGCATGGGTTCGGTTGGTAGTACCAACTTCCACCAGTTTTGCGCCGGCCCGCTTCATGATGTCAGGGATACGAAAAGAACCACCAATTTCAATGAGCTCTCCCCTAGAAATAATGGTTTCTTTTTTCTCGGATAAAGCGTGTAATAACAAAAATACAGCGGCGGCATTATTATTTACGACGGTCGCTGCTTCTGCTCCCGTCAACTCACACAAAAGTTCCTCAATCAGTTGATCTCGGTCTCCCCGCTTCCCTTCACCCAGATCGTACTCTAAAATACAAGCCTCGGAAGCGGCTAAAGTTAAAGCATCAACTGCTTCCTTCGGCAGTACCGCCCTACCCAAATTGGTGTGTAAGACAGTCCCCGTCAAGTTCAAAACAGCTTTTACTTTTTTCTCAGCACGCTGGGTTAATTTTTTCTCAATGCGCTGCAAGTAATCAGCGTCTACGAAGTTTGCAGTTGAAGCCTCATTGAGTAAAGTTTGCCGAACTTCTTGCAGTACTAGTCGAATCACTTTCGTCAACTCGGGTAAGCCATAAATACTTTGAAATTTCTCTGCTGATTGTTGAATTAAATAGTCTACCGAGGGCAACTTGGCCATACGGTTTTCTGAGGTTTGATTACTTGCGTTCATCATCACTTTAATTCATCGTGTGAATCCTCAAACATCCGTTTAATCCTAAAAGCATAGGCATTTTGGATATGTTTTTTAGCAGACTCCTCGGCTAAATTAGCATCTCTTAATTCCAGCGCTTTGACGATTTTCTCGTGATCTTCTAAGTTTTCTTGCACACGTTTTTGATCCATTAAACTCGATTCACCTAATAATCCAAGTGCATCATGTATTGGCTCCAACATTTTCAGTAAAAAGCGATTATGCGCACATAAAGAAAGGGCTTCATGAAATTGGCGATTTTTTTCTGTAATTAAATGCGCTGGCTTACCAGATTGAATTAAATCAGAATATTGATCATGTAAATATCGAATCCACGAAATTTCTGTATCTTGGGCATTGCGGGTTGCTAATTTAGCAGCAGTGCCCTCTAGCACTTCTCGCATGACAAATAGTTCCGTCACAATGACATGATCAAACTCCACGATCATAAAACCACGTTGACCATTTTCTGCAGCCAAACCTTCGACTTGAAGTCTAGCTAAAGCTTCTCTAACCGGTGTTCTTGAAAAACCAAGCATCTCTGCCAGCTCATTTTCGATTAATCGATCACCACTTCGAAAGCGTCGTTGGCGAATCGCTTTTCGAATTGCTTGGTAGGCTTGTTCGCTAAGAGACGTTGAATCCTCTTTGGTGGATCTTTTTTTAATCGATTTTTTTACATCAGCCCCTTTGGGCTGATGATCTGTTGTTACAGGAGATTTTGAAGACGCCATTAATTTGCTTGTGCTGCAGTACCGGCAGAGGTACCAGCAATACGTCCAAAGATAGAGCCTGATACCAAGCCTGTACCACTTGGATAATTGAAATAGAAGATACCGCCAACCATTTCACCGGCACAATACAAACCTTCAATCGGCTTAAAGTTCACGTTCAATACTTGGCCTGTATCAGCCACTGTGCGGAGTCCGCCAAAGGTAAAGGTGATACCACAAGTAGTTTGATAAGCCTCATAAGGTGCCGTATCAAGTGCTTGGGCCCAGTTTGTTTTCGGTGGATAAATATTTTCAGTACCTTTACCATCTAACACGGTATGGTTAAACTTAACCTCATGATTCACGTTCGCATTATAGGCATTTACAGTATTTAAAAACTCTTTAGAGTTAACACCCTCTAATTTTTCTGCAAGTTCCTCTAAAGTATTTGCCGTGACCTTGGTGACAAACTTAATGCGGTATTCATTTCTGAGAATATCTTTCACTTTTGAGTCAAACACCTGCCAAGCAAATTGACCGGTTTGCTTTAACACTTCCCCACCGTATTTTGCATAAGTAAATGAATGGAAATCGGCACCTTCATCCACAAAACGACGACCTTCAGCATTAATCAGTAGACCAAAAATATAACTATGCTTTTGGAACTTGTCGCCCACATTCACATCACCATATTCTGGTGCATTGCGATCCCAACCAGTCGCATGGCAACCCGACCAGTTACCGTAAGGTGCGGCACCAATATCTAGGGCCATTTTCAAACCATCACCTTGATTAAAGCGAGTTCCCCTCACTTTTGCAAGTTCCCAACCTGGGCCTAAATATCTCGTTCTCATTTCTGGGTTTGCTTCAAATCCACCGCAGGCAAGCACCACGGATTTTGCATGATACTCAATCAATTGATCACCTGACTGTGCTCTTACCCCAGTCACTTTAATCCCATCAAATATTAATGAATTCACACGTGTGTTGTAGACAATATCAATCTGCTCTTGTTCCGCAGCTTTGTCTAAAAAGTCAACTAGACCTGCACCACCACCTGAAACTTCAATAGGAAGACGTCCGAAAAATTTTCTCTTACCGTCTATGAGCGCAGATTGTCTTCCAAAGTTTGGTACAAAACGAACCCCTTTACTACGCAACCAGACCATCGTCTCAAGACTTTGACGGACTAAAATTTCAGATAATTCTGGGTCAGTACGAAACTGCGTTAAGCGAAATAAATCATCAAAATACTCATCCGTTGTATTCGTGCCAAAGTCAGTTTCAGCGATTTCTTTATCTGTAATATCTGTCACTCTTTTGAGGTCATCAACAGTTTCATAAGCAAAGCGCATCACACCACCCGCAAAACGACTATTGCCACCATGCTCATCACGACTCGCGGCCTCAATCATTAAGACGCGAGCACCCGTATCACGAGCAGATAAAGCGCTACATAACGCAGCATTACCCTTACCAACAACGATTACATCATATTTATTTTCACTCATTCTATTTTCCTATTTAATTAGTTTTTAGTAATTCAGTTAAATTTCTAACATCTTCAATCGATTCAAATTGCGTAATTAGTTCGTAAGCATGGGTGATCGCATCTTGCGACAGCACTCGCCGCGCACACAGTTCAAACTTCGCCTGTAGACGATCTTGTGGCAAAGGGTTGTCAGAAGTTCTACCCAATGGTTCTTGTACTTTCGCTTCAAAAACTCTGCCATCTTTTAACTGAATACGTACTTGTCCGCCGAAATGATTGTCTGGCGAAAACTGTGTATCCCCATACGGTTTCGCTTGAATTTTTTGCATCAACTCAAGAATTTTTGGAGCAGAATATGCAGATTCTTCAAAATGTTCGATTGCCACACAACCATCCGTTAAAGCTCTAGCAACGACATATTGCACGCTAAATTTCGCATCCAATTCACTTTTTGGCAAAGGTCGGTTAGTGTGTTTCAAACGGCGCTCATGAATCCAGATATTAACTAACTCAATCTCATCCACCTGTATTTGGTGTGTTTGATAGATGTCGATGGCACAGTCAATCGCTGGATGGGTACTACCACAACAGGGGTATTGTTTAATGGCAATGCCTGGCTTCACAATATCAAACGGCGCTCCCCAGGCTTGCAAGCCTTTATCAATGTCATAATTACCAGCACCGTTATACACCTCTAGAAAGCCTTGAGGATGTTCAAACACATCGACTTTATTTGCGGTAAAACCTTGCTTCGCTAATTTGGCGGCCAGCAATCCTTCCCTCGCACAACGGCCAATATGCATCGGCTTTGTCATACTACCAAAATTCGCTTTTAGGCCAGAAGCGCCTGATGCAGCAATCGCTAAAGCAACTTTGGTTTGTTCTTGGGTAAGTTTGAGTAATTTAGAACAAGCGGCAGCAGATCCAAAAACACCTAAGGTAGTGGTCGGATGCCAACCTTTTGAATAATGATAAAAATTAACCATCATTGCCAATTTCGTCTCAACCTCAAATCCCGCAATATAAGCAGTAATAAATTCTTTACCGCTTACTTTGATTTCATCTGCCAAAGCAAACAGTGCTGGCAAAATAGGGACCGAAGGGTGACCACCCATCGTATTATTACAGTCATCAAAATCTAATGCATGAGATGCTGTACCGTTCACTAAGGCGGCATCAAGAGCAGAACAACGCTGATTGGTCCCGAATAGAACAGCCGGTCCAGTAGACCCCTCTAATACGCTTGACAAAATAGTTGCGCAAGGCTCATTAGCGCCAGCCAGCGTTACGCCAACGGTATCCAAGATACCTACTTTGGCCCAATGCAACATGTCCTGATTAATTTGTTCAAAATCTAATGCAGTAACATTCGTGGCAAAAAATTCTCCGATTGACATCCTTTTTCCTTAATACTTTTATATTTGAATTTTTAATGCGTTGATGACATTACGCCATTTTGTTACTTGAGATTTGATGAACTCACCAAACTCTTCTTGCGAACTCCCCACTGCAACGGAACCATCAGTTTGAAGTCGTAGCGCAATTTCAGGCGTTCTTAAAATTTGTACAATTTCTTTGTTCAGCTTATTTACAATTGGAGCTGGTACCTTCGCAGAGGCACAAATACCGTACCACCCCTGCACCTCGTAATCTTTCACACCAGCTTCTTGCATGGTTGGTATATCAGGTAAAGAGGGAGAGCGTTGCGGTGTTGTGACCGCAATAGGTCGCAAACGACCAGTATTAATGTGGCCATGCGACTGTAAGATAGTGGAGAACAGCATATCAATTTGCCCACTAATCACATCATTCATGGCGAGAGAGCCCCCCTTGTAGGGAATATGTAGCATCTCTGTTTTGGTTGATAAGCTAAATAAACCACCTGCTAAGTGACTAAACCCACCAATCCCAGAGGATCCATAGGTTAAAGTTTTTCCATTCTTTTTAGCATAAGCGAGTAATTCGGCAACACTGTTGGCTGGTATATTGGGATTGATCACTAGCACATACGGTTGTCGTGTCATCTGGGTGATCGGAGCTAAATCTTTGATCAAATCATAACTTTGATTTTTTAGAAGCGTGGCATTCACAGAGTGACTTGAAGAAATCATCGTTAAGGTGTAACCATCGGCAGGCGCCTGAATGGCGCTTTCGACCGCAATCGTCCCGTTCGCACCAGGTTTATTATCGACCACAACAGATTGGCCCCAGGCTTGGGTTAATTGCTGTGCAACAGATCTAGCGGTAATATCCACCCCACCCGCTGGCGCAAAAGGACACAGGATACG
Organism: Polynucleobacter kasalickyi; assembly: GCF_900176405.1. Lineage (GTDB taxonomy): Bacteria > Pseudomonadota > Gammaproteobacteria > Burkholderiales > Burkholderiaceae > Polynucleobacter > Polynucleobacter kasalickyi. Next base: position 163,089 of record NZ_FWXJ01000002.1, on the reverse strand, counting down.
AATGGGCTTTTTAGGATAAGTATCAGCTACATTTTGCTGAGCAAATGCTTGCGGCATAACCCCATAAGCTCCTGCTAAAGCCATTAACTCCGTAAATCGTCTTCTATCCGGATTCATTGCATTAGACTTTCTTTAGATAAATTAAATCGGGCAGTGAACCCAGTCTTGATACTTGTTCGAGCTCATTTAAACTGTCCCACCAAAGTTCTTTAGTGACTAAACTTCCTTGTCCTGTTAACTGAAAAAATCTATTTTTTAAACCAGCGCCGGTTAACGGTTTAGTCGGTGAACCCGTAAATTCATCAGACCATCTTTCGATCACTTTGCCGGATTGCAGAGTAATTTTTAGCAAAGAAGACCAAGCCGTATTATTTTTATTCGGGGTGATGAATGGAGTTAAAGTCATTGCTTGACTCATCTTCGTAATGAAGGCATCCGTTAAGATCGATTCATTCATATTTTCAGGTTGATAAGGATCTCGATACAAGGCCCAGGCCACACAAAATGGCAAACTATATTGCGCTTGTTTCACATCACTTGGTTGCCGAATAACATGGTGACTTAAGACTTTATCGGAGACCTCTACATCAATTTTACTGACTTCAGCGGCAGTAAATGAATGCTCTTGCATCAGGATTCTTAAAGATTCAATCGTGGTATGGGAGGTCACATGACAAGGAAATGCTTTTAAACAAATTTTTTGAGTCTCCCAAGCACTTCCTAAATCTTTAGTTAATAACTCCGGATTCGAATTACTACAATAACTCTCTAAAAAACCAAAGTGCCCCTCTAAAATATTTTCTGGCCCTTCCAATCCCTCTTTAGCCAATCTTGCCGCAACAATGCCAGCTTCGGCAGCGCGCCCAAGATGTAAGCGCTTCACATCGGCTCCCTTGTTTGCCTTGGTAAAGGCTAACAAACCAGCAGACATCGAACCAGCAATCCCTAGTGCTGCGCTTAGCTGTGAAGGATTGAGTTTCATCAATATGCCAGCAGCAATAGCACTGCCATACGGACCAGTTAATCCTGGCGCATGAAACCCTTTTTTCTCACTAGTATGCAAGGATGCGGCACCGATGCGAAACATCACTTCGCAAGCAATAATGACTGCATGCATCAGCTCGCTCCCGGTCGCACCAAGCTCTTCTGCTACCGACCAAGCAGGCGCCACAATCGTGGCACCGGGATGTACTCCAGCGCCAGGTTTACGTAAACTATCTTGCTCAAAAGCATGGGTAAATGAACCATTTGCTAAAGCAGCTGCAGAGGCATTTAAACGCGTATTTGCCATACCAAAAACACGACTACTACCACCAGATCCAACTGCAGTAGCATATTTTGCGATGGCCTGACTCCATGGGAATTGACTACCATAGGTTGCAACTCCAACGGTATCTACAATCACAGACTTTGCCATTGCTTTTACATCATTTGGAATGCTTGTTAGCTGTTGTTCAAGGCAAAAATTAGCGAGGATTTCTGAGGCAGTCATTTACCGAAGTTCCTATTGAATAGCTAACAAAGCAGTAATTGATTTAGCATCCTCTAATTTTTCTAGATGAAGAATCTTGTCACACAGTTGCTCGGCTTGAGACTTCGGCAATGCCTTGGTAGCTAATAACATAAACTTATTAACGATATCAGCTTCACTTGCAAAATTATGTTCGCTACCCCGTCCAGATTCAACGGTCGCATTTAATTTAGTACCATCTTTTAATTTCACTTCAACATGAACCTTATGTCTAAACTTTGATCCTAATTTAGTAATTTCGTCATCATGCTCTACCCGTACTTTTTCTGAAAGCGCCATACGCGTTGGATCAGCAACCATCGCGTCAGTAAACTCATCAACAAAACATTCGCCCTCTAATAAAAGAGTCGCAACGCAATACGGTAAATTCAATTGAGCTGAAGTTAAGCCCTGTGGAATATATTTCCAACCTACGTGATCCATCGTGACCTGAGAACCACGCACAACAATTTCATCAAGATCCTCTGGTCCAAAAGGATGTTGCTTTTGTAAAATACGAATCGCATCAAGCGTCGTGTGGTTACTCCCCACGCAAGAATAAAACTTCAGGGCAATCCCCATCGTTTGCCACACTTCACCGAAACCAGCTGTGAGCTGTTCCAAGTCAAATCGATCGGTAGAGCGTGAGAAAGTAGTGCAATACCCACCGTATTCACTTTCTAATACATTTTCAATTCCCGTAAAACCATTTTTGGCTAGTAATGCGCCATACAGGCCACTTTGCGCTGAACGTCCAGCATGCATCCGCTTCACCATCGCACCGTATTGAGCTGCCATGAGGCCTGCCGCTTGGGTACCGGCGATACCTAAAGCATGAATGGTTTGTTGGGCATTGAGGCCAAGTGCTCTCGCTGAGCCGGCCGCGGAGGAGAAAACACCAACCGTTGCACCTGAGTGCCAGCCCTGAGCAATATGTTCTTGGCCCATACAAATACCTACGCGTGGTCCGATTTCATAACCAGCAACCGCTGCTGTTAAAAAATCTAAGCCACTCATGGATTTTTGTGTTTCTACAATCCCAAGTAGACCAGGTAGCACGACTGCGCCGACGTGGAGCACACCCTGACGATGCACATCATCTAATTCAAAACCTTGAATTTGAGTACCATTCACCAAGACGGAATGCGGCAACGACAAATATTTATTTGTACCCCAAATATTAGCCACCTTGGATTCATCAACACTAGCTAAGGTACTTTGTAAAATTTGAATCCATTCTAATTTTTGGCCATACAAACTACAGCCAATAGAATCTAAAATCAGCAATTTAATCCGCTGAAGCACATCGGAAGGAATGTCGTTCGCTTGTAGATTACTAACGAACTCTGCTATCCCTTTTGTATAGGGGTTATCTCTTGAATCGTGACTCAATTGTGTCTCCAGTTGCTTAAAATAATAATTACATACAATTGTATACAACTGTATGTAATGTTCATTTAATTTTATTTAAACTATTGTTTTTATTGAATAATAATATTATTACAAACACGCCTAGCATCTTCTAATGCATCAGATAACAGCCCATTTCCACCTCGTACTGCACCAATGGCCCATATGTTTGGCAAGGAAGTAGATAACTGATCGTTGGTCCAGACACGCCCTTGGCTATCCAACTGAATGTCTTTAGGCAGAAATTGTGTATTGGGCTCTAAACCAATAAATGGGAAAACGCCTTGGCAAACTAAGGTAGTTTGGGATTGATCGATTGAGGATTGAGTGATGACTGAGTGAACACCTTGATCCCCTAATATTTCTACAACCGTCGTTTGATAGTGTTGCTCAATATTTTCTGTAGCTAAGACTTTGCTTCTCAACACAGCATTACCACCCAGCGTATTACCACGGATGAGCATGGTGACCTGCTTGGCATATTCGGCAAGAATTAATGCTTCTTGCATAGCGGAATCTCCCCCACCAATCACGACCACATTACTACCGATAAAAAAGGCTCCATCACAATCAGCACAATGTGAGACCCCACGACCTTCAAACTCTATTTCGCCAGGGATTCCCAAAGACTTTAACTTTGCTCCACTGGCAATTACCACATGCTTTGTATTGAGTTCCATCGTGTCACTGCGTACGAGGTAACCTGTCGCCGCTGGTTCAATACTAGTGACAAACTCAGCATAGCGCTCGACTTCCAAGTCCATGATTTCCATCAAAAAATTGGAAGAAAAATCAGCCCCAGAAGACAATTCACCTTGTGGATGAGGATCTAATTGAGTAATGGTCAGCACTAACCCACCAAAGGTATACCCTTCGAAAACGGCAACTCGTAAACCCTTTTTTGCCAGTTCCAAGGTCACGCTCAAGCCCGCAACCCCTTCACCAATCACCACCACATCTAATGTCTCGCTCATCATATAAAACCTGTCTCTTTATCTCGTTTTAGTTTCTAAATTTCATACAATCATTAATGTGTACAATTGTATACATTAAAACGAAATGCAATTTCAGTCAATTTGGAGATACACTAGTAGAAACATAAACTAGCTTGACTAGAAATCAAAAAATAACGAGACAAGTACGAATCCTATGAATTTAGATAAAAGATCTTTTACTAAATGTATTTTTGCGGCTATTTCCTTTCCTATCCTTAGTATGAGGACTTTTGCGCAAGAAGTTTTTAAACATCGTTTTCCAATCCATCTCATCGTCCCCTATCCTCCAGGAGGTGCGGGAGATATTATTGCGCGTCTGTTTTCTCCCTCATTAGGTGAGGCTCTAAAACAGCCCATCATTATTGATAACAAAAGTGGTGGTGCGCAAATGATTGCCACAGACGCTGCTGCCAAAGCTAAGCCCGATGGCTATACGTTATTTTTTGCCAGCACAACCCATGGCATTAATCCCGGTTTTAAACGTCCACTCCCATATGACACGATCAAAGACTTTGCCCCAATTACCTTAGTCGGCAGTACGCCACTTATTTGGGTAGCCCACCCTTCGTTGAAAGTAAAAACTATTCAAGAGTTGGTTGCCAAAGCGAATACGATGCCTATTTATTATGGCTCTGCTGGTCCTGGCTCTGGTGGGCATTTAGCGGTGGAACTATTTAAATTTATGGCGGGTATTGATTTAATTCATACGCCTTACAAAGGAACTGGTCCCGCATTAAATGATTTACTAAGTGGGCAAATTCAATTACTTTGTACAAGTCCCATTCCAGTTCTACCTTTTGTTAAAAGTGGCAAATTACAAGCACTGGCCATGACGAGTCCAAAACGTTCGGCGATTGCGCCGGATTTACCAACCATTGCTGAAAGTGGTTATCCGGATTATCAAGCCTCTTTATGGTACGCCCTAATGGTGCAAGCAAAAGTCCCATTAGCCATCCAGCAAGTGATTTTAGAGGGGGCTACTAAGGCCTTACAACAACCGGAAACCATCAAAACCTTTAAGGAGCAAGGGATTGATATTTTGAATTTATCACCCAGTGCGACGGATCAATTTATTCGTGCAGAAATCGATCGATGGACTAAAACGATCGCCTATGCAAAAATTCAAATAGACTAATCAATTAGGACCTGAAATGACAAAGACTGTTACCTTGTTTAACCCTACAGCCAGCAAAAAAGAATCGTCGACTCCACTGGAAAATAAAGCCTATGAACACCAAATTCAAACAGTTGGCTTTATTGATAATTCCAAACCTAACTTTAACTTTTTAGCGGATGAATTAGAAACTTTACTATTGACTCGCTTAGGTGTAAAAAAAGTCATTCGCGAAAGAAAGAACGCAGCATCCCTTCCAGCACCTGCTGAAATGCTAAAGAGAATGATTGAGGAGTGTGACCTAATTATTGCGGGCTCAGGGGACTGAGGGTCCTGTACGTCGTGGAGTCTCCAGGACAGTATAGTTGTTGCGAAACAAGGTAAATTGGGCATGGCACTTTGCTCGTCTACATTTATCAAATTAGGTCGATCGCAAGCGAAGGCTTTAGGCGTTCCAGCTTTGCCGATCTTAGAAGTACCACATCCTTTCGGTTTAAAAACAAAAGAAGAGATTAAAGAAATAGCGCAAGACTGTTTGCAACAAATCGAACACTACTTACAATTTGGAACAACGCATGCAATCCCCCCAGTCCCCAAAAATTGATTTGGAAGATGATTTAGAACTCATCAATGATTACTATTCTGCGAATCATTGGGGAGATGGTTTACCCATCATTCCGCCAACCCAGGAACGTATCAACAAGATGCTGGGATCTTTATTACCCTTAAAAGATCAGGTTGTCACTCATCTGCCACCTGGATATGGCGATGCCACGATTGAATTGATTGCAGTCAACGCCGTGATGGCCGGCTGTAAACCCAAAGATTTACCGATTATCATTGCCGCCACCGAGGCAATGGCAGATCCAATATTTAATTTATCAGCACTACAACCAACCACCAATCCAGTTGCAATTTGGGTGATTGTCAGTGGGGCAATCGCGCATGAAAACCGATTTAATATGGGCCTCAATTGTTTAGGTGAAGGCAACGCAGCGAATGCAACCGTTGGTCGAGCTATCCGCTTAATTCTTAGAAACCTCGGTGGTGCGTTACCAGGTGAAATGGACCGCTCTACCCACGGACAACCAGGTCGATACACCTTTTGTTGTATGGAAAATGCCGATCAAACGCCTTGGGGATCTTTTCATGAAGCAAGAGGTTTTGATAAGACGCAAACTTCAGTGACGGTCGTAGCCATCGAAGGAACCATGAATATGAATTCGCACGCAAAAGATGCGGATGAACTCATACAGGTATTTGCCAAAACCATGATTCACCCACCTAGCAATGAATATACCCACGGCGGTGAACCATGGCTCATCGTTGGACCGGAGCATGCAGAAATTTTAGTGCGCAAAGGATATAGTAAATTACAAATACAAGAAAAACTTTGGGAGCTCAGCAAGATGCCAGGATTTGAGATGGCACAGCGTGACTTTGTTAGAGCAATACATTCTCGCAGTGCTGAATTGGGTGCACTGAACACTGACTCGCTGCTACCGATTTCTAAAAAACCTGAAGAGATTCAACTGTTGGTGTGCGGCGGACCAGGCACACACACCGTTTATCTTCCTAGCTTCGGTAACTCGCGGGCTGTCTCCCGTCTCGTTGAAAACTAATCTCCACTCTTTTTAAAAGTTTTTCATAAATCATGCATTATTAATTTTTCTGGTGCAATCACTGATGCCAACAACAAGATTACTGCAAGGAGTTATAAAGTAAAAGAGCATTCAAGTCAGCATAAGATACAGCGCTTTTATTTGCAGCTGGCAATACTATGCTGTTTAGAGTGGTTACTGCAACTGCTCCTGCAACATCAAGAGCCAAGGCTTGGGCTTGAATTGAAGTCAAGGCACTAGAAGCATTCGTTAAATAAGTCATCTTTTCGTTCAAGGTTAGCGCAGTATTAAAGCTATTTGCAAGTGCATTAAAAGAACTATCAGGAATGTAATCAATACCATTTACTACACGGGTTGTGCCATCAATTGCGGATAGCAGACGATTCATACCAGAGCTTCCCGTCATAATTGCAGTGATTGCAAAGTTTCCTCCAGCATCGCGTAAAGCCATGGCTGCTAAATCATAATTAGCTGAATCGACTTGTACCCAACTATTTGCGGATGAAACAGCGCTTGTAAAATTATTTATCCAAGTAATCTGTCCAGTTGAACTGTTGTAAGTCGGGGCATTGATGGATGACGTATTCAAATTTTTAAGGTCAATTGAAAGAGTTAAATTCTGCGCGGCTTGATCTAACAAAGCAGTAGCAGTGGGATCATTTAATGCAAAGGCGGTTCCTACCGCTTTAAATGCATTAACGACACCAAGTAAATTTGTTACTACGGGAGCAACGGCAACCGATGCTGGTGCTACAAATGTAAATGCTGTAGGCGTAACAGCTATCACAGAAGTTGAGATGGATAATAGTGATATTAAAATTAGCTTGTTCATTTGATATTTCCTTAGTGATTAAAAGTATCTCTCGGATCAAGTTTTGGTAGAACCTTATCATTCGAGATGATTGATGGTATTTCAACTGCTTTCTCCGGTAAGCCTGGAGAATTTTGCACACGGCGAACGATAATACGTAATTCCTTGGTAGCTATTTTTAGTTTTTCTTGAAGCTCAAAAGTGGATTCACCCATTTCAATGGCATCTTCAAATTCTGCCTGTAAGTTCCCTAATCGATCTTTAGCAACTTGCAAATAAACTGATGGGCTCGAGGTTCTAATGGCTCTTTCAACATCTGGATTTTGTAGCATCATGACTACTGCCGCATTGCCAAAACCTAAGGCAGCCATGCGCTGACTATTTTTTAATAAAACACAATTTTCATCAACATACGTCTTACCACCAGCAAGACCAAGTCCGAGAATCGAGCCGGATGCCGAAATTGAGCCTAGACAAACATCACTGCCTGAAGCAGTTAATCCAGGGGCATACATCGTAGGAACAGAAATAACCTCTGATGTAGTTTTTCCTGGAATATTTGTATTCACATTTCCATAACCACCAGTGACAGTCGTTGCGTTCTGCTGAGAACCAATATTGGTCCCTAATAAATTTGATTGCCCTCCACCTACAGTTGTATTGATAGCTGATGGACCAGTTGAATCAAGATTATTAGAAGTCTGACTTGTTACTAATGTCGAAAATAAAAATAAGACGAGGAAAAATACTAAACGGATGACTTTCTCCAGAAAAGAATATCGATAAGCTCCCACAGAATTAATATCTTTCGCATACCGCAATCAATCGCTCATGAAATAGAGATTAACAGATGGCATGTAATACAAAATTGAATTTACTAATTTAGTTAAAACAACAAAAAAATATCCAAAAGAATGCAGTTGTTAATGAAACAACGCTCAATTTAGTTGTAATAACTCGTTAATTTGAAGGAGGAATACTACCTACTCTAATTCGCTAGAGAGGACGACTGTTACGCTGGATTGAAAAAATCAAGAGCCGTAACAGTTATCGGCTCTGACCTTATTTACACCATACTCTATTTATGGCGGAAAAGATACAAGTCTTACAAGTTTTTACAAAGAGGATGACTCAGCCACCCAGTAATAAATAGAACCATGGTGGTAAATTGGCTCATAATTGATCCAGAGCATACTAAAATCCAAGAGCACACTGGGTACTGCATATTACAAATCCAGAAAAAACTCTGGCAGCTCAGTAAGATGCCAGAAATTTAAAATGGCGCCGCATGATTTCATCAGAGCGATACACTCTCGTAGTCGCGAATGAGGTGAACTCAATACAGACTCGCTAATACCAATTTCTAAAAAACCTAAAGGGATGCAACTGTTGGTGTGTGGTGGACCAGGCACACACCGTTATCTCCCTAGCTTCGGCAATTCACGAACGGTTCCCCCTCGTCAATCATTAGTCAGCCTGTTTTTTAGGATTTGGCCAAGTTGCAGGTAAGTTGATTTTCCTACTTGTTGGCGGTCCTTGAATATGATTGCCCATATACGCTCTTGATTGATTACGACCAGGATCACCAGCCACAATAATTTCGACCATACTAGGATGAATAATCACATTCAGTAGTCGTTCAGGATCATCCGATTGATAGTATTCCTCGGGTAAGATCCCGCCTTCTACCAAATTTTTCAAACTAAAGGTTGGAGTACTTGTCATCTTTGCGTAATGCGTAATCTTTTGCGCTGTGACTTTGATGTGATCATATAAATATTGTCTGACCTGATCCTTCGTCCATTCTTTAGCAATGACTTTCGCCACACTAGGACTAGAGACAATTAATGGATTCCACATGCCTGTTTTAAAGCCGGTGTGAGCCCAGTAAGTGAAACTACTACCCACTAAATCAGCCCATTGTTGCACATGGTCAATGGCTCGATCACCAGCACTATAAATCGGTGATGAAATACTCACTACGCTATGCACCGTCACAATATTTTCGCTTGCATCAAAGCCACGATCCTGAGCATAGGTCGGCCAACCGAATTCACGAGCACTGTCTTCATCTTCTGCCATTGCGACCAAAAAGCTTTGCCCAATACTACCTTTATCACCAGCTCCCGGAGGAATCCGATAGCCGCAAATATTGCGGAGGTACATTCTGACAAAACGACCAATACTAGTATTGGATTTTCTACCAAAACGCATCATTCCCTGGCCAAAATTAAAGTCGAGATCCTTAATAATTGGACCACCTAAAATGACAACCGGCTCCCAACCAGGCGTAGATCCACAATCTTGAATTCTGAAAACCGGATCGCTCATGGCCTCAATAATGGCAATCAAGATTGGCATATATTCTGGTTTACAACCTGACATCACACCCGTTACCGCAATTGACTCAATCGAAGCTTCCCTACCCTCTTGAGGCAAGACCGCAATCACTTCTTCGGGAGAGCGATCCGTAAAGGCCAAGAATGACTCAACCCGATGTTTCGTTGGCGGAATAATTGGTAAGCCATCGGTCCACATCTTTTGATAAAAGTAATCTTGCACTTCATCTAAGGTGCCAGAAAAAACCACTTTTTTGATATCTGGTTGCTCTTCTTCATTGTCTAAAGTTTGAATCTTACCAATCAGCCCCTCTAACAAACCAGGGGCTAAAGACTCTTCCACCTTACGGATTAATTCTGCTTCACTATCCACCATCGGCGCACCTGGATAAACGCCAATCGCTAAAGGGACACCAAGACCTTTAGAAACCACCTCAGCCTGTTTTAAAAAGCCAGAACCAATGATGGATGCAGTTGGTATTCCTAATTTCTCAATCAAAGCTGCTGCCCGCAACACGGCGGGAGTACAGCTACCTCAGGCACCAATGCCGACAATGGCAGCGTCGGCTTTGAAATGTTTTAATTTATCCGCAATCGTGGCCGTCACTTGATGTTCACGAGCACCATGAAAATTACCAATTTCGGTATAAGGGACAAACTGTACATTGGGAAATCTTTTTTTAATATATTCACGAACAAGTGGGTAAATCACTTCGCCACGAAAAATCACATCCCATAACTCAACAATCACTTTGCCATTTAAATCTGGGATACGTTTTGCGGCCAGTGTCTTTTTTACGGCACGTTTAGATATTGGCCAAACCACATCATATTTTGGTTCTTGCTGATCACTCATTCACTGATTCTCCACTTTAAAATTATCACAATCCTGCTTGCTTGACGATACGGCTATATTTGTCCATCTCTTTTTTCAAGAACGTATTAAAGTCATTGGGTTTATTTCCCACGACAGTCATGCCCTCTTGATTTAGTTTCTCTTTGACTTTCGGTGTGTTTAACGCTACGACAACCGCTTGATTGACTTTATCTAAAAGCTCTTTAGACGTTGATGCAGGTGCCAATACCCCATACCAATTCATCATATCGAAACCTGGTAATTCCTCGGCGATAGAGGGTAATTCTGGATCAATACTTGATCGCTGTGGACTCGTCACAGCAAGTGCACGAATCGAGCCTTCAGCAATTAATGGCTTGGCTTGCAGGATGTTCATAAAATAGACGGGGACAATGCCACCCATTAAATCAATCACCGCAGGACCAGCTCCCTTATAAGGAATATGGACCATTTTGGTACCAGCTTCTAAATTAAAAAGTTCTGCTGTGAGGTGAGGTAAAGAACCCATCCCTGCAGAAGCATAGTTGAACTGATCAGGTTTAGATTTGACCAGACTGATTAATTCACGTGTGTTCTTCACTTTTACGTTCGGGTTCACCACCAAAACCAGAGGGCCCGACGCAAGCATTGTTACCCCGGTTAAATCCTTCTTTTGATCAAAGGGTAAGTTCGGGTAGATGGAGGGATTGGCTGAAAAACCTGCCGGTACAACGAGTAATGTAAAACCATCACCAGCCGCTTTTGCCACGAAGGCAGAGCCAATTGAACCATTAGCACCATTACGGTTTTCTACCACTACGGGCTGTTGTAAGAGTTCACCAACTTTCTGACTAATTGCTCTCGCAATAATATCAGTGCCTCCACCAGGTGGATAGGGAACAATTATTTTAATAACGCCCGAGTTCGGAACATTCAGATTATTAACGCCAGTTTGTGCATTTACAGAGATACTGAGACAAAAAGAAAGCACGAGCCAAAAATATGACCCGAACTTCATACCATTCGAAAAAGAAAACCTCTCTACAAATGCATGCATGTCTCTAAATAATTTTTTTAATTGATATAAATCTTAACTCATTTATGATGAGAATTGAAATATAAAAAAAATTAAGCGATGGAGATAGACTACCGATGTGCAATTGTTTCACTTTAAAAAGAGTTTTGTCACTCCTGACTCTTTGCCTCACGTTCTTTGCTCTGATTAGCTCAGCATCCAATTATCCGAATAAAACGATCCGCTTAGTCGTCCCATTTGAACCGGGTGGTAGCTCAGATATTACTGCGAGAATTGTCGCTAGTGAAATGCAAAAAACACTAGGCCAAACGATCATTGTTGAAAATCTAGGAGGAGTTGGCGGTAGTCGTGGCTCAGAGGTAGTCACCAAGTCGAGTCCGGATGGTTATACATTGCTGTGGGGAAATGTTGCGCCGATCGCCATTAATCAACACCTGTATAAAAACCTCAATTACGACTCGCAGAAAAACTTGATTGCGATTAGTTTGGCTACCATTTTTCCGAATGTTCTAGTTGTTCAGCCTGGCCTAAAATCAAATACGTTCGCCTCTTTTATGGCTCAGAGTAAAAAAGAATTCAGTAACTTGACTTATGCATCTGCCGGCAACGGTAGCTCAACACATTTAGCCGGTGCTTGGCTGAACGATCTACTGGGCTCGAAATGGCTTCACGTCCCATTTAAGGGCGGTGGTCCGGCGTTGTTAGCAATCGCCTCTGGTCAAGTCGATTTTTACTTTAGTGCGATTCCTTCAGCCTTACCATTTATTAGAGCGGGTAAAGTATTTCCGCTCGCAACGACGGGTAAAGTTCGTGACCCATCCCTGCCGAATGTACCCACCATTGCTGAGCAAGGTTTTCCTCAATTTGAAGTGATTAATTGGAACGGATTATTTGCACCAGCGAATACCCCCCCAGAAATCATTCAACAATTAAGTAAATCCATGATGGATGCATTAGTCTCTCCCATCGTCAAGGAAAAGTTAACTGCACAAGGTGCCATTGCGATGCCAATGAAACCTCAAGAGTTTAGTAAATTTATTAGTGAAGAATCTATTAAATGGGAAAAGTTAGTCAAACTTGCTCATGCTTCCATTGAGTAATCACCACCATAACGAATGAACAAGTAATGAATCCTATGAAATCTGATCCACTCTTAACCACTATCGTAGATTACGTTTATTCAGAAAAGCCCTTTTCGAACCAAGCTTATAAAGTCGCTAAATTATGTTTGTGGGATTCTCTTTCTTGCGCCTTAGCCTCTTTCAATGAAGCGGATTGTTTAAGACTATTAGGTCCTTATGTGCAGGGTACGATTGTGCCAAATGGTGTACCAGTATTTGGCACCAACTATCGGCTCGACCCCATCAAAGCGGCCTTTGATATGAGTGCAATGATTCGTTGGATGGACTTTAACGATACTTCCTTCGCTGGTGGTCACCCATCTGATGCCATTGGTGCCATCTTATCAGCCGCCTATGTGAGAAGCCAACAACTAGTTAACACCGATTTAGCAGAGCTGACCATGCAAGAGGTTCTGCATGCCATTATTCAATCCTATGAAATTCAGGGGATGATTTCGTTTGCGAATAAATTTGACCAACCTATTGTGGCGCTTGATCATGTCATTGGTGTAAAGATCGCCTCCTCAGTGGTTGTTACTAAGCTCCTTGGTGGTTCAAAAGAAATGGCCTTAGCGACTCTTGGCAATGTCTTTATGGACGGCGGTACATTGAATGCCTACCGTCACGTCCCTAATGCGGGACCGCGAAAAAGTTGGGCTGGAGCAGATGCTGCGAGCAGAGGCTTATGGCATGCATTGAATTCCATTAAGGATGAGCCCGGCTACCAAACTCCCCTCAGTGATCCCAAATGGGGCTTTGAAAAAGTATTTTTAGATGGCAAGCCAATCACAATCGCCGAGACCCTAGGCAGCTTTGTCCTTGAAAATATTATCTTTAAGTTTTACCCATGTCAGAGAAATGTTTCTACCGCCTTGGAAGCAGCGATTCAACTATACCCATGGCTCAACCATCGTTTTGATCAAGTAAAAAAGATTACGATTTATTCACATGATGAGGCAATTCGACGCACCGATAAACAGGGTCCTTTGACAACCAGAGCTGCCCGTGATCACTGCATGCAATATATCGTTGCCATTGGGCTCTTAAAAGGTCAACTAACACTTGATGATTATTTAGATGAGACAGCAAGTAATCCATGGATTGATGCTTTACGAGACAAAATGGTTCTGATTGAAAACCCCATTTTTAGTCAACATCATCACGATATTACGATTCGGAGTTGTGCGAATGCCATGCAAATTGAATTAGTCGATGGCACTCTTTCGGAATTGATGCAAGTTGACTTTCCACTAGGTGATCCCATTCATCGTGACCGTGCAGCAAAAGCCATCATCGATAAATTTCATATCCTAACCAGTCCTGTTTGGTCGGATGAACGGAGAAATCAAGTGCTCGAATGGATGATCAATGATGAGCAGTTTTTAAAAACCTCAGTTTCAGAATGGATGAATGAGTTACAAAATTGAAATTGCGTTGAACTATCTTTGACTATTTCATAATGTGGAATAGCAATATGCTAGGCTAGTTATAGGAGTAAAAAAACCTCAACTAAGCTGGAGCTTTCAATGACATTCCAAACATCTGAAAAATTTCTCTACCAAGGCAAGCAGTTATTTAGTCATGATGAACCACTCGCGAGTCACCCTCATGCGCCTGAATTTTTAGCCGTTACCAGTATGTGCTGGAGAGGATATAACGGGAGTTGGAGCATTCAAAAAAAGAAATTATTTTTAATCAAGCTAGAAGCCTACATCAAGCACCCCACTGCGCTTCGTGAACGACGTGTAATCAATCTACAGGGGGAAGCAGATGAACTTTCGTTTGATATTGTTTGGGAACCAATGGCGATGAAGGCCAATTTAAAAGCGATCTTCCCACAAACTGTGAATAGAAGATTATTTGCTGATTGGTTTACTGGCGAGATTCATTTCGGTCTTGATGATGGCATTGGTCAAGGAATGAAAAACGCCTACAAGACCTATCAGACTCTTCGCTTTGAAAAAGGGATATTGGTCAATGAAACCATTCGACTCTCTGAAGTAGTTTATCCAGCCATCTCAACCGAAGCATTCATGGCAAGTTTTCAAGATGTACCCAGAACTAGAAGAGGTCTTTATCGATCCGTTAATTAGCGCACTCTCGGTAGGATTCAATAGCATCATCAGGATCAAACTAAACCTAGGGAAAGTACTAACTTCATGGTCCATTAGGCAATCTTAAACTTCGCCGGTCAAAACAATTTCCTATTGAAAAAAAATTTGTATCATAATAAATAAAATTACATAACAAATTACGAGACAAAAATATGCACTTTAAAATAGTTGTTCTATTTTTCCTTGGGCTATTGCAACTTCACTGTTTTGCCCAAACGAGCTCATGGGTACCTAACAAACCTGTTCGATTAATTATTCCCCAAGTAGCTGGTGGCGGAGCAGATGCTATTGGCAGAACGATTGGCCAAGCTCTATCCGAAAAAATTGGCCAACCGGTTATTGTTGATAACCGTCCTGGGATCAACGGTGGGCTGGGTGTCGATGTACTAATGAATTCCCCAGCGGACGGTTATAACTTAATTTTAGTTTTTACCTCTGTGATGGCAATTAACCCGGCCGTTTATGAAAAGATTTCCTATAGTCCTTTAAGAGACTTGAAACCCTTGGGCTCTGTTTGTGAAGTACCTCTCGTGATGATTGCTAGTTCCAAAGTGCCAGCCAATACGATGGGTGAGTTAATTACTGCATTAAAGAAAGATTCAAAAAGTGTTTTTGGCTCTTCCGGAGGTAATGGTTCTTTTTCCCATATGCTCCTTGAAATGGTCAATACCAAAGCAGGCGTAAAAATGTCCCATATCCCGTTTAAAGGTGAAGCTCCGGTGATTGCTCATATTTTAAGTGGCCAAGATTCGATGATTTATATCAGTACCCCAGCAACCATCATTCCTCATATTCAGTCAGGTAGACTCAAAGCACTAGGTGTCACTACTGCGCAACGCATGCCCCAGATACCCAACATTCCGACCTTTATGGAAGGTGGCTTGCCTGATTTTAACGAAAGCTTTTGGTATGGTTTAGCAGCCTCGGCTAATACTCCTAGCCATATTTTAGAGGCGTACTATAAAGCAGTAAATGAGACGGCTAATACAGACACATTACAAACGAACTTAAGCAAATTAGGTTGTAACTCTCTACCACTCAAAGCCAGTGACTTCACTGAAAAAATTAAATCGGATATCGCTAAGTACTCGGTTATCGCAAAATCTGTCAATATGAAAGTAGACTAGTATGGCCAAAATTCCACAAATTAAACATTTAGGTCTGTATGTCGATGATCTAGAGAAAATGGAAAAATTTTATACCTCGGTGTTTGATTTAATCGTGACCGATAGAGGTCAAGTTCCTAGACTGGGAAATCGCAATATTAGCTTTATGAGTGGTAGCGATGATGCCCATCATCAACTGGTATTGATTGATGGCAAAGACCCTGCCAGTGGTCCTAGCGTGGTGTTTCAGATGTCCTTTATTGTCGAGGAACTAAACGATTTACGTCGTATTGAAAAAAGACTGATCGAGCAAGGTATTACGAATATTACGCCAATCACCCATGGCAATGCATGGTCTATCTACTCATTTGATCCTGAGGGTAACGGCTTGGAAATCTATCTGGATACACCATGGCATGTGGCCCAACCCCATGGTAAACCTTTCGACTTGTCGCAAACAGATGAAGCCATTTATGCCTTTACGGAAGAATTAATTCGAGATAACCCCACCTTTACTGACCAAGACACTTGGCGTAAAGCCATGACCAACCGTATCAACGCCATTTAATCCAACCACTTAATCTATTTTTACAAACAAGGAAATCATCCATGAAGTTAGTATCATTCTTACATGCAGGTAAAGCGCACTACGGTGTTTTAAAAGGTCAACGCGTCATTGATTTAAGCGTTCGCTTAGGCGGTCTGTACCCAGATATTATTAGTTTTATTGCGGGTAATGGTCAAGCCGTTGCTGAGTCAATGATCAAAGAGTCTGACGGTGATTTTGATTACGATGGTTTACATCTGTTGCCAGTAGTACCAAACCCAGGAAAAATCTTTTGTGCTGGCCTGAATTATCACGACCATGTGGATGAAGCGAATCGCGCGATTGGCAATCGTAAAGCACCAGACCGTGCCATGATCTTTGCCCGCTGGCCAGAGTCTTTAACTGGACACCTCCGTCCCATTATGCGTCCGAAGGTTTCACAAATGTTGGACTGGGAAGCCGAGATGTTAATCGTGATTGGTAAACCGACGGGCCGATATGTGCCGAAAGATAAAACCTTAGACTACATCTTTGGTTACAGCTGTATGAACGAAGCCTGTTTAAGAGATTATCAGCGTCACTCCAGTCAAATTAATCCGGGTAAAAACTTTGAACAAACCGGCGCAATTGGTCCTTGGTTAGTTACTGCGGATGAAATTGCTGATCCAATGAATCTGAATATCGAAATGAGGCTCAATGGTCAAGTGATGCAAAAAGCCAATACTTCACAAATGATTCATTCAATTCAAGCGATTATTGAATACATCACCGAATGGACCACATTACAGCCTGGCGACATTATTGCTTCAGGCACTATGGGTGGCGTAGGCTTTGCTAGAACCCCGCCAATTTTCATGAAACCTGGTGACATTGCCGAGGTAGAAATTGAACAAATTGGTATCCTCAGAAATACAATTGAGGATGAATCAACGACGCTAGGACCTCTGTAAGTAAAGAAACATGGCCAAGCTGAGACATATCGCAATTGCCGCAGAAAATCCCTTTGAAACAGCGGAATTTTATAAAAAAGCATTTGCATTCACTGAGGTTGGCCGAAAAGAATTTTCTAATCCAGAGACATCCTACGGTGTTTTTTTAAGTGATGGCACGATAAGTCTCGCCATTTTGCACTTTGGCTGGGATCAAGGTCACGGGATTGATTTTCGAGGCATCCATCACTTAGGCTTTGTAGTAGATGACTTGGATGGAGTAACGCAAGACTTAGAGTCCATGGGTGCAAATTGCTTTGAAAAGCGACCGAAAAATACGCTTGGCTATTCAGAAAATAAATTTATTGGTCCTGACAAAGTCATCTTTGACGTCGTTGATCAACCGTGGCTTGGAGCCACAAAAGATTAGATTAAAACAAACTATAAATGGAGATGTAAATGTCACACCCTTTTGATATTCATGCTGGCGGTAAAGAAATCCATCCTCCAGCTGACTTTATGTGGCCCGGCAATAAAAAGATGGGCGTTGTATTCCGGATGGCCTATGAATGGTGGTCTGATGGGGCTTGGCCTGGAATTGGACCAATGGGTAACCCCCTCAAAGGTGGCGTACCTGACCTAAATGCGGTTGGTTGGGCAGAGTATGGTCATCGCCGTGGCGTAGAGCGAGTTCTTGAAATTTTTGAACGCCACCACGTGAAAGCTTCTATTTTAGTTTGCGGCATCATGGCAGAACGCTATCCAGAGGAAGTGAAGCATATCGCAAGCCTAGGACATGATATCGTTGCTCACTCTTATGCGATGGATGTTATTCCCGCCCTCTTAGATGAAAAACAAGAGTTAGACAACATTAAACGCACTACCGATTTAATCGCCAATGTCATTGGTGCCAAGCCCAAAGGATGGATTAGCCCGAGAAGTACGCCAAGTGTGCGTACTGCGAGATTATTGGCACAAGAGGGGTATATGTGGCACAGCGACACCTTAAATGATGACTTACCCTACTTGGTTGATTTTGGAGAAACGTCGATTGTCGCAGTACCAGGTACCATGGAAGTGAACGATTTACCGATGTTCATGCGCCACGGCCAACCACCCCGTGTCATGGTGGAAATTTTCGAGGATTGGCTTGAATATGTTCGCCAGTGGGAAACTCGTGCAATAAAAATTGATCCAACTGTGCATGCGCATGTATTTGGCAGACCAGCAGGGGCTGGTGCATTTCACCGCATTTTAGAAATTGCTACGCAAGCTCCTGATGTCTGGGTCTGTACCCGTACTGAAATGGTGGAACATTTCTTAAAAAGTATCCATCGCTAAGATAGAACGCCATCAATGAAAGTTTTTCTAAAATTCGGTAAGAGCTATTTATTTCTTGCAAGTTTTTTAATATCAGCAATTGGCTTGACTGCGGAGACCTATCCCAACAAGCCAATCCGCTTGATTGTGCCCTTTGAGGCTGGTGGTACGTCCGATACAACCGCGCGGACCATGGCTCAAAAACTTGAGAAGCGCTTAAAAACCACGATTGTGGTGGAAAATAAACCTGGGGCAAATGGTGCTATTGCCACTGCATTTGTGGCTAGATCACCGGCAGATGGTTACACCTTATTACATACAACGCCCGCCTTTATCATCAACCCCCTTTTAAATAAAAAATTAGGCTACGATGTATTTAAAGATTTTGCCCCTATTACGAACCTTGCGATGGGCACTGGTTATGTCATGGTAGTGAACGCTGCCTTACCAGTGAAAAATCTACAGGAATTTATTAACTACGCGAAAACGAATAAGATTTCCTATTCCTCACCTGGGGTTGGGAATGCCTTACATTTGGCCTCTGCGCAATTTACTGAATATACAGGTTTAAATGCCCTGCATATTCCCTACAAAGGAACATCCCCCGCATTACTTGCTGTGGCATCTGGTGAAGTTGATTTCATGATCTTACCCCCCACCATTGTGCATTCTTTCATTGCCACCGGAAAGGTGCGACCCGTTGCATTTACGGACTCTCAACGGTCGCCAGATTTTCCGAATCTCCCAACGATGCAAGAATCTGGTTTAAAAGAATTGAATATTGCAGGAACATGGCTAGGATGGTTCGCCCCAGCGAAAACACCTCAACCCATTATTCAACAAATCGCCCAAGAAATTAAAAATGTCCTGCAAGATCCAGAAATGAATGAATTTTTAACAACTTCTGGATTTAGACCAGATGGACGTAACCCGAGTGATTTTGATAAGTTTGTAAAATCGGAGTCGAAAAGAATTGAGGCAGTTTTAAAAAATGTTACTTTGAATGAGTAAATCTGGAGATAAAAATGGATCTAGGCATCACCGGTAAAAAAGCAATTATTTGTGCATCATCAAAAGGACTTGGTAAAGCTTGTGCCCTGTCATTATCGAAAGAGGGGGTAGAGGTTTTTATCAATGGTCGTAATGAAGCAACTGTATTAGCTACCGTTGAAGAAATTAAAAATATTACCGGCAATCAGGTTCATGGTGTGGTAGCTGACATCACTACTGAAGAAGGCAGAAAATTATTGTTAAATGCTTGTCCTGATGCAGATATCCTCGTGACCAATAATGCCGGCCCTACTCCTGGTAAATTTTTAGACTGGGGACGCGAAGACTACCTCAAAGCATTCGAATCGAATATGCTTGCTCCGGTACTGATGATTCGTGGTGTTTTAGCAGGGATGCAAGAAAGAAAGTTTGGCCGTATCATCAATATAACTTCCGCGATGGTCAAGTCCCCCCTCTCCCATCAAGGCTTATCTACTTCCGCGAGAACCGCCCTCACCGCGGTTTGTAAAGCCATCTCAAGGGATGTTGCCGTTGATAATGTCACCATCAACAATCTATTACCTGAGCGGATTGATACGGGTCGTCAAATACAAATGACCGAGCGGCAAGCGAAAATCGATAATATTAGTTTTGATGAAGCACGGGCCAAAATTGCACTCAGTATTGCTGCCAAACGTTTTGGAACAACTGAGGAGTTTGGCGATATTTGCGCCTATTTATGCAGTAAACAAGCCTCATTTATTAGTGGTCAAAATATTCAAGTTGATGGTGGATCTTATCGAGGGATTGTCTAGATTTTTGTTCTAGATCTCACTGAAAAATAAGCGCAGAATGCGCTGATTATCAAACAATTGACATTGTTAGAAAAACGTGCAAAATTTCTAACATGAGCACTTCAAACAAGATTCGTTCTAGGATTGCAGAATTGCCTAAAGGGGTAGTCTTCTCTAGCGCTGATTTCCTTTCAGTTGGGACCCGTGCATCTGTCGACCAAACACTTTATCGGATGGTGAATGCCCATGAAATAGTGCGAATTACAAGAGGTTTATATGGCGTTACCGGTGATATTGACTTAAATTCTATAGCGCTTGCTGTTCAGAAAAAAACCGGCGAACGAATAGGTTCAATAGTTCCAAAATCATCTTTATCAATAAGTGTTGTAGTACCAACTTCCGGGCAGTCTCGTACTGTTATTTCCGGTGATTATCAGGTAGAGTTTCGTCGCATGAGTCCTCGAAAAATAAAACTTTCTCAAACCGCAAAAGGTCTAGTGTTGTTAGACTTATGGAACCGAGGCGAGAAGCATCTCAACACGATTCAAATAAAGAATGCTACCGCAGATTGGTCACAAGAAGAGATAGATCGTTATGCATCAATCATCCCTGAATGGTTACGAGTTGCCATTTCGCATAGCAACGAACCAAGAAAATCAATCAAGATTGGCCTATCTGGAGCCTACGATTGGTCAAGTACGCAAATTAACGATCATGCTCTCATTACTAAAGTGTTGGAAAAACATAAGTTCGAAGATGTAGTTCGACTCTGTTACTACTATGGTGTTGCGAAAGTCAAGAGAGTGTTCCAACAACACCCGTTGGATCCAATGACAACTGCGAGTGTGGCGAGAATGCTAAAGAATATTAGTAAGGGCTTCAATAGTCTTAGCCTCGTAAAAGGTAAAGTTTATGCTAATGCTTGAATTCTTGCCAATATCAACACAAAAAAACTTTGCTCGACTCAAAGAAGATGCTCGTCTAGCAGATTTCACCCTCATAGGAGAAACTGCACTAGCCCTCCAAATCGGTCATAGAAGTAGCGAAGATTTAGACTTCAATATTTTTGGTCAAGTCTTACCTATAAAAGCGATCGACGAAGTCTTAAATGATTTGGAAGCTCATGGTGCAAAAATTGAAAGTCTGATAACGCCAGCACAAAAATCACAATTCAAAATCAATCACTCAGATAATTTAGACAAATACATTCAAGACTATTTGATTGACGGTGCAAAAGTTACGTTTCACTCTCGCAGTGAAAATGATAGACCGAAACAACAGATTGCTTTTTTACAGTCCACACCCAAACTCAGCGTCTCCAATCAAGGCTTCAACATCCTTGGTGTAGATGGTCTTTTTGTGATGAAAAGTATCGTTGTTTACGATCGCATTAAGTCTCGTGACATTTACGACTTAATGATATTAACCAGAGACTTCGGCTACACAATTGAGCAAATTATCACAGCAATCAATGCTTACCAACCCATAAGAGATAGAGATCCAGAGCGTTTTAAAAGTGTTGTGACCGGAATCATACCACTTGATAAAAATGATGAAGGATTTTCTAGCATCCATTTAAATGTCAACATTGAAGACATTTATAAATACTTCAAAAAAATGATTGATGATTATGAAGTTAATTTAGTCAAGACCATAAAAAAAAATCTCAACTGATCGTTTTTAGTAATAAGTTACAAGACCATATTACATCTTCTCTTACACCTTAAAAACGATATCCAATACCAACTAAAGCAGAAAATCCTAAAGCTTTTACGTTAATACTGGTACTGGCAATACCTGCATATGGCCCATTGATATTTGCAGTATAGTCAACGAAATTGGTATACAACCCTTCTGCAAAAACATACAAATGATTTTCTAAAGCTTGCTTATAGCCCACTCCCAAAGTGTAACCGCCAACAAGGACACTCGTAGGGGGAGTAATTTGATCACTATAGATTAATGATGCTATTGATAAAGCAATTTTTCCATAAATCAGTTGAGTACTTGATAACTCATAACCAGGCATCACCGAAAGATTAAGAGGATTCTTCATTTGATAAGAGCCAATTAGTGAATTTGGCACAGCAATACCTGGCAAATTTGTTGTGACTTTACTATTCGCCGAGCCAGAGGTCGTCGGCATAAAATCGATACTCAAACCTAATAACCATTTTGGATCGACTCTAAAGTTATAACCACCACCAATATTCCCAGTGAATACCGATAAATTATCCGTTGAAAAATTTTGTGGATAAACACCAGTCTGATTTAACAGAGTACTCGTTTGATTAAATGAAGATCCAACGTTGGTATACCCAATTGCCCCTTGTAAAAAGTAGCCTTCAAATACTGATTGCGCTGATGTACTTCCGATAAAAGTAAAACTGATGATCAAAAAGAATGATTGTAATTTTTTCATAAAAAATACTCTACTGTATTAAAAGGGCTTTTGAATAGCATGTAGCTATAAAAAAGATTTTTACTCAACTTTGACGGTAATGATGCACCCCCTGAAATCAGAGGAATAAATCGTTACTTTACTATTACTCTCTGAGCCCGATTTCATTTTGATAAACACTAATTAAAGTGTTCACGTAGCGATTACGAAACTCAACCACTTCATCGCCGTAAGTATATGCATAGCGGCTAATCTTCAGCACTGGATCAGTTTTTTTAAGACCTAATTCTAATCTCACAAATTCAGGAGCTTGCATTGCCTCGACTTGTTCATTAATCCGCACAATCGTCATCATAAACTGCGATTGATAGAGTGAATAAATAGAACCTGGTCTGTTTTCAAACTCATTTTTAGTGAGCTTCAAAAATTTCTTTTGCGGCAACCAAATACGATCAAACATCGTAGGCTTGCCATCAATGAGCCTCAAGTTATCTATCTCAAACAATGCTTCACCCACCTCAACACCTAAAGCGTTACCAATCTCCTTATTTGCCACTATTTTCTTGAAGGAAAGGAGCTTTGGCTCGATCTGCATTTCGCTATTCGATCGATTAGAAAAGTTAAAGAAAGTACTAAATTGGTTTTGTTTTTCATGCGTCGAAACAGTGGTTCCAATTCTTGCTCGTCTGATTAGTACTTGTTCTGCTACTAAGTCTTCTACCGCTTTTCTAACCGTCCCCACACTCACTGAAAATAATTTTGCTAACTCCGGCTCGGTCGGAATTTTTTCTCCTGGCTTCCACTCGCCATTTCTAAGTTTTATCAGAATGAGGCTTCTTACCGTGTTGTAGAGAGGTTGATCCAAACTGCCGCGTTTATTCATGTAAAACGTTCCTTTAGTGAGGTAGAACTTTTGCAATTTTAATTGAAAATACTACTTGACAATATTTTAATCATATATATGATTAATATGATTGAACATGACTAACTATTTTTAAAAGGAAACAACTATGCCAAATATGATTAAACATATCGCCATGCGCGTCATCGATATTGAAGAATCAAAGAAGTTTTATGAAAGCGTCTTCCAATACAAGCACGTAAATACAGTATTACGCAAGGGTAAGCATGGTGACCATATTTCCTGTCACATGACAGATGGTTATATGGATTTAACCTTGATTCATTATGAGTCTGATGATTCTGATGAAGCAAATTTTGCAGGACCTGCACCATGTATTCATCACATTGGTATGGAAGTTGAAGATTTAGATGCCTTTATTCAAGGTGTAAAAGATAGTGGTGGCGAAATCTTAACGGAGCCAGGTCATTTACCAGTGAAGTTTAGATCACCAGGTGGACCAGTAGCTGAAGTAGTTCCTATGAAGCGTTGGGAAGCTGAAACTCTAGCAGCTGGCGTACACGGAAAAGTATTGGCTTAATAAAAATTTGAAAAGCTTGGGGATATAAAATGCCAACTATTTCTAAGAACAGAAGAACCTTATTGCAATTGGTAATTGCGTCTATTGGTTCTTCCTTCATAGCTAGTGAGAAATCATTTGCTAAAGATGCGTGGCCAAGCG
This sequence comes from Polynucleobacter kasalickyi, assembly GCF_900176405.1. Classification (GTDB taxonomy): domain Bacteria; phylum Pseudomonadota; class Gammaproteobacteria; order Burkholderiales; family Burkholderiaceae; genus Polynucleobacter; species Polynucleobacter kasalickyi. The sequence goes on along the minus strand of NZ_FWXJ01000002.1, from coordinate 138,512 downwards.
CCAAGCCAATCAAATTAATTATTCCAGCACAACCAGGCGGTGGATTGGATTTAATCGCCCGGACAATGGCTGATAAACTTTCTCAAGCCACAGGCACTTCATTTATCTCAGAGAATATTGGCGGCGGAGGAGGCACCATCGCCAGTCTTGCCACTTCTAGAGCAAATCCTGACGGTCAGACCTTCATGGTGGTCAACATTAGTACCCATGGTACTAATCCAGCAATTAGAAATCTACCTTATGACTCCATGAAAGACTTTAACCATATAGCAATGGTTGGTGGGTCGCCGAATGTTTTTGTGGTCGGTCCAGAATTAAGTAAGCTCGAATCGATTGAGGCATTATTTGCCGAGTTGAAAAAGAAAGGTAGACCCATCAGTTATGGTTCCGCTGGGCCGGGTACTTCGTCTCATCTGCTAGTTGAGGAACTAAGTGTTGCCACGGGAATTCCTTTCTTACATGCTCCTTACAGAGGAATTGGCCCTGCTTTAGTGGATGTCATGGCAGGTCGGGTTGATGTGGCCTTTCCGGGTCTCATCGCTGCTTTACAGTTCATTAAAGGTAATCGTTTAAAACCCTTTGCTGTCACTTCTCAAGTTCGCATGCCTCAAATCCAGAGCGTACCAACTTTTACAGAAATTGGTATGTCTGAATTTTCAAGTTTGCAATGGTATGGCATATCTGGACCAGCAGGCATCCCTGCTGAAATTGTGAATAACTTAAATGGTCACATTAATCGTATTCTCAAAGACCCTCAAATCATGGCCAAGTTTGAAGCAGAGACACTAAATGTAATGCCAATGACACCTCAACAATTTACAGCTTACATTGATAAAGATTTAAACAAATGGAAGAAGTTGGTAAAAGAACGAGGAATACAAGTTGATGGTGCTTAAGCTGATCGACTGCAAAGCATAAATTCTGTCTTAGAAAAATACTTACACGTCAAAAGTATCATGACAATTTCTAAAGTTAGGCTTGCAAAAATCTAAATTGGAAATGAGTTTTAGGTAAATTGAATGTCATTTTGATCATTGCTCCTAAACTCTCTAAATTAGAGAATATGCTTTAAACCTGTATATATCGATATTGATGTGGTACCTAATGCAACTAAAGTCCCTCCATACTCATTAAGCTTCTTCATGAGATGGTGAAGTGATTCTGGTGATAACTCACCGATACCAAATATACCCGTTAAGAATTTTATTAATGGTTCAACTTGGGCAGATCTTTTTGGGTGCTGTTGGTTATAAATCATTCCACCAATCAACATTCCAGTTAGAAAACTAAATGCAATACTTGCGGCATACTCGAGGACCTCGCGCCACTCAAATAGATTCTGCGGCAGAACCGGCGATTGATCAACGAGGCTAGTTATCCAACACATCCCTATCACAGCAGAAACAGCTAAAAATACTGCTCCCAAAAACCAAGTCCATATATTCCGCCGTCTCGTGCTAAATAAGACATATCCGAATGGCAACGGAAGCAACATCGAAAGAATTCTCAAATAAACCATCTTAGTATCATAAACAACTGTGATGATGTCATGAGCACCAATCAAGAGCATTAATGGAATTACCAAAAATAATAGTACATCAAGGATTGTTCCTTTCATACCCCTACTGTTATAACTTTTAATTTCATACTCTTCAATTAAAGCCTCAAGCTCAGTGATTCGCTTATCATTTTTTTCTTGATTTATAAGTTCTGCTATTTGAGACTCTAATTCTGAAAGCTTAACCATCATTGGCTTAAAGAGATAAAGATCACGAGTACAAACTTTACAAACTACTGCCCCTTCAGCAACCTCAGATAGACAATACGGACAATTCATTATTTAGCTACAACCAAAGTTAGAAGTAAATTAGTTTCTCGCCCTTCAGAATCTTTTACAGATATTCGAATTAAATGACTACCAGGAGGTACTTCTGCTTTGACAAAATCAATTCCATTCGCTGAAATTGCATTTTTTAATCGTGGGGTTAAATCGACAAAAGGTGATTTCAAATACAATACTTTGACTGAATCTAAATCGATTTTAGCTTCACCTCTTGCCTCAAAGCGTACCTTCAAGTCAAAAGGAGCAACTACTTGAGCATCCGCATTAGGAAATTCAAGTTTCACAACCGGTCCTCGTGATATACCCCTCGTAGCGGTAATATTGGTTGCTGGGGGAAGGGCTGCTTCATTTAGGCTTATCAATTGGGCAGCTGATATTGTTGTGCTGAACAAAAAACAATTAAAAAAAATTAAAGCTAACTTTATGGGATTCATTTTTCTACTTTTTATAGAATAAGACACAACACATTATGATTATTATGGTTTAAAAAACGCGGAATGAAAAGCCAAAAAAATTAATACTGTCTAATTCATCCTCACTTTTTGCTGTGAAAAAGCAACCAGTTCACGATTGGCAGCACCAAGCACTTGTCCATTAAAACCCCTCATGATACGGTCAAACACTAAAGGTTGCGCGCATTTATCAGGATCAACCAGATATTTCATTAATAACCGCCCCCCCTGAGTGGTATAACCCCAACCTTCTACTTCAAACGCATTAAACACCCCAAGTTTGGATTGATATTCAAATCTTTTTTTAATAATAAAATCTGTCACTATATCAGTAGGTTGACCATTGTCCATGAGCCATTTGAACCTAGTAGTCCATTTCTTTCCGACTTCAAATATCTCAGGGTAAAACTGTGCCGGTGATAAAAAACGAATATTTCTGGACTTCAGTTCATTGCCAAGTAAATCAATAATTCGCTCTCCTTGATTAAAAATGATTTTGTCATCACTTATTTCCGAAACCACATCCGTAAATGAATTTTGAATCACTTTAGTAAGCAAATCTTTTACTTCGAAAGAATAACTATCCCCAAGAGTATAAGAATCAACTACTGAGGCACTTCCCTTGGAAAAAGGATTATTAACTGAGCTGATTACTTGCACCTTTTTCTCGCCACCCTTAGCTAGCAATTGATCTAGCCGTACTTGTGCCAATTGAGAAAAGTCTCCATTGGGATATTTTCTGATATATTCCTCTACCAACTTAGGAGATGGGTCGACCGCAGCTTTTTCCCACAAAGCAAGCTCCTCTTTAAATCGACGATCTTTTTCTGCTTCTGTTACTTTTTTATTTACATCTTCGACTGCAATGGTTGGGGCAGTTAATATCGACGGAGCCTCAATCATTTTTGTGGGTGCAACTATTGGGGATGATTCTGTCGGAGTTAAGTGACCCGCATTAATATTTTGATGAGAAGTCACTTTTAGATTCGCTAAGACGCCATTAACCTCTTTCTCTATAAATTGCGGATCTACTCCTTTTGCATTGAAATAGAAGTCCTGCTCTAAGGAGGTACTTTCCCAAGGAATCTGCTGACCATTTGAAGCCAATCGCACATTTAATCTCACCCTTTTCATGACATCCTCAATCTTTGCAGATGGATTACGCATTTCACGCAGAAGATTTTCCGTAAACAAGCCATTCACATTGGTTCCATCGCTCGCTACGTTACCTGGAGCTGTGGCATAGCAGAGTACTGAATTTGGTGGAGCATCGAACTGACTCAAACCTCTTTGCTCAATAGGTAATTTTTTGCCAAACGGATTGTCTCGACAGGCATCCAAAATAATAATATTCATCAGATTTTTGGCTTTATTAAGTTCCGTGAGCAACACATTTAACTCATATGTTTGTTTGGGAATATCATCCACTTTGTCAATTGCAGCATCAACTGGTACTAAATAATTTCTCCAACCTAATTGGACACCATGACCAGCATAATAAAAAAGGCCAATAGATTTTTCTTTATTAAGGAGATCAGTATATTTTTGAATGGCAGTTGCTAAATTTTTTAAATTAGCATCCATCAACAGTGAAGTATTAAACCCTAGCAAGTTCAACTCTTTGCTAATAGCCGTTGCATCATTTGCAGGGTTTGAAAGAGGACTATCAGGATATTTACTATTCCCAATAATTAATGCAGAACGAGGTCCGTTAATAATCTTATCATCAGCACTTGCTGATTTGATGCCCCAAAAAAAAGCCCCAATTAAAGCACTATAAGTTTTGAGTGCACTTCTACGATCAAAAATGAAAACTGGATTATTGGGGTTCATAAAACCAATATTACATTGATTTCAATTAAATTTAAACTAAAATCGCCTTCCAATATAGCAAAATTAACAATAACATTTGATTGACAATGTGGTTCTCAATACCCAAGAAATATCAACCAAAACTCCTAGTGAAGAATACATACTTCCTATGACAAATATACTGAAAATTCTGATTTGTCTTAAGACTTCAAAGTGTGAAGGGAAATTTAGGCTATAAAAAATCCCCTCGTAAGGGGCTAATTGATGAACGTTACCAAAGCCGACGTTTTCCCTCTTAGAAAACATTCAAGAACATCTACGTCCAACAACATCTCTTTAGAACTTTTTATTTACAATGCCCTTTTGTTTTTATTAGTCTATTAAAGTCTAACCTTATTTGGTGGGTTAGATTTTGTTTCAGACTGGAGATAATATGGCAAAGACAATTAATTATTCGGCCATGATTTTGTTTTCAGTAATTAACTTTGAATACTTAGAATTTTCTGAACTGAGAAAAGACTTAAATTCATCCATACTAGTTGCTTGCGCTTGAACACCTAAAGCTGCAAATCTCTCTTTAATTTCTGGTTCACTCATAATTTTTACCAAAGCAGCATGGTATTTATCCTGAATGTCTTTTGGTGTACCAGCTAGAGGATATACACCCTACCAAGATAAGGCAGCAAATCCAGGTATACCAGCTTCAGAAAAGGTGGGAACTCCAGATACTAATGAAGTTCTATCAGTACTTGTAATAACTAATGGGCAGATTATTCCTAATTTAATGTTTTCTGCTACAGGTTGCATTTGATACGATAAAGTCAATTTTTAAATAAAAAAGATCCAACAATTTGACTATTCAGATTCTTGGTAATGGCCAGCAAAACTATCCCCAAAAAAAAGATTTTCAATCTTATTTACCCATGAATAAAAAAATAAAGCCTATTTAACTACGGAGACTTTCCCCAAGTTTCTCAGTCAGCCATATTTTCATCAATGATTGGTATGGCACATCTAATTTGTTAGCTTGTTGTCGAATACCCTCCAACAAACTATCAGATAATCTTAATGAAATACTCGTCGTTGAAGGTTTTAAATTCGAGAAATTTGCAACCACCATTTTTGAAACTTCAAAATAATCTGTCGCATCATTTTCGGGGCTTTCCCAAAACTGACGTTCACTTTCCTCATTCTTGAATTTTGGAATTGTTTTTAATTTTTTCACTTCAAGTTTTAGTTGCTTTGGCATAAACTATCCTTTTTTTTCGGTATTGGTCTCTCGCAGAAATAACCCGAATTAAGGTATCACTCTCCCGAAGAGTACAAATAACTGTTAAAAATCTCTTTTTATTCGTTATACCTAATACTAAATATCTTTTTTCATTATTACTGTGCTCAGTATCATTACTGATAATTAATGGGCTATTAAAAAAGATCTCTTCTGACTCTGTTGGGTGGACATCATGTTTTTGGGCACTTTTTTGCAAATTCCCTATATCCCATTGAAATCCAAGTACTGAAGAAAAATTAATCAGAACTGTATATTATGAACATATACAGTTATGTCAAGTAGACTTAAAACCATCTATTTATTAGGGTAATCGGAGTAGTTGGGAAAGATTTAGGCAATAAAAAAGCCCCTCGTAAGGGGCTAATTTAATAATATTGGCGGAGCGGACGGGACTCGAACCCGCGACCCTCGGCGTGACAGGCCGATATTCTAACCAACTGAACTACCACTCCAATTGTACTTCTTGGCGTCCCCAGGGGGATTCGAACCCCCGTACTCACCGTGAAAGGGTGATGTCCTAGGCCTCTAGACGATGGGGACCCAGATACTACGGTACTGCAAAACTTTTACAACTACTGGTGGAGCTAAGCGGGATCGAACCGCTGACCTCTTGCATGCCATGCAAGCGCTCTCCCAGCTGAGCTATAGCCCCGTACTTCTATTAGTACTGAAATGAATCAATACAGGCTAAAACCAAAATCTTTCTATTTCTTTAGCTTTACAGTGTTATTTTACTTTCATTTTGATTTGTCACCATCAAACTGTGTAATTTAAACTGGGTTAATTAATTTTTTTAATTTATTAACTGCTTTCAGAACAGTCTCATATTCTAACCCATTTTTATTCTGATTAGCAAATGAAATTGTAAAAATACTGAAGTTTTTTTCAAACAGGTGTCGTATCAACACCTGACCAATCAAAACAACCATGCAGTGAATTAACCAAGAACTCCTAAACGCTTTTCAACTTCTGTACTGCCCATGATGGATAGAACTGCATCAATTGCAGGGGTCTGGGTGGTTGCAAACATTAAATAACGCACGGGCATGGCTAGCACCGGCATCTTGATTCCGTGTTTAGCTAGCACTTCCTTCATCGCTGCTGCAATTTGCTCCTTGGTACCATCAGTAGCTTTAATTAATGCCACTAAATCGCCAATATAAGGCTTCACGGCTGGCGGGACATTTTTAACAAACTCCTCACCATCTAATTGATGAGTTGGCGGTGTGGCATAAAACATTTTTGCCCCTTGAGCAATTTCCACTAATGTGTTTGCGCGACCTTTTAGCAAATCAACTACTTTCACAAAATCAGGGCCTACTTTAGTAGTGCATTCAGCACCTTCGGCAAACTCAATCCCTTCCAAAATGGCAAATGGCTTGACGCGCTTCGCTAACTCAGCACTTTCGGTATGAGCGATGTAATGATGATTTAGCCAAATCAATTTTTCTGGACTAAATTGAGCTGGTGATTTTCCTAAGCTATCTAAATCAAACCATTCAATAAACTGTTCTTTTGTAAATATTTCAGCATCCCCATGCGACCAACCTAGCCTAGCAAGGTAATTTAAGATAGCTTCCGGCATATAACCGGCCTTCTGAAAATCTCTCACACTCATAGCCCCATTGCGCTTACTCATTTTTTCGCCAAGTTCATTAAGAACAGTTGGTAGATGGGCATAAACCGGCAATGTTCCGCCTAAGGCTTGCATAATATTAATTTGCCTTGGCGTGTTATTAACGTGATCATCTCCACGAATAACATGGGTAATATTCATATCCATATCATCAATCACAACGCAGAAATTATAGGTTGGCGTACCATCAGGTCTAGCAATCACGAGGTCATCTAATTCTTGGTTAGAAATTTCAATCACACCCTTGACTGCGTCTTTCCAAATCACGGATCCTTCGATTGGATTTTTAAAACGAATAACAGGTCGAATATCGGTTGGCACTGGCGGTAAAGTTTTACCTGGCTCCGGACGCCAAGTACCGTCATATCGTGGCTTTTGTTTTTGTGCCATTTGTTTTTCACGCATAGCATCTAATTCTTCTTCACTCATATAACAGTAATAAGCGAGGCCACTTTCAAGCATTTCATTAATCACTTGACGATAACGGTCAATGCGTTGCATTTGGTAGATCGGACCCTCATCTACATCAAGCCCTAACCAACTCATTCCTTCGATAATGACTTCAACAGCTTCTAAAGAAGATCGCTCTTGATCAGTATCCTCAATGCGGAGAACGAAATCTCCTTGCATTGATCTAGCAAAGGCCCAAGGGTATAGAGCACTTCTTAGGTTACCTAAATGAATAAAGCCCGTTGGACTTGGCGCAAAACGGGTACGAACACGGTTTGGAGTAGTAGTATTTGTCATAGATATTATTATCCCACGCTCTTTTTAGTAACAAATGATTTCTGGCGATAGGCCAATAAACTAGCGGCCAACAAAATCATCGTTGAGACCAGCAAGCCAATAGGTAATCCCCCAAGATGATCAGCAATAAAGCCGATTAAAAATGGCCCAATGATTTGGCCCGTAGCAAATAAAATTGTAAAGAAACGAATGCCAATAGACCATTGATTTTTTGGATAATTATGCTTTACAAAGGCGGTAGTACTAGAGACAGCAACCACAAAACTCGACCCAAATAAAGTGGCGGAAGACAGGATAAAAATAAGGCTTAAATAGTTTGGCTCCGCCCGATCTACACTGGTTTTATCTAAAAACGCCATGATGGTTGGAATAAAACAAGCGATGGTCAAAATTAGATTCACTAGTCCCATTGCTTCCCCACCCTTTGACCTCTCCAACATTTTTGCCCATAACCGAGACGAGAGCATCATCGATAATCCAAGCAATCCGTAAAATAGATTAATCAGATTCCCGTTAAATCCCATTTCCCTGAGCATTGCAATCACAAAGGTCATGTAACCCACATGGCCAATGCCATATAGAAAATAACCACTACCAATCCAAAAATTATTTTTGGGGTCGATACGTTCCTTTGAAAGAACTTTCGTCTCCGACATTTCTGACATCAACAATACCGGCTTTAGCAAGAGTGCAAATAGCACCAAACTAACCCCGGCCATGCCAATCCATGCAATTTGCCAAGGATGGTCATATCCCACACTTTGTGCCCAATGATCAAATGGATTAACTAATATGCTCGAGAGCAGAACCCCACCACCAATCCCACCATAATAAATGCCTAAAATGAGTCCAGACTGATGACTGTGCTGACTACTTAACTGAGTTGCGAGTACTCCTCCAGCAATAAAAATGTAGCCACTACAAAAACCCAATAAAAGCCGGAAGATAAAAATAACGAATGCACTTTCAACAAAGCCCGTCAAAAACATCGTAACAATGGAAATCATTAACATCACTAAAAATGGTCGCCTTAATCCCACTTTCGAAAATGCCCATGCCGAGCTCATCGCACCAATAAAATACCCCATGGCGTTACCTGTATTCATATTGCCCGCCGTCAAATACGACCAGTTCAGGTCAATCCGCATTAAAGGCAAAAATAAGGCATAGGCAAAGCGTGAGATACCGAGCGTGATGGCAGCACCTAGAGCTAATGCAAGCGCAATTAGCAACGGATGTTTTTCAGGAAAGGACTTCATTCCCCGACCTTTTTTTGCGAGTTTTGATCAAATAAATACATTACTAATACAATAACAAATATTGTGCATTGAATCTTCCATTTGCAATTGAAGCTTATTTTGCTTTAAGAGAATTACTCATCTTTTGATGCCGCCTTCTAAAACCAAGAATATTTTTTATGACCACTCCATCAGACACCACATCCAGTAATCCATTTGACACTTTACAAACTTTCTTATTTGAAAAAAGCCAAATTCGTGGCGAAATCGTTCTTTTAAATCAGGCGTGGACAACCATCTTAGAAAGAAAAAGCTATCCCCCTGTTATTCAGAAGCATTTGGGTGAAATGGTCGCAGCAGGTGCGTTATTAAGTGCTACATTGAAGTTTGACGGCACTTTGATTATTCAAGCTCAGGGTACAGGCCTAGTGCGATTAATCGTGGTTGAATGTAATATGAATTTAGAGATTCGCGCGACTATCAAATTAGCCAAGGATATCGATCCTGAAATGCTTTACGATGACGCCACCCTCTCAGAACTGATTAACCCTGATGGCAATGGCAAATTAGCCATCACACTGGATCCAAAAAACAGGCAAGATGGTCAACAGGCTTATCAAGGCATTGTGCCATTAATGCTCGGTGGCAAACCGATTACTTCGATTGCGCAGGCGGTAATGGCCTATATGAACTACTCTGAGCAACTTGAAACCCACATTCTTTTAAGTAGTAGTAACACCCACGCTGGTGGCATTCTCATCCAAAAATTGCCGAATGTTGGTGGCAAAACGAGTAGCACTCCCGTTGATCATGACGAGTTAGCAGAAGACTGGAATCGAGTCATGATGATGGTCAATACCGTTAAAGATGAAGAGTTGTTATCAACTCCACCGACGGTATTGATGCAGCGCTTGTTCTTAGATGAAGCCAACTACCAAGGGGTTCGAGGTTTCCCACTGCGCCATGTCCAATTTGCCTGCCAATGTTCACGTGAAAAAGTTGGCAATATGATGCTGATGCTTGGCAAAGATGAGGTTGCAGAAATTTTGGCCGAACAACAACAGGTAGAAACCACCTGTGATTTTTGTGGCCAAGTCTATCAATTTGATTTAGTCGATTGCCAACAGTTATTTGCTGCTGACAATCTTATCGATAAAATGAGACCCCCACAAGGTAAGCACTAATTCGTTACAAAGAGCGAGTCCTCAGTCATTACAAGCCTAAATCGCTGAGGCTAGGATGATCATCCGGTCGTCTACCTAAGTCCCAAAAGAACTTTCTCTCAGACGCTTTAATGGGTAAATCATTGATACTCGCAAAGCGTCTCATCATGAAGCCCTGTTCATTAAATTCCCAATTTTCGTTCCCATAAGAACGCTGCCAGTTGCCAGAGTCATCACGGCATTCATAGGCAAACCGCACAGCAATTCTATTCTCGGAAAAAGCCCATAATTCTTTAATCAACCGATAGTCCAACTCTTTATTCCATTTACGCGTTAAAAACTCTTTAACTTGCTCTCGCCCGACGGGAAACTCGGCACGATTTCGCCAAATGGTATCAGGTGTATACACCAGCGATACTTTTTCAGGGTCTCTCGTATTCCAGGCATCCTCTGCCATACGAATTTTTTGCTTTGCTGTTTCTAGTGTAAAAGGTGGGACTGGTAATTTTATTTCCATGCTTCGATCACTTTTTATTGGTAGTGGTTAATGGTTTACCTTATGGTATGGCATTAATATACCAATTCGCTCAGAAAATTAGACTTTTAAATTCACCAATGACGGGAAAGAATGGCGTTTAAACGATTTGCCTACCAAAGAGTAAAATACCTATTTGCAGGAGAGGTGTTCCAAGAATAACCTGTTTAAATCGACTTCATTTTGAAGGTTTATTCGACTTTGGCAAAGACTCTTCAGGCTTTAACACCTTCACTAAAATCTCATTGTCTTTGACCATACCGTGCTCCATACGAGCGCGTTCTTCAACACCTCTGGAGCCTTGCTTTAAATCCTGCACATCACCGGCGATTTTCGCATTGCGAATCTCTAGTTCTTTCTTGGTTTCCTGTAGCGCTTTCACCTCTTTGTCTAATTGGTAGACGTACAACCAACCACCTTTACCAATCCAAAGAGGATATTGAATAGCTACTAATAGAATTAGTAGCCCATAAACAATATAGCGCACGGCTGCAGCTTAATAACCAAGGTTATAAAAAGCAGAACGACCCGGGTAACTAGCAACATCTCCGAGATCTTCTTCAATACGAATCAATTGGTTGTATTTAGCAATACGGTCCGAACGAGATAAAGATCCCGTCTTGATTTGACCAGCATTTAAACCTACAGCGATATCTGCAATCGTACTATCTTCGGTTTCACCAGAGCGATGCGAGATCACAGAGGTGTAATTTGCTCGCTTAGCCATTTCAATCGCCGCAAACGTTTCTGTCAAAGTACCAATCTGATTGATCTTAATTAAAATAGAATTTGCAATCCCTTTTTGAATACCTTCTTTCAAAATCTTAGTATTAGTAACAAAAAGGTCGTCTCCAACGAGCTGAATTTTCTTACCAAGTTTTTGCGTAAGAATAGACCAACCTTCCCAATCACCCTCATGCATGCCATCTTCAATTGAAACAATCGGAAACTTATCCGCTAAATTACCAAGATAGTCTGAAAATTCTGAAGACGTCAATTGGAGACCTTCACCACTTAGGTTATATTTACCATCTTTATAAAATTCACTAGCAGCACAATCTAAGGCTAATAAAACATCTTCACCAGGACGGTACCCTGCTTTTTCAATCGCTTGTAAGATGGTGTTTAAACACTCTTCATTACTTGCAAAGTTCGGCGCAAAACCACCCTCATCACCAACAGAGGTAGGCATATTTTTGTCATGCAAAATTTTCTTGAGACTATGGAAAACCTCAGCGCCACAACGCAATGCTTCTTTAAAATTCGTCATGCTTACTGGCATGATCATAAATTCTTGGATATCTAAACTATTGTTTGCATGTGCGCCACCATTAACAATATTCATCATCGGTACAGGCATTTGCATCGCACCAGAACCACCAAAGTAGCGATAAAGTGGTAAACCAGCTTCTTCTGCAGAGGCTCTAGCTACCGCCATTGATACGGCGAGGGTTGCATTTGCACCCAGTCTAGCCTTGTTATCAGTACCATCTAAATCAATCAAAGTGCGATCTAAAAATGCTTGCTCTGAAGCATCCAAACCCATAATCGATTCAGCAATTTCAGTATTAATATTATCAACCGCTTTTAAAACACCTTTGCCCAGGTATCTACCATGTTCACCATCACGTAGTTCAATAGCTTCTCTAGAACCAGTGGATGCACCACTTGGTACAGCCGCACGTCCCATGACACCAGACTCTAACAAAACATCGCACTCTACCGTTGGATTGCCACGAGAATCTAAAATTTCACGACCGATAATATCAACAATTGCACTCATTATTTGCTCTCTAATTTAAATTAAATTTGTCAAACTGTTAGTTAAAAAATATCTAACTAAAATTCATTTTCTAAAAACATATTTGGCTGCTTCACCAAATCATCAATCCCTTTTAAAGTAGCTAGTAAAGCTTGCATTTGATGCAAAGGGACTGCATTGGGACCATCAGACATCGCATGCGCAGGATCTGGATGCGTTTCCATAAAAATACCGCTAATGCCAACGGCCATCGCTGCACGAGCCAAGACCGGCACAAACTCTCTTTGACCACCGCTACTAGTTCCTTGACCACCAGGCAATTGAACTGAGTGGGTCGCATCAAACACGACCGGCGCATTCGTCTCGCGCATGATGGCTAGACTTCGCATATCAGAAACTAAATTGTTGTAACCAAAACTCACACCACGTTCGCAAGCCATAAACTGGTCTTCTGGCAGTCCAGCTGCTTTGGCTGCAGCTCTGGCCTTATTGATCACATTGACCATATCATGGGGTGCTAAAAATTGACCTTTTTTGATATTGACCGGTTTACCACTCGTTGCACAAGCCTGAATAAAGTCAGTTTGACGGCATAAAAACGCTGGCGTTTGTAACACGTCAACAACTTCTGAGACCGGTTTAATTTCGTAAATTTCATGCACGTCCGTGAGGACTGGTACACCAATTTTTTCTTTGACGGTAGCTAAAATTTCTAGCCCTTTACTCATGCCTAAACCACGGAAGGTAGTTCCTGAGGAACGATTGGCTTTATCAAAAGACGACTTATAAATAAAAGGAATATTTAAAGCTGTTGTAATTTTCTTTAATTCCTCAGCAGTTTCTAATGCCATCTGTTCAGACTCGATGACACAAGGTCCTGCAATCAAGAAAAAAGGATGCTCGAGTCCAACGGGAAAACCACATAGCTTCATACAGTTGCTTTCGAAAGATTTTTTTGAGCTGCGTACAACTTTGCCGCCTGAATATAAGCACTAAACAAGGGATGCCCATCTCTTGGCGTAGAGGTAAATTCCGGATGAAACTGCACCCCAAAAAACCACGGATGAACATCTTGGGGTAATTCCATCATTTCTGGCAGATTCTCATTCGGCGTCCGAGCTGAAATGATCATGCCCGCTTTTTCGAGTTGCGGCACGTACTCATTATTTACTTCATAGCGATGACGATGACGCTCATTCACCTCTGCACCATAAATAGCATTTGCCAAGGTGTTTGGCTTAACTGGACAACGCTGTGAACCTAAGCGCATGGTGCCACCGAGATCAGACTGATCGTCTCTCGTTTGCACTTTACCGTCACTATTTTCCCATTCTGTAATTAAGGCAACGACTTTATGCTCAACCGCTGGATTGAATTCAGTACTATTTGCCCCCTGCAACCCTGCTACATTTCTGGCAAACTCAATCACTGCTAATTGCATACCAAGACAAATGCCGAGGTATGGAATACCATTTTTCCGCGCATGAGAAATTGCGGCAATTTTGCCTTCCGTTCCTCTGACACCAAAACCACCTGGAACTAAAATTGCATCAAGACCTTCAATACTTGCAATATCCCCATGCTCCAAAAGCTCCGAATCCACGTAACGGATATTTACTTGGGTTTCATTGTGAATACCAGCATGACGCAATGCTTCAATCAGAGATTTGTAAGATTCTGTTAAATCCATATACTTACCGACCATACCAATATTGACATGGTGCTTCGGATTTTCCATACGGTACACCAAATTACTCCAAACCGACAGATCGGCTGGTGGTGGACTCAAATTCAACTCATTACAGATAATCTCATCCAAGCCTTGCTCATGAAGCATTTGTGGAATCTTATAAATCGTATCGGCATCCCAAACGGAAATAACGGCTTCTTGTCGCATATTAGCGAACAAAGAAATCTTCGACATTTCCTCAGCGGGTATCATACGATCCGCACGGCATAACAAAGCAGTTGGCATAATGCCAATTTCACGTAATTTCTGGACTGAGTGCTGAGTCGGTTTGGTTTTTAACTCACCAGCACTGGCTATATAGGGTACCAAGGTCAAATGAATAAAAGCCGTGTCATTGCGAGGCTTACGCAAGCTCATCTGACGTGCCGCTTCTAAAAATGGCAAGGACTCGATGTCGCCTACTGTACCGCCGATTTCACAAATGGCAACATCAGTTTGACCGCCAAAACAAGCAGCTGCTCCACGCTCGATGAAAGCCTGAATTTCATTGGTAATATGCGGAATCACCTGTACGGTTTTGCCCAAATACTCGCCACGGCGTTCTTTACGAATCACTGAGTCATAAATTTGACCGGTGGTGAAATTGTTGCTTTTACGCATTTTGGCTGTGATAAACCTCTCATAGTGCCCTAAATCAAGGTCAGTTTCAGCACCATCTTCGGTAACAAAAACTTCACCATGTTGAATCGGACTCATCGTTCCAGGATCAACGTTAATGTAGGGATCTAATTTTAGGAGGGTGACTTTAAGGCCGCGAGATTCGAGAATCGCGGCTAACGAAGCGGCTGCTATTCCTTTCCCGAGGGAAGAAACAACACCACCAGTAACGAAGACAAATTTGGTCATCGAAAACACTCTAGTTGGAATATTGAATTATATACTCGACTGAATAAAAACACTTAAAAAATATTTCTTTTCCCCTGATCTCCAACAACCGCAGTTCAAAAATTCAAAAAAATCACGGCTGAGATAAAATTGAAAGATTGATTTAAATAATAAATAAATATTTAGTTAGGGACATACTATGAGACTTGGTTACTTTACAATGCCACTTCATCCACTAGAGCGGGATGGCACAGAAACATTACACGAAGATCGTCAAACAATTATTCTGGCCGACCAGTTAGGGTTTTATGATGCGTTTGTAGGTGAACACCTTACCGATCAAGCAGAAAACGTCACGAATAGCATGATTTTTTTGGCAACGCTCATTTTTGAAACCAAGAATATTAAATTAGGTACTGGGACATCTAACCTATCTCATGCCCATCCAACACTGATAGCTGCTCAGGCAGCTATGTTCGATCGTTTAGCCAAAGGTCGTTTTATTTTTGGTATTAGTCCAGGCGCACTTGCGTCCGATGCTGAAGCACTTGGCATTTTTAAAGAAGATCGTAATAAGATGTTTGCGGAAGCGATTGATGTCATTTTGGCGATTTGGGCGGGCGAACCTCCCTACAACATTGATCTACCTGACAACCGCTTTAAAGTCAGTGTCCAAAATACGCAAGTTTTAGAAATTGGTAGAGGTTACATTATGAAACCCCTCCAGAAACCTTATCCAGAAATCGTTGGTACCGTAGTAGCACCTTTCTCCAAAGGTGTAATCGCGATGGGACAACGAGATTTCCACCCAATGTCCGCTAATTTTTTGCTGGAGAATTGGTTGCCAAGTCATTGGAACAATTACTCACAAGGTAAAACCAATGTTGGTCAGCAAGCTTTAACCAAAGATTGGCGTGTGGCTAGGACCATTTTTGTAGCGGATGACTCTAAAACTGCACAGGCATATGGTAAGTCGAATGAGAACAGCCCCTATCGCTATTACTACAAACAAATGCTGACGAAAATGAAAATTTCTAATCGCCATGTGATTTTTAAGAAGAGCCAAGAAGCCGATGACTCAACGATTACTTTAGATGGCATCTTAGACGATTTAGTTATTTGTGGCACAGTTAATGAGGTTGTTGATCAAATCCTGGCTTTACAAGAACGTATTGGTTGCAATATTGGCGAAATCGTTTATGCGGGTATGGACTTAGTCGATCCAGTTTTAGGTAGAAGATCTATGGAACTGATGGCTCATGAAGTAATGCCACGCGTGAACGAAGCAATGGGACTTGGCTATGTCACGAATGCGGATGCCGCCTAAAGCATGAACCGCAACTATTCTTATGGTTAGTGGGTCAAAAGCTAAAAATTAGATTTTCGAATCAATATGTTAGACAAAATAGTATGAAATTATCTATACTATCTAACATGTGTTCGAAATCTTGCTTTTAATCAATCTCTAAAAGAATTGTTCTGTCTATGAAACTTCAACAAATCAGTTGGAACAATCAAAATGGTTGGGATACAACCAATTTTCTAAATGATACAAATCTTGTGTTGGTCTTCGCTGATTCGGATTTTTTTTACAAAGAAGAGTGTTATCAAGCACTTGCAAGTTTTTACCCAAACGCGGATATCGTCGGCTGTTCAACCGCTGGCAATATTCGTGACACAAAAATATCCAGTGATAATCTCACAGTTTTAGCGATTCACTTTGAAAAA
The DNA here is from genome assembly GCF_900176405.1 of Polynucleobacter kasalickyi. Classification (GTDB taxonomy): domain Bacteria; phylum Pseudomonadota; class Gammaproteobacteria; order Burkholderiales; family Burkholderiaceae; genus Polynucleobacter; species Polynucleobacter kasalickyi. The sequence goes on along the minus strand of NZ_FWXJ01000002.1, from coordinate 121,730 downwards.
AGTTGGATTCATTCGGTCAAGGTAGATCTTGATGCCAGTTCAAATCATGAAAGTGAAATGCAACAGGCTTTAAAAGATTTCCCCAAGGAGCAACTGAAGCATTGTTTTGTTTTGTCAGATGGCCTAGACATCAATGCGTCTGATTTAGCACAAAGTTTAAGTCTTGAGTTAGACAATTTCTCTATTACTGGAGGCTTGGCAGGCGATAGCGATCGTTTTAACAAAACTGGCGTCATGTTTAACGGGTTGACAAGAAAAAACCAAGTAGTCCTCATTGGTTTTTATGGGCCTATCCATGTGACAAGCGGTTTTTCTACAGGTTGGACAGAGTTTGGTGCAGAGCGGCGTGTGACGCGTTCCCATAAAAATACGGTTTATGAGTTAGATCATGAACCAGCTCTACATGTTTATAAAAGATATTTAGGTGAATTAGCCGACCAGCTCCCCAGCAGTGGTTTGCGATTCCCCTTATCTATTCGTCGAACTGAGGAGGAAGCTCCGATTATTAGAACGCTGCTTGGGATTAATCAAGAGGATCAGAGTCTAACTTTTGCTGGTGACATTCCAGAAGCGAGCTATGCACGCCTCATGAAAACCAACATCGATAGGTTGCTTGAGTCTACTCAAGACCGGATCACTGAACTCAAGCATCAGCACCAAAAAAACCAAGGTTTGTGCCTCGTTGTGAGTTGCGTTGGACGGAGGTTAGTACTAGATCAAATTGCTGAGGAAGAAATGGAGCTCATTGCTTCAGAACTAGGAGATGACTTTAGTATCTCAGGCTTCTATTCTTACGGCGAGTTTGCTTCCCACCATCTTCAAAGTTGTCAGTTACATAATCAAACCTCGACAATCACTCTGATTACTGAAGATGAGTGAACTTTTACAATCCTTTCCTGATTTCAAGCCGAAAACACACCGATTGTTGCGGCGTCAACTTTCTTTGGTTGCTGAAAAAGATTTAGATGTTGAAACGAAATGGCACTCCTTACTCAGTTTAGTGAATGAAGCTTATCTTTCAGCCGATCGCGAAAGACGGCTGTTAGAAAACGCCCTCGATATTAATGCTAACGAATTAACCACAGCCAATACCAAGTTGCAATTGTTTATTAACAATGCACCTGCTGGTATAGCCATGTTCGACACGAATATGAATTATTTATTTGCCAGTCGAAGGTGGTTAGATGATCGAAAAATTTCATCCTACGACGTCATTGGTAATAATCAATATGAGCTTTTTCCGAATACGCCTGAAAAATGGAGAGAAATCCATCGTCGTTGTTTAAATGGTGAGACTGTTAGCAATGATGAAGATTTAATCATCCTACCCGACGGAAGTGAAGCTTGGTTACGCTGGGAAATGTTACCTTGGAAAAACGCCAAAGGGCAAATTGGGGGAATTATCATTCTCTCGGAAAATATCACTAAAAGAAAAATTGCCGAAAGCGAGTTACATATAGCTTCAGTCGCTTTTCAATCCAGAGACCCCATGCTGGTAACAAATGCAAAAGGAATTATTCTCAAAGCGAATGAAGCATTTTCATTGGCTACAGGTTATTCGGTTGAAGAGTTAATTGGTAACAGTACCTCTATTTTAAGGTCTGAAGAACATCAAGATCCCGTCTTTTATCGCAATATGTGGGAAGCCATTCTGTCTGAAGGGCGTTGGGAAGGCAATATTTGGAATCGTCGAAAAGATGGTGCTGTCTACCCCGTTTGGCTTTCTATTTCCGCGATTCGTGATTCCAAAAATGAAATTAATCATTTTTTAGCTATTTATTCTAATATTAGAGACCCCAGAGAAGCCGAAAGGAAAATATTAGAGTTAGCTTTTTATGATCCACTAACTGACTTACCGAACCGCCGACTACTACTAGATCGCTTACAGCAATCGCACTTACATGCCATCCGCTCTGGTAAATATGGCGCAATTTTAATGATCGATTTAGATCATTTCAAAACCATCAATGATGTTTATGGTCATGATGTTGGCGACGAGATTTTGATTGAAGTTGCTAAATGTATGCGAACTGCTTTGAGAGACTCGGATACGGCAGCTAGGTTGGGTGGTGATGAGTTCGTGGTACTTCTCACCGACCTCGGCTCAGATTTAGGGAGCGCAGGACTTGCTATTAAAGTCGTGCTCGATAAATTAATTACCTTACTAAGCCAACCAAAAATCATTCATGGCATCACTCACCATCTAACAGCTAGTATCGGCGTCACGACCTTTCCGAATGAGGATAAAGATATTAATGCGCTATTTAAGCAGGCTGATATTGCGCTTTATCAAGCAAAAACTTCTGGTCGAAACAGGGTTAGTATTTTTAATACGGAAATGCATGATAAATTTGTCGAACGTGTCAGCTTAGGGGACCGCTTAAAGTCTGCGGTAAACAACTATGAATTTATCATTCACTACCAGCCTCAAGTGAACTTTGATGGCAAGTTAAAGGGGGCAGAGGCTTTGCTAAGGTGGCAATCGCCGGATCAGGAATTGATTCCCCCTCTTTCTTTTATTCCAATGGCCGAAGAGAATGGCTTAATTATCCCCATCGGATACTGGGCACTGAATACGGTCTGTCAACAATTAGTAGCATGGCAAAAAAATCCTCAAACACTCGAACTATGTATTGCGATCAATATTAGCGCTCTCCAATTTCGGCAACCCGATTTCTCCAATCAACTCAAAAAGATCTTATTAGAGACTGGGGCAAATCCGCACTTACTGACTCTTGAACTGACAGAAAGCGTTTTATTAGATGACTTAGATAATGTCATTAAAATTATTTTAGATTTAAGAGCAATTGGAGTGCGATTCTCGATTGATGATTTTGGCACCGGTTACTCTTCATTAACCTATTTGAAGCGTTTACCCCTTGATGAAATTAAGATTGATAAGAGTTTCGTCACCGATTTAATGAATGACCCAGGAGACCGAGCCATCATTCGTTCGATTCTTTCTTTAGCCAATAGCCTCTCCTTAAATGTAACGGCTGAAGGTATTGAATTACCTGAACAGCGTGATTTTTTGGCCAAGGAAGGTTGTAGCACTTTCCAAGGATACCTCTACGGCAGGCCGACAGCAATTGATGAGTTTAATCTCTTCGTTGAACACTTTTCAGCAGCTTCTAACGCCCATTAAGTGCTTTTAAGACCCAGCTTTATTGCGAGGTTAATCATTTCCGCTTAACCCTGAGACCTGCATTCACAATCGAATAGATGATTACTTGCGAAAGAATTCATGCTTTAAAAGTGACTGTTGTGAATCCCAACGTTGTGCTCCGGTGAGGTTGGTATCTAACAATTGCATTCCCCTGGACTGATACAGTGCCACCACACTCGGATGAGGGTGGTTATAACGATTTTTATAACCCGATTGCGAAAATACTATATTCGGATCAAGCAACTGCACAAATTCAGGATTTGAAGATGTTTTACTCCCGTGGTGCGGTGTCATCAAGACAATGTTTCTTTGATGAATTTTGCTAAGTTGATCTGGTTGTTGAAGTAATCTCTCAATAATTTCCTGCTCTGCCCTCTTCTCCACATCCCCTGTTAACCATACAGAGTGATGTTGATTTCTCACTTCAATCACACAACTCATCTCATTGGGTTTACCTGTATGAAATTTTTTTTCAAAAGTTGTCCCTGCGTGGGGATGCCAAGTATAAAATTCAACGCCGTCCCACTGCCAAGAATGACCGGCTTGGCAAGGCGAAAGTGTCACATGATGTTTCACATACTGCTGTTGTAAGGGATGATCCTCTGGGATGGTGCCAATCGATCGTTTTACAGGGAAGTTTTCTAATATTGAAACCAAACCACCGACATGATCAGCATCTTGATGACTAATCGCTAATTGATCAAGTTTATCAATACCACTGGCCCTGAGAAAAGGCAAAATGATCCGTTTGCCAGGATCAAAATTACCGCTAACCGGACCGGTATCGTATAGCAAAGTATGGTTCTTTGTTTGGATTAAAACCGCACTCCCCTGCCCGATATCCCAAACCAACATCCTAAACTCACCTAAAGATATACCATGGCCCATCAACCAGCTTTTAGGTATTATTAACAATAGACAAGCCAATAATCCAAGGAGTCTTGATTTCCAGGAATTCAGAATAGGGCCTGGTCGAATCACGACAATCACCCCTAAAATTCCAATCGCAAGTAACCAAGCATTTGGTTTAGCGGCATAAATAATGGACCATGGCAACGCGGCCATTGGCTTCAAAAACCAAGCCAATATAGCAAAGCAAGTATGCGCTAGCCATAAACAAGCATCCCCCAACCACCAGGGTAATAAGACTCCCAACATGGCAAGTGGTGTCACTAGAAAACTAACGATTGGAATTGCTAAGGCATTGGCAAAGGGTGAGATCAAGGATATTTGGTAAAACCACCAAACTGTTAATGGAATTAAGGCAATTGTTACCACGGCTTGAACTCGAACTGCTTCTGTGAGAGATTTTTTAAGCTTTTCTAAAAAAATTAAATCAATATCTGTATGCTTGGCATCTTCCTGCGGAGGCATTGCATACAGAATTGCTGCAACCGCGCCAAAAGATAAACAAAATCCAGGCGTAAAAATTGCCCAAGGATCTAGCAATAAGACAATACCTAAAGCCCACCACCAAATGTCAAAGGCCTTGGGCACTCGACATAAAAACAAATATACCCCCACGACCCCGACCATCAACATCGTGCGTTGAGCTGGCACTTGAAACCCAGCTAAAAACGTATAAAGTAATGCACTAATGAACCCGACTAATGCGGCAAATTTTTGCGCGGGGAACTTTAAGGGAAGACGGGTTCTTCGCCACAAACAATTCGCTACATAAGCGCCGACCGCAGCAAACATCGTTACATGTAAGCCTGAAATAGAAATTAAGTGGCCAATACCCGTCGTATTAAAAACGAGCCAATCCTCTTGAGAGATGGCTTGTTGATCACCCATCACTAAAGCACTAATTACTCCGCTGTAAGGAGCTTTCTCCCCCAGAGAATGAATAACTTTTTGCGCAATTTGATAACGTAATTTGGCAATCAGTATTTTAAAACTCCAAACCGAATCGGCAGTTAGCTTTGGCGTGGGTTGACTGACAAAACCACTACCATCAATCTGTTGTTGCATCATCCACTGCTCCACATCAAAACCATAGGGATTTTTTAAGCCTCTAGGGACTTTTAGCTTGAGGCTAAGGTCCCATACCTGACCTGGAATAATTTCAGGAATTAATACTTCCGAATGATTGGTATTTTTTGGTCGCCATTTTGGATTTGGTATCTTCCAATGAATCGACAATCGCTTGGCGGGCATGGTATTTGAGCCTGACAGGGCGGATTGAATGACATTACGCTGAGGTTCCTTCCAAGCAAGCACTGCCACATTAAACTGCACGCCATTACTGGTTCGTTTGGGCAAGTCATCCACTACCGCTCGTACCTGCAACGTTTGCCCATCGAGCATAGCAGGTAAAACAGACTGCGCTCGCTGTTGAAGTAAATAGTCAACTTGATAAAATCCAATCGAAAAAATACCTATACCTAACATGAGTATCGGTGTTTTTATTTGTTTAAACTCCCACCAAACGATTCGCTTAGAAAAATAAAAATGAACTCCCACATAAATAAGGCTAAGTATTCCGAAAGGAATGAAGAGCTCTATAAATTCTGGCCAATGATTGAAAGATAAACAGGTCCACTGACCCAGCATGAATAGAGTAATAAAAATACGCAAACAGTTCCTCTCTAGGGAGTTTTTACTCCACAACGAATCATTGAGAGATTATTGAACTGGTGAGGAAACTATTACTAAACTAATCTTGAAAGAGTTGATGTAAACGCGGCAAAGCGACTTTTAAATTATGTAAGTTCGTACTTGATACTTCTAATAATGATAACTCTCTAAGAGTCGCAAAGGTCTGTGCAATCCCTGGAATTTCTAATGGTTCATTACGGCGCTTTTGATCAACCGTATCTTTTAACCAAGCGGGAGGAATATCAGGCGCATCTGTTTCTAAGACGTATGCATCCATCGGAACATCCCTTGCCAAACGCCGAATTTGTAGAGACCTCTCATACGTCAGTGTGCCACCAAAGCCTAATTTAAAATTAAGCTGAATAAACTGATTGGCTTGCACCATACTGCCATTAAAGGCGTGTGCGATACCACCAGATAGGCCCATTTTCCGCAAGCGTTTTAAAATTTGGTCTTGGGATTTTCTGACATGCAGAATGACTGGCAAATCAAACTGCTTCGCTAATTTCAGTTGCTGATCAAAAAACCATTCTTGCTTTACTGGATCTAAATCAGTCACAAAATAATCAAGACCGATTTCGCCAATGCCGACAAACCGAGGATGGGTTTGATATTTTTCTACGTATCGCAATAAAGTGTGTACATCCTCTGCGGTGGCCGCAGGTGTATATAGTGGGTGGATGCCAAGGGTAAAACACAGATAAGGCATGAGGGAGCTCCACTGTTCGACAATGGCAATCACTCGATCAAAAGACTTCACATCTACTGCTGGAATTAAAATCCCAGTAACACCCTGCTCAGCCGCCCTAGCTAAAACCAAGGATAGGTCCTTCGAAAACTCTTCGGCATCCAAATGACAATGTGAATCAAACCACATTTCTTACTCAGTTTCTAAAGCAGTAAGGTTGACTAAACCACTGGAGCTGAGTTTTAAAATTCGATCACAACGCTTCGCCCGTAACGGGTCATGAGTCACAATCACAAAGGCTGTGCCTAATTGACTCGCGACCTCCATCATCAAATCAAATACTTGATCAGCTGTCTGAGAATCCAAGTTACCCGTCGGCTCATCAGCCAATACACAACTCGGATTACCAACTAGGGCACGGGCTACAGCAACGCGTTGGCGCTCCCCTCCCGAAAGCATTCCTGGGGTATGTAATAGACGGTCCTTAAGACCTACTTTAAAGAGCATCTCAGTTGCCGCAGACAGGGCCACTGCTTTAGGTAAACCACGAATACGGAGCGGCATTGCCACGTTTTCTTGTGCAGTAAACTCTGGCAATAAATGATGAAATTGATAGATAAACCCGAGTTTTTCATTACGCACTGAGTTACGTTCTGACTCACCGAGAGTCGAAAAATCAACTCCAGATAAGGAAACTGTGCCTGAAGTGGCTTCGTCTAAACCACCGAGAATATGTAATAGCGTACTTTTACCAGAACCTGAAGCCCCTACAATCGCCACTTTTTCACCAGCAGCTACGGCTAAATCAATGCCATTTAATACTTCAAGGTCTTGATGATTACTATGAAATACTTTACGCACCCCTTGAGCTAGCAAGACTGGAGTCACGGCTAATTTATTCATAACGCAGAGCCTCCGCAGGATTAATTTTTGCCGCACGCCAACTTGGATAAAGGGTAGCTAACAAACTGAGGAAGAAGGCCATGAAACTTACCTTCAATACATCCTCTAAATGAATGTCCGAGGGTAGCTCACTAATAAAGTAAATATCTTTTGGTAAAAATTGGACTCTAAATAGAGCCTCAATTGTTGGCACAATCACATCAATATTCGCAGCAATCAGAAGACCAAAAATTACTCCAAATAAAGAACCCAAAATACCAATCGCTAAACCTTGTACAAAAAATATTTTTTGAATCATCCGAGCTGAAGCCCCCATGGTTCGCAAGATGGCAATGTCCGCCTGTTTATCGGTTACCGTCATCACAAGTGTGGAGACTAAATTAAAAGCCGCAACGCCAATAATTAAAGCCAAAATAATAAACATCATACGTTTTTCAGTTTGTACTGCAGCAAACCAATTTCGATTTTGCTGTGACCAGTCGGATGCAAATAAATTACGAGGTAAGCGACGATTCAATTCATATGCAACTAGTGGCGCGAGATGCATGTCATCTAAGCGGACTCTCAAGCCGGTCGGTCTAGATAATCGGGTCATCGCACCGGCATCTTGCCAGTGCATCAATACCAAGGAGCTATCGTATTCATAGTGACCACTATCAATAATACCAACTACCTGACAAACTCTCTGCCTAGGCATGACACCAGCTGGTGTGATGTCGCCATCAGGAACCATCACGGATACTTTATCGCCTAACTGCACTCCCAAACTAAGGGCTAATTGACTACCCAAGGCAATCCCAAACTCTCCAGGTCGTAAATCAAGCATTCGACCATTACTAAATTGCGATGGCAAATCCGAAACATTACTCTCTGCCTGAGGATCAATGCCCCGTAATTCCACCCCGCGCATCACGCCTGCATGAATTAAAAGTCCCTGAGTTTGCAAGAGGGGCGCAACCCCTTTAACATGGGGATTTTGAAGTAATACTTGAGATAAGGCAGGGACATTTTCAATGCCATCTTGCGACCGAATTTCAATATGAGATAAGACCGACAGCATCTTATCTCTGACTTCCTTTTGAAATCCATTCATCACCGATAAAACCACAATTAAAGCGGCCACGCCCAAAGCGATGCCGACCATGGATAAAGTAGCGATAAAGGAGAGGAAACCATCTTTTTTATCGGCTAAGTTTTTCTTTCTAGCACGCACGTACCGTAATCCAATTTCTATATAAATTGGCAACTCAAAAAAAGGTTTACGGTAGTTTTGTGGTGAGTTCATGACTATAGTTTAAATCCTAATTCATTAACCTTTAAAATGAAATCATGAATTTGCAAATTAATTTAATTACCCCGACCCCAAGCGCTTTAGTTAAAAACTCGAAGTTTCATCAAGAAACGGATGAGTTTGAACAATGTGGCACATGGGATGAAATTTTTATGTTGGGTCCACAAGTCCCCCTAGCCGCAATTAAGGCCATTCCATATCAAGCGGTGAATCCCTTAGAAGATTGGGCACAATTAGAACTAGTCCATTTGCATGCAACGCGTGATCATTTAGTGATGGTTGATCCAGTAATTCTCAAGATCACTCGAGACGAGGAAGAAGCTCTCAGAGCTAGTATTGTGGAAGTTTTGGAGCATTTTTTATTCAATAGCGTAATACCCACAGGAACTTCTTGGTTATTTTGCACCAATGAATTTGGCCTTTTAAAAACCAGTACCGTCGATCTAGCCAAAGGTAGAAACATTGATATCTGGATGCCAAAAGATACCGAAAAAGCGGGCGTGGCAAAAAAATGGCGTCAAATGCAAAATGAAATTCAAATGATTTGGCATGATCACCCGGTGAATTTGGCACGCCTTGAGCGCGGCGAACTACCGATCAATTCAGTTTGGCTGCAAGGAGTTGGATCTCTCTCACAAATTCACCCTCACTCCTTCATTAAATTTTCTCGGGAGTTACATGGCAATTCTGAAAACTTAGCCAATTTAGCCCAGTTTTTAAATAAACCCTTTCATACCATCGCTACAGAAAAAATTACCCGCTTAGAATCAGGCATTCACTATATCGATGGACGTAATCAAGTTTCTCCGGATCAGTGGGAGTCGATTTGGCAAGCCTGTATACATCTACTGCATCAAGAACAAACGAAAAACATTCACTTGACGACGGAATGTCTAGGAAATACGCTAACTAGTCAAATTCAACTTGCCGACTTTAAAGTAGGCTTTTTGCAAAACCTGTTTTTCAAAAAAAGTGCACAACAAAAAAGGTTTCCTAAATGGGAACACTTTGCTAGCAAACTGAATTGGCAACTAGAAGAGTCCGCCCCATAAAATATTAAAGAATATGCAACTAATTCAAAGACATACAAACCAGACCCTCATCAACCAGTTCATCGAGTCAGGCGTAGACCCGATCATGGCTAGACTCTGGACCTCTCGAGGCGTTGAACGGGCGGAAGATCTTGCTTTAGAGACCAAGCATTTGCTACCTCCAACGGCATTAAAAGGCTGCATTGAGGCGGCCAAGTACCTTTTGCAATCGATTCAAGCCCATAAAAATTTACTGATTGTGGCGGATTATGATTGTGATGGTGCTACTGCCTGCGCAGTAGGCTTGTTAGGTTTGCAGGAACTGGGTAAGCCCTTTAATATTTCAGTTGATTTTTTAGTCCCTAATCGTTTTACGATGGGCTATGGTTTAACTCCTGAAGTCGTTGAAATGGCGGCTAAGCGAACTCCCAGACCAGATATCTTAATTACGGTCGACAACGGTATTGCGAGTATTGCAGGGGTCGCACACGCCAAGGCAATGGGCATGGAAGTACTCGTTACAGATCACCACTTACCTGCGGATGAAACGCCTGACACGCCTTATATAGTGAACCCAAATCAACGTGGCTGCCAATTCCCCAGCAAAGCATTAGCCGGCGTAGGCGTCATGTTCTATGTCTTATTGGCACTGCGTAAACTCATGCGAGAAGATGGTATTTTTACCCCCGAGAATCAACCCAAAATTGAAGAACTCTTAGATTTTGTGGCGCTCGGTACCGTGGCCGACGTAGCTAGTCTCGATCGCAACAATAGAATTTTAGTTAGCGCAGGTTTAAAAAGGATGCGGGCTCAAAGAATGCATCCCGGTATTGCTGCCTTATTTACCATTGCTGACCGCAAACCCGAAGAGGCGAGTACGTTTGATTTAGGATTTGGTTTGGGCCCGCGCTTAAATGCCGCTGGCAGACTGGCTGATATGACACTTGGGATTCGTTGTCTGATTGCTAAATCCTCCACTGAAGCTCTCACACTCGCCTCAGAATTAGATCGGATGAATCGTGATCGACGCACCATTGAAGCAGAAATGAAAGAAACTGCCCTAGACACGATGGCAGAGATTAACGTAGATCATCAACATGGGTTAACCCTGTTTGACGCTTCGTGGCATCAGGGTGTGATTGGCATCCTAGCCTCTCGCTTAAAAGAAAAGTATCACCGTCCTGTGATTATTTTTGCGCCGGCAGAAGAAACGATGCCGGATGGTTCAGCAATCTTAAAAGGCTCTGGAAGATCCATTAGTGGCTTTCATTTAAGAGATGCGTTAGATGTCATTTCAAAAAAATTCCCAGACATGATTTTAAAATTTGGTGGCCATTCAGCTGCAGCGGGTTTATCTATTAGCCATGCAATGTTAGAACCTTTTTGCACGGCATTTGAAGTGGTCGCCAAAGAAATTCTGAGTGAGGATGCGCTGCAACGTACTTTAATGCATGACGGCGAGTTACCCGCAGCAATGATTGCCGCTCCACTTGTACAGACCATTGCTAATCAGGTTTGGGGGCAAGGCTTTCCTGAGCCAGTGTTTACTGGCCGCTTTAAAGTACTCAAGCAAAGTGTCCTCAAAAACAAACACTTAAAACTGGAATTACAACCCATTGGTGATGAGAATACTAGCTTTTCAACGAATCCGGTATTGGCCGGCATTTGGTTTCATCATCATGAATTAATCAGCTCAGAAACTAGACTTGCGTATCGTTTGCAACTTGATAATTACCTGTCGTATCCGCGGGTTCAACTGATGATCGAAGCAGAGGCTGAAGAAATTTAACCATTTTTGAGCAAGGCTTTATAATGATGGAATGGAAGCCGAACGCATAAACACACTACAAACTAATTTATCCTCCTTACGCACACGCGTTGCTGATCTTCGGGGGTATCTTTGACTACGACACGAAAAAACAGCGCTTAATCGAAGTGAACATGGAGTTGGAAGACTCCAAAGTTTGGGATGACCCGAAACACGCTCAAGCATTAGGTAAAGAGAAGAAACTACTCGATGGTGTCGTCACCAATATTGAAAAATTACAAAGTGATCTGACTGGCGCAATCGAGTTATTTGAACTGGCTGCAGCTGAAGGTGATGAAGACACAATCGAGGCAATCGAAGCTGACGAACAGCAAATCGAGGTGATTGTTGCTGACTTAGAGTTCCGCCGCATGTTTTCTAACCAAATGGACTCTTGCAACTGTTTCTTGGATATCCAAGCAGGGGCCGGTGGAACTGAGGCTTGTGACTGGGCGAGTATTTTACAAAGACAGTACCTGCGGTACTGTGAACGAAAAGGTTTCAAGGTTGAGGTACTAGAGGAATCTGACGGTGATGTTGCTGGAATTAAAAGTGCAACTTTAAAGATTGATGGTGAATATGCCTTTGGTTTTTTAAGAACCGAAACCGGAGTTCATCGCTTGGTACGTAAATCACCTTTTGACTCTTCCGGTGGTAGACATACTTCTTTTGCTAGTATTTATGTCTATCCCGAGATTGATGACTCGATTGAAATCGAAATCAATCCAGCAGATATTCGGACAGATACTTACCGCGCTTCTGGAGCCGGTGGACAGCACATTAACAAAACTGACTCAGCCGTTCGTTTGACGCATATGCCAACTGGAATTGTGGTGCAGTGTCAGAACGACCGAAGCCAACATCGTAACCGTGCCGAAGCGATGACTATGCTGAAATCTAGGTTGTATGAACATGAACTCCGCAAACGTCAAGCAGAAGCCGATAAATTAGAGGCCACTAAAACTGACGTGGGTTGGGGTCATCAAATTCGGTCCTATGTCTTGGATCAAAGCCGTATTAAAGATTTACGAACAGGCGTAGAAGCTTCGAACACCCAAAAAGTTTTAGATGGTGATTTAGATCCTTTTATTGAAGCCAGTCTCAAAATGAACATTTAAAGAGTAATGGAATGACAGAACAAAACAATACCTCCCTACCAGCCACCGAGCATCTTGATGAAAACCACATCATGGCAGAGCGTCGTGAAAAGATTGCTCAATTGCGTGCTAAGGGCGTTGCCTATCCAAATGACTTTGTGCCAGAGCACTTTGCGCAAGACCTACACGCGAATTACAACGCTCTCTCCAAAGAAGAGTTAGGGCAGAAAAACATTCAAGTGAAGATGGCTGGTCGGATGATGCTCAAGCGCATCATGGGTAAAGCTAGCTTTGCGACGGTTCAAGATACCACTGGTCAAATTCAGTTCTACATTAATGATGATGCCACCGGAGCACAGTCTCATAGTGATTTCAAACACTGGGACATGGGCGATATTATTGCCGGTGAAGGGGTTTTATTCAAAACCAATCGTGGTGAATTATCGGTTCAAGTAAAAACACTCCGTTTACTGACTAAATCGATTCGTCCCTTACCTGATAAATTTCATGGCTTACAAGATCACGAAACGAAATATCGTCAGCGTTATGTTGATTTAATTGTTTCAGGTGAAACACGTCAGACCTTTGTGACACGAAGCAAAGCTATGACGGCGATTCGTCATCATATGCAAGATGCTGGCTTTATGGAAGTCGAAACGCCCATGTTACATGTGATTCCAGGTGGTGCTGCTGCCAAGCCGTTCATTACCCATCACAATGCCCTCGACATGGAAATGTATTTAAGAATAGCTCCTGAGCTGTACTTGAAGCGTTTAGTCGTTGGTGGCTTTGATCGGGTCTTTGAAATCAATCGTAACTTCAGAAATGAAGGTGTTAGTCCGCGGCATAATCCTGAGTTCACCATGATGGAATTTTATGCGGCGTACACCGACTATCAATGGTTGATGACTTTTACGGAAGAGTTGATCAGGGATGTTGCCATCAAAGCCCATGGGACCGCTGCACTCACCTATCAAGGTCGTGCATTAAATTTATCTGAACCATTTGACCGCCTGACGATTTGTGAAGCGATTCAAAAATATGGTCCACAATCTGGCAAAAATTACTCGGATGCGCAATTAGCGGATAGAGATTTTATTCGACAAGAACTCAAAGCAGCAGGTGAACATATTGATGGTCCAACCCTCAAAAATGCTGGCTTAGGTGCACTCCAACTAGCACTCTTTGAAGCGTGTGCCGAGGAACATTTGTGGCACCCAACCTACATCATTGATTACCCGATTGAAGTAAGCCCATTAGCGAGAGAGTCGGATGATCGCCCAGGTATTACTGAACGTTTTGAACTCTTTATTACTGGGCGTGAGATTGCTAATGGTTTTTCTGAGCTCAATGATGCGGAAGATCAAGCGGCTCGTTTTCAGAAGCAAGTTGCCCAAAAAGAAGCTGGCGACGAAGAGGCCATGTTCTATGATCACGACTTTATTCGCGCCTTAGAGTACGGGTTACCTCCAACCGGTGGCTGTGGTATCGGGATTGATCGTTTGATGATGTTAATTACGGACTCACCGAACATTCGTGATGTCATCTTGTTCCCTCACCTAAGACGTGAAGAAATCTAGAGAATTATTGAATGCTCTATCACTGGCTTCATTCTCCTTTGATGAGAACGAAGCTAGTGAGTTGTTACTCATTCTTTACTATTAGTGGTTCTCTTTAGCGTGATTAATCGAGTATTTTGGTATTTCAACGACTAATTCACCCTGACCAACAAATGCCTGGCATGACAAGCGTGACAAATGGGTAAGACCCCAAGCACGGTCCAGTAAGTCGTCTTCTACTTCATCACTCGGGTTTAAGGATTTAAATCCCTCTCTTACGATCACATGGCAAGTAGTGCATGCTGCCGACATTTCACAAGCATGCTCAATAGGAATATCATTTTCGAGTAAAGCTTCGCAAATGGAGGTTCCAGGAGTAGCTTCGATGACTGCGCCTTCAGGACAATATTCTTCGTGAGGTAAAACTACAATTTGTGTCATAAGATTTGGTGTGAAAGATTGAGTTATTAAATACTAAATGGCTACTAAAAATTTGCTACTAGCCAAAAAACAAGTTGCTAGATTTGATTGCGGTTAAATATCGTTCAGGTTTTTCCCTGTCAACGCTTTACGAATATTGGCATTCATCCTTTTTGCTGCAAATTCTTCGGTAGCATCGGATAAGGCCGTAATCGCGGTATGGATTTCTTCGGTGGCTTCACTATGTTCTTTTAGTGCTTGTAATTCCTTGATCTTAGATTCAATCGCTAAAGTTTCATCAGCAGACAATAAATCTCCATCTTGTGCCAAGGAACTTATCACTGCCTCTAATAGGCGTTGTGCTTCTACCTGCTCTTCTCTCAGAGCACGTAATTTCATATCTTCTGCCGCACTTTGGAAGCCTTCTGTCAGCATTCGAGCAATATCGCCATCAGCCAATCCGTAACTCGGTTTGACGTGAATAGAGGACTCTACTCCTGAAATTTGTTCTTTCGCACTCACGGATAAAAGGCCATCTGCATCGACTTGATAAGTCACGCGAATCCGGGCAGCACCTGCGACCATCGGCGGAATGCCGCGCAACTCAAATCGGGCAAGTGACCGACAGTCAGGCGCTAACTCACGCTCCCCTTGAACCACATGAATTGCCATCGCGGATTGACCATCTTTAAACGTCGTAAAATCTTGTGCCTTCGCGACTGGAATCGGTGTATTACGCGGAATAATTTTTTCAACTAAGCCCCCCATCATCTCGACACCGAGAGATAGTGGAATCACATCGAGTAGCAACCATTCATCATTTTTGTTTTTATTCCCGACTAATAAGTCTGCCTGTCTCGCAGCCCCAAGGGCAACAACTTCATCAGGGTTTAAATCATTTAATGGGTCTTTTTGAAATAGGTTTTTTACAGCCAACTGGACTGCTGGATTGCGGGTTGAGCCACCAACCATGACCACCCCTTGCACTTCTTCTTGATCAATCGCCGCATCCTTCATGGCTTTTTTAACGGCTAATAGGGTTCTTTGAATCAGGGGTTTGGTTAATTGATCAAACTCCGCTTGAGAGACTGAAAACTGTACCGCTTGACCTGACTCAAAAGTATGTTCAATTAACACCACTGGATGAGAACTTAAGGTCTCTTTCGCACTTTTAGATTTCAGTAGTAAAGCACGACGATCTTCTGCGGATAAATCAGATACTCCTGCATCGTCAATCACTGCTTGCATTAAGGCATGGTCAAAATCGTCGCCACCTAAGGCTGAGTCACCACCGGTCGACAATACCTCAAAGACCCCTTTTGAAAGGCGCAAAATGGAAATGTCGAAGGTACCACCACCTAAGTCATAGATCGCATAAATCCCCTCAGAAGCATGATCTAGTCCGTAGGCTAGCGCTGCTGCAGTGGGTTCATTGAGTAAGCGCAAGACTTTGATGCCAGCTAGTTCGGCAGCATCCTTGGTAGCCTGTCGCTGTGCATCGTCAAAATAAGCGGGAACGGTAATGACTGCTCCCTCAATCTCATCATCAAACGAATCTTCAGCAATTTGACGCAGTCTGGCGAGAATTTCTGCTGAAATTTCTACCGGACTTTTAGGACCAGCAACCGTTTGTATTTGTAACATCCCAGGAGAATCAATAAATTCGTAAGGTAGATTTTGTAAGTTTTTAATATCGTCTAAAGCTCTGCCCATCAAACGCTTGACAGAGATGACAGTATTTTCAGGATCTTCTACTGCATGTGCCAGCGCTTCATAGCCAGCTTGGGTTCTACCGCCAGGTAAATAACGAATAATCGAAGGCAAGATTCTTTGGCCTGAATCACTGTGCAGAACCTCTGGTAAAGCATTTTTCATACTAGCGACTAAAGAGTTAGTTGTTCCTAAGTCAATTCCAATCGCGATACGTCGTTCATGTGGGTTTCTAGATTGACCAGGTTCAGAGATTTGCAGTAAAGCCATATTGTTTTGTTGTTTTAAATAAGTGCAGAAATACGATGATCTATTTCTTCTAAAAATCGTTCTAAAAATAAGCAAGCTCGTAAGTGTTCTAGAGCCTTCTCTAAATTGTGTTGTTCGTCAATTTGAACCGCAATTTGACGCGTAAAATCTTTGAGTGATTGTGTCACCTCGTCTTGCAACTGTAATAAAGCATCTACATCCTGGCGTGCCTCATCCATTGCTTCACGCCATTCCATTTGTTGCATTAAAAATGCTCTTGGCATGGCGGTGTTAGTTTCTAACTCTGCATCTAACCCAGCTAACTCACATAAATAAAATCCACGTGGAATCGGCTGCTTCAAAGTCTGATAAGCAGTATTAGCAAAGGTCGCCAATTGTAAAGATTGACGTTTCTGTGCATCACTCCCTTGTGCATGTCGATCAGGGTGCACTTCTTGCTGAATCTTTACATAGGCTTGATCTAGGCTAGTACGATCAATTTTAAATTGCCGTGGCAATTGAAAAAAATCAAAATAATCTTTAAAAGCGTTACGGGGATTAGACTCTGAAAGATTCACCACACCCGCACTCATCTTTTACATTAGGATTTTGAAACTTAAAGCCTTCGTTTAAACCTTCTCTAGCAAAATCCAACTCAGTACCATCCAAATAAGGCAAACTTTTTGGATCAACATAAACCTTAATCCCCTGCGATTCAAATACTTGATCCTCAGGGAGTGCTTCGTCTACATACTCGAGTTCATAGGCAAGGCCAGAACAGCCAGTCGTTCTTACGCCAAGACGCAGTCCAATCCCCTTACCACGCTTGGTAAGATTACGGTTCACATGCTTCGCGGCTTTTTCCGTCAGACTAATCGACATGATACTTTTCCTTGCTGATTAAAGTTACATCTCTGATGCATTTGATTCAATGACTTCTGCAAATTAAAATTACTAATAACTAAACTGCCACTAAGTGGCAACTAAGTGGCAACTAAGTGACAACTAAGCGGCAGTGTGTTTTTCGCGGTAATCTGCCACAGCTGCTTTAATCGCATCTTCAGCCAAAATAGAACAGTGAATCTTCACTGGTGGCAAAGCTAACTCTTCAGCAATTTGGGCGTTCTTAATCTCAAGTGCTTGGTCTAAAGTTTTACCTTTCACCCACTCTGTTACCAAAGAGGAAGAGGCAATCGCTGAACCACAGCCATAGGTTTTAAATTTCGCATCTTCGATCACACCTTGATCATTCACGCGAATTTGTAATTTCATTACATCGCCACAAGCTGGAGCACCCACCATACCAGTACCTACTGCCTCATCACCTTTTTCAAAAGAACCAACATTGCGTGGGTTCTCATAATGATCAATTACTTTATCGCTATATGCCATGATTTATCCTCAAAAATTCAATCTATTTAATGTGCTGCCCACTGGATCGTATCTAAATCGATACCATCTTTAAACATCTCCCACAAGGGAGATAGTTCGCGTAATTTAGAAATCTTTTCTTTCACTAACTCAATTGTAAAATCAACTTCCTCGACCGTTGTAAAACGTCCGACACTAAAACGAATGGAACTATGCGCTAATTCATCGTTACGGCCTAATGCTCGCAGAACAAAGGATGGCTCTAATGAAGCTGAGGTACAAGCTGAACCTGAGGAAATGGCAACATCTTTTAATGCCATCAACATCGATTCACCTTCAACATAATTAAAACTGACGTTCAAATTATGGGGCACCCGTTGATTCATATCACCATTCAAATAGACTTCTTCAATCGTTGATAAACCAGCCCATAGGCGATCCCGCAACATTCTAATTCTGGCACCCTCTTCCACCATTTCTTCTCTGGCGATACGGAAGGCTTCCCCCATCCCAACAATCTGGTGAGTAGGCAATGTGCCTGAGCGCATACCTCTTTCATGGCCACCACCATGCATTTGCGCTTCAATTCGAATCCTTGGTTTACGACGCACATACAGCGCACCAACGCCCTTGGGACCATAGGTTTTATGGGCAGAAAAACTCATTAAATCGACTTTTAAATTAGCCAAATTGATATCAATTTTGCCAGTCGCCTGGGCTGAATCGACGTGGAAAATAATGCCTTTTTCACGACACATTTCACCAATTTTTTCAATATCTTGGACTACGCCAATCTCATTATTGACATACATCACAGAAATCAAAATCGTATCTGGACGGATCGCTGCTACTAACTGATCAAAATCAACTAGGCCATCTTCTTTTACATCTAAATAGGTGGCGTCGAAGCCCTGACGTTCGAGCTCTCGCACGGTATCCAGAGTCGCTTTATGTTCTGTTTTTGGGGTAATAATATGCTTACCCTTGTCTTTATAAAAATGAGCTGCACCTTTAAGCGCTAGGTTAATACTCTCCGTCGCACCACTCGTCCAAACGATTTCTCTTGGATCGGCACCAACCAGATTCGCAACGTTCGTGCGAGCCTCTTCCACTGCCTCTTCTGCTTCCCAGCCAAATGCATGACTGCGTGAGGCTGGATTACCAAATTGCTCTCTTAAATAAGGTAGCATTTTATCGACGACTCTAGGATCAACTGGGGTAGTAGCTGAATAGTCCATATACACCGGGAAGTGTCTAGCACTAAACATTGGCAATGGATTTAAAACGGGAGTGTTATGCTGGCTCATTTTTTCAATTATTAAATATACTAAGTTTGTTGTGCAAAATTAAAAACAGAGTTAGCGATGAAAGGTTTATTTTCAGCTTCCACTAATTTTTTTCTTCTTTTATCGATAATAGCCTGGCGCTTTTCAAGCTCATTTGCGCTGACCATTGGACTACCTTTTACAAAAGTTGGAATATGAGTGTCTTTGTCTTTTTGAGCAACGACAACATCATTCAACGTAACAGATTGTAAATAATCCACCATTTTTTTGTTGAGGTTGGACCATAATTCATGCGTCATGCATTCGCCGGAATGACCACGCTTACTTTGGCAGTTCCCTTTATTGCCACATTGGGTGGCATCGATTGGCTCATCCACTGCTGTAATAATTTCAGCAATCGAGATTTCTTTGTCATCTCTGGACAAGGAATAACCACCTCCAGGACCGCGGGTACTTTGTACAATATTGACGCGACGTAACTTCCCAAACAACTGTTCCAAGTAAGATAACGATATATCTTGCCTAGAACTGATCTCGGATAAAGTGACCGGGCCGTTATGCTGCCTCATCGCCAAATCGATCATTGCGGTTACTGCAAACCTACCTTTAGTTGTCAATCTCATATTTCTCCAACTTTCATCATTTAGTCAACAGCCGGATTGGTGTCCAGCGCTTTAAATATCTTTGAGAGCTTGGTAAACCCATCAAATTACTTTCATTATAACAAATACCCGACTGAAATGCTCGGGATTAGAAATACCACTGTTTTAAGGTCCCCATTTGGGCAATACCGATGTTTTAGAAAAAAGAGCGTGCGTTGAGTCACACGAAGGATAGCAATTAGGCCTAAGCTTCCAGCCTTACAATGTATGCGTTACCACCACTCTTTTGAAGCGGATCAACAATTATTCTTTCGGTGTAGTCTTAAAGCCAAGAATCTTATAAGCTGGGCAAAAGCGCATGAGACCGGTCACAATCAGAATTAAACCAACCCAACCCCAAACGCCAATCACACTGATGAGGGTTAAAAACACCAGCATTAAACCCACCACGATGCGTACGATACGATCATTCAAACCGATATTGTTCATTTAAAACTCCTTTATTTACTCAACCGACGACAAAAACGAGGCCTGTGCCATTATTTTTTCCAGTAATGGGATGCCAGATCAACCGCTTTCATTCCTAGAATCATGGGAATGAGGAAAAATAGGAGTTGGTAACGACCATCGCCTAAAGCGACAATCGCTGGGCCTGGGCAGTAACCCGCGTAGGCCCAACCAATGCCAAACAATAAGCTACCGACCATAAGTCTGGGATCAATATGCGTGGTACCTGGAAAGTGTAAAGATTCTCCCAGTAAAGTTTTTTGACGCTTTTTTAACCACTGAAAGGCAATGAAGGTCACTGCAATCGCCCCGGCCATCACGAAACCTAATGAAGGATCCCAATTCCCGAACAAGTCTAAAAAGCCAATTACTTTAGCGGGATTGGTCATCCCCGATAAAATAAGACCAAAGCCGAAAACGAGTCCACTAATGAGTGCCGTAAGTTGATTCATGAATTCACTCCGTGTAAAAAGTAATAGCCTGCGATAAAGCCAGAGCCCATAAAGCATAGGGTGGCAATGAGCGAGCGCGGTGATAAGCGCCCTAAGCCACAAACACCGTGTCCACTGGTACAACCTGAGCCTAGGCGAGTACCAATCCCGACTAAAGTTCCGGCGATGATCAGTTGCAGTATCGTGGCATGATCTTGCGCTTTCGGAATATAAGCTACCGACCGGTAAAACATGGGCGCAAGCAACATTCCAAAAATAAATAACAAATGCCAACGAAAATGTTCCTTGGGTGGCGTACCAGCGGTAAACAACTGTGAAACGATGCCCGATACACCCATAATCCGACCGTTAAACAGCGCCAATATAGCTGCTGCTAAACCAATCAAAATACCGCCAGCTAAAGCACTTTGCGGAGTAAATTCATGCCAATTAATTGTGATCATAGTGTTACTTTTCTATAGCTGATTTAAAGGAATTTTCAAATAAGACACACCATTTTCTTCTGGCGGTGGCAAGTGTCCAGCTCTAATATTGATTTGAATAGATGGCAAAATGAGTACTGGCATATCTAGAGTTTGATCTCTTTTAGTGCGCATCGCAACAAATGCCTCACCACTCACTCCCTCATGGACATGAATGTTCGACTGCTGCTCCTCTCTCACCGTTGTGAGATAAGCGACTGGCCGATTGGTAGGCGGGTAGTCATGACACATAAATAAACGTGTCTCCGGTGGGTTTGATAAGATTTTTTGGATCGATTGATATAAATGCTCAGCATTCCCTCCTGGGAAGTCACATCTAGCCGTACCAACATCTGGCATAAATAAGGTATCGCCCACAAATATGGCATCTCCCACTTGGTATGCAACACAAGCAGGGGTATGCCCAGGGACAAAGATTGCTTTACATGCTAAATTGCCAAAGGACCAGATCTCATCAGGAACTAGCAACTCATCAAACTGCGAGCCATCGACTGGAAAACTCGACTCTAAATGAAAGATGTCTTTAAATACGGTTTGAATTTTCGTGATTTGGTTACCAATAGCAATCTTGCCACCTAAATGGGTTTGTAAGTAAGGGGCGGCACTGACATGATCAGCATGGGCGTGAGTCTCTAAAATCCACTGACACTGCAAGCCACTCTCCTTGACAAACTGAATCACTTCATCGGCACTATGGGTAGAGGTTCTGCCAGACTTCGGATCATAGTTCAAAACCGAGTCAATGATGATGCAAGGGGTATTAATTGCTTCATAAACGACATGAGTAAAAGTCCAAGTAACCGGATCAAAAAATGTTTTTACGATTGGTTGCGATGTGGATTTCAAAATTTAACTCCCAAAAAACGGCAATAAGGTATAGAATCAGTCTTTATATTACTATAAATAATATACTTATAACCTTTAAGTCTTAAAATATTTATCTATGACGACTCATTTACTTGATCAAATTCAGCTCGCTAATGAACTTCTACCAACGTCATTGGGATTTGTGGTCGGTTTTATCCTGTCTCTGACGGGAGCTGGTGGAGCAATTCTATCCGTTCCCCTCCTGGTATTCGGAATGGGACTTTCGGTTAGCCAAGCTGGGCCAATTGGCTTATTAGCAGTCAGCATTTCGGCGGGGATTGGCTCAATTTTTGGCCTTAAAGAGCGCATCTTACGATATAAAGCAGCTGGACTCATGGCCATGTTTGGCCTGACGCTATCCCCCATCGGCCTGTATGCAGCACATCAATTACCCAATAAACCCTTAACCTTAATATTTTCTATCGTCTTGTTTTACGCCTCAATCCGGATGATGATTCAATCTTATAAAGAAGCAAAAGGCATTTTGAATGAACAACAGAAAATCGTTCCTTGCCTCTTAAATCAATCGATTGGCAAACTCATTTGGACCGTCCCCTGTGCTCGCTCATTGGCTTTAGCTGGTGGTGTTGCGGGATTTTTTTCTGGTCTACTGGGCGTCGGTGGTGGCTTTATTATTGTGCCAGCTCTCAAAAAAGTAACTGACTTGCCTGTAGCTTCGATTGTTGCCACCTCGCTTGGAGTCCTAACCATCGTCTCGCTAGGGGGCGTCATCAATTCAACCCTAGCAGGCTTAATGATGTGGCCCATTGCGATTCCCTTTGCCGGGGGCTCCCTCGTTGGTTTGATGATTGGCAGAACCATTGCGAAAAAATTAGCAGGTCCGACGATTCAACAAATCTTTGCTATTTTTTCATTTTGCGTTGCGGTAATGATGGGCATTAAAGGCCTATCTTAAGCTCTATCCGCTCTATCAATCCCCAAGAAAAAAGGCCTTGTTTGTGGGAATATAGCTTAAGGTTTGATGTAAGCAAAATGATTGCGCGACTGTAACTGCGCAATGCGCACGACGCCAGACGGGGTAAAGTCAGCATCTAATACGAACTGATTTTTATTTAATTGTCGATTTTGTAGCGTAATCTCACACACCTCAAAACGCACGCCCCTAGATTTCAGCGCAGCTACTAATGGCGCGTACTCTGTACCACTTTTCGTATCACGCATGCCCTCCATTAGCATATCAACGCCTTGCGCATGGGTTACCACCACAATTTGCGTATCAGGCGCTGCGTCCAAATGATTACGAAGATTACGAAGTCCTTTTAAACCTTGACTTTGCGTATCATCAAAGTGATATACCACTTGATCTGGTGCAGCCAAGGCTACATTCATACCCATAACGGATAGAACCCACAACAAGCTAATGAACACTTTTTTCATGACAACTCCTTTTTAATATACTCTTTAAGTCTTACTGAGACCTTTGTTGCCGGTCACATTTTTAATCAGTGGAATATTCGGACGCAATTGCGTGACTACTTTTAGATCCGCCAAATATTTTGAAATAATATCCCAAACCGGTGGTGCAGAAGAACCTTGCACGTCGGGATTGACGGAAGCCCATCCAGCGACTTTATACACTTTACTAGCCTCTAATAGTTGACCATTGATGCGCATATCAGAAATGCGATTACCCATCTTGGCAAAAGGATCGATCGCATAAGTGAGGCCACCGGTACGAACCATATCCCCTCCTTGTTGATAATACGGATCAGGATTAAATAGATTATCGGCGACATCTTCTAAGATATTCTTGAGATCCTCGCCCTTCTGCATCGACACTGTGGCTTGTGGATACGTAATGGCCGTTTGATCCATTAAATGTTCCATGGTGATATCTTGCCCGGGTAACAAAGTAGTACCCCATCGAAAACCAGGGGAAAAAGCGATTGGTGCATCTTGCACTTTCATCAAGCCATCGACAATCAATTGATCAAAGGTGCCATTAAAGTTCCCGCGACGATACAACAGTGTATCGGTCTTAGCGAGAACTTGTTGTAACTTTTCCTCATAAGGTCGTCTGACCTGATTGATCAATGCTTGCATTGACCCATCAGCAGGAATGAGATTCGAGAAGACAGGTACTAATTGGTAACGAAACTCAGTAATTCGACCTTGTTTGTAGGCGAAATCGAGGACACCCAAAAACTTTCCATTCGAACCAGCATTGGTGACTAAAGTAACGCCGCCAGCATTCTTTACATGAATTGCCTGGGCGATGCCATCATGCGTATGCCCACCTAAGATTGCATCAATACCGCGTACTCTAGTCGCTAATTTCAAGTCCACATCCATGCCATTATGTGACAACAGAACGACTACTTTAGCCCCTTTAGATCTGGCTTCATCAACAGTTTTTTGGAGATTTTCTTCTTTAATACCAAAAGTCCAATCGGGTGTGAAATATCTTGGATTAGCAATTGGCGTATACGGAAATGCTTGACCAATCACAGCCACTAACACACCATTCATTTCTTTCAGAACGTAAGGCTCAAAGACCGGATCGCCAAAATCACTCGTCTGAATATTTTGGGCAATGAAGGACACCTTATCCTTAAAGTCACGCTCCACAATCTGTTGAACACGCTCAGCTCCAAGTGTCATTTCCCAATGGGCCGTCATCACGTCCACCCCTAGCAACAAGGCAGCGTCTACCATATCTTGCCCTTTGGTCCAAAGCGCCGTCGCACTTCCTTGCCAAGTATCTCCACCATCGAGGAGTAAGGCTCCTGGTCTATCTGCTCGCAATTGTTTCACGAGAGTGGCGAGATGTGCAAAGCCACCGACCTTACCGTACGCATGCGCGGCACTAGTAAAGTCTAAATGGGTAAAAGCATAAGCCTTTGCAGACTTGGGGGCAATGTTGAAAGCCTTTAGATATTCCTGACCGACTAAATGTGGCGGACGATTCAATTGCGAGGCAACACCAATATTAAATTGTGGCTCTCTAAAGTAAATGGGATTTAACTGCGCATGACAATCCGTAAAGTGCAAAAAATGTAAATTACCAAATTTCGGTAAATCATAAAAATTTTTCGCCTGAACTTCCGCGCTAGCGATCTCACTCGACAGACTTAATCCAGCACTTGAAGCAACAGACAGAATCTTTAAAAATTCTCGACGATCAAGACTCATGTCAGTCAGACTTTATTGATTAACTGGTGAATTTGGATCTAATAATAAGGCCATTAAGTCCTTCATTTGCTCTTGGGTTAACAAATTAAAGTGGCCAAAGCGTGGCATGTTACTGCAGGCATTATAGGACTTTGAGTTGTAAATCCGGTTCCATGTATATTCAACAATGGGCGCAGAATTCCCTCTAGTTTTGCCATAAGCTGCTAAGGAAGGGCCCATGGTGCCATGAGAAATTTCTTTTGGATCAATCTGGTGACAGTTATAACAACCACCACCGTTGACCGTATTGGGACCATCGGTAAAAGTTGCACCACGTCCACTCTGAGCAACCTGTTCACCTTTTTTCCAATCACCGAGGAAAACACCATCGACTGGTTTAGGGATCTTGGCTAAGGCTTCAGTTTGGAGTGTGATAGCTTTTGCCTTGCCTGCCTTTGAATCGCGATATTTCTCATCTGAACAAAGGAGTTGCAATTCATCTTGCGTTAAACGACTTAAATCAGCGACGCCGGCAGCAACAAAACTACTTTGCATCATTTGCACGACTTTGGGATCTGCTTTTTCAGCCGCATGAATCGTTGGATTAATACCAATGATCAATACCATCAAAGCAAAAGATATTTTTAAAATTTGGTTCATTATGTTCGCTTCCTGATTTTAGCGTTTCAGACCAGGGGTCTGAATGATTCCCCCATTGCCTTTTGAGGCCATATACATCGATAGGGCAACCGTAGCATCAGAGCCGTAAATCGGCATCGGGAGTCGTTGTTGTCTAAAACAATCGTTTAACCGTCGTTGCATGGTCCAAAACTCACCACTAGAAACTCGGTAAGCAGGCCAAGATCCCCAGCCTTCAGCAGCCCCTTTTGCAGTGGTGATGTTTGGAAGATCTTGTAAACGAATCCGTTTATTATTTTGGGAGTGACAGGTTGCACAAGAAAAGTCCATCGGACCCGCTTGATAAAAGAATATCTTGGCGCCTAGTTGCGCCATTTCTTTTTCTTTCGGATGTTTAGGTACCACTTTAATCGGTAAGTCTTTAGACTCAGTCACCACATAAGCAACTACGGCTTCTAAGTCTTTTCGCAAGCCTTTACCAAAAGCATCTTTGATGACATCGCTTGACGCAATTCCCTGCAAAGTTTCCATGCAGGACATTAAACGTGACTCAAGGTCTTGGACCCGATTGGTATCAGAGAAATATCTTGGCAATTCAGCGAATGCCCCTTTCACGACTCCAGGGCCCTTACCCAAATCACACTGTTGCAAAGTTGCTTGCTTCGGGCCATTTGGTTTGACCCAAAGTTCCTCACCTGCCGCCGCGTATAACTCAGCAGGGTTGCCATCGGCAATCATTTCTCTGTACTTGGCAATTTCATCTGAAATATTTTGCCCAAACACCACTTGACTTAAACAGCCGAGAGTAAACAACAGTACTAAAGATTTTTTCATTGGATAAAGCCTTACAAGGTAAAAGGAATCGACATCAAATATTACGCAATCAAAGCGCGATCAGTTCTCGTTTCGCCTTTTGAGTCAAACCAAGTAATTGTAATTTCGTCGCCTTTTTTAGGACCTTTAATTTTGAAATTCAAAAATGGGTCTTTCGAAATTGCGGTGCCAAACTGGGCTTTAAAAACTTCTTTAGCACCAACTTTAGCCACCAAATTAGTAATAAACCAAGCTGGAATCACTTTGCCAGCTGCGTCTTTACGCTGCCCAGTTTCCATATCATGTTTCATTAATACTTTTACATCTACTAAACCATTTACTTCAGATGCTCTAACGCGCATTGGATCTGCCATATCAATTCCTTTTATTGAAGATCAATCAATTAACCGCCACAACCACCAAGTGTTACTTTCACTTCTTTAGAAGCGATGTACCACTTTTGATCAGCCTTTACTAACGCATAGACGTTGGATGTTTGAGCCATCTTCACGCGTGTTGATACAAAAGGCTCAGCCCCTTCGGGGAAATAAAAAATACCGGACAAAGCAGTCGGATTCTTTTCCACAATAATGGCCATCTGACTAGCTTTCAAGGTGGTTGCAATCACAATGGGAACCACTGCACCATTTTCTGCAATATCAGGTGCTGTAAGATTGACGCCGGATGATTTTTCGGTGCCACCACCACCTAGTGCTTTGACCACATCATCCAAGGATTTACCCTCGAATGCTTGTTTTTCCCACTCATTAGCTTGAGCTTGTGTAATCAGACCACTACTGGCCATTAAGCCAAACAGGGTCGTCATTTTCAATAATTCGCGACGATTCATTAATTGATCCTTAAGTAACTTTTTTTTATATTTTAAACCGTTTTAAACAATAGGATGATCTACGGGTAGAGCCCCAAAAGCCATGGCACGAATTTTAGCTAAACGGTCTCGCGCTTGAGCCGCCTTCTCAAATTCCAGATTACGGGCAAACTCCACCATTTCTTTTTCAAGACGCTTAATTTCTTTCGCCAGATCTTTTTCGTTCATTTCCTCAAACTTGGCTTTTTCTTTTGCGTTCTGCCATTGCGCTTTTTCGTCATCCACATCATAAACACCGTCAATGATGTCTTTGATTCGCTTTGAAACCCCTTTAGGAGTAATACCGTGCTCTAAGTTATAACTAGTTTGTTTAATCCGTCGTCGCTCAGTTTCATCCATGGCTCTTTTCATGGAGTTCGTAATCCGATCAGCGTAGAGGATTGCTTTCCCATTCACATGTCGAGCTGCTCGACCAATCGTCTGAATCAAACTTCGCTCAGAACGCAAAAAGCCTTCTTTATCAGCATCTAAAATAGCGACCAAGGACACTTCCGGAATATCTAAACCTTCGCGGAGCAAGTTGATACCCACCAAGACATCAAACATCCCCAATCGTAAATCACGAATAATTTCTACGCGCTCGACGGTATCGATATCAGAGTGCACATATCGTACTTTGACGCCATGATCCGACAAAAAGTCGGTTAATTGCTCAGCCATCCTTTTCGTTAAAACAGTAACCAATATTCTTTCATTTTGAACCGTACGCTCTTTAATTTGACTTAAGAGGTCATCGACTTGGGTCGTCGCCGGTAATACTTCAATGATGGGATCAACCAGCCCAGTAGGCCTTACTACCTGCTCTACCGTATTACTCGTCTTGTTATTCTCGTAATCAGCAGGGGTTGCGCTCACAAATACCGTCTGACGCATTTTTGTTTCAAACTCGGGGAATTTTAGGGGGCGATTATCTAAAGCGGAAGGCAATCGAAAACCAAAATCTACCAGCGTGACTTTACGAGCTCGGTCACCGTTATACATGCCATTAAATTGACCAATCAGAACATGAGACTCATCTAAGAACATCAAAGCATCAGGCGGCAAGTAATCGATTAAAGTAGGAGGCGCCTCACCTGGTTGACCACCGGATAAATGCCTAGAGTAGTTTTCAATTCCTTTACAAAAACCTAACTCTGCCAACATCTCTAAATCAAACCTAGTTCTTTGTTCGAGTCGTTGCGCTTCTACCAACTTATTATCTTTATAAAGTTCTGCCAACCGATCCCGCAACTCTTCTTTAATTTGCTCAATCGCCCGCATCACGGTTTCACGCGGGGTTACATAATGTGAGCCGGGATAGACGGTAAAACGAGCAACTCGTTGTTTAATTTTGCCGGTAAGTGGATCAAAAAACTGTAAAGAATCGACTTGATCATCAAATAATTCGACGCGCACCGCGAGTTCATTATGCTCGGCTGGGAAAATATCAATCGTATCGCCCCGTACCCGAAAAGTTCCTCGGTGAAAATCAACATCATTACGGTCATATTGCATCGCGACTAAACGCTTCACAATGTCTGACTGGGATAATTTATCCCCTTGACGCAGTACCAATACCATCTTGTGATAATCACCTGGATTACCGATACCGTAAATCGCTGAAACGCTGGCTACGATAATTACATCGCGTCGCTCTAATAAACTTTTAGTGGCGGATAAGCGCATCTGTTCAATATGCTCATTAATCGAGGAATCCTTTTCGATAAACAAATCACGTTGTGGCACATAGGCTTCAGGTTGGTAATAATCGTAGTAACTCACAAAGTATTCCACCGCATTGCGTGGAAAAAATTCTCGAAACTCACTATATAACTGCGCTGCCAAGGTCTTGTTCGGGGCAAAAATAATGGCTGGCCGGCCCATCCTGGCGATCACATTCGCCATGGTATATGTCTTACCAGAACCGGTTACCCCAAGCAAAGTTTGATAAGATAAACCATCTTCAATACCTTCTACCAAACCTGCAATGGCAGTCGGTTGATCACCAGCTGGTAAAAAGGGTTGATAAAGCGCATAAGGCGAGTTTTCAAAGTGTACAAACTTCGATTCGTCAAGGCTTGGCGCAGGCGCAACTCCTGATTTTTCTTTGCCACTAGGGTTTTTTGCCTTGGATTGTCGAGTAGCCATGAGAGTTTGGGTAAAATACTATTGCTAGTTTTAATAATTTAAGCAGTCAATTATGCAGTTTTTTTTGATTATTGACAGAATCATTTCATTTTTTAACCTTTTTACTACTTTAAGAAACAATAAGCCTAAATGACCCTATTTTCATCTGTTGAATTAGCACCTCGCGATCCTATCCTCGGTCTCTATGAGACATTCAATGCGGACTCAAACCCTAATAAAGTGAACCTGGGTGTCGGCGTCTACTTTACTGAAGAAGGCAAGATTCCTTTATTACGCGCAGTTCAAGTTGCTGAGAAAATGATTTTGGAGAATCCAAAAGCCCGTGGGTACCTGCCCATTGAAGGTATTGCCGCTTATAACAATGGCGTTCAACAACTCCTTTTTAGCTCAGAAACTGAGATGACTGGTGCTGGACGCTCTGCTAGCTTTGAAACTCTGGGCGGAACTGGAGCCCTGAAGGTTGGCGCAGATTTCTTAAAACGACTCAAACCCAACGCTAAAGTAGCAATTAGTGACCCAAGTTGGGAAAATCATCGTGCCTTGTTTGAAGGCGCTGGCTTTGAAGTGGTTAATTACCCTTATTATGACCCTACTACCCGTGGTGTTAATTTTACGGAGATGAAGGCGTATTTATCTGCAATGCCAGCGGATAGCATCATTGTGCTCCATGCTTGCTGTCACAATCCTACCGGGGCTGATTTGAGCCCAGCGCAATGGGAAGAAGTGGTTACGATTTGCCAAGAGAAAAAATTAATTCCCTTCCTTGATCTTGCTTACCAAGGATTTGCCGATGGTATTTTCGAAGATGGGCTAGCAGTGCGCCTCTTCACCCAATCAGGCTTGTCATTTTTCATCGCTAGTTCTTTCTCCAAATCATTCTCCTTGTACGGGGAACGGGTTGGTGCTTTATCCGTTGTGACCCAGTCCAAAGAAGAAACTGCCAAAGTGGTGTCTCAAATTAAGCGTGTTATTCGTACGAACTACTCCAATCCCCCAACGCATGGTGCAACCATTGTGGCAACTGTTTTAAACGATACTGCGCTGCGCAATATGTGGGAGCAAGAGTTAATGGAAATGCGTGATCGTATAAAGGCGATGAGAGAACTATTAGTCACCGAACTCAAAGCAGCTGGCGCTAACAAAGACTTTGAATTTATTAAAGTGCAACGAGGTATGTTCTCCTATACTGGACTTTCCAAAGAACAAGTGGATCGTTTAATCAATGAACATAGTGTGTATGCAGTGGGTACCGGTAGAATTTGTGTAGCATCTTTGAATACAAAGAATATCAAAACTGTTGCCCAAGGTATTGCTGCTGTTCTGTAAAAAAATAATCCCCATTCTTAGCCTAGTAGGTTTGGCTTTTAATGGGGATTTTTTTATTGCGATGCAGGCTAAAAAGCACAGATAATTATTCAAATTTAAACTGGTAGATGCTTTAAAGTTTGCAAATTTTCTGAAGGTGCGATCAGAGTGTTAAAAGCTTTTGCAGCCTCCCCTAAAGCGGAACGGACCGCCTCCTCCGCAACAGTAAATTTTCCTGGTTCGATGCGTGTTAACCCACCCCCTCTGACTGCTCTGGCAACACAATACGCCTCCGCCCAATCATCTGTTTGAGTTCCTTTAGGCAGATTGACTAGCAGAACTGGTTTTTTGGATACCTGTCCTTCACCTTTCACGAAATCTACTAATCCATAAGCCACCAGCTTTGAAAGGGTGCGTGATACGTTAGACAGTTCTCTGCCTAATTTCCGAGCGAGTTCCGAAACTGACGCACAATTTCCTTGCTCAATAAGGATTAACATTTCGCGATTATCTATCACCAAGCGAAGTACCACGATGAGATCTTCAAAAGCAGTTGGCTTTGGACAGGATTCATTTTCCTGATCTTGATTGATGATATGTGCCTCAACATCATCTACAAATTGCTTTTCAAGCGGTCCTGAGGCTCCCTGCATTTCAGAACCAATAGGACTTGGACCTTTTCCAGACAAAAACTTCAATACTGTTGCATGTTTTTCTGAAAGATTTTCATTATTTTTCTTTCTTGCCATGATCAATGCCTCCATCTTTTCTTTTACTTCTAAATAGCTAGCCACTGTCTTTATATACTCACCTTGGTATTCTTTTGTAAATAACGAAAACTTTCCTCCGTCATCTTTGCGCCCAACAATTTTTCAGAAGTTGGGATATCGATCCCCAAATCTTCAAATAGTTGTTCCAAACATTGCATACACTCTAGCCATAAATGTCCAGGACTTAAAGGAGGAAAATCAAGCCTTTCTCCCCTACCAGACAAAGGCCACTCTTGACCTCCAATTACTTTTGTTTTTTTCCAGTCTGGTTTATGCTTGTGTGCACGGTGTTGCGGTCCAGTAGGATCTTTCTGATTTTTTCTCCTCACCGTCGCATCATCAGCGTTATCGACACCTGCCATTCTATCGCCTCGTAACATTGGGGATTCCCCAGGCATTAAAATCGCCCAAGAATATTCGATACCCTCTGGCAAAGCTTGACGTTCTTCACCGGATACATCTCTTTCCTTTACTTTAAATACCGCCCAACACCCCTCAGGTAATCGATAAACACCTACAAGGGACTTTAATGCGTTGACTTCTTCAAATTTCCAGCTCATTGATCTCTAAAAAAAATGTTATCAATTAAATGATAACATTCATTACTTGGATTTACAATCATCATTACTTTTTTCTATATTTTTCTTTAACTAGATAAAATAAACCTAAAATAGCCGTTGTTAGACTTTAATCAATGAAAATTTTAGTAAAAATTAGACACAAAGCTTTTTGTTCAGTAAGTAATTTTGTAACCATTTTTTAAACAAGTTTTTAAATAAATAAGTTGTTGTTTTTTTCAATTTGTAATATATTGTTGTTGCAACGCAATATAAGAAGACCATCTCGTTGCGTTTGGAACATACAATTTAATTGCGAAGGATTGATGCCATGCTGTATCAACTACAAGAATTCCAAAGAGCCATGCTCGAGCCCCTAAGTTCATGGGCGAAAACCACTGCCAAAATTTTTACAAACCCTAGTAATCCAATGT
This sequence comes from Polynucleobacter kasalickyi, assembly GCF_900176405.1. Lineage (GTDB taxonomy): Bacteria > Pseudomonadota > Gammaproteobacteria > Burkholderiales > Burkholderiaceae > Polynucleobacter > Polynucleobacter kasalickyi. The sequence goes on along the minus strand of NZ_FWXJ01000002.1, from coordinate 88,975 downwards.
CCCACTCGCCCTTATCGCAGAGAACGGCTGCAGGTTACGAGTTGTTACATCGCCTAGGTAAAGAATACGAGAAACCTGATTTCAATATCAAGAGCGTACAAGCCCATGGTAAAACAGTTGCCATCGCTGAAATTGAGTCCATTAAAAAACCGTTTTGTCGTTTACTTCGGTTTAAGCGCTTTTCAGATGATGTGGCAACCATCAAGAACTTGAAAGATGATCCTATAGTACTTTTAGTTGCTCCGCTGTCTGGACACCACGCTTCTTTATTACGTGATTCAGTTAAAACGCTTTTGCAAAATCACAAGGTTTATGTCACAGATTGGACGGATGCCAGACTCGTCCCCGAATCTGAGGGTACATTTGGACTAGACGATTACGTGTTCTATATCCAAGAGTTCATTCGCTTTATAGGCGCAGAAAACTTACACGTTGTTTCGGTCTGTCAACCAACCGTGCCAGTCTTAGCAGCGATTTCTCTCATGGCAACCAACGGTGAAAAAACACCTCTCACGATGACCATGATGGGTGGGCCAATTGATGCCCGTAAATCACCTACTGCCGTCAATTCACTTGCTATGACAAAATCATTTGAGTGGTTTGAAAATAATGTGATTTACACGGTCCCGGCAAATCATCCAGGTGCTGGCCGTAAGGTCTATCCAGGATTTTTACAGCATGCAGGTTTTGTGGCGATGAACCCTGATCGACACATGAAATCGCATTGGGATTACTTTCAAGACTTGATCAAAGGCGATTCTCAAGATACCCAAGCACATCGTAGGTTCTATGATGAATACAATGCAGTGCTTGATATGGATGCAAAGTATTATCTAGAAACCATTAAGACCGTTTTTCAAGAATTTGCTCTACCACTCGGTACCTGGAAAATTAAAGGTCAATTAGTGAGACCACAAGATATTAAGACTACTGCTCTTTTAGCTATCGAAGGTGAGCTGGATGATATTTCTGGCAGCGGACAAACCCGAGCAGCAATTGATTTATGTAAAGGAATTAATAATACCAATAAATCCTTTTACGAAGTAAAAGGTGCCGGACACTATGGCATCTTTTCTGGTCGCCGTTGGCGCGAAAAAGTTCATCCAGTGATTTCACAATTCATTCGTGCGCATCAGGCAACTCCGGCGACTGTCAAACCGGTTGCAAAAAAACCAACTGCAGTAGCTAAACCGACTCCAAAGCAAGAAACACCAGTTGTATCCACTGCTGAGAACAAAGTAACGACAAAAGTTGCCACTAAATTGGTGTCTGACCTCATTGTAAAACCGGCCAGAAAGACAACACCTAAGACCTTACCAGCAATCTCTAACATGGTAAATACCCTTGAACAGTCAGAACCCGTGGCGAAAAAGGTAGTGGCCAAAAAAGCGAGTACGATTAAAAAACCCGCGGTAAAAAATTCTATCGAATAATCGAGCTTGAGGAATGCAAAGTGCCTTAAAGGCACTTTGTCACAATTGCCAAAGTCAATTAACAAAAGTTGAGTAAAATTAGAATAATTATTTTATTAATCGAATTAAAAGGAATGTAAATGAGTCTTATCGAAAAATTACAATGGCGTTATGCTACTAAAAAAATGGATTCCACAAAATCTGTTCCACAAGAAAAAGTAGAACGTATTTTAGAAGCAGTCAGACTCTCAGCTAGCTCAAGCGGCTTACAACCTTACGAATTACTAGTCATTACCAACAAAGATCTACGCGAAAAAATTAAAGCTGTAGCCAATAACCAAGCGCAAATTACGGATGGTTCACACCTCATCATATTTGCTGCATGGGATACATACACAGCAGATCGTATTAACAAGGTATTTGACACGACTGAAGAAATTCGTAACTTCAGAAGTGAAGCGGGTAATGCCTATCGTGCTAACTTGATCAAAAATTTCACAGCCAGAGATCCAGAAGTGAACTTTAGTCATGCTGCTAAACAGGCTTACATTGGTCTTGGTACTGCTTTAATTGCAGCGGCTGAAGAAGAAGTTGACGCAACTCCGATGGAAGGCTTTAACGCTGCTGAATTAGACATTCTATTGAACCTCAAAGAAAAAGGTTTGCGTAGTGCTGCTTTATTACCTTTAGGTTACAGAAAAGCTGATGAAGACTGGCTCTTAAAAATGCCGAAGGTCAGAAAACCAAAAGAAGAATTTATTACTTGGTTTGAGTGATGCTTTTTAGTTCACACTGAGTGAACTCAATCAACGTAATTAGTTAACCTCTTGATGATGCATGTTATCAAGAGGTTTTTCTTTACCTCGCTTTTCCTTGTAGTCTGTGCAGAAATCACTTTTACAAACGCAAGGAATCCCCAAGTTATCTGTAAATTATGGGTAAAATAGAAGCTTGAATACAAGTAACCTTCCCATCGATAACGCGCTACTCACCGAGTTAGACAACGCCTTACCTCAAACCCAATGTACGAAGTGTGGCTATCCTGATTGCCATGCCTATGCCAAAGCGATGAGTTTGAATGAGGCCCTCTATAACCGTTGCCCTCCTGGGGGTGCAGAAGGTATTGCAAGACTTGCAAAAATATTAAACCAACCCCTTTTACCACTCGATGAAACACATGGCATAGAGCGTCCTCGTCCTTTAGCAGTGATTGATGAGAAACAGTGTATCGGGTGTACTTTATGCATTAAAGCCTGTCCGGTAGATGCGATTATTGGTGCTCCCAAAAAATTACACTTCATCATCAAGGAGCGTTGCACAGGTTGCGATTTATGTGTAGCCCCCTGCCCGGTTGACTGTATTGACATGGTACCTGTGACAGAGCAACAAACTGGATGGAAAGCGTGGTCCGTTGAGCAAGCAGACTTTGCGAAAAAGAATTACCAAGCCCATCAAACAAGGCAAGCTAGAGAAGAAAGAGATTTACTCATTCGCCAATCGAATAAGGCGGCTCAGAAGTTAGCGGCTTTACCCTCTGAGCAGGATGCGACAGAAAAAGCTCGGAAAAAAGCCATTATTGAAGCAGCTATGGCACGCGCAAAGCAAAAACTCAGCGAATCTTAATCAGTAAGGTTTAAGCGCTGAGCAAACCCATCCGACGTATTAAAGTCGTTGTAAGAGCAACAAATATTCTTGCATATTGGGCTCTGTCCCATTCCGTTGAGACTCCCACAAAATTTGCCCTAAACACTCCATCATTTGATGTTGGGCAGCATGTTCAGAGTCTAGCTTCAAGGTCAACTCCTTACTGATCGCATTAATTCCCTTCGGTTGATCGACTTGCACCATTTCCGTCATACTGAGATGCATCGATAAGTGTAAAAATGGATTAGTTTGCCCATTTTCGACAGAAAAGTCTTTTTCTTTTGCAAGTTCTAACTGATTCAACACATCATGGTATTCAGGGTGTTCTACCATCCACCTTGCGGCAATCGATTCGAGGGGTGTCAATATGCCGTTAGCTACTTGTTTTTGCCAAGCGGTACAGAAAAACTCTCGGACCTGATCTTTAGTAGGATTAAATAAATTCATGGTTCAATAATTCAATCACCGTAATTTAAAATTTTTTTCTTTGGATTGGCAAACAGGCTCAACCGTACACAGTGAACACTCAGGCGAGCGTGCTTTACAGACATATCGACCTAACAGAATTAACCAGTGATGGGCATGTAGTAAATACTGCTTTGGCACCCTTTTGAGTAACTGCTGTTCAACCACTAGCACATCTTTACCAGGTGCCAAACCAGTTCGGTTGGATACTCTAAAAATATGTGTATCTACCGCCATGGCGATTTCCCCAAACAAGGTATTTAGCAATACATTCGCTGTTTTACGACCTACCCCCGGTAAGGCTTCAAGTGACTCGCGATCTCTAGGTACCCGTCCTTCATGCAAATCGATCAGTAATTGGCAAGTTTGTAAGAGGTGCTTACCTTTCATCCTGTATAAACCAATCGAAGCAATATAGGGCAATAACCCGTTCTCCCCTAAGTTCAATATTTTTTGCGGTGTATTGGCAACCAGAAACAATTTACGAGTTGCCTTATTCACTGAAATATCTGTTGCTTGGGCAGATAACAGAACTGCCGTTAACAGCTCAAAAGGAGAAGTGTAAGCAAGTTCTGTTTCAGGATGAGGATTCGATTTCTGTAAAGTCGAAAAAAAGGCTTCTCGCTGGGCGAGGGTCATGAGCTTTGTCATTTTTATCCATCTTTCACACTGGGTGTGCTAAAAAATGTTGTTCAAGAATAGCCATTAATTGTTTTTCTTGGTCTTTACGCCATTCCTGCTGCACTAAAGTCACCTCACGTTGTTTTACGCCCCAAATAGGATGTGGAAAGTAAGGGTCATTATGCCAACGAGGAATAATGTGCCAATGTAAATGCGGGACAAAATTACCTAGTGCTGCCAAATTTATCTTATCGGGTTGCATGACTTTACGCACAATATCTTCGACGATACAAACTGTCATCATGATTTGGCTTCTCTGCGCGGGTAATAAATCGGTCATCTCCGCGATATGTTGGTGCCATATGACGCGAATAAGTCCAGGGAACTCCTCTTCCTGAGGAGCAATCACGCGTAAATGCTCACCACGATACAGGCAGTGGCCGCCGTCAGTTAAACAAAGTGGGCAATCATTTAAATTCATCAGCTTAGTTTAACAAGATTTGGCCAAAACCTGCAGTGGCTTTTTACCTAATCGGTTCAACAATCCTAAGCGCGGGCTTGTCATAGTGAAGCCTATTTATTCCGAAAATAAAAAACCCAGCGATTTTGTCGCTGGGCTTCAGGCCTAGACGGATAGTCGAGGCTGAAAACTTTTAGTGAAACTGTTCTTCTTCAGTTGAACCAGTGAGTGCTGTAACGGATGAAGTACCACCTTGAATGACTGTTGTAACATCATCAAAATAACCAGTTCCAACTTCTTGTTGATGAGAAACGAAAGTATAACCACGATCCCGTGCTGCGAATTCTGGCTCTTGTACTTTTTCAACATAAGCTGACATGCCACGTTTTGAGTAATCTTGCGCCAAATCGAACATGTTGTACCACATGGAGTGGATACCAGCCAAGGTAATAAATTGATACTTATAGCCCATTGCACCGAGTTCACGTTGGAATTTTGCAATCGTTGCATCATCCAAGTTTTTACGCCAGTTAAAGGATGGTGAACAATTGTAAGCCAACATTTTACCTGGGTACTTCGAACGCAATGCTTCAGCAAATTTACGGGCAAACTCAAGGTCAGGCGTACCAGTTTCGCACCAAACCATATCCGCGTAGGCTGCATAAGCCAGACCCCGTGAAATCGCCTGATCAATTCCTTTACGTGTTTTAAAGAAGCCTTCTCCAGTGCGCTCACCGGTTACGAATGGTTTATCGTTTTCATCATAATCACTCGTAATCAAATCCGCTGCCTCAGCATCCGTACGAGCAAGAATTACGGTTGGAACACCCAATACGTCAGCTGCTAAACGTGCAGAATTCAATTTTTGAATCGCTTCTTGCGTTGGAACTAATACTTTACCGCCCATATGTCCACATTTCTTAACTGAGGCTAATTGATCTTCAAAGTGAACGCCAGCAGCTCCAGCATGAATCATTGATTTCATGAGTTCAAAACCGTTTAATACACCACCAAAGCCAGCTTCGGCATCAGCAACGATTGGTGCAAAATAATCGATATAACCTGCATCGCCAGGATTCATGCCTTTTGACCATTGAATCTCATCCGCACGTTTAAAAGTATTATTAATCCGCTCAACGACTTTTGGAACAGAGTCAACTGGATACAAAGATTGATCAGGATACATCTCCATGCCACTATTAGCATCAGCAGCTACTTGCCAGCCAGATAAATAAATTGCCTTAATTCCAGCTTTTACTTGTTGCATTGCTTGACCACCAGTTAACGCACCAAGGGTATTGATATAGGCTTCGTTATTCACTAGATCCCATAATTTTTGTGCGCCACGTTTGGCCAGGGTATGTTCAATCTGTAATGAACCACGTAAACGAATCACGTCATCTGCTGTGTAGTTACGAGTGATGCCTTTCCAACGTGGATTCGTATCCCAATCTTTTTGCAATGCTACTGCTGCTTCTTTCCTTGATGTCATTTCTATTTTTCCTTAGCCTTAGTTAATTTTCAATTTTCAGATCAATTACAGATTTCACAACTTACTTACACCCTTTAATTCTTGTTTGAGGTTCGTGAATGTTTTCTACTCATTGTTGAATTCAAACTGTTAATTAACTATAAGAAAATTTCAACGCGCTAACAATACGATTTCACAATAATTTTTAAAATATTTAATCAATATTAATCAATGACTTAAATGATAAATTTCAAGATATGAAACGATAAATCGCCATTCAATATAATTTTTTGAAGAGTTTCAACTAGGGTTTTTACCAATGAAAATGTCATTTCACAATGTGGAATTTTCGGTGTGCAATGCAATAAAAATCCCTCATGATTTGCATCGTGAGGGATTGGATCGACTAAAAGTGGTTAGTTTGGCTGAGCCGCGAGCTTTGCGTTATTGATTGTATTGAGTTGAGAGGCCACGAAAATAGCAATAATCTGGAAAAAGGCAATGCCATAAAAAATGATTTGTGGACTTTTCCAATCCATAAAGAGCCCAAACAAGATCGGTCCAGTGGCGCTACCACAATCAATCCCTGAGTAGACTAGACCAAACACTTTACCAGAGGATCCCTTTGGCGTTGCAGCACGCACCATCAAGTCTCTGGATGGTGAAGCCATGCCGGAACCAAAGCCCATTAAGGCAAATAGCAACGGAATACTCCAAGCATCAAACAAACCAATACCGGCAAAAATCGTGGCTATACCTGAGGCCAAAAAGGCACCAGTAATGACTCGGTCTGGTTGATCTACTTTAGCAGCAACAAAACCACCAGCAATCAAGCCAATCGCACTACTCACCATATACAGGGTATAAGACGCAGTTGTTTGGGTAATGGCCACATGATAGATATCGACGAGTGCGGTCGAAGAAAAACTCTGAATACCAACAAAACTAAAGGACGTTAAGTAGAAGAACAACCAGCTTAGCCAAATATTAGGTAGTTTTAAAAAAGCGACCGTATGCATGCTAAATAAAGGCGTACTTTGAATTTCGGCATGCGCATGAGCCACCGGTAGATCATTCAGTTGGTCCTTGCGCAGAACCATCAAGCCTAGTACTAATGCTGCCAAGATACCAGCACTAAACACGGCTACACGCCAGCTACCTGTGAAGGATGTAATGGCTAAGAGAAAAAGTGGCGCAGCAGCCCAGCCTAGATAGCCAGTAATGCCATGCACTGAGTAAGCATGCGGTAAATTTTTAGGTTTAATTAAGTGATTAATGAGGGTGTAATTGACCGGATGAAACACGCCGTTACCCACTCCAGTAAACACCATCGCCAGCAACAACATCCAATAATAGTGTGAGACGCCCACCACTAAAGAACCGGCAATCAGTAAACCAATCCCAATATACAAAATTGGTCGAGCCCCGTGCCGATCGACCCAAATACCACTAATGGATTGGGTAATAAAAGAACATACGTAGAAAACCGTCATGAGCAAACCAAGTTCGGAATAGCTCAGGCCGAATTCCGCTTTAATCCAGGGGAATAAAGGGGCAATTAATAAATGAAAAAAGTGGGAGATGCTATGAGCAATACCGATTAAAGTAATTAACTCGACATCATTGTTATTTTGTCTCATCTCCCCATTTTAGCAAGAATCAATGAACCTTTCTTTCAAAAACAAATTCATTGTTTTCTACATTGACTGGAATAATATCTTTCGGTCCGAATTTACCTTCTAAAATTCGCAGTGCAATCGGATTTTCGATATATTGCTGGATAGCCCTTTTTAATGGTCTTGCCCCAAAGAGTGGATCAAAACCAGCTTCTGCAATTTTCAATAAGGCTTCATCACTGACATCGAGTTGCATTTCCATCTTCGCTAAACGATCCGTTAAGCGTTGTAATTGAATCTTTGCAATCGACCCAATTTGGCGTTGATCTAAGGAGTGGAACACGACGACCTCATCGATCCGGTTCAAGAATTCAGGACGGAAATGGTCTTTTACTTCTTCCCACACCGCATCCTTAATTTCTTCTTGTGGTTTATCCACCATCGCTTGAATCATCTGTGAACCTAAATTACTGGTCATCACAATGACGGTATTTTTGAAATCAACCGTTCTACCTTGACCATCCGTCATCCGTCCATCATCCAACACTTGCAACAGTACATTAAATACATCGGGATGGGCTTTCTCGACCTCGTCTAACAAAATAACACTGTAAGGTTTACGGCGTACGAGTTCAGTCAAGTAACCACCCTCTTCATAGCCCACATACCCCGGAGGCGCACCAATTAAACGAGAGACACTATGCTTTTCCATGAACTCACTCATATCCACCCGAATCAAATGCTCTTCGCTATCAAATAAGAAGTTTGCGAGTGCCTTACATAATTCCGTTTTACCAACACCAGTCGGTCCCAAGAAAAGGAAGGAGCCATAAGGGCGTCCCTCATCCGATAAACCAGCCCGAGAGCGTCGAATCGCATTAGAAACAGCCACAATCGCATCGTCTTGACCTACGACACGCTGATGGAGGTAGGACTCCATGGTTAATAATTTATCGCGTTCACCCTGCATCATTTTTGCAACTGGAATCCCGGTAGCACGCGATACTACTTCCGCAATTTCTTCGGCGCCTACATGCGTGCGTAATAATTTATTAGGCGTCGCTCCACCCTTCTCTTCCGCACTCGCAGCAGACTTCAGCTTACCCTCTAATTCAGGTAGTTTGCCGTACTGTAATTCAGCCACTTTATCTAATTTACCTTCTCGTTGGAAACGTACAATTTCCATCTTAATGTGGTCAATTTCTTCTTTAATGTGAGCAGTACCCTGTGCAGCACCTTTTTCTGCTTTCCAAATTTCTTCTAGGTCCGCATACTCTTTACTCAGTTTATGAATCTCATCTTCTATCAAAGCAAAACGCTTTTTCGAGGCTTCATCTTTTTCTTTTTTGACAGCTTCTCGTTCAATTTTTAATTGAATAATCCGGCGGTCTAGCTTATCCATGACTTCCGGCTTCGAATCAATTTCCATCTTAATTCGCGAAGCCGCTTCATCAATTAAATCAATTGCCTTATCTGGCAGGAAGCGATCAGTAATATAGCGGTGTGATAACTCAGCAGCAGCGACAATCGCTGGATCGGTAATTTCAACACCGTGATGCAATTCATATTTTTCTTGCAGGCCGCGAAGGATAGCAATCGTTGCCTCCACACTTGGTTCATCCACTAATACTTTTTGGAAACGACGCTCTAGCGCAGCATCTTTTTCAATATATTTGCGGTATTCATCGAGCGTCGTTGCCCCAATACAATGGAGTTCGCCACGAGCCAGAGCTGGTTTTAGCATATTGCCAGCATCCATCGAGCCCTCTGTTTTACCTGCCCCCACCATCGTGTGAATCTCATCAATAAACACAATGGTTTGACCTTCATCTTTTGCAATGTCTGAAAGAACGGCTTTGAGGCGCTCTTCAAATTCACCTCGAAATTTTGCACCAGCCAAGAGTAAAGCCATATCGAGGACAAGGACACGTTTGTTTTTAAGTGACTCAGGAACTTCACCATTAATAATTCGCTGGGCTAAGCCCTCTACAATCGCTGTTTTACCTACGCCAGGCTCACCAATTAAAACGGGATTATTTTTAGTACGGCGCAATAAAATTTGAATCGCGCGACGAATCTCATCATCCCGCCCAATTACTGGATCTAACTTGCCTAAGCGAGCACGTTCGGTTAAATCGACCGTATACTTTTTCAAGGCTTCACGTTGGGACTCCGCATCATTACTATTTACACTTTGGCCACCACGTACTTGTTCGATGGTCGCCTCTAAACTTTTGCGTGTTAAACCAGCTGATTTTGCAATTTTGCCAAGCTCACCTTTGTCATCAGCCAAGACCAAGAACATTAACTCTACCGCAATAAATTGATCGCCTTTTTTACTAGCTTCTTTTTCAGTGAGATTGAGCCAAGAAGATAAGCTTCTGCCAATTTGCACTTCGCCACTACCTTGAACTTGCGGTAATTTTTTAATACGAAGTTGGAGTTCATTGATTAAAGCATCCACTCTCACCCCAGCTCTCGTGAGAAGACTTTTACTAGCTCCCTCTGCATCTTGCAACATCGCTAATAGAACATGCTCAGGCTCAATAAATTGATTATCATTAGCGACTGCTAGGCTTTGGCCTTCAGCTAATGCTTCTTGAAATTTTGTAGTCAGTTTTTCGATTCTCATAGGTTCCTCTTAAGAAATAAGAATATTGGTATAACCATTAGATGAGTGCGTTTAACAGAATTTCAAGACCTCACCTAAAATAATGTTCATGACCGAACCAATGAGTATCCCAACACCACCCAAAACTTGGTACCTATATCTACTAGAGTGCCAGGACGGGACCTTTTATACGGGCATCACCAATGCACTAGAGGATCGAATTGCCACCCATAATGCTGGTAAAGGCGCTAAATATACGCGTGGTCGCTTACCGGTCAAACTCCTGCACGCAATGGCTTGCTTAACTCATTCTGAGGCACTAAAGGCAGAAATTCAATTAAAAAAACTACCTAAAAAAAATAAAAGGGCTTATTTTGATATAGATCAAAATTGAATTCAAGTTGGACTGGGCTAGGCCAATTTCAGGAATGGCATCGAGCAGAGAATTAATTCGTCGATTGCCATTTTTTCATGCGTTCCTCATCAGAGGTTCTAGCGTCTACCCAGCGCGCTCCTTGCGCGGTCTGTTCTTTTTTCCAAAATGGCGCTGAGGTTTTTAGATAATCCATCACAAACTCACAGGCAGCAAAAGCGTCGCCACGATGGGTACTAGCAATTGCCACCAAAACAATTTGATCACCGACTTTGAGGTCACCAACCCGATGAATAATGGTGGCATTCAACACATCCCAACGCTTCTTCGCTTGATGAAGAATCTCTTCTAGGGATTTTTCTGTCATCCCAGGATAGTGTTCAAGACTCATGGCAGAAACAGTATCGCCAAGATGATTGGCGCGTACGGTTCCGACAAAGACATTAATACCGCCGATTTGCGGTAGGTTCTCACTTAAAACTTTTAATTCAGCAGAGACATCAAAATCTTCAGTTTGAATAGCAATTTTCATTTTAAGTGAGGCTTGTCTATGGTTCGTTGAATGACAAAAAAGCACTAACCACCAGTAACTGGTGGGAAAAATGCCACTTCAGCACCCTCCTCAAGCAGCGTATCCGGCTCCACCATCGTTTGATGCTGTGCCACTCGAATCGGTTTTTTGAGTGCCAAGGTATCCGCCCAAAGCGCATCAATATTCATCAGATAGTTACGTAATTGGGCAATCGTTTTTACATCAGGCGGCACAGTGAGATCCATTTCACTGAGTTCTAAACTTTCTCTGAGCGAGGCAAAAAAGCGTAGTTTAATGTTCACGACAGGCCTTCTTAACAGAATTGGGTAAAAGGAATAAAGTGTACCGTATCACCTTTAGTAATCTTGGTACCTGCCGGCACATCAATTAAGCCATCCCCCCAAGCAGCACTCGTCAGAACACCAGAGCTTTGATTCGAAAATAAATCAACCGTACCAGCATCATTGATGCGAACTCGCAAAAATTCATTTCTACGATCGGGTTTGAGCCAATCAAAATTTGCTAACAAAGGATATTTCTGCAGTGGTCGAGTTGGTCTACCTTGTAGCGCCGCAATAAAGGGTTGCACAAATAACAAGAAGGTCACAAAACTTGACACGGGATTACCCGGCAAGCCCATAAACCAAGTTTGCTCAGTGCCTTTAGGAATTTGGCCAAAAGCGAGTGGTTTACCTGGCTTAATCGCAATTTGCCACATATCTAAACTACCTTCAGCCGTGACTGCTGGTTTAATGTGATCTTCTTCTCCGACTGACACACCGCCGGAAGTCACAATCAAATCATGACCGATTGCAGCTTGTCGCAGGGTTTGGCGGGTAGACTCTAAAGTATCTGGCACAATCCCAAAGTCAGTCGCCTCGCAACCAAGCGACTTCAGACAGGCGAGTAAGGTATCGCGATTCGAGTTATAAATACCACCAGGTTTTAAAGGCTGACCAGGCAAAGTTAATTCATCACCCGTAAAGAATACCGCTACTTTTACACGACGAAAGACTTCTAAATGGGTAATGCCTGCCGATGCAGCAACGCCAAGTTCCTGAGGTCTTAATAAAGTTCCTCGTTGCAAAACCACTTGCCCTGCTTGGATATCTTCACCACAGCTACGAATCCACTGACCACTTTGTGGCACTTGCTTGACTCGCACCGTGTAATCAACGCCTTCACTATTTGGCTGCGTAATGACTTCGCAATCTTCTTGCATGACCACGGCATCCGCCCCTGCCGGAATATTTGCACCCGTAAAAATCCGTGCAATGGTGCCAGGCATTAAGGTCGCCCCCACACTGCCTGCTGGAATCCGCTGGGAAACAGTCAGCACAGCACCCGCTTCGGTAATATCCGCCGCACGCATCACATAGCCATCCATTTGGGTATTATCGGCCGGTGGCACACTCACTTGACTGATTTGATCTACTGCCAAGACACGACCCAAGGCCTCTTGAACCGTTACCAATTCAGACTCTTTGACCGTTTGTGCCCTAGCCAATAATAACTCTAGGGCATCGGCTGCAGTTTTCATCGCTTGCTTCTTTGGCTCACTCATACAGTATGGTCAACAATAAATTGTTTTACAACTTGCACATCCGGCGCCATCTCGGTAACTTGCTGAGGTAAATCTTCAATCCCCTCGAAAGCACTCGGTCGACTTGGTGGATGTCCTAAGGCTTCTTCAATCGTACTGGCAAACTTAATCGGTAAAGCCGTTTCTAACACCAACATCTTGACACCGGCAGTTAAATATTCGCGTGCCACTTTCATACCATCTGCGGTATGGGTATCAATGACAGTGTCGTATAAACTGGCAACACTCTGAATCGTATGAATCCGATCCGTATGGGTACTTCTGCCTGATACAAAGCCATATTGCGCAATCGCCTGCAACTGTTCCGTATTGGAATAATCAAAGCCACCGGTAGTATCGACTTGTTTAAATAATTTCGCGACTTGAGCACCATCGCGCCCTAACCAGTCAAATACAAAGCGCTCAAAGTTACTGGCTTTGGAGATATCCATGGATGGACTCGAGGTATGAAAAGTTTCCGCAGATTTTCTGGCGCGGTATACCCCAGTTTTGAAAAACTCATCTAAGACATCGTTTTCATTCGTCGCCACGATTAATTTTTCAATCGGCAGACCCATCATGCGAGCAATATGACCCGCACAGACATTACCAAAATTGCCGCTTGGGACACAAAATGACACTTTCTCAGAACTATTATTAGTCGATCTTAGGTAACCAGCAAAATAATAAACCACTTGCGCCACAACCCGCGCCCAGTTAATCGAGTTCACCGTGCCAATTTGATGCTCTGCTTTAAAGCTAAGGTCATTACTGACGGCTTTCACAATATCTTGCGCATCATCAAACACACCTTCAATGGCGATATTAAAGATGTTTTCATCGGTTAAAGAATACATTTGGGCACATTGGAAGGGGCTCATCTTGCCTTTAGGGGACAACATGAACACCTTAATCCCTTTTTTGCCGCGCATCGCGTATTCCGCAGCACTCCCAGTATCCCCTGAAGTGGCACCCAGGATATTCAATTCTTTATTTTCACGCGCCAAAGCATATTCAAATAAATTCCCTAAGAGTTGCATCGCCATGTCTTTAAAAGCCAAGGTGGGACCATTGGATAAGCTTAAGAGGCCAATCGACGTGGTTCCTTGACCATTGACCACTGTTTCTTCGCCTAACCAGTGTACCGGCGTAATATCACTCGGTTGATCACCTGCGCGAGCGTGGCAATAGACTTCTTTGGTATAAGTTTTTTCACAAATCGCCCGTAAATCTTCCGCTGGAATATCATCCGCATACAGACTTAACACCTCAAATGCTAATTGTGCATAACTCAGACCACGCCAACTGTCTACAGTTGCCTGACTAACTTGCGGATAAGTTTCTGGCAAATACAAGCCACCATCAGGCGCTAAACCAGCTAACAAAATTTGTAAAAAAGAGAGGTTTTGTTGACTACCTCTAGTGGAGATATAACGCATAAAAACGGCCTTAATTAACTGAGTTCTTCCAAACGAATTTTGATGACACCACCTAAAACGGTAGGTAATTTCGTCATATGTTCAATCGCAGATAACATCCGCTTTTCTTGAGTTTTGTGCGTCAAAATAATCAAATCCGTTTGATTTTGACCAGCTAAAGCTTCTTTTTGCAATAAAGCATCAATCGAAATATCTTGATCTGCCAAGATTTTAGTAATGTTGGCAAGCACACCCGTTTCATCCGCCACTTTCAGACGCAAATAATAACTCGTCGTGATTTCACCAATTGGCATCACTACGGTATTAATCACTTTGTCTTCTTGGAAAGCTAAGTAGGGCACCCGTTTATCTGCTGGCACCGATTGGTAACGGACCACATCGACCAGATCCGCAATCACCGCTGAGGCGGTTGGTTCGGAACCGGCACCTTTGCCGTAATAGAGTGTCGTACCAACTGCATCACCAAAGACTTGTACTGCATTCATAGCACCTTCGACATTGGCAATTAAACGATCTTTTGGAATCAAGGTAGGATGCACGCGCAATTCAATACCGTCTGGAGTGCGCTTCGTAATACCGAGTAATTTAATTCGATAGCCCAGTTCCTCAGCATACTTAATGTCGATCGCAGCTAAATTGGTAATACCTTCAACATGCGCTTTGTCAAACTGTACCGGCACCCCAAAAGCAATCGCACTCATAATTGAAGCTTTGTGAGCGGCATCAATCCCTTCAATATCAAAGGTTGGATCTGCCTCAGCATAGCCTAAACGCTGCGCTTCCTTTAACACCACCTCAAAATCCAAACCTTTATCACGCATTTCGCTCAAAATAAAGTTAGTAGTGCCATTGATGATGCCCGCAATCCACTCAATCCGATTCGCTGTTAGACCTTCTCGTAGAGCTTTGATAATTGGAATACCGCCAGCAACAGCCGCTTCAAAGGCGACAATCACGCCCTTCTCTCTAGCCGCCGCGAAAATTTCGTTACCATGGACCGCGATGAGCGCTTTATTCGCCGTGACAACATGTTTACCGGCTGCAATCGCTGCTAACACCAAAGTTTTAGCGATCCCATAACCACCAATCAATTCAATCACCACTTCAACTGTTGGATCATTAATCACTTGATAAGCATCGGTCACAATCTTGGCGCGATTTTGCACAATTTGCGCCGCACGTTCTTGATCAAGATCAGCGACTACCGCAATCTCAATGCCACGCCCAGCACGCCGCTCAATTTCTTCATGATTACGTTGTAAAACAGTAAATACTCCACCACCCACGGTGCCCGCGCCTAATAATCCTACTTGTATTGGTTTCATGTTCAAATTCTTATTTAATGATCGATGACCTCAACGAGGCTGAGGTCCTAAAACTACTATTTTAGTCGCAAGTTAAACGAGAGACTCAGTTCCCATTTTTTTTCGGTATTTTTCCAGAAAACGGGCCAGTCGTTTGATTGCATCTCGCAAAACATCCTCATTCGGTAAAAAGACCACCCGGAAGTGATCAGGATGCGGCCAGTTAAAACCACTTCCTTGTACTAACAGTACTTTTTCATCTCGGAGTAAATCCGCAATAAAGGCTTGGTCATCCTGAATTGGATAGATTTTTGGATCCAGTTTTGGAAATAAATAAAGGGCCGCGGCGGGTTTTACGCAACTGACACCCGGTATTTTGGTAATTAAGTCATAAGCCAAATCCCGCTGACGACGCAAACGTCCACCCTCGCCAACCAGTTCATTAATACTTTGATACCCCCCCAAGGCGGTTTGTATCGCCCACTGACCTGGGACGTTGGCACATAAACGCATGGAGGAAAGCATGTTTAAACCTTCAATATAGTCTTTCGCACCACTTTTATCGCCAGAAACAATCATCCAACCCGCACGGTAACCACAAGCACGATAATTTTTAGACAGTCCGTTAAAAGTAATCATCAGAACATCTGTTGCTAAAGAAGCAATCGAAGTATGGGTATGACCGTCGTACAAGGTCTTATCGTAAATCTCGTCAGCAAAAATAATCAAGCCATGCTCTCTTGCCATTTGCACAATTTGCTGTAAGACCTCATCAGAATAAATCGCACCCGTTGGATTATTCGGGTTAATGATGACAATACCCTTGGTCTTACTACTAATCTTTGACTTTAAATCCTCTAAATCTGGCGCCCAGTCTTTACTTTCATCGCACAAATAATGAATCGGCTTACCACTCGACAAGCTGACCGCCGCGGTCCATAAAGGATAGTCTGGCGTTGGCACTAAAATTTCATCGCCGTCATTCAGAAGTGCATTCATCGCTAGGACAATTAACTCGGAAACACCGTTGCCAGTGTAGATATCATCTACTTCAACGCCTTGGATATTTTTTTGTTGGCAATAATGCATGATTGCTTTACGCGCAGTAAAAATACCTTTGGAATCAGAATATGCGGCAGCATGATGTAGATTACGAATCATATCCAACTGAATTTCTTCCGGTGGATCAAAGCCAAATACCCCTACATTACCAATGTTCAATTTGATAATTTTTTGACCTTCTTCTTCCATACGCGTGGCTAGCTCGAGCACAGGCCCACGAATGTCGTAACAAACATTATTTAGTTTTTCGGATTTTAAAAAAGTTTTCACGGTAAATTAGATCTCTCAAACTTTTAGCGGACAAACGCTAGTTATAATAGTCATATTATGACAGAGGTAAGCCTTGAAACTCCAACCTGACCCACTCTCCGCCCTCAATACAGTTACTAGAATTGAAGATTCTTATATCGAGATTAATACCGTACGATATGAATCTTCCATTTTAGTGATGCCTGAAGGTGCGATTACCCCTTGGAATATCACGAATTTCAATCTTCTTGAGCGCTCCCATTTCGAGCTCATTACGGAGTTACGTCCTGAGTTGGTGATCCTTGGCAGTGGTTTAAAACATCGCTTTGTCAGTCCAAATCTCATGCAAGACTTGTATAAAGCCAAGATTGGCTTTGAAGCAATGACCACCCAAGCAGCCTGTAGAACCTACAATATTTTAATGGGTGAAGGCAGGTTAGTGCTCGGTGCCTTTTTAATTGAAACGACACCAGTGGTAGCCAATTGACTTCAAAGATGACGCAAACCAAGCAAATACCCCTTAACTTTTTAGGCCGATTACAGCAACAGGGTCATTGGTTGTTGTATTTCGTACTGGCTTTGGTTTGGCTAGGCACCCTGGGGTTTCGTCACTTAATCCCCTCCGACGAAGGCAGATATGCTGAAATCGCTAGGGAAATGCTAGTCAGTGGCAATTGGTTAGTGCCGAAGTACAACGATTACTTATATTTCGAAAAGCCGCCATTACATCTTTGGATGACAGCCTTGGCATTCAAATTATTTGGGCTAGGCGAATGGCAAGCAAGACTTTGGAGTGGTCTGACTAGTCTATTCGGTATTTTCTTTTTCTCCTACACCGCTAGAAAAGTTTGGGGAGCTCGGGTTGGTCAATGTACGGCCATGATACTAGCCTCTAGCCCCTTATGGATTTTAGGGGGGCACTTTAATTCGCTCGATATGGGTATGGCATTTTTCATGGGCGCTACCTTATGCTCCCTATTATTAGCTTGGGAAGCACCGCAAGGTACCAAGTCGCAACAATATTGGATGCTATTGTGCTGGGCAAGTATGGCCTTAGCCGTATTAAGTAAAGGCTTAATTGGCGTCGTGTTACCAGGTGCGGTACTGATCGTATATTCCGTCACGAGTTGGGATTGGAAATGCTGGACCCAGATGCTTTGGATAAAAGGTCTTGGACTCTTTTTCCTCCTCTGTGCACCTTGGTTTATCTTGATTTCGATCGAGCACCCGGCCTTTTTACACTTCTTTTTTATCCACGAACATTTTGAACGTTTTACGACCAATGAACATGCCCGAGTAGCGCCTTGGCATTTCTTTATTACCCTGATCTGCGTGGGACTGATTCCATGGCTGTGGCAACTCATCATGGCCAACGTGCAGATTCTCACCTTCCGATTCAAATTACCACTCAACTCACCTAGCTCTAAAACCTTATGGCTTTGTTTTATTTGGTTTGTGGTGATTCTTGGCTTTTTTAGTGCTTCCCACTCCAAGCTCCCTGGTTATATCATTCCTGTCATCCCAGCTCTGGCGATGATGATAGCAATTTCGATTGATCATGGCTTTACTCTAGCTAGCACTAAAAGTAAGCTCTTTCCGGTTGCCTGGTTATGGCAAGTCAGTCTTTTCTTGTTGATTTTTTTGGTCGGCCTTACGCAAATTTCGCTGATCGAAAACTCTGGGGAAACCTACGAGGCAGAAAGTTATTTGGCTTATGCCAAAGCCATCCGACTGGCTCTCATCATTGGGGTAATAGGTTGCATTTTGTCCTTGTCGTTTTATAAACGAAAAATGCTCAGCCTGGGAATCTACTCCGCCACCTTTTTATTCGTTACCTTAACAGCCGGTTTATCCCATGAGCATGTTGGGCGACTTTTATCGGGTATCGAAATCGCCCAACAAGTAAAACCTTTACTCAAACCAAGTACCCCTCTTTATTCTGTGGAAACCTTAGAACATACGCTACCTTTTTATCTAGAACACCCAAGTATCATGGTGAACTTCGAAGATGAACTGGCTTTCGGAATTGGCCAAGAACCCAAAAAATGGATCAGCAGGACAGCCGATTGGATGCAGGAGTGGCAAGCCAATCCGCATCAAGATGCTTTTGCAATCCTGACCCAGCCCAAGTATCATGAGCTGACTCAACAAGCATTCCCGATGCAACTGATTGCCCAGGATCACTTAAGAGTCATTGTTCGTAAACCACTTGCTAGCCAATAAAGTAAGCTATCGCCCAAGGCCCTCATCTATGAATCTAACGAGTTTTTCTTATTTGTTTGCAGGGATCTTACTGAATGCCTGTGCCCAACTTCTTCTCAAGGCTGGTGCCAATCGTTTGGGTGAAGTTTCACTAGCCCCCGCGACCCTCCTCCCAACCCTCCTCCAACTCGGCACGAATTTACCCATCTTGGGTGGACTTGCTTTATACGGCTTATCGGTACTCACTTGGATTGCTGGTCTATCCAGAGTAGATGTCTCGATTGCTTATCCCCTGTTATCGCTGGGCTATGTCGTCAATGCGATTGCCGCCTATTATTTATTTGGCGAAGTCCTCTCCACGCAAAGACTACTAGCCATCGGGATTATCTTAGTCGGCGTGTATATTTTGGCAAGATCTTAATCACTACTTTTATTAGACTACCTACTATGACTAATACTCCATTACCTTTTTTGCCATTTACCAAACCGACGATTGATGAAGAAACCATCGCGGCCGTAGGCGAAGTATTGCGTTCCGGTTGGATTACGACGGGTCCTCAATGTGCTGCTTTAGAAAAAACCTTGTCCAACTATTTTGGGGGCAGGCCCGTGCGTTGTTTTGCTAACGGTACCGCCACCATGGAAATCGCCTTAAGAATTGCCGGAATTGGCCCTGGCGATGAAGTAATTACCACCCCTATCTCTTGGGTATCCACCTCTAATGTGATTTTGACCGTGGGTGCAAAACCCGTCTTTGTGGATGTCGATCCGCACACCCGCAATATTAATCTTCAGCTAATTGAACAAGCCATTACGCCCGCTACGAAAGCCATCATGCCCGTCTATCTGGCAGGTTTGCCGGTTGATTTAGATGCACTATATGCCATTGCTGACAAACACCAGTTGCGAGTGATTGAAGATGCCGCCCAAGCATTAGGTAGTTCATGGCAGGGCAACTTGATTGGGACTAATCAAAATACACGTTCTGATTTAGTGAGTTTCAGTTTTCAGGCCAATAAAAATATCACCAGTATTGAAGGTGGTTGCCTCGTCATGAATACCGAAGAAGAAGCCATTCTAGCCAGTAAATACCGCTTACAAGGGGTCACTCGCACTGGTCTTGATGGCATGGAAGTAGATGTACTTGGTGGCAAACACAATTTAACGGATGTCAATGCCGTGATTGGCTTACACCAATTTGCGAAGCTGGACGACTTCACAGCCCAGCGCAAAGTGTTAGCACAGCATTATTTTGACTGTTTTGCTAAAACCAGCTTAGCTACCATGGGCTTGCAATTACCGATCGCAGATTTCACAAACTCCAATTGGCACATGTTTCAAGTAGTGTTACCGATTGAGGCCTTAGAGGCCCGGCAAAGTCATCGCGCTGACATCATGCAAAAAATGAAAGATCAGCAGATTGGCTGTGGTTTGCACTACCCCATCATTACGCAATTTGCTCTCTACCGCGAGCTCGGCTATGACCCTCAGGCCACTCCGCAGGCAGTACGCGTGGGTAAATCGATTGTCACCTTGCCCTTGTTTGCACAGATGACGCATGCCGATGTAGAACGCGTTGTGACCAGTTTGGAAAACGCTATGCGCTCTGCCTTAGGACACGCTTAGAGTACGCTCAGTGTAAGTATTGCGTATGCGTATATTATGCGTATGCGTATATTATGCGCATGCGTATATTATGCGCATGCGTGTTACAGAGTCTTTCTTGCAAGCGGTGGATGCCCATCGGAACTGCGGCATATCTTATCTACTTTTGAGCGTATTGGTCTGGGACAGCGATCTGGATACTTTTTCTAGACATTTTTTATAGTTACTTCACAAAAAAGATTTAAAATCAGGCTATGTCAAAAAATATCATTCGTAGCACCTCGATCGATCATTTGATCCCTCCCAAGCCGGCGCATCCACTGATCTCCATAGTGATCCCAGTTTATAACGAGGAAGATGGCTTACAGGCCCTGTTTGACCGCCTATATCCTGCCTTAGATGCGATGGTGATTGCTCTGAATGTGCGCTATGAAGTCGTTTTTATTAACGATGGCAGTCGCGATCAGTCAGCACAACTATTAGGAAAGCAATTTGAGCAACGCCCGGACACGACAAGAGTTGTGCTATTTAACGGTAATTTTGGCCAACATATGGCTATTATGGCCGGCTTTTCCTATTCCAATGGCGACTACCTTATTACCTTGGATGCCGATTTACAAAATCCGCCCGAAGAGATTATTCGGATTGCCGAGTTATTAATTGAAGGTTACGACTACGTTGGCACGATCCGAGTTGCCCGCAAAGATAGTTTTTTCAGACGCTATGCATCGCGCGCGATGAATCAATTAAGAGACCGTATTACACGCATCACGATGACTGACCAAGGTTGCATGATGCGCGGTTATGATCGTCGGGTGGTCAATTTAATGAAAAAAAGTAAAGAAATTAATACTTTTATCCCAGCACTTGGATTTACCTATGCGAGCAAACGGGTAGAGATTGAAATTAAACATGAAGAACGCTTTGCAGGTGAGTCAAAATACTCTTTATACCAACTGATTCGTTTAAATTTTGATTTGGTGACGGGCTTTTCTGTGATGCCGCTTCAGGCCTTTTCTTTAATCGGAATTTTGCTGGCCATTGCCTCCGCTTTTCTCTTTGTATTACTGTTAGTTAGACGTTTTATTATTGGTGCCGAAGTAGAGGGCGTCTTTACCCTCTTCGCCCTCAACTTTTTCCTGCTCGGTGTCTTGTTATTTGGAGTGGGCTTGCTTGGAGAATATGTCGGTCGTATTTATGAACAAGTCCGTAAACGTCCCCGTTATATTGTGATGGGTGTCCTTGAGGAAGAGGCAATGAACAAGGGTGATACGCTTGACGACGAGTCATAAAACCGCGGTAGTATTTGCGTACCATACAGTTGGGGTGCGGTGTTTACAAGCCTTAATTGATGGCGGATTTGAAATCCCTCTCGTGATTTCGCACGCTGATAATCCTGAGGAAAATATTTGGTTTGAATCGGTGGCAGCCTTATGTCAAAAACATCAGATTCCAATTCTGCTTGATCCTGATCTTCATCAGCCCGACATTCAAGCGCAAATTGCCAGGATACAGCCAGATTATTTGTTTTCATTTTATTTCAGGCAAATGATTCCAACCCAAGTATTGGCACTTGCTCAGCTTGCCGCCCTTAATATGCATGGTTCACTCCTGCCAAAGTATCGTGGACGGGTACCTGTGAACTGGGCCGTCATTCATGGTGAAACCGAAACAGGGGCAACTTTGCACGTGATGGAAGTCAAACCTGATGCAGGCGATATCGTCAGCCAAGAGGCAGTCGCCATCGGTCCAGACCAAACTGCCTATGAAGTTTTCAATGAGGTCAGTCTTGCCGCAGTGACGGCCTTACAAAAAGTCTTACCTGCACTGATTCGTGGCCAGATGCCAAGAAGTCCTAATGATTTATCAAAGGGTAGTTACTTTGGCGGTCGAAAACCAGCTGATGGTCTGATTCATTGGGAGTCAAGTTCTGCGGATGTTTATAACCTGTACCGAGCAGTAGCCCCGCCATACCCTGGAGCATTTACCATGCTAGGCAAAAACCAACTCATTGTGACCAAGGCAAAAAAGCTTCCACCGTACTCTTTACCAAGTTCAATGGGCTTAGGACTCCGGGTCCAAAATGAGCAAATTATTGGCGTTTGTGCTGATTTTGGAGGTCTCTTGATTGAGGAGCTACGACTGAATGACGCCGTCATCAACGCGCAGAACCTACAAAAATTACTGAACAATCTTACAAACGCTTAAAATACTGAGTATTGTTAACAGTATTTCCCTTTTCTAATATCCGAGGCTAACTTCTCAATATGACTAAAAAAATCTTAATTTTAGGTGTGAACGGTTTTATCGGCCACCATCTTTCCAAACGTATCCTTGAGACAACTGATTGGGAAGTGTATGGCATGGATATGCAAAACGACCGTCTCGGCGATATCGTCAATCACCCTAGAATGCATTTTTTCGAAGGCGATATTACGATTAATAAAGAGTGGGTGGAATATCATGTGCGCAAATGTGACGTGATCTTGCCACTCGTTGCCATTGCCACACCAGCGACCTACGTGCAACAACCACTGAAAGTATTTGAACTCGACTTTGAAGCTAATTTACCGATCGTACGTTCGGCCCATAAGTATGGCAAACATCTAGTCTTTCCTTCCACTTCGGAAGTTTATGGCATGAGTACCGACGCTGAGTTTGATCCTGAATCCTCGCCTCTCATTTATGGTCCAATCAATAAACCAAGATGGATTTATGCCTGTGCAAAACAGTTAATGGATCGTGTGATTTGGGGTTACGGCATGGAAGGCTTGCGCTTTACTTTGTTCCGCCCATTTAACTGGATTGGCCCTGGTTTAGATAGTATTTACACCGCCAAAGAAGGTTCCTCTAGAGTGGTGACGCAGTTTTTAGGTCATATCGTCCGTGGTGAACCAATTAATTTGGTCGACGGTGGAATGCAAAAAAGAGCCTTTACTTATATCAACGACGGGATCGACGCTTTGGCTTTAATCCTAGAAAATAAAAATGATATTGCAAACGGCAAAATTTACAACATTGGTAATCCAAGCAATAACCATTCTGTCAAAGAGTTGGCCAATATGATGCTCACGATTGCTAATCGTATTCCTGAATATCAAGCTTCTGCCAAGTTAGTACAAATTCAGGAAACGACTGCGAATGCTTATTACGGCACAGGCTATCAAGATGTCCAAAACCGTGTCCCTAAAATCGAAAATACCATGAACGAGTTAGGTTGGAAGCCAACGACGACGATGGAAGATGCTCTCGAACATATTTTCGAAGCCTATCGCAATGATGTGGTCCATGCCCGCAGTTTAGTGGACCATTAATGGCAAGAATTGCCCTTAAAGTCGATGTAGATACATTACGCGGAACCCAAGAAGGTGTTCCACGTCTACAACAGCTACTTGATGAATGTCGTATTCAGGCTACTTTCTTATTTAGCTTAGGTTTTGATCATACTGGCTGGGCCCTCAAAAACATCTTTAGGCCTGGTTTTTTTCAAAAAGTTTCTCGTACCTCGGTAATTGAACACTACGGTCTCAAAACCCTGAGTTACGGGGTTTTATTGCCTGCACCAGATATTGGTGTAAAAGCGCGCGCAGAAATGCGCTCCGTCGCAAGCAGTGGCCATGAAGTGGGTATTCATACCTGGGATCATCGCGTTTGGCAAGACTATGTAAGAGACGCAACGCCCGAGTGGACCCTGCGCCAAATGAACTGCGCTTGGGATCGGTTTGGTGAGATTTTCCAAACCACGCCCCAAACGCATGGTGCGGCGGGTTGGCAAATGAACGCTACTGCTCTGGCACACTTAGATACATGGCAGATCAAGTACTCCTCAGATGGTCGTGCACCACTCAACTTAGTACCTTACCGTGTAAAGTTAGACGGACTCAAGACTTGCGAGCATATTCAGTACCCCACCACCCTGCCCACCTTAGACGAATTAATTGGGGTAGATGATATGACGGGTGAAGAAGTCATTGCGCATTTACTCACATTGACGGCTAATAACCCAAACGACCAAGTCTTTACCTTACATGCTGAATTAGAGGGTCAAAAGTTTTTACCCCTGTTCAAACAACTCCTGATTGGTTGGATGAGCCAAGGACATGACTTAGTTAGTATGCAAGAATTACATCTTTCTTGGCAAAAAACTGGGCAATTGCGACATTTAGCAGAATTACCTTTTACTTGGGGAGAAATCCCTAATCGCAGTGGGGAATTAATGCGAATGCCCGACGAGTATGCGATTTAATTTATCATTTGCAAACAGGTAAAATGCTCAGTGCAGATGCGAGTCGCTTATTTGGTTTCAATTTAATACTTGGCACAATCAGCTTAATTAATTCAACAAGGACTTAAAAATGACAGTGAAAATTGGCGAAGCAATCCCCCAGTGTGCTATTCCAGCGACTTCAGGTTTGGTCTTTGAACCAAATTCTTTTCTTGGCAAAAAGCTTGTTTTATATTTTTATCCGAAAGATGCTACACCGGGATGTACGGTAGAAGCAGGTAATTTTAGAGACACGATTGAAGCGTTTACCCAAGCGAATGCTGTCATTGTCGGCGTATCACGCGATTCCTTAAAATCCCACGAAAACTTTAAATTGAAGCATGAATTACCCTTTGAATTAGTGGCGGACGTAGAGGAAGTTTTATGCAACATCTTCGCCGTCATGAAAATGAAAAATATGTACGGTAAACAAGTAAGAGGCCTCGAGAGAAGTACTTTCTTGTTTGATTCTAAAGGTGTTTTACAGCATGAATGGCGTGGTATCAAAGTCCCAGGTCATGTGGAAGAGGTTTTAAAAACAGTGGTTGCATTGTCTTGAAATTTGGGCTAATGTATTCTTAATGCGAAGAAAACGTTGTAAGCCCTCATTTACCAACATTCTTGATGTACTTTCTCAAGACAGAGCATTACCCCCAAAAGATTTGCGAAGTATTCTGCAGTTTCTGATTTATCGAAACACCTCCAATCAACCAAGATTCAGTCAAGTGGATCCCGCTAGAATTTTTAACGGGAATCTCTCTCCTATTTTTATCTCACATCGATTCACCGTTTACAACGAACCCTATAGGAGTTAATGCATGCCTTTGCCCCCAGCACCCAACCAAGCAGCTGATGAACTCAATTTACCCCGCATGCGTAAACCTGAACTCAAAAAACCACCAAAGCCTCAAGTGGTGGCAGTAGTTGAGGATGACGAAAGCTTCCTGGCTACTTTTGAGCCAGAAGAAGCGATGCCACATACTGCGCCACATCAAACGCCGCACAATTTGCCAAAGAACACGCAACATACTTCGCCGAGAAAATCGACCGAGAATGCCGCCACCAAAATAGCAAAATCATTTCCAAAAGAGACCAATAAGGCGCCACGTCAAGAAACTCCTCGCTCTTCCAGAGCCAGAGTGAGTACCACGGTTTCAACTAAAAAACGCCTGTTTGTCCTCGACACGAACGTACTGATGCACGATCCGTCTTCATTGTTCCGTTTTGAAGAGCATGATGTTTATTTACCAATGACCACCTTGGAAGAATTAGATAATCATAAAAAAGGGATGAGTGAAGTTGCTAGAAATGCCCGTTCTGTCAGTCGTGCCTTAGACGGTCTCGTCGACACTACCAGTGGACTGCTCAATGAAGGGATTCCCTTAGATAAATTAGGGAACAAAGATGCCACTGGTAAATTATTTTTCCAAACCGACTTAAAAGAATTCAAATTGCCAGAAGGTTTACCAGAGGGTAAAGGCGATAATATGATTTTGGGTGTGGTCCGTTCGTTGCAAGAGACCCATCCGGATAAAGAAGTAGTCCTGGTATCTAAAGATATCAATATGCGGATTAAAGCCCGCGCGCTTGGGTTACCAGCTGAAGATTACTTTAATGATCAAGTTTTAGAAGATCGTGATCTGATGTACGCTGGCGTATTGCAATTACCGGTTGATTTTTGGCCGAAGCATGGCAAAGGAATGGAAAGTTGGGCGGATGGTAAATCAGGCACGATGTTTTACCGGGTCACAGGTCCTCTCGTCAACTCGATGATGGTAAATCAGTTTGTTTACCAAGAAAACAGCGATGGTAGTACGCCCTTTTATGCCCAAGTTAAAGAAATTAATGGTAAAACTGCTTTACTACAAACCCTAAAAGATTTCTCGCATCAGAAAAACAATGTGTGGAGCGTAACGGCTCGTAACCGTGAACAAAATTTTGCGCTCAACTTATTGATGAGTCCTGAGGTTGATTTTGTTTCTTTACTAGGCCAAGCAGGTACCGGTAAGACCTTGTTAGCATTGGCTGCGGGCCTCGAACAGGTCTTGGACAGTAAACGTTATAACGAAATCATCATCACCCGTGCGACCGTACCAGTTGGGGAGGATATTGGCTTTCTACCGGGTACTGAAGAAGAGAAAATGCAACCGTGGATGGGCGCATTTGATGACAACTTAGAAGTCCTGCATCGGAATGATGATGGGGCTGGTGAATGGGGTCGCGCTGCAACGCAAGAACTGATTCGCTCGAAGATCAAAATTAAGAGCATGAACTTTATGCGGGGAAGAACCTTTGTTGCTAAATTTGTAATTATCGATGAAGCGCAAAATTTAACGCCCAAACAAATGAAAACCTTAATTACTCGAGCAGGCCCAGGAACAAAGATGATTTGCCTAGGGAATATTGCCCAGATTGATACCCCTTATTTAACGGAAGGGTCTTCTGGCTTGACCTATGTCGTGGATCGCTTTAAGGGTTGGCGTCATGGTGGACATGTGACTTTAGCGCGGGGTGAACGTTCCCGTTTAGCAGATCATGCGGCTGAAATCCTCTAAGACCTTCTGCGCTACACTTTGCCTGTTATTGCTCGTTGGGTGTAGTACTAAAGAGCTGAAGCCAAGCAATCCTTTTGCTTGGCAACCTAGTGGATCTAGCCGACTGCCGAACTTATCGACAGATATTAGCGTGGGTCAAGAAGATATTTCGGTCACTGCGATTGGACTGATTGGCACCCCTTATCGTTGGGGTGGTAATAATCCAGAGGGTGGTTTTGATTGCAGTGGTCTGATTGCTTATGTCTTTGCTAGCGCTCGTGGCAAG
Organism: Polynucleobacter kasalickyi; assembly: GCF_900176405.1. Taxonomy (GTDB): domain Bacteria; phylum Pseudomonadota; class Gammaproteobacteria; order Burkholderiales; family Burkholderiaceae; genus Polynucleobacter; species Polynucleobacter kasalickyi. Next base: position 61,243 of record NZ_FWXJ01000002.1, on the reverse strand, counting down.
AACATCCCGAGAACAACGGTAGAAATGCCTAGAGTCAGTGCTTTAGTCGAAGATACGCCATTAGCACCAGGTGATTTAGTCTTTTTCAACACCCTAGGTACCCCGTACTCACATGTCGGCATCTATGTTGGTAAAGGTCGCTTTGTCCACGCACCCAATAGTGGTGGTACGGTACGTTTAGAAGAACTGCAAAAACCGTATTGGTCCTCTCGGTTTACTGAGGCTCGTCGGATTTCCACCATGGGTTCACTATAGAGTGCGCTCCTGAAAGTTCCCCTCATTCGGTTTCCTTAATTGGGTTTCCTTACTTTGCTTTACTTATTCGCTAAGAGATACGTCCCATAATGATGGATTTCGCCAATCGTGCGCATTCCTGAGAGTTGCATCGTGCGTTTGAACTCATCTTGTAAGATATCCAAGGCTCGATTAGCCCCTTCGTTCCCACCAGCTAAGGCGCCATATAAGGTGGCGCGGCCAATTAAAGTGCCTTGAGCACCCATCGCCAAGGCTTTGAAAATATCACTACCGCGGCGGATACCACCGTCCACAAATACTGGAATTTTACCATCCACTATTTTTAAGATCGCAGGTAAGGCACGTAGGGTAGCTTGCGCACCGTCTAATTGTCTGCCGCCATGGTTGGAGACTACGATCGCATCGACGCCCAACTCCACTAATCGCTGTGCATCAATGGGGCTTTGTACCCCTTTAACAATTAATTTACGCGTCCAGTAATCTCTTACTCTTTTTAAAGCATCCCAATCAAATGAGGGATCGTAGTATTTACCAACGGAGGAGGTCTGATTGGCATCTTGATGATACGTATTGCGCATGCCTACCAAGTTTTCGAACTTGGGTATACCGCCAAGTAACATCGGAATGGCCCAGCGAGGACGGGTCGCAAAATCGCTGAGATTACGCGAAGTAAATTTAAAAGGTACCGAAAAATGATTTCTTAAATCACGCTCACGCTTGCCACCTACCGGCAGGTCAATGGTGATCATGATGGCCTCATAGTCGCAATGATAGGCTCGCTGCAATAATTTAAAGAAGAAATCTTGGTCTTTTAAAACATAGGCCTGAAACCATAAACGCCCGGGTACGAAACGAGCAATTTTCTCAATCGAGGCGGTAGCGGTAGTTGATAGTGTATAAGGAATATGATGATCAGACGCCGCTCTGGCAATCGCCAAGTCGCCATTGCGCCAACCAAAACCGACCGCACCGGTAGGCGCAATCGCACAAGGAAAGGAGAAAAAGTGATCGAGAATCATCGTTGAGGTATCAACGTGACTCACATCATTTAACCCCTGGGGCACAATAAACTGATCTTTAAAAGCTTGGCGATTCGCATTTAGCGTAATTTCGTCTTCTGCTCCACCATCAAAAAAATCAAAAATCGCCTTTGGCAATCTTGCCTTCGCCCTTAGACGTAATTCCTCGATAGAATAGAGTTCATTTACTGATAACATGCTGAATAGTTTAATATAATTACATGGAGTTTATCCCATGTTCGGGGGATACCGCAATCATAAAGGGGCGAGACAATGAAATTAATCCCTGGTTCACAAGCACTGGGTGCCAAAATACTTGATTTAGATTTAAGTCAGGGGATCGACACTGCGCAGTGCGATCAACTCATTCAGTGGTTGGGAGAGTATGGCGTGCTGTCGATACCCCAACAAGAAATTACCCCAAAACAATTAAAAGCTTTTAGTGGTAATTTTGGCGAGCTTGAAATTAATGTCGCAAAAGTTGCGCAAGATCCTGCGATCCCTGAAATGATGACCTTATCCAATATGGTTGAAAATGGTCAACCCTTGGGTTTGTCCGATGCGGGTCAGGATTGGCATACCGATATGTCATACAGTAAACAGATTGCCTTTGCGAATATTTTGTACGGTATCAAAATTCCCATGCGCGATGGTCAACCATTAGGTAATACGGAGTTCAGTAATATGCACGCTGCGTACGACGGCCTACCAAAAGATATTGCGCAAGAGTTAGAAGGTAAAACCATTACCCATGACTTTAATAAGTTTTGGGAAAAGATGCGCCGCGAAAAAGGCAGTAGTAGACCACCGTTAACGCCAGAACAGTTGCGCGCAAAGCCACCGGTATCTCATCCAGCAATTATGATTCACCCTATTACTGGTAAGAAAGTCTTGTACGCCAATCCGGGTTACTCCATGCGGATCAATGAACTCAATCAAGCAGCCAGCGATGAACTACTAGAGTATTTATTTGCACACCAACTCCGCCCAGAATTTCGGTATGCTTTTAAATGGGAAGAAAAAAGTGTTTTAATGTGGGACAACATGGGGACGATTCATAATGCCGTGGCAGATTATGCACCACATGAACATCGATTTATCCAACGCTTCCAAGTGGCCGCAAGTCGTTTTTTTCCAGCGAACTAAGTGATTACCTTTATTTCTACAACTACCTCAACAAGCAAAGAGACGCCGCATGAAACGATTTCCATTGACTAGCAAATTACTTCCATCATCTCTCCTCACGACTACCCTGTTGTGTGCTTTGAGTATATCGACCGTCTTCACAGGGCATGCACAAGCACAAGCCAACTATCCGGAAAAACCGATTAAAGTGATTATTGGTTTTGCGGCCGGTGGCCCAACCGATGTGATTGCTCGAGTCCTCGCACAGGATATGACGGCTACCCTCGGACAGTCGGTCATTGTAGACAACAAGCCTGGTGCTAATGCAAAAATTGCGACTGAATATGTGGCACAAGCGCAGCCCGATGGTTATACCCTCTTATTTGCATCACTCTCGCATAACGTGAATTCGATCATGATGAAAAAACCGGGGTATGATCCGATTGGTAGTTTTGAGCCGATTTCTTTAGTCGCTGATTTACCCATGATTTTGGTGACTGGTTATAACTCTCCCTATAAAACCTTGCCAGAATTTTTAAAAGTCGCCAAAGAAAAACCAGGGACGATCAGTTATAGCTCCTCTGGCAATGCTGGCTCGTCACATTTAGCAGGTGCCCTGTTATCAACTGATGCCAAGGTAGAGTTAACCCATGTGCCATTCAAAGGCAATGCTCCAGCGCTGACTGAAGTCATGTCAGGTAATGTGAACTTTATTTTTTATCCAATTATCGGCATTGCCGATCAGGTGGCCCAAAAACGTTTAATTCCTCTTGCGGTGGGAACGGTGAAACGTCATCCTGATTTCCCGAACACACCAACTATGGAAGAATTAGGCTTCAAAGGATTCGAAGCGACAGCTCCCTGGGTTGGCATGTTAGCGCCAGCAGGTACTTCAGCACCGATCGTGCAAAAAATCTATAACGCCATGCAAATCGCAATGGCAAAACCAGACATCAAAAAACGTTTGAATGATTTAGGTGCAATTACCGTCGGTAACAGTCCGAGTGAATTTAAGGCGTTCTTAGTCAAAGATAAAATTCATTGGAAGCGTGTGATTGATGCTTCTGGTCTCAAACCTGAGTAAATATTTGTATTAAAAAACTACGCGCATTACTCAAATAACCTGATTTATTAATAGTTATATTTCAAAAAAAACCACGAGTTGATTAAACCTCGTGGTTTTTTTATGGTGTAGCCTACACTTTAGTAATTAACTCAACTGATAAAAACTGACTAAGTGTTGATTAAAAACTGCTGTTTGTTCCACATTTGAAATATGCGAAGCTTGATCAATAATGTGTAAAACAGATTGTGGGATTTGGGCATGAATTTTTCTTGCCATCTCAGGCGGAGTGCCATGATCATCACTACCGACCATGATCAATACTGGACACTTTAATTCTGGTAAGCGATCAAAAGTATCGATTCTGGCAATCGCTTCGCAGCAGCCAGCAAAACCTTCTACTGGTGTATCTAATACACCCTGCGCAATTGCTTGGAATGCTGGTGAATTAGCGGTGCGGAATGGCTCAGTAAACCAACGAGTCATGGTACTTTCAAGCACGCCTTGCATACCTTCTGCTCGTGCCGTAACAATCCGGTCACCCCACATCTTTAAAGCATTTTCTGGGCGACGACTCGTGGTATCTGCCAGTACTAAAGAAGCGCAGACTTCTGGATGCTTGAGAGCTAAGGTTTGGCCAATCATACCCCCCATGGAAAGCCCCATCCAATGCGTTTGACTAATCCCTAACTCAGTGAGAAGCTCATATACATCATCGGCTAATTGCTCCATCGTGTAAGGGCCTTGTGGTACTACACTTTTACCATGCCCTCTGGTATCAAAACGCAATACTTTAAAGTGTTTAGTGAGTAACTCCATTTGTGGGTCCCACATATGAATATCACAAGCGAGTGAATGGGATAAAGTCATCCAAGGACCTTCGCCCTCGATTTCATAATAAATACCGTTTTTTGCTGTTCCCTGCATCTTTTTCTCCTAGTTATCTTTTTTTACTCAGCCATGATTTTTGCAGATTTTGCAATTGCCGTAAATTCTTTTATCTCAGTCTGCACGAAAGTATCAAACTGAGTTGGGGTATCGGAAATTGGCTCAATACCAATATTGGCATAACGTTCTTTGACATCCGGTAGATCGTTAATGCGCTTCACTTCAGCTGCAATTTGTTGCAAGATTTCTTTCGGAGTGCCTGCTGGGGCTAGTAAGCCATACCAAAATTGCCATTGATAACCGGGTACAGTCTCGGCAATAGTCGGTAAGTCCAAATATTCTTTGTTACGCTTCAAAGAAGTGATGGCGATGGCTTTTGCTTTGCCATCTTTTACCATTGCAATTGCACTCGCGTATGGACTGATAAAGAAATCCACACGTCCAGAAATCACTTCTGTTAAACCGTCTGGAATACCTTTGGTCGGAATATGTAACAAATCAAGTCCAGCCTTGGCGCGCAAAATTTCTGCTGCAAAATGAGAGCCACTACCAACACCAGCAGAGCTATAGGTCATTTGGCCAGGATTTTTCTTGGCGAGTGCAATCAATTCTGCAACGGTAGTGACTTTGAGCTTCGGGGAAATAATTAAGAGTGCCGGACCTGTCGCAGTTAAGGTCACGCCATCAAAATCTTTCATGGCGTCAAAGGGTAATTTGGGGTAAATCGCCGGTGAAATAGAAAAAGCATTGGAAACCGACAATAAGGTATAACCATCTGGCTTTGAATTAGCTACAAATTGCGAAGCAATATTGGCGCCTGCTCCGACCTTGTTTTCAACCACAACGCTTTGGTTCCACTTTTCCGAGAATTTCTGTCCAAGTACCCGAGCAGTAATATCAGGGCCACCACCAGGGGAAAATCCGACAACGATTTTGATCGGCTTATTCGGGTAGGCTTGTGCATTCACGGCTAAATGTGTGCCAGTTCCAAAGGCAAAAATGCCAAGGAAGGCTAGTAATTTCAATGATTGAGGCAACATAGTGATCCTAATAAATGGGTGATGAATAGTATTGTATCTGTAACAAATTAGGATTCCCTCTATCACTTATAATAAATGTTCTGATTCGAGGGATTTCTATGAAAAAAACATTTACATCGTTGATGTTAAAAAAACATCTTTTAAGTTTTTTCAACTTGCAGGCACTGCCGCTGATTGGTGTTTGTATTGCAGCTCTGGGCTTCAGTGTCCCGTTACAAGCTCAAACTTACCCCAATAAATCGATTACGATTGTCGTCCCAACTGCACCGGGTGGGGCCAATGATGCGATGGCTAGGATCATTGCGCAAAACCTCAGTACCAAATTAGGTCAGCCAGTGATTGTGGATAACAAAGCAGGCGCCAATGGCGCGATTGCCAGTGAATTTGTTGCGCGCGCCAACCCAGATGGTTATACCCTCATGTTTGGTTATATTGGGACCCACGGCATCAATCCAGTTTTACAAAAATTACGTTACGACCCCATTAAGAACTTTGAACCAATCACGATGGTCGCCACGTCACCAACCCTCGTGGTGGTCAATCCCAATGTGAACGTGAATACCGCCAAAGAATTAGTTACTTTACTCAAAGCGCAACCAGGTAAATTTAGTTATGCCTCTGCTGGTAAAGGAACAGCGCCCCATTTATCTGGCGAGTTATTTAAGTTAAATACGGGCACCGACATGTTGCACGTCCCCTACAAGGGCTCTTCACCCGCGATTGTCGACACCATGGCTGGTGTGACGCAAATTATGTTCCCTAGCCTATTTACTGCTTACCCACAAGTCAAGGGTGGCAAGCTCAAAGCACTCGCGATTGCTGGTAAAAAAAGATCGGCTGTCTTACCGAATGTCCCGACCCTCAATGAACAAGGTATCCAGCACGTCGAAGTCGATCAGTGGTATGCCATGTTTGCCCCGGCAGGTACTCCGAAAGCAATTATTACCGAACTCAATAAAGTACTCGTGGATATTTTGCACGATAAAGGAGTCGAGAAGAAAATCGAAGAACAAGGTGCTGATGTCGAAACCACGACACCTGACGAATTAGCTGCCTTCGTGAAAAAAGAATCGATTCGTTGGAAAAAAGTAGTGGATGATGCAAAGATCACGGTAGATTAAACCGCGAACCGCTTAATACCGTCCATAAAAACAAAGGGAAATGGTGCAAACCATTTCCCCTTTTTTATGCCTCACTGATAATCTCGTACTAGACGGTCACCACTAGTTACTAGTCGCCAGGTCTCGCAGGGTATTGTGGAGCCTGATCCAAAATATCCGCCCAAGCGGGCTTTGAGTCCACAAAAATATGGAACCCCACTTTTTTATCAATTTTCGTATCTAAAGTACCCAAACGCACCCGCATCGTATCCGGAGTAGCATCACGTTGACTAAAGAGTTGGGAACCACAGTGGCGGCAGAAAAAGCGGTTCACCTGTCCGGGGTTTTCATAACACTGCACTAAGTCAGCCCCTTGGGTAATGGCAAAATCACTGCGTAAAATTTCTACCGAGTTGACTGCTGCCGAGCCGCTGGCTTTCTGACAACGCGTGCAATGACAATACACGATGGGTCCAAGTTGATTCGTAATTTTGTAATGGACGCCAGAACACAAACAAGAACCTACATATTCCTGCATAAAATCTCCTCAACACCAATCAAACAAATAATAATTTATCGTTCACGGGTAATACAGTGACAGCTACCGATAAACGATGATTACCACCACCATGAATCACGCCCCGAATCGGGGAGACATCAGCATAGTCCCGACCTCTTGATAAGATAACATATTCCTCGCTAGGAGCATGACGTCCCCAGCGATTATTGGTTGGATCAAAATGAAACCAACCAGCTTGCATAAAGCCATTCATCGGTGGTATGTAAGTCGCCACCCAAGCGTGAGAAGCATCACTACCAATTAATCTTGGTTTACCTGGTGGCGGATGGGTCAACATATAACCGCTAATATACTGCGCAGGTAAGCCTAACATTCTCAAACAGGAAATCATAATGTGCGCAAAATCCTGGCAAACTCCCTGACGGCTTTTTAAAGAGTCAATCGCTCGTGTGGTTACATCCGTTGCCGCCGTTTCATATTGCAACTCATGGTGAATCTTCTGCATCAACGCCACAGTCGCCTCCAAAATAGAGGCCTTGGCTGTAAAACAATCTTTAGCAAAATCAAGAAAATCATCATGAAACAAAATCATTGGCGAAGCAAAGATAAAGTCAGCTGCTGCAACAATCGGTTGATGCGCATGATAACGGTGATGGTGACGCACTTCTTCCCAACTAGGGCTGAATAGATCTTGGGGTACCGTTGCATTCGCCGAGTCGGTTTCAATCAAGCTTTTAGCCACCGTCTTGAGACGTGTATGTCTTGAACCAATCGAAAAAAACGTATTAATATTGCCAAAGATATCGGTGCGATCCTCAAAATAATCGGGTTCAGGACTGACCGTTACACGCGTCGATAGAACGCGCTGACCAAGACAATCATTGGGTTTTAAATGCGCCAAATGTTGCGTGATATCCACCGGAAAATCATAGTCGTACACGGTCTCATGCAAAATATCGAGTTTCACATTTACCTCTGAATTCTATATTCACTATTTTTGATATGCGTAAAGTATCGCCCAGTGATTTCGTCAGAAATCGTCCATGCTTGACGGATGCAATTTTTGACGCACGCTAATAAATCTGCGAAATCCACTTCTTTGACCTGCGGGGCTAAATGCACTAATACATCGACATGACTAAACTCATCCCGTGTTTCGGAATTCGTTAATTTTGCAAGGCGATTTTTTAATTTACGGCTAATCCAAGCAATCGAACGTGGATTTTCTTTATTAAATACGAGCAACTCCAATAGCGCATTTAAGTCCCTACTTTGCTGATGTTGTGCCTGGAAGGTAATGGTGCTATCAAAAAGTCCAAGCAGCGTATTGAATCCCGAGGTATCGTTAAAAGGACTCGCTAACACACCCTCTTCAATGGCGTTCTCCAACACACTCGAGAAGAACTGTAAACGTTCAATCAAGCGGCCAATATTGAGTAATGTCCAACCGGCATCACGGGTCATACGATCGTTTTGAGCCCCGGTAATCGCTGATAAAAACTGATTTGCTGTGGAAAGTCCTTGAAGTGCAAGCGTGACAGAATAATCTTCACCCATCTTCATCGCTTGGCAATCTTTTTCAAAACGCTCTACACAACGATTAATCATGGACCATAAGTCGGTCGAGAGTGATTCTCGAATCTTCGAAGCTGCTAACTGCAAGGCTCGTAAGTTATAACCGACACTCATGATATGGCCCGAGTTCAAATTCGATAAGAGCATTTTTTCATCACGATGCTCGGCATCTTCAGTAGGTAGCGATTCATTCGCAAACACATAGGGCATCAGACTATTTTTTTGACACAATTTATCTAGCCAATTCCAGAGCACTTCCGAATGCGAGTTCTCACTGTTTAAACTTTCTAGATACATGGTCGCAAGAGCGACGGTATTTTCGCTGCGTTCGGTATACCGACCAAACCAATATAAGTTTTCGGCAGAACGACTCGTGATCACACGGTCACGGTGGGCTTTACCCATCGGCGTGGCTGGCGTAGGAAACAAAATAGGCAACTGGGTATAGCTTTGACCTTGCACCCACACATCCGTGCTACTGCCGCCGCGTTGCATCGAAGCAATTCCGTCAGGATTAGCCGCAATTCTTGCTAGGCCACCCGGCAAAATCTGCCAAGAGTTGCCAAGACCATCACTCATCGCAAACACGCGCAACATATAGGAGCGAGGCTCAATACATTGCTCGGCACTGGTCCCATTCGCAGATTGCCACGTCGGAATTTGTGCCAGTGGCAGATAAGACTGAATCGTATAATCGTCAGGCGATTTTTTGATTTTTTCTAACAACTCTAAATAGCCTTTTGGACTCAGGTTTTTAACCAAATAAGACGCAAAATGCTGATGTCCATCTAAGGATGGATAGGTTGCCTTCACCGCGCTATTGACCAGATTTTCTTGAGCGGATGCAAAGGCAGCATCTTCTCCACACCACCAAGTATTCATGGCGGGCAATAAGAGTTGTTGACCCAATAAACGCTCACTAATACTCGGTAAAAATGCCAACATCCCTGGTGACTCTAAAAAGCCACTACCTGGTGCATTCGCAATCACGACATTCCCAGCACGAATGACTTGCATTAAGCCGGGGACCCCAAGGGTTGAATCTTCTTTCAGTTCCAAAGGATCAAGGAAGGTATCATCCAGCCGTTTAATAATTACATGGACGGGTTCTAAGCCATTAATCGTCCGTAAATAAGCACACTGATTACGTACCGTGAGATCGTTCCCCTCAACTAAAGTTAAGCCGAGATATCTTGCTAAATAAGCATGTTCAAAATAAGTCTCGTTATAGGGACCTGGTGTGAGCAGAACAATGTGGGCATTTTGCCCGGCTTTACTCTCGCGCTTTAAGGACTGAACTAAGCCACGATACGCACTGGTCAAGGACTCAATACGCATTTGTTCATAAGCCTTCGGGAATTGCTTGGAGAGTAAATTACGATTCTCTAACAAATAGCCTAGACCTGATGGTGCTTGGGTACGTTGCGACAAAACAGACCAATTACCATCGGGCCCCCGCGCCAAATCAAACGCCATGATATGTAAGTGCTTTTTGTCTTTGGGAATCGCTCGGTGCATCGACCGCAAATAACCAGGATGACCATTCACTAATGCGGGTGGGATCAACCCTTCTTTGAGCAAAGTACCTTCTCCATAGACATCTTGCATGATGGCTTCGAGCAAAGTAGCACGTTGCAAAATACCCGCTTGAATCACTAGCCATTCGTCGTGCGGAATAATGAGCGGAAAGAGATCAATGGTCCAGGGACGCTTTGGGCCATTTTCGTCGACATAAATATTGTAGGTAATACCGTTATCACGAACTTGTCGTTCAATTTCTTTGGTACGAGCATTAAAGTCGCTCAAGCCCTTGGGCTGTAAATAGCCGAAGAAATCACGCCAATGTTGACGCATCTCGGACGCAGCCCCACTCACCTGCTCAGCAGGATACAACTCATCATAATGCGTCGTATCTGCCTTCGTGACAGATGAGTACTGTTGCGGCAAAGACTGCTGCTGCGTTGGTTGCTGCAACAGATCTTTAAAAAAGCTCGTTTGACTTTGAGATTGGGCCATACCTTATTATCACCTAAGGTGACAATCAGCGGCGTAAATCTAAGGTAAAAGGAAACTCTTTACTACCCGCTAATTCAATATTCGGAATCGTCTGCAAAGAAACTCCTGGCGTATGACCCATCCTAAAGAATCTAGATAAGCGACGCGCCTCAGCTTCATAGGCATTAATTGGGAAGCCCGAGTAATTCGTACCACCTGGATGAATCACATGGTACTGGCAACCACCGACCGAGCGTTTAGTCCAAGTATCAATCAAATCAAAGGTAAGTGGTGAATGAATCCCAATACTTGGATGCAAACTAGATGGTGGATTCCAGGCCTTATATCGTACCCCAGCACTGAACTCACCAGCCCGACCCGTGGACATCAACGGCACAGCTTGACCATTACAAGTCACTACATAACGACTTTGGTTCAAACCACGCACTAGGATTTCAATCCGCTCTAAGGAAGAATCTACATAGCGCACTGTACCGCCATCTTCTTCACCCATCACATGCCAAGGCTCAAGAGCTGTCCGCAGTTCCATTTCACAACCCATGGTTTGTACTTTACCAATCAATGGGAAGCGGAACTCAAAATGCGGTGCAAACCACTCTACATCAAAGGCAAAGCCAGCCGTTGTTAACTCTTGAATCACATCCGCAAAATCTGCCTTCACGAAAGAGGACAATAAGCAGCGATCATGTAATTCCGTACCCCAGCGAGTCGCTGGTGCAAGATAAGGCGCATCCCAGAATCTAGCAATCAGGGCTCTGAGTAACAACTGTTGCACAATGCTCATGCGCGCATGAGGCGGCATTTCAAAGGCACGCAACTCTAACAAACCTAAACGACCAGTTGAGCTATCGGGCGAATACAGCTTATCAATACAGAACTCACTACGGTGAGTGTTTCCGGTCACATCAATCAAAATATTTCGGAGGGAACGGTCCACTAACCAAGGAGGCATTTGCGTGCCATATTTCTGACGATTCGCATAAATTTCTTTAATTGCAATTTCTAATTCGTAGAGTTGATCATTTCTTGCTTCATCGACTCGTGGCGCTTGGCTCGTTGGACCAATGAAAATACCACTGAACAAATAAGAAAGACTTGGGTGGTTATGCCAAAATAAAATCAAGCTGGCAAGTAGTTCTGGTTTTCTCAAAAATGGACTATCGGCAGGTGTGGCACCACCCATCACAAAGTGGTTACCACCACCTGTACCAGTGTGGCGTCCATCCATCATGAATTTTTCAGCAGTTAAACGTGATTCAAAGGCCGCTTGGTATAAAAACTCCGTATTATCCTTGAGTTCTGTCCAGTTATACGCTGGATGAATATTGACCTCGATCACTCCAGGATCTGGCGTTACGCTGAGGGTCTTCAGGCGGAAATCTTTCGGCGGCGGATAGCCTTCTAAAACAATCTTGTACTTTAACTGATCAGCTGTTTTTTCAATTGCCGCGAGGAGCGTTAAATAATCTTCAAGGCGTGAAAGTGGGGGCATAAAGACGTACATCACGCCATTTTTACCGCCAAACTCTGCTACTGCATCAGGTCCATTGGCACGCATTGGGTCACGCACTTCCACACACAAGGCGGTGCGAGTAATCCAGTGGGCGGATTCCTGAAAATCTGGTACTTTACGAATGTCGGTGACCATCTTGCTGGTAACTTTACCCGGACCTGTCACAGCCGTCATCTCAGACTGTTTGCCACTGATCTCGAACTCTTTGCGACGTGGATCAGTCTTCGAAGCACCGAAGGTAACCGCATGCATTCCTGGTGGGAAATGTTGATCATCTAACTGTTGACGTATTTGAGAATGAGAAGCCAATGGGGCTTTCGGTGCAAAATGATCTTCCTCAATCAGATAGGGGTATTGTTCTTTAGATACCCAAGGTAAGGAATTCAACGGCAAGCGGTAACCCATAGGTGAATCACCTGGTAACAAATACATTCTGTCGTCACGAATCAACCAAGGACCCGTAGACCAAGTAGTTTCAGATAAGGCAGGACTTGGTTGAGCGCTAATAGGCAGTACATAACCAATCACTGCATCATTTTTTTGTTCAAACACGCGCTTTAAGCGTTGACGCTCTAAAGGGTCCTCTAAATTCGATTCAAACGGATCGACGTTAACAGGTAATTTAGACTCACGCCATAAGTAATAAAAGACGTCTTCATAGGTTGGTCGAATAAACTCATCCGTTAAGCCTAAATTTTTAGTCAGTCCATAAATGAACTTTTTGGAGTCTTCGCTGGTGTAATGTAAGTCGTCGCGCTCATCCGCAAACAACTCTGGCTTACTCCACACTTTTTCGCCATCAGCACGCCAATGAATGGACAAAGCCCAACGTGGCAATTGCTCACCAGGGTACCACTTACCTTGACCAAAATGTAAGAAGCCACCCTTGCCATATTGTTCGTAAAGATGCCCAACTAACTCCGTCGCATAGCCTCTTTTGGTTGGTCCAAGCGCCTCGGTATTCCACTCTGGCTCATCTAGATTATCAATACATACATACGTCGGTTCACCGCCCATGGTCAAACGGACATCACCTTCAACGAGTTGTTTTTCAACATGGTCGCCCAGTGCATTAATCTGCGTCCATTGCTCATCGGTATAGGGTTTAGTGACGCGTGGAGATTCATAAATACGGGTCACTTGCATGTGATGGGCAAATTCAACCTCTGATTTATCGACCGCTCCTTCAATCGGTGCGGCACCACTAGGATCTGGCGTACAAGCAAGCGGTACGTGACCTTCACCAGCTAAAAGGCCAGAGGTCGGATCCAAGCCAATCCAGCCAGCTCCGGGTAAAAACACTTCACACCAAGCATGTAAATCGGTAAAGTCGATATCTGTGCCACTAGGTCCATCTAAAGCCATAACGTCCGCTTTTAATTGGATGAGATAGCCAGAAACGAAACGTGCAGCCAAGCCACAATGTCTTAATAGTTGCACCATTAGCCAAGCAGAGTCACGACAAGAACCACTACACAGCGTCAAGGTTTCTTCAGGTGTTTGGACCCCTGGCTCCATCCGGATCAGGTACTTAATATCGTTTTGTAATTTCTGATTTAACTTCACCAAATAATCAATCGTCCGTACTTCAGAACGGTCAACCGAGGCAAGATATTTCTTAAAGTTGGGTGATAGCTCAATGAGTTCTAAATAAGGCAGGAGTTCTTTTTTTTCACTCGCTGTATAAGAGAAAGGATATTTCTCCGCATGCTTTTCTAAGAAAAAATCAAAGGGATTAAACACAGCCATTTCCACCACAAGGTCCACAGTGACTTTAAAAATATTGGTTTTTTCTGGAAATACGAGGCGTGCTTGGTAATTTGCAAAGGGGTCTTGCTGCCAGTTCACAAAATGTGTCTCTGGCTCAATCTTGAGAGAGTAGGAAATAATATTACTGCGGGTATGCGGTGCAGGTCTTAGGCGCACAACTTGCGGACCTAAGTTAATCATCCGATCATATTTATATTCTGTGACGTGATTTAAAGCAACATGGATAGACATAATTTAGGAATCAGAATTAAAGAGCGTTGAATAAAGAAGACGAGGCATAGCACTATAACCGTATATATTGCACTTCATTCATGAAATGGTAATGTAATTAGTCATTTAACAACACATTGCAATCATCCAATCGCACAGATGCTTAGCCAATCAGCCAATTGCCCCACTTTGAAGCACAGACACCATCAAACTGCCCCACTTTGAACCATGATGAAATTTAGAAGGGTACGTTGTTAGAACTGGATCCACCAGAGCTACCGCCAAATGGATTGGCTTGATAACCATGCGCTAAATTATCAAATTTAGTGAACTCGCCTTGCCAAGAAAGTTCCACCGTACCAATTGGACCATTTCGTTGTTTACCAATAATGACTTCTGCAACCCCTGGTCGCTCGGTTTCTGGGTGATAAACACTATCACGATAAATGAAAATAATCACATCGGCATCTTGCTCAATCGCCCCGGAATTATGACTCACAATGCCGCCAGATAACCAAGATGCATGGCTAGGTACAGTTAAATCATATACCTCTGCTTCACCTGCTACTTCTTTGGTCGTGACAAGATCCCAAGTGATTGATGATGCGGCCCCAGCAACTTGATCCATGGCGATTGCCACGGTATCACCAACCTGTAACTCTCCAAGTCTTAACCAACCTTTTTGGGTATAGATACGATGATTTTCAGTGGCAGTGAGGTCTAAACCATGCTGAGTTTGAATACGCATGACAGGTTTAACGCCCACTGACCAGATACAATCACTCACCGCATGGACAAGCTCTTGTTGTGCGTTCATCGCAACGACTAAAGGGGTGGTACCGACTAATTCTTGAATCGGCCGTTGCGTGCCATCGGCCAACAGAACTAGCGTACTACCAATAACGCATTCACGTAAATCCGACATGATGGGTCGTTTATTTTCGCGGTTTTCTAAGCTACGATTTAACTGCGATAAGGCAATGACTGGACAGCCCATTTCTTTCGCAAGTGATTTGAGCGACCTAGATATTTCTGAGATCTCAGTCGTCCGGTTATCGCCCGAACTGGTCCCTTTACCCGCCATTAATTGGAGGTAATCAATCACAATTAAACCAACTTTGCCGTACTTACGTGCCATTCTTCTGGCTCTCGCCCGTAACTCTAAAGAACTTAAGGAACCCGTTTCATCAATTAACATGGGCGCTTTATTTAGCAAACCAATTGCATTGGTAAAACGACTCCATTCTTCATCGTTCAGATTACCCGTTTTGAGTCGACCTTGATTCACCCTCCCGACCGAGCCTAACATTCTGGTCGCTAATTGGGAAGCGCCCATCTCCATGGAGAACACGAGGACGGGGAGGCCTTCTTTAATCGCTACGTGCTCAGCAATGTTCATCGCAAAGGACGTGTTGTGGGTCACCACATAATCATCGGTCAGATAAGTTCTGGTCGGATGGCTAACTGCAATACACTGTGCTTGCGCACGTCGCACCAGACGAATACTAGCAAAAGTAACGCAGGGCACAAAATCTTCCCTTGGTAATTCCAGCTGTAATTGCCAAATAGGCGAACTCTGTGCAGGATGCTGCTCAAGAGTTTGACAAGTACCCCCTAAAGACCTAACGAGCTGCGTGACCTGCTGAGCCAACTCAGTGCTAGCAACTTGCAGGGTAATCCGATCTGATGAGGTTGTTGGGGAGCTTGCTTGGGATAGTCCCTGTATTAAACCCGTCAAAAGTGCTTGACGTTCTGACTTGGGCGCTTCTAAATATAACGCAGGAATACTTGGTCGGTGAGTATTGCTTTCGACACTCTGCAAGGAACCCATTCGAGTTAGTTTTTCTACTACTGGGCAGGAAGCTTTGCAATGCGGCGCATTGACTTGCAATAGAACTGGCGAAACACCTTGCCATTGCCACTGGCCATCAGCATTTTGAGAGAAAGCGTTCTGCTTGGTCGCACTCCACTCAGGGAAGGCACCAACGATGGCTTGTTGCAACTGCTGAACAAATGGCTCTTGTAGACGTTTAAAAACCAGTTCATCGGCAACGACTTGCTCCACGCTACCGAGCAAAGCACCCATTAACCAAGGCTCCATCGGTAAGATTTGTGGGTTACCGAAATCACCTGTAATCGCATCGATAGATAGTTGACCTTGATACCTTGGGTCAGCTAAATAAGTCGAAACTTCACCAGTCGATAGTACTCTTGCAACCGACCACTCAGGATGGGCTACTCGCCATAAGTGCTCAGCACAACATTGGGTAGTTCGACCATCTGAAAAAACCACTTGATAAATCTCTTTCAAGCCTTGCGGAAAGATACCCGTCACCAAGGAGGGTTGGCCATCAATGGAGGCAAGTGCATCGCCAACCATCAGATCTTGCATACGCTTCCAACCAGATAACAATTTAATCTGAGCATCTAGCGGTTGGGCTTTACCCATACTTGGGCGGCCTGCCACGATAATTAAGTCACCTTTTTGCAGGCCACTCGTTTGTTTATCGAGATCAATAAAACCAGTTGCAACGCCAGTAATGTCATTCGATCCACCTCTGGCTTGCAACTCTTGAATCCTTAACACCGCCTCAGTCATCAATTCTTCCATTTCGAAATACTCAGCGGAACTACCACCTATTTCACTAATGGCAAGAATACGTGACTCGGCTTCATCTAATAAAGTTCGAACCGCTTTCCCTTCAGGATCAAATGCTGAATTAGCGATACTATCGGCAGTTTGGATCAGTCGGCGCAAAATACTACGATCATTAATGATCTGTGCATAGCCGCGAACATTCGCAGTACTTGGAGTATTGTTACTGAGCTGATTTAAATAGGTAATACCAAAATTTTCGGCTAAACCAGTAGACTTTAACTCTTCATGGACGGTTAGTACATCGGCTGGCTTATTTTCATTGACCAGTTTACCGATCGTACGGTAAATAACCGCATGTTCAGTTCGGTAGAAATCGACTTCGCGCAAAATAGGCGCAATAAAATCCCAAGTACTGTTATCGAGTAACAATGCACCTAAAACAGATTGTTCTGCTTCTACGGAATGGGGGGGAACTTTGAGACCTTGTACAGCCCGATCCACCTCACCCGTAGGGGTTAGAGATGGGAGCGGATCTGTACTTGGCATCTTCAATCTTTAATAGTTGAAGATTAAGACTTAAGCAGCTTCGCCAGTAACCTTGACGTTGACTTCAACTACTACATCAGTATGAAGTGCAATCGCTACTGGGAACTCACCAACCGCTTTTAATGGACCATTCGGGAGACGAACAGCACCTTTTTCGATAGTGAAACCTTTGCCAATTAAAACTGCAGCGATATCGTGATTTGTTACAGAGCCAAACAAACGGCCATCAACACCAGCTTTTTGGCTGATCTCAATCACTTGACCTGCTAATTTTTCGCCAACAGCTTGTGATTGCGCGAGTTTTTCAGCTGCAATTTTTTCTAGTTCTGCACGACGGGCTTCAAAATCAGCAATTGCTGATTCAGTTGCACGGCGAGCCATACGTTGTGGAATTAAAAAGTTACGTGCAAAACCATCTTTAACACGAACTACATCACCTAGATTGCCTAAATTGGCTACTTTTTCAAGAAGAATGACTTGCATGAATATTTCTCCAATTAGTGTTTATGTTGATCAGTGAACGGCAAGAACGCTAAAAAACGAGCGCGCTTGATAGCTGTATCTAACTGACGTTGATACTTTGCTTTTGTACCAGTTAGACGTGCAGGAGTAATTTTACCGTTTTCGCCAACGAAGTCTTTCAATGTCTCGACATCTTTGTAATCGATTTGATCAACGTTTGCTACTGTGAAACGGCAAAAACGCTTACGCTTAAATAGCGGGTTTTGTGCCGGCTTTTTCTTAAAATCTACATTTTTTTTGCCAAAGGCCATGATATTTCCTTAATGTATTTATTAGGTATTAATGTTTGTTATATGAAAGACGAGTGCTTTACGATTAAATCCCATCTGTGCCATAAATCCTGATGCATCAATTAACTGACCTATTTCTAACTGGTCTAAGACATTGACTATCTGTCCTACCCCAATTGCCATCAAATTCATTTCCACTTTTCTCATTTTCTCTGCTTCCATCACAGTACCTGAATGTTGTAATTCACATTTCAGTATTGCTTGTCCCGCAGGGGAATATCGAATAGCTTCTTTAGAACTGAGGCGAGCCGTTAATCTGAAAGAATTTAAGTTCAGACTAGGTTCAACCATTAAGCAGCAGGCGCCTCCACTTGCTGAGTTTTGCGAGATTCTTCACGCTGAACTTCTTTCATCATGATCGAAGGTTCAGTTTCAGCTTTTTTCATTTGAATAATCAAATGACGTAAAACTGCATCGTTAAATTTGAATGCATGCTCGAGCTCAGACAAAGTAGCCTGATCACACTCAATATTCATACATACATAATGGGCTTTGGCTAATTTGTTGATCATGTAAGCCATCTGACGACGACCCCAATCTTCAACACGATGGACTTTACCGTTAGCGGCACTTAAAGTAGCCTTGTAACGATCGATCATCGCGGGCACTTGCTCGCTTTGGTCCGGATGGACGATAAATACGATTTCATAATGACGCATCAAACACTCCTTGTGGTAAAAGCTACCTGGGCGTCCAAACCTCAATGAGATTTGTCAGTGTAGCAAGGGGGACAACAAAAAACTTTACAAAAAGAGGAAATCCTGCAACTTGCAAAGGGTAGCCTTAGATTGTATCAAATAAATGCCTTAAATCAAAATCCTTTTGGGCTCCCTGCGAATAGATGAATAATTGCAGAGCAACCCTGGCTTTGGCGGGGGACAAATTTCTAGCCGCCACCGTGCCTAAAGATTGATCACTCACAGGCACTTCAGGACGAATATCCCCAAGCAAGGTACGTGAGGCACGCACCATCGGCAGTTGTTGCCCTTTCGCAAGCAACAAACTCTCCATTAAATTCTCATGTACATTCCCCTGCCCAGTACCTGCCAACACAACACCTTCAACCCCTTGTTTTAAAAGGAATTTAAAAACATCTGGGCGAACTCCAGCATGGCTAGTTAAGATTTCGACCCATGGCCAAGCCTCACCACTCTTCGGAAAATTCAGCGCAAACTCAGTACTTTTTGGTGGCAACATGCTTGGATTAGCAGATAAATCCAGACTATCCATCACCGGCGCATTCATCTGATTTGAGCTTCTTTTCAGATAATCTTTGGCAAAAATGACCTTGCCCGCAAAGGTCCCATAAACACCTCCCGACAATCGCAGCTTCGGTTGAAAAGAGACGCCTAAAAATGCAGCAAGCTCCACCGCATTCGATAAGTTTTGGGGACCATCAGCTCCACTCACATTGGAAGGTAGCATTGCCCCAGTCAGAACGACCGCCTTGCCTAGACGACTTGCCAATCTAGAAAAAGCCAAATGCAAAAAGATGCCAGTTTCTTCGATCGTATCCGTCCCATGTGTAATGACGATGCCGTCATATTGACGTTGTCGTAGGGCATCGCCCACGGTTTGCCCCAATTTAGAAAGTAAATCTTCCGTTAAATCGCCACTATTAATATTGGCTAGTTGTAAGGTTTTAAGGTGGACCAACCCACTAAGTTGAGGTGGCAAACTATTTTTTAAAAGATCAGCAACCCCTACTTGCCCAGCAGCATAATTTAAAGGATCAACCTCTGGGTCAGGAGCGATCCCCGCAATCGTGCCGCCCATGCCAATGATTAAAATATTTTTCAACGCTAGTGTCTCCCCACCATGATCCTGGTCCCAGAAAAAGACTCCTTAAAAGATGGTTCATTTTATTCTGGGAATTACTCTAAGGATAATACGCAAAAATCGTAATGGAAAGTATTGTGTTTACTTTTAAAACTGTATAGAATCACACCATGTATATATCAACAGAGAAAGTGGGCTAGCTCATGACTGATTTACCAAAATTAACGCCTAGGCAAGCTGAAATCTTAAAATTAGTAGAGGACTCTATTCGGGAATTTGGTGCCCCACCGACCCGCTCTGAAATTGCACAACAATTCGGCTTTGCATCTGCCAACGCTGCAGAGGAACATTTAAAAGCCTTGGCAAAAAAAGGTTACTTAGAACTGAGTCCGGGAACGTCTCGAGGGATTCGTTTATCTGAGCGCCTCAGACAAGTTGCCAAGCAGATGACCTTGCCATCGCAAGCCTTTGCACAATTGACCCTGCCTTTAATTGGTCGAGTAGCGGCTGGTTCGCCAATTCTTGCGGTCGAACATGTCGAAAAACAAGTCCCCGTCGATCCTTCCTTGTTTTCGCAAGGCGCTGACTATTTACTCAAAGTACGCGGTATGAGTATGCGCGATGCTGGTATTTTAGATGGCGATTATTTAGCGGTCAAAAAAGCACATGAAGCACGCAATGGCGATATTGTAGTTGCCAGAATTGAAGAAGAAGTCACCGTCAAACGCTGGCTAAAACTTAAAACCCCACAAGGGCTTCAAATTCAGTTAATTGCTGAAAACCCAGATTTTGATCCAATCATCGTCAACGAAGGGGTGGATTTTGCGATTGAAGGCTTAGCCGTTGGCTTAATTCGACCAAATGGTCTGTAAAAGCAGTTGTTAAAAGTATTTCCGGTTAGCAAACACTGAATGGAAATACTTGCTCTTTGGTCTATTTCATTAGACGATTCACGACAAAACTTCTTGGCTAATCCCGTGGCATTTTTTATGCCGCAATAAATCTTCCTCCAGATGTCTTCTTTTAAACTACTGGTGCGTTAATTAACTACAACTGATATTTTTGCTAAAAGCGATTCGATCAATTGAACTACTTTTTGATTTTTCGTAAGTATTTTGCAGTATGGTTGGTCAAAATAACCAATACTCAATGAATTGTATGAATCGTTCTTTAGCTAGGGTTTTATTTAGTGAATTTGAGTTAACGTTACGAATTTAGTATCAAAACATCAATCGATGGGAGTGCGTATGAAAAAACTACAATTACTTTTGTTAACTATTGTTGCTGTTTTATCAGTGAGCAATGCTAGCGCGCATGGCTACTACGGTCACTATCATGGTGGATGGGGTGGGCCACGTTTTGGTGTTGGGATCAATTTAGGCCCATACCCATACTACGGGCCTGCGTATCCAGGCTATGCTTATCCTTATTATGGCCCAACAGTGGTGCCTGTAAATCCAGCGCCTGTCATTATTCAGGAAGCTGCACCCACCTATATTCAACCGGCGCAAGCAGCCAATAATTGGTACTTCTGTCAAAGCACAAACACCTATTATCCTTACGTAAAAGAATGTGCTGAAGGTTGGAAAACAGTACCTTCCCAACCACAAGCACCAAGACCTAATTGAAAATTAATCATAGACGCTTTAGAGTAGTAAGTTGATTGACCTATTTTTAGAAAGAATGTTTCATGATGAATAAAACCGTTATTGCTTTAGCACTCCTAGCTACTTTATCTGCCTGCGCAACCAAGCCTTCTGGACCCAGTGTGGCCGTCATGCCAGGCGCAGGTAAACCATTCGAGGTATTTAAGTTTGAAGATTATGAATGCCGTCAATATGCGGAATCTTCCACAAATATGAATGCAAACGATACTGCTGCAAGAGATACCGCCAAGACTGCAGCAATTGGCGCTGCCATTGGCGCAGTTGCTGGTGTGCTCATGGGTGATAGTGGCAGATCTGCCGCTACAGGTGCAGGCATTGGCCTCGTCGGTGGCACGCTAGCTGGGACTGGGGCTGGCTCTAAATCATCCGATGATGTGCAACGACGTTATGACATCGCCTATCAACAGTGTATGTACAGCAAAGGGAATCAAATTCCTGGCTACCGTACCCAATCGCACACACCTGCTCCAGCACCGATGAATCCGCCGCCACCGCCACCTGGATATACGCCACGCTAAGACAATCACTACTATTCTTCAATACCTAATCCACAAGGTACTCCCCTTGTGGATTTTGTTTTTAACCGGTATTTTTCGATGTAGTTCCGTGTAAATTACACAAAACTTTCTCTTCAAGCCGAATACTCAGGCTTAAAGTCAATATTAAACAAGCAAACTTGGGCGAAATCCCCTACAATCAGACACTAATTATGGGCGAACCAAAAATACCTTTCTCAATACCTTCAGCACCTTCCCTGAACTCTTACCCTAAATACTGGGCAGAGTGTTACGGTCGCGCACCTTTCTTTCCGATGAGTCGTCAAGAAATGGATGAGCTGGGTTGGGATAGTTGTGACATCATCATCGTTACTGGTGATGCTTATGTGGATCACCCTAGTTTCGGTATGGCTATTATTGGTCGCCTGCTCGAATCACAAGGATTTAGAGTTGGGATTATTTCTCAACCAGCCTGGCAATCCGCTGACCCATTTAAGATTCTTGGTGCTCCGAACCTCTATTTTGGGGTAACGGCTGGCAATATGGATTCGATGATTAATGGCTACACCGCCGATCATAAAATCCGCCGAGATGACGCTTATACAGCTGGTGGCGAAGGTGGCAAACGTCCGGATCGATGCTCTTTAGTGTATGCCCAACGCTGCCAAGAAGCATATCCTGGTGTGCCAATCGTCATGGGTGGTATCGAAGCTTCATTGCGTCGAATTGCCCACTATGATTATTGGCAAGATAAAGTACGTCGTTCCATTTTGGTAGATGCTAAAGCTGATATCTTGTTGTACGGTAATGCGGAACGTGCCCTCGTTGAAATCAGCCATCGTTTAGCGAATGGTGAAGCCATTGGCGACATTACCGATGTACGCGGAACTGCATTCATTCGAAGAAGTTCAGCCCAAGGCTATTTAGAAATTGATTCGACCGAAGTCGATGAACCAGGCAAAATTGACCCGCCGATTAATCCGTATTTAATGCCGGATGAACAAGCCGCAGCACAAGGTGAATCTTGCGCTAAAGAAGATGCCAATCTTGCCAGTACTATAAATACCGAAGTTCCCGCTGTTTCGATGACGAAACCTGTTTTTACGCCGGTACAAATTTCCTTATCTCCTAAGCAACGCTTGAGTCGAGATAACACCGTTATCCGCTTACCAAGTTATGAGACCGTCAAACGCGACCCAGTCTTGTATGCGCATGCGAGTCGTATTTTGCACTTGGAAACAAATCCAGGTAATGCGCGTGCACTGGTCCAGCAACATGGTGATGGTCCATCCAAGCGTGATGTTTGGTTAAATCCGCCACCAATTCCACTCACTACTGAAGAGATGGATTTCGTGTTTGATCAACCATATGCTCGTGCTCCGCATCCAAGTTATGGTGATGCGAAGATTCCTGCTTGGGAAATGATTCGTTTTTCCGTCAACATCATGCGCGGCTGTTTTGGTGGTTGTACTTTCTGTTCGATTACTGAACATGAAGGACGGATTATTCAGAACCGTTCTTCCGATTCCATTATTCGTGAGATTGAGGACATTCGAGATAAAGTCCCTGGCTTTACTGGCGTCATTTCTGACTTAGGTGGACCAACGGCCAATATGTACCGGATTGCTTGTAAATCCAAAGAAATCGAGGCCCATTGCCGTAAACCCTCTTGTGTTTACCCAGATGTCTGTCCGAACTTAAATACCGACCACACGCCACTCATTCAGCTCTACCGCCGTGCTCGTACGCTCAAAGGTGTGAAGAAGATCTTAATCAGTTCAGGCTTACGCTACGACCTTGCTGTGAAGGCCCCAGCATACATTAAAGAATTGGTAACGCATCACGTCGGTGGTTATCTCAAGATTGCTCCTGAGCACACCGAAGGTGGCCCATTATCAAAGATGATGAAACCAGGAATTGGTAGTTATGATCGCTTCAAAGAGTTGTTTGATAAATACTCTAAAGAAGCAGGTAAAGAACAGTACCTGATCCCCTACTTTATTGCAGCTCACCCTGGTACCAGTGATGAAGATATGATGCATCTGGCGATGTGGCTCAAGAAAAATGGTTTCAGAGCCGATCAAGTTCAAACCTTTTATCCTTCCCCGATGGCAACCGCTACGGCGATGTATCACTCAAATAAGAATCCCCTGCGCAAAGTAACTAGAGATAGTGAAGTCGTTGATATTGTGCGCGGTGAAAAACGTCGTCGTTTACATAAAGCTTTCTTACGCTATCACGATGCCAACAACTGGCCGTTATTGCGGGAGGCCTTGAAAAAAATGGGTCGCGCTGATTTGATAGGGAATGGTAAGCACCATTTAATTCCGAGCTATCAACCACAAACCGATGGTAGTTATCAAAGTGCGCGTCGTAAAAACTCATCTAGTGCTAGCTTTCCGGTCTCAGCGGCCAATCCACGCTCACCAACTAGAGTGAGTACTAAGCTCGTGAATAATCCCAGAGACTTCACCTTGCCTGGCAACAATATCGACTCCAAACCAGCCAGACCTGGTGTGAAGGGTGCTGCACGTTCTGGGTTGACTAGTAAAACAGCTACGCCAGCGAGAACTACTGGTTCTAGAACCACCGCAGCGAGAACCACGGCAGGCAGAACCAACTCACCAGTAAAAGGCCAAATTCTGACCCAACATACTGGCTTGCCACCAAGGTCTACTCGGCCGAGTAAAAAAATGAAGTAACTCAACTACTCAATCAATCACTACAGGATTTAAAGTTCTCAATGTCTGACGCCACTTCAGCAACATCCCCTGGGCAAGCCATGGATGAACTTTTACAAAGCTATTATTTGCAATATCCAGCAGAAAAAGCTGTCTTAGCGCCCTTGTGCTCATTTATTGCAAACGCTACTGATCCTTTTATTCGGAGCAACCTACCAGGTCATATTACTGGTAGTGGCTTTGTCATCCAAGGTGAGGAGATGTTGCTCATTCACCACCGTTATATTAAAGAATGGTTTCAGCCAGGCGGCCATGTAGATCCGGGTGAAAACCCACTTCAAACGGCTCTGCGAGAAATTGAAGAGGAAACCGGTTGGCTGACCATAGCAAGCCCAACTAACCCTAATCCACTAGTACCACTGGATATTGATGCACATTTAATTCCAGCCAATCCCATCAAAAATGAACCTGAACACTGGCATATTGATTTTGCGTATTTATTAGTTCCCGTCGAACTGCGCGCCGCTTCTGATTTAGAACAGAACCAATGGTTTGCCATGAGCGAACTCACTGCCCCTAGACTGGCCCGAGTTATCCAAAAATATCGAGCGCTGCAATAACTGGTCTTTCACCAGAAACGTTCAGGTCACTGCTCGACAATATTCACGCATTAGGATTTCCCCACATTTCTGTTATCAGATCCCTTCGTCTTCGTCCTCAAAGCCGGATAATTTCATATATCTTTTGATATATTGATGAATGTCAAATTTCCGTACCTGATTGAATCCAACCTGGCGCTACTATCAACTTAGTAACTCAGATTAACGTTTTATCTCAAAAAGGATTCAATCATGAAGAAAATTCTTGCAGCAGTACTTTTATCATCTGCATGTGGCGTAGCAACTGCCGAAGTCGGATTCTTTGCTGGCATCACCTATGCTTTCGGCGATAGTGGCGGTCTAGGATTGACTGTCAAAGCATTATCTAGCCGGGAAGAAAATAAAGGGGTGGCCGCCCTCGGTGCGACGGTTTATCCTTTTGGTGAAAAAGTTCGGTATGGCATTGATGTAGGTGCCGGTTATCAAGGGGTCAATGTTGGCGGGATTGCCAGCTATGATGTATTGAATAATTTATTTGGTGTCAGTGGTGGTTATGTAAATACGAAAGGTAGTGAACCTGCTCCAGTAGTGATTGTTCCTCCACCAGCATAAGTGTGAGAACCTAAATCATGCCGATTCGTAGTGTTTTGCAGTGGCGTATTTTGTAACCGAGAAATACTCTTTTGCAATGACTGTCAACCAAGGCCAGTAAACTGGCTCTTGGTTTTTTTATGATGTCCCAAGAAACCTAGACCCAATACCTGAATCTAGGGCACTCGTCAGATTTAAGCAGGTAGGCCTGTTTCAATCGGTAAAGCTGGATCTCTTGACCACTCATTCCATGAGCCAAAATACATCTTCACGTTATCAAAGCCCGCTTGTTTAAGCGCTAAGTAAGTATTAGAAGCTCTGGCACCTTTAAAGCAATAAAGAATAATTTCATCATTGGTTTTAATCCCAGCAGTCTGACATTCTGCTTTAATTTCATCAGGGCTCTTAAATACTGGGCCCGCTCCTGATGGCTTCATAAAGCGATACCACTCCAACCATTTAGCACCTGGCAAACGACCTTTTCTTGGGGCAAAGTCCTTACCATAAGGAGAAGAACTATCACCGATCCACTCATCGACATCTCTTACATCCATGAGAACGGCAGCACTACCAAGCTTTTGTTTAACATCTTCGAGCGTAACCATCACGCCACTACCCGCCGTACTAGTCGGGAATACCGTAGGAGTAGGTGTTGGGATTTCAGTCGTAGTTGGCAGACCTGCTGCCTTCCATGCAGATAAACCGCCATTGAGGACTTGAATCTTTGGATAACCTAACCAAGTTAACAAGAAGTAGCCGCGACAGGATTGACCGTAACCACTATTGAGGGAGTCTTCATAAAATACTGCTGTTTCTTCGCCAGACAAGCCAATCGCACCTAATTGAGCAGAAAAAGATTCTTTCAAAGCTTCTAAGCCTTCAGTCGATGAAGTTGCAAGATAGGTAAAAATCTCACGCAGATTCACGGCACCTGGAAGATGCTCAGCTGCGTAAGTATCAGCATCTCTAGTGTCAATAATGACCATTGGAACTTCAGCCATTTGTTTTGATAAATCTGCTGGAGAAACTAAAATTGGTAATGCCATCATGTTTGCCATACGATTTCCCTTATTAAAAATTAAAAAAATAAAAACTAAAAAACTAACCTAATTCAAGTAAAGCGCTCACTTGGTTTTGGGACCAATGGGTCATTTGCCATTTGGACTGGAGCTGCTCTTCTTTTGCTTTTGAAATTCGCCACTCACCTTGCTTCTCGATCACCCCCTCGAGGCGCATTGGTAGGGAGCTGGTTTTAATCCGGATAGGTAAACTACTAGCCGAAAACAAGATAGATTGATCACCGGCTATCTGACTCGCAATCACTTGTGCTTGGCGCATGATCGGCTCAATGTAACGGCTCACCTTGCCCTCGACACTGATGCAATCACCTAGGGCAAAAATATTCTCTATGTTGGTTTTTAAGGTTTTAGGATCGACGGAGATACCTTGATTCCATTCAATGCCCGCAGACTTAGCAAGTGCACTATCTGGTTGCAAGCCCATACAAAGGACGATTTCATCGATCTTTAACGCTAGGCCCGATTGCATCGATAGGATCTTTTGGCCGTCTTGGTGAGTCATCTGCACAATTTGCTGCTCACCATAAAACTGAATCTTTAAGGCTTCCCAAGACTGCATCAGGGCTTCTGAAGCAGCTTCTGGGATCAAGTGTGCTAGTGGCCGTTGTGCGGCGTCGAGTAAGGCGATCTGGTGCCCGGCTAAGGCCAAATCATTCGCTAACTCACAGCCAATTAGACCAGCGCCAACGATGGCAATGGAGGATTTTTTACCCTCCAAGGATTTACGCAATTCACGGTAGACACTTAAGTGATTTACATGCCAACAATCTTGTGCCGATAAGAGTGGATGGCGAATCGGTTTAGCACCATGCGCAATCACGAGGTATTTATATTTAAATACGCCTTTGGTCGTGCGGAGTTGTTGGGAGGCATGCGAAATATGTACAGCATGGGTAGCAGGAAAGAGCTTGATACCGAGTTGCTGAGCTGCTTGCTCTCCACTTTGCAACACCAAGCGATCAACTTTAATTTTCTTTAAGAGGGCATTGGATAACTGGGGTTTTTCATACACTTCACCATCGCAACCTGTCACGATTGAAATCGAGAGATCATCACTGATTGCTCGAATCGCTTTGGCAGCCTCCCAACCAGCCTTACCCGCACCAATAATGACTACATCACTATAGTTGCTTCTAGAAAAACTCTTTTCAGCGGAAGTTGACTGCTTGGCAAATTGTTTTTTATCGATCACGACATGCAATACAAAGTCAGCTTTAGTCACGCCACACAAGGGACAGTACCAATCGTCTGGAATATCCTCGAAGCGAGTCCCAGGAGCAAGACCACTATCTGGATCCCCCTCCTCTTCCTTATAGAGAAGTCCGCAGGCTTTACAGATGTATGTCAGCCAGTCAGTTGTTGTTGCAATCACTGCGGAATTCATTTTTAAGTTCACCCTTAATTTAAAAAGCTTTGACCTTTTAACTTCGCCATTTCATAACGAAGATGTTTGAGAGCTGGGGTCACGATAGCCACAAAGTGCGACTCGCGAACCCGACGTTGTACTGCTGAGCTCAGTAAATAACCACGCGCTCCTTGATGTAAAAGTGCTGATTGGGCGGCACGTAAAGCAATCTCAGAAGCATGCGCTCGCACATCTAATACTTTGAGCACGTATTCATCAGAAGATTCATACGGGGTTTGTGCCAACACCATAATTCGGTTTCTCAGATCATCCAGTTCATGCTGCAAGGCAACTGGCCGATCTTCTAAAAATTGATTCACTTTCCCAAGTTGCGTCTCGACTTCCCACATAGAATCAATCGCGCCTTGCGCAACCCCAAGTCCCATCCCGGTTTGTAACAAAATGAAGGACGCCTTAATATTTTTAATAAAAGGCTTCGCGGGATCCGCCACAATATCATCGGCCGTAATCAACACATCTTTCAGATGTAAACCGTAGGTAGAGGTGCCTTCCATCGCAGAAAAAGAAGGACAATCTTTGAGAGTCACACCAGTACGATCACATGGCAAAATAAACATGATCTGATGATCAGGATTTACCTCACCAGTTTGATCATCGAGCACTGCACAGACCGTACCAAAATAATGATGATGGCCAATGTGACTCACCCATGGCAGGGTGCCACTGACAGAATAACCACCCTCAATTTTTTTTGCTTTGAGCATCATGGTTTCGATGCCAGAAAAAGTTTTCATGGGATTGGACATGCCGGTACCACCCAGCGTAATTCCTTGGGCATGCTTCTGTAATGCCTCACCCGTGAGCGCTGGATTTTTAGAGGCTTGCATATACACGCCGCAAACATCATGGCACCAGACCACAAAGCCTGTAGCACCACAAACCCGAGAGACCTCTTCCATACACTGAATGGCTAAACCAAAATCCATGTTCTCCTGATCAAGACCAAGGTGGGCACCAAAAGCACCTGCAGCACCTAAGTCTTTTAGAACCGCTTCAGGATAGAAACCTTCGCGGTCACAAGCATCCACTACTAAAGCCAAATCTTTTTGAGCAATGGACTTCACTTTTTCAAGTATTGCCAATCGTTTTGCGCTCATTGATAACTCTTGGGCAGGCTGTTCTAGCGTCAATTCCATGAATGTATATCCTCAAATTTTTCAGATCGTACTAATTTCAAAAGCAATCGGATTGCGCATTGAGTTGGCAACCGGTGAAAAATAATTCGCATGAGTAACGATGTCATCTAACTCTTCTTTAGTCGCATCACCCTCAATATCAACCTTCACGCGAATTGCCTGAAAGCCCATTTGTTCCGGTGTACGCTCAGCGCCATTGGCACCCCAAGCAGCAGAGTTACCAATATCACCTTCTAGATGAATTTCTAATTTGGAAAGTTTTACTTCGCGTAATGTAGCAACCGCAGTAATCCCAACGCCAAGGCATCCACCAAGTGCAGAAAGCACGATCTCGCCTGGTGCGGGTGCTGAATTCTCGCCCATTAGGTGGGGTGGCTCATCGACTACAACTGGGTTATGTACTCCAACAAAACTCCATGAACGAAACACGCCTTGCATGACAGTTTTGACTTTATTCGTGCCACGACGCTCTGGATTGGCACGACCTGCTTCTGCAAACTTCAAGAGACCTTCTCGGTCGATTGGACGTAAATAATTTACTGTAGTTTCTATTGTCATAATTGCTCTCGTTAATAAATGTAAAAAAAATTAAATTGTTGGAAAAGATTTGAGATACGCTGCTGGTTGCAGTGGATCAAACTCTTTACCCATAATGCTGACTTTTTGATAGCCAGTTTTTGCTTGGGCCGGCACATTAATACCAATTTCACCCATGTACTTTTTAGCATCTGTCATCAGGAAAATTTTCTCAGCAATATCTTTGTAATTGACATCGCCTTTGAGGTAGCCCCAACGTTGCATTTGCGTCAAAATCCAAGTTGCCATGGAGTACCAAGGAATCGGATTGAAATCGACGCGATCTGGTACGTTTTGGACGTTACCCAAACCATCCGCAAACTTACCCGTCAAGACTTGCATCAAAATTGCCTCTGGTTGGTTGACGTAATTTTGTGGAGAAATCACTTTTGCAATTAATGGACGATTGGCCGGATCTCTAGCCATCGTCGAGGAGTTCAACACAGCACGAAACAGTGCTGCAAAGGTATTCGGATTTTGTTTAATAAATTCCTCAGAAGTACCAAACGCGCAACAAGGATGACCATTCCAAATATCTTTCGAAAGAATATGAATAAAGCCAACTTCGTCATAAACTGCACGTTGATTAAATGGATCAGGTCCTAAAAAGCCATCAATATTTCCAGCTCTTAAATTTGCCACCATTTCCGCCGGAGGTGTCACGCGCAGTTGCACATCCTTATCTGGATTTAAGCCATGTTGGGCCAAATAGTATCTGAGTAAAAAGTTATGCATCGAATACTCAAAAGGTATCGCAAACTTCATGCCCCGCCATTTGCTTGGATCACGATTTTCTTTGTGTTTATTGGCCAAAGTAATCGCATGTCCATTCACATTTTGCACCGTAGCCACGCGCATTGGCGAAGGATTAGAGCCTAAACCCATCGAGATCGAGAGGGGCATTGGCGATAAGAAATGAGACGCATCTAATTCTTTATTAATCATCTTATCTCTGATTAACGCCCAACCTGCTGTCTTCATTAAAGAGACATTCAAGCCTTGTTTTCTGTAGAAGCCCAGTGGCTCCGCCATAATCAATGGGGTCGCACAAGTGATTGGAATAAAGCCAATATTCAGATCTTTCTTTTCGAGAGGACCTTTTTCTTGCGCCATCGCTTGAATCGCATCAATCGGTAAAAAAGTACTCAGAACACTGAGCGCACTGCCAGAACCTACGGCTTTGAGGAAGGCTCTTCTTTTGATTTCGCTGGGAAATAAGGCTTTGACTAAACTGGCCTCAATAAAATTTGCACCAAGGTCTTGGGCATCCATTTTTTGAATTTCTAAATCATGTTCAGCAGCACTCGCATGCTTCCCACAACTACATGCGGAAGAAAATAGCGCTTGATCTGGATCAAATGGGCGGTGAATAGTCATCGTTCTTTTTCCTAAAGTAATAAATTAGTAAAGTAAAACTGATGAACCATTTTCAACAACTTTTGAAGGTTTCTACCGAGGTCTGCACCATCATTCATCACACTTGAATCAGATGCACCACCCTCATGCTTCCTCTTGGTGCAGTCGCCTCGTTAGAGGGTCGACTTGAGCAGGCCCCGATACATTTCTTGCTCGCCATTCTCCACTAGCAACTTCATGAGGTACTTACGAATCAGCATCCCAGGCTTGTCTGACTCCATGGAATACTCCACCCCCCTACGCCGCACATCCACAAAAGCATCGGGGTCAGTTGACTCTAAAATATCCTTATCTTCACGCGTGATGACCTGATCAAAATGCACCAGCATCGCCTCCGGACAATCTTCTTCCTTATCGTTTCTAAATAACCATTGGCAGAGTTGAATATGCTCATCATCAATCGGCGTAAAACAATTGATAATCACGTGCCGAATTCCTGACGGATACTCAATATCTAAGCGTCTTGAAAAGGGCTGAAAATATTCGTTGCGCATATGACGGGTGGTAATGGGGTCGCTAACCCCACTAATTTTTCTAAAGGCCTCTGGATTCACTGCGTCGATTATCGTCTCCGCATAAAAGCCCTGCTCATTTTCAACCAACTCATATTTACTCGGTTTTGGCGAAGCAGCGACACCA
The DNA here is from genome assembly GCF_900176405.1 of Polynucleobacter kasalickyi. Taxonomy (GTDB): domain Bacteria; phylum Pseudomonadota; class Gammaproteobacteria; order Burkholderiales; family Burkholderiaceae; genus Polynucleobacter; species Polynucleobacter kasalickyi. The sequence continues at coordinate 29,106 of NZ_FWXJ01000002.1, read as the reverse complement.
AAGGTAGCCCGGTGCACAAAACTGAAGTGCGAATTATCAAAACTATTTTCTAAAGCGCGCAGCGGGCTAGTAGCCCAGGTTTCGTAAAACTGATAGATGGTGCGCCAACCTTCAGCCTCAAACTCTGGGATTGGCGGAATTTCGGCCATCGGTTCCTCGAGTGCAACCCAGACATAGCCATACTTCGCTTGGCAAAAATAAGCGGTGGTTTTATATTCGGGGGCAATCGTGCGACTAGCATCGAGTTGCGGGATTAACTTCACCTGACCGGTCCGATCGTAGACCCAACCGTGATAGCCACAGCGGATATTGCCTTGAGAACAGGCTTGACCTTCCCCATTGATGCACCAGCCTTTCGACAATTTGGCGGTACGGTGACAGCACCTGTCTCGAAGTGCCGCAGGCGCTCCCCTCTCATCTAAAAAGAGTACCATCTCCACGCCCAATAATTTGAAGGGACGTGGGCCATCCTTTAATTCCGACAAAGGCATGATCGCATGCCAAAATTTTCTGAAGATTGCTTGTTGAGTAACTAACATCGAAGACTCCCTGACTAAAAATGAAGCATTGCTTTTTTGACTTTTTCGCGAAATTTACCGAGCTTTTCTGGGGTGACCACATTCATGTGATACTGCGCGTGATACGTTACTTTGGTGCCAGCACCCGTCAACACTTTTAAATACCGTGTAATGACTTTGCGCGGTGGATCGCCCATATATAGAGCCATCCAACGCGGTCGGCCGTAGGTAACGACCGCAGAGATTTTTTGAATATGGGTGAGCGCCGGTCGGACATTTTTAGGATCAGAAATATCAAAGGCAATCCCTGGCATGAGTAAGCGATCGAAGAAGCCTTTTAACATCGCGGGTAAACCAAAGCACCAAGTCGGGAAGCAAAAAACTAGCGCTTCTGCGGCTAATAATCTTTGGATATAAGGCTCTACGGGGATGCGATTGCTCGGTACTTCGTGATAACCAAGTCGTTCTTCACGCGACAAGACCGGATTGAAATTTTCCGCATACAAGTCAAAGTCATCGACCTCATGCCCAGCAGCCTTTAAGGACGTGAGGATATCTTGATGTAGGGTTGCATGAAAACTGGTTTCAACGGGATGACAAAAAATCACTAATACTTTCATCGGCGAGTCCTCAATGTTTGCTCTGGCATTTAATAGTGCTTCTTTAGTTTTTTGAGGATGGCATTTGACTGTGCCACCAAACGCTCGAGATCGAGGCCGGGGATTACACCATCGCGTACCACTTCTTTTCCTGCCACAAAGGCATGCTGAATCTGGGGGGCACCACCCGCAGTAATAATGGCCGTTGCAGGATCGTGGTTGCCTAAATACCTAGGGTGGTCGATTTGATACATTACTAAATCTGCTTGCATCCCAGGCTTTAATACGCCAACCTGATCTAAGCCAAGAATTTTTGCCCCATTGGCGCTAGCACACTGCACTAAGGTCTCCACGGAGAGGGACCCAGCACCATGGATACTGCGATGAATGAGCCAAGCTGCGTGTAATTCCGAAATCATATCTGCCGCCTCGTTGGAAGCAGCGCCGTCAACGCCAATACCGACCGTAGCACCCGCTGACATGAGCTTTAACAAGGGGGCGATACCGCTACCCAGCCGCCCATTACTTTGGGGGCAATGCGCAATCGCAGTTTTGGTCTGACCACATAAGGCAATTTCAGCGTCGTTCAGATGCACCATATGGGCAAAACTGACATCGGGACCAATCCAATCATGCTTCGCACACCAGTGCACGGGATAATCATTGAAAACATCTCGTGCATAGTCAACATAGTTCACTGTTTCTGAAAGATGGGTATGTAAACGGATACCTAAGTGACGGGCCTCCTGAGCCATTAGTTTTAACTCGGAAGGCGTGCATGAATAAAACGGCGTTGAAGGGGCAAGTACCACTTTACGAAATGCAGCAGGACCTGGGTCATGATATTTTTGGGTGGTTTGCGTGATCGAACTTAAAAATTCATCCATCGACTCGGTCGGCATCGGCAGACGCTCAGAGGTCGCAAAGGTTCTTGATACCGTAGCACCACCCCTTAGTAAGACAAACCGCATCCCTAATTTTTCTGCGACATGAAACAGGATTTCGCTCGGATCAAAGTGCACCCCTTGGCCATATAAATAATGATGGTCCGCGACCGTCGTGCAACCAGATAATAAAAGTTCTACCATCCCAATCGTTGCTGAGACCTCAATGGTTTCTTCATCAAAATACGGTCCATAGCGATAAGGCACTGCCTGTAACCATTCGAACAGAGGGACATTTAAGCCTTCTGGCACCCCTTTTAACATGGATTGAAACAAATGATGATGGGTATTGACGAAGCCAGGATAGACCACACTGCCCCGCCCATCGATGATTGTCATGTCTGGACCGGATGCGATTTGCCCCATCTGGGCAATTTTGTCATCTTGAATCAGAATATCAATATTAGTTAACGCGCCAGCAGTAAGATCATTACCGGTTAAAACAGCGCTCGCTTGCTGAATAAGAATAGTTGACATGCATCGCTTTCAGTAAGAGTGAAGATCATCCATCAACGCCAGTACTAACCCCGCAGAGCCTAAGGTTTCGTCGGCTTGTATCCAGCTCTTACTTTTGATTAATAGCAAAGGCATTGGACTCCCTGAACGTCAATTGATCTGAGAACGCCATTACAAGACTTGGATTGATTACATGCACACCAACCCAACCGTCTCATAAAAGGCAGTTACTGTCGGTGGCAATTTCCTACTCGTCAACAAGGTAGTTGATCGAGCTGAACGCTTATACCCCTTGATTTCAATATAAAACAAGGCATGTGGTTGCAAACACCCCCAATGCACCAAATCAACGCTAGGTAACTATTTTGGGGCACAGCAAGGAAGCTGGCATCAGCTAGATAGAAGCGTCACTGCCTAGCTTGCGAAATAAAGTGCTAGCTTACTAGAAATGAAAGACTGATTTATTTGTGTCATAGCCAGGCTTTTTGAATATATCTCCACCTACTATTACACGCACAGCACAATACTTAAACTCCGGAATTTTGCCAAAAGGGTCTAAGGCAGCGTTGGTCATTAAATTAGCTGCCGCTTCATAGTATGCAAATGGTATAAAAATCGCCCCAACCGGTGTACCATCATCTCGCCGCACATGAATTGCCACCTCGCCACGCCTAGACTGGACGGTCACCACCGCACCCGCTTCAATCCCCAGTTTGGCAATGTCCTCGCCATGCATCGATACCGTTGCAATCGGTTCAATCGCATCTAATACCGTTGCGCGACGCGTCATACTCCCCGTATGCCAATGTTCTAATTGTCGACCGGTAATCAACACAAAAGGAAACTCCTCGTCAGGACGTTCATGCGCCGGAACAATATCAGCGGGCACGAGATGAACACGCCCATCTTTAGTGTCAAAGTGTTCAATAAATACCGTTGGTTGACCAGGATCATCCGCCGTTAAACATGGATAAGTCACGCTCGACTCGAGTTCTAAACGTTCCCAAGAAATCCCGCTAATCACCGTATGCATCGCTTGGCGCATTTCTTCATAGACTGCTGCCACGCCACTCTCTGCTCCTGCATAATTCCAATTGAGCCCCATGCGTTGTGCAATTTGCTGAATAATCCATAAGTCAGGTTTGGCATCTCCAGGCGGGTTTAAAGCGCGCCGCCCCATTTGTACCATCCGGTCTGTATTAGATGCAGTCCCGGTTTTTTCAGGCCAAGCACTCGCCGGCAACACCACATCGGCGAGCCACGCTGTCTCCGTCATGAAGATATCTTGGACCACTAAATGTTCGAGTGAAGCTAAGGCATGACGTGCATGATTCAAATCAGGATCACTCATCGCCGGATTTTCACCCATGATGTACATGCCCCGAATTTTATGCGGATCGCTATCATCTGCCAAAATCTGATGCATGATTTCTACGACGGTATAACCAGGATCTTTATCGAGAGGGCTTGCCCAGAAGTTTTCAAACCACGCTCTGGCGCTATCATCCGTTACCCGTTGGTAATTAGGGAACATCATCGGGATTAAGCCTGCATCACTGGCACCCTGCACATTATTTTGACCCCGCAGAGGATGTAAGCCAGAACCTGGTTTACCCACCTGCCCTGTCACGCTCGCTAGTGCAATCAAGCAGCGGGCATTATCGGTGCCATGCACGTGCTGACTCACACCCATGCCCCATAAAATCATGGAGGCTTTTGAAGTCGCATAAGCACGGGCAACTTCTCGAATGACTGATGCAGATACACCACAAATCAATGCCATTTTTTCAGGGGAGTAATTTTTAACATTTTCACGCAAAGCTTCAAAATTACTCGCTCGTTTCTCAATAAATTCTTGATCCACTAAACCTTCTTCCACGATGGTGAAGAGCATGGCATTTAAGAGTGCGACATCGGTATCGGGTTTAAATTGCATGGTCCGCCAAGCGTACTTCCCGATATCGGTAATCCGCGGATCCATTAAAACAATTTTGGTGCCATTCTTGGCGGCGTTTTTCATCCAAGTCGCTGCAACGGGATGATTCGCGGTAGGGTTGGAGCCAATCACAATAATCAGACCAGCGTGTTCGACATCATTGACTTGGTTACTCACAGCACCTGACCCGACTCCTTCGAGTAAAGCGGCCACACTCGATGCATGACACAAGCGCGTACAGTGGTCTACGTTATTACTCCCAAAACCGATGCGTACTAACTTTTGGAAAAGATAAGCTTCTTCATTGGTGCCTTTGGCGGAGCCAAAGCCAGCTAGTACTTTGTTGCCATATTGCGCTTTTAAACTACTTAATTTTCCGGCGGCAAGCATCAGTGCTTCTTCCCAACTAGCCTCCCGAAACACCTCACTCCAATGACCCGGTTTTGATATTTCATGACTGTCTTTCGGTACTCCGGCTTTGCGGATTAAGGGCTTGGTCAAACGCTGTGCATGCTCCACATAATCAAAACCAAAACGACCTTTGACACATAAACGATTGTGGTTAGCAGGGCCATCTCGACCAGTGACACTCACAATTTTTTCATCTTTGACTTGATAAGTGAGTAAACAACCAACCCCGCAGAATGGGCAGACCGAATCCACCTCACGATCCACCACTTGATTACCTACGAGGGTTTTAGGCATTAGGGCACCCGTTGGGCAAGCCTGGACACATTCACCGCAAGCTACGCACGTACTGTCGCCCATTGCAACATCTAAATCAAACACAATTTCACTGTGGGCTCCGCGCATCGCATAACCAATCACATCATTGACCTGTTCTTCACGGCAGGCTCGCACACAACGATTACACTGAATACACGCATCTAAATTGACCAGCATTGCGGGATGACTCGCATCTGAGGGGATACTGGGACGCTTTAAAGATTCTAATTCCGGTCGGACGGTGACTTGTAGTCGATTTGCCCAGTCGGAGAGTTCACCGTGCGGTGCGTCTTCCTGCCCCTCCATCCATTTAAAGCCATCTTTTGGCAGATCAGATAGTAGTAACTCAAGAACCATCTTTTGACTCTTCGTAGCCCGCTCGCTATCAGAGGACACCACCATGTTCGCTGTGACATGACGACAACAACTAGGCGCTAAAGTTCTCTCACCTTTGATTTCAACTACGCAAGCTCGGCAATTACCATCCGGACGATAGCCTTCCTTAAAACATAAATGCGGAATCTCTACGCCATGCCTTTTGGCTGCTTGCAAAATGGTTTCACCACTCCAGCCTTTAATAGCTTGACCATTTAACTCCAATTCAACTTCCTCAATCACCAGATTCGACTTACTATTCGGTGCGTTCATTACACAATCTCCTGTGGGAAGTATTTCTGCACACAACGAATCGAATTCGGTGCGGCTTGGCCAAGCCCACAAATCGAGGCATCTATCATCACATTCGATAAGTCATCTAAAGTGGCATGATCCCAAGTGGTAGAAGCCATCAAAGTAGCTGCTTTAGAGGTGCCGACTCGGCAAGGAGTACATTGTCCACAACTCTCATGCTCAAAAAAACGCATTACATTCAGGGCCGCGCCTTTCGCCTGATCGGCCTCACTCAAAATCATCACTGCTGCTGAGCCAATAAAACAACCATACGGCTGAAGAGTATCAAAATCTAGCGGAATTTGATTCAATGAGGCTGGCAAAATACCACCGGAAGCTCCGCCTGGTAGATAAGCATAAAAAGTATGACCCTCTTGCATACCACCGGCATACTCATCAATCAACTCTTGCACAGTAATCCCTGCTGGAGCCAGTTTGACTCCAGGTAGTTTGACTCTGCCACTAACACTAAAGCTTCTCAGACCTTGACGGCCATTGCGACCAAAACCACTGAACCAGCTAGGGCCTTGCTCATTGATGTCTCGTACCCAATACAAGGTTTCAAAATTATGTTCTAAGGTAGGACGTCCAAATAGCCCAATCTGAGCAATATAAGGTGGACGCATTCTTGGCTCCCCACGTTTACCCTCGATACTTTCGATCATGGCCGATTCTTCACCACAAATATAGGCACCAGCGCCACGCCGAAGTTCAATCAGTGGTAATTCACATGGTGGACTAGCCTTTAATTTAGCTAGTTCGATTTCTAGAATCTCACGACAACCATGGTACTCATCGCGCAAGTAAATATAGCAAGCATTTATCCCTACAACATGCGCAGCAATCAGCATCCCTTCTAAAAACCGGTGAGGGTCGCGCTCTAGATAGGTACGGTCTTTAAAGGTCCCAGGTTCACCTTCATCGATATTGACGGCCATGAGTCGGGGTGCGGGTTGATCACGCACGATCCGCCACTTACGACCAGCCGGAAAACCTGCTCCGCCAAGACCGCGGAGGCCAGAATCTTCCATGTTTTTTAATACGGTTTCTAGCGCTACCTGGCCAGCAACCACCGCTTGTAGTAGTTGATAGCCACCATGCTCTTGATAAGTTGCATAACCACAGTATTCAGGTGAAACCTCAAGTTCATGAATCTTCGTAACACTTTTTTCTACCACATCTAAGGGATTAAAGAATTTGGCATCCTTTGCTTTTGGATGCGATATTTTTTGCATCTCAACCAAAGAGCTCACTTGATCGACATTGGCTAAAGGGACTGGATGTTGATGAATCACCACTGCCGGGGCTTGTTCACATCGACCGATACAAGGCACCGGGACTACTCGCACATCAGGACGACTGAGAATCTGTGGCAAGCGCTCCAGTAAATCATTGGCACCAGCCATTTCACAGGAAACACTATTGCAGACCCGAATCGTCATTTCAGGGTTTTCAACGCCGTCTCTCAATACTTCGAAGTGATGGTAAAAAGTGGCCACTTCATATACTTCGGCCATCGAGATTTTCATGAGCTGTGCCAACGCAACTAAGTGACGCTCAGGCAAACCATTGAACGCGTCATTTAAACGGTGAAGATTTTCTATTAACAGATCTCTGCGCAGGACCCCTTCACCAACGAGGCTTTCAACTTCTCGCAAAGAAAGGTCGTCAGCTTTACGACCTTTCATTTGAGTTTTCTTACGCAGTTGATTTTTAAAATCTTCTACAGTACCAATTGCAACTTGATTCATTCGAGTTCAGATCCTAAAAGTTGACCATCATAGTTAAATATTTGGAAAATTCTAACAGTCTTTAAAAGTTCTTGTTTTGACATTAATTAAAAAATTTGCCAACCGTAACAATCGTTTTATAAGTTCCCCACGCTAAAGGAATACCAATCGCCGTCCAAGCTAAAACAACGACGAGTGTTGAGCTAGAAGATGTTTCACCCGAATTATTTTCGAGTACAGATTTTTCAGATTTTTCGTGAGCTAAGCGCTTTTCTTCTGCTAGTTCAGCCTCGCTCATAAACCATTTATCAGCCACTGGCTTGATCAGCAGATTTGCAATTAAACCGATGGCTAACATCCCAACTAAGATATACATCGTTTGGTTATAAACCTGATCTTTTGGAATACCAATACTTAATTGATAATCCCGCATGTAGTTCACGACCACTGGGCCTAAAATCCCTGCAGTTGCCCAAGCCGTTAATAAACGACCATGAATCGCACCAACCATTTGTGTACCAAATAAATCAGCGAGATAGGCAGGTACTGTCGCAAAACCACCACCATACATACTTAAAATGATACAAACAGCTGTTACGAATAAAAAGATGTTGTGACTCAAGGCGCTCGAAGGAATACTAAAGTAACAGATCCCACCTAAGATAAAAAAGATCGTATAAGTTAAACGACGACCTAATTTATCCGAGATACTTGCCCAGAAAAAGCGGCCTCCAATATTAAACAAACTCAACAGCGCAGCAAAGCCAGCTGCGATTCCGGCAATGGCTGTTTTATTTTCTGCAGTCAGTGCTCCTGACACTCCAATTAACGACCCACCAAAAATCTCTTGCAGCATGGGGGAAGCCATCCCAATCACACCAATCCCTGCTGAAACATTCATACACAAGACAACCCAAACTAACCAAAATTGTGGAATCTTAAAAGCATTCTTTACATGCACATGTTTTTTGGTAATCATGGCATTTGCTTCCACCACTGCAGGGGCAGTCCAACCCTCAGGTTTCCAGCCCGTGGTTGGTACTCGGTAACCAAAGGCGCCAGCCATCATAAATACAAAGTAACCTAGGGCCATCACAATAAAAGTTGGCACTACGCCGACATCAGTGGGCGTGGCGAAATGCTTCATCAAGAGTGCCGCTAAAGGTGAGCCAATCATGGCACCACCGCCAAAGCCCATAATTGCCATCCCAGTTGCCATGCCACGACGGTCGGGGAACCATTTAATTAAAGTTGAAACAGGAGAAATATAGCCAAGACCTAGACCAATGCCACCAATCACACCGGAACCAAGTAGCATCATCCAAAACTGGTGGGTATAAATACCAAGTGCTGAAAACAGCATGCCGCCACACCAACAAAAAGCAGCCACCACGCCAGCTTTACGTGGACCGGAACGTTCCAACCAACCACCCCAAATCGCAGCAGAAGAACCTAAAAATACGAAAAACAGGGTATACATCCAACCCAAAGTAGAGACTTTCCAATCGCAGTTAGTAACGAATAGTTCCTGAAAAAATCCAATTTCTGGACCACATTTGATAGGCTCAGTAACACCAAGTGCTTTAGATAAAGGTAACCAAAATACGGAAAAACCGTAAGCCATGCCAATACATAAATGGATGGCTAGTGCTGCCGGTGGTACTAACCAACGATTAAACCCTTTACCAGCGATAGTGTTTTCTTTTGCTAACATATCAAACATGCTTGATCACCTCATCATTTCAAATAATAGTAAATTCGAACATAGATTTACCCAAATAACCACTAGCGTTAAACTTATTTTTTTGTAATGTTTAAAATAAATTTGCCTATTCTTTCTAATCAGAAGTACTGTTCTCGTCTAAGAATTGGACGCACTCCCAGCTAGCTAAACCTTCGATAGGAGAGATAGGATTTATATTTACCCCCCTATTAAACCCTAGGTGAAAACATAAAGCACTAAATTCAAGATTTACATAGTACCTCGTGTTTTTTCAGCTTCAAGATGTTCGAGTAACGCCTATCGCTCGATTAGAATCCCTAAGTGCATACTCTACAATCACATTATTTTTACTGCGGCAAAAAATCATACCAATTTATTGGCATGAGCATACCAAAGCCACTCTTCTTGACTTTTAAGTTTTGAGCTCGGTAGTTCTATGTTGTGACCCCATGGTAATTGTGCAACGACCCGTTGCACAATTTTCTCATCAGAAATGGGAACTTCATTTCACCGAAAACTCAAGTTTCAGCTTAAAGAACTACATTATCTAAAACGATCACAATTCAAACAAGAAGGACTGTTCTAGTCTCAGAAGATGTCGTATTCCATGCTTGAGATACCTCAGAAACAGGTGTTGCTTGCACCTTTACATTGAATCCTGCTACAGGTGCGTAGGTTAAGACTTGAAGGACTGAATTCAACATCTGCGCAATGGAAAGACTACCTAGTCCGCTACCCATTAACCGTAAACCACTAGAACGCAGTGCCGAAGCTGGGAATGGGATACTTGCACCACCAATAGAACCGATTTGTACAAATTGGATTTTTTTGCTTAATGGACGATTTTTTGCGGCAAGATGAATTAGACAAAGCGCGCTTGGCCCCCATAAATAATCTAGAACAATATCAATCCCCTCTTGATACTCAGCTTGAAAAGAAGTTTCCATCTCATTCATCTTTTCTGACAACAAAATACAGTGATCAGCACCAAGCGCATACAAGTCGTCAAAGGTACTAGCACGTCTTGCGGTGGCGATGATTTTTTTTGCTCCTAAATATTTTGCAATTTGAATCGCCAGTCGACCTGATATGCCGTTTGCGCCATTAATCAAGACGGTATCTTCTGTGCGCATTTGCGCTTGTTCTACCAGTGCTGCCCAAGACGACATTCCAGGAATAGCCATCGCAGCTACCACTTCAGGACTTAAGGTATCAGGAATTCGTAGACAATGCTCTTGCGGCACAGAGCAATACTCACCCATTGCCCCAAATGGATTACGCGGGAGTAAAAAATAAACTCTGGAGCCATCCTCAAGGGTTCCTACCCCATCAAACCCCGGAATAAAGGGAACTTCATTATCAGAACTATAGTGAGCCGCTGAGGCTCTGGCTTTGGTTATTTGACTAATGGAGGAAGCTTGTACACGCACAAGTTGATGACCAATTTCTCGCTCAGGTTCTTTAAAATCGGCGTAAATTGGGGCTTGCTCTTTATCAATAATGACAGCTGCTTTCAATTAAATTCCTTAAGAAAATAAATGTTTACCGGAAGTGTCCAAAAGAATACTTTCACCTCTACCTAAAATCGATCTTGAATTAGGATAGAATAAAACAAAAATATCATAAAAAAATAATTTTTGGAGACATATGGCTGAGTTTATTCTGTATAACGCGCCGCAATCAACTTGTAGCCAACGCGTTCGATTTGTTCTCAATGCAAAAAACATACCCTTTACTGAACATAAATTAGACCTTTTTTCTGGAGATCAATTAAAGCCTGAATACTTGGCGATTAATCCAAATGCAGTGGTACCAGCACTCATTCATAACGGACATACCATCTTAGACTCATCAGTCATCGTCGAATATCTGGATGAAGTGGCAAGTGAGGAAGTTTGCTTCAGTCCATCCCAGCCAGAAAAAAAAGCCTTGATGCGCTGGATGATGCGCTATGTCGACGAAATTCCGGCGCCGGCTATTCGGGTCCCCTCTTACAATCTTGCTTTCCTGCCCCATTTTCAGCAAATGACCGAGGAAGCTTTCCTTGACTTAGCCAATTCCAAACCACTTCGTAAAGAGTTTTTACTGACGATGGGCAGAACTGGTTTTCCAAAGGCAGAAATGGATCAAGCCTTAGATAAACTGAATCGTACGGTGATCAGAATGAATGAATGGATTACCCAAAACAAAGGTCCTTGGATCATGGGTGATCAACTGAGTCTGGTGGATATCGCCGTGATGCCAGTGATTGTGCGGATGGAAGATATTAATCTCAGCGCTGCTTGGGCAGATAAGCCACTCATCAGCGCCTGGTTAGAAAATATTCAAGGGCACCCAGTTTTTCAGAAGACCTACTATTCCGGTTCTTTACTCACCGAAAAATATCCTCACTTAGCACATTTAAGACCCAAAAAATAATCCTCATTCAGCGGTAGCCCCAGACTCTTTAACAGCTTTTGCCCATTTGGGGACTTCCGCTTTGACATACTGCTTGAACTCACTAGCGGATAAGGATTTGGTATCGAGTCCTAAACCGGTCAGCTTCTCTTTGATATCTTTCGACTCAATGGCTCGATTAATTTCAGCATTTAATTTCGCTAAAACATCAGGCGGTGTTTTGCTAGCTGAAAAGAAACCAAACCAAGTGGTATCGTCAAACTCCGGAAATCCTTGCTCTGCCATCGTTGGCACATCTGGGAGGGCTGCTGAGCGCTGCGCACTCGTCACCGCTAAGGCTTTTAATTTGCCGGCTTTAATAAACGGAATGGTTGGTGGCATCGAGGTACTTGATATTTGTGTATGACCTGCAACCGTTGCACCTACTGCTTGAGCAGGTTGATAGGGAGCATGCACAAAATCAGAATCCGTCATTTTTTTAAAGCGCTCAATCGTCAAATGCGTCGTCGTGCCAATACCAGAGGATGAGTAACTCAACTTTTCTTTTTTTCCGTAACTGACTAGTTCTTTGAGGTTATTCACGGGTAAAGCGACATTAATACCAATCACATTGGGGGAACTTGCTCCTAATGCAACCGGCTCAAAATCATTGATAGCATCATAGCCAGCATTTTTATAGATACTAGGATTAATGGCGAAAGACACACTATGTACCAAAATGGAATAGCCATCGGGATTCGATCTTTTCACATAGACACAAGCTATATTGCCACTCGCTCCTAACTTGTTTTCGACGACGACATTCCAGCCTAAAGTTTCAGTTAACTTGGCTGCAACCAAACGGGCAATCGAGTCGGTTGAACTACCCGGACCAGTAGCCACAATCAAGTTGATCGGTTTTTGTTTAGGAAAATCGCTTTGCGCAAAGCTCATACTGCTGACGAATGCACAAAGCACAATAATAAGACCCTGCCAACTCTTCACTTTCGAAAATAAGAACTTTCTTGATTGCAACAGCATATCCAATTCCTTTCTTAAAGTATTTTTTGTGAACGGTCTGAATAGTTCAACTGAATCGTAATCGTGCCTTCATTCAGTAACCAAGGTCTCACCTTAAATGTTCTAGCGCCAGATTGATGCATTGGATCTTTAGCTGCAATTTCTTGGGCATGCTCTAAGGAATTAGCCCGAATAATCACCATTCCCTCGCCATTCCAATCGGACTCATTCTCGGCAAAAAAGGGTCCAGCCCCAAACATCACACCTGACTTTTCTAAACCAATTTGAAACTCCAAATGCTTTTCTAGGTGTTCCATCACCGGACCTAAACCATTCGTTGGTGTTGTAAAAACCACGTAAAGTTCTTTACAAAGCATGTCTTTGCATGCCTGCAGAATATCCGCCTTAGTTACTGATGGGGCATTCATCTTGTCTCCTGTTTGTTTGGCGATTCATTATTCTCGAATCTTTTTTGTAATCAACTATTGAATATATACAAAACTAAAACAAATGCTACCTAGGGGATTCCCCATAGGCTTAAATTTTATTTAAACCTATGGGTGCTGATGAAAGCGATTAGTCCTTCTCGCATACATCTTTTATGTTGGACTAACGATACGCTGTTGAATCACCCTTGGCACAAGGCTAGTTGTTGCTAAACCCTTAAAAGAAGTCTCCTCTAATTGAGAAACTTGCTCTTTTAATTCAAGGAAAACTTCCCCTGCAGTAGTTTCAAACCAAAACCAGTCTTGAATACTGAGCGCTGTATGTTTTCCGGGTTGTACAGATTTTGCTTCGTAATAAAAAGCCTTTAACTCGTCAGGCACTAGCATCACTTGGGCTTAGCTCAGTCTTGCCTACCGCTCAATGAAATGGAAAGAAGTGATGAAACTAAGCGATCCAGCCGGTCATCCCGACAAGAGCGCCGAGGCCCAATAAGGCCAGAATATGTAAGCGGGTGAATACCACTAAAAGAACAGATACGAAAGCGAGTAACCACGTTGGCCAGTAAACCGCGACATTCATGTCATGAGCAACAATAATCCAACTGGAAGCCAGCATCGTGCCCACCACGACGGGCGCTACCCCCTTCTTAAAGGACTTCACAATCATGCGTTCATTATTTTTATGCACCCACCTTGTGGCCGTGAAATTTAATAAGCAAGATGGTAATAGGATACAAAACATCGACATGACAAAGGCAATCACCGCATAGGGAATGGTCGAGTGACCCACTGGTGTGGCATTCACCCCAAAGCCCCAACCGAGCATCGCCATCATTAACGCATTGGGGCCCGGTGAAGCCTGAGCCAAGGCAATTCCGTTCGTAAATTGGTCCTCGGTAATATATTTATTTTCGATCACGAAAAACTGATGCATTTCTGGCAAGAGCCCAATCGCACCACCAATCGCAAATAAAGAAACGCTCGCAAATTGCCACGCGACATGGAACCAATCCGTTAAGCCAAGCATCATGATTGGTGCTCCGAATGCTTAGACTGAGCTTCTGAGGAAGTATCTGCTTGCTTACCAGGTAATTCCCGAATCCGCAAATAAGTTAAGTAAATACAAATAGGCGCAAGAGTTAACAGTAAAACAATCAATTTCAAATGAAAAATGACTAAACCTAGAAAAGCAAAAAAGGAAAAGAGCAGTGCGCCCCATAAAGAAATTGGATGGGTCTTGAGGCCCGTAGCTAATTTAATCGAAGAACCTGCAATTAATCCCGCAGAAACTGCCCCCATGCCCTTGAGCGCACCCGCCACGAGAGGTAAATCTTTAATATGTTCAAAAAAGATAGCCACTAGGATTAAAACAATCGATGGAAAGAAAAAAATACCAGAAACTGCTAAAAAAGCACCTAGGCCACCAAACCAGCGATTACCGAGCATTACGGATAAATTGACAATATTAGGACCAGGTAAGACCTGTGCAACCGCCCACTCTTCTAAAAATTCTTTATTCGTTAACCACTTGCGCTCTTCCACAATCACCTGACGAGCAATCGGAAAAACACCACCAAAGCCTTTCAGGGCAAGCATCGACAAGGCCCAAAACAGGGCTTTTGCACTCTCAGGTCGCGCATTCCCTGAATGTTGTTGCGTTGGTTGTGAATCGCTTAAAGAAGTCTCTTGCATAACTACGAATGTCTCAAAAGGAATTGCTAATAATTTAATAGCATAACCGAAACTGTTTTCAATTGAATAAATTTGGGGTCTTCAAAATTATTCATTAAAATGGATTGATCAATAACAATGAGGAGATAGCAAACATGGCAAACATACAAGAGATTTTGAAAGACTTAGCCCCTACTGGCAAACTGAGAGCTTCTATTAACGTTGGCAATCCTATTTTGGCAAAAAGAGATGCAGTTGGTTCTCTCCCCTATGGTGTTTCAATTGATTTAGCCAATCAGTTAGGTAAAGAACTCAATACTGAAGTCGAACTCGTGGTTTTTGAAGCCGCGGGTAAGTCGGTGGAAGCAGTGTCCAATAAAAATGCTGATTTTGGCTTTTTTGCAGTAGATCCTGTGCGTGGCAAAGAGATCTTCTTTACAGCGCCATATATCGTGATTGAAGGTGCTTATTTAGTAAAGAATAATTCACCACTCAGAGCAAATGAAGAAGTAGATAAAGCACCGAACCGCATTGTAGTTGGTAAAGGAAGTGCTTATGACTTATACCTTACCCGTGAAATCAAACAAGCCCAACTCATTCGTGCTGAAACTTCACCAACGGTCGTCAAGCTCTTCCTCGAAGGTAACTATGAAGTTGCAGCTGGCGTGAAGCAACAACTAGAATCTGACATCATCCAGAACCCTAGTTTACGTTTGTTACCTGGTAAATTTATGGAGATTCGTCAAGCGATGGGTGTGCATAAAACCACTTCAGCTGCAACCCAGGCATTTATGTCGGATTTTGTGTCTAGAATGAAACGTTCAGGATTTGTTTCTGAGTCCATGGTACGCCATCAAATTAAAGGTGCCATGTTAGCTCCCCTAGATTAATGTAGAAATCGGCGTATTTAGCGAAACTCTGTTAGCTAAATACGCTTGATTAGACATTCTTCACTCTTGGGTCTTCAGTAGCTGTTCAATATAGCGCAAGACACTCGAAAACTCTGGTCCATTAAAACGATGATCAGCATCTTCAAAAATAGATATCGCCGTATTTCCCACCTCACTTCCCGTTAGTTCCTCGATGATCTTCGTATGATCAATCACCTCGTCATGACGAGAGATAAAGTAATGTGCCTTGGGGAGCGGCTCCACCGCTTGATACTTGGCTAATACATCAGCATGCTCAGGATGCTGGGCGCGCACATGGGCCGGATCTAAACAGGGATTGATTAATACTAATTGACAGGGATAATCCAATCCAAGCTTCTGACTTAACCGACTAGCCAACCAACAGCCCATTGAACTGCCCACCAAAATCAAACCGATGCGCTCCGACTCTGCGCCAGTGACAGGCGCTTCTTGTTTTTTGCCAGCAATCACTGCTTCAATATTTGCCAGCACCTCCACTAAAGAGCGCTCGGGATCAAGGTCGGCGGCAAAGGCAAATACCTGGTTGGGCCCAAAATAGGCAGCTAACTTTTGAAACTTTTCAGCCTTTGGGCTAGAGGCATAGCCATGAAAAAAAATAATGAGGTGGTTCATTGGGCGATTAATAAGAATTTACTTAAGGATTTACTATCAGATTTTACTGACAACACTTTCAGATACGTCTGACATTTTGGGAATTCTTTGTTCACTAGAATCAATAGATCGATGTGTTTTGAGATTGCGTATCGGTAACTAGTGGTTAGGCATGAGTGGACTAGTGAGTGGAAACATAACCGTGTCAGTGATGCAAGAGGTAAACAGCTATGCTCTAGCTTCCTTGAACTTCTGGGCAAAACCGATTGACTCCCGTAAGGAGTCTTTTTTATTGCCAATGCGTTAAACACTCTTAGAATCATTACCCGGCAAGACATCATCAAACTGCACATGATGGGCAATCAGTAAGGCTTTAGCTTCAGCATGACCGACTTTCTTCGGATCTCGCAACAGATGAAACAAGGAGTTATGCTGCTGACTCAAATGACTAATCCGCACCTTCGCTTCTTCTAAAGAAGAGCCTAAGGAAATTTTTAGATCGTCTCGCCCAACAGTTGCTTGAAGATCCTTAGGAATTTTGCGGTGATAGACATAAAAAGGTTTACCCGTTGGATCTAAAAGCGTTAATAAATGAGGGACTGTTTTCATTTTTTCATCAAACCGGATAAGATTTTTTTGAAACCTGGTTGCTGAGTAAAAGCCTCTTCTAGATCATTGACCATATTTAAGTCAATCACATGCTCCCCCTGCTCGGCATCAAACTGAATCACGCTTTTAAACCGCCGATCCCACAAAATATCTTCTGGCAAATAGGAATAGACGTGATTCACGTTTTGAGAAATCGTGCCATCAATCCCGGTAATTGTCGCAATTAAACAGCACTTCTCGGCAGCTAAGTCGGCCTGCGTTTTATTGAAAATCGGACTCGTATTGGTAATCTCATGCTTCACCACCCAACTCGCCGTCATGACATGATAGTAATTATTCTCCAGAGGCATATCTACTAAGCAAATTTCTACTTGACCATGAGAGTTGGTAGTCGGCATCAAGAGTTGTAAGCTGATCTTGGCATTCATGATCATGTTATTACGCAAGTGTACGACTCTAAACATGAGCTTGGGCACGCCATCATCTACATTGATCACACACTGCTCACTAAACTTTAAGCGCCCACTTGGCAATGAAATACGAGCGAAGGTTAAGGCCGCAAAAGTCCCGATTCCGACTAAGCCAATCATCACTTCCAGCGTCGCTAAAGTATGGGCATAAATCGTTTGCGGCGTATAGGCACCGTAACCAATCGTACCCATGGTTTGCACGCTAAAGAAAAAACAGTCTAAAAAATTATGTGTAGGTACTCCAGCAATGGAGTTGGGCTGAAGATAGTATAAAAAACCAAAGATGGCATTTAAGCCCAAAAAGATCAGCACAAAGGTACCAATAAATTTGGTGAGGGAACTCTTGAGGGTCCCGTGATAAAAATCAAATCCTTCAGAACGATACTTTTCTTTAAAGTTAGTTCGCAGGACCTGACTAAATTTATTTTTCTGCAGCATATCGAATCGTTTAAATAGGAGAAAGACCTAAAAGTAGCTATTGAACATGCAAAGTATACGCACAAAACTCCTTTGCCGTCTCTGTTTTTACGTCCGGAAAAATAAGACTACTGTAGCTAGGGGAATGATTCGCATTTTTGCCATAAATTTGTTATAAAGGACATTATCTTAATAAAAAAACAAGACAATGACGCCTCCTTCTGATTCCACACTCGCTCTCAAAATCGAGCACTATCTTGCACACGGTTTATTTTTTATGCTGATTTTTGGTTTGGCCTATTGGATTTGGCCACTAGAGAATAAAGGCACTACCGAATTCACTACGTATATGGCGGTGCTTCTATTAGGAACGGTACTGTTTAATTCCTGGAAAAAGAATTGGATGAACCGTGTGTACGACCAGTCTGAACAGTAATCAGCTCTTGCCTTTAATTGACAAGAACTGACTGATTCATTTTGTTATTACTCTACCTTAGCGCCAGAGCTCACTACAACGCCAGCCCATTTCTTCACTTCGCTTTGTAAGAAAGTACCGAACTGTGCGGAAGTATTTTTGGTAGATTCCATGCCTTGAAGGACAAACTTTTCTTTGGCTTCCGGTGTTTCCATCGCACGATTAATAGCAGCGTTCATTTGATCTACTAAGGCTGGTGGCGTACCAACCGGCACGAAGAAACCAACCCAAGTGTAGTCATCAAAATCTTTGTAACCAAACTCACCAACTGTTGGTACATCTGGTAATAAAACAGAACGCTTCGAACTTGTTACTGCAATCGCTCTCACATTACCGGCTTTAATTTGTTGGACAGCTGGTGGCATGGAAGTGGAAGAAATTTGCGTATGACCAGCAACTGCAGCACCCACTGCTTGGGCAGGTTGATACGGCACATGGGTAATATCAACGTGCGCAGCCGTCTTTAAGCGCTCCATCGACAAATGGGTTGTGGTGCCAATACCAGAAGAGGCGTAGCTCATTGGTTCTTTTTTGGCTAAATCGATTAACTCTTTAAGATCTTTGACAGGCACCTTCGGATTGACCGTAATGATGTTTGGGGTACGTGGTCCTAATGCTAGAGGCGCAAAGTCTTTCAGCGCATCGTAGCCAGCATTGGTATACAAGGAAGGATTCACTGCGTAGGCCACGCTATGAACCAAGATAGAGTAACCATCTGCAGGGGCTCTTTTAACAAACTGCGTCGCTATGTTGCCGCCAGCACCGGGTCTGTTTTCGACCACAAAATTACCACCCGTCGTTTTAGCAAGCTCTTGGCCCACAATTCGAGCAATGACGTCCGTAAATGCACCAGGTGCAAAAGCTACGTAAATTGTCACGTTTTTCGCTTTTGGCCATTCTGTTTGCGCAGATGCCATCTGGCTAAATAGGCCACAGATGAGACCAATCATGAGGATTGATTTAGTTTTAACGATATATTGAAATGGATTGTACATTTCTAGTCTCCAAAGTTGTATTTGAAGAGTTTAATACAGTAGTGATGTTTTTTTTAGAATTTTTATATAAAACGGTGCAGTCAGTAAAAACGCCCTCCAACAATCTCAAGCTGCTCAATACAATTTGATATTTGAGTTTTTAATCACTTTCGTCCACTTGTCATTTTCAGACCTAATATAAGTCGCGAAATCTTTGCTATTTAAATAAGAACTCTCAATCCCTTGCGATTTAAATTGCTGTTGTACTTCTGGCGATTGAATCGCTTGGGCAATCGCTTTGTTTAAGCTTGCATCCATCGATTCTGGCAGGCCATTGGGACTCATTAAACCAAACCAGACCGTTGATTCAAAACCAGTCAGTCCTAATTCATTTAAGGTAGGAATGTCACTAGCAATGGAACTTCTTTTGAGTCCGGTGGAGGCTAAGGCCTTTAATTTTCCGGAAGTGACATGCTGCATGACAGTCGAGGCTGGTACAAACATCACCGAGGTCCTACCTGCTAATAAATCGGCCATCGCAGCATTGCTACCTTGATAAGGAACATGAATCATTTTCACATCCGCCATCATCGAAAACAACATCGCCGCCATATGTAAAGCTGTTCCGTTACCAGCACTGGCATAAGCAATTTCATTGGGCTTTGATTTTAATAACTGAATCAGCTCAGTCAGCGAATTCACATTCAATGAGGGGTGAACCACTAAAATATTAGGCACACTACCGATCATACTAACCGCCGTTAAATCTTTCGATAAATCTGTTTCGGCAGCACCCTTAGCAACTGTATTGATTACGTTGGCCACCGTACTCAAATACAAGGTATAACCATCGGGTGGGAGGGATGCAACCAATTTGGCAGCAACCCCAGAACTACCTCCCGGTTTATTTTCAACGATCACTGATTGACCTAAAACCTGCCCCATCTTATCGCCAATCACGCGCGCCGCCACATCAGAGGAACTACCTGGGGCAAAGCCCACAATAATTTTGATGGGTTTGTTCGGGTAGGCCGATTGAGCCTGCAAAAGGGCAGACACCATCAGTCCCAAGGACAAAAGCAGGGCCGCAAGCCATTGGCCGGGTTTTAGGTAAGGATGGTTCATTTTGCCAAAAATACTGCTGGAGTTTGACTAAAGAAGGCGAGTAGCACGTCGTAAACCAACAAATAATTCGTTTGTTGAAAACTAGCATGTGCCACACCTGGCATCACAGCAAAGTGTTTATCGGTATTAGGCAGACGTCTAAAAAACTCAATCAAATCATCAATACCGGCAATACCATCATATTCACCACGCATCATGATGGTCGGAACGGTGACTTTTAATGGATCGACCATTGGTAATTTCGTACACATATCCACATAAGTGCCAGTAGGAACTGAATCATCGAGTTCTAAAGATGCTGTAGCAAAGGCATCAATCATTTTTTGATCTGCAGTACCAGGGTGATCTCGGTCAAAGACACTTTGAATTACTTCACGGTTAAAAGGTCGACGATTCACCCCCACTAAATTTGGTAACATTTTTCTTCTCTCAACAAGCGTGGGACTCCCCTCACCCGTCCAGACAAAAGCGTCAAGAGCCAGACGAGATACCCGCTCTGGATACCACTGCGTAAACAAGGCAGACTTCAATGCGCCAGAAGAAATCCCGTACAAAAGCACTTGTTGAATAGCATCATGTTTCAGAATATAGTCAGTAGCGGCAACAATATCTTGCGCGCCATTTTCAACCCCAAAGTTAATATCCCGGCTCTTATCGGAACGACCATAGCCCTCGTTATCTAGACACCATGTGTCATAGCCCTTCGATGCAAAGAAATCCATGACTGAAGACCAAGATCTCCCATCAACCTGTAAATCAAAGGTGGGTTGTGAGCACCAAGAGGATCCATGTATAAATAATATGGTTCCTCGGTAGTTCGTATTTGCAAAGCGTTTTTTCTGCCAAAGAAAAAGTTTGACCTCCTCTTTATAAGCCCAGTGCGTTTGGCCTTCCACGCTTGCCTGAATTACTGACATCTTGTCTCCCTTAATTGTATTTTTAATGTTGCTTTACTGCATCGGTAATGCACTGACCTCAGTCGCAATTTTTCCCCAACGAACCACCTCAGAAGAAATAAAGTCTGATGCTTGCTTAGGCGTTCCGCCCAACATCACAAAGTCATTTTGTTCTAATTTTTCAATCACCTCAGGTGATTTAAGCGCTTGATTTAATGCCAAGTTTAATTTTTGAATAATGGCTGGAGGTGTCTTTGCGGGCGCAAAAAAACCTTGCCAAATATCATCCTTCATTTCTGGTAAACCTAACTCGATGACCGTCGGCACCTCCGGAAAATTAGGCACACGTGTCTCACTCGTGACTAACAATACTTGTAGCTTTCCTTGTTTGACAAACTGTCCAACTCCAACTGGTGCACCACAGTAAATGGGCACTTCCCCGCCAACCAAACCGGTAATGGCTGGCGAAATTCCTTTGTAGGGAATATGCGGAATATTTAATTTCCACAGACCATTAAAGATGCGCTCACATGCAACGTGTGGCTGCGTCCCAGCACCAGCAGAAGCAAATGACAATTTTTCCTTGCCGGCAATTTCTTTGAGTTGATGAAAGTTTTTCACACCCAAGGCTTGATTGACTACAATCACCATCGGTTGGGTAGCGCCAATCACAATCGGTGCGAAATCTTTTTCGGGTTGATAGGTAGCAGTCGCGGCATTCAAGGCGGGATTCACCACGATGGCTGATGAGCCGGCGAGAATCGTATAACCATCTGGCGGTGAACTCGCGACAAACTGTGTACCAATTTGCGCTCCAGCTCCTGGCTTGTTTTCAATCAATACGGATTGATTCAAAATCGAACTGAGTTTTTGGGATAAGACCCTCGCTGCTGTATCACCCGCTCCACCGGCCGCAAAAGGCACAATAATGCGAATCGGTTTACTAGGATAACTAGTAGCGGATTGCGTAGATTGGGCGAAGGCGTTACTTGAAAATAAAAATACCGTACAAAAAAATCCATTTAAAAATTTGCTCATGTTGCAATCTTTCAATGTAAATCTTAGTTATAAAATTTTATTTACCGACTTGTCTCGAGAATTAGTCTAATCGAAATTTACGCAAAAAGTTCTCTTGCTAGGGTATATCCCGATAAAGTCCCTACTGTAATTTCTGTTACTTGGCTTCATAATAGAAAAAATTTATCTATAAAAAAAGGAGACACTCATGAGTAAAACTATCTTGACCTGCGCGATTACTGGTAGCTTGACTAGACCGGATATGACACCTTATCTTCCCATTACGCCTGCTCAAATTGCTGAGTCTGCGCTAAGAGCTGCCGATGCTGGTGCGGCGGTTGTTCATCTGCATGTACGCAATCCTGAAACAGGCACACCATCCATGGAATTGGCTCACTATGCCGAAGTGCTGCATCTAATTAAGGCGCGCAATCGTGAGGTCGTGATTAATTTGACCACTGGTGTCGGTGCGCGTTTCATTCCATCAGCAGATGATCCAAAGGTGTTTGCACCTGGCACAAGCTTATGTCATCCTCTCAGAAGGGTTGAACATATTACGGCTTTAAAACCAGATATTTGTTCATTGGATTTAAACACCATGAATACGGTCAATGAAATTGCTGTCAATACGCCTGCTTCTGTCCGTGTCATGGCTAAAGTGATTCGCGATGCAGGAGTGATGCCTGAACTAGAAATATTTGATACTGGTGATTTAAATCTTGCGAAAGACTTAATGAAAGAAGGCACTCTTGAAGGTCCCGGTCTATTCACCTTTGTGTTGGGTGTGAAGTACGCTCTCAACACCGATCCACAAACACTCATGTATATGCGTAATCAATTACCACATGGTGCTAAATGGGCAGCCTTTGGTATTAGTCGTGCGGCCTTCCCGACCGTTGCCCAATCCTTATTGTTAGGTGGTGGTGTTCGTGTTGGCCTTGAAGATAATATCTATATGTCCAAAGGTGTCTTGTGCGAAAGCAATGCACAACAAGTCGAACGTGCGAAACGGATTGTGGAAGACTTAGGGGGTGAGTTAGCTTCTTCCAATGATGCGAGAGAAATTCTCAAACTCAAACCAACGAATTAAATACTCATTTCAGTAACAATTACTTGAAGGGCATCTACTCAGAACTCGATGCTGAATAGATGCCTTGATTACTGGATCGATTTTTTTCAATCCTGCATTTGATAAACGACATTACCACCAACAACCGTCGTAACAGGTTTTAACCAACGGATATCGTCTTCAGGCACGGTGAAATAGTCTTTATCGAGTATCAAGAAATCTGCCAACCTATTCTTGGCGATTGTGCCTTTCTTATTTTCTTCCCAAGTAAACCAAGCACTGCCTTGGGTGTACATTCTTAATGCTTCTTCTCTCGTTAATTTCTCGGTAGGTCTAACAACATCGCCGCGCCAATTTTTACCGGAGATGAGCCAGTGCATCGAAATGAAAGGTCGATAAGAAGAAGAGGTCGTGCCATCCGTCCCACCACCAATTGGCAGACCACTTTGATAGACGGTTTTGACGGGTGGTATATCCTGCGCACGATCACCCCAATTGGTCTGCATCAGATCACTACCGAGTGATTGGCGATTTTGCATTTGCACACCCATGCCCAATTTTTTCATTCTCGCCATAATGCTAGGAGTGATTTGCTCAGCATGTAAAAAAGTAATTCGTAAATCATTGATCGGTGAAGTCTGATGGACTGCCTCTAAGGAATCCAACATGGCATTCATGGTGGTTTCTAAAGTCGCATGAAACTGAAAGTTAATTTTACTGTCAGCACCAAGCGCTACAATCTTTGCAAGCTCCTCTTTTGCCTGATTACTAATCGGAAATTGTTTGGGAAGATACCCATCTCCCATACTATTTAGAACGCCTTCGCCAAGGCCATTGAATAACAGCATCTCATCACTCGAAGCGCTGGTAGTAGACGCAATCCATTTTTTAGCTTCATTTTGACTGCCCGTCGGAAAATGCAGGCCAACACGTACGCTCATTTTTTTACGACGCCAGGTTTCAAATAAGACTTGATAATCAGGCTCATCTACGCCAATGCCAAAGGTCTCTCCTACGCTCGTTAGTCCCGCTTGATTAAAGTCGCGCATCACCAGTTGGAGTCCTGTAATTTTCTCTTCTAAGCTAGGCGTTGGGAATGCTTTTAAGGCTAACACTTGACCGTTAAACCCTTTAATGAATCCATTAAAATTTCCTGTAGCATCTTTGCCAATAGTCACGCCACCGGGTAGTTCAGATTGAGCGGTAATTTTACTTTGTTGAATGGCCGCCGTATTCATTTGCCCGACATCTCTTAGGGCTTGAAGATACACCGGATGATTCGGGGCTACACGGTCTAATTCCTCGAGAGTCGGCATGCGGCGCTCTTTTATTTGACTAGGATGCCATCCACCGAGGGTCAAAATCCAAGTCCCTTTGGGTGTTTTTTGTACACGTTCACTAATCAGTTTTAGGATTTCAGGGATGGAAGTCGCTTCATCTAAGCGAACTTCATACTTCCAGTACATTCCTGCTCTAACCATATGAATATGGGCATCGTTCAAACCCGGAATCAGTGTTTTACCTTTGGCATCAATCACCTTGGTGCCTGTTTGGATCAGGGCTTGGATCTCGTCATTACTACCAACCTTAATAAATTTCCCAGATCGTACTGCAACCGCCTGTGCCTCTTTGTGACTCGCATCTAAGGTAATCACTTTGGCATTAATAACGACTAAATCGGCACCCGATTTTTGTGTATCTTGAATCAGGCTAGTACAAGATACGAGAGGAAGGCAAAGGAATAAAAAAGCAATTTTAGTAAATTTAGGCATGAAGATCTTCTTAATCATGAATAGTGATTATTCACAATAACTGACTTTGTATTTTTTTTAAATTAGCAATTACCCATGGCCAAAAATGTATGCCAAATAAATTATGTCAGCTTGTCCTAACTCTTTTAGTTCTTCCAACCCAATTACCGAACCACATATAACAAATTAAAACCTTTATTTTTTGCTCGTTAAGTCCAAATTTTTTTTAGACTCATGAAAAGCTCAGGCGTTGAGCCTCGATGCTTGTATGATTAAAAATAAGTTTTTACTTTTGATTTTATTAATCCGTAAAAAAATCAATAAACTTCTTTATCAAATTTTGAGAAACATAATGACTTCTTACTATATTCAATCTGGCGAATCAATATCAAATATAACTCTTGAATATGGTGATTTAATAATTAATTATGCCGGTGGAACTGTTAGCAACATTAGTGTAAACGGAAGTGCTGAAATAATCATTATGGGGGGCTCATTTTATAGCGGAATACAAATTAATTCAGGTGGTTACCTCGACCTACACTTGTCTGATGGTACCTACTATGGAAATAATTTCCCTGGAATCACTATCAATCCTGGTGGAATTCTTCATTACGTTCAGGTTGGGAATGGTGTAATTGTTAACGGAGGTGACTTTTCACCTCCGCAAGCAATGGAAGAAATTCTTAATGGTGGCATTTCTAATGATGTGACTTTTTCTTCAATGCAATATGTTCAATCTGGAGGCGTTGCAAATAGAAGTACGATAAATTACTCTGGTTCTCAGGGTGTTTTTTTAGGAGGGGTTGCAAATGACACTATCATTATTTCAGGTTCACAAGGGGTTAGTGGCATAGCGAATGGAACCATCATTAACGGCGGATTAGTTGAAGGAAATGGATATTCCTTTAATGTGGGAGGAATTCAATATGTTAACACCGGTGGTGTTGCAAACAATACCATCATTAATGATAGTGGTAGACAATATGTTGGGTATACAAACTATTCAATTGGAGGGGTGGCAAATAATACTGTTGTGAATTTTGGCGGTTTACAACTTGTCGCTGGTGCTGGAGTCTCAAATGGAACGGTAATTAATGGTGGTTCCGTTAATGTCGATGGAGTAACTTATAGTATTTACACAGGATGGCATGATGGAGGAATAGCGAATTCAACTATTGTTAATCTTGGTTCAATGCAAATTGGTGGGGAGGCCAATGACACAGTTAACAATGGTGGATATGTTGGAATCTTACCCGGTGGTTCGGCAAAAAATACTATCTTAAATGGTGGAGTTCTTGGTAATTCAGGGTTATCTATTGGAACTATTCTTAATAATAGTGGATGCGAGTATGTTCAAGGAGGAGTTTCAAATTACGCCACAATCAACAATGGGGGAGCTCTTTTTGTAAGTAGTTATGGTTTAGATCCCTATTTATTGGGAGTATCTAACGGTGCGACTATAAATTCAGGCGGCAAACTTGAACTCTACTCTGGATATGCAAATAATGGATTTATTCACTCCGGAGGACGATTGGATGTCCTGAAATATGGTATTTCAAATAATTTTTCAATCGAAAATGGGGCTGTGTTTACGATTGCTCAGGGTGGAATAGCCAATTTCAATGCAACATCCAATTTAGAGATTAATTCCAACTCAAATAACTATGGTTCAGTAACTATCGATACAAATGGATTTAGCATTGATTTATCGAAGATAACTGATGGTTTAGGTTATTCAATTACAAACTCTGGTGCCAGTACCATAATTCAAGGATCAATTTTTAACGACACAATTTCTGGGGGCCTTGGAAGGGATACCATTAAAGGCGGAGTTGGGAATGATTTGCTAATTAGTGGGATTGGTAATACTTATTTAGATGGTGAAATGGGCCTAGATACAGCATCCTACATTATTGCAACTGCCGGCGTAAAAGTAAGTCTTGCAATAAAATTAGCTCAAAACACTATTGGTGCGGGAGTAGATACACTTCTCAATATTGAAAACTTAACTGGAAGTTCATTTAATGACACATTAATTGGCAATGACATTTCTAACTTAATTGACTCTGGTTCAGGTAATGACACATTAAGTGGCGGCGGTGGTGGTGATATTTTATTTGGCGGTGATGGAGAGGACGTTTTAACCGGAGACGCTGGCGCTGATACTTTAAACGGTGGAAACGGTTCAGATATCTATTTAGTTACTAGACTAACCGACTATGCCACAGGTGAAACAATGAACGACACAGGAACTGGTCAAAATGATATAGACGAACTTCGAGTCGCATTACTAACGGCAGGAACTTTGGTGGTCCTCAATTCAACATATGGAATTGAAAAAATTGTTATTGGAACAGGTAATGCTTCTAGTGCAATAACTACAGCAGGAACATCTATTAATGTGGATGCTAGCGCACTAACTTACGATGTTTCAATGATAGGTAACTCCGGAAGAAATAGTCTTGTAGGGGGGGCTGGAAATGACACAATTAATGGTGGTAATGGTAACGACACCATCATCGGCGGAGATGGCAATGACCTCTTAATAGGAGGAGCTGGTCAAGATACATTCATAGCGACCTCAGGTCTTGATAGTATTTTAGACTTAGGAACTGGTGGTGCAGATATTATCAATGTAACAAATAATGCAATATTGAATGCCACTATAACTTCGGCATGGACAGCAACTGCGGCAACCTATAACAATGGAGGTATCGTAAATATCATAACTGACTCAATGGCGGTAGACTTAGATAAAGTAATCTCTGGTGCCACTGGGTTTAATATATCGAACATGGGTTCTGCGACTAACTTAAAAGGATCTATGTGGGCTGACACATTAACTGGTGGCACTGGCAATGACACATTAAGTGGTGGCGGTGGTGGTGATATTTTATTTGGCGGTGATGGAGAGGACGTTTTAACCGGAGGCGCTGGCGCTGATACTTTAAACGGTGGAAACGGTTCAGATATCTATTCAGTTACTAGACTAACCGACTATGCCACAGGTGAAACAATGAACGACACAGGAACTGGTCAAAATGATATAGACGAACTTCGAGTCGCATTACTAACGGCAGGAACTTTGGTGGTCCTCAATTCAACATATGGAATTGAAAAAATTGTTATTGGAACAGGTAATGCTTCTAGTGCAATAACTACAGCAGGAACATCTATTAATGTGGATGCTAGCGTACTAACTTACGATGTTTCAATGATAGGTAACTCCGGAAGAAATAGTCTTGTAGGGGGAGCTGGAAATGACACAATTGATGGTGGCAATGGTAACGACAGCATCATCGGCGGAGATGGCAATGATCTCTTAATAGGGGGAGCTGGTCAAGACCGATTTATCTTTGACTCTGTAACAGATCATAATATTGACATCATTTCTGATTTTCAAATTGGAACTGATAGTATTTGGTTAGACAGAGCCATTTTTACTGCCTTAGGAAAAAACAACTTAAATTCTCACTTATCAAATAAAGATTTTATATCAGGTTTCGGATCAAATACCACAATCACTATTGATCAACACATAATTTATGATAATAATAGTGGGGCACTTTATTATGATGCAGATGGTAATTCAGCAAATGGAGTGATGCCAATTCAAATAGCAGTTGTGGGAGTGTCTACCCATCCTTCCTTATCTGCTCAAGATATTTTTGTATATTGATTTATTAGTTTAATTAGTGACTTCCTAAATAAAACCTTTAGGCTTCAAAGCTTTATTAATGATAAGTAATACTTAAATATTCATATTAATTAACTTTAAAGAATTTAAAAACCAATTATTCTTATTTCCTAGAAACCTTAATAAGAAACGTATTGAGTAATTTAGATTTAAACTTCAGTTAATATATTTCGTGGATTCAAGTACGAAGTGCAACACGTTTTACAGACTGCATAAAAACTTCGTTGGGTGTTTTAAATCCTAACCTTTTTCTTGGTCGGTTATTT
>NZ_FWXJ01000003.1 GCF_900176405.1 Polynucleobacter kasalickyi | reverse complement strand
CTGTGGAGAGTTGGGGCAGTCAGACCACTCTGTGAAGCAGGAACCCGCCGAAGTGACTCAAGCTCTAGCAGCCTGAGCTCAGTAGGAATCCCCGTCCTTTAGGGCGGGGAGGATGTCAATGCTTGAGCAAAAGTATGACGAAATTATTGTCGTGCTAATTTACTATTAAAGGGCCATGGAGCATTAAAGTTCGTTCTAAATGGATTGATATCTAGGCCACCTCGACGCGTATACCTCGCGTATACACTGAGCTCAGTTGCTTGACACTTATCCTTCACATCGCAAAATATTTTCTCTACACAGTGCTCATGAAACTCTTGGTGGTTACGGAACGCAATGATGTAGGTGAGTAAACTTGCCTCATCAATCTGCGGCCCCTTGTATTGAATAATTAGCGTTCCCCAATCTGGTTGCCCAGTCACCGGACAATTGGATCTGAGTAAGTTTGTATACAGGGTTTCTTCAACTTGACCGGCGGTAAAATCAGCTTTCAGAATGTTCGCATCGGGAGCCTTCGATGGATCAATTTCCACATCCAGACGATCCATACATTTACCAAGTAAGGGTGGAGTTTCTTTTTTATCCCAATCCTCAGGCGTTAATAAAGTGACTTTAATTTTTGTGCCAATTGCTTGTGACAAGTCATTTTCTAGGGCAGCTTTCACATCTAATAGGTCATTAAATTGAGCGTAATTCAAACTATTTAAATACAACTTGAAAGACTTGGATTCAATAATGAAGGGTGAATTGGCTGGTATCTGAAATTGAGCAATCGCCACTTCAGGCTTTCCTCTCGGGCCTAACCAGCTTAATTCATAAGCATTCCAAATATCAGCGCCCATAAAAGGCAGGGTGCCTGAAAAATTTAACAATTTTCGGTTTATTGAACGAGAAATTGGATATAACAGCTCGGGGCTGTAAGTGGTAGGGTAGGCAACCTCTTTGCCCAAGGGCGCATTAAGTACGGTAGCTTCTGTGTGTTGATCTGTCATGAGGAAGAAGGAGTTTTATGATTAGAAATACCAGACATCACTTGTCCAGTCGGGGCAACTTCCGCAGCTTTTTCACAATGCCCCGTTTGATCATCAAAAAAGAAGTCTGGCTCAAATTCTTTTAAGAAATCAGACTTGTCTAAACCACCTAGAAACATGGCTTCATCAATATCAATTCCCCAGCTCATGAGCGTTCTAATCGCTCTTTCATGAGCGGGTGCAGACCTAGCTGTAACCAAGGCAGTTCTGATTCGCATTGGGGTACTTCCAGCAGAGTTTTGGAGTTGATGAAGTGCTTCTAAGAGTGGCTTAAAGGGGCCTGGAGGCAATGGAATTTGTGCCCTAGTGATTTCATGTGCTACAAAGGCATCGAGGCCTTTCTCTTGGTAAATACGTTCAGATTCATCTGAAAATAAAACAGCATCACCGTCAAATGCAATCCGGATTTCATTGGGATTTGACTCGGCTAGCTTCGAGGATTGGGGATACACTAGAGCGGCAGGAAAGCCGGCGTTTAAGGTTTCTCGAACGTCACTTTCATTCGCGGATAAAAATAAATTAGCATGCAAAGATCTCAAATAATGATAAGGCGGACGTCCTCTAGTAAAGACTCCACGTTCTAATTTAAGCCCTGCATGTTTGGCTGATCTGAAAACTCTTAGACCACTAACTGGGTCATTCCTAGATAAAATGACGACTTCTACCCGAGAGGTATCTGCGGAATTAAATCTCAACAACTTCTCCACAAGCGGGAAGGCCACTCCAGCTTTTGCTGGAATTTCTAGACGGTCATTTTGTAAGCGCATGTAGGCGCTGTCATTCGTCGCTTCAAAAATACGATTCTCTTCTTCAAAATCAAATAATGCTCGCGAAGAAATCGCGACCACTAATTTTCCGGAGAGAGAAAAGCTCATATTTATTTGAGGAAAAGTTGATAAGCAGGATGGTTACTTTCGTCCCAGTAACGGTATCCAGTTTGTTTTAAAAACTCTTTAAATATTTTCTTATCTTTGGGCGGAACTTGCATTCCAATTAAGATTTTTCCATAGTCGGCACCATGATTGCGATAGTGAAAAAGGCTAATATTCCAATTGGGCGACATCGAATTTAAAAACCGCATCAATGCCCCTGGCCGCTCAGGAAACTCAAATCGATAAACCAGTTCATTTTCAGCCAAATCAGAACGACCGCCAACCATGTGGCGTAAATGGGACTTGGCAATTTCATCAGAGGTGAGGTCGAGTGTTTCAAAACCAGCCTTCGTGAAGGTCTTGGCAATTTGTAAACCATCATTTAAATTGTTGGTAGCAATGCCGATAAAGATATGTGCTTTTGCGGAGTCAGCGATACGATAATTAAACTCAGTAACGTTATGTTTCCCAATAATTTCACAGAACCGCCTAAAACTCCCACGTTCTTCGGGAATTGTTACTGCAAAGACAGATTCTTTTGCTTCTCCTACCTCAGCACGCTCAGCGACAAATCGTAGGCGATTAAAGTTCATATTGGCACCGCAAGCGATGCCAATGAGAGTTTGATTTTCGATTTGATGTTTGGCTACATAAGCTTTCAGGCCAGCAATCGCGAGTGCACCAGCCGGCTCTAAGATACTGCGAGTATCGGCAAAAACATCGTTGATAGCTGCACAAATGGCATCCGTATCGACGGTGATGATGTCATCGACAACTTCCTTGCATAGCCTAAATGTCTCTTTACCAACTAATTTAACGGCAGTTCCATCGGAAAATAAACCAACATCTTTAAGTTCAACCCTTTTACCGGCTGCGAGTGACTGTCGCATGGCATCTGAGTCGACAGTTTGCACACCAATCACTTTTATTTCGGGGCGTACGGACTTAATGTAAGCACCAACCCCAGCAATCAGTCCACCACCACCAATCGCCACAAAAATGGCGTCAATTGGTCCTTGGTGTTGACGCAAAATTTCCATCGCAATCGTGCCCTGTCCAGCAATGACGTCTGGATCATCAAACGGATGAATAAAGTTTAAGCCTTGCTCTTCTTTGAGTAACATTGAATGGTCATATGCGTCATTGTAAGAATCGCCATGCAAAACGATTTTTACCCACTTACCACCTCTTTCTTTGACGGCATCAATTTTTAATTTGGGCGTGGTTGTCGGCATCACAATTGTTGCTTGGCATTGCAATTTGGCCGCGCCAAGAGCGACACCTTGAGCATGATTACCTGCAGAAGCAGCAATGACCCCTTTATTTAATTCTTCTGTACTTAAGTGCACCATTTTGTTGTATGCGCCTCTGAGCTTAAAAGAAAAAACAGGTTGGTTGTCTTCTCTCTTCAGAAAAACTTTATTTTTGAGTTTAGTCGAAAGATGTCTAGCAGGTTGCAACTCGGTTTCCCTAGCAACGTCATAGACCTTGGCATTGAGGATTCTTCTTAAGTAGGAATGTGGCATGGATATATTATGAGTGCAATTCTCAAAGTGAACAATAGTTACCTATTTTAGTGGTATCGCTCGGCGATGGCGAAAAGGAAATTGAGTTTCAATTTGATAAAATGCCACATGAGCACATATTTTGAGGCAATTTGGCAATTTTTATCGATCACAGAGGTCGGGTTATTTGCTATTGGAGTAACTTCTTTTCTGGCATCAACTGTCTTGCCTTTTGGATCTGAGCCTTATCTTTTGGGTTTTTTAGAGATCCATCCTGAGAAGTATTTAGATGCCTTAGCGATTGCTTCGATTGCAAATACTTTGGGTGGTGTAAGCACTTGGTATTTGGGTGCACTGAGTAATCGCTTAATAACCAGCTCTTCAAAATTTGAAAATCACCCTAAGTTATTGATGTATATGAATAAGTATGGTTCGAAGCTCCTGGTTTTTAGTTGGCTGCCAGTAATTGGTGATGTGTTATCAGGTCTTGCAGGGTGGATGAAATTACCCTTGACCCCTTGTTTTTTTTATATGTTGATTGGTAAATCAGTACGATACATAATAATTGTCGCAACATTTTTACAGTTCCGTTATTAAATGGTTATCACAGTCAAAAATCCAAATAAAGGCAGTTTTAGCAAAGAATTCCCCCCTCCATTAGAATGAATATTTACTGAGCATTGAATATGAACGCACCCCTGAATTTAGAACCCCTTCGGGAATTAGCCAATCCGCCATCTAGGTTGCGAGAAATCCCATATAACTACACCTCTTTTTCGGATAGAGAGATCGTCATTCGTTTATTAGGGGAGTCCGCATGGAACACCTTGAATGAACTTCGCAGTGAGCGTAAAACGGGGCGATCCGCAAGGATGCTGTACGAAGTATTGGGAGATATTTGGGTCGTTAGAAGAAATCCTTACTTGCAGGATGACCTACTCGATAATCCAAAAAGATTAACTGCATTAACTGATGCGCTGTGGCATCGTTTAAGTGAAATAGAAAAACGCGTTACTAAAAATTTAGAAATTCCGGTTCGTCAACTGATTGAATCTGCTAGAGGCGCGGTGAAGAGTTTCTCTCAGGAACTCGTGTTGGCGCGCGAATTACGTATCAAGACAAAAAAAGTACTCGGCAAGTTTACCGCCCAAGACAACATTGGTTTTGATGGCTTTGTGAGAGTTGCACACGTAACAGATGCAACTGATTGGCGGGTGGAATATCCTTTTGTAGTCTTAACCCCAGACGATGAATTAGAAATCCCCAATTTAGTAAAAGGCTGTATTGAACTTGGCCTTACGATTATTCCTCGCGGGGGTGGAACGGGTTACACAGGTGGTGCCATTCCGATGACGCCTATGTCAGCGGTGATTAATACTGAGAAGTTATTAACGATTTCTCCAGTGAGTGTTGGCAAAATCCCAGGAAATGAACAAGATGTAGCCACTATTTTTACTGAAGTAGGGGTGATTACAAAAACTGTGGCTGATGCTGCCGACAAAGCTGGCTTAGTATTTGCGGTGGACCCAACTTCTGCTGAAGCCAGTTGTATTGGCGGCAATATTGCAATGAACGCTGGTGGTAAAAAAGCAGTTTTATGGGGCACTGCATTAGATAATCTGTTGTGGTGGAGAATGGTCGATCCGAATGGCAATTGGTTAGAAATTCAGCGGATGGACCATAACTTGTCCAAAATTCATGATGCACCGGTTGCTACTTTTCAATGTACTTTGTCGGATGGTAATAAGGCACCAGGTGAATTAGTGATCCATCAAGAAACCTTAGTGATTGAAGGTCGCAAATTCAGGAAAGTTGGACTCGGTAAGGATGTGACTGATAAATTTTTGTCAGGCTTGCCTGGTGTTCAAAAAGAAGGTTGTGATGGCCTCATTACTAGTGCGAAATGGGTTTTGCACAGAATGCCAAAAGAGGTTCGTACGGTTTGTTTAGAGTTTTTTGGTCAGGCTAGGGATGCTATTCCGAGTATTGTAGAAATTAAAGACTATTTAGATCAACAAACCAAGCAAGGTGGCGCGATTCTTGCTGGACTTGAGCATTTAGACGAGAAATATCTTAAAGCTGTTGGCTACTCGACGAAGTCAAGACGTAATGTCTTGCCGAAGATGGTTCTCATTGGCGATATCGTCGGTGATGATGCGAATCAAGTGGCAACTGCTGCAAGTGAAGTGATTCGGATTGCTAATCAGCGA
This sequence comes from Polynucleobacter kasalickyi, assembly GCF_900176405.1. Classification (GTDB taxonomy): domain Bacteria; phylum Pseudomonadota; class Gammaproteobacteria; order Burkholderiales; family Burkholderiaceae; genus Polynucleobacter; species Polynucleobacter kasalickyi. The sequence goes on along the minus strand of NZ_FWXJ01000003.1, from coordinate 265,381 downwards.
GTTGGCGAAGGCTTTGTGGCAATTAGCCCAGAATCGCGTAAGAAGTTTTGGCTCGACCGAGCTAGAACGGCAGCTATTTCAAAGCACACGAATGCATTCAAAATTAATGAAGACGTTGTTATTCCTTTGCCAAGAATGGGCGAATATACCGACGGTATTGAATATCTCAATATTGAGATGTCATTAAAAAATAAAATCGCTTTACTCGACGCTTTAGAGGATTTTTTTGCAAACGGTACGATGCCGCTAGGTAAATCCGATGACGCTGCAGAAATTGCCTCTGCTGATTTACTCGAAGATCGGGTCACCAAAGCACTTGAGCTTATTCGAGAGGTTAAAGCACGTTGGGTCGATTATGCAAAAAATCAAACTCAATATTTTTCACAGTTGCAAGACCGGTCGATTTTAGTTTCTTGGAAATTAGATGTAAGAGCTAAATTGCGTCAAATATTTATGGGCGCGCCATTTATGCCAATTTTGGATGAATGTAACGCGATTCATAAAAAAATCCTCAGAAAGCGTGTGTTTGTTGCCTTACATATGCATGCTGGTGATGGCAATGTGCATACAAATATTCCGGTTAACTCAGATGATTACGAAATGATGCAAGAAGCACATGACCTAGTAGGTAGGATCATGACGCTCTCCAGATCACTCGACGGCGTTATTTCCGGCGAACATGGGATTGGCATCACTAAATTAGAGTATTTGACGGATGACGAACTCAAGGAGTTTAGAGCCTACAAATTGAAAGTGGATCCAAACAACCACTTTAATAAAGGTAAGTTGATGCCTGGTGCCGGCTTAAATAACGCCTACACACCAAGTTTTGGTCTCATGGGGCATGAGTCATTAATCATGCAGCAAAGCGAAATCGGGGCAATTTCTGCCAGTATTAAAGACTGTTTACGTTGCGGTAAATGTAAACCGGTTTGTGCGACCCACGTGCCAAGAGCAAATCTACAATATAGTCCGCGTAACAAAATTCTCGCGACTTCACTTCTCGTTGAAGCCTTCTTATACGAGGAACAAACGCGTCGTGGAATTTCTATTAGGCATTGGGAAGAGTTTGATGATGTGGCGGCACACTGTACGGTCTGCCATAAGTGTCTTACCCCATGTCCGGTGAAGATTGATTTTGGTGATGTCACCATGAATATGCGGAATTTACTGCGTAAGATGGGTCAGAAAAAGTTTAATCCAAGCGCTCAAGCTGCCATGTTCTTTTTAAATGCGACCAATCCTGAAACGATTAAGTTGGCTAGAACGCTCATGATTGAAACAGGTTATAAAGTTCAGCGCTTAGCTAATGAACTCTTTAAAAAGTTAGCAAAAAAACAAACGGCACTGCCACCAAAGAGTCTTGGCAAACCTGCTATGCAAGAGCAAGTGATCCACTTTATTAACAAGAAAATGCCTGGTAATTTACCGAAAAAAACGGCTCGCGCATTGCTTGATATAGAAGATTCCTCCATTGTGCCAATTATTCGCAACCCTAAAACAACCACCGTGGACTCAGAGGCGGTCTTTTATTTTCCGGGTTGTGGCTCCGAGCGACTTTTTTCTCAAGTTGGTCTGGCAACGCAAGCGATGCTGTGGGAAGCGGGTGTGCAAACAGTATTACCGCCTGGGTACTTATGTTGTGGTTATCCACAAAAAGGTGCGGGTGACTTTGATAAAGCGGATAAGATCATCACGGATAATCGAGTGCTCTTCCATCGAGTTGCAAATACCCTTAATTACCTTGATATTAAGACAGTGGTTGTATCCTGCGGTACTTGCTATGACCAACTTGCAGGATATGAATTTGCGAAAATTTTCCCTGGTTGTAGGATCATTGACATTCATGAATTCTTATTAGAAAAAGGGATTCGTTTAGAGGGGGTACAAGGTACTCGTTATATGTATCACGACCCTTGCCATACACCAATGAAACTACAAGAACCTTTGAAAACAGTGAATCAACTAATTCAGTTAGCTGATGATACGCAAATCACTAAAAACGATCGTTGCTGTGGAGAGTCTGGGACTTTGGCAGTAACTCGTCCTGATATTTCAACGCAGATTCGCTTTAGAAAAGAAATTGAAATGAAAAAGGGCGCTTCCAACTTACAAGAGAACTTTGACGGTAATGTAAAAATTCTGACTAGCTGTCCATCTTGTTTACAGGGGTTATCTCGGTTTGATGAAGATTCTGGAACTACTGCAGATTACATTGTGGTGGAAATGGCGAATCATCTTTTAGGACAAAATTGGATGGCTGATTTTGTTAAAAATGCTAACGAAGGTGGTATCGAAAGGGTATTAGTATGATCAAAGCTCCAGTACCTGAAAACTTGGTAGTTCATCAAAAATCAAAAGTGCTTGAATTGACTTATGCGGATCAAAATAAGTATCTTTTACCTTTTGAGTTTTTAAGAGTCCATTCACCCTCTGCCGAAGTACGGGGTCATGGACCTGGTCAGGAAGTATTACAAACTGGTAAGCGTAATGTGAGTATTTTGAGTCTGGAGCCAGTTGGTAATTACGCAATTAAACCGACCTTTACTGATGGTCATGATTCTGGACTATTTACTTGGGAGTATCTGCTCGAGCTTTCTCAGAACCAAGAGGGGATGTGGCAGGAGTATTTAGCCAAATTAGAAGCCGCAGGTGTCACGCGTGACACACCAATGAAATAACTGGAGTTAAAAAGATGGCACAAACCCATTTTGGGTATCAAAAAGTTGATGAGTCAGAAAAAGCCAATAAAGTTGCTGGCGTTTTTCACTCCGTAGCAAATAAATACGACATCATGAATGATTTAATGTCCTTTGGCATGCATCGTATTTGGAAATTTTTTACGACTGGTATTGCTAATGTACAAAATGGTCAAAAAGTTTTAGATATTGCTGGAGGTACTGGAGACCTTGCACTCGCCTTTTCGAAAAAAGCTGGGTCCACAGGTGAAGTCTGGTTAAGTGACATTAATTCTTCGATGTTAGAAGTTGGTCGTGATCGCATGATTGATCAGGGGGCAATTTTGCCTTGTGTTCAGTTAGATGCTGAGAAAATCCCTTTCCCAAAAAATTACTTTGATTTAGTGACGGTATCTTTTGGCTTAAGAAATATGACGCATAAAGAACTCGCCTTAAAAGAAATGTGTCGGGTGACTAAACCAGGTGGTAAGACGATGGTGCTAGAGTTCTCAAAGCCAATTGATCAACTGAAGCCGATCTATGATGTTTACTCTTTTAAAGTGTTACCTTGGTTAGGTAAAACAATTGCCAATGATTCAGAAAGTTATAAATATTTAGCTGAATCCATTCGGATGCATCCGGATGCAGAAACATTAAAACAAATGATGCTAGAAAGTGGCTTTGATCGGGTTGATGTGCATCGATTTACGGGGGGGATTGTAGCCCTTCATATTGGTTATAAGTTCTAACAATTACATGTTGCCATTTGTTGACATTACCTGCAAAGCATTAAACCATCTGATAAGACAGGAAGCATGGGCCCATCGACTATTGTCTCAACATGATGGAAAGGTCTTATTACTCGAGTTACCTGTGGGTGAAGTCATGTTGCAAATCATCGGCGGATATTTTTCCAATCCCCAGTTATCACTGGATGGAGTAATGAAAGAGTCACTTGACCAGAAAACAATTATTCAGCCCTCCGTCACATTTTCTGTGAGTCAAGATGCAGTATGGGGCTATCTTTCTGGGGGTAAAACGGCGGCACTTCGACATATAAAAATTGCCGGAGATGTTGACCTTGCTTCTGACCTGAATCGATTGGCAACGGATTTACATTGGGAAGTAGAAGAAGACTTATCAAGATTATTTGGTGATGCAGTTGCAGCCAAAATGACCCACCGGTCAAAAACGATGGTGGAGTACGGCAAGGCTGCTATCCAAGATTTGAAGACTGGCATTCAAGGCTATTTAGTCAATGAAAAAAACATTCTTGTAGATCAATTGACCCTCGGCCAATTTAAATCAGAGCTAAGAGTTTTAAGAGATGATGTTGAACGAACAGAAAAGCGTATTGAGCGGTTAATGCAACATCTACAGAATAAAAATACACCATGAAAAAAGTAAGTCGAATTATTAAAATTTTCCATATTCTATGGTTTTATGGCTTATTTGATTTACTAAAAAAAGCGCTAAGGCCTAGTTTGCTTTCCCTGCTTATTTATCCCTTGGCCAAGTTCAACCCCTCTCGCAACCGTCCACGGGGAGAAAGATTACGTTTGGCTTTAGAGGCTCTTGGCCCAGTATTTATTAAATTTGGTCAGGTATTATCTACGCGACGAGACTTGCTTCCTGAAGACATTGCTGATGAACTGGCTAAGCTACAAGATCAGGTGGCACCGTTTTCGAGTGAAGAATCTGCCAGAATTGTAGAAAAAGCATTGGGTAAGCCTATCTCTGAAATTTTTGCATCATTTGAGGTTGATCCCGTTGCTAGTGCTTCGATTGCGCAAGTTCATTTTGGGGTTTTGAAGGGTGATGCTAAGAATTCTGATTTAGTGGGTAAAGCCGTTGCCGTTAAGGTGCTAAGACCAAACATTATAAAAGTCATCGAAAGTGATTTAGCCCTGATGCATAGCCTTGCACGCATGATTGAGAAGTTTTCTTATGATGGTAAGCGGCTTAAACCACGTGAAGTTGTGGCAGGTTTTGATACAACGATTCATGATGAGCTAGACCTTTTAAGAGAAGCTGCGAACTGTAGTCAATTACGTAGAAATTTTGAGGGCTCAACAAAAATCATGATCCCAGAGGTGTATTGGGATTTTTGCCATCCTAATGTAATGGTCATGGAACGTATGGATGGCATCTCCATTGCAAAACTAGATGAACTAAAAGCAGCAGGTGTTGATTTACGATTACTTGCAGTTGATGGTGTGGAGGTGTTTTTTACACAAGCCTTTGCACATGGTTTTTTCCATGCCGATATGCATCCTGGCAATATTATGGTGAGTACTGCACCAGAAACCTTTGGGCGATTGATTTCTTTGGACTTTGGTATTGTTGGTACCTTATCTGAGGTGGATAAAAACTATCTCGTACAAAACTTTTTAGCATTTTTTAATCGTGATTATCATCGAGTTGCAGCACTCCATATTGAATCCGGATGGGTGCCAGCAGAAACAAAAGTGGAAGAACTAGAGGGCGCTGTGCGAGCAGTTTGTGAGCCTTACTTTGATCGACCACTGAAAGATATCTCTTTAGGATTAGTTTTATTAAGACTCTTTCAAACATCGAGACGCTTTAAGGTGGAAATTCAGCCGCAATTAACTTTGCTCCAAAAAACCTTGCTGAACGTGGAGGGATTGGGTAGGCAGTTAGACCCTGATTTAGATTTGTGGAAGACCGTGAAGCCAATTATGCAAAACTGGATGAATGAGCAAATTGGGTTTAAAGGCTTTTTTCATAAAATGCAAAAAGAAGCACCACATTGGGCTCAAACCATTCCGACGATTCCGCGTCTCATCACTACACTATTAGAAAAGAATATCAACAGCAAGCAGGAACAGCAATTAGATGAATTAATTAATGAGTTGAAACTGTCCAAAAAGACTAATGTGGCATGGAAATTCGTTAGTGTATTCTTCATCGGCGTCTGCACTGGTGGTTTCATCCTACTACTATTAATTAACTAGATACTTCGCTATGCTTTTTTGGTACGTAATCGCTTATTGGATCATTTCGGTTGCAATTGGCTTATTCGCTTCCTTAAAGGTAAAAAATGCAACCGATTTTGCTGCTGCTGGACATAGTTTGCCAATGTATGTGGTCACAGCCACTGTATTTGCAACTTGGTTTGGTGCTGAGGCTGTACTTGGTGCGCCAGCAACATTTTTGAATGGTGGCTTAGGTGCTGTGGTGGCAGATCCATTTGGTTCCTCGCTCTGCCTAATATTAGTTGGCCTGTTCTTTGCAAAACCCCTTTATCAAAAGAAGTTTCTAACAATTGGCGATTTTTATCGTGATAAATATGGCAGAACGGTCGAAATTTTAATTACGCTATGTATTGCAGCATCTTACTTGGGGTGGGTTTCAGCCCAAATCATGGCTCTCGGACTTGTTTTTCATGTGGCATCAGAAGGTAGTATTAGTCAAAGTACTGGGATGTTAATTGGCTCTGGAAGCGTTTTAATCTACACTCTTTTTGGCGGAATGTGGGCGGTAGCAATTACTGATTTTCTACAAATGATCATTGTTGTGGTCGGGCTATTTTTTATTGGGCATGAAATTACTGGTTTAACAGGCGGCGTTTTTACAGTCATTGAGCATGCAAATAAGGCCGGGTTATTTAATTTTTTCCCGGAAGCGAATGCAACCGCCATCATTGGTTTTATTTCTGCACTCTGTACGATGATGCTTGGTTCCATTCCACAGCAAGATGTATTTCAACGAGTGACATCTTCCAAAACTTCTAAAATCGCCCAAAATGCCGCAATTTTAGGCGGTGTTCTCTATTTTTGTTTCGCTTTCTTACCGATGTTTTTGGCATACTCAGCAACTTTGATTGACCCAGAGTTAGTTAAAACCAATATGGAAACGGACCCACAATTGATTTTGCCGCAATTAATTCTGAAACATACGCCGTTATTTGCTCAAGTAATGTTTTTTGGGGCCTTACTTTCTGCTCTAAAGAGTTGTGCGAGTGCCACGCTACTGGCACCCTCGGTCTCGATTTCTGAAAATATCATTAAAGGCGCTTTTAAACATTTAAACCCGCGTCAGATGTTAGTAGTGATGCGGCTAACAGTATTAGTTTTTACCGTCATGGTCACTATTTTAGCGATGCACTCCGAATTATCTATTTTTAAGATGGTTGAAAGCGCCTATAAAGTCACTCTAGTTGCAGCCTTTATTCCGTTAGTCTTTGGCATTTATTGGAAAAGAGCAAACCCAATGGGAGGGCTATTATCGGTTTTATTTGGTATTAGTACCTGGTTATTGGCTGAGTTTGCCTATCCAGATGGCATGGTTCCCCCACAAATGATAGGCTTGCTCTGCAGTTTGTTGGGGATGATTGCGGGTAGCCTTTTTGTCCCTGCCAATTTAATTCGAGACGCAGAACCACTCGCCTAGAGTTTCTAATCTTCCATCTGGCACTTAAAAGATGGATAATAGAGGATTAAGGCAAAAAATCATGAAAAAATACTTTATCGCTGGGATTCTCGTTTGGGCTCCGTTGGCTATTACCATTTGGGTAATAACCTGGGCTCTTGGCATCTTAGACGGGGTTTTTGGTTCCGTCATGTCGGCGATTATTACCGTAATGCCTACCAGTTCAACCATGCCATTGAGGGATTTTAGAAATATTCCAGGCGTGGGGATTTTGATCGTTATTTTCAGCATGATGCTGACAGGAATGATTGCGATTACCTTTGCTGGACGTTGGTGGTTAAAGATTTGGGAACGAATTCTTAACAGAATTCCAATTGTCAGATCGATTTATTCCAGTGTGAAGCAAGTATCTGATACTTTACTTTCGAGTAGTGGAGAGGCCTTCAAAAAAGCTGTCTTGATTCGCTACCCCCATCAAAATTCTTGGACAATAGCTTTTCAGACGGGAACGCCTATGCGGGAAGTTGCTGAAAAGCTAGGCACCCCGCATATCCATGTATTTGTTCCTACGACACCAAACCCTACATCAGGATTTTTTATGATCGTACCAAAGGATAGTGTCATTGAACTTTCTATCTCCGTCGAAGATGCTTTGAAGCACATTGTTTCGATGGGTACTGTGCCTCCAGCAGGCCAATAACTTTAATTATTCATTTTTATCAAAAGGTTTTCGTATGTCAATTCGTAGTCATTCAGCAGGATTAATAACAGAAAAAGAAATTGGCACAGAAGTCAGTGTGGCAGGTTGGGTAAATAGAAGACGTGATCACGGTGGCGTGATCTTTATTGATTTAAGAGATAGTCATGGCTTCGTACAAGTTGTCTGTGACCCAGATAGAGAAGATGTATTTAAAAGTGCTGAAGGCGTAAGAAATGAGTTTTGTATTCAAGTAAAGGGTTTGGTAAGAGCCCGTCCAGAAGGAACGCAAAATGCAGATTTAACCACTGGCAAAATTGAAATCCTTTGTAAAGAATTGATTGTTTTAAATGCGTCAGTAACACCACCATTCCAATTGGATGATGATAATCTTTCAGAAACTACCCGTCTAACCCATCGCGTGTTAGATTTACGTCGTCCACAAATGCAAAAGAACTTACGTTTGCGTTACAACGTTGCAATGGAATGCAGAAAATATTTGGATAACTCTGGCTTTATTGATATTGAAACGCCGATGTTGACGAAGAGTACACCAGAAGGTGCAAGGGACTATTTAGTGCCTTCACGAGTTCATGACGGACAATTTTTTGCCTTACCTCAATCACCCCAATTATTTAAACAATTATTAATGGTGGCAGGTTTTGAACGTTACTATCAAATTGTTAAGTGTTTCCGTGACGAAGATTTAAGAGCAGATCGTCAGCCTGAGTTTACACAGATTGACTGTGAAACTTCCTTTATGGATGAGTTAGAAATTCGTGACTTATTTGAAAACATGATCCGTCATATTTTCAAAACTGTAATGGATGTAGAACTTGCCAATCCATTTCCTGTAATGCCATATTCTGAGGCAATGGCAAAGTACGGATCTGATAAGCCAGATCTCCGCGTCAACTTAGAGTTTACTGAACTAACTGATGTCATGAAAGATGTGGATTTCAAAGTCTTCTCAGGCCCAGCAAATTCTGATAATGGCCGAGTAGTTGGTCTTCGTATTCCAGGTGGTGCAGAGATTTCAAGAAGTGAAATTGATGAATACACAAAATTCGTGAGTATTTATGGTGCTAAAGGACTTGCTTGGATTAAAGTAAATCAAATTGCCGAAGGCCGTAATGGCTTGCAGTCACCGATTGTAAAAAATCTCCATGATGCAGCAGTTAAAGCAATTCTAGAACGCACTGGTGCGCAGGACGGCGATATTATTTTCTTTGGTGCTGATACGATTAAAGTAGTAAATGACGCGATGGGCGCCTTACGTGTAAAAATTGGACACTCAGAATGGAGTAGTTCTAAAGGGCTCTTTACAAAGGCTTGGAAGCCATTATGGGTAGTCGATTTCCCAATGTTTGAATATGATGATGAGAATGCGCGTTGGGTGGCATGTCATCATCCATTTACTAGCCCGAAAGACGAGCATTTAAGTATCCTTGATACAGATCCAGGTAGTTGTTTAGCGAAGGCTTATGACATGGTTCTGAATGGCTGGGAAATTGGCGGTGGTTCTGTGCGTATCCATAAAGAGTCAGTCCAAAGTGAAGTTTTCCGGGCTCTAAAAATTGGCGCGAGTGAAGCTCAAGCAAAATTCGGCTTCTTATTGGATGCCTTGAAATATGGCGCACCTCCTCATGGTGGTATCGCTTTTGGACTTGACCGGATTGTCACCATGATGACGGGCGCTGATTCGATCCGTGATGTGATTGCCTTCCCTAAAACACAAAGAGCACAGTGTCTTTTAACTCAAGCGCCAAGCTTTGTTGATGAAAAGCAATTGAGGGAATTACATATTCGTTTGCGAAATACTACACAAACAACTTTATAAGTTTTAATCCCACCTAAACAGTGGGATTTTTTTTGGAAATATATTTATGCGTCATTCCGCTGACAGGGAAGCTTCTGCTCCATCGCCTCATCAATTAGGTGATGCTAAGACCATTAAGACATTGCTTCCCTATGTACTAAAGTATCCTTTGAGGGTGGCTTTAGCCATGAGTTGTTTAATCTTAGCGAAGGTTTCCAATATTGGTATCCCCATTATTTTGAAACACTTAATTGATGACTTATCCTTTGCACCCAATGACCCGAAGCGGTATTTAATTTTTCCATTAAGTTTAATTTTTGCTTATGGTTTGTTGCGGCTCGCTAGTTCTGTCTTCACTGAGCTAAGGGAGTTCTTATTCGCTAAAGTTACCCAAAATGCAATCCGTCAGATTGCAATTGAGGTTTTCCAACATTTGCATGCCATGTCCTTACGCTTTCATTTAGGTCGGCAAACAGGTGGAGTTAGTAGAGATATTGATCGTGGATCCCGCGGGATTCAGTCTCTTATCTCTTATTCCTTATATAGCATTGTGCCCACTTGCATTGAGTTTTTAATTGTTTTAATTTATTTGGGCTGGAACTATGATTGGGTTTTTGCTGGAATTACTTTTGTAGCGATTGCTTTTTACATCCTGTTTACCGTAAAAATTACTGAATGGCGGACAAAATATCGTCGCAAGATGAATGAAATGGATACGAGTGCCAATCAAAAGGCGATTGATTCTTTATTAAACTTTGAGACCGTAAAGTACTTCGGCAATGAAGCCTTTGAAACAAGACGTTACGATACCTTCTTAGTGAGTTATCAAGCTGCGGCCATCAAATCGCAAAAATCTTTAGCGGTTTTAAATATTGGCCAGCAATGCATTATTGTGACTGGTTTAATTGCTATTTTATGGCGTGCTGTAGTCGGCGTTGAGGACGGTAGACTTACCTTAGGCGACTTAGTACTGATCAATACCTTAATGATTCAGCTATACATTCCGTTAAATTTTTTAGGGGTTATTTATCGAGAAATCAAACAAGCCTTGATTGATATGGGTAACATGTTTGGGATCCTCTCAAAGAATAAAGAGGTAGAGGATATTCAAGATGCGAAAGCTTTGCAATTGCACAATCCAGCACTTGGTCCTAACGTAGTTTTTAATGATGTTTATTTTTCATATGAGTCTAATCGAGCCATATTGAAAGGTGTTTCTTTTGAAATTAAGGCTGGGACAACTACTGCGGTAGTTGGCCATAGTGGCTCCGGAAAAAGCACTTTATCAAGACTTCTGTTCCGGTTTTACGATATCCAATCTGGAAAAATTACGATTGACGGACAAGATATTAGTCAATATCAACAAAGTAGTTTAAGAAAATTAATTGGTATCGTCCCTCAAGATACGGTGTTATTCAATGACACGATTGGTTACAACATTACTTATGGAAAGCCAGGCGCTAGTCAAGAGGAAGTCGAGATGGCTGCTCGGACTGCGCACATCCATGATTTCATCATTAGTTTGCCCGATGGTTATAAGACAGCAGTGGGTGAACGTGGCTTAAAACTTTCTGGTGGCGAAAAGCAGCGCGTCGCAATTGCTCGTACCCTATTAAAAAATCCAGCCTTGGTTATTTTTGATGAAGCTACTTCCGCTTTGGACTCTAAAACTGAAAATGCGATTCAATCAGAAATTGATAAATTAACAGTGAATCGTACTTCTTTAGTCATTGCCCATCGACTATCAACGGTGATTCATGCCGAACAAATATTAGTGATGGATGATGGCAAAATTGTGGAGCGTGGCACCCACGAAGAACTCATCCAGTTGCAGGGAAAATATGCTGAAATTTGGCATTTACAACAAAAAGAAGCAAAGGATGAGGAAGTTAATTAATCATCATGATGAAACTCGCTAGTGCAAAACAAGTTCTTTTTGGAGCCTATCAAGCCGCCTTAAATGTGGCAGATCCACAAATTGCTCTACCTCAAGCGCTAAAAAAATCTTTTCCAAATGGATTAAGTGGTAATTGCTTAGTCATTGGAGCAGGTAAAGCAGCTGCCTCTATGGCGGACGCCTTTGAAAAACATGCCCAGTCTCATTGGCCCGATCTCCAGTTCCGCGGGGTGGTTGTGACCAGGTATGAGCACGATGTGGCAACGCCATTACCCAATAGAAAAATTATTGTTCGACAAGCCGCTCATCCAGTACCAGATCAAGCTTGCATTACTGCCTCAACAGAGATGTTGAAATGTGTCCAGGAACTAAAGCCAGAGGACCATTTCATTGTTCTTATCTCAGGCGGTGGTTCTAGTTTACTTACCTTGCCGGTGGATGGCATTGAACTAACAGACATGCAAGTGCTTACCCAAGCATTATTGCGAAGTGGAGCGCCCATTGAGCAAATGAATGTGGTGAGAAAGCATTTATCTCAAATCCAGGGTGGTAATTTAGCGCGGTTGGCGGTGTCAAGGGGTGTCAAAGTGCATGCCTTTATTATTTCTGATGTGATTGGCGATCAACCAGCTGATATTGCTAGTGGCCCTTGTGCCGTTGATCCATCGACTTATTTAGATGCCATCCATATTTTGCAGAAGTACCAATTGGATGAATCGCAAATTAGTCCGAAAATACTCAAGCATTTGAGAGATGGAGTAGAGGGGAAAATCTCAGAAACATTGAAGAAGAATGATCCAGAGGTATTGCATATTCACAATGAGGTGTATGCCACGGCCATGCAAAGTCTGCATAGCGCTGCTAAATTTTGTGAAGCACAAGGTATGCAAGCGATTGTCCTGGGTGATCAAATTAGTGGAGAATCTAAGGAGCAAGCGGTAGTACAGCTCCAACAAATACAAGAGTTTTTGAACAGTAAGCCAGACCAAGCCGTTGCTTTGATTTCGGGGGGGGAGACTACAGTAACTATCCCGTCTCATATTAAGGGGCGCGGCGGACGTTGTGCAGAATTTTTATTGGCTTTATTAGATGCATCTAAAGACCGAAAATGTTTTGCTGCTTTAGCTGCGGACACTGATGGCATCGATGGCAGTGAAAATAATGCGGGAGCCTATTTTGACGATGAAGTCTTAGGCCGAGCAAAAGAGCTTGGTTTAGATAGTCAATATTACCTAACAATCCATGATTCTTATGGGTTCTTCGCACAAGTCGGCGGACTAGTGATGACTGGACCAACCCTGACGAATGTAAATGACTTTAGAATACTTTTAATGAATTTCAAGTGAAATAAAATGACATCTACTACTAAATTAACCATAACCCAACCAGATGATTGGCATCTACACATTCGTGATGGCGCTGTCCTCAAAGATGTTTTAGCCCACACGACCAAACAATTTGGACGTGCCCTCATCATGCCAAACCTCAGGCCACCGGTCACTTCGGTCGAGTTAGCCCAACAATATCAGGCAAGAATTATGCAAGCTTTGAAGGGCTTACCTGAGCAGGATCAAGCTTTTACTCCGTTAATGGCTCTGTATTTAACGGACAATACGAAGGCTTCTGAAATTGCGAAAGCTAAAGAAGCAGGCATTATTGGTTTTAAATTGTATCCCGCTGGTGCTACCACCAACAGTGATGCTGGAGTAACAAACCTGACAAAATGTGACGAAGTATTAGACGCTATGGCACAGCATGCCATGCCTCTATTAATGCATGGAGAGGTTACCAAATCAGAGGTTGATTTATTTGATCGTGAGGCTGTTTTTATTGATGAAGTGCTTCATCCATTAAGAATGCGCCACCCAAAACTCAAGGTTGTGTTTGAACACATTACGACGGCCCAAGCTGTCGAGTATGTGGATTCCGCCGACACAAAAAATCTTGGTGAAATTGGTGCAACTATTACCGCGCACCATTTACTTTATAACCGCAATGCAATATTTCAAGGGGGGATTCGCCCTCACTTTTACTGCTTACCGGTATTAAAACGAGAAAAGCATCGGATTGCTTTGCTCAATGCGGCCACAAGCGACTCGCATCGATTCTTCTTAGGCACCGATAGTGCACCTCACGCTAAACATTTGAAGGAGCATGAATGTGGTTGCGCAGGGTGCTTTACGGCGCCACAAGCGATGGAGTTTTATGCTGAAGCCTTTGAGTCTGTTGGTAAATTACAACAATTAGAAGCCTTCGCCTCTTTTAGGGGGCCAGATTTTTATGGCTTGCCGAGAAATACCCGAAAAATCACTCTAGAGAAAACTTCACAAACGATTCCTTTGTCGTATCAGTTCGGTGCAGAAGAAATTGTTCCTTTAAATGCGGGAAAGTCCCTTGAATGGTCATTTCTAGGTTAGACTAGCGGTGCAGAGTTGGTTAGGCAACCGCCGCTTGAAAAAGGGGAGGAAAGTCCGGACTCCATAGAGTAGGGTGATGGCTAACGGCCATCCATGGTGACATGAGGAATAGGGCCACAGAGACGAGCGTATTTAGTTACGGTGAAACGCGGTAACCTCCACCCGGAGCAATCTCAAATAGGCAGGCGTTGAGGCGACTCGCTGAGCCTGCGGGTAGAGAGCTTGAACCCATTGGTAACAATGGGTCTAGAGGAATGATTGCCCCCGAACGAAAGTTCGGTCGACAGAATCCGGCTTATCGACCAACTCTGCCACTTCCAGCTGTTTTTCGGTTCTAAATTTCTTTAATTTCGATGCTATGAGTAATTGCTGCCGTCTTTTCTAACATGATCGTGGCTGAACAGTATTTGTCATGCGAAAGGTCAACCGCCTTTTGAACCCGATTTAAATCGAGATTTTTCCCTGTCACAACAAAAGTCATGTGAATACTTGTAAATACTTTAGGATCTTCTTCAGCCCGAGTTGCACTGAGTTTAACTTCGCAACCACGAATATCTTGCCTAGCTTTCTTTAAAATCATGACAACATCAAATGCAGTACATCCACCGGCTCCTGCTAGTAAGAGCTCCATAGGCCTTGGTGCTAAATTTCTACCACCAGCCTCTGGCGCTCCATCCATATTCACAAGATGCCCGCTACCGACTTCTGCAGAAAAGCTCATTCCCTCAACACCCATCCAACTAACCTTGCATTCCATATTGCACTTTCAATAAAAATTTGAATAAAAGACTTTACCTAGTGATTACCCTAATATATAATGAATCCATTGCATGAATTAATTTAAGTATTATTAAGAATAAGTTAATATTAAACCTAAGTTAGTTCAATTTTACTGCTACAGATGTCTCCTCCACCCAAACAAAGGTGGAATTCATAGCCCAGAGTTTACCTCTGGGCTTTTTTTTGTTATAATTATCGATTCCCTACTTCAGTCCTAGGGGAAATGCATTACCTAAGCTATTTTGAAATGAGAGCGTGCAAGGATAAGCAAGGCCGATTTGATGAGTAACTTAGGCATTATTGGACTTACAATTTAAAGAAAGTAATCATGAAAACTTTTTCCGCTAAATCCCATGAGGTGAAGCATGAATGGTTCGTGATTGACGCAACAGACAAAGTTCTCGGTCGTGTCGCCAGTGAAGTGGCACACCGTCTGCGCGGCAAGCATAAACCCGAATTTACTCCACACGTTGACACTGGAGATTACATTGTTGTAATCAATGCTGCCAAATTGCGCGTTACTGGTAACAAAGGTTTGCAAAAAACCTATTACCGTCACAGTGGATACCCAGGCGGTATCTATGAAACGAATTTCGACAAGATGCAAGCTAAATTTCCAGGACGTGTTTTGGAAAAAGCTGTTAAAGGCATGTTGCCAAAAGGCCCTCTCGGCTACGCTATGATTAAGAAATTAAAAGTCTATGGCGATGATAACCATCCACACGCGGCTCAACAGCCAAGCGTGCTTGAAATTTAAGGAGCGGTCATGATTGGAAATTGGAATTATGGAACCGGTCGGCGCAAAAGTTCTGTTGCCCGTGTTTTTATTAAATCTGGAAAAGGCGAAATCGTTGTAAACGGTAAGCCAATTGATGAGTATTTTTCTCGTGAAACTTCACGTATGATTGCTCGTCAACCTTTGATCTTAACAAACCATGGCGAAACTTTTGACATTAAAGTAAACGTTTCCGGTGGTGGTGAGACTGGTCAAGCTGGTGCTGTTCGTCATGGCGTTACTCGCGCATTGATTGATTATGACAACACACTCAAGCCGACTTTATCAAAAGCTGGTTTTGTTACACGTGATGCTCGTGAAGTTGAACGTAAAAAAGTTGGTTTACGTGGCGCGCGTCGTCGCAAACAGTTCAGTAAGCGTTAATTTTTTATCGACACACTCTTTGTTAAGGCAAAGAGTGATGCCATTGAATGTATCCATTCAATGGTTATTGAGTTTGTTAAAAAACCGTATAAGTCAAATAGCTTATGCGGTTTTTTTTATCATTATTTTTTGTCTAATGCGACGTGTACATTTTGTCACCTAGGCTTGATAAAATAAGGTAAATCTTATAATTTTAGGAAATATCATGATTAAGGTCGGTATCGTAGGTGGAACAGGGTACACAGGGGTTGAGTTACTTCGCATGCTAGCTCAGCATCCAGAAGTCGAATTAACTGCAATTACCTCTCGTAAAGAAGCGGGTATGCCCGTATCCGAAATGTATTCTTCGTTACGGGGGCGAGTCAATATTGCCTTTAGTACTCCAGAGGATGCGAAACTAGATCAGTGTAATGCTGTCTTTTTTGCAACACCCCATGGTGTGGCAATGGCTCAGGCAAAAGAGTTACTAGCAGCTGGCGTAAGAATCATCGATTTAGCAGCTGACTTTAGATTACAAGATACTGCTGAATTTGAAAAATGGTATGGTATGCCGCATCAATGTCCGGATATTCTGAAAGAAGCAATCTATGGATTAGCGGAGATTAACCGCGAAAAAATTAAAACTGCGCGAGTTATCGGCCTTGCTGGCTGTTACCCGACCTCCGTGCAACTTGGTTTTGCACCATTAATTAGCCCTAGATTAACGGGTGGTAAAAGATTCATTGATACAAAATATTTAATCTCAGACTCAAAGTCTGGTGTATCTGGTGCAGGTAGAAAGGCTGAAGTGGGAACGCTCCTAGCGGAAGCGAGCGATAACTTCAAAGCATATGGCGTCAAAGGACACAGACATTTACCGGAAATTGAACAAGGTTTAAAAGCCATTGCGGGACATGATGATATTAAGCTTACTTTCGTACCCCATTTGGTGCCAATGATTCGGGGCATCCATTCCACCCTATATGCACGAATTCTGCCGGAAGCGTTCGATGTAGACTTTCAGAAGTTATTTGAGGATTTTTATGCGAACGAACCCTTTGTTGATGTGATGCCGGCCGGTAGTACCCCTGAAACAAGGTCTGTCAGAGGTAGTAATCAGTTACGGATTGCCGTACATCGCCCAGGTGGTGCAGATACATTGGTTATCTTGGTGGTGGAGGATAATTTAGTGAAGGGCGCTTCCGGACAAGGAATCCAATGTCTAAACTTGATGTTTGGCTTGCCAGAGGATATGGGGCTGCAACAAATTGCCCTCATGCCGTAATTGATAAAATAACCTTACTGTAAATACGGTAATTTAAGCCTAGAATATAGAAATATTGATTGAGGAGTAAAAAATGAGCACAGTTCAAAACGTTGTAGAGTCAATGGAAGAGCCACCAGTACCAATTATTTTTACTGATAGTGCTGCTGATAAAGTGGCTGATTTAATTGCTGAAGAAGGCAATACAGCACTTAAATTGCGCGTTTTCGTGCAAGGTGGAGGATGCTCTGGATTCCAATATGGTTTTACATTTGATGAAGATGTCAATGAAGACGATACAGAGTTCTCAAAAAATGGCGTAACTTTGTTGGTTGATTCGATGAGTTTTCAGTATTTAGTAGGCGCTGAGATTGATTACAAAGAAGACATCAATGGTTCTCAATTTGTGATTAAAAATCCGAATGCAACGACGACTTGTGGTTGTGGATCTTCTTTCTCCGCTTAATTTAAGAAGATAACTATTTAGGGTACAAGGCGCCTAGAATTCTAGGTGCTTTTGCTCCTGTCACGCTAGGCAAGTTTGCCGGCAATCCCTCTGTGAAACACCAAGCAAACCAAGCAAAAGCAAGAGCCTCAACCGTTTGAGGATCTTTTTGGTATTTATTGGTATTTGCAAACATCATTGTTGGCATGAGCTCGAGGCAACATGCCTCAATCCTTTCCATCAGATATTGATTCCGCACACCACCTCCACAAGTAATTAACTCTGCACAATTGGGTAAATAATTGTGCAGTTGAAGAGCGATAGATGTTGCAGACAGCTCAACTAAACTAGCTTGAATATCTTCTGGTTTTATTGCCAATCCGACTGGTAGCTGTTGGGTTAACCATGCCATATGGAAAAGATCACGACCGGTACTTTTGGGTATGGGATCATAGAAAAACGATTCCTGCATCATCGATTGAAGTATATCCGGTATGACCTTACCCGATCTGGCCCAAGAACCATTTTCATCAAACGGTAACTGTAAATGCTTTGCAATCCAATCATTTAAAAGAACATTGGCAGGGCCTGTATCAAACCCTAAAATAGGCGCGTTAGGTTGAAGCAGGGTCAAATTACCGATTCCACCTAAATTAAGAACAGCAATCGGCGCATCTGACTTAAATTGGGCGGCATGAAACGCTGGGACTAAAGGGGCTCCTTGCCCGCCTGCTGCAATATCTCTACTTCGAAAATCGCTAATCACATTGATCTGGGTAAGTTCAGCAAGTAAAGCAGCATTTAAGCTCTGCAAAGTATAGGCTAAGTGCCGTTGCTTTGATGGTTGATGACGAATTGTTTGTCCGTGAGCACCTATTGCCATAATTTCCTCAGAGGCAAGGCCAGCTTGTGCTAATAACTGTTGAACCGCGAGAGCGTATTCAATTGCTAAATCATTGGCACAATGTGCTTCAAGATCTAACTCATTGTCACTTGCTTGCTGCAAAGTTAAAAACTTTGCACGCATTTCAGGAGTGTAGTCTCTGCTGACATGAGCAATAAACGCACATTTACCATCTGATTGAATGGTAGATAAGACACAATCTACGCCATCTAAACTTGTTCCGGACATGATTCCAATGAAGTATTTGGAGGTCTTTTGGAAAAATGAGGAGGGCATAAATACTTAAATAGTGAGTGTGCGATTAATAATGCGAAAATAGCAGTTATTTTGAAAATCTTTTTAAAGAAAAAGTGCGTATGACTAGTATAAATTCAACTGAAACTCCCGCTACAATTCTTTCTGCCGTAGCTGCGAAATATCCTATAACACCTGAAGTTCAAGCTGCCTTTGAACAAACAAAGCGAGGATGTGAGGAATTATTGGTCGAAACAGAGTGGTTGGCGAAATTAGCAAAAAGTGCCGCCACCAAGGTGCCACTTCGAATTAAACTAGGTTTAGATCCTACTGCCCCTGATATTCACTTGGGTCATACCGTTGTCTTGAATAAACTACGTCAACTACAAGATTTAGGTCACACTGTCATTTTTCTGATCGGCGATTTTACGAGTCTGATTGGCGACCCCTCAGGTCGAAACATTACTCGCCCACCATTAACTAAAGAAGAAATTGCCCTCAATGCTCAAACCTATTATCGGCAAGCAAGTTTAATTTTAAATCCTGAAAAAACTGAAATACGTTATAACTCTGAATGGTCTGAGCCCCTAGGAGCTGCTGGGATGATTCAGTTAGCTTCTAGATATACAGTTGCTCGAATGTTAGAGCGGGATGACTTTACAAAAAGATTTAAAGGCGGCATTCCAATTTCTGTGCACGAATTTTTATATCCATTAATGCAAGGATATGATTCAGTCGCATTAAGAAGCGATTTAGAGTTGGGTGGAACGGATCAAAAATTTAACTTATTAGTTGGCAGAGAGTTACAAAAAGAATACGGCCAAGAACCTCAATGTATTTTGACGATGCCACTTCTCGTTGGATTAGACGGCGTAGATAAGATGAGTAAATCGAAGGGTAACTATATCGGTATTAGTGAAAATCCCGGAGAAATGTTCGGCAAGATACTGAGCATTTCGGATGAACTGATGTGGAGTTACTTTACTTTACTATCCTTTAAATCCTTACAAGAAATTGAAGCCCTCAAAAATGAAGTTGCCCAAGGCCGTAACCCGAAAGAGGCAAAAGTGATCTTAGCGCAAGAAATCGTCACGCGCTTTCATAGTAGTGCGGATGCAGATAAAGCTTTAGAAGACTTTAATCACCGAGCAAAAGGTGGTATTCCAGATGATATTCCTGAAGTTTCAATTTCAGGCGCGCCAATCGGTATTGCACAATTAATTAAACAAGCCAACTTGGCACCTTCTGCAACAGAGGCTAATCGAAATATTGAGCAAGGGGGTGTCAGAATTGACGGAGTAGTGATTACAGATCGCGCTCTCAAAGTAGATGCGGGCACATTTGTACTGCAAGTTGGTAAGCGCAAATTCGCAAAGATTCATTTAAGTTAAACAAGGACATTTTGTGGCAAATATTCTTCTCATTCGGCATGGTGAAACAGACTGGAATCGCGAAAAGCGTTTGCAAGGTTATCTAGATATTGGATTAAATTCCATTGGTATTGAACAAGCAAATTTACTCGCAAAGGTATTAGCCAAAGAGCATATTCAGGCCGCTTATGCCAGTGACTTGTCGCGTGCTTTTGATACAGCAAAAACAATCGCCCATCATCATCAATTAGAGGTGCAACAGGATGCTCTACTGCGCGAGCGATGTTACGGTGAAATACAAGGAAAGACCTACGCCGAAATTGAACAGACTCACCCTGAAAACTATCATGCTTGGGTGACTCGTAATGCAAACTTTCAACCCAAAGACGGTGAAAGCTTGCAACAGTTTTATGATCGCGTCGTTCTAGGCGTAAAACAAATTGCCAAACGTCATCTGGGACAAACTATTTTGATAGTTGCTCACGGTGGGGTATTAGATTGTATTTACCGAGAGGCAGCAAAAATTGATCTATCAGAAAAAAGAAAAATTGAGCTGCTCAATACCAGTTTAAATCGACTCGTATTTGATGGCGAAAATTTTGAAATTTTAAGCTGGGGTGATACAAGTCACTTACAAGGTGACGCCCTAGACGAAATTGACCGCCAAAGTTTCCCCAAATCAGTTTCTTGGGATTTACCGTAACTCATCCAAATCGAGCGTACCTGAATCGTTACCATTGCTATTGGGCATCGTTAAACCAAAGTGTCCATAAGCTAGGCGGGTAGCGATTCTTCCCCTTGGCGTTCTTTGCAAATAGCCCTGCTGAATTAAGTAAGGCTCAATGACATCTTCAATCGTATCTTTTTCTTCACCAATGACAGAAGCTAAGTTATCGAGGCCAACCGGACCACCAGAGAACTTAAAAAGAATCGCTTCTAGTAATTTTCGGTCCATAATGTCAAACCCTACCGGATCAACATCTAGCATTAACAGAGCCTTATCAGCAATTTCGGCCGTAATCACACCATCACTTTTAACTTGTGCATAATCACGTACTCTTCTTAACAAGCGGTTAGCAATTCTAGGGGTGCCTCGGGCACGTTTGGCAATTTCATTAGCACCATCTGGGGCAATAGTTGCACCTAGTAGTTTGGATGAGCGTTTTACAATCTCGCTGAGTTCAGCATGCGTATAAAACTCTAACCGAGACACAATACCAAAACGATCCCGTAAAGGATTCGTTAACATCCCAGCTCTCGTGGTGGCGCCAATTAAGGTGAAAGGTTTGAGATCTAACTTGACACTGCGAGCTGCTGGACCTTCACCAATCATGATGTCGATACTGTAGTCTTCTAAGGCAGGATAAAGAATTTCTTCAACAACTGGCGAGAGACGATGAATCTCATCAATAAACAGCACATCATTTTCTTCCAAGTTGGTCAGTAAGGCCGCCAAATCACCCGGACGATCGAGCACAGGACCGCTGGTTTGTCTTAAGTTCACACCAAGTTCTTTGGCAATAATATGAGCCAAAGTGGTTTTACCAAGTCCTGGAGGTCCAAATAACAAGACATGATCTAAGGCTTCAGAACGATTTTTTGCAGCTGAGATAAAAATCTCTAATTGCTCACGCGCTTTTTGTTGACCAATATATTCTTCTAACTGCTTTGGTCGTAATGCTCTCTCTACGACATTCTCTTCAGTAGATGCAAATGGTTCGATGATGCGGTCTTTGGCCCCACGTGATGGCTCAGGGATGGTTTCTAATTCGTCTGTGTGAATACTCATGGAGATAGTGTATCTGAATAGTCAATCAACTGATTAACCTTTTGATAAGGTTTTTAAAGCCATACGAATCCCGTCAGAGACACTTAATTCTGCCGGAGTATTTTTTAGAGCAAGCACCGCCTCTTTATCCGAATAGCCTAAGGCTAAGAGCGCTTGCAAGATTTCACTGGCATTGCTATTACCAGAAACACCACTGCTAGCACCTGCGCTTGATGAGGAATCAACACTAAATTTACCTTTTAATTCAAGCAGTAGTCGCTCAGCAGTTTTTTTGCCAATGCCGGGGACGGTTGTGAGCCGAGCACTTTCCTGCAAGGCAACGGCCTGTGCGATATCAGCAACACTCATGCCAGAAAGAATGGCCAAAGCTGTTCTAGCCCCAACACCACTAATTTTGATCAGTGTTTTAAACGCTTCACGCTCAGATTCTGTCGCAAAACCAAATAAGAGTTGAGCGTCTTCGCGAACCACAAAATGAGTGAGTAAAGTAACTTGCTGACCATTTTCTGGCAATTGATACAGAGTGCTCATCGGCACATCAATCTCATATCCAACACCGTGGCAATCCACTAGAATCCGAGGAGGATTTTTTTGTATTAAAAGACCTTGTATGCGACCAATCATCCATTTACCTTTTGGTTAAATATTACTTAAGTTTAGATGATTTTTGTATTTGTAGATTCATCTGATGGTGATGTGCTGCACAAATTGCCACAGCAAGTGCATCAGCGGCATCTTTACTCGGCGCTGACTTTAGGCTCAGTAATCGGCGAACCATTTCTTGAACTTGCTCTTTTTTTGCATGACCAGAACCCACGACATTCTTCTTGACCTGTAAAGCGCTGAATTCGTAAACGGGTAGTTTTTGACAAACGAGGGCAGCAATGGCTGCACCTCGCGCTTGGCCAAGCGCTAAGGTGGACTGGGGATTAATGTTAACAAAAACTTGTTCTATGGAGGAGATATCTGGCTGATAAGTGGTAATTACTTCAGTCACACTATTAAAAATCGTCCCTAGGCGTTCGCTGTTAGATTCTTTGTCATTGGAGGTTTTGATGACTCCTGAGGCGATATATTTTAGTCGTTGCTGATCAAATTCAATCACACCAAAACCAGTAATACGAAGCCCAGGATCAATTCCTACGATGCGCATTCTATTAGTGTCTAAAGTGACGCGTGCCGGTGTAGACCATTGCAATACCATGCTCATTTGCCGCCTGTACTACTTCATCATCTCGGACACTGCCACCCGGTTGGATGACACAGGTAGCACCTGCTGCTACAACCACATCAAGTCCATCTCTAAATGGGAAGAACGCATCACTTGCTACTGCTGAATTAGTGAGGCTCAGTCCAGCATTTTGCGCTTTAATACCTGCAATTTTTGCTGAATCAATCCGGCTCATTTGACCTGCTCCAACCCCTAAAGTCATCCCATTGGCACAGAACACAATTGCGTTTGACTTCACAAATTTAGCAACTCGCCATGCAAATAACATGTCTGTCATTTCTTGCGGCGTTGGAATTCGTTTTGAGACCACGGTCAATTCACTTTCCTGAACATTTTTTACATCAGGAGTTTGAACTAGTAGTCCACCGCCAACGCGTTTGAGATCAAAGGCATTAACTGTTTCTGCTAACTCAATTTGCAGAACACGTACATTTTGTTTGCTAGATAAGATGGCCAGTGCTTCTTTCGTAAAGCTTGGCGCAATCAGAACTTCCACAAATTGCTTGGTGACTGCTTGAGCACAGATTTCGTCGCAAGGACGGTTGAAGGCAATAATCCCACCAAATGCCGAAGTTGGATCGGTCTTAAAAGCTTTTTGATAGGCCTCAACAGCTGAGGTTGCAACCGCTACTCCACAAGGATTCGCATGCTTCACAATCACACAGGCCGGAACACCATCTTGTAATGTATTACCAAAACTTTTGACACATTCCCAAGCAGCATCTGCATCTGCAATATTGTTATAGGACAGTTCTTTACCTTGCAATTGAACAAAATTCGCTAAAGCTCCTGGAATCGGGTGAACATCTTGGTAGAAGGCAGCTGATTGGTGAGGGTTTTCTCCGTAACGTAACTCTTGTACACGGTTAAAGCTGACTTGTAAGGTCTGAGGATAGTTCGATCTAGCTGTGTGTTCTAGGCTTTCTGGCAAAGAAGATAGGTAGTTGGCAATTGCCCCATCATATCTAGCTGTATGGGCAAAAACTTTTTTCGCTAAACGGAAATTGGTCTGAAATGAAACTTGATTTTGATTCGCTGTCATTTCAGCTAACACTTCCGCATAATCTTCTGGAGAAATGAGAACAGTAACATCTTGATGATTTTTAGCGGCAGCACGTAACATTGCTGGACCACCAATATCGATATTTTCAATGGCGTCCTCAAAACTACATTCAGCTTGGGCAATCGTTTTCTCAAACGGATATAAATTAATCACTAACATATCAATGGTTTTGATACCGTGAGCTTCTAGCGCAGCTAAATGTTTTGGGTCATCTCGACGTGCCAATAAACCGCCATGCACCATTGGGTGAAGTGTTTTAACGCGACCATCTAACATTTCAGGAAACTGAGTAATTTCAGAAACCTCGATGACCGGTAAATTATTTTCAGCGAGTAATTTTGCTGTGCCACCAGTTGAAATCAGTTGAATACCTCTCTCGTGAAGCGCTTGAGCAAAAGGAACGATACCAGATTTATCAGAAACTGAAATGAGAGCGGTTTGAATCATAAGTATTCCAGGAAAGTAAATAAAAAAAATTAATTAGAAATAAGGCCGTGTTCAACAAGTTTTTTATGCAATGTATTACGATTCATGCCCAAATATTTAGCCGCAAGAGATTGATTTTGGTTGGCATGCTTCATAACCAGGTCTAAAACAGGTTTTTCAATAAAAGCCAAGACCATTGGATAAATGTTGTTGGGAGGAATCTCACCAAGATCATCGAGATATCTTTGCAAATGAATCTCAATAACCTCACTAACAGGATGTTTTTTTGAATTGGGCATTGACAATAGCTCTAGTTAAGCAGCCTCCAAATACTCAATATGTGTTGAGTACTGGGCTAATTCTAAGAAATAGTTTTTCACTGCAGTTAATTGTTCACTGCAAGATTCAATGGTATTCATGTGATGCCTAAAATCATGCGAGTTCCGCAACCCTTTGCAATACCAACCAATATGTTTCCGAGCTGTTCTTAAACCAACATATTCGCCATAAAATTCATAATGCTCTAAAAGATGTTCTTCCATGATTTGAGAAATTTCAGCTATTGTGGGGGCGCTTAGATATTTTCCAGTCGATAAAAAATAGTCTATTTCTCGAAAAATCCAAGGCCTTCCCTGAGCTGCCCGTCCTACCATGATGGCGTCTGCTTTGGTGTACTCCAAAACATGCTTCGCTTTTTCCGGAGAGTTAATGTCTCCATTTGCTACCACTGGAATGTTGATTTCAGCTTTCACGGCCGCAATGGTTTCGTACTCCGCTTCCCCATGATACAAATCAGCTTTAGTTCTACCATGAATAGTTAGCATTGAAATACCGCAGTCTTGGGCAATTTTTGCGATACGAATCGCATTTTTATGTTCCCTATCCCAACCAGTTCGAATTTTCAAGGTAACAGGAATGTTGCCATTGGGATAACCTACAGCATGCACCACCGCTTGCAAAATTTTTTCTACTAGAGGTTCATTTTGCAGAAGTGCTGAACCAGAAGCCACATTACATACTTTCTTGGCAGGACACCCCATATTGATATCAATAATTTGAGCACCACGTTCTACGTTTAGGATAGCAGCACGACCCATCATCTCCGGGTCAGCGCCGGCAATTTGCACGGCGATGGGATTGACCTCTCCCTGATGATTTGCTCGCCTGAGGGTCTTTTCACTATTCCAAAGCATGGCATTCGAAGCAATCATTTCTGACACCGCATAACCAGCGCCTAAACGCTTACAAAGCTGCCTAAATGGACGATCAGTTACACCTGCCATTGGGGCAACAAATAATCGATTAGAAAGAGTGTGTGGTCCAATCTGCAAAATGGCGACAATCGAAAATGTTGGTGATTAAGAAAAATCTAGAATGTGAGACTTTATCATAAAAGTACCAATTTGCCTAAAAATTGGGCAGTATGAGAGCTTAGCGTTGACCGAACATCATTTGTTTGGCAATCGCACTTTTTACAGGAGGAAGCCATTGCAACATCGATAATGCCATTCCTCTAGCGATGACAACAGGGGCTAAATCTGTGGCAAATACTCTAGCCATTAAATCCGTTAATCGAATCGTAGCTCGTCGATCTTTTTCTCTTAACTTTGCGTAATGGGCCAAGGCTATGGCTAGATGAGCTGCTTGTTTTTCCAGAGGATGTAAATAAACAGGTCCTAAACATTGCGACAAAGTAGCCGCGTCTCTTAAACCTAAATTTAAGCCTTGACCTGCAACGGGATGGAGGGTTTGTGCGGCGTTACCAATCCAAACGTGATGCTGGTCAATAATGCGCTCTCGGATGTTTAAGCCGAGTGGATAGCTTCGCCTGTCGTGAATCTGTAAAAACTCCCCAACCGGCAAACCAAATGCCTCTCGCAGAGCTAATAAAAATTCTGCTGAGCCTAATTGTTTTAATTCCTCTATTCGACTTGGGGAAGCACACCAAACTAAATTACGAGCATTTTTGCCAAGGTGATGAGGTAGTAAAGCTAATGGTCCTTCGGCGGTAAAGCGTTCCCAGGCGATGTTTTCAGCAATACTTTTTGTCTCAACCCAACCGATTAAAGCGGACTGATCATAATCTGAGCGTCTGTCTTTGGCTGTTTGTTCGTGAAAGAGTCCGCCCTCTGCATGAATACAACAAGTGGTGTCGGGCATCTCTAAAAAATCACGCCGAGTTGAGGAAAACTGCCAATTAAAATGAGGAGATGTTGCTCTTAGCGCCTTTAAACGTAACCGAAGTTGTAAATGAATGTCTTTATAACGGACGATATAACCTAAAGCATCTTTCCCAAGTTCATTTCTACGAATGACCGTTTGGCCAAAATGATGCCGCTGAGAAATATGCACTTCATGAATGGCTGGAGCCTCTAAATGCCATGCCCCAATGGAGTCTAGTAATTGTTTTGATCCTTCTGAGATGGCAATACCGCGTTCATCCCCTTGGGTAATCGGATCATTCGACTCAGGAAATTTATCAAACAAATCCAAATGTAAATCTGGATTTCGTTCAAGCAGCAAAATAGCACAAGCTAGTCCAATCGGACCAGCACCAAGAATAGCAATGTTGGGAGTGTGCCTATGATGTGTATTGAAAGTGTTTTCCATCTATCGATTTTAGGAGGATTTTGCCATCCACGCTTCAATGTCCTCAATCTTCACAGGTACATCTCTGGTTAAGATCATCGGTGCATCTGTAGTGATAACAACGTCATCCTCAATACGAATCCCGATATTCCAAAATTCAGGAGGAATCTCTTTACTTGGTCTAAAGTACAAGCCAGGCTCTACTGTAAGAACCATATTAGGCCTTAAAATTCGCCAAGCTTTGTTAGGGTCATGCGGCTCCCGATAAGAGCCGACATCATGCACATCCATTCCTAGCCAATGACTGGTGCGATGCATGTAATAAGGTTGGAACGCTTTGTTTTCGATCGCACTTTCTAAAGAACCGTGTTGCTGATAGTTCAAAACGCCCATGTCGAATAAACCCTGCGTCAAGACTTTAAGTGCAGCCTCATGGGGCGCTTGGAAATTTTCCCCTGCTCGGCACTTGGCAATTGCCGCTTCTTGGGCAGCTAAAACAATGTTATAGGCTTGCGCTTGGGCCGGACTAAATTTGCCATTTACTGGGAAAGTTCTAGTAATGTCTGCCGCATAACCTAATAACTCACATCCCGCATCAATCAAGCAGAGGTCACCATCTTGTAAAGTGCTATCCCCAGCGCGGTAATGTAAAACGCAAGCATTTTCGCCAGCTGCAACAATGCTGTTGTATGCAACCGATTCGGAGCCATGATTTCTAAATGTGTAAAGAATGTCAGCTTCTAGATGATATTCTTTGAGTCCTGGAGTAGACCGTTTCATTGCGGCAAGATGCGCTTGAGAACTAATCCAACTTGCTTGTTGCATGATGGCAATTTCTTGAGCATCTTTAAAGAGGCGCAACTCATGAACTATAGATTCAACATCATGAAAAGTACTTGGTTTAGAAATACCTAAACGCGCTTTTTTTGCTAGCTCTCCATTCCATCGCCGTAAATGCCCATCCATGAGTGTATCAGCATGATTTCTAGTAAAAACTTGGTCAAATCCAGCGATTAAATCAGGCATCTTGCTATTTAAATCCTCAATCGAATGTGCGTGATCGATTGCTAGTTGACTCGGGGCTGCCTCTGGACCGAGGCGAATTCCATCCCAAATTTCCCGTTCAAGATCTTTGGGCCGACAAAATAAGTGAGTGATAGTTTCACCACCTTTTATTTGAATGACTAAAAAAGCCTCTGGCTCCATAAACCCTGTTAAGTAATAAAAATCACTATCGTGACGGTAAGCGAATTCGCTATCTCGATTACGCGCTACTTCTTGAGCCGTATTGAGAATTACGATACTACTATCTGAAATAGAGCGGATTCGCTGAACAAGCGCATTGCGTCTAGCTAGAAAGAGTTCTTTAGGAGGAGTTAATTGGCTTTTCATCTTTTTTGATTTAGTTCTAAAAGTCTTTCCGGTGTTCCCACATCATGCCAAGGGGTTTTTAATAATTCGCCTTCAACCAACATCGCACCCATGGCTTTTTTTAGTAAAGGTGCTAGGGGCGCAACAGAGCCAGGTGCTATCGATTGAAATAAATCTTTATGGTAAATACCAATCCCACTAAAAGTATATTTTCTTTGAGATAGGGCATTATTCTCTAATTGATCATCCGAAAAAATATAAGGGGGATTGAGGTAAAAATCCCCTTTCGGGTGGTGACTTGGATTTTGCGCCAAAAATAAGTAAGCCATCAAGGCAGGGGCATCTTGATCAATATCGGCTCGGAATTGTTCAACGAGATCAATTACTCTGTGAAAAGGAAAGTCCGGCGCAAATACATCACCGTTCACTACTAAAAAGTAATCCTCGGGATTGAGTAAGGGGAGTGCCTGAGCAATCCCTCCAGCAGTTTCTAATGCAGTTACTTCTGGGGAGTAGGCAATATTTAATTGAAACTGTTGTCCGTCCTGGAGTGTATTTTCAATCAGGTGTCCAAGCCATGCATGATTAATGACCACCCGTTGGAAGCCATGATTACTCAAGCCCTCGAGATGGTACTCCAGTAGGCTTTTGCCATGGATTTTGAGTAATGGTTTTGGTAATTCATCCGTTAATGGCCGCATTCTTTCCCCTCGACCAGCGGCAAGAATCATTACAGGGATATTAGCGTGAAATAGATGCATCATTTAAAAAGTAAATCCGTCAGGGCGCACAAATTTTCTGGAGGCGTCTAATATTCTAATTAATGGCTTAAATGCAATATAACGTTGGGCCACTTTTTCCACGTATTCTAAAACCAAGGGAATATCTTTCAGATACCCATCTTTGCCATCACGATGATATAGCCTGGCAAAAATTCCTAGTACTTTTAAATGCCTTTGTAGACCCATCCATTCAAAATCCCGATAAAAATCCCCAAAATCTGCATGGACCGGTAAATGTGCTTTACGGGCTAATTCCCAATAACGAATGACCCAATCGACTTGTTGTTCTTCATCCCATTGAATGTAGGCATCCCGATATAAAGAGACTAAATCATAAGTGATTGCTCCCTTAACCGCATCTTGAAAATCTAAAATGCCAGGATTATTGGTTGGTGTCACCATTAAGTTTCGACTGTGAAAGTCACGATGCACAAAAACCTGAGGTTGTGCCAAGATATTTTGATTTAACTGTTGAAAAATCAAACCAAGGGACTTAGATTCTGCCTCACTGAGCTTGTAATCTAAATGTTTACCTAAATACCATTCTGGAAAAAGGTCCATTTCCCGTTGCAAAAGGGCTTCATCATACAGTGGCAGTTGACTTGCATCTGCTCTCGTTTGCATTTGAACCAAAGCCAAATTAGCCTCTTGATAGAGATGATTTGCCGTATTTTGGTTCAGTACTGATAAATAGGTAGTGTTCCCAAGATCGCTCAATAAAAGGAAGCCATCCTCTTGATTTATATGAAAAATTTTCGGAACGTTTAAGTCGGCTGCCGATAAAAGTTGGGCGACATTGAGAAATGGCCTAAGATCCTCTTTATCTACCGGCGCGTCCATGATAATAAGACTTGGACAATCTTCACGGTTGGTCAAAATTCGAAAATATTGTCTAAAACTCGCATCACTCGAGGCGGCCTGAATTGAGGATAAATCAAGCTTTAAATTTTCAGGTAATGATCCTAACCATTGGTTTAATTTGTGAAGTCGTGTATTCGGCATAATTGATTCGTATAATAGGTAGGTTAGAGAGTTTAATGTCAAAATCATACCCCAGCCTATCTGAAGAATATCAAAGTTCTACCACCTATTTTGGGGTAGCGATCTTTCTTTGTCTAGTTTTAGGCTGGTCTGAAGCTATTCAAGCTCAAACCAAGGTTACCACGAAGCCATTATCGCTAATACTAGATGATAAGCTGGTAGAACATGACGATCAAACTGATGATAAAGCAATTACTTTTTCTAAGAGCAAGACCATTGATGGCGTGAGCGAGCGTGATATCGTTTTAAAACAAGCTCAAACCAAGGTTACCACGAAGCCATTATCGCTAATACTAGATGATAAGCTGGTAGAACATGACGATCAAACTGATGATAAAGCAATTACTTTTTCTAAGAGCAAGACCATTGATGGCGTGAGCGAGCGTGATATCGTTTTAAAAGAAAATGCTGAAATACGAAAAAATGGCATTGTTCTTAAAGGCGATGAAATTACCTACAATATCGATACGGACACTGTAAAAGTTACTGGAAATACGCTATTACGTAAAAAAAATGCCAGCTTTACGGGCCCAAAATCCGAATTTAAGTTAGATGCAAAAGAAGGTTGGGTTGAAGAACCCGTCTATGAGTTCAGAGACAATCGATCTTCTGGTCGTGCACAACGGGCAGACTTCCTGGACCGTAACCGAACTTATCTCACGAAACCGACTTACTCTACCTGCAGTCCAGAAAATTTAGATTGGTACTTTTCCTCTAGCTCGATGTTGATTGATCAATCAGAAGATGATGCTACTGGCAAAGATGGGATACTACATTTTTTCGACACCCCTTTGCTATATTTACCTTACTATTCATTTCCAATGGGAAACGAGCGTAGGTCCGGTTTTTTAACGGCAACAGCTGGTATCAACTCCAATTCTGGTTTAGACATTACGGCACCTTATTATCTTAATATTGCGCCAAATCGAGACTTAACCATTTACCCAAGGTACATGTCCAAGCGTGGCGAACAGCTCGGTGGTGAATATCGATACTTAGAGCCGAGTTATTCTGGCATTATTCAAGCTGAATATTTGCCTAGCGACGCTATTTTGCAGTCGAATCGTTGGGCGTATACCCTGCGTCATCAACAATTGGTTTCCCCTGGCCTCAATGCTTATGCCAATATCAGTAGAGTGTCAGATGACTTTTATGCAGATGATCTAGCTAGAACGCAAGGGCAGGCAATTACTCGACAATTTAATCAAGAAGCCGGCGTTAATTACTATATCAATGGTTGGAATATCTTAGCCAGAGTTCAAAAGTTTCAGACTTTACAACCAGACCCAAATAATTTAGTGTTGGCACCATATGATCGTGAACCGGAAATTAGTGCGACGTATAAAAACCTAGATTATTTTGGAACATCCGTCAGTTTTGTTGGTAATGTGACGCGGTTCACTTATAGCGGGGCTTTAGATGCTCCAGGTTATGCAATTCCAAATCGAGGTTATTTTTCATCTGACAGAGCATTCATTAATACCGGAGTCAGTTTGCCATTTGTTGATCCTGGGTATTACATCACCCCTAAAATTAGTATCCGAGCAAACAACTACAGCATGCAAGGCAATAACAATTACCCAGGCATGACACAGAGCTTCGCGGTGCCTACCCTTAGCCTTGATTCTGGAATGTTCTTTGAACGAGATGCCCCAGAACTGAAATCGATTTTTGGTAAAAATATTTTACTAAGTATTGAACCAAGAATCTTATATGTCTACACACCTTATGTGGATCAAACCAAAATTCCACTGTTTGATACTGCCTCAGCAGGTTTTGGTATCGCACAAATTTTTGCCGAAAATACCTTTGTTGGTAACGATCGTGTAGCAGATAATAATAAAGTAACAGCTGGTTTTACTGCCAAAATTTTAGAGGCAGAAACCGGTGTTGAACGTATTCGTGGAGTTATTGCACAGCGTTTTGATATTTCAGGACAGCGAGTAGGGTTGTATGGTGATCAAGCGGTGGTTCCTTCTTATTCGGACTTATTAATTGGTGCTGCTACCCGCTTAGACGGAAATATTAATTTAGATGCTGCTAGCGAGTTCAATCAAAACTTGAATCGAATTGTGCAATCTTCAATTACTGCTAGCTGGCGTCCTGCACCAAGGAAAATGTTAAATGCAAGTTATCGATATAACTTTGAGCCTTCCGCAATGACCACCACAATCTATCAATATGAGTTATCTGGACAATGGCCCATAACAAGAACGCTATATGGTATTGGTCGGTGGAATTTCGATCAGGTGACAGGTCAAACCTTAAATACCTTGGCGGGGTTTGAATACGACCAAGACTGTTGGGCATTTCGTGTTGCAATTAATCGCTTTGTGAACACCTCTCAAGTTTCAACGAGTCAAATCTTTTTCCAATTAGAGTTCAAGGGATTAAGCGGTTTTGGTAACAATCCTATTGATATTATGAGATTGAATATTCCTGGGTATATACCTGTCGATCAAAAGCCCTTGCCTTTATCAAGGTTTGAATCTTATGAATAGGGAATTTCTTAATTACCATTTAAAATCAAATCAAAATTACATTATTGGATTGTTATGACTCGAATGCCTAAAAAATGCCTATTAAATGCACTTCTTTCAGTGTTGATGATTGGCGCCTTTTATTCGGTTGCAGTTTTCGCAGCAGAAGTTACAAAACCAGCAAGCAAACCTAGCGCCAAAAATGTGAAGCCAGTGCCTCCTCCAGAGGCTCCCGAAGCCCCACCTGAACGCACAAGTTCAATGAATCTTAGCATTGACAAGAATGAGATAGATCGCGTGCTTGCTACGGTGAATCGTGAAGTCATTACTCTTAAAGATTTAAAAGATCGAATTGAACTCGTTAAAAAACAAATCAATGAAGCCAAGAGACCATTACCCCCAGAGGATGTTTTAATTCAAACGGTGTTTGATAAACTCATCGAGGAAAGTGTCATTTACCAAGAAGCTACCTACGCAAACTTTAAGATTAGTGACCTCGAATATGATGCCATCTTAAATAATGTTTTCAATCAAAGAAAAATGACTGCGGCTGAATTCCAACAGTCTCTTGAAAGCAATGGCCAATCTTTTCAAAAATTCAAAGAGACTTTAAGAAGAGATATTTTGATTACCAGGTTTCGTGAGCGATTAGTTGAAAGTAGAGTTAAAGTCACTGATTCAGAAGTCAATGACTACATTGCTTCTAGATTAAACAATAATCAAAGCTCAACTCCAGCCCCAACAGCTAGCCCTAACGTGCCAGAAACTTTATATATTTCGCAAATTTTAGTACCTACAAAAGATACAGATTCTAGATCAGAGATCAACGCAGCCAAAGTTAAAGCTGACGACATTTTCCAACAAGTGAAAAACGAAAAAGAATACATCAACTTTGTCAATCGCTTAGTCCAGGTTGATAAAACAGTGAAGGTACAAGATTTAGGATATAGAACTCTTGATCGTTTGCCACAACTTTTTATTGATGCAACCGCTAAATTACAAGCTGGCGATTTGGTACCCTCGGTCTTAAGAACTTCCGCTGGTTTCCACATCGTTAAATTATTAGATCGCAAAGGTGGAAAAGTCGGAGCTCAAGCTTCAACCGGTCCAGAAATTACTTTGGGTCAATCGATTCAAGTGGAGCAATTTGAAGTGCGTCATTTAATGCTGGCTAAAAAACCTGGCGTTAGCGACACAGATTTAGAAAGAAAAATAAAAGCTTACAAAGTTCAGGTGGAATCGAAAAATGCAGATTTTGGAGACTTAGCAAAAAAGTTTTCGGATGATAAAGATACCGGCGCTAATTCTGGTTACATCGGTTGGATTTCTGCAGGTCAAACGATGCCAGAGTTTGATTTTGCACTCAAGAACACTAAACCTAATTCAGTTACTGAGCCTTTTCAAACAAGTTATGGGTGGCACATATTACAAGTGATGAACAAGCAGTCCAAAGAAATCACCTTTAGCCAACAAAAAGAATATGCTAAAAATACTTTAAGACAAGAACGATTGGATCAAACTTACCAAGATTGGGTTCGTGAGTTAAGAGATAACGCAACTATCGAGTTGCGCCCTCCCTTTGCCCCTGAAAAATAATTTTGACCACGCCAATTCACCTCGTCATTACTTCCGGAGAGCCAGCAGGTATCGGTCCAGAGGTGAGTTTTTTTGGAGCACTTGAATTTTTACGACTGGTTCCAGAAGTAAATATTACGATTCTAGGTGATCAATCTTTATTTACAGAATTTCAAATGGAGACGACTATTGATCCTTTGATTGGTAATCGTTTACGCATTCAACATATTCCACTCGTCGATCAAAATATTGCTGGAACGTTGAACGCAAAGAACGCTCCTTACGTTTTAAAACTATTAGACAGTGCCATCGATGCTTGTATTGCTGGTGACTTTAATGCAATGGTTACTGCACCATTACAAAAAAGTATCATTAATGATTTTGGGATTGAATTTACAGGACATACGGAATATCTTGCAGAAAAAACGCATACTAAGCGCGTGGTAATGATGTTATGCGGTAAAAATTCTATAGCACCTAACCAAGCAGAAAATTTTCGAGTAGCCTTGGTAACCACCCACTTGCCTTTGCGTGAAGTCCCAGATGCTATGACCTTTGAGGCCGTTGTCGAGACAATACAAATTGTTCATCAAACGCTAAAAGATCAATTTGGGATCCCTCAGCCGACATTGAAAGTAACTGGTCTCAATCCCCATGCTGGAGAAGGCGGTCATTTGGGGATGGAAGAAATTGATATTATTCAACCTGCTATCGAGCACGCAAAGAGTTTGGCAATGGATGTTTCTGGACCTTATCCAGCAGATACATTGTTTGATCTTTCTCAACTCCCCAAGCTTGATGCTTTTATCGCCATGTATCATGACCAAGGACTGGCACCATTTAAATTAGCTTGCTTTGGTCAGGGCGTTAATGTAACACTCGGACTGCCCATTATCAGAACTTCAGTTGATCATGGAACAGCTTTACTGATCGCTGGTAAAAGACAGGCAGAAATTGGTAGTATGATTTCCGCTATTGAACTAGCCTTTGAACTGGCAAAAAATGGTACATCAAACACGTAAACGATTCGGTCAACACTTTCTAACTGACGAGGGCATTATTCGCTCGATAGTTGCTCGTATTGCACCAAAGTCTCATGATCACATTATTGAAATAGGTCCTGGCACAGGAGCAATGACATATCCTTTGTTGGACAACCTTAGTCGGCTTGAGGTTGTAGAAATTGATCGAGATTTAATTGCTTTTTGGGAAGCTAAGAAGATTAGTAAATTAACGATTCATGCTATTGATGCCTTACAGTTTAATTTTTATGAATGGGCTAAAAACGCTAAATCAAATGCCCTTGCACAAGGCAATCAAGGTGGCATCAAGGTGGTTGGTAACTTGCCATATAACATTTCTTCCCCTTTACTATTTCATTTAATTAGCGCACTTGAATTTGTCGATGAACAAGTATTTATGTTGCAAAAAGAAGTCGTGGAACGAATGGTCGCAGCTCCAGGCGATTCGGAATATAGCCGACTTTCAGTCATGTTACAAACGGTTTACCATTTAGAAAATTGTTTTGAGGTGCCGCCTGAGTCATTTGAACCACCGCCTAGGGTAGATTCAGCAATTGTTGCAATGTGGCCAAAAAAGAATGTGAAGATAGACGTGGAGACCTTTCACGTATTGGAAAAATTAGTCGCTTTAGCATTTTCGCAACGCAGAAAAATGTTAGCAAATAATCTTGGTAATTTAAAACATCTCTTAGAGTTAGATGCTGATACCTTAAAGTCTCGTGCGCAAAATATTCCTGTTGAAACCTATCTTGAGTGGGCAACCAAATTAGCTAAATTACCTAAAGAAGAGCGCTTTCCTTAGGCATATGAGGCTGGATCAATTGCGCGCATTTCTGCTTCAATCCAAGTCTCAACTTCACGCAAAACTAATGAAGGATTCTTGTTTTCGGTAGTCATTAGCGGCCCAATCGAAAGGGTCACACGTCCTGGGTACTTGAAGAAGCTATTCTTCGGCCAAACATGACCTGCATTATGGGCAATCGGAATAACATTGGCTTGGGTACTTACAGCGAGTCTAGCCCCACCCTTCTGATAAGGGATATGTTTACCCACGGGAACGCGCGTACCTTCGGGATAAATAATAATCCAGCAACCCTCTGACAAACGTACTTTTCCTTGTTCTGCAACAGCAATCGCAGCCTTATCGCGCTGACTACGATCGATATGAATCATGCGTAACATCGCCATTGCCCAGCCAAAAAAAGGAATCTTTAGCAATTCTTTTTTGAACACGTAGCATAACTGTTTAGGAAATAAAGAAATGTAAGCAATGGTTTCCCACGCAGATTGATGCTTTGAAAGCAAAATCACGGGCTTTTCTTGATTGGCAATCACATTTTGCATGCCACGGATTTCATAAGTAATATTACAAATTACCTTTAATAACCAAAGAATGCCTGCAGACCAGCCACGAACATAGTTGTAACGATTCGTAAGTGATAGAAAAGGGAATACTATAAAACAAGATGTTGAATAAAAAATCGTGAAGATCACGAGGGCTAGAAAAAATATTCCTGATCTTAGTCTTATCATTGTTTAGCCAACAAAAAATGTGCAACAAAGGCTGATAAATCCTCGTGAATGGCTGTGTAAGGCGGTAAACCACCTTTTTCTCTAGTTAACTTCCCTTTACCGGTAAGTACTAAATGAGGTTCAGCACCTAACTGAACTGCGCCAGTAAGATCACGTAGTGAATCTCCAACTACCGGGATACCGTTCAAGTCATTTTGTAAACTAAACCGCTGAATAATATCTTGATACATGCCAATTTTCGGCTTACGACAACTGCAGTTATCCTCATTGACATGGGGACAGAAAAAAATCGCCGAGACCTCACCACCGTGACGAGCTAATTGACGAAACATTTTTTCATGCATTGCATTGAGGGTGTCGACATCATATAGTCGGCGACTAATTCCAGACTGATTGGTACAAATGACCACTTTATAATCAGCTTGGTTTAATTTGGCAATTGCCTCTAAACTACCTGGAATGGCTTCCCATTCGTCGACTGATTTAATGTAATCATCGCTATCAAGATTGATGACGCCATCCCGATCCAATATGATGAGGTTGTTGTTTAAAGTCTTCATTTTGCCAACTGACTTAAATCAGCAATCCGGCTCATTTGCTGATGTAATTGATTTAAGAGTGCCAAACGATTACCTCTAAGCTGCAAATCAGGATCGTTGACCATGACATCTGCAAAAAAACCAGTAACGGCAGTACTTAATTGCGCTAGGAGCTGTAAGGATTTTGTGAAGTCAGCATCCGCCATTGCCTGATCAATTTGCGGAGTAACCGCGTTCATTTGGTCCAATAATTCTTTCTCTGCAGATGCGACGAGTAAAGAAACATCTACCTTATTTGGCAGTGGTAGATCATTTTTCTTCAAAATATTACTAATACGCTTATTGGCATTGGCTAAATCGCCAGACATTTCCATTTGTGAAAAAGCCCTAACAGCACTTAATTTTTCAGGCAGCTTGGTCAAATCACCAGCACAATTCGCCAAGACGGATTCAACCTCTTCAGATGAATAGGTTGTGCCATTATTTTCTTTTAGATAGGATCTGAGGCGGTCCATCACAAAGTTAGTAATCGTACCTAAATCAGCGTTTTTTTGAACTTCTTCAAAGTGGAAGGCTGATTTAACGATGTCTAATAAAGTGATTAGATTGAGCGGTAGATTTTTTTCTACCAACAATCTGCAAACACCTAATGCATGACGTCTTAGTGCGAAAGGATCTTTTTCCCCCGTTGGCGATAAGCCGATTCCCCAAATGCCGACAATCGTCTCTAGTTTGTCTGACAAGGCTAAAACAGTTCCAACCATCGTGCTTGGTAATCCGTCGCCTGCAAAACGCGGCAGATAGTGTTCGGAGCAGGCCAACGCTACTTCGTGATGTTCTTGATCATGGTTTGCATAATAAGTCCCCATGATGCCTTGTAACTCAGGGAACTCACCAACCATATCAGTAAGCAGATCGGTTTTGATAATCAACGCTGCACGACTAGATAGAGCGACTAATTCGTCTTGACTAGAACTAATGTGACTCGCAATCGCTTTTGCAATTACTTCAATCCGTTGAATTCGCTCTAATTGGTTACCTAACTTATTGTGATATACCACTTTAGCTAATTCAGGCACTCGATCAAATAGTGCTCGTTTACGATCTTGTGTGTAAAAAAAGCGAGCATCTGAAAGTCTAGGACGCACGACTCTTTCATTCCCTGAAATAATTTTTTCCGGGGTAGAAGTAACAATGTTCGAGACAATTAAAAATTGATTAACTAATTTGCCATTGGCATCCGTCAGAGCAAAGTACTTCTGATTTGTTTGCATTGTTAAGATCAGGCACTCTTGAGGAACCTCTAAAAACTCTTCCTCAAAAGAACAAGCATAGACGGCTGGCCACTCTACTAAAGAATTTACTTCTTCTAATAAACTTTGCGGCATTAATACATTAAAACCATTCGCAGTACTGATTAAATCTTGCGTGATTTTTTCTAAACGCCCCGTAAAACTAGGTAATACCTTACCTTGGTTAATTAAAGTAGTTTCATATTCATTCGCACTAGGAATTGTAATGGCACCACTCGATAAAAAACGATGACCCAAGGTGGTGTTTCTTGCTTTGAGACCAAAGATTGTTAGCGGAATAATTTCAGAGCCGAATAAGGCAATCAAACCATGTACAGGTCTTACGAATTGGACTGCCACCTCTTCCGGCGTACCAGGATTTAATTGGTAGTGCATTGTCTTGGCGATTGGTAATTGGGCAATTGAAGCGCTGAGAGCTTCTTGAGCACCCTCTACTAAAGTAATACCAGGCTTTGTTAAGGATATATAAAATGCCTCGTTTTTCCCTTCACCCATTTGCTCTAATTCGTCTAGCTTCGGCTCTGAAATACCGAGTGAGGCTAATTTTTTTAGCAGTGGCGGAGTTGGGTTCCCATTTGCATCTATCGCAATTGAAACAGGTAGTAGTTTCTCTTTGACTTGCTTGTCATTCGATTTTTCGTAGACTTGATCAATCAAAATAGCTAGTCTTCTGGGGGAAGCAAAGGATTGAAAGCTAGCTAGTGGTGGTAAAAGATCTTGCCGACCTAGTTGATCAAAAATCTTTTGTGAAAAACTTTCGCCTAATTTTTTTAAAGACTTTGGAGGTAGTTCTTCCGTTAATAACTCGATGAGGAAAGGAGCTGTAGTCATTATTTTTCACTCCTTTTTTGGAGGCTATTCTTCAGCATTGGGAAACCTAATTTTTCACGAGAATCAAAATATGCCTGTGCAATTTGTTTGGATAAGTTACGAATCCTACCTATATATGCTGCCCGTTCCGTCACAGAGATAGCACCTCGCGCATCCAATAGGTTAAAAGTATGGGCGGCTTTTAAGACCATCTCATAAGCTGGCAAAGCCAAAGGAATCGCCATTAAACGCTTTGCTTCAGATTCGTAGTTGGTGAACTGTTCAAAAAGCCAATTTGTGTTGGAATACTCAAAATTGTAAGTAGACTGTTCCACTTCATTTTGATGATATACATCACCATAGCTTACTTCGGGTGTCCATTGCAGTTGGTAGACATTTTCGCAAGACTGCAAGTACATGGCTAATCGTTCAATACCGTAAGTAATTTCACCCAACACAGGTTTGCAATCTAACCCACCAACTTGTTGAAAATAGGTAAATTGGGTAATTTCCATCCCATTGAGCCAAACTTCCCAGCCAAGTCCCCAGGCACCTAAGGTGGGGTTTTCCCAGTCATCTTCAACAAAACGAATATCATTTTGTTGTAAATCAAGCCCTAAAGCTTCCAAAGAACCTAAGTACAGTTCTAAGATGTTTTCTGGGGCAGGTTTTAATACCACTTGATATTGATAATAGTGTTGCAATCGATTTGGGTTCTCGCCATAACGACCGTCTTTTGGTCTTCTAGATGGCTGAACGTAGGCGGCCTTCCAAGGTTCGGGACCAATAGCACGCAAAAATGTAGCAGTGTGGGAAGTGCCAGCGCCGACTTCTAAGTCGACAGGCTGCAATAATGTGCAACCTTGGTTGCTCCAATATTGTTGGAGAGTGAGAATAATTTCTTGAAATGTCAGCATAATGTGTTTATTTTAACAAGAGTTTGTCAGTAAATCCTCGTCGTTCAGGAGAAGGATGGCTCGTCCGTCAAGAAACGCCTTGCTTTTTGCTTCACAGAACTTTTGTCTGAGTACTCATGGTACTCAACAGTTTCTTTTTTCGCCAACCAATCACGAGAGTCATAATGGATAAAAGTAAAATGGGCATATCACCGAATTGAACATAGGGTGTGATGCCATTTCTAGCTTGAACAGAACCGGTTAATACGCCCTCATTAAAAACGGGTAGTTGTGCAACAACTCGACCTTGATCATTAATAATTGCAGTGACCCCAGTGTTCGTTGACCTGATGGTGGGTAAGCCGGTCTCTAGGGAGCGAAGTTGTGCCAACCTTAAGTGTTGCCAAGGCGCGGAGGTATTCCCAAACCAGGCAAGGTTGGTTAAGTTAATGAGTAAATTAGGAGGGTTTGCAGGAAACTTACGGATTCTCTGAGCTATTTCTGCACCAAATACGTCCTCATAACAAATCATCACCACCGCAGAAATATCTGGTTCATCAGATCTTTTGATAGTCAAATGCGCTTGTTCATTTGAACCCATCGTGAATTGAGATAGTGGAGCTTTAATTGCACGTACAAACCATTCGAAACCAGGAGGAATATATTCGCCAAAAGGGACTAAGTGGGATTTGTCATAACTGTAGGACTCCCCATTTGGACCATAAGCTTTAGCTCGATTAGAGTACTGATCCCCTTTGGCCCCAATGACTCCGGTCAAAACATATCCCTTCGTTTCATTGAGATAGTTTTGTAAACGATCTTCCCAATCTTTTGGAATTTGATTTTCGGCTAAAGTGATGGCTGTTTCGGGACCGACTGTTAGATCAGCTGCTTTATTTAAATAACCATTGAAATAATAATTGTTTTGCCGGTTGATTGCGGCTGGATCGTACTGCATCGTTTGAGGAAAGTTACCTTGCAATAATCGTACTTCTAACATTTTCCCAACCGGCTTTGTAAACTCGATGCCCTCGAAGAATGAGCAAATGGCTATAGCGAAGCCTAAAGAAAATAAAGGGAGAAAAATTCGACCTGGAGCACTACCAATTTTATAAGCACCCCAAATCGTTGCAAAGGTAGCACCTAATACGCCAAAGATGGGGATTAAGCCTTGAAAGGGCCCGTTGATTTGAGCATCACCAAAGCCAATCCAAGGAAACCCAGTTAGGATATTTCCTCGTAACCATTCGGCGATGGTCCAAGCACTGGCCCAGGCAATCGCACTATTGGATTGGTTATAAAATCTTGCCCCAAGAGCTACCGCAAGTGTTGGAAATAGTGCTAAAAATGCAGATAACAGCAAGACTCCGCCTGCCGCCATGAGGGAGGGCATACCGCCTATATCGTGCATGCTGACATACAACCACCAAATACCTTGGCAGAAATATCCGAGGCCAAAGAGCCAACCTAAATAAACTTGCGTTTTAAGACCATGGAAATGATGATGATGTATTTGTCGCCAAAATAAAGCGAGTAATAACATTTGCCACCAGGCTGCATGGCTAAAGTTACCGACAGCGGCCGTTGATACACCGATGAGAAAGGAAAAAAGATAGGCTCTGTAAGATAGCATTTACAGACTGGGGGAAGGCTTTTTATGGATGACTAAGATGTGAATCTGACGTGGATCCGCACGTTGGATTTCACAGACCAACTCGCCGATTTCAATGATGTCGCCACGTTTGGGAACCCTGCCCACTTGTTGAATTACTAAACCAGCAATCGTATCAATATCCTCATCGATAAAGTCAGTGCCAAGTACTTCATTGATTTGTTCAAGACTTGTCATACCCCGAATACGGAACTTCCCATCGGATGTGGAAACGATGTTATCTGCTTCATCATCAATATCGTGTTCATCTTCAATATCACCAACGATTTGTTCTAACACATCCTCAATCGTTACAATTCCAGCGACCCCACCATATTCATCTACGACGATAGCTAAATGATTACGATTACTTCTAAAATCTTTGAGTAAAACACCGAGGGGTTTTGAGTCTGGGATAAAGACAGCAGGCCTTAGCCAATCTCGTAAATTAAAATCTTTATCCACGGCCTGACGCAAAAGGTCTTTCGCAAGTAGGATGCCGATGACATTATCTCGATTGCCTTCAAAGACTGGAAAACGAGAGTGGGCAGCTTCAATGACTGAGGGCACAATCACATCAATAGGATCTTGGATATCTACCCAGTCAATTTGTGCCCGTGGCAGCAAAATATCTTTAACAGTAAGTTCACTGACTTGGAAAACACCTTCAATCATCGAAAGGGCATCAGAGTCGATTAAACCTTCTGATTTGGCAAGTCGTAAAGTTTCCAGCAACTCTTTACGCTTTTCAGCCTGAGTTTCAGGTTTGGAATACAAAAGGTTCGCTAGGCGATTAAAAAAACTTTTAGGGTCTGAGTCGGTCATCTATATAGGGTAACTGATATAAGTGTCAGATATAAGGATTTTCTAATTTTAATCTGTGCAAAATGGCAATTTCAAGCGCTTCCATTGCCTCTGCTTCAATAGGATCCTCATGATCAAAGCCTTGAGCATGTAAAACACCATGAACCAATAAATGAATAAAGTGATGCAGGACTTCTTTGCCCTGAGCCTTTGCTTCCTTTTCGATGACTGGCATACAAAATACAAAATCTGCCAAGATAGTATCTTTTGTCAGATCACTATCCTCATCATTTAACGAGAAAGTTAAGATATTGGTAGCATGGTCACCATCACGATAGGCTTGATTGAGCGCAAGACCTTCTTTCGCATTCACTAAGCGTAGCGTAAATTCAAAGGGTAATTTACATGCTGCCTTGATCCATTTTTTTAATTGAGCATTGGCAAGGAGTGGTTCCCACTTGTTTTG
Organism: Polynucleobacter kasalickyi; assembly: GCF_900176405.1. Taxonomy (GTDB): domain Bacteria; phylum Pseudomonadota; class Gammaproteobacteria; order Burkholderiales; family Burkholderiaceae; genus Polynucleobacter; species Polynucleobacter kasalickyi. The sequence goes on along the minus strand of NZ_FWXJ01000003.1, from coordinate 221,965 downwards.
TATCGCAGTGGATGCAAATTGGGTATTAACGAGATATTTTTGGCTGGGCATGGAGATTTTAAGAAAGCTTTAGCACCAACTCACCTTTAAGTGAGTGAGCTAAGGCATCAGTAAATAAGACGGTAGTCATCTTACCAATTAACCTTTGCGCATTGGTATCTGCCGGTAAATCGATATTTACAACGCGATTGTTTTCCGTACGACCTTGTAATTTTTGACCATCTCTCGCCATGCCTTCAATCATGACACGCTCCGTTGCACCAATCATCGATTTGCTAATGGCAAGAATATGTTCATCAATGAGGCTCGTTAACTCTTGAAGGCGCCTTACTTTTACTTCGCGTGGAATATCATCCTTCAAATTAGCAGCGGGAGTACCTGGCCTTGCACTGAAAATAAAACAGTAGCTATTATCAAACTTAATATCTTCAACCAACTTCATGAGTTGTAAAAAATCTTCATCGGTTTCACCTGGGAAGCCCACGATAAAGTCACTTGAAATTGGAATATTCGGCTTTACTTGGCGAATTTTCCGGATGATGCTTTTATATTCAAGACTAGTATAGCCACGCTTCATCGCCATTAAAATTTTGTCAGAGCCATGCTGTACAGGTAAGTGCAAATGGTTCACTAGTTTAGGTAAGGTGGCATGTGCTTGAATTAGACGTGAAGTAAATTCTTTTGGATGACTTGTGGTGTAACGAATTCTTTCAATCCCAGGAATTTCAGAAATATACTCTAGTAACATCGCAAAATCAGCTAACTCGGCTTGATCATTGACCTTGCCTAAGTAGGCATTCACATTTTGACCAAGTAAAGTGATTTCACAAACACCTTGTTGAGCCAATCCTGAAACTTCGACTAATACATCTTCGAACGGCCTTGAAACTTCCTCGCCCCTGGTAAAAGGAACAACGCAATAAGTACAATACTTTGAGCAACCTTCCATGATGGATACAAACGCAGCTCCACCATCTTTGCGAGCGGGTGGTAAGTGATCGAATTTTTCAATTTCAGGAAAGCTAATATCAACCTGCGAACGTCCAGATCGTTGACGCTCATTAATTAAAGCAGGAAGTCGGTGAAGTGTTTGTGGCCCAAAAACCAAATCAACATAGGGTGCGCGGTTCACAATTTGTTTACCCTCTTGGCTCGCCACACAACCGCCCACACCAATAATTAAGTTAGGTTTTTGGCTTTTTAAGTCTCTTAGCCTACCCAAATCGGAGAAAACTTTATCTTGGGCTTTTTCACGGATAGAACAAGTATTGAGCAATACCATATCCGCTTCATCAAGGTTGTCAGTTGGTGTGTAGCCACTTTGTGACTCTAATACATCTGCCATTTTTTCCGAGTCATACTCGTTCATTTGGCAACCAAAGGTTTTAATAAATACTTTTTTCATATCGTAGGGCCGTTCTCAGTAGTTCAAACTGGGGGCAAACGTATATTCTAACAGGCTACATTGATTTGAACAAATAGTGGAAGAAATTGCACTTAGATGAATCTAAAGGCAATAACAGCCACTAAAGTAGGAATAATAGCTGCTACAAATAGATACGTGGGGTTTACTACCTTCCCTGTAAAGTATTCGCGTAAGATGGACAAACCAGCTGGGTTAGGCGCATTCGCAATCACCGTAAGACCCCCACCTGTTACTGCACCAGCTACTAGCGCGACCCTAAATTCCTGAGTAGTACCTTCCACCAAGGACCCCAGATAAGTTAATGCCGCATTATCAGTGAGGCCAGTGAGGGCAGCGGTGCCATAGAAAGCTACCGTCGGCGTCATGCTTTCTAAAACAGGTTGTAACCACCATTTTTGTAAACTGCCTAAAACAACTAGTCCAGCCAAAAAGAACGCAACCAATAATGCTTCACGCAGAATCAAGGGGTTTTGATATTTTGAATAGGCGGTAGTAAAACCAAGAAAAAACAAAAATAGCCATAAAAAAACAGCCGGATAGTGCGCGAAAATAACGACGCCAGCTAAAAATAATAAGTGTACAAAGATAACTGCTAAGGGCATGCTTTCTGCGGGAGCTTCTTTAAATTCTTTAGGAATTTGTTTACGAAAGATAATAGTAATTATTAAGGAGTTCACAAAAACGGCTAAGGCGGCTCTGTCACCAAAATGCGTGAACATAAAAGGGGTCGACCATTCCCAAGCAGAAGCAACCATTAGTACGGGCGGGGCGGCAAAGTTCGTGAGCGTGCCACCAATCGAAATATTGACAAAAAGTACCCCAATAATTGCGTATTGAAATTTAACGGGCAATCCCACTTTATAAAATCTATCACGTAATAACAGAGCTGCCAAAGTCATCGCTGCAGGCTCAGTAATCAATGAGCCCATTAACGGTACGATCGATAAACTTAGAAAGAAAATAACGGTATTTAAAGGAATGGGGGTAAATTGCGCAACTAATTTGGCAGCCCCATTGATTCCAGTGTTGGCAAAAGTAAGAATCGGTTTACTGGCGGCCACAACCATCACAGCAAAAACAAATAGGGCCTCTGTGTAATTTTGACCTTCAACAAAATGAACTGCATCTTTTGAGCTTTGCAAAAGTGATAAAGCTAAAACCAAAACCAGTGCCCAAAAACCAAAAACAACTTCAACTTCACCTAATAGATGAAATAGCCCAGCATGTTGAGGGTGACTTTTTGAGAGCTTTATAAAGAAAGAAGTCGAAAAGGTATGGATGATGGCAATGCCAAAGATTGCACTTGCAATAATTTCAATGTGACTTGGATTCATTTTGTCTCAAAAAAGGATAAAAATATGTGTTTTCAACGGTTAAACTATCAACATACTGTTAATTTGATTGTAGCGAAATAATTTCAATTAACCATAAAGCATTCTTTATTTCATTAAGGTTACTTGTGTCACCGTTAATAAAACGTTTTACTTGGGGACTCATCCTATTTCAACTCATTTTTTGGACCCTCGTACCATGGGTCTCGCATCACGCCCCTCCTTTAGATGCTACAGAAATGTATGGTTGGAGTCTGAGTTGGGAGTGGGGGTTTTATAAACACCCACCAATGCCAACTTGGATTGTGGCTGTTGTTCAAGCAATTGTTGGGAAAAATATGCTTTCACTTTTCCTCTGTGGAAGTATTTCCATTGCTGCTACTTATTATGCCGTTGCATGGTTAGCAAACCAATTTTTAGGAGAAAAAGAAGCGATTGTTGCTTTATTTCTTTATGCTCTTACCATTTACTGCCATTTATGGTCTACCGACTTTAATCACAATCAAATCCAAATGCCATTTTGGGCGTTGAGCCTAGTTTTTTTGTATGCGACTTTAGAAAAAAAATCTTTCAGCGTGGCTTTTTTAATGGGTGTAGTGATGGGGCTTAATGCTTTATCAAAATATACGGCAGCCTTTATTGTGCCCTGTGCCCTATTACTGATTGTGTTTTCAAAAGCATGGCGACAACAATTTAATTGGCAACTTCTCGTCTTTGCATCCATTGGATTTCTACTTGTTTTTGGACCGCATTTATGGTGGTTAACACAGCATGACTTCATGCCTTTTCATTATGTCTCCGAACGTTTTAATGAACTAGATCAATCTAGCAGTAACTTGGCTTCACTAGCTGACTATCTTGGAAATGCTTTTCTTGCGCACTTATTTTTATGGATTGCAGCAATTTACTGTTGCGTCAAATGGAGAATTTCGGATCTTCATATGTCCCAAATCAATCCGAGTGCAGCCAAGATTTTAAAGGATCAACAATTCCTCATCTTTTTAGGCTTGGGCCCATTTTTATTATCTTGCATCGTAGGATTTTGGGTGCCACTTTACTATCGTTGGGTAACCCCTATGTTGCCAATGGTGACGATTGTGATCGTTTATTTTTTAAGGGGTCGACTAGTTCATTTGTTTCAAAAGAAATTTCTGATTATTTTTATTTTGATTCAATTCATTTTGGGTGCTGTCTATATCGGTAAATCAACGATCAATAAAAACTCCAATAGAGGCAATTATCCTGCCCCTGAAATTGCGCAAAAGGTTCTTGAAAGTTGGCAAATTTTGTATCCTCACGCCCCTCTCAGAATTGTTGCGGGGGGGGAGTGGGAAGCAGGTTTTGTGAGTTTATTTAACCCTGGAAAAATTTATGTGTTCACCCAAGCTGATTACCAGTTAGCTCCTTGGGTACTCCCTAGTCAGGTAAGAAACTGTGGCATGGCGATGATTACACCGAGCCCTAAAGAACTTAATCAATTTCCGAAAGCTCAGTTGCAACCCCCTATTGTGATACCGAAAAACAACCTTTATTCTGAAGTTCGTATACCATGGGCTGTGCTTGCACCCGAAGGGCAATGCGATTAAAAAAACTCATTCATGAGCTGTTATTGAAGTCTTTGAAAGGTCACTATGCATCCTGTTCATCACCATCTCGTCAAAGTTTCATTAGAGGAAATTTTGCCAACTCAAGCTACAGTGGGTTATCAGGAAGTTCATTTAAAAAGAAAAGAGTGGGCTAGCCTAAACCCTAAAAAGAGAGCAGACTTAATTGACTCACATTGGTTCCCTAGTGTCATTGGACCAGGTAATAAATATTACATTGTTGATCACCATCATTTAGGTTTAGCGCTTCATCAAGAGGGACAAAAGAGTGTCATGTTGACGGTTCTAAAAGATTTGTCCTGGTTGGACATACAAACCTTTTGGAAAGTGATGGAATTTTCGCAATGGGTTCACCCCTATGATGGAGAAGGAAATCGATTGGAGTATCAAGCATTACCTAAAATGGTTGCCGATTTGAAAGATGATCCGTATCGCAGTTTGGCAGGCTTAGCAAGAAACCAAGGAGCTTATGCGAAGCAAAATACGCCATTTGCCGAGTTTATGTGGGCAGATTATTTTCGTTTACATATTAAACTCAAAACAATTGAGAGCTCGATGGAAAAGGCGATTCAAACTGCTTTGGATTTAGCAAAAAAAACAGAAGCATCTTATTTGCCCGGTTGGGCTGGTGTTAAAGAGGAAAAATAATGTTTGAAATTACACTCCCTATTCATGAGGTTGTTCTCAGGCTCCTCTTGGCGATTGTTAGCGGAACCATCTTAGGCCTGAATCGTTGGATACATCATAAATCTGCCGGAGTGAGAACGCATAGTTTGGTGGCATTGGGTTCGGCTCTGGCAATTTTGGTCATCCAAGAAATAGTTGGCAGTGATGCGCAAGCCCAAAGTCGTGTCTTGCAAGGCATACTTTCAGGGATTGGGTTTTTAGGTGCTGGAGTGATTATCCATCGGGGTACCAATGCCTCTGTAAAAGGCCTGACGACGGCAGCAAGTATTTGGGTATGTGCGGTGATGGGGGTTTCTTTCGGCGCTGGTCAAATCACTTTAGGAATGATTGGACTATCAGGAATTTTATTCATTTTGCTACTTGGTGGTCCATTAGAAAAGCTAACGAATCGAGTGATGCAAACCAATCAAAGTTCTGAAAATTCAAATCTTGAAGAAGATTGAACTAACGGATGATGCCACAACCAATACGTTCACCGGAGTTGCCAGCAGGTTGAGTTACATAATCATCCTTATTACGATGGACTACAACTGATTTACCTAGAATATTTTGTTCGCCGACTAAACTGACATGATTCAAGCTTGCTTGATAATAGGAATTGCCATTCGCATCCACTTTTAAATTGGGCATATCGCCAGCATGTGATGAAAAACTATCATGTTTGCCATGCTTTAAACTATTTGGATTGTAATGACCACCCGCACTTGCGGCATCCAAAGCGCTGCAATCCCCAAATTCGTGAATGTGAATCCCTTGCTCAGAATTGGGCGTTAGACCAGAAAAGGTACCGGTCACAAGGACATTATTGCCAGACTGAGTAAAAGAGATCGAGCCTTGAATGTTAGAGCCTGATTTCGCCTGAAGAACACTAACAGCCCTTGGAGTTTCGCTAAGTAGTTGGCAACTCGCAAGTAAAACCACACAACTGAGGAGCAAAGTGGATGATAAACAGCTAGTTGGGTTCTTTTTTGACAATCCGTATCCTAAAAATAATTACATTTAATTCTGTTAGTCTATTACATTATTACAATTAATATCAATAAACTACGTATAAAAATGGATATTTATAACCTACCTAAAAAAGCTATCTACATAGCAACCGTTGTATTTTTTGTTTTGGTTGGCGTGTTTTTTTTAGCAATGTGGTATCTAGTGCCCTCTATTCCCCGTACTGTAGTGATTGCAACAGGTGCAAAGACCGGTTTGTACTACCGTTTTGGTGAGGACTTTAAAAGAGAACTCGAAAAAAATGGTGTCAAAGTTGAATTAAAAGTAACTGCTGGTTCGGTTGAAAATTTGAAATTAATTTCGGACAAAGACTCTGATGTTGATTTAGCATTGGTTCAATCGGGCGTAGCGAATGAGAAAAACAATCCTGATTTGGTCTCGATTGCAGGCGTTTTTTATGAACCCTATTGGATCTGGTACAGAGGCGATGCGTTTAAAGAAGTTTCTGGGAATTTAAATAATCTCCAACAGTTAAAAGGCAAACGCGTAGCTATTGGCGCAAAGGGTAGTGGGACCAATACGCTGTCAAAAGAGCTGTTAAAAATTCATGGCATTGACGCATCTCAAATAGAACTTTTTGAGATCTCTCCGGATGAAGCACTAAAGAAAATACAGTCTAAGGAAATCGATGCAACGTGTTTTGCTGTGGGTGTAGATGCACCAATTCTTGAAAAATTCTATCGATTACCTGGTGTTTCTATTATGGATTTTGATCAAGCAGACTCTTATGTAAGGCAATTACCCTATTTAAGTAAAGTGTATATTCCTCATGGGAATGTGAGTTTGGAGTTTAACCAACCACCGAAAAATATCCACGTGATTGCTTCAACAGCTGCTTTGGTCGCACGGAATGATGTGAGTCCAGGATTTGTAAATCTGATCATGGAAGTGTTATACGATTTATTAAAAAATTACACACGCATTCAGGAAGTCTCAGAATTCCCTTCAAGCACTCGCCTAGATTTACCTTTACAGTCTGATGCCGAAAATTATATGAAAGAAGGCCCTTCTTTCCTTTACCGTAACTTGCCTTACTGGCTAGCGGTATGGGTCGTTAGGCTGTTAAAAATAGCCCTGCCCGTGCTAGCAATTGGTATTCCTGTGGCAACATATCTACCAAGCTTATTTTCTTTCAAGCTCAATTTGAAATTAGGAAAAATCTACCTTGCTCTTCGCAAACTAGAAGGTAAAGTTCTTGCATTAGAGCAATCCGAAAGATCTCTCCAGGATATTAGAAGCATTTCTGCAGAACTTCACGAACTAGATCATCAGGTTTCAAGCATTAAGATACCTACCTTACACTCCGATAAATATTTTGAGATTAAAAGTTACATCGACGTTCTCCGAATTCGTTTAAACGAAATGGCACAATCGAAAACCTAATTCTCAGCTATTTTTTTGTAGTAAATAACTTAATTTATTTAAATTAGTTTGCTGCTCCAAGGAGTTAACAAAGGCTAATAATTCTTTGGATTGGTCATTGCCAATGACTGGGCCAATGAGATCCAATGCTTTATCAAAGACTTCTACTTTTGTCATTGGATTTCTCGGAGTTCCCCTAACTGCATCAACTCTCTCAGAAAAACGACGACCATCTTTCAGAATAACTTCTACAATTGCGACGCGAATCGGCATAAATTGATTTAAGTTTTCATCACTAATCAGATTAACTTTTGCACGTTGTGCCAGCACTTTGGCATCCTTCATCCGGTCGATATCATGAGCAGCTTTAAAAGAAGCTGTTTTATCCATTAGCATAATTGCCATCATGTGTTGTAAACAAATGTCTGGCATCTCACGGTTGTTGACGACTTTGGCTGCAGAAGGAGCAAGGCGCACATCAAGTTTTTCAACATCATCAGCGTTGAATTTATTTTTTTGTAGGAGAATACTTAATGCATCTAAAGGGCCTTGAATCGGTGAACCGACCGACCATTTTTTGATATCCGTGAGAGCAATTTCAAATTGCACCCCTAGTTTGTCTACAAGGATATTTGGTTTTGCATTTGGTGCATAGGCAAGAAAATAATTATCTGCCCCACTAAAAATATCATCAATTCCATTCCAACCCGTATCGACTAATAGTGCTGAAGCCACACCATTTCGAGCTGGCATTCCAGCAAACACAAATGCCTTCTCAATATGATCAGTATCCCTTCCCCAAGCAGCTATGCCTGATGATTGTTGGGCGGTGTAATCAAATACCCAGCGAATCTTTTGCGGGTTGAATTTGGCCACACAAGACGCAGCCGCAGCACTTCCAAACATTCCAGCAATACTATGGGAACTCTTATGGCTGGTATAACTGAATTCAGGCCCTCCTAGGGACATTAATAAGCGGGTGCCAACATCGTAACCTAAGGTAACTGCTTTAATAAAGTGATCACCAGTAATGCCAAAAATTTCGGAACTAGCCATGGTTGCTGGCACGATAGAGCAACCAGGGTGCGACCTAGATCGACCGTGAGAATCATCAGTTTCATCGGCATGTCCCATCATGCCATTTGCTAGCGCGGCTTCCAGAGGGCCGGCCTTTAATTGGGTACCAATCACGGTACACTTCCCAGTAGATCCATGGCGTTTGACATAATTAATCCCAGAAACTCCTGGCGCTAATTCAGAGCCGGAGAGAATCGCTGAAAAGGTATCTAATATATGAAACTTGGCTTGTTCAAGAATATCTTCAGGCAATTTTTTACTGTATGCTTGACTCATGTAATTGCTTAAAAATTCCATTTCTGGACTAATCGTCTCTTTGGCAAATAAATGCGTCATTGGTAGGGCTGATCCAGCAATGATATAAGATGATTGTGTTAAAAACTGACGACGCTTCATGGGTTTTCTCCGTAAATATTTTTTAAGTAATGGGTCGTATTTTATACGTGATAAGTGTTTATTATTGTTTTATTAGTATGTTCAAATCTTACATCAGTGTGACTAATTATGATGGATCCTTTTTTTGCGAGATAAAATGAGACTTATTCAAATCTTCCTTTTCAATGCATTGATATTATTGATGAGTCAACTACAAGCGCAAGAGTTTTATGCTCAGAAATCGTCGACTTGGTCGATAAAAAATTTCCAATTTCATAACGGACAAGTACTTCCTGAATTGAAGTTGTCCTACATTACATTAGGAAATCCAAGTAATCCTGCGGTGTTGGTTTTACATGGAACGGCAGGCACTGCGAAGGGTATGTTAAACCCAAGTTTTGGTGGCGAACTGTTTGGACCAGGTCAAGTATTAGATGCCTCTAAGTATTTTATTATTTTGACGGATGCAATTGGTGCTGGTAATTCAAGTAAACCATCTGATGGTTTAAGAGCAAAGTTTCCGAGTTATAACTATGACGATATGGTGAAGGCTCAGCATGCTGTCGTGACAGAAGGTTTAGGTATTCAGCACCTAAAATTAGTCATGGGCAATTCGATGGGGGGGATGCAAACTTGGCTATGGGGTACGAAATATCCTGAGATGATGGATTTATTAATGCCAATGGCATCTAGCCCGGCTGCTATGTCTGGACGTAATTGGATGATGAGGAAATTCATTGTGGACTCGATTCGTCAAGATCCTTCATGGCTTGAGGGAAATTACAAAGTGCAACCCTTTAGTGCGAAATTTGCGACAACTTATTTTAGTTTAGCTACTAGCGGGGGGCATTTGGGCTTGCAACGAATTGCACCTACTAGTGCAAAAGGTAATGAATTCATTGCTAATCGATTAAAAGATCCTAATATACAAGATGCGAACGATCTTTTATATCAATGGCAATCTTCTGAGGACTTTAATCCAGAGCCAGATTTAGACAAAATTAAAGCAAAAATGTTAATCATCAATTCTGCAGATGATGAACGTAATCCACCAGAACTAGGCAAAGTACAATCCATTCTTACCAAGCTCAAATCCGCCACTTATTATTTAATTCCTGCCAGTGAACAGACCAGTGGTCATAGTACTACTGGGCAGGCTAAGTGGTGGAAAGCGCAGTTATCGAAGTTTTTAGAATGATGCAATGACTTCTTTTACTTCGGACGATACGTTAAATTTAGCCCAACTAACCATACCATTCCAGGGCTAGTTTCATAGTAATTTTTGTTGGCTTCATTGACAATCAAGGAGCCAACATAAGGGGTATTTCCTAAATTATCAATCCGTAAAAACTGCCTAAAAGTCCATTCGTCCCAAAGGTTTTGGTGTGAAAGGCGCACATTAAATAGGTTATAGCTTGCGGCTGATTCACTATTTTGGTCATTTGCAAAGATCGAGCTGCTATAACGATATTCAAGCCCAGTTTCCCATTCTTTGTTTGGACTACGCCAAGAAATTTCCGCATATACTCTTTGTGGAGCGATACCGGGAAGTGAATTACCTGCATTGATTGTGGTGAATTGGGGATTGGTACAAGTACTACTACTTTGACAGGTTAAGAAACTATTTTGATAGCTTGCATTCAGTAAACTACCTGCCAAAATCGTTCTAATACCATGTTCCCATTGATGGAGTAATTCTAATTCAAACCCTTGTCGTAGCGTATCTCCGACGTTTTGATAGATGGCTCTACCCCCAGTATTATTTTGTACGCCAATTTCATTGCTTGTGTTGGCTTGGAAAATAGCTAACTTCAGATAAGTATCATTTGCTCGTAATTTAATTCCAGCCTCTATTTGTTGGCTGGCACTAGCCATTAAACCTGTATTAAAGCCATTATTCGCGCCATAAGAATAAGCACTTTGCAACAGAGTAGGTGTTTCAAAGCCACGACCGAAAGAAACATATGTATTTAACGTTGGAGTGATTTGATACAAGACACCTGCGATAGGATTCGTACTGGAAAACTGGTTCCCCCCACTTTGATTGCCATTACTTGCATAATTATCTTGTGAACCCATTGCAACATAACTGTGACGCATCCCCGCATAAATTTTCCAATACTCATTTGGATTCAGTTCTGCCTGTACATACTGGTCAAAATTTTGAGCATAGTTATTTTCATCTCTTTTCAGAGTGCCTAATACGCCACAGCTTGCGGTCGTGCCGCATACTGGCGAGCCGGATGAGCTTATAAAGTTATTAAATCCTAAGCGCCGTTCATCTAAACGGTCATAGTTAAAGCCAACAGAAAATTTCAGGGACATATCAGCAATTTCTTGCACATTGCTAAATCGCGTATCAAAGCCAAAATAATTCCAATCTAAATTAATCGCACCACCAGAAGTTGTGTTTATATTGGCACCGGTTTGACTACTAATGGGGGTGGAAAGAAATTGCTCTAGACTACGTTGGCCTACATAACTAGTTACTTGTAATTGGTTTTGTTGATCAATTCGATCTGTCCAATTAAAACCTGTTTGGGTTTGTGAAAGGCTTTTCCGCGTATTGTATAAAAGTGCATTAGCATTAGCAGCTTGGGGTGTAGTCGCCGCTTGGGCAGCACTGAGACCTTGTGGGTCATAGGACAAGGGCATATTTAAATAATTAATTACCCAAGTTAATTTTTGATCGTCATTAATTTTGATATCTGTTTTTAAATTGAATAGATCGCGGGTAGCTGCGCTATGATCACGATAGCCATCTGTTGAAAATCGGCTTTGTTGTAAGAAACTTCCCCATTGATTGGTGCCATATGAAATTTGGTTGTCACTTTTCCAATAACCATAACTACCCATTTCAAGGGTAGGACTGAAAAATACACCAGGTTTGGCGCTTTGAGATTCAAGCAGTAGGACTCCCCCAGAGGCATTGCCATATAACGCAGAAAAAGGTCCTCTCAGAACTTCGATAGATTCTGCTGAACTTAAATTTAAGTTGCTTACTTGGGCTGAACCATCTGGCCGAGATGCTGGAATGCCATCAGCAATAATGCGTACGCCATTTACTCCGCTTGGCGAACGGGCACCGAAACCGCGGATAGAAATTTGTTGATCTTGAGCATAGTTTTGGCGATTATTTGCGATGACTCCAGGCACTGACTGTAAAGATTCAGCCAAATTATTATTTGGATTTGACTTTTCAAATAGAGAGGCCTGAGAAATTTTGGAAACAGAGGCAGGAATTTCAAAACTATCTCGACTATCTCTCGTGGCACTGACTACCATTTCATCCAAATGAAGATCATCAGTTTGAGCATTTAAAGAAGAAAAATTGAAAATTAAAAAGGTGTAGGTAGTTACCCTTAAGTTTAAATATTTTTTTATACTCATGTTGTGTCTCAATTTAATATTTTAGATAAATTATTTATTCTCAAGTTTAAACGGAAATATTCATTACAGGTATCTGGAAAATGATGTATAAATTGATGCAGATGTTTTTATTAATTAATTAAATAAATGGAGATAAGATGATTCGTAAGTTAATTCCACTGATTGCTTTAATTGCTGTTCATGGAGCGAATGCTCAAAATACGGATACGCCACCTCCACCATCTTGGAAGCAGGGTATGAGTAGTGAACAAACTACTTCACCATTGCATCCATTTGCCCCCAATTTAACCGGCGTAGAAGCAAAAGAACTCCCTATTTCTAGCTTAAAGGTACCTGCTGGATTCAAAGTAGAGGTTTGGATTGATGGCGTTACTAATGCCCGTTCTTTATTATTAAGCCCACAAGGCACTGTTTACGTTAGTAACCGGATTGGTAAAAACGTTTACGCAATTGTAGAAAAAGACGGTAAGCGTGTGATGAAGACAGTGGCTAAAGGTCTTGATACACCGAACGGTATTGCCATGATTGATGGTACCCTTTATATCGCTGAACGCGGTCGGATTGTGAAGTTAGAAAATATCGAGAGCCGTTTAGATAATCCACCAGAGCCAGTTCAAGTAGTTGATGGTTTAGATCCTACAAATGGTCCAGGGCACTTTTGGAAGTACATGGTTGCCGGACCGGATAAGAAGCTGTATTTCAATATCGGTTCACCACAAAATATTACCTTACCTAATTACATCCAAGCGGCCATCTTGAGATTTGATCCTAAAACGGGTGTGATGGAACGAATTGCTACCGGTGTAAGAAACTCTGTTGGTATGGATTTCCACCCAGTAACTAAGAAGTTATGGTTTACAGAGCATGCCAGAGATTGGGTCAGTGACGACTTGCCACATGACGAGTTAAATGTCTTGAACAAAGTAGGTGAAGATTTTGGTTACCCATTCTGCCATCAAGGCGACTTGCCAGATCCAATTTATGGAAAATATGCTTCTTGTTCACAGTTCACCAAGCCAGCCCTCAAAATGGGTGCGCACGTTGCTCCTTTAGGAATGCGTTTTTATACTGGCAAAATGTTCCCTGCAGAGTATAAAAACAATATCTTTATCGCTCGTCATGGCTCATGGAATAGAACTACGAAGCAGGGTTATGATGTGATGCGTGTGGTGTTAGATGGTAATGGCAAAGTAGTGAAATATGAGCCATTTTTAACTGGCTTTATGACCAATGAAAAAGCCGATCCACCAATGTGGGGCAGACCAGTTGATGTGCAAGTAATTGCTGACGGTTCGATGTTAGTAAGTGATGATCACAACGGTATCATCTATCGCATTAGCTACTCTAAATAGTATTCAATATGTCTTTATTGAAAGTAAAAAGAAATGCAATGAACTTCGGGTTCATTGCATTTTTAATGAGTGTTATGGTCAGCGCAAGCGGAGCGGATATTTCAGCTGGGAAATTAAAGGCAGAAGGACTCTGTAACGCTTGTCATGGGCCAAACGGAAATTCCCAAAATGCCGATATTCCATCATTAGCTGGGATGCCTGCTTTATCAATTGCCAATACCCTTTTTTATTATCGTGAGGGTAATCGTAAGAATCCTATTATGACGCCAATTGCCTCAACTCTTTCCAATGCTGAAATGAAAGATCTGGCAGCTTATTACGCATCACAAGCACGAGAAGTCACCTATAAATCAAAGCCTGAAAATATTGAATTAGGTGCAAAACTTGCCCAACAATACAACTGTACGCAATGTCACGGTCCAAATCTTTTAGGTGTTCAACATATTCCTCGCATTGCTGGTCAAAACCATGATTATTTATTGACTCAATTAAAGGGGTTCAAGGCAATGACGAGAGCTGATATGGATGGCAATATGTCTTCCGCAGTTTCTGCTATCAAACTTGAAGACTTGGTTCTAATTAGCGATTATGTTGCTGGATTGAAGTTCCAGTAATACTCTTGGTATAAATCAGTTAATGGAAATATTAATGAAACTACGATCTTATCGTTGTTTGCAAATAGTACTACTACATGTTTTGATTTTAGCCCCGGTGTTCAATAGCTATTCACAAAGTGTTTCGTATCCATCCAAACCAATTCGGATTTTTGTAGGATCTGTCCCAGGAGCGTCGAGTGATACTTATGCTCGTATCGTGGGGGATGCTTTAAGTAAAAATCTACACCAAAGTGTACAAATTGAAAATCGTTCTGGCGCTAGTGGAATTATTGCTACTACTGCAATGCTCGGATTACCCGCTGATGGTTATCAAATTCAGTTGATTTATACCCCTCATACTTTAAGTCCTTATTTGTTTAAGAAATTAAGTTATGACTCCATTAAAGATGTAGTGGGTATCGGCAGAATTGTTACTGCGCCGTTAGTACTTGCGGTGAGTGCTAAATCAAATTTGAAAACGTACCAAGATCTAATTGATTTAGGTAAATCGAGGTCATTAAATTATGGCTCTGCAGGGATTGGTAGTGGTGGTCATTTATCGGGAGAAATGCTTAAAATATACACAGGAATAGATGTCGTCCATGCACCTTACCGGGGTGCCTCCCCAGCGTCCACTGCAGTGGCTGCGGGGGATGTTGATTTCGCATTTATTGCACAAATTACGGCGAGAGAGCTAATGCTGGCCAATAAAATTAGAGTATTAGCTGTCACAAGTAAAGTAAGGTCACCTCTATTGCCGAACATACCAACGATGCAAGAAGTTGGTTTGAAAGATTTTGAATTTAATAATTGGTTTGGTTTAATTGCTTCAGCAAAAACACCCAATGAAATCATCAATAAATTATCCAATAGCCTTAGAGAGGTTCTTCGAGATCCAGAATTAAGAAAGAAATTAACTTCGGATGGTTCTGAAATTGTGGTGGATACCCCAGAGCAATTTACAAAATTTCTATCTGATGACTCGAAGCGATGGGGCCCATTGATTCAACAAATTGGTTTAAAAGGGGAAGATTAGTGGAGCAGTTTGGGCAGCAAAACAATAGTTCAATTACTGAAATGGGGCCCTTAGCCGGAATTACGGTTGTTGATTTGTCCTCTGTAGTTGTCGGTCCCACTTGTACTCTGACACTTGCAGATCATGGTGCCGAGGTGATCAAAGTAGAAGCTCCTGAGGGAGATTTGATGCGAACCTTAGGAGGGGGCGCTCGAAACCCTGGTATGACTGGTAAATTCATGAACTTTAACCGTAATAAACGTTCAATTTGCGTGAATTTAAAAACGGAAGAAGGACTTTTTCTCTTAAAAAAAGTGCTGGCTAAAGCAGATGTTTTAGTCACGAATATGCGTCTAGGGGCATTGCAAAAATTAGGGCTTGATTACGCCTCCTTGAAGGCAATGAATCCCCAATTAATTTATTGTCAAATCCTCGCCTTTGGACGTGGAGGAACTTACTTTAATCGCCCCGCATACGATACAGTGATTCAATCCAGTGCGGGCGTGAGTGCTACGTTTGAAAAGTCGAGTGGTGAGCCAAGGTTTGTCCCACTGGTAATGGGTGATCATATTACTGGTTTAGTGAGTGCTCAAACGATTGGTTTTGCCTTATTTCGTAGAACCAGAACAAAGGTGGGAGAACTGATTGAGATACCGATGTTTGAAACGATGGCAGCATTTGTCTTACGAGAACACATGGGGAATATGACCTTTGAACCTGGTATCGGCCCAATTGGTGATGCGCGTGTTTTAGATAAAAACAATCGACCTGTAAAAACAGCGGATGGATATATTTCTATTTCCCCTAACACCAACGCTCAGGCCTTTGCATTTTTTGACGCGATTGGCAGGCCAGAATTAAAAGTAGATCCCAGGTTTGATAATGTGACGAATAGAACAAAAAATAGTGTGGAGTACTATGAGATTCGGTCTAGTTCTTTAGGTTCAAAAACCTCAGCGGAATGGATTGAAATTTTTGAACGAATCGATATCCCTTGTATGCGTTATAACTCCTTAGAGGATTTACTGGAGGATCCACATATTCAATCCGTCAATTTTTTGCAACAAACAGTTCACCCTAGCGAGGGATTAATTCGAGAAATTGGCCTAACGAATAAGTTCTCTGGCGGTAATCGACAAGGTTTTACACCTGCTCCTAGATTAGGTGAAAATACGATTGAAATACTCCAAGAATTTGGCGCCTCGGAGCAGGAAATTGAACAAGCTCTTGCAACCAGCGCTATCGTTCAGCATCGTCAATCAACCTAAATAAAACAATAGAGAAATTTTATGGATGAGCTTTTAATTAGTAATTTCGGTCATGTCCGAGTATTAACCTTAAATCGACCCGAAAGAAAAAATGCTTTATCTGATACCTTAAAACAAGCCATTATTGAGGCGATGCTTGATGCGGAAGAAGAAAACGCAGTAAGGGTGATTGTACTCACGGGTTCGGGAGATGTATTTTGTTCTGGAGCTGATTTAAAAAATATGCGTAGTAATGATGATCAAGGAATTCGCTTTAGGACGCCGATGAATCGACCAGAACGTAACGTATATGAAGTCGTTTTAGAATCAAAAAAACCTGTGATTGCAGCTCTCAATGGGAGTGCTGTGGCTGGAGGCTTTGAATTGTCCTTAGCTTGTGATTTAAGAGTCTCCCACGCAGCGGCTAAATTTGGCTTGCCTGAGACCAAAATAGGAATGGGAGCAAACTTTGGATCTGTGTTACTGCCAAGATTAATTAGCCCAACCTTGGCCTTAGAAATGCTCATGACTGGCGAGTATATCTCGGCGGATCAGGCCTTGCAAAGAGGGCTTTTAAATCGGTTAACTACACAAGATCAAGTTCTGGAAGAAAGTTTGAAATTAGCCCAACAGATTGCAAAAAATGCTCCTATTTCTGTTAGGAGAGTAAAAGCCGTTGCTCTGAAGGGGCTCGATTTGCCAATCCCAGCTGCGTTACGCCAAGATCCTGGTATGAATCCATATTTAAGCGAGGATCGTAAAGAGGGGATTAAGGCTAGGTTAGAAAAACGTGATCCTGTTTGGCAAAATAAATAAAGGAAAAAATCCATGTCGAATTACCCAAAAGTATTAATTACGGATGAAACTTTACGTGATGGTTTACAGATCGAAAGAGCTGGAGTGACTGTTACAGAAAAATTAGAATTATTGAATCGAATGGTGGATTCAGGGATTAAACGGATGGTTGTTGGGGCGTTTGTAAATCCCAAGTGGAGCCCACAAATGGGGGATACTTATGAACTCGTCAAACAAATTGAACCTAGACCCGATGTGAAATTTTTTTCTTTAGCGCTAAATGATCGGGGTCGGCAAGAGCGTAAAGCCTTTACACCACCATTATCAGAAGAAGAGTTACCGGCCACACATATCCATCTATGCGGGGTGTTTATTCAGCGTAACACCAATAAAACTTTAGAGGATCAAGAGCGCAGTTGGAGATTGCCAATTGATCGAGCAGTAGCCCTTGGCTTGAAAGAGAGTGCGATTGGACTTTCCTCCGGCTTTGGCTCTAATTGGACAGGAAAGGTTAGTCATGAAGCAAGAATGACTGCCTTACAAATGCAGTATGACGCTTGGCAACAGGCTGGGGTAACGGTTAGACGCGTGGATATGGCCGATCCAATGGCATGGAATACGCCGACAGAGGTCGCAAAAGATATTCGAGAGATTCACAAAAGATTTCCAACTATCGACCTATTTCATTTGCATTTCCATAATGCAAGAGGCCTTGCTTTGCTTTCTTTGTATGAAGCGTTAAAGTTATTAAAGCCAACAGATACTTTGATTGCTGATACGGCAATTGGTGGAATAGGCGGTTGTCCTTATTGTGGTAATGGTCAGGCAACTGGGATGGTTGCGACCGAGGATTTAGTCCACCTTTTGCAAACGCTAGAAATTCAGACAGATATTGATTTAGATAAATTGATTGAGACCTCGCATCGATTGTCTGAAGTATTGGGAAGACCCCTTCATTCACAGGTGAGTTTTAACGGACCCTTGCCAACGAAAGATACTTTATATTCGGAAGATGTTCCCGTCGTATTTACATTTAAAGAGGCTCAACATTTTCGTTTAGGTGAGTCAGTGTATGAAGGTAATGCAAGACCATGGATTAAAGAAGTTAAATAACCTAAAGTGTTTTAAAACTAAGGATCGAAATGAGACAAATTTTGCAGCGAAGCTCGGTGTATGCGATCCTTTGGGTTGCGTACACTATTTTTTCTCTGCCGAGTTATGCTCAGAGTGATCCTGTTGCCTCGTATCCTAATAGGCCAATTCATATCGTAGTATCTTTCCCACCAGGTGGCTCACCAGACTTCACTGCTAGAGTCATTGGACAACAACTAGGAAAAATATTAAATCAAAGTGTGGTTGTTGAAAATAAGTCGGGTGCTGGTGGTAATGTTGGCACTCAATATGTTGCATCGAGCAAGCCAGACGGTTATACATTGCTGGTCAATTCATCGGCGTTTACAGTGAATCCCAGTTTATACGCTGGTAAGGCGGGTTACGATCCTATCAAAGATTTTATTGCGGTAAGTATCGTGTCTAAGCAAGCAAATGTTGTTTCGGTAAATGAGTCAGTGCCGGTGAATACGCTTGCTGAGTTGAGGCTATTATCCGGAAAAGATAAGCTTTCTTTTTCCACACCAGGAAATGGCACTACGCCTCATCTTACCTGTGAGAATTTATTCCATAGTGTTTGGAAAGCCGACATTACCCATATTCCATACAAAGGAGCTGGCCCTGCCTCTTTGGCTGTTGCGAGTGGCGAAACACCGATTGGGTGTACAGCTGGATTTGGCGTGGCTCAATTTGCCAAACAAGGTAAAGTGAAAATCTTGGCAATATCGAGTGATACGAGAAGCCCTAATTTACCCGATGTGCCTACGTTCATAGAGCTAGGATATCCACAAATTAATGATTACACCTTGAGTGGTTTTTTCTTACCGAGTAAAACTCCAATTGCCATCGCAGAAAAATTAAATAAAGCCATTAATGAAGCTTTAGCTAGCCCGGAAGTACGTGAAAAATTTGAGAAAGCTGGCTTGGTACCCGTTGGTGGTAGTTTATCTTCGACTCAAACTGCAATTGTTTCAGAATTAAAACATTGGAGTCAAATCGTCAAATCAACGGGTGCAAAAGTCGACTAGGTGATCTCTGCTAGTTTGCACGCGAGTGCAATATTCGCCTCATTCGCTGCGATTCTTTTTGCTTCAATTTGCGCCATGATTTGACAAATTGCTTGATTCGCAAGGACTGGAATATTTAGTGTTTGGCCTTGTTCAACGATAAGTCCATTGATAAATTTTGTCTCTGTGATGCGACCTTTTAATACATCTTGGGTCGTAGCATTTTGGGATTTTTTGCCAATATGACCCACTAAGGTTTCTACAAGTTTGTGAGAAATTTCTGCTGGCTGACCCTGCATATCCTGCGCATTTAACCCAAATATTTTTTCAATTTCATACCCCATTGCTCGTCCAACTGAGATTGCTTCTTCCCCAATCCTGAGGACTAACTGACGCATATTGGAATCTGCAAGAGCATCATAAGAGGTTGCTTTGATCATTGCAAAGGGAGCCAAAATCATTGCATTGGTTACGAGTTTTGTCCATTTAGCATTTTCAATTTGATCTGAAAAATCAACCGTCGCCGTATGGCTCAGCAATTTCTGAACCATTTTGAGTCGATCTGTAATTTTGCCATCAAACTCTCCAATAGCAATCCAAGTTTTACTAGGTGGGGTCTTTCTTTTAATGATACCTGGCTCAAAACTCTCAGCAGATAACTCAATGACACTCCCAATTAAGCGCTCTTTACCGATGATGGAAGCAATGGTAGGATTCATCATGCCATTCATGAGAGGTACTATTACGCCATGATCTTTGAGATAAGGCTTAATAAATTCAGTCATCCATCTAGCATCTTGTGCTTTGACAGCTAAAAAAACAACATCGTATTTAGGGTTGAGTGTTGCAAAGTCAGATAGGTGTAACGCTTGGTTAGTTGGCGTATGAAACTCGCTATCTGGTAAGCGAATATGAAATCCTTCTTTTTGCACTTTGCTAATCAATTGAGGCCATGGATCCGCAATTGAAATGGGAATACCTGCCATTAAGAAGTCTGCTGCGACACTACCACCAATTGCCCCACTGCCCAGTATCAGTATTTCCAAAATCGTCTCCTTATTAAATATTGATGCATTGATGATACCTAAATGACCGAGGGTGGAAAGAATTTGCTATAGTTGAAGAAAAAATAATGGAGACTTGCATGCACTGCAACCAATTAGATCAATTCGCTCGTTCGAAGGTATTAGCATTCGTTTTTCTTTGTCTTAGTTTGTATGCCGGTAAAGTATTTTCTCAACCAACCCCACCAACCAACATAAAGATCATTATTCCGTTTGCACCAGGCGGACCTACTGATGTACTTGGAAGGTTAGCCGCTGAAAATTTACAACATAATTTAAAAGCTACTGTGATTACAGAAAATCGCCCTGGTGCGAATGGTTTAGTGGGCGTTAATTTAATGAAGCAAGGTCCAGTGGACGGATCTAATTTATTATTTGTCAGTTCTGGCATGATTACCTTTAGTCCTTTGATGGATAAGTCGACAAATTTCGATCCACAAAAAGACTTAGTGCCAATCATTTGTTTGGCTCAAACAGATATTGGATTAATTGTCGCTACTGGAGTAAATGCCAATAATCTAAAAGAATTTCTGACATTAGCTAAAAATGCTACCCCTCCATTAAGTTTAGGATCTGCTGGGGTAGGAAATATCTTACACGCATATATTGAAATATTAAAAGATTCATCAAAAATTGATTTCTTACACGTGCCATATAAAGGAGCATCACCTTCCTTCGCTGACGTGTTAGGTGGACAAATATCCGGTATGTTCATTAGTGTTTCTCTTGCGGAACAGTCGATACGAGCTAAAAAAGTTCGATTAATTGGCGTTGTCGGCAAGAGAAGTTTACTTTTTCCAGACATTCCCACGATCACTGAACAAGGTCAACAAGGCTTAGATGTCTTGCCTTGGTTTGCCATTATGGGCCCGAAAGGAATGTCTCCCGACATGGTTCAATTAATTGCTGCAGCAATTATGCAATCTAGTGATCAAAATGATTTTAGAAAAAAAATCCTAGCGGCAGGTTCAACCCCGCTACTTTTAACTGGTTCCGCATTTTCTGACTTAATTAAAAATGAAACGAATGCGTGGTCAAAACTAATATTTGATAAAAAAATCAATTTTCAATAGGGAGAATGCAGTATGTCAGGATTTGTCAGAAGAGTTGTTACTGGACACGATGAAAATGGTAAGGGCGTAGTTATTTCCGATGGACCCGCACCCTACGTACATTCAATCCCTATTCGACCTGGATATTTCTCTACCGATATTTTTAGAACATTTGAAACGCCGGCACTTGTTAAAACACATCAAGAGGAAACCACGTTAGGACCAAGGCGGCAATTGCCCACTAAGGGAGGGTCGGTTTTAAGAATTAATCATTTTCCACCTGAACCGAATGGGAATGAACATATGGATGTTCAAACCTCGAAAGCATTATTTGAATCTCTGGGAAATGCCGCAGGTAGTTCCTTTGAGAAAAATGGACGCCATCCATTAATGCATCGAACAGAGACGATCGATTATGCGATTATTCTGTCAGGTGAAATCACCATGTTGCTGGATGATTCGGAGGTGTTGTTAAAAGCTGGTGATATTTTGGTTCAATGTGGCACTGATCATGCTTGGACGAATCGTTCCAATGCACCATGTGTGGTCGCCTTCATATTAATTGATGGACAATATGACGAAACACTGCAAAATATTGTACAGAATCAAGAAAAGTAACCTATCGGCAAAGGTAGGCTACTTTCACTCAGTGAAGAGCTTATTCGTCGTAACCTATTTTTTAATTGAGCAGCGATTTTCAGCTGAACACTCGTCACCGATCACGCCTACTGCTTGAATCTCAATCTCGATACCAGGACGTGCGAAGTTTGTAACAGTAATTAAAGCACTACCTGGATAATTACCATTTTTAAAAACATCCTTTCGCATTTCCACAAATCTGTCCCCGTAGCGTGATTCTTTAATGAAAACGGTCATTTGCACAATGTTACCGACGGAGCCCCCCGCATCTTTCATGACAGCGTCAATTTGGGAAAAAACTTGTTTAACTTGAGCTTCAAAGTTGTTAGAGATATCTTTTCCTTCATTATCTTTTGTGGCAGTTTGACCTGCTACCCAAACAATCTTCCCACCTTTAGAAATTACTCCAGGAGAAAATGCTCTAGATAATTGAAACGGTGTTTTATCCATGTACTCAGCTGCAGTCACAAAAGCTAAGGGGGATATTAAAAAACTAAAAAGACTAATTTTTAAAAATACTTGAGTAAATTTCATGATCCTATCTCCTTGATTATTGATTTATTTCATCTTACACCATTATTTAATACGAATTTAGGTAGGTATTTTCAATGGATGAGTGGCACTTTTTAGGATTAGAGTTAGAAAAATTCTCTTAGGGATTCAACGCATTGTGACTCTGCGTTAGCTATGTTAACTTGCCACAAAGCATGCCTGCTTGGCACTTTCAACATGGAGATAGTACTTTGACAAATAACGTGAATAAAAAAAGAAAATTTAACTTTGGTTTTTATCTTAGTACTTTACTGGGATTCTTAATTATTTTTTTAGCAATCCAATCAGAAACTTTACTCTTTGAGTTAAAACTTTGGATCTATTTACTTGGATTGATTCTGATCGTTGCTAATCCTTTTTACCAATATTTATTATGGATGGGGCAAAAAAAAGAAGAGCGACTAGAGTTTTCGGATAAATTGCCCCCTTTAATGCAATCAGCTTGGACGGGAGATCTTGAAAAACTACAGGCTAGCTTGCAATCTAAAGTTCACATTGATAGTAGAGATGATCATGGCGCAACTGCTTTAATGTATGCAAGTGCCGCAAATCAGGCAAAAATGGTGGAGCAATTATTAAAAAATGGCGCAAACAAAAATCTTAAGACCCATAAAGGTAACAACGCTATGTTTTTTGCTATTCAAGAAAAGAATAATGAAATCATCTATTTATTAAGTAATTAAGGAGTTTTTCAGTCTTAATTTAACGCAAATCAACGCTAATAACTTTTTGTAAAATAATGTTGACAAATCAATCTGTATAAATAAAAATACAGGTAGGAATGGTTAGTCCTATTTAAAAAAGACTTGCCATGAATAACCTACGTGCAGGTTGAGCACGAAAGTGATCTTTCAAAAGGAGACTTTACTATGTCAGATCCAAATAAAGTTTGGCCTACAGGCCTCACAGAGGCAGAGTCAGAGGAGATTCACAGACAATTAATTCAAGGTACACAGTTCTTTGGAATGATTGCTGCTTTAGCTCACCTTCTCGCCTATATTTATTCACCTTGGCTTAAATAAAAGGGGTTCAAAATGATTTACGGAAAAATGTGGTGTGTTGTAAAACCAACCCTTGGAATTCCATTAATTCTTACTGCTGTGGCATTTGGTTCATTTAATGTCCATTTAGCATTATTGAATAATACAACTTGGGTTAAGGGCTTTTTAAATGGAAATGCAGCAAAGGTTGTTTCAATGAACACTGAAGCACCCCCGGCGGCTCCAAAAGCTCAGTAATACATAATAATAATTATTATTCGATCAACTAATAAAGTTTGCATCGATGACGCGCTACGCAATATTTATAATTCAAAACGATGTAGGATCCTCTTGCATAAATGGGTAATATCAGTAAATCGTTAATACGATCATGGGCTTCTTTAGGCCCTAAGTTTTTACCATTTGCGGATGCTGCTACACCAGAAGTTCCCCTGCCTAGACTATTAAGACTTTCATTATTTCAAGTGTCAGTCGGTATGGCACTAGTCCTCTTAATCGGTACCTTAAACAGAGTTCTCATCGTTGAACTTAAAGTACCCGCATCGATTGTTTCAATCATGATTTCAATTCCACTGATTTTTGCCCCATTTAGGGCCGTCATTGGCTTTAGATCGGACACCCATCGTTCCGCACTTGGCTGGAAAAGAGTTCCTTATATATGGATGGGGACATTAGTTCAGTTTGGTGGATTTGCAATGATGCCATTTGCTCTACTAGTTCTCTCAGGTGCCGGCCATGCGAATGAGGCGCCGGTATGGATTGGGTGGTTTGGAGCAGGCATATCCTTTTTATTAGTAGGTGCTGGTTTACACACCACTCAAACTGTTGGCTTAGCGCTTGCCAATGATTTAGTACCAAAAGAATCACAACCAAATGCAGTAGGGCTGATGTATGTGATGTTGCTTTTAAGCATGATTGGTTGTGCCCTTCTATTTGGAGAGTTGTTGAGGGAATTTACACCTGGCAGATTAATTCAAGTAATACAAGGGGCAGCATTAGCAACCATGGTGCTAAATATCACAGCCCTGTGGAAGCAGGAAACTCGTCGACCAAGTCGGTTTGAAACTGAACCCCAAAAAACAATGAGCTTTCAAGAGGCGTGGCATCTATTTACCCAAAATACTGATTCAGTTCGAAGATTAATCGCCGTTGGAATAGGCACAATGGCCTTTTCGATGGAAGATATTTTGCTTGAACCCTACGGGGGGGAAGTATTAGGTTTGACGGTTGGACAGACAACAACACTTACAGCTACGCTTGCCGGTGGTGGATTACTTGGTTTTGGTTTGGCTTCTTATGTATTGAATAGAGGCTTTGACCCATTTAAAATGGCTAGTTTAGGTGCTGCAGTAGGTATACCAGCTTTCTTATTAGTTATTTTCTCAGGAAACTTACAAATGGCAGAGTTGTTTGCTAGTGGCGTTTTCTTAATCGGGTTTGGTGGTGGATTATTTGGTCATGGCACACTTACTGCAACCATGCAAAATGCGCCAGCTGAACAGTGTGGCTTAGCATTGGGGGCGTGGGGAGCGGTGCAAGCTTCGGCAGCAGGTTTGGCAATTGCTTTAGGGGGCATTATTAGAGATGTCGTTGCAGCAAAAACATCCGTATTGAATGGTTATGTCAGTGTGTATGCAATAGAGGTAGTGCTTTTGCTGGCAACAATTTGGGCAATGTACCCATTAATTATGCAAAGAAGAAAATTACAGGTTATTGGATAATTTGTGTTTGGAGTGAAAAAAAAGGTATTATTTTAAAAATCGAGAGTTATATTTATTAGGAGAGTTCAATTGAAAACCTACCACTTAGTCTTAATGCTTTTGGGATTAGTATTCTTTTTCAGCTTAGCCAATTACTTTAATCGGGATAAAACCCCAAAAAAGTAATTAACCCCAAAAAAGTAATTTAAAATTTTTCAGTGAATTAAAAAATTGAGGTGTTTATGAATCGCAATTTAGAAAATATGACTCGCTATGTCGGTTATGGTTTAATCGGCATTATCATGATGGTAGTATTCCGTTTGGTCATGCCAAAAGCAAATGGATCGATTGGAATTTGGTTAGCTGCAATTGTTTTTGCAGGAATCATCGCTTATCTTTTTGAATTAAATTACCGATCAAAAAGAAAATAATTTTTTAGTTTTAATCCGAAATAGGTGAGTAGTTTCGGGAACTATCATTTGATCAACTCAAATGCAATTACATGGACGCATTTGAGTAATGTGCATATGAAAAAACTTCAATAATTAATATTAAAGATCAGAAGCATACAAATTAAAAGAGCCTTAATAAATTATTAAGGCTCTTTTAATATTAATAAAATTTCTTAGGTAGATTTTCTTCTGGCATTATTGGGCGCGTTTGATACAACATCAAAAGCATACCAATCGTAAAAATGATGGGATTTTTAAAAGATACATATGAAATTATTCCACCAACAATAAAGGCTAAGGCCGCAAAGTTCCAAAACATTCTCATTAAAGCAATCCTCTCAAATAAATTGAAATTCTATTTTATCATTTAAAAGACGAAGTAATTTTTTTAAAATTGAGATGATAAAATAAATTAAAAAAAGAATTAAAGCACATAAGACAATAAACTTATTTTGGTTAAAGACCCATTTGTGTGAAGTTTGTATTACTAAAGATAATCATAAAAAATAAATACATTTTCAATCAGAGTTCACCCAAATTTTATGCCATTGAAGCTAGGATCAAAATTCACTATTTTTATAGCCGCAGTATTTTTGCTATTAACTGCCGTTGCATGGTTTTTGACAAACAAGATTATCACTGATGTAAACAGGCAGTGGTCAAATCAATTATCAGAGCGTCAAGTTCAATTTGATATTCATCGAACATTGATGCCTTTAATCAAGGAAATAACCTTAGCCCGCCAACTTGCTACTGAGCCTGCAATTATCGATATGGCGATGCAAGAAGAAAATAGTAATTCAACAAATAGGGCAATTGAAACACTCAATAAATATCGAGGTCTGTTTCGTGATAAGAATTATTTTTATGCTAATGCAAAAAATGGTAATTATTACTATAACGACTCCCAAAATTCCTATGCTGGAAAGGAGTTACGGTACCAACTTTCACCTAATCTAAAACAAGACGAATGGTTTTACGCAACTTTGAAAGACAGTGCACCTTATCAAATTAATCTGAATTATGATGCCCACTTAGATACTACTAAGGCCTGGATTAATGTCATGGTGAAACATGCGGATAAGAATATTGGCATTGTTGGGACAGGTATTGACCTTACAGCTTTTTTAAATGATACCGTAGATATTGGACAGACTGGTATCCATAATATTTTTATTGATCGAGATATGGCGGTTCAATTATTTCGAAATCCAGATTTAATTGACTATGCAGGTATCACCAAAGAGAAGAATGAGCGTCGTCGTGTTGATGCAATTCTAAAAGATCCAAAAGACCTAGCTGCGCTCCAAAAGGTAATGTTACGCTTAGCAAAAACGCCAAAGAAGATTGAAACTATTTCAGTAAATTATGAAGGCAAACCACACATACTAGGCATCGAATATTTGCCAGAAATTGGCTGGTTTGATCTCACCCTAATGGAGTCGAAGGGGATACTAATTGCCGATCAGTTCCTAATGGTTCCTATCCTCATCACGGTGATATTTTTTCTTACACTCATCTCACTCTGGTTATTTCTTAATCGTATTATTCTTAAACCTATCGAAGTACTTCATCAATCGGCCTTGAAAGTTGAGAGGGGAGACTTTTCAGTTGCAGATAATATTCCGGTTGCTAGTAAAGATGAAATAGGTCAAGTTGCTTTTGCCTTTAAAAAAATGACACTATCTCTTAGGGAGCATACTTCTAACTTAGAAAAGAAGATCTTTGAGAGAACTAAAGAGCTTGAATCTTTAAGTATGCAACTCCAACTATTAAATAAAGATTTAAATAAACTGTCACGTACAGATTATTTAACGCAAGTAAGAAATCGACTTGATTTGGACCATTGTCTTGATGTTGAACAAAATCAATCGATCCGAACTGGACAAGTATGCTCCCTGATCCTGATGGATATTGATCACTTTAAAGAGGTTAATGATCTTTATGGCCATCATGCTGGCGATTTAATACTTAAAAATGTAGCTTCAAGTATTCGTGAAAGACTGTCATCCGCAGATATTTTTGGCCGATGGGGTGGCGAGGAGTTTTTACTACTCTTACCGAATACGCCGTTAGCATTAGCACAAGAAAAAGCCGAAAGCATTCGACGATTTATTGCTTCCTTAAATAATACGCTGAATATGAAAACGATTACAGTCACAATGAGTTTAGGTGTTAGTATTTTCATTCCAGGCATCTCAACTTCCATTGAAAAATCCTTAAAAGAAGCTGACCGAGCACTCTACCTAGCAAAAAATAAAGGTCGGAATACTGTAGTTGTGAATAGTGAGGCCAATGGTTAGATGGATAGTATTCCTGATTTTGAATCCAAAATGGGTTCTTCAATTAATGGGAATGCGTATTTAGTGAATGATGCTCTAACTGGAAAATTGATTCTTTGAGAAGATAGGTAGAAAAAAATACCGAGAATCCACTTCGGTGAAGCATCAAAGATGAGACTTTACGTGTTTCTAAATAGGTCGTTGATCAATTTAGCTAGGTAGTCAAATGAATAGTAGAACCAGTCGTATAAAGAGAGCTTAATGATTTCAATCAATAAAATATATAAATTTTTAAATACACTCGGTGTTGTAGGAAGTGCAGTTGCTGTAGTTAGCTTTTCATCAGGGCTTCTAGCAACGGAAAAATACCCACAAAAACCGGTGCGGATTGTGGTTGGCTTTTCCGCTGGTGGGCCAGTTGACAATATTTCTAGGATTATTTCCAAGCGGTTAAGTGAGAAATTGGGGCAACCATTTGTGGTAGATAATAAGCCCGGTGCAAGCAGTATGATTGCTGCACAATTTGTTGCCAATTCCGAACCAGATGGCCATACCTTATTAATGGTCGCATCTACTCATGCAATCAATCCTAGCCTTTATAAAAATATTGCTTTTGATACGTCAAAAGACTTTACTGCAATTGGATTCGTTGCTGAGAATGCATTTGTATTAGTAGTGCCGAAAGATTTAAAAGTGAATACGCTAGCTGATTTAATTGGGTTGGCAAAAAATCAATCTAGCCCACTGAATTATGCTTCCGCAGGCGTCGGTGGGTTACCGCATTTGGCGGGGGAGTTGTTTAAATTAGAAGCTGGCATAGATACAAATCATATTCCATACAAAGGGGCTTCACCTGCCTCGGTAGATTTGTTGGCGGGACATGTATCTTTTATGATCAATAACATGCAATCAGCATTGCCTTATATTAAAGATGGGAGATTAAAAGCACTTGCAAGCACATCTTCCGAACGTATATCCGCCTTACCAGCGGTTCCTACTTTTAAGGAGTTGGGCTTTAAGAGCTTGCAATTTACTGGTTGGTATGGATTATTAGGCCCGGCGGGCATGTCCCCTGATCTCGTCAAGCAATTGAATGTGCAGATTTCACAAATTTTGCGAGAGAAAGAAGTCGTCGCACAAATTAGGGCAGATGGTGCCGAGGTTAAAGTGGGTTCCCCAAAAGAATTTTCGGAACGTATCCATAGTGACATGATGAAATGGTCAGAAGTCATTAAGCGCGCAGATATTAAAGGACAATAAGCATGGACAGTAAATTTTTAGAGGTAAGCGCAGGCGTCAATTTATTCTGCCAGGTTCAAGATTTCACAGATCCTTGGAAACAAAGTCAGACCATCATCATGGTACATGGCTTTGCTGAAAGTTCAGCCTCTTGGTATGCCTGGATCCCTTATTTGGCGAGGAAGTATCGTGTGGTTTTATTCGATATGAGAGGGTATGGCAAATCTACTCCGATGCCAAGTGACTTCTCTTGGACGATGGACTGTTTGTTGGATGATATATCTGCTGTGGCTCAAAGTTATTCTTTAGATCAGTTTCACCTGATTGGGGCAAAAAGTGGTGGATCCTTAGTATTGCAATATGCAGCCAAGAATCCAGAAAAAGTAATTTCGGTGGTTTCGGTTACCCCTCCCGTTGTAGGCGCAAAGGCTGTCCCAGATTGGCTTGCCCAAATAAAAGCAGAAGGGGTTAAGCCTTGGGCAAGATCAACCATGCCGGGACGACTTGGTACTAATGCGAGCACCCAAGAGATTGATTGGTGGGTAAATCATGTTCAAGGACTTACGCCAGAGTCAACCTTGTTAGGGTATTTAAATTGGGTGCCAAAGTTAGATTTACGAGAAGAAGTTTTAAAAGTATTGTGTCCAACCTTTATTATGACAACCTCAGGTAGTGGGTTGAGAACAGTTCAAAGTGTTGAAGAGTGGCAAACAAAGATGCGCCATTCAAGCTTGCTCGTAGTTGAGGGCGATGCTTGGCACGCGGCTGCAGCTTATCCGGATATTTGTGCAAGTGCTGCCAATGAGTTCTTAACTAAAATTTCATCTTTGAATTAAAAAATCTTTTATATTCAAGACTGAAATCTACAGAAAAAGAAAAAAGGTTAGCAAAATTTTGCTAACCTTTTATGTTTGGTGGCGAATCAGGGACTCGAACCCCGGACCTGCGGATTATGATTCCGTCGCTCTAACCAACTGAGCTAATTCGCCGAACTTCATATTATACAACTAAATTACCCTAAAAATCTAGTTCTTCCTCAGATTTGTTGGTAAAACTTTTCGGAAAGACTTTTAAGCCACTTATATAATTCAATCGAACTAGTTCCGCCAAGTATTTCTTATTCCTCTGCAAATCGAGTAACCTTATTACTTGGAATATTAATATATTAAAGGTTAAAAAAGATGCAACTTATTGCCATATCTGCTGGAAAAATTAAGAATCTGCTTTCAGGAGAAGGCGAATCAGATAAAGTGATTCTATCTGCAATAGGTAAGTCTCCAATCAGCACGTTTGAATCACCTTCTCCAGTAAGAGTACGGTATTTAGGAATTGAATCGGATGAGCAAGCTGATTTAAGAGTACATGGCGGAGAAGATAAAGCAATCTACGCATATCCTCAAGAAAATTATGAATTTTGGAGCGTGCAACGTAAGCAAATCTCTACTAGTTTGCCTTCTCTCACTTTTGGTGCTATGGGAGAAAATCTAACCACCTTTGGATTTAGTGAGGAAGATGTTTTTGTTGGCGATCAGTGGAGTGTTGGTGAAGTTTTACTGGAAGTTGCAGAATTTAGAGAGCCATGCTTTAAATTTAATATCAATATGGGCTGGTCTGGTGCTGCAAAAGCGATGATTACTAGCGGGCGTTCAGGATGGTATTTAAGAGTACTAAAGCCAGGGTTGATTGCTGCCGGAAATCAAATTACTGTTATACCAGGGGTTCGAAAACTAACAATCAAACAACAAGCTGAAAGGTATTACAGTAATCCTAAAAAATCCTAAGATATTTTTAAGACGGTGATATTAATTCAAATTGGCAAGAAACTCTCGCACTATCTCAACGCATGGTTCAACATGCGTTAAATGAATCATATGAAAGTCTGAATCAATCGTCGCAACTTTGAGTTGAGGAATTTTTTCTTCTAAAAGTTGTATCTGTGCAGGGTCGGTAATTGGACCATTACTGGGCATAATCGCAATCGTTGGACAATGAATATCCTTCAAGAACTCTGTGGCATTGGCAGAATTTACTAGATCAGAATAATGGATAAGTACCTCTGGCGCACTCTTAGAAAACTCTTTTACGTACCATTTAAGAAGTTGGGGATTAGTCTCTGGAGGGAATCTAGCGATTACGCTAGTTTGATAGACCCACTCTTCAATTCCCATCTTGTGCATGGCTTCTAACCTCGAGCTAAACCCTAGTGAGTATTTGCTTTTCATCGATTGGTTAATAAACACGGGAGTAGCAACTAAAGCAAGACCTTTAATCAAGTCAGGATGACTGGCAGCTAAAATAATACCTAAAATTCCACCCATCGATTCACCACAGAAATAAATAGGACCACATTTTATTTCTTCAATCACCTTCACTAAATCGCTGATGCAATCTTTGATGTGAATATCTGCACTAGGATTTTCGATGGGACTTGATTTTCCAAGGCCCCTCATATCAACTCGAACAATTCGATAGTCTCTCGCTAATAACGGAACCCATTTATACCAAAATGCGCCACTTCGACCATTGCCATGTTGTAAAAAAAGAGTGGGACGATCATCCCAAGGATTTGTGAAGTCATCAATTTGATAATGAATTTGAATACTGGGAGCAACAGATAGTAAGGGCATGAATTAATCTAACTCGAGTTTAATTTTTTTGGAAAGTTGCATCCAACGCGCCTTATCAGCGTTAAAAAATTCTTTAAATTCGCTGGGAGTACTAGCAATAGGAATAGCACCGTCTTGGTTTAAACGCGCCAAGATATCTGGATTTTGTATGACCTTTTTGATTGATTCAGAAAGTTTATTCACAATAACTTTCGGAGTTTTCTCGGGTAAAAAAACACCATACCATCCAACTACCTCCATGTTTGGATAACCTAACTCAATTAAAGTTGGTACCTCTGGGAGAGCGGTAGATCTTTGTGCAGTTGTTACTGCTAAAACGTTTAATTTTTTACTCTTAATTAAGCTTGAGCTAGCAAGTAAATTATTTAACATGATGTCTACATTACCACCTAATAAATCATTATTTGCCGGAGCTGCTCCCTTGTAAGGGACGTGGATAGTATTTAAACCTAAACGATCATTAATGAGCTCCATTCCCAAATGAGGGCCACTACCATTACCCGATGAAGCATAACTTAATTTGCCGGGGTGCAATTTAGCAAACTCATAAAACTGTTTAAAAGTTTTTAGTTCGGATTGAGATCCAGTAGTGAGAAGGTATGGATATTTGGCAACCAGACTCACTGGAGCAAAATCTTTGTCCACATCAAAAGGCAATTTTTTACTGAAAGCTGGTGATATAGCAAACGATGCAATAGTTAACAGCACTGTATTGCCATCCGGTGGAGCTAAGGCAACAAACTGAGCACCAATAATACCGTTCGCACCAGGCTTATTTTCAACATAGACAGTTTGATTTAATAATTTTCCTAATTCAATACTAATGGTTCGGGCTAATGCATCTGTCCCTCCACCAGCTGGAAACGGCACGATGATCTTAATCGTTTGATTTGGCCAGGTCTGGGCTATCGCCAAACAAGGGCAAGCGATAAACAACATCGTAGATAAAGTCAGAACACTACTTTTGAATTGATGTAATGCTTTATAAAATTTAAGTGTCATTTAAAAATGATTTCTTTTTGTTAGTTAAGGTTCAATTTTAGTTTATTTAATTTTTAAATTAATTTAAACATAAAGCCTATTAAAAACAATTAAGAATTTCTCGCGATAATATGCATTTTAAATTTCATTCGTATATAAAAAAAATGAAGTATTTGTGAAAATAAAAAGTTTCATATAAGTGCAATCTTTCAGAAATATTTCTGAAACTACCCAGTAATATTTGGCAATTAAATTACTGATATGAAAAGATTTGCCGAAACGACCAAAAGAAAATCCCGAATTGAAATCATCCCTATGATTGATGTGATGATGTTTCTATTAGTTTTTTTTGTATTAATAAGTCTAAATGTCATTCCGGCTTTAGGTCTTAAGACAAAACTTCCAACCTCTAGTTCTGCTACTCAAGAGAATCCTCCGAAAAGAATCATCGTCACTTTACTGCGTGATGGAACTATTCAAGCTGATGGGCAGTTATTGGGTAACTTAGAGGAGCTAACAAAATTGATTAATTTAAAAAAACAAGAGTACTCGAATAATTACACCGTTGTCATTCAAGGGGATGAGGCCGCGTCGATGCAAAGCCTGATTGATGTGATGGATGTTCTGAAGAAAAACAACGTTGAATCAATGACCATCTCTGCAAAAAGAAAAGCATGAATATGAATCAAATATTTTCAGCCCAGTTGTTTACCTCTTTATGGTTTTATGAAAAAAGAGAACCTATCTCATTTTCAGCTGCACTAGCTATTTTTTTAGCTATGGCTGTTTTGTGGTTGATGCCAAAATCCTACACGGAGCCAGTGATAGCTGCAACTGAAATGATGGCTATCTTAGAAAATATGCCAGTTCCACAAATTGAAAAGTCAGTTGAGAAAAAAATTCAAGATAAAAAAATAGAAAATAAAGTTGAAAAAATACAAACGAATTTACTCGAAAAGGTTACTGATGCCCCAGTAGTAAATGATTTACTTGCTGAAAAGGCATCTCCGTCTCCAGCTAAACAATCTAAAAGCGAAAATCAGTTAGCGAGTACACCTCCAACACCCGCAAACAGTGTTATGCAACAAGCTATCAGTATTGCAGCTAGATACGAATCAATTTTAAGAGCATATTTAGAAAAAATTAAACGCTACCCATCCTCACGTGAGGCTAGACTAGCTAGGCCTGAGGGGGTGGTTAGAGTTTGGCTAGAACTTTCAAGAACTGGTGAACTCATAGCCGTCGGAATTTTAGAATCTTCTGGTTTTAATTTACTCGATAGCGAAACGATAAAGACGATAAAAAGTGGGACGTTTCCTGCTTTTCCTGAAGGAGCATTTTTAGGTGAGGCAACTCATAAATTCATCGCAAATTTAAATTACACCATTTCGTCTAACTAAGCCAATTCTCATTAACTCATTTTACTTTTAATCTTTTAAGGATCAACCATGAAAAAGCCACAAAGTGCAGTATTTAAACTTTCCGCGATATCGTCCGCAATCTTGTTAATGGCAGTAATGAATCAAAATGCTTTTGCTCAAAATACTAGTGATGTCGGTACTATCAATATTGCTGGACAAGGCGAAATTGGTGGTGGTTACATGATTCAAGACGACGGTTTTAAAAATCGTAGTACTGTAACAAAAGAAGCGATTGATACAGTAAGATCTACCACTAATCCATATCAAGTGCTTAGCATTCTCCCCAGCGTAAATACTTATTCACAAGATGCAACTGGTTTGTTTGGTGGCAATCTTCGTGTTAGAGGATTTAACTCAGATCAAATGGGTTTTACTATTAACGGCGCACCTGTAAATGATTCAGGAAACTTTGCTGTATACCCACAGGAGTACACTGACTCTGAAAATCTATGTGAAGTATTTATTACTCAAGGTTCTGTTGATAATGACGCACCTCACGTTGGTGCTTCAGGCGGTAACATTGGGATGAATTCATGCGGACCAAAGGATGTCTTGGGTGGTAAATTTACACAATCTATTGGTCAATTAGGCTTTACTAAAACATTCGTTCGCCTAGATTCTGGTAAGTTAGGTGTTGACAGTCCATTAAAATTCTTCATCTCAGCTTCTCATTCACAAGCTGATAAATTCAAAGGACCAGGCAGTGCATACCGTGATCACGTTGATGCAGGTTTAGATTGGAATTTAACTAGAGATACAAAGTTATCAGCAAACGTACTTTATAACTATGCTGTTAATAACAATATTGCTACTTTGACAAAAACACAATATGCAGCAAATCCAAATATGGATAACAGCACAAATGTTCCACAACATTTAAGCGGTGGAGTAAGTGAATCTACAAACTTTGGGACTTCTGCGGTTGGTACAAGTAACTTTAACACTTACTATGGTTATTCATTAAACCCATTCAGAAACACTTTGGTTACATCAAAGCTTTCAACAAGAGTGGATGATAAATTAACGTTGAGTGCTGAACCATATTACTGGTTTGGCTATGGCACTGGAGGCGTAGAACAAAAAACATTATCTACTGTTGGATCATTCACAGGCTCTAGTATCGGGGGCGGTATTGTTAACCCATACGGTGGTGGTACGCAAACAGTTGGTATTTACTCTGGTTCTGTAACAAAAACTCAGCGTCCTGGAATTACATTAAAAGCTGACTGGGATCTTGAGAATCACAAAGTGTTAGCTGGTATTTGGTATGAAAAAGCTAATCACCGTCAAACTGGCCCAGCAACAACTGTTGATAACAATGGCAACATTTCTGATTTATGGTTAATGAATGGTTTGGTGAATTATCAAAATGGTGCTACGTATGAAGCGAGAAACTATGTAACTATTTCAACAGGAACGTCTTATTTCTTGCAAGATACATTTAAAGTAAATAAAGAACTTGATGTGTTTGCTGGTGTTCGTTACGCTACGATTAATCGTGATTTCACAAACTACGCTTCTAGCCAGACTGGTGGCGGTATGGATTACAGTATTAATGCAAAATATGAAAAGTTGTTGCCAAGCATTGGCGCACGCTACAAATTGGATGATTCCAATCAGTTGTACGGTAACATCACACAAAATATGCGTGCACCGTCGAACTTTGTTTTGTCAGGTTTAGTAGCGGGCACAGTGACATACACAAATGGCGTAGCAACCAGCGCATTAGCTTTAAATCCAGTAACTGTAAAAGAAGAAACTTCTACGAACTATGAAGCTGGGTATCGTCATTTCGGTAGGGATGTGAATGTTTCTGTGGCAGCTTTCTACGTTGATTTCAAAGATCGTATTGCACAGTCTTACAATCCAGATACCAATACATATGCAGATTACAACGTTGGTAATTCAACGGTTACTGGTCTTGAGTTACAAGCAGGTACAAAACCAATCAATGGCTTCAGTTTATTTTCATCAGCCACATTCACGAACAGCGTTCTTAAATCCGACTTCAATACATTAAACGGTTCTACTCAAACTACTCTACCTACAAATGGTATGCAGTTCCCTGATACACCGCAATACATGTTTGCATTGTCTGGCCAGTATTCAAAAGGACCTGTAATGGCCCAGTTGATTGGTAAATATACTGGAATGCGTTATACAACGTTAATGAATGATGAGTCATTAGACGCTTATTTCACATTAGATCTAAATGCAGGATATCGTTTTGAAAACACAGCATTCTTGAAGAATCCAACTGTACGTTTGAACTGGTCAAATATCCTAAATACTGGTTACTTATTAGCTAACTCTGGAAGTGGATCTAGCATCTCTGCAACATCCAACTCTGCGTATTCTAGTTACAAAGGGTATGGTGTTCCATCATATTATGTTGGGGCCCCAAGTTTTGTCAGCGTTTCATTTAGTACAGAGTTTTAAACATGGAATTACTGCATCAGATCTCTTTTGGCATGATGATTTTGGCTGGAATTATCGCTTTGGTAGTTAGTATTGAACGTGTTATTTTTTCTTCGGTAAATTTAGTGCGTTCAAAACAAGTCTTGGTTTCAGTAAATTCGGGGGAGTCACATCAGATTGAAGACCATTTAAAAAATGATGCTGTCTCCCATATGGTTGCTGAAATAATCAAGATTAAAGCGCAAAACCTTAACCCGAATGTTTATCAAGACCGAATTGAGGCTGCATATTTAGAAGCCAAAGACGTATTGTGTAGTCGTCTTTGGATTTTAGATACAGTAGTTACGGCAGCACCATTAATGGGGCTTCTTGGCACCATTTTTGGAATTGTTGATACTTTTTTGGCTCTCTCAAAATCTGGTATGTCAGACCCATCCTCAGTCAGCTCAGGTATCGGTACGGCATTATATGCAACAGCTTTAGGAATTTCTATTGCCTTACTTTGCTTGTTAATTTTTAATTTTTTAAACGATCGTAATGAACGTATCATTGAAAACTTAAAAATGTTTATTCTGCGTGCTTAAGTAATGAATACGTTTTGACTACTAGGAGTGCAATACTTCTAGTAGTCAATTTTTTTAAAGCACACTCAATCTCTAATTGAAGATCAGCAAATGAAAAATCTAATTAGTAGACGCTTTCTTTTTCAACAGATATTCTTCGGATTGGTTTACCTTGTTTCCATCAATGTAACAGCACAAGTCGTTAAGAAGGATGTACCTTTAGAAATTAATGGCCCCCTTGTTGGAAGTGTTACGCTGAAATCAGCCAAAATTTGGCTACAAATTCCGGTCATTCGTTCAAGAGATGAGTTCCAAACTTTTTTAGAATATGAATCAACAAACAATACTGGCAAGTTTACAAATCAATTAAAAAATACAAAAAGAGTAATCTTAGACGCGGATAAAAATCATTTTATTTGGGAACTGACAGACTTAGAACCACAGACCAAATATCAATATCGGGTTGTGGCTAAAAAAGGTTCACAAGTATTTCGTTCAAAAGCATATACATTTCAAACTGAGACACTTTGGCAGTGGAGAAAAGATCCTCCTAATATTAAAGTATTAGCTAGCTCTTGCGCTTATACCAATGATAGTCCTGAGGATCGTCCCGGTAAACCCTATGGACAAGGTAACACCATCTTTAGTTCAATGGCGAATCTAAAGCCAGATGTAACCCTTTGGTTGGGCGACAATATTTATTTAAGAGAGACAGATTTTGATAATCCAAAAGCGATGGCTAGTCGCTATGACAAGTGGCGATCAATACCTGATCTTCAATCCTTAATGCAATCAGGAAGTCATTTAGCAACCTGGGATGACCATGATTATGGACAAAATGATAGTAATTCTTCGAATCCTTTTAAGCAAGTTTCATTAGATTTATTTAAAAGATATTGGCCTAACCCAAGCTTTGGTTTACCTGAACTCCCTGGCGTATTTACTCAATATAAAAGTAGTGACGTTGAGTTTTTTATGTTGGATGATCGTTGGTATCGAGATAATGAAAAACTCCAAGATAACTCAAAACAGATGCTTGGACCTGAGCAGCTCCGATGGTTAAAAAATGCTTTATTGTCCTCAACTGCAACATGGAAATTAATCATCACGGGCAGTCAAGTACTAAATTTGAATAATAAATACGAGGGTTGGCATCACTTTCAAAAGGAAAGTAATGAATTTATGCAGTGGTTAGAAAGTCAACAGATTCCTGGGGTAATGTTATTGTCTGGTGATCGTCACTTTTCGGTACTTCTTAAAAAAGAACGTACAAATACTTATCCACTTTACGAGCTAACCTGCTCACCGAGTACTGCCGGCCCTTATTTATCAGCTAGCCAAGAAACTCAAAATAATCCATCTGTGGTTAAAGATAGTCTTGTAACGGCAAACAACTTTTGTGATTTGGAGTTTTCAGGAAAACGCGGTGAGCGTCAAATGTTCATTCAGATTAAAGATCAATCCGGTAAAAGTCTATTTACAACTACTATTAGCGAGAAACAACTAAGATAAGCTTACCTACCTTAGCAATTCACCCTCCTATCAATTTTCGAATAAAATAGGGATATGAGAGAACAAATTACCTTAACTGAGTCTGAGTTATCAAGGGTTATCGAGATGGCATGGGAAGATCGAACTCCTTTTGATGCTATTCAGATGAGTTTTGGGTTATCAGAATCCGATGTAATTGACCTTATGCGCAAAGAAATGAAGAAGACATCTTTCAAGATGTGGCGTAAAAGAGTAACTGGCCGAGGAACTAAACACTCAGCTCTTAGAGATCCATCTATAACGCGCGCATATTGTCCTACGCAATATAAAAACAAATAATCTTGTTTATTTCTTAATGAACTGTTCGATTACGAAGCAGGATCAATAGTTCACATTCACACACATTTATAACAATCACTTTTAAAAGGTTTTCAATGAAATTATTAACTTCTGAAACACTAGGAAAAATTCAAATCAGTAATCGCGTAGTGATGGCACCGCTCACGAGAATGAGATCAGATGAAAATGGCGTTTTAAGCCCCTTAGCAACCGAATACTATCAACAAAGAGCAAGTGCCGGTTTAATCATCACTGAGGCGACTCAAATTGCACCGATTGGAAAAGGCTATCCTGGAACTCCTGGTATTCATTCAGCAGAACAAGTTACAGCTTGGAAAAAGGTAACAGAAGCAGTTCATGAGCATAAAGGTAAAATTGTTTTACAACTTTGGCATGTTGGACGTATTTCACATACATCGCACCATCCAGAAGATGGGTTGCCGGTTGCTCCCTCAGCCATTCGCCCGAGTGGTCAAGTGTATACGGCACAGTGGCAATTAGAAGACTATGAAACACCACGTGCGATCGAAACATCTGAAATCAGCGCGTTAATCGAGTCATTTAAACACGCTGCAACCTTGGCAAAAGAGGCGGGCTTTGATGGTGTTGAGGTCCATGCAGCGAATGGCTATTTGTTAGACCAATTTTTACAAGATGGTTCTAATCAACGTACAGATGAATATGGTGGCAGTATTGAAAATCGCTGTAGATTGCTCATGGAAGTCTTAAATGCGGTTACGCAAGTATGGGACTCAGAGCTTGTTGGCGTCAGAATTTCTCCTTATGGCACATTTAATGATATGAGTGATAGTGACCCAGTCGCGTTGTTCACTTATCTAATTGGTCAATTGAATGCTTTAAACTTAGCCTACCTGCATCTCATTGAACCCCGTTCAAGTTCAGCTGGTGGTAACGATGATGTTCTAGAAGATGCACCAAGTACATCCACTTTGTTCAAAAAATTGTTTAAAGGAAAAGTGATGATGGCTGGTGGCTATAATCGTGAATCAGCTGAAGAAGCGGTGATGACAGGAAGTGCTGATGCGGTGGCATTTGGTAGGATTTATATTTCAAACCCCGATTTGGTGAAAAGATTTGAGTTGAATGCGCCTCTAAATAAATATAATCGTGGAACATTCTACGGTGGTGCTGAAGTAGGCTATACAGACTATCCGTTTTTGGCAACAGAGTAATTGAAATCGTTAATTTTTAGAAAAAAGGTTACCCATGAAAGCAATTCCTAAGGACATTTATTCAGCATTTATTTTGCAGGGCGAGCCTCTCCTTGCTGGTAATACTTCTGGGAAGCTTCATGACTTAAGCTTTGGCCTTAAAGATGTGTTGGATGTGGCAGGATTCCCAACGACTTTTGGGAGTCCTGATTGGACGAGTACCCATCCAATTGCGAGTGAAACTGCTCCTATCGTTACGCAATTATTGAATGAGGGTGCAAACCTAGTTGGCAAAACCCATACAGATGAGTTGACCTACAGTATTTTGGGCATGAATGCCCATTTTGGTACTCCAGTAAATCCACTGAGTCCAAATCGAGTTCCAGGCGGATCATCCAGCGGTTCTTCTGTTGCAGTTGCAGGAAAGTTAGTCGATTTTGCGATTGGAACGGATACTGGTGGTTCGGTACGAATCCCAGCCAGTTTTTGTGGAATTTATGGTATCAGACCAACACACGGAAAAATTTCCTTAGCCCATGCAAGACCCCTTGCAAAAAGCTTTGACACATTAGGTTGGTTTGCCCGAGATACCCAAACTCTTTTAGACGTCGGCAAAGTCTTACTGCAAGGTGAAGCGGCCCCCACAACAAATCCAAAAATCCTAGTGCCAAAACAAGCTTTAGCAGTTTTGTCAGATGAACTCCGAGAGCTATTCGTGGCGAAGACTACAGCAATTTTCAAAGACTTTGACTTAGAAGAAGTGGATTTGGAATGGATGCAATTACGCCATTTTGCTGAAACATTCCGCATCATTCAAGCGAGAGAAATTTGGCTTGAGTACGGCGAGTGGGCTAGCCAACATTTGGAAAATTTTGGACCAGGCATCAAACAACGATTTTTGATTGCTAAAGAGATTTCAGAAGAAGCTGCTAGTAGCGCAAGAATTGAGCGTCAATCTATTCAAAACAAATTAAATCAAATTTTAACTCCTAACACGATGTTCTTGGTTCCGACCGCCAGTAATCTCGCTCCGTTACTAAATAGTTCACAAGAAGAACTGGAACAATTCCGCAAAGATACCTTTCAATTAGTTTCTATTGCAGGTCTTGGTGGGTTGCCACAAGTGAATATTCCAGCGTTCAATGTCAATGAATGTGGCTTTGGTATGTCTCTGATTGGACCTCAGCATGCTGATTTACAGATGTTAGAATTTATCCAAAAAAACCTCAATTTTTAACGGATACTAAGCACTAGAAATACTGTTGATTCTTTCGATGAGTTGTTCAAGGATAGCGCCATTGGGTTGAGTAAGCTCATCAAGAATCGTATAGTGATTCTTAAAGGGTATATTAGTAAATATACCTGGGGCATTTAACGTTTTTCTATAATCAAAGTAGTTCTGAGATTGGCCTTGCATTTCTGGTAATTCATCACTACCAACATAGACATCTAAAATTTTTTCTGGGTGTTGAGGAAGTAACATTGGAGAATTTCTGCGAGATGCCTCCTCATCTAATTTTAGTTGATCATTGACGTAGCAAAATCTCATTGGATCGAGGTCATAAATCCCACTAATCGCGGTAACACCCAAAATATTTTCATCATTCATCTGCATACTTGCAAGGTGGGCACCAGCAGACCAACCGATTAACCAAACCTTTGGTTGAATAAAACCATCGTTTTTAAGCAAGTTAATCGTTGAACGGATTCCGTCTTGAATATCCTTCACAATTTGATCCATCGTCACTGAGGGTGCAAGCCGATAGCCAAGCATCGCCACATTAATCTTTTTCTCTAACAACGCGGGGACAATAAAAGCAAAGTCATCTTTTGATCGCATTTGCCAAAAGCCACCATGAATAAAAGCAACGGTTGGGGCATTCTTATTGGCTAGATAAAAATCAAAGGCAGGAAAATCATCCCCTGCATATGGGATGTCAGCTTTATATGCAAGCGTATTTTTTACATCATTACTTGATAGTTGCCAAGCTTGAATGATTTCAGCGCTGTTAGGGACAGCCTTTGAATTATTGTAAGCAGCGTCTAATTGCGATTTTGTAAGATTTTTCCACATGATGTGATTCTATGAATTAGGTTGATGAGAGAAAGCCTTCTTGCACTAAAAAATATCACACCTTTCAACTTGGTGCACCAAAATGAGTCACGCTGGTGCAACTAAAAAATTACTAAAACTTAGATACCTAAAATTGGTAAATCAAATTTAACCTATCTCTTCGAGGATTTATATGGAAATCAATTCAACGTTAAAACGAAAAACATTATCCCTTATCGGTAAGTCTAGTCTTGTTACAGCAATAGCAGGAATTGCACCGCAGGTATTATCTCAAGAGAAAAAGTTAACGATTGGATATTGGCCAATTGCCGCAGGACTACCATTTTTCGTTGCCATGGAGAAAGGTTTCTTTAAACAAGCTGGGCTGAACGTAGAGGCTGTGAAATTTGCCAGTCCTAATCAAGTCGTAGATGCCATGGTTGCCGGTAGGATTGATGGTTGTGCAAACGGTGTTGCTATTACTGCATTAGCACTTGCAGATGCTCAGATGCCTGGTTCGATTAAGTATACGTGCATGAATTTTGCTAATGAAAAATATATCTTGGACCAATTTATTGTCCCGATTAATTCTCCAGTTACTCTAATTAATGAGTTAGGTGGCAAAAAAGTGGCTTGTGGACCTGGCATCAATAACGTTACTTTAACGAAGGCCATCTTACAAGGAAATGGGATTACTAACGCACAGGTTATTGAATTACCGATTACTCAAATTCTCCCTGCATTAGCTAGTGGTCAAATCGATGCCGCCTATGTGTTAGAGCCATCAGCAGTGATTGGTAAGCAGCAAAAAATATCAAAATCAATTGGCGCAGGCGTGGTGTCTAAATATGTTCTCGGGGATAACTTGCCTTGGTTTGGTGGTGCAGCGGCGCTTCTATCCAAAACCTTCAAAGAGAAGGCAGACATGGTGCCTAAATTTTTAAAGGGATATGCCAGTGGTGTTGAATATGTGCGTAAAAATGGTTTAGAGGCGAATCAATATTTAAAAGGTTATACAGCGATTGATGGTGATTTGGCGAAAGAAGTACCAATCAGTGGATACGTGACTTATGACGAGGTCAGAGCCAATGATGTGAAAGCTCTGCAACGATTATTTGATGTCTTCGCAGATAGAAAGGTTTTTGAAAAACCCATTTCTGCATTGAACCTTCTCTATAAACCAACTTAAGAATCTCTAAGACAATGCCATTTCGATTTAAAAATAAATTTTTGCCGTTCATCGGTCCCGTTCTACTCTATCTTTTGTGGAACTTGGCTTTAACTGCGAAGTGGATACAGCCCAATTTGTTACCCCCTCCTGATGTAACTCTTGCCTACATGATGAAGTCGTTTGCAACAGGGGTAATTTTTCAAGATTTATGGACGACCATATTACGAACTGTGTATGCCTTTCTAATCGCAGCGGGTATCGGGGTTCCCTTGGGTGTTCTGCTGGGTAGTTCTGTGCAAACCTATCGAAGTGTTGAGTTTTTGATTGATTTTTTTAGGTCAACTCCCTCCTCAGCATTAATTCCGTTATTCATGTTAATTTTTGGCATCTCAGATATTAACAAGATAGCAATTGCTGCTTTTGCTGCCTTCCTTGTCATTCTATTTAATTGCGCATATGGAGTGATGAATGCGAAGAAGACTAGATTAATGGCGGCTAAGACGATGGGCATCAGAAAATTTTATATTTTTAAAGACATTTTAATTATGGAAAGTCTTCCACAAACCTTTGTCGGCCTGAGAACAGGAATCTCTATTGCCCTCGTTATTGTAATTGTCGCTGAGATGTTTATAGGTTCTGAGAATGGTTTGGGTCATCGTATCATTGATGCCCAACAAGTTTTTAATATTAAGGAAATGTACAGTTCCATCTTAGTCACAGGCGCTTTGGGATACTCTTTAAATATTATTTTTATGTTGATCGAAAAGAAACTCATTCATTGGAGTGGTAAATCATGATGACGCAACAAGCTCCGAGAAATCATGTCTCTATCAAGGGGCTATATAAAAGCTTTGCTAAAGCGCCTTTGTATGAAGATTTCAATTTAAATATTCTTCGAGGCAAGATCGTATCCATCTTTGGTCCGAATGGTTGTGGTAAATCCACCCTCATTAATATGATTTCTGGGATTACTGAAATTGATTCCGGTGAAATTTTATTTGATGGGAAGACCTTAAAACAAACTACCATTGGTTATGTCTTTCAAAACTATCGAGATGCATTATTTCCCTGGATGACTTCTTGGGACAACATTGCTTATCCTTTACGAAGGGCAAATTTATCAGAAGATAAAGTCAAGAAGCGAGTTGGCGAATTATTCGAACTCTTTGATATTCGGTTTAATCTCAAACTGTACCCCTACGAACTTTCTGGCGGACAGCAACAAACTGTTTCTATCATGCGTGCTTTAGCCCCTGAGCCAGA
Source organism: Polynucleobacter kasalickyi (assembly GCF_900176405.1). Lineage (GTDB taxonomy): Bacteria > Pseudomonadota > Gammaproteobacteria > Burkholderiales > Burkholderiaceae > Polynucleobacter > Polynucleobacter kasalickyi. The sequence goes on along the minus strand of NZ_FWXJ01000003.1, from coordinate 177,103 downwards.
GGTATTGTTTTTGGATGAGCCATTTTCTGCACTAGATTTTGAAATGACCTTGTTCATCCGCGAAAAATTACAAGAGGTGAATTTAGCCTCAGGTATCACGATGATGATTGTTTCTCATGACTTGGAAGATGCGGTGTTTTTAGCAGATCAAATTTTGTTACTAACTAGGCGTCCCACGAGAATAGCTGCATTACTCGACTTTGACTTGGAAAAGCCAAGATTAGCAGAAGCGATCAGTGATCCAAAGTTTATTGCTATGAAATCGCAAGCTCTTGAAATATTCCAGCGAGAAATGAAAGCTGGTAGCGGATTGTAATATCCTATTAAATTCAGTGAAAATTAAATAATTGGAGTTGTTTTGATTAATACCTTATGCGCCAATAATGGCATGGCCACTGCGCCTCATCATTTAGCAAGCCAGTCTGCTCTGAAAGTCTTACGTGATGGAGGGAATGCAATTGAAGCGATGGTTGCTGCTGCTGCAACTATTGCAGTTGTTTATCCGCACATGAATAGTATTGGTGGAGATGGGTTTTGGTTAATCCTAAAACCAAATGGCGAACAAATTGCCATCGATGCTTCTGGAGCTGCTGCAGGAGGAGCGAATATTGAGTCTTATCTGAATCGCGGACTGACAAAAATACCATTCCGTGGAGCCATTGCAGCAAATACAGTTGCTGGTACGATTTCAGGTTGGCACAAGGCTTTGGAAGTATCAACCTCGATGGGTGGTAGTAAGCGTCTTGATCAACTGTTGCAGGATGCGATCAATTATGCCCAGGATGGTTTCCCTGTGACTGAGGGTCAAAGTGACCTTACCAAAAATAAACTATCTGAGTTAAAAGATATTCCTGGCTTTGCCGAAACATTTCTAGTTGGAGGTGAACCACCGAAACCAACTAGTATGATGACAAATCGCCGCTTGGGACAGACTTTAAAAAAACTTGCTAGTCAGGGACTCGATAGTTTTTATCGAGGCGAATTAGCACAAGAGATTGCAAAGGACTTGTCAAAAGTCGGCTCACCGGTAAGCTTAGAAGATCTGAATAATCACTTTGCCAAAATCAACCAACCATTGCATTTGCAACATAGCCTGGGTGATTTATATAACGTACCACCCCCTAGTCAAGGATTAGTCTCATTAATTATTCTAGGATTATTAGATCGAACGAATTTAAAAAATGTGCAAGTTGATTCAGCGGACCATGTTCACCTCGTTGTTGAAGCCACAAAGTTGGCTTTTAAAATAAGAGATTCAGCCATTACAGATCCGCAATACATGAGTCAAAATGCTCAAGAGTGGTTAGGGAAAGACTGTTTGGATGAGTTAGCGCAATCCATCCAAATTGAAAAAGCGATGGCTTGGGGGGAAGGTAAAGGACCTGGCGATACGATTTGGATGGGAACTACGGATAAAGACGGTTTAGCTGTTTCGTTTATTCAAAGTATTTATCACGAATATGGCAGTGGGATTGTCCTTGAGTCTACTGGGATCAACTGGCAAAATCGTGGCGCTTCCTTTAGTTTGGATAAAAATCATATCAATGCACTTTTACCGAATAAGAAACCCTTTCACACCTTAAATCCTGCGGGCGCAAGATTGAAAGATGGTCGAGTCATGGTTTACGGCAATATGGGCGGTGATGGTCAACCGCAAAGTCAGGCCGCTGTATTTACTCGATATGCCGTTTTTAACCAATCACTTCAGACAGCGGTGACAGCACCTAGATGGTTGTTAGGCAGAACCTGGGGGCAGAGTTCAGATACCTTAAAACTGGAAAGTCGTTTTCCAGATACTGTCTTCGAAGCATTGAAAGCACGTGGACATGATGTAGAGAAAATGGGCGTATTTGACTCTGCGTTAGGCCATGCTGGTGCCATTGTACGACTGCCTAGTGGCGTTTTGTTAGGAGCTACTGATCCGCGTGCAGATGGTGTTGTAGCCGCGTTCTAAATTACCTTGCCCGATATTTATTTGCCAAGTAGGAACAGACAATTAACTGTACCTGATGGTAGAAAATAATGGGCAACATAATCAATCCAAGGCCTGGGTGGGCACCAAAAATTAATTTAGCCATCGGGATACCTGAGGCTAAGGTTTTTTTCGAACCACAAAATACGGCTGCGATTTCATCCTCAGTATTAAAAGCCATCGCTTTAGCTGCATATTTAGATAAGTACAAAACGATGATTAATAAAATCAGTGCCCCTACAAAGGCTTCCACTAAAACATACACACTGTTATTTCTCCAGAGCCCAGACTCTACTGAATCACTGAAGGCATTAAAAATCAGCATTAAGATGACGAAGCGATCTAAATTTGAAGTGTAAGCCTTATATTTAGTGTATTGCTTAATTAAAAGTGGTCTTAATAATTGCCCTAAGACGAGGGGTAATAAAAGTAACTTTGCAATTCCTAAAATAGCATCTGGTAGAGATAAGCTGCCACTGTCTTCGCCTGATAAGAGATGAACAATAATTGGGGTTAAAACGATACCAATTAGACCAGACAAGGTTGCATTAAAAATAGCGGCTGAAATATTACCCTTTGCAATTCCGGTGAGAGCCACTGAAGAGGAAACGGTAGAAGGTAGGGCGCATAAATAAACAAAACCTAACAAGAGATCATTAGGTAGCCAGCCTTTGACAAAGAAATTAGCAATAAAGTAAATGATGGGGAATACTAAAAAGGTAAAAGATTGAACCACTAAATGAATCCGCCAATTGAGCATGCCACTTTTAAGATTGTCTAAAGAAAGTCCCATACCGTGCAAGAAGAACACAAGACCAATACCGATTCCAGCAACTTGATCAATATGTAAGCTGCCGCCAGACTTGCCTACTAAGGGGAATAGTGTTGCGAGTCCAATGGCTAAAAACATACAACTCAGGAACCACTCTTTTTTTACAAATTTAGAAACGGTAGAAATAATGGACATAGGCTCTCAGGGGGCAAAGGTTTACTTGATAGTGCTTATTATAGCTTTACTGGATGGTCAAAAAAGGACCGAAGATGCCCTCATATAGAGCGTTAGCGTATGATTAAGCAGAATTTATAAAATTCCTTTGAAAGTGAACTTTGTGCAATTAAGTAAAAAACAATATTACATTTCTATTGCGATGGCTAGTTTGGGAGCTGTTTTATTTTCGGGCAAAGCGATTTTAATTAAATTAGCCTATCGTTACGGCACCACATCAGAGGTTTTTTTGGCCTTGCGCATGGCCATGGCCTTTCCGATATTTTGGCTCGTTTATTTTTTTTCGAAAGAGAGAATAGGTCAATCTAAATTATCAATCAAAGAAATATTTCAAGTGGCGGGCTTAGGCTTTTGCGGATATTTCTTTTCAAGTTACGTTGATTTCTTGGGGTTGCACTATATCTCGGTAGGTTTAGAGAGAATTATTTTGTATCTAACTCCCGCAATCGTCGTTATATTCTCCTACTTCATCTTAAAAAAGAAGATTACAAAGTTTCAATGGATATCGATGATAGTTGGTTATTTAGGCGTCACGATGGCATTTTTTCATGATGCAATGACGAATGGCCAAGCTGCATGGATTGGCATGGGTTTAGTATTTTTAAGCGCTTGTCTGTACTCGGGATATTTAATCTTTGCTGGTGAAATTGTTAAAAAAGTTGGTAGTATCCGTTTAGTTACCTTTGCGAGTAGCTTTTCAGCACTCTTTAGTGTGATACAAATGATCTTTCATCAACCGCAGACCATGCTTGAACAAGTGCCAAACGTTTACTGGTTAAGTCTGATTAATGCGGCAGTCTGTACCGTAATACCAATGATGTTCATCATGCTTTCAGTGCGAAGAATTGGTTCCGCTCTCACATCACAAGCTGGCATTTTAGGACCTTTATCGACCATTTTCATGGGGTGGTATTTTCTAGGCGAAGAGATTACCTTTTTTCAAATCTGCGGCTTATTTTTAGTCGTTATCGCTATGTGGTTACTCATGAGTAGCCAAAACCAAAAACTCACCGACTCAGACTAAGTGATTGTCCTAATAACTATTTAGCTAAAAAGTTTTATAGTGGATAGGATTCAAACAAGATTGTTTGAAAGCGATTTGAGGATGAACGATTGTCGACTCTAGCTATGAGAATTACAAATATTTTGGGGTTCATTGGATTATGTGTAAGTACACTAGTTCAAGCCAATCCATTGGCAAATTCTGAGTTAAAAGATGCTCTTGTGATAGAAAAATTAGCCACATCTTACCAATCGAATTGTAGTCATTGCCATTCTGGTAACGCCCCTAGTGCACCTCAAATCAAAGATTCTAAAGATTGGGCTAAAAGACTTAGTGCTGGATTCAATCATCTTTATGACTCGGCGATCAATGGCATTCCAAATACTGCGATGCTTGCCAAGGGTGGACATGCTGAACTATCCAATGAAGAAATAAAAAATTTAGTGCACTATTTGCTCTTAATGGCAAAGATTGATTCGAAAGTCATTCAAGCAGCTCTCAGGTATGATGAGCTAAAAATTAAAGACGTAGAATTTATTTCACTTGATCAGGCAAGATTAGGTTATTTACAAAAAAAACATGTGGCAAAAGTTGAACCTTATTTTGTCCAGTTTGATCAATTCAATATCTCGCAGAACGGACGAATGAGTGAAACAGAATTTCTGAAAATGAGGACTGATTTACAAAGATTCCAAAGAGCTACGAAGTCCGCTGATGATGAACTACAGAATAATATTTTGAATCGTTTATCTCAAGTAAAAGGAATGCCTCCGGCAGGTATTCGAGTGGCAGTACAAAGTGGTAACGTTACCATTCATGGCGTTGTAGGAGATAGTGAAATTTTGAAACGTGCATTTAGTGCAATACGTTGGATACCTGGAATTCAGCAATTAGATAACCGCCTGATGACTGCAGAAATGATGGCATTCGATTAGGTTTGAGTAGTGTTTAAGCCTTAATAAATTAATAATGGAGATACGCGATGAGTTTAATGAGTCCTGAAGAGATAGCTTCCCTAGCGCCTGCTGAATCTTCTATTTTTCCTGCACCTATTCCAGTGCAATGTGTTTCGAGTGATGAGTTTATGCCACAAGCGCAAACACCGAAACAAAAAGAATATGAGAATCGTGTGAAGGCGTATGGCAAAAATCTTGCTGAAAAACATGGCATGGCACGCAGAGCCTTTTTTAAATCGGCATCTGGGATGGCGACAGCTTTTTTAGCCATGAATGATACTTATGGACCTATTTTCTCTGTGTCTGAAGCAGAGGCTGCCACCCCCGAAATGGCAAATGAGAGGGCGAGTAGTCTTAAGGGCCAATTCATTATGGATATGCATACGCATTTCTTACGGGACGACACAAAAATTCAATCCTTTCTGCAACAAAGAATGGCTGTTGGTAAAGCAGGTTGGAATCCGGCCTTAGTTGATAAACCCCAAACCATTGAAGACTTAAAGTTTGCAAATTATCTGAAGGAAATGTATTTAGATAGCGATACTAAAGTTTGCTGTATCAGTGGTGCACCCTCAGAGATTGTGGGTGATTGGTTTTTGACGAATGACATGAAAGTAAATGCCAGAGCAACGATTAATTCGATTGCTGGCTCTAAAAGAGCATTTGCTCATGCAATTTTCACACCAGGCTACGATGGTTGGTTGGATGAAATAGATCGCGCAATTGAGGTTCTAAAGCCTGACTCTTTTAAAGGCTATACGATTGGTGATAACACGCATAAAGACTTATCAAAACATCCTTGGCGGCTGGATGATGAAAAACTTGTGTATCCAGCATATGAAAAATTTGTCAAAGCAGGTTTAAAAAATGTTTGTATTCATAAGGGCTTGTTTCCACCATCAGTAGAGAAGAGATTCCCCCACCTATTGAATCACGTGAATGTTAGTGATGTTGGGAAGGCCGCCAAAGATTGGCCTCAACTGAATTTCATTATTTATCATGGCGGTTATCGTTATGCCGGTGGCGGAAAAGCCGAGGATGCATGGGAACAATTTGAAAAAACGGGTAGGATTGACTGGATTACAGATTTAGCAGAGGTCCCTGCAAAATATGGCGTAAAAAATGTCTTTGCAGATGTGGGTCAGTTATTTGCTCAAACAACGATTGTTGATCCACGATTATCTGCTGTCATGATGGGGCAATTAATTAGGGGGCTTGGGCAAACCAATGTCGTCTGGGGGACAGATGCGATTTGGACAGGTTCACCGCAATGGCAAATTGAAGCCTTCCGTCGTTTAGAAATTCCTGAAGAGATTCGGAAAAGATATGGTTATAAACCACTCGGTGAAGCGAATGGCCCTGTAAAAAATGCAATTTTTGGTGAGAATAATGCGAGAATTTACAACTATTCAACTGTGCAACGAGCCGAGTTAGCAGGAGACAAGATACTACTAGCAAAAAACATTTATGAAAAAGATGGGCCAAATAGAACGAACATGTCTTATGGTTATGTAAATTTAAATAAGGCAAGTGCTTAAAATTAGGTAATATATAAAAAAAGATTCAACCCAACAAGGAGACTTTCATGTATCGAATATTCAGCAGAGTAGTTGCACTTCTCGCAACCAGCTTATTTCTCATCTCATGTACGCATTTCAACGCAAATGATGTAAATGTTCAGAAGATTTATGAAGATGGAAAAAATTTAAATGACTGGAATTTAGTCGGAAATGCAAATTGGCGACTACAAAAAGGTTCTATTCAGGCAGACTTTTTATCTAGTAAGTTACCCAGCTACTTAGTGACAAAAACTAAATCTAAAGACTTCCATATTTATACGGAGTTCTGGGCTGATAGTCAAACGAATAGCGGGGTGTTTATTCGCTGCCAAAATCCAGAGAAAATTGATGCTGTGAGTTGCTATGAAGTAAATATTTGGGATGCAAGACCTGATCCATCTTACGGTACTGCGGCCATTGTGGATGTTGCCAAAGTAACTCAGCCATATCCTAAAGCGGGTGGACAGTGGAATACCATGGAAATTACTGCGAATGGTAGCAACTTAATTGTGAAATTCAATGGGGTTGAAACAGTGAATACCCAGAATGATAAATTAAAAGATGGATTTATTGCCTTGCAGTATGGCAGTGGCATTATTAAGTTTAGAAAATTTTACATGAAGCAATTGAATTGATGATGATGAGAGCCGCCACGTACCACCAGTTTGGTAAAGCTGAAGATGTTTTAAGAATTGAGCATTTAGCGATACCTAAAGCTGGGCCCAATCAAGTAGTCGTTAAGATGTTTGCTTGTGGGATGAACCCCTCGGACACAAAACTTCGATCAGGAACCTCTCGCCAATTAACGGATAGTTGGCAAATACCTAGTAGCGATGGTGCCGGAATAGTGCATGAACTTGGTTCGGGTGTGCCGAGTTTTCATGTTGGGCAGAGAGTATGGGTATTCAATGCAGCGTTTTTGAGGCCGAATGGTACTGCTGCTGAGTACTGCCTAGTAGAAGATTGGATGGTGGTACCCCTGCCAGACACTTTGAGTTTTCAGGAAGGTGCTTGTCTTGGAATTCCTGTGATGACGGCTCATCGTTGTTTGTTTTCGGATGGAGAGTTACAGGGTAAGACGGTTTTGGTGGCAGGTGGTGCTGGTGTCGTAGCTCATTATGCGATTCAACTCGCTAAATGGGGCGGAGCGACTGTCATCACCACGGTGAGCTCAGATGAAAAAGCCCACCATGCGACTCTAGCTGGGGCGGACTATGTGATTAACTATAAAAAAGAAAATGTTGCATACAGGGTTGATGAAATAACCGGCCACCAAGGGGTTGATCGCATTGTGGAAGTAGACTTTGGGGCTAATTTGCACTTGAATGCACAAATTTTAAAACCTGGTGGTGTTAGTGTCATGTACGCCTATGTGGCGGCCCCAAACATGCCTCTACCAATACCAGCGTTGATGTCCAAAAATATTACGCTCAAATTTACTCTGATTTATACAATCACACCTGAACAAAGACGGCAGATTCTTTCAGATATCAAGGTTTGGATTGCCGCTAAAAAACCCATATTCGCAATTGCTCATGAGTATCCATTAGAAGAAGTGGTTCAGTCACATTTAGCGATTGAAGGTGGCCAGAAAATCGGCCATATCATACTAAATATATGATGTTAGGGATCTAAACCTCCAATAATTCGCTGAGGGATAGCCAGTTTTCTTCTAATCTGGCTAAATCTTCTTCTAAAACACCAATTTTTTGACTGGTTTGGGTAATCTCATCAAGATTCGTTAACTTTTCAAGCTCTTGGACGAGACGATCACGCTCTAGGGTAGATTTTTCAATCTGTTGATTGGTTTTTTCTAATTCCTTTTGCAGTTTTTTCTGTTCGGGAGTGATAAAAGCTTTCTTCACCACAGGTGCTGGTTCGACTACTTTGGGAGCTGGAGCTTGAGTATCTTTTTTAGCTAGTTCTCTTTGACGTTTTGCCTCGTCAAGAAGATAGCGTTGATAATCTTCCAAGTCGCCATCAAACGGTGCGATACCTCCTTTTGAAACCATCCAAAACTCATCGCATACTGCTCGCAATAAGGCACGGTCATGACTGACTAACATCACAGACCCTTCAAATTCGTTGAGAGCCATCGAGAGCGCCTCTCGTGTGGCTAGGTCAAGGTGATTCGTCGGTTCATCCAGGAGTAGTAAGTTAGGACGTTGCCACACAATCATACAAAGCACTAAGCGCGCCTTCTCGCCCCCACTCATCGTACCTACAGTTTGGAAGATCATATCCCCGCTGAAGTTAAACATCCCTAAATAGGCGCGTAAATCTTGTTCCCTAGTTGGTTGTCCACTTAAGTTGCCTTCAGCAGTTGTTTTCTTTACGAGCGCAATCATATGCTCTAAAGGGTTGTCATTGGGATTCAATACATCGAGCTCTTGTTGAGCAAAGTAACCAATGTTTAAGCCTTTACCTTCGATAATTTCTCCAGCGATGGGCTTAAGTGTTCTGGCTATAGTCTTGACGACGGTCGACTTACCTTGACCATTAGCACCTAATACACCAATACGTTGACCTGCAAGTACAGACTTACTTACATTTTTAATGATAGTGGTTGGTTTTGAGCTCGGATCATCTGGTAACGCAGGATAACCAAAGGATGCTTCCTGAATGGATAACATCGGGTTTGGTAAATTGGCAGGTTCTTTAAATTCAAAAGTAAAATCAGCTTCTGCTAAAAGCGGCGCAATTTTCTCCATGCGATCTAAGGCCTTCACTCTACTTTGAGCTTGTTTGGCTTTACTAGCTTTAGCTTTAAATCGGGCAATAAATTTTTGTAAATGGGCAATTTTTTCTTGTTGCTTAGCGAAGGCGCTTTGTTGAAGAGCCATTTGCTCAGAACGTTGTTCTTCAAATGAACTATAGTTGCCACCATATCGATTTAATTTTGCGTGTTCGATATGAACGGTAACATTTGTTATCGAGTCTAAAAATTCACGATCATGACTAATTACAATCATTGTGCCAGTGTATTTTTTTAACCAAGCTTCAAGCCATACTAAGGCATCTAAATCTAAGTGGTTGGTTGGTTCGTCTAGCAGTAGGAGTTCTGAGGGGCACATTAACGCTCTGGCTAATTGGAGGCGCATCCGCCACCCTCCTGAAAAACTATTTACTGGATTTTGTAGTTCGCTTAATTTAAAACCTAAACCCAAGATCAACGATTGTGCTCTTGCAGGGGCATCATGCGCTCCGCAGTCGTAATAGTGCATATAGGCATTGGCCATTCTGTCGCCATCGCCACTTGCCTCCGCTGCGTCTACTTCTATTTGTGCAGCGACTAAATCCGTATCGCCTTCAATCACGAAATCTGTGGCGCTCTGATCCGTTTCTGGCATATTTTGAGCTACCTGCGCCATTCTCCATTGCGTTGGGATGCTAAATTCGCCACCATCCTCATGTAGTGAGGTATTCAAAAGTGCAAATAAAGAGGATTTACCAGCCCCATTTCGTCCCACAAGTCCTACTTTTTCCGCTGGATTGATGGTGAGGTTTGCTTGGTCAAGAATAACCTTCACACCACGCCTGAGGACGACATTTTTCAATTGAATCATATTTGGAGGGTATTTAGAGACATTTATTAGTAGTCGCTATTATGCCTTGTTGATAAGGGTTGTCAGTGAGTTTTAACCGATTCGTTCTATTGTAAAGCAGTAAATGATAACGATTCTCGTTTGTAATATAATAAAGTTCAATCTTAAAAAAAATTTTATTATGACTTTAGATCAAGCGACAAACGGACAGATCTTACGAGTGATGCGAATTCATTCCTTGCCGCAATCGATTGATTTGATCCAACAATTAGAAGACATTGGGTTTATTCCTGGAGAACAGGTGAGTGTCTTAAGACGAAATATTCTTGGTGGAGACCCGATGATGATTCGAGTTGGAACTTCAACATTTGCACTCAGAAAAAACGAAGCAGCCTTTGTAGAGGTCGAACCACTTTAAATCTATGTCTGAAGTTAAAATCAACTTTTATCCTAAAGAGCCACTTATTGCTTTGGTGGGTAATCCCAATAGCGGTAAAACATCCTTATTTAATCTTTTAACTGGTGGCAAGCAAAAAGTAGCAAATTATGCAGGCGTCACAGTTGAGAGAAAGGAGGGAAAGTTTTTCCTTGATTCGCAAAAGTTTATCCGTATTCTCGATTTACCAGGCGTTTACAGTCTTTATCCGCGTTCTTTAGATGAGCGGATTACCTGCAATGTGTTACTAGGAAAAGCTGAAGGAGAGAAGAAGCCTGATCTCGTCCTATGTATTTTGGACGCCACAAATTTAAGAAGAAATTTACGGCTAGTTCTGGCCGTGAAGAGAATGGGCTTGCCTTGTATTGTTGTTTTAAACATGATCGATCTAGCCAAGAAGCGAGGTATTGAAATCGATGTGGCGCGATTATCAGCAGAGTTGGAGTTGCCAGTTGTAACTTCCATTGGGGTTAAATCAAAAGGTGATGAAAACTTACGTCAAATGTTTTCAAGCATGGACTTTAGTAAACAAGGCCTAAAAAGTTTGCAACTTCTAGAAGAAGAGTCTCAACTATCCAGGGTTGAAGCTGATAATCTAATAGTTCAAGGCATATTAAAGCGCTTAGATTTAGATAAAATTATTTTAGATCCTCTGAGCGATCGTCTCGACAGGTATTTGCTACATCCAATCTTAGGACCTATCCTACTAATGGTAATTTTATTCCTGGTTTTTCAGGCGGTTTTTACATGGGCGAGTCTACCCATGGATCTGATTAAAGAAGCAACGGAATGGCTAGGAAATACCATAGGTGAATTGCTACCAGATGGTTGGGTAAGAAGTTTAATTGTTCATGGGGTTATCGCGGGTGCCGGCGGCGTCATTGTTTTTTTACCGCAAATCTTAATATTATTTTTCTTCATTTTGATTTTGGAGGAGAGTGGATATTTACCCAGGGCAGCATATTTATTAGATCGTCTTATGGGTTCTGTAGGTTTATCCGGCAGATCTTTTATTCCTCTTTTATCGAGTTTTGCATGCGCAATTCCTGGAATCATGGCAACTCGGACAATTTCAAATACCAGAGATCGAATTGTTACTATTTTAATTGCACCACTCATGACCTGTTCTGCAAGACTACCGGTCTACTCATTATTAATTGCGGCCTTTATTCCGAATAAAGACCTATGGATGGGGATTGGTTTACAAGGTTTTGTTTTGTTTATCTTGTATCTCAGCGGGATTATAGGTGCTTTGATCATTGCATGGATCCTAAAAAGATTCACCAGCAACAAAACACAAATGCATCCTCTATTAATGGAGTTGCCTGAGTATCATCTACCAGGGATAAAAAATATTCTGATTGGCCTTTGGCAAAGAGCCATCATATTTTTAAACCGAGTTGGGGGTACTTTAATGGTTCTTACCATCGGACTTTGGTTTTTAGCTAGTTATCCAGCAGCACCATTGGGAGCTACAAAACCATCGATTGAATACAGCTTTGCTGGAATGTTGGGTAAGTTGCTTGCTAAGGTATTTGAACCCATTGGCTTTAATTGGGAAATCAGTATCGCTTTAATACCAGGTATGGCAGCTAGAGAAGTGATTGTAAGTGCTCTGAGTACTGTTTACGCCGTTGCGGGTAACCCAGAAAACGCCTCTGAGGCATTGATGCCAATCATTTCTCACCAATGGAGTTTAGCAACCGCTTTATCCTTGCTTGCGTGGTTTGTGTTTGCTCCACAATGCCTTTCAACGATTGCAGCGGTAAAAAGGGAGACAGGAAACTATAAAGTCCCATTCATTATGTTGTCGTACTTGTTTGCATTAGCTTATTTTGCATCTTTTGTTACCTATAGGCTTGCACTAATTTGGGGCTTGGGATAATATAAAAATAGAAATTATTTGAACTAATTCAAGTAATTATCATAAACTACGAAGGCAATTGAAGATCATACTGATTGATTACACAATATAAAATTTACATGCAAATCAAAATTATTCTTCACCTCATTGTATTTTCAACCCTTATTACCATTAATAATATAAGAGACGTCATGGCAATAGAAGAACCAAAATTTGAAGTCGTTAGAAATTTTGATGCTTTTGAATTAAGAAAATATCCACCATTACTGATTGCTGAAGTCACAGTCTCAGGTGACAGAGGCGAAGCATCATCTGCGGGATTTCGGAAAATAGCTGATTTTATTTTTGGAAATAATACTGGCGTAGGTAAGCAGTCAAAAATAGATATGACTGTCCCTGTAGTCGTTGAGCCAATAAAAATTGAGATGACAGCTCCAGTTACAATCCAAGCATCGAGCAATGAGAAAAGTTGGAAAGTGCAATTTGTTATGCCTAGCCAATTTACATTAGAGTCTTTACCAAAGCCGAATAACGAGGAAGTGAAGATTGTGGTGGTGCCAGAAAAATATTACGCGGTTATAAAATTTTCAGGATTTACCGGTGATGAGTCAGTGGCCGAAAACACCACCTATTTAAAGGCGTGGATGGCTAGAGAACGCTTAACTGCTATAGGACTTCCACGACTTGCTAGATATAACCCTCCATGGACATTACCATTTTGGCGTAGAAATGAAATTCAAATTGAAGTAACTCCCTAGCCCTATTCTTGTATTATGGATTGGTAACTAGGTTCTTTGCAGTACTTAGCCGCAAATTTTGTCTCCTCTGTGTTGGACAAAATTTATGGCAGAAGCATTTCTACATCGTTATGGCAAAAAGCGAAGTCATAGGTCAATGACAACAGCGTAACTGCTCAAGAAAGTCGTGTTCAACGCTATTCCACCCATTATGTCTCTCTTATCGGATACAGGGATGCCATCATCTTGTATGTCACTATCGTGTGTCAATAAAATATATAGCCCAGCATGTACTCCCACTCCTACAAAAGGCTGTTCTTTAAGAAGGCGCAGAAAGTCGACTTAACTCTATTGCCTAGAACAATTAAGGAACTTTAGGCAACTATTACTTGGTTGAAGCTAAGTTTAAGTTTAATTAAGCTATTGGAGCTTCCAAATATCCAATGCATTATTGTTATCAGTGGTATTGTTGGACAGTTGGGCAAAAAAAAACCGACTCAAAAAAGAGTCGGTTTGATCAAAAAATTACTACTTAGTCATTAGCGTAGATATCAACATCTTTTGTTTCGCCTAAGAACAACGACCCAATTACTAGAGTTACAGCTGCTACAACGATTGGATACCATAAACCATGGTAAATATTACCGTTTTGTGCGACTAAAGCAAAAGAAATAGTTGGTAGTAAGCCACCAAACCAACCGTTACCAATGTGATAAGGGAGAGACATTGATGTGTAACGAATTCTGGTAGGGAACATTTCGACTAAATAAGCCGCAATTGGACCGTAAACCATCGTTACATAGATCACGAGGATTGTTAACAATAAAAGAACCATTGGCTTGTTGATTTCAGCAGGGTCAGCCTTTGTAGGGTAACCAGCAGCATTCAACGCATCACGGATGTCTTTCTTAAAGGCAGTGTCCTTGGCTTTCGCCTCATCTTTACTTAAACCTTTAGATGAGTAGGATTCAATTTCAGTTTCACCGATCTTAACTTTAGCAACAGTTCCAGCCGCACCAGCTACAGAGGAGTAACTTGCAGAGTTACTTGCCATAACTTGCTTGGCAATGTCACAAGAACTTGTAAACTTAGCTGTACCGGTAGGGTTAAATTGGAAAGTACACTCAGCTGGATCTACAGTGATTGTAGCTGGAGCATTTGCCATAGCGCTTTCTAATTTTGGATTAGCATAGTGCGTTAAGTTATTAAAGATTGAAACTGGTGTATTTGGTAGGTAAGTAATGATGGCTAATAAAAGGCCTAACATGATCACTAGTTTACGACCAATCTTATCGGACAAAGTTCCGAATAATAGGAAAAATGGTGTGCCTACAAATAATGCTACAGCAATCAAAATATTCGCCGTATAAGCATCTACTTTAAGAACTTGTGTCATGAAGAAGAGGGCATAAAACTGACCTGTATACCAAACCACAGCCTGACCAGCCACCAAACCAAAAAGTGCCAAAATTACGATTTTAAGGTTCTTCCATTGTCCAAAAGATTCACCTAGAGGGGATTTGGAAAGTTTGCCTTCGTTTTTCATTTTTTGGAATGCCGGAGATTCTGACATTTGTAAACGAATGTAAAGTGAAACACCCAATAATAATACTGAAATTACAAATGGAACTCTCCATCCCCAAACTTCGAAGTTAGGGCCTGTAACTTCACGTGTAATCAAAATCACAATTAATGACAGGAATAAACCGGCAGTTGCAGTAGTTTGAATCCATGAGGTATACGCCCCACGTTTACTAGCAGGAGCATGTTCAGCAACATAAGTTGCAGCACCACCGTACTCACCGCCTAAGGCTAATCCTTGTAGTAAACGCAAGATAATTAGAATAACAGGAGCGGCAACACCAATGGAAGCATAATTTGGGAGAATTCCGACTAAGAATGTGGAAGCACCCATGATCACAATCGTTACGAGGAAGGTGTATTTACGACCAATCAAATCGCCTAAACGACCAAATACTAAGGCGCCAAAAGGACGAACAATAAATCCTGCAGCAAAAGCCAATAGAGCAAAAATGAAAGCAGAACCTTCATCTAAACCCGAGAAAAACTGTTTTGCGATAATGGCAGCTAATGATCCATATAAATAAAAGTCATACCATTCAAATACGGTGCCTAAAGAGGACGCAATAATAACTTTGCGTTCTTCAGCAGTCATTGGCGCAGCTTTACCTGAACCAACTGAAGTTGATGCTGTCATGTTTAACTCCTACTGTTAAATTAAAATAATAGAACTACTAGATCATTATGCCGATTTAAACCATAAAATAGATATCAATCTAGGGTAACTCCTTACATTGACTCGAAAAATTTTTAAATATGAGAGTATTCAATTGATTAACGAAAAAGTTCCCAAAAGAGTATTCATTCGACGGTAGGATAAATCTTACAAAATATCAGCTAAAAGTCAGACAACCATGCTGTATATTCAATGTGAATGAGGAAATAATGAACTTAATTTAAAAAGATGCTTGAATTTTTAACTGTTTTTATATACAGTATGAGAAAGTAAGCAAAATAAGCAAATAACACTGAATGGAAAAGAACATCGTATGATTGGAAAAAAAATGGAAGATAAAAAGTCAAAAAGCAGTGCGACTACAAATTCATCCGCTACTTCAGCAAACCAAGAATTTAACGGGCTTTCTGGTGAAAAGCAAAAGGCTTTAAGTGCAGCCTTAGCGCAGATTGAAAAGCAATTTGGCAAAGGCTCAATCATGAGACTGGGTGATGCCGAAATTGCTCAAGACATTCAAGTTGTTTCGACAGGCTCACTTGGACTTGATATAGCTTTAGGAGTTGGCGGATTAGCAAGGGGGCGAGTAATTGAAATTTACGGTCCAGAGTCCTCAGGAAAAACAACACTTACACTTCATGCAGTGGCCGAAATGCAAAAACTTGGTGGTACCTGTGCATTTATTGATGCTGAGCATGCTTTGGATGTCCAATACGCAGCAAAACTTGGGGTCGATGTTAACAACCTACTCATATCACAACCAGACACAGGCGAACAAGCCCTTGAAATTGCGGATGCATTAGTAAGGTCGGGTTCAATTGATCTGATTGTTATCGACTCTGTGGCAGCCCTTGTTCCAAAAGCAGAAATCGAGGGGGAAATGGGAGATTCATTACCTGGCTTGCAAGCTAGATTAATGTCTCAAGCACTTCGTAAGCTCACAGGAACCATTAAACGAACTAATTCGATGATTATTTTTATTAATCAAATTCGTATGAAAATTGGCGTAATGTTCGGCTCGCCCGAAACGACAACGGGCGGTAATGCCCTTAAGTTTTATGCTTCCATGAGATTAGATATTAGACGAATTGGTAGTATTAAAAAGGGTGACGAGAACATTGGTAATGAGACAAGAGTAAAAGTTGTAAAAAATAAAGTATCACCGCCATTCAGAGAAGCAATATTTGACATCATGTATGGCACAGGAATTTCTAGAGAAGGTGAAATTATTGATATGGGCGTTGAAGCTGATATCGTGGACAAATCAGGATCTTGGTATAGCTATAAGGGTGAGAAAATTGGGCAGGGTAAAGATAATGCGCGAGATTTCTTAAAAGCAAACCCAGCATTAAGTAAAGAAATTGAAGGTTTAATAAGAGATAAGCTCAGCACGAAGTCATCAAAATCAGTCATTGCAGGAGTTGAGGAAGATGAAGTTGAGCCACCAACAGCTTAAAGATTAACTAGTGTTATCAGATGAAAATGCTCGTCCTAAGATAAGTCTTATCGGACGAGCAATCAAATATTTGTCAAATCGGGAATATAGCCAATTTGAATTAAGAAAAAAACTACTTCCTTATGCAAGTTCGGAAGAGGAGTTAGATGCAGTAATTGCAAAACTATTAGATAAAGGGTATTTGTCTAATGAGCGTTTTACCCAAAGTTTTATATCAAGTAAATCATCCAAATTTGGCATCCGTAAGCTCACTCACGTTTTACAACAGCACCAACTAGCGCCCGAAATGTTAAAGGTCGAACTAGGAAAATTGAAGGAATCAGAGTTTCAGCGTTGTTACGAAGTATGGGAAAAGAAATTTGGCATGCTGACAAATGAACCAAATGAATTAGCAAAACAAATCAGATTTTTAGCGAGTCGAGGCTTTCCTCAAGAGGTCATAATGGGGATTGTAAGAGGAAAACATCCGAACTAGCCCGTTGAAAATGTTAGACTAATGGCATGTCAGAAAATCAAATAGAGAAAAACCCTAATCGTCAGCTAATTCATCATCGTGAATTTGATATAAAAGTATTTAAAAGAGATGATGGATTATGGGATGTTGAAGCACAACTTATTGATACTAAGGGAAAAGATTTTGACTTGGTAGTTGTTCACTTAAAAAAAGGTGAGCCGGTTCATTTCATGAAAATTCTCTTAACCATCAATACGAAGATGGAAGTCCTGTTTGCAGAGGCCGAAATGTTGGCTAAACCATATCCTGGGTATTGCGAACAAATCGTTCCAGATTATTCGAAATTAGTGGGATTAAATCTTTCCGAGGGATTTAGAAATGGAGTTAAGGAAAGAATGGGCGGTATTCAAGGTTGTACGCATATTAATGAATTAAGCAACGTATTACCAACCGCAGTCTACCAAGCATTCGTAAACGAAGTATTTCCTGTAACGGTACCTTATGACCCAAATAAAGTGCCAAAACAAAAACTTCCGTTCCAGTTTAATGGTTGCCACAGCTGGAATGTAAACGGTGAAGTAGTAAAAAAATATCATCCAACATGGTATGGATTTAAGGAAGATGCTTAAGACTTAAATTCTCAAAACACTCATTTGACGTAATTAGTTCATTCAAAACATTTATCATTATTAAACTTGTTCAATAAAAGGAAGACTTCATGAAAATCCACGAATACCAAGGCAAAGAAATCCTTCGCCAATTTAACGTTCCAGTGCCAAATGGCATTCCAGTATTTAGTGTTGACGAAGCGGTTGCAGCCGCTGAAAAATTAGGCGGACCAGTTTGGGTTGTTAAAGCTCAAATTCATGCAGGTGGTCGAGGTAAAGGTGGTGGCGTGAAGGTAGCTAAAAGCCTAGAAGACGTTAGAAAATATTCGACTGATATTTTAGGGATGATGTTGAAAACCCATCAAACAGGCCCTGAAGGACAGTTGGTTAGAAGGCTTCTGATTGAAGATGGTGCAGATATTAAAAAAGAGTATTACGTAGGTATTTTGACAGATCGTGAAACTCAAAAAGTTGTTGTAATGGCCTCCAGTGAAGGCGGTATGGATATTGAAGAAGTCGCTGCTCATACACCTGAAAAAATTATTAAAGAATTTATTAATCCATTAGAAGGTATGACCGAAGCCCAAGCTAGTAACCTCGTAAAAGGTATTGGCGTACCAGAGGCATCACAAGCACAAGCTAAAGAAGTTTTAGTGAATTTATTTAAAACTTACATGCAAACAGATGCATCATTAGTCGAAATCAATCCTTTAATTCTTGAAGGCAATGGGAATATTAAAGCTTTAGATGCAAAGTTTAACTTTGATCCAAATGCATTGTTTAGACATCCAGAAATCGTCGCTTATCGTGATGAAGCAGAAGAAGACCCAGCGGAAATTGAAGCTTCGAAATTTGACTTAGCGTACATTTCATTAGATGGAAACATTGGCTGTTTGGTGAATGGTGCTGGTTTAGCGATGGCCACAATGGACACGATTAAACTGTTTGGTGGCGAGCCAGCAAACTTTTTGGACGTAGGTGGTGGTGCTACAGCTGAAAAAGTGACTGAAGCTTTCAAGATTATGCTGAAGAATGAAAAAGTCAAAGCAATTTTGGTGAATATTTTTGGTGGCATTATGCGTTGCGACGTGATTGCCACTGGAATTATTACAGCTTGTAAAGCCGTGAACCTCTCAGTACCTTTAGTTGTTCGTATGAAAGGAACTAATGAAGATATTGGCAAGAAAATGTTAGCTGAATCTGGTTTGCCAATTATTAGTGCAGACACAATGGCTGAAGCTGCTACAAAAGTTGTTGCTTCTGTTAAATAAGAATATCTAAGGAATACATATGTCAATCTTGATAAATAAAAATACGCGCGTAATTACACAGGGTATCACTGGTAAAACTGGTCAGTTTCATACAGAAAAATGCCAAGAATATGCAAACGGAAAAGAGTGTTTTGTCGCTGGAGTTAATCCTAAAAAAGCAGGCGAATCCATCTTTCAAATTCCTATTTTCGGAACAGTAAAAGAAGCAGCTCAACAAACAGGCGCAACAGTTTCAGTTATTTACGTACCGCCAGCAGGTGCTGCAGCAGCAATTTGGGAAGCAGTTGAAGCTGATCTAGATTTAGCGATTTGTATCACTGAGGGTATTCCAGTCCGTGATATGTTAGAAGTTAGAAATCGTATGAAGGAAAAAGAAGCTAGGGGTGGCAAGAAAACTTTGTTACTTGGACCAAACTGCCCAGGTCTAATTACACCTGAAGAAATCAAAATCGGTATTATGCCTGGTCATATTCACCGTAAAGGCCGTATTGGCGTGGTAAGCCGTTCTGGTACGCTAACTTATGAAGCAGTAGCCCAATTAACTGAAATTGGTTTAGGTCAATCATCAGCAGTTGGTATCGGTGGCGATCCAATTAATGGTTTGAAGCATATTGACGTAATGAAAGCCTTTAATGATGATCCAGATACAGATGCTGTGATTATGATTGGTGAAATTGGTGGACCGGATGAAGCTGATGCAGCGCGTTGGTGTAAAGAAAATATGAAGAAACCAATCGTTGGATTTATTGCCGGTGTAACCGCTCCTGCTGGAAAAAGAATGGGTCACGCAGGTGCTCTAATTTCTGGTGGTGCTGATACAGCTGATGCAAAATTAGCAGTAATGGAAGAGTGTGGCTTTAAAGTAACAAGAAACCCTTCTGAAATGGCACGTATCCTTAAATCATTAATATAATAACTTTCTGAATCAGCGAAAATGGGAGGAAACTCCCTTTTTTGTTGTCTGATT
This sequence comes from Polynucleobacter kasalickyi, assembly GCF_900176405.1. Lineage (GTDB taxonomy): Bacteria > Pseudomonadota > Gammaproteobacteria > Burkholderiales > Burkholderiaceae > Polynucleobacter > Polynucleobacter kasalickyi. The sequence continues at coordinate 157,015 of NZ_FWXJ01000003.1, read as the reverse complement.
TTTACTAATCAGTTGAATTTAAGCTATGATGTTCAAAATATTCAAATAACTAGGGGAAAAAGAAGATGGATTTTACTGCTCAAAGCACGTGGATTGCGCTAGGCATGATTATGTTTACTAACATTATTTTGTCTGGAGATAATGCTGTTGTAATTGCAATGGCATCAAGAAATTTACCTAAGGAACATCAAAAGAGAGCAATTTTTTGGGGTAGCGCTGCAGCAATTATTTTGCGGGTCATACTTACTTTGACAGCTGTGCAATTGTTAACTTTACCGTATTTAAAAATTATTGGTGCGGTTTTACTTGTATATATTGGCGTTCAGTTATTAGCTGAAGGCGATGATGAGGATGATGGCATTGAAGGTTCTTCTAACCTCCTAAAAGCCGTTAAAACAATTCTAATTGCTGATTTGGTAATGAGTTTAGATAACGTGATTGCCGTAGTTGGAGTTGCCAATAAAGCTCCAGAGGAAGCGCGTATTCCATTAATCTTAATTGGCCTAGCTTTAAGTATTCCATTGATTATTTTTGGCAGCACAATTCTTTTAAAAATTATGGATAGATTCCCATTTATCGTAGTTTTAGGTGCTGGCTTACTCGGGTTGTTAGCAGGCGAGATGGTACTAACAGATCCTTCATTAGTTAAATTCTTTGAGACTGCGCCAAGCGAGTTACATTGGGTATTACCTATACTAGGTATTGCATCTGTTCTAGCGATTGGTTATACGCTAAAGAGGAAGCATCAAAAAGATTAAAGTTCATATGTAACGCAATAAAATAAAGGGGAAATTTATTTCCCCTTTTTTCTTTGTAAGATTCATCTTACTCATTAAAAGACAAATCTGACATTCACCACCCCCTAAAGGACCAAAATAATTTGGCAAACTTTTCTCTTTAGTTAAAGGAGAAATGATGATGAAGAAAATAGTAATTACGAATTTAAAACAGGAAAGTGGATTTACATTAATAGAGCTTATGGTGGTAGTAGCAATTATTGCAATATTAGCGTCAATTGCAGTGCCTCAATACCAAGAATACATTGCTAGAGGAAGAGTTGCTGAAGGCTTGAGCCTAGCCTCTTCAGCCAAAATGATTGTATCCGAGGCATACGCAGCAAATGGTCCTAGTTCGATGGTCGAGGCAACAAAAAATAGCTTTAAATTTAAACCCACAACTGGCGTTAACGATATAACAATCGAGGATACAGGAGCAATTTTGATCGAGTTTTCAGATGCCGTTGCTCCCGCCGAACACAACTTATTGATCCTTTACCCCTCAAATAATCCCAAACTAGATTCAAGCGCTATTGATTTGGCTAACAAGAAGCTGGCAGAAGCTTGGGCTGGAGGATGGTCATGTAAAGGAAATGGTGCAACAATTTCTAAAAAATTGTTACCTGCGGAATGTCGGTAAATTTAGTTTGGATTAAATAATGAACGAAAAAATTCGTTCATTCTAATTCAATGCATTTAACCCAAGGTATAAAAACCAATTATCTAAGCTACCAAATGGCATTGAATTCACAATCCCTTTAATGGGGGATTGTTGGATGATGCGATAGTTGATTTAATACAGTCATGGAAAATCATAATAATAAAATTCACCATCATTTTATGAAAGATACAAGTTATAAATTGATGGTGAATTTTGACGAATTTGAACTAAGAAAATATACTCCTGCAACTGTTTTAGAAATAGTGGCAATAGGGAGCAGAACAAACGCACTTATAAAAGCCAAAAGGAAACTGTTAGCGTTAATTGAACAAAATAAAAAAATATTGATCAATGAGTCTGCCAGTAATCGTAGCATCCCAGAAATATTGATTGAACCTTTAGCCAAGAGAAACGAATGGAAATTTATATTCTTTCTAGAAAATAATGACTTACCACTAAGCGTTTTTCAGAAAAGAATAACAATGAGTAATCAGCCAGAAAAACATTACGGCACAGTTAGAGTCATAGGGCTAATGAGTAATGAAAAGATAGTACAAAAAATCTTGTTATTAAAATCATGGTTAGCGAAAGAAAAATTGCTTATTGTTGGAAAGCCAAAGATCGCAATGTATAAATCCTACTGGAACATTGCTTTTTTGAAAAGAGTAGAAATATATATTGAAGTAGAGCCTTCAGTTAAAAACTGATTATCAATAAATTCACAAAGTAGCAAATTTCATCAATTCAGATAAAGATTTCAATTCAAGTTTGCGCATCACTTCTTGTTTATATTGTTTGGTCGTTTCTATCGAAATACCTAAAGTTTGCGAAAGCTCTGCATTGCTATAACCCTTTTTTAAAAGCTCATAGACTTGAAATTCACGAGGAGATAATTTTCTTAGAGTGGAATCTAAATTTTTGCGAAATGAAATTTCTCGGACATAAGCCTTATCAACTGCAATTCCTTTGTCAATCGCAGTAAATAAATCTTCGCTATTAAAAGGTTTTATTAAAAAATCAATAGCGCCCTGTTTCATTCCTTGGATAATTTGATATTCCGTACTTTCTCCACTGATAAAAATAAATGGAATTATTCTACCAATTTCTACAAGTGCGGATTGTAAGTTGACACCAGAAATTCCTGGCATTCTCATGTCTGAGACGATAACAGCGGGCGCAAAATTGAAAGGAGAGTTTAAAAAATCAATAGCATTACTAAAAGCATGGACAACATAACCACCTAAGGTGAGTAAAGAATGTAAATCAACCCGTAAAAAGTCATCATCCTCTAATAAAACAACGTGAGAAGAATTACTTAATTGCAATCGTGGCTGATTTTCTAAACTCATAAAACTAAAATGATTAAATAAGCTTTCATTATGACAACTTGTAATAGCTTGTGTTATCCCCTGATTGGGGGGGGGTGTAAATTGGCAACTTTATCATTAACTTTGCACCAACTCCTGGAGAGTTCAGTAACTCGATATTGCCAAAATTTTTCTCCAAAATAAATTTTGAAAGCCACAATCCAAACCCCATGCCCTCTTTTTTGGTGGTTCGAAGTAGTTCAAAAATTTTATCTTCTTGATCAATCGAGAATCCGTGTCCATTATCTAGAATCGATAAAATAATAGATTCGTCCTCGATGAGAGTACTGATGGTAATCTCGCCATTATTGGGGTTATTTTTTTGTATCGCTTGCATGGAGTTATTCAATAGATTTAGTAGAACTTGCTGTAACTCATGCGGATTTGCCATAATCGAAGGCATTTCCTTCTCTAATTGGAGACTTAATTTAATATTATTTTTGTTAATCGTTGAACTAACTAGATCGATACTTAGTCGAATTACATCATTAATATTTAATTCTAAGAGTTCTTTTTTAACAGAAAATAAACTTTTTAAAGCCTTCAAAGTTTGTCCAGCCCTTTGTGTGTCACGCAGAATATAAGTGACTGAATTTTGTACGTCTCCCGACAGTAAGTGCCTAGAAGTAAGTTGCATACTCAAAATTTCGGTATTTGCTTGAATACTAGCAAGTGGATGACTTAATTCATGAGCAATTGAAGCAGATAAGGCACCAGATACTATAAATTTATTTGAGTTTTGCACAGCCTCAGTTAACGAGGTTTGTTGAATTAATAAATTCTTAATCAGTGCATTTTCATCTGAGGTTCGCCTTGAAAGTTCATTCACTTGTTCAAATAAAAAGGCATTAATAAATACAAAAATAATTAAGTCAAATGTAATCAATGTCCCTTTAAACATATAGAACGGAGTTGTTGCAAGAGAAAGATTGAGTAAGATGGAATCATGTTTATAGGTTGATATTAGTAAATAGATCAACACGAAGAATAGGGTAATCGTTTTCAGAAAGACAACCAGGCAAGATAAATTAATGAACGAATTTTTATGGGATTTCTGTAATATATATAGCTCATGAAATTCCCAGTAGCAACCAATAAAATGAAAACATGCTGCTAAGATCAAAATATAATTTATATCAACACTTAAAAACGAAAGAAAGAAGAAAAAAAACTGTAAGCAAATGATGATCAGAATGAATCTTTTAGTTTCGAGCTGAGTAAATTTTTGACGAACATTTTTAAAAAAGATTGCAAGACTTGCTCTAGAACCGAAGTAAAGTATGGCATTAAAAATAAACAATTTACTAGAAAACGGTAAATCAACATTTTCTGTGCTATCAAAAATAAAAGAAGTAATTCGAACAAAAATTAAAGTAAAGTTAAAAACTAATGAAAGAAGCAGAAAGTTGCTAATATCTTTGATATAAATATTTTTTTTGCGAGTATGTAATGTACTCACCAATAGAGTAATTAAAAATAAGCATATAGCGAGATTAAAAGGTAGGATTGCAACAAGCATAAAAATCCATTAAAAATCATTTAGAGATCTTGAGGCGCAGAAAATATGAATGTTCTTTGCCTAAAAATAGTTGTGCAAACTTAAACAGCCTTCCAATCCCCTGACTTCCCACCACTTTTTTCCAGTAGTTTGATATCTCCCATCATCATGCCTCGGTCAACGGCCTTACACATATCATAGATGGTTAGCAATGCAACCTGAACCGCTGTCAGAGCTTCCATTTCTACGCCTGTTGGGCCAATGGTTTGGGCTTTTGATACACAACGTACAGAATATTCATCAAGTAAAATCTCAAAATCAACGGTAACATTTGTTAAATTGATTGGATGGCACAAAGGTATCAGAGAACTAGTCTGTTTAGCTCCCATGATCCCAGCGATTCGAGCGATACCGAGAACATCACCTTTTTTATGATTTCCTGCAATAATCAAGTCTAAAGTGTTTGGTAACATCGTGATTTTCCCAGTAGCAATTGCGATGCGAGCCGTTGATGTTTTGGCCCCGACGTCTACCATGTGGGCGTCACCAGTTTGGTTAAAGTGAGTAAGCATTATTGATTAGGATCTTTGTTTAAAAATTGAGATGATGAAAAACTGTGTAATTTACTTCGTATTAAAAAGTTTGTTATTCATGCAACTACTTTACCCCATAGTTGCGTATAGCCAAAATCAAGTAACGATTCAAAGTCCAAATAATACTGCAGATTCAAAAATAATTGAACCAGCTTTAGGAGGAACTCTGCCAATTCAATTACCAGATTTGGGTGATAATTCTTCCTCAAATTTATCAGAAGTAGATGAAAAGCGAATTGGTGAAAAAATAATTAGAGCAATTAAAAAGGATCCAGATTACTCGAATAACTGGCTAATTTATGATTACTTAAATCAATTAGGGCAAAACCTTGTGGCAAGTGCAAGGAGTCAAAAAATCTCTGGAGCAGATGCCTCCGGCCCCTTTGCACCGGAATTTGAGTTTTTTGCCGTCAAGGATAAAACGATTAATGCATTTGCACTGCCAGGAGGATATATTGGTGTTCATACTGGTTTGTTAACTTTGTCTGAGAATGAGTCGGAGTTGGCATCCGTTTTAGGCCATGAAATCGGTCACGTTACTCAAAAACATATTGCCAGAGGGGTTGGCTTTGGCAAGGAAAGTTCCACTTTAATTCTTGCAGCCATGCTGCTTGCAGCTTTAGCTGTAAAAAACAACCCTAATGCTGCGCAGGGATTAGCAGTTGGTGGCCAAGCTTTAGCGATTCAGAATCAATTAGCCTATACAAGAGACGCAGAAAGGGAGGCGGACCGCATCGGTTTTCTGATTTTACAAGCCAGTGGATTAGATGTTAGTGGTATGCCAGGATTCTTCCAAAAGATGCAGAAGGCAAATAGTATCTCGGATAGTGGGGTGCCAGCCTATGTTAGAACGCACCCCCAGTCTTTTGAGCGCGCAGCGGATATGCAAAACCGAATTCGCAATCAGGCCTCTGGAAAACCAAACAGTTCCTTAGAGTTCTATCTGGTGCAAACCTTGGCAAAAATTGAGCAACAGGGTGGACCATCTGAATTAGTCGAAACAAAACAGTATTTTCAAGAGCAAATAAATTCAAATGTACTCATTAAAAATATGCAAGGCTATTTTGGCCTCACTATCCTAGCCTTAGCAGAAAAAAAGAATCAAGAAGCAATGACCCTATTGAAAAAAAGTCGAGATGTCGCCAATAAAATCGAACTTACTAATCCTCAATTGAAAAAATCAAGTTACTTCTTTGATGTCACAGGTTTGCAAATTAATCTGCAAATGGGAAATTTCAATCAAGTTTCAAACAACGCCTTGTCATTACTCAAATTGCGACCAAACTCAAAATCGCTCAATGTGATTTACCTTGAGTCTCTGCTTGCCTCCGGTAATATGAAAGGAGCATTAACTTGGTTGGATGGAAAAACTAAAGTCGATAAAACAGATTCGTTATGGTGGAATTATTTAGCAAGAACGTACGAACAGGAAAATAAAGCAGCACTGTATCATGCTGCGGTGGCTGAAAAATACGTTGCTGAAGGGGCCTTACCTGCTGCAATTATGCAATTGAAAATTGCCAGCGAATTGAATGGTAATAGCTTTTATCAAGCTTCTGAATTTGAAGCTAGAAAAAGGCAGATTGAACAGTTGTACCGCGAGGAAATGATTGAAAATGGTCGATTAGAGAGACGACCTTAAGATGCAGTTGGTATTGTCTTGAATTGAAATTCATTCATCACATCTCCAGACATCATTGGCTCTATGGGGATCTCTAAGTGGTTCCATTGAAATACACCTTTAATCCCACAGCTAGATACATCCATTTTGCTTAACTCTGAAAAAATATCTAAGTCATGATCGTGCAAAAGTGCAACCGTTCGAAGCTGAACCTCTGTAAAAGACATTTCAGGATAGTTGGTACATCGCGTTATCGAAACAACACACTCTAGTAATACATTACCCTTTTCATCCAAGAAACATCTGCTTGGTGTAATTTCCTGATCAAGATGATTTTGTAAAATCCATTGACTCTCTTGATGCGGCAATATTCTTACAACGTATGGACAGTAAGCCAAATTCAAATATACGCGTTGAGGACCATTTTGGTAAAAATATTGCTGATGATCATCTATACAAATATGTTTCTTGATCGAATCACATAAGCCAGAGTGCTTAATCACTTCGCCTTGTAAATTATTCTGTTGGGAGTATTCATTGCGTATGCGAAAGACACCCCGCCGATCTAAGAATAGCCACCCATAACAAAATGGCACATTAGGCCATTTAGCGATAGCGGAAATAGTTGAATCATCCACTCTTAATGAAAGCCGTGATCACCGGTCAAGGTGGGGGATGTGATTAATTGACGATCGACCATACTGGTATGCATGTGAGCAATACGCCAACCTATAGCACCTTGTACAAGGATGATCGTCATGTGTATAAAAAATTTAGGTTCTACATTCCCATCATTAAAACTGACGGCCTCTGTACTATCTACAAAAGTAGTACCTAGGTAAGAGTGACTGTTAGATGTAATCGTATCCAAGATGAGTGAACGCCCCATTAATCCCTTAAAACCCTCGCGTAATTCCTTGTGACCCGTAAGACGTACACCATCGGGCAAAATACAAGTAATGGTATCCTCGTCAAACCACAACGATAGGGCGCTCTCTAAATCACCTTTTCGTAACGCCAAATACCAATTCTCTATGACTTCATCTACATCATGAAACAAACGAGCTGGGCGAAACATGTTTATCCTTTAGTGGTTAATGCAAGATTAAACTCATTAAATACAGATTCAGGCGAAATATTAACTAGACAGTTTGAATGGCCTAAAGGACATTTTCTTTGGTGACAAGGACTGCAGTCAAGCCCTAAATACATAATAGAAGCTTTTTTTGAAAGTGGTGGCGTGTGTGAGGGATCGCTAGAACCAAATACTGCAACTTGCGGTATTTTTAAGGCTGCACCAATATGCATCATCCCAGAATCATTAGAGATTAAACCTTTAGACATACTTAATACGCCCATAGCTTCAATTAGCGGAATTTTTCCGCAAAGATTTTGTATGCGTGCCAAATATTGAGGTTCAACACCATATAGGATTTGGTCGGCGACGCTCGTATCTTTTTTGCTACCTAAAATCAGAATGCCAAACTCTTTATATTGATGGAGTAATAAGTTCGCCAGATGACTAAAGTGATTTGTTGGCCATTGTTTGGCTGGACCAAACTCAGCACCGGGAGCGATGATGAAAAAGTTTTTACTATTTGGTAGGTAATTATTTAAAACGCTCGAACATGCTTGAATTACCTCAGACTTCATCGTCAGTCTCGGATAAAAATCTTCAGAATTAAATCGCGATATCTCAAAGGAATTATTAAAAGCTAAAGAGAGGTAATGTCCCACCATCGATGGGCGCTCAGACTTATTGGGGTTGGGTAGTGCGTGAGTCAGAAAAAAACTGCGAGACTCACCAATGTACGCAATTTTTTGGGGAATGCCTGCCAGTAGGGGAATGATTAAGGACTTCCAACTATTGGGGAGAATATAACAAGCCTTATACCCAGTTTTTCTTAGACCTCGACTAACTTGCCAACGAAGTGGTAATTGGAGTTGTCCGTGGATAAAGTTAGCACTAATTACCTTTTGAACTTCATCACATGCTTCATAAATGGGCGCTACCCAGGGCGTTGCTAAAACATCGATTTGACAATCAGAGGTTTTGATTTGTTTTAACAACGGCAAAGACATCACAGCATCGCCAATCCAATTAGGTGCGATGATCAAAACGCGTGGTTTTGACAATTTAATGACCTACTTTAACGCCAGCTTTTAAGCGATAAGAAGTGCCACAATAAGGGCACTTCGCTTCTCCAGTATGGGCAATATCCAAGAACACTTTGGGATGTAAATTCCAAGTTGGTGTTTGGTTGGTAGGGCAATGCAACGGTAAGTCAGATGCACCAACTTCAATAGGGTTCATGTTTTTTGCCATATCGATCAATTAGACCATTGTTAACCAAGAGCTATATTGGCTATTTTTACCTTTTACGATATCAAAAAATATCGATTGAATTTTCTCTGTAATTGGACCTCGTCCACCATTACCGATAATACGATCATCTAATTCTCGAATCGGCGTCACTTCAGCTGCCGTACCTGTAAAGAAGGCTTCATCTGCACAGTACATTTCATCACGAGTAATACGTTTTTCTTTCACTGTAATACCAAGATCGGTAGCAATTTGAATAATTGCATCTCGAGTGATACCAGCAAGACAACTGGCTAAGTCAGGAGTGAATAAAATACCATCCCGAATGATAAATACGTTTTCTCCAGAGCCTTCTGAGACATAGCCATCAGTATCGAGTAGCAGAGCTTCATCGTAGCCATGAGCAGTCACTTCTTGATTCGCTAAAATGGAATTAATGTAGTAACCTGAAGCCTTTGCGCGCACGAGAGAAACATTCACATGGTGCCGACTAAAAGAAGAAGTCTTCACCCGAATACCTTTATTTAGGCCGTCTTCGCCTAAATAAGCACCCCATTTCCAAGCGGAAATGGACATGTTGATGGTGTTACCTTTCGGGGAAATACCAAGCTTTTCTGAACCAATCCAAGCAAGTGGTCTTAAATAGCAAGAAGTTAATTGATTTGCCCGAATCACTTCTAATTGGGCAGCAATAATCTCCTCTTGGGAGTAAGGCAACTGCATTTGGAAAATTTTGGCTGAATTAAATAGTCTTTTTGTATGCTCGTCTAAACGGAACACGGCTGGTCCAGAGTCGGTTTCATAGCATCTGACACCTTCAAATACGGCCATTCCGTAATGTAGGCTATGCGTCAAAACGTGAATATTCGCCTCACGCCAAGGAACCAGTTTGCCATCAAACCAAATAAATCCATCACGATCAGACATTGACATAATATTTACCTTGAAATTGTTATTTATTTAACTATTGTAAAACAGTGCTTAAATGATGGCTAAATTTCATGTAAAGAATAAATCTGGTATGAGTTACATCGAAAAGTTGTAAGATGACAACTAGATTAAAGTTATATGATTCCGAACAATTCCCAACCAAAAACTATGCCAAATTCAACTTTTCTTAAGTTCAATCGATTATCCGATTTAGTCTCCAAACATCAAATTAAGGGTAAAAGGGTGTTTATTCGAGCTGATTTAAATGTCCCACAGGACTTAACTGGCAGAATTACTGAGGATACCCGAATTAAAGCATCCATCCCTGCAATTCAGGCCTGCTTAAATGAGGGCGCTGCCGTCATGGTTACTTCCCATCTTGGCCGCCCTACCGAGGGTGCATTAAAGCCTGAAGACTCCCTAGGACCTGTGGCTGACCGACTTGCTGAATTATTGGGTAGAAAAGTTGCCTTGATCACTGATTGGGTAGACGGTAATTTTGAAGTAAATTCTGGTGAAGTGGTTCTGTTAGAAAACTGTCGTGGCAATATTGGCGAGAAAAAAGACGATGAAGCTTTGGCTCAAAAAATGGCATTACTTTGTGATGTCTATGTGAATGATGCTTTTGGGACCGCCCATCGTGCCGAGGCAACGACACATGGGATGGCCAAATTTGCTCCCTTGAGTTGTGCTGGCCCCTTAATGGAGGCTGAAATAGATGCTTTGGCTAAAGCGCTAAATGAGCCAAAAAGACCATTAGTAGCGATTGTTGCGGGCTCAAAAGTGTCTTCCAAGTTAACTATCTTAAAATCTTTAGCTGCTAAGGTTGATCAATTAATCGTCGGCGGTGGGATTGCAAATACATTCATGCTAGCAGCTGGGGTAAATATTGGTAAATCCTTAGCCGAAGCGGATTTAGTGGATGAGGCAAAAGCGATCATGCAGATGATGCAAGAGCGAGGAGCCAGTGTCCCAATTCCGCAAGACGTTGTGGTCGCAAACGAATTATCTCCCCTAGCACGTGCAAATATAGTCGCTGCTTCGGATGTTGCTAGTGATGACATGATTTTAGATATCGGACCAAAGTTTGCTGCAGAGCTTTCTTCAATTATTGCTCACGCCGGGACGATTGTTTGGAATGGGCCAGTAGGTGTTTTTGAAATAGATCAATTCGGCGGTGGTACTAAAATGTTGGCTGCAGCAGTTGCGCATAGTCCGGGTTTTTCTATAGCTGGTGGGGGTGATACCTTGGCCGCTATTGCCAAATATGGAATTGAGAAACAAGTTGACTACATTTCAACTGGTGGAGGTGCTTTTCTAGAATTCCTAGAGGGTAAGACCTTGCCAGCTATTAAAATACTCCAAGAAAGGGTTTCCGTTTGAGATTAAATCGAGCTACCAAAATTGTCGCTACCTTAGGGCCCGCCTCAAGCGATAGAGAGGTCCTGAAGCAAATGCTTTTGGCTGGTGTGGATGTTGTTCGTTTAAATTTTTCACATGGTGTTGCAGAGGATCATCGCCAACGTGCAAATTTAATTCGTTCACTTTCTAAAGAAATTGATCGTGAAATTGCCATTATGGCGGATTTACAAGGCCCTAAAATTCGGGTTGGTAAATTTTTAAATGGAAAAATTCAACTTGAGCAAGGTCATGAATTTATCTTAGATGCTGACTGCAAGATGGGTGATGAGCAGCGCGTTGGACTTGATTATAAAGATCTACCAAAAGACGTGCATCCCGGCGATTTGCTACTCTTAAATGATGGTTTGATTGTTTTAAAAGTTCAAAAAGTGGTCGGTGTTTGTATCCATACTTTAGTGGAAATGGGTGGCGAACTTTCTAATAACAAAGGTATTAATCGAGCCGGTGGTGGTTTGACTGCACCTGCCCTTACTGAAAAAGATAAACAAGACTTAGTGACGGCCATTGAGATGGACGTAGACTACATTGCGATTAGTTTCCCTAAAAATGCTGCTGACATGCAGTACGCAAGGTCACTTGCAAATGAAGCCGCTAAGCCACTGAATAAAGAAATACGACTCATTGCGAAGATAGAACGAGCCGAGGCAATTATGCCGGGTGTTTTAGAAGGCATTATTGATGCCTCTGATGGAATTATGGTGGCGCGTGGTGACTTAGCTGTGGAAGTTGGTAATGCAGCCGTACCTGCGTTACAAAAAAGAATGATTTTATTAGCAAATAAACAAGATAAATTTGTCATTACTGCTACGCAAATGATGGAATCGATGATTAATAGTCCAATTCCGACCAGAGCTGAAGTAAGTGATGTGGCAAACGCTGTTTTAGATGGCACTGATGCAGTGATGTTGTCCGCAGAAACTGCCGCAGGGCAATATCCTATTAAAACAGTTGAACAAATGGCCGCTATTTGTTTAGAAGCTGAAAAGTCACAACAAGTAAGTTTAGATGCAGACTTTTTAGATCAAACCTTTACTAGAATTGATCAATCAATTGCTTTGGGCGCACTTTTTACTTCGTTTCATTTGAAAGTGAAAGCCATTGCCGCATTAACTGAGTCGGGTTCAACTGTGTTGTGGATGAGCAGACATAAGATTGATATTCCGATTTTTGCCTTGACTCAACAGGTAAAAACACAAAGAGCACTGTCGATGTATCGCAATGTCATTCCACTGCGCTTAGAAATTAGTAGCAATCGTGATGTGGCTCTTCATCAAGTAGAGCATCTGTTATGTTCAAAGGGTGTTGTGCAGTCTGGGGATATGGTTACCTTAACTATTGGTGAACCGATGGGACAACCTGGTGGAACAAATACACTTAAAATTATCAAAGTGAAATAATTTATTTGGAGAATGTATGCCTTTAGTATCAATGAGACAACTTTTAGATCACGCGGCCGAATTTGGTTACGGGTTACCAGCCTTTAACGTTAATAACTTAGAGCAAGTTCAAGCCATTATGTCCGCGGCTGATGAAATCGGTGCGCCAGTAATCATGCAAGCATCAGCAGGTGCTAGAAAATATGCCGGAGAATCATTCTTACGTCATTTGATAGAGGCGGCTGTCGAAGCTTATCCTCATATACCGTTGGTCATGCATCAAGATCATGGTCAAAGTCCAGCGGTTTGTATGGCAGCAATTAAAAGTGGTTTTACTAGTGTCATGATGGATGGTTCCTTAATGGCTGATGGTAAGACAGTTGCTCCTTATGAATATAACTTGGAAGTTTCTAAGGAAGTGGTGAAATTCTCTCACTCCATTGGCGTTACGGTGGAAGCAGAGTTAGGTGTATTAGGTTCCCTAGAGACGATGATGGGTGATAAAGAGGATGGTCATGGTGCTGAAGGTACGATGACTCGTGAACAGTTGTTGACGGACGTTGAGCAAGCAGCTGATTTCGTCCAGCAAACTCAATGCGATGCACTAGCAATTGCCATTGGTACAAGCCATGGCGCTTACAAATTTAGTAAAAAGCCGACAGGAGACACGTTAGCAATTGCCCGTATCCGTGAAATACATGCAAGAATTCCTAATACCCATTTGGTAATGCACGGCTCTTCAAGTGTGCCACAGGAGTTATTAGCTGAAATTCGCGAATTTGGTGGTGACATGAAAGAGACTTATGGTGTGCCGGTTGAGGAAATTCAAGAAGGTATCCGTAACGGAGTTCGTAAAGTTAATATAGATACAGATATTCGTTTGGCGATGACTGGGGCTGTTCGTCGTTATTTATTTGAAAATCCAGGTAAATTTGATCCACGAGATTATTTAAAGCCAGCTAGAGAAGCCGCAAAACAAATTTGCCTTGCTAGGTATATCGCCTTTGGGTGTGAAGGCCAAGCAGCAAAAATTAAACCAATGTCTCTCGATAAAATGGTTCAAAGATACAATTCGGGTGAACTCAAGCAGGTTGTGCGTTGATGAAAGCACTATTAGAAACCTCCATTGAATCGTTACCACTTATTTCCAAAGGCAAAGTTCGCGATATTTATGCCATTGGTGAAGATCGATTGTTGATGGTCACTACCGATCGACTATCTGCTTTTGATGTGGTGATGCAGGATCCAATTCCAAGTAAGGGTGTCGTTCTAAACCAAATGGCAAATTTTTGGTTTGAGAAACTTGCTTGGATTATTCCAAATCATTTAACGGGCATTGATCCAGTGTCAGTGGTGATGCCGAATGAAGTTGATCAAGTCGTTGGAAGAGCTATCGTTACGAAAAGATTGAAGCCAATCATGGTCGAAGCAGTTGTTCGCGGATATCTGTCGGGTAGTGGTTGGAAAGATTATCAAGCAACAGGTTCAGTATGTGGCGTTGCCCTACCGAGTGGACTACAAAATTCCCAACAGTTACCAGAGCCAATTTTTACACCTGCAGCCAAAGCAGATGTGGGAGATCACGACGAGAATATTACATATGATCAAGTTGTCCAAAAAATCGGCCCTGAATTAGCTGAAAAAATAAAAGAAGTGAGTATTCGCTTATATGTTGAGGCTTCTAAATATGCCGCAACTAAAGGAATTATCATCGCTGATACAAAATTTGAATTTGGCTTGGATGAAGCGGGCCAGTTAGTTTTGATGGATGAGATTCTAACTGCAGACTCTTCAAGATTTTGGCCTGCAAGTTCTTATGTTGTGGGTGAGAATCCCCCGTCTTACGACAAACAGTTTGTAAGGGATTGGCTTGAACAGGTGCAGATTAACGGTATACCTTGGGATAAAAAGGCTCCGGCACCAAAATTGCCACAAGAAGTAATTGATAAAACAGCTCAAAAATATCAAGAGGCTTTGGATGTGTTGACGCACTAATCGCTCATGAGCACAGAGTTAAGTTAAAATGGTACGCTTCTTATAAAGCATACAGAAATTGAGTCCTATGACAGATACGACCACAAAAGAAACTACGCCGATTATTGTTGGGGTAGTCATGGGTTCAAATTCCGATTGGGAAGTCATGTCAGAGGCCTCTAAAATTCTGCAAGAGTTTAATATTGGACATGAGTGTAAAGTTTTGTCTGCGCATAGAATGCCAGACGAAATGTTTACCTACGCTGAGGAGGCTAGAGCGAGAGGCCTTGTTGCCATTATTGCTGGGGCAGGCGGCGCCGCTCACTTGCCTGGAATGCTAGCAGCGAAAACCATTGTGCCTGTTTATGGAGTTCCCGTACCAAGCAAATATTTAAGGGGTGTCGACTCCTTACATTCAATCGTACAGATGCCCAAGGGTATTCCAGTTGCAACTTTTGCGATTGGTGAGGCAGGAGCAGCTAATGCCGCTTTGCATGTTGTCGCCATGTTAGCTGTAAACCACCCTGAACTTGCTAATCAACTCGTTGCTTTCAGAGCAACCCAGTCTGAAAAAGCTCGCTCAATGCAACTCAATTAAGTTCGAATTGAGTGGCGAAATGAAACCGATTTTTCCTTCCCATTGGCTTGGTATTTTAGGCGGTGGCCAATTAGGCCGTTACTTTACCCAAGCAGCCCAAGATTTAGGCTATTCTGTCTGCGTTCTGGATCCAGACGAAGATAGCCCAGCTGGAAAAGTGGCTCAGAAATTTATTCAAGCAGATTATTTAGATGAAGCGGCACTTAAAGAGTTCGCAAGTATTTGCGTTGCAGCCAGTACTGAGTTTGAGAATGTTCCAGCGAAGGTATTAGATTGGTTATCAGAACAAAATGTTTATGTGGCGCCAATGAGCAAGCCAGTTTCGATCGCTCAAAATCGAACGGCTGAAAAACAGTTTTTAAGTAATTGTTCAAAATTAACTGATATTCAGACAGCTCCCTATTGCATCATTACATCTTTGGACGAGTGTAAACACATCCCTGAAATAATGTTTCCTGCAATTCTAAAGACGACTAGACTTGGATATGATGGCAAGGGTCAACGGTCGATTAAAGAATTAAACGATTTAGAAAAAGCTTGGATTGATTTAGGTCAAGTGGAATGCATTTTAGAAAAAAAGCTGGATTTAGCATTTGAAGTTTCAGCAATTGTCGCTAGAGCTCAAGATAACCAAGTCGCAATTTTCCCAGTAGCCCAAAATGAACATAGAAATGGAATTCTTCATTTGAGCGTTGTTCCAGCTCCACTATTAAGCGAAACTCAAGAACTTAAAATATTAGAAGCAACGAAAAAAATTATCTGCGAATTAGATTATGTTGGCGTCCTTTGTGTGGAGTATTTTGTTTTGCGTGATGGGCAAATTATCGTCAATGAGATTGCTCCTAGACCACATAACTCTGGTCACCATACCCTAGATTCATGTTACACAAGCCAATTTGAGCAGCAAGTTAGAGCCTTGGCAAGATTGCCATTAGGACAAACCACCTTAACCCAATCTGTAGTTATGTTGAATTTATTAGGTGATATTTGGTTTGATGCAGATCAAAAACTAGTAGATCCCCCGTGGGATCAAGTCTTGGCAATCCCAAGTGCAAAATTACATTTATATGGGAAGACTGAGCCTAAATTAGGTAGAAAAATGGGTCATATTAATTTTCTAGCCGACAATATTCAATCAGCAATGGCAGATGCTAAATCTGCAATGGAAATTTTAGGTATTCCATTAGAATGAAAATTGAAATAATCAGTACCTCATCGACTGATATTCGTAGAAGCGTAGATCACCTGAAGCAGGATGGATTAATTGGGTTTCCGACTGAAACAGTTTATGGACTTGGCGCACGAGCAGACCATGCTCAAGCCGTTTCAAAAATATTTCAGTTAAAGGGCCGACCATCAAACCATCCTCTCATCATCCATATCCCACCGGCTCAAAACAATGACGAGCTTTCATGGCTAACACAATTGACACCGTGGGCCAGAGATGTACCACCTCAAGCGTTACAGTTAGCCCTAGCTTTTTGGCCAGGCCCATTAACAATGATCTTAAATAAAGCCAAAGGCGTTATCGATGAGGTCACGGGTGGTAATCAGACCGTGGGCCTGAGATGCCCTGATCAACCAACTGCAATAGACATACTCAAGCAGTTAGGGACAGGTATCGCCGCACCTTCGGCAAATCGATTTGGAAAAATTTCCCCAACGAATGCCCAACATGTACTGGATGAATTTACTCCTGTAAATCATTTGTTTTCAAGTGCCTTTGATGTCCTGATTGTGGATTCTGGTTCCTGTGAAATTGGTATTGAGTCAACTATTATTGATCTTAGTAATATTGAACAATCTGGAATTAGAATACTTCGCCCAGGTATGATCACGACTCAAGATATTCAAGATCGAACTGGCTTAGTGATTGGGCAAGCAATAGACAACCCGATAGCTCATTCTGGCAGTCATCTTGCTCATTACGCACCAATGACCCCATTAGAGATTGAAGAGATTCCCTTAAATCAAATGCTTTTTTCACCAAATGAAAAGAGTATTTGGCTTAGCATGATGGATGAAGACATGGTGACTGACGCCGTAATTGAAGTACATCAGTTACCATCAAATTCCCGAGATTTAGCGAAAGCAATTTATGGCTTGCTTAGAAAAATTGATCAGATGAACTACGATAAGATTTATGTTCGAGCTTTACCAAAAGATAGTATTTGGGATGCTATTCGAGATCGTCTGCAACGAGCTGCTACTGGCTCTGGAAATTCTTAGACGCCGAATTTATTCTTAGTGGACCATCTTCAGCGAGCCAAATAATCAAAGCATCATTGATAGAACTAAGACCGTCACTCGCTTTGGGATGGTTAACCATACTTGATATGGCATAAACCTGCCCTGTTTTACTAACTACATAACCAGCTATAGATCGCACTTGCTGTAGTGAGCCCGTTTTAATATAAGCACCACTTTGATAAAGTTTTTCCGGCAAGGGTAAAGACCTGTGCGACTTATTTTCATGCCAAGCATGTGAAATTAAATTTTTAAATTGATTTACAAGGCGATGACGCATCGTGCCATCAATACCAGCAATTGGTAAAGAAGCTACAAAAATATCGTTATGTTTTGACGAAGCAGCATATTTTAATAAGTCCGTCATATGTCGTGGGGAGATTCTCTCTATTTCAGATAAGCCTGAACCATTTTCAAGAACAAGTTCTGACATATTGAGTTGATTCTGATCTAGCCATTTTTGAGTTTGTGCAATCGCATCAGAGGTTGAAACTGTAAGCTTTGTTTTTTCTAGGGCAGGCGTTAAAAATATTTGCCTAGCCATTACATTATTTGAATATTTATTAGTGTCTATCACTGCATCCACTAAAGTGGTACCAGCGTATTCTAAGATAAGGGGCGTATCATTCGGCACCTTCCCACTTTGAAACTCTGGATTTTTTAGCCACTTTCCACCGACTGATTCCCAAGCAGCGATAAATCCCATTTTGAAAAATTGATCATTCGGAATCGAAACAACATTAAATAGGGTGTTGCTACATTTGCTAGGTAATTTACCGTCAAAATTTGCAATCCATTGACTGTCATCTTGCCGAGTAAAACTTAAGTTAATATATTTTTTCCAATCGATACATTCTCCCGAATAGGTTTGGAGATTGTTGGCTACTTTAAAATTAGCTAACATTGGAGTGAAGGAAATATCTACTTTTTTTCTATTTGAGGTTAAGTTAAAAGAAATCGTTTGGAATGAGTATAAAAGTGGATTTGGAGAAACGTTATATGATTTTGTATCTTCGCCATCCTTTGGAGCAGAATCTTTAACTGATGAATTGTAAGTTGTCATATCCATGGTTACATCGGCATGAATTTTATTGACACCTAAATTCTTCAATTGTTCCATGAGTTGTACTAAACTTTCTGGCACTAATTTGGGGTCTCCGTATCCTTTTACATAGAGATGCCCTTCCAAAAGTCCCTTATCAATTTTCCCCTTTAAGTAGAGTCGTGTTTTGTAACGATACTCTGGACCTAATTGATCTAAAGCACTAATCGTGGTTAAAAGTTTAATAGTTGATGCGGGATTCATCGGTAGGTTTGCATTCCAACTGATAGTATTAAACGAATTATTACTATCACTTGGGTTCAGTAAGACAACGGAATAAGCAAATGACTCTTTTGCCAGTCCTTTATTCGTAATAATTGTTTGAATCTTAGAAGGTAAATACTCCTCCTCTGCACAAGCAGTTGAAGTATAAATTGATAGGAAAAAAATTATTCCAATGGTAAATTGATAAAAGGGCATTGAAAGATTAAATTTTGAAAATAAGGACATTTGGAAACAAATTTGCAATTCAATACATATAAACTTAAATTTAAACATAGATTAGAAATAGTGTTGAGTTGTAAAAATAAGTTCTTCTATTGAAGAAGCATAAACAGAAAATGAGATTGCTGATGAATAAACTTGATTTATCCCAACAAATTGCAATTGGTGCAGACATTTCTCTAGAAAAAGGCGAAGTAGTTTTGAATGTCATTCTTAAGAACATTGAAAATGCTTTACTGAAGGGCGAGAGTGTTCAAATTACCGGGTTTGGGACATTTGCTTTAGTGCATAGAGCTGCTAGGCAAGGTCGTAATCCAAAGACTGGAGAAGCTATTCAAATTGAACCTTCTCATGCCGTCAAATTTTCTAGTGGCAAGGGTTTTAAGGAACTCCTAAATAGTGACGACAGTAATTGATTACAATAAATCAATATTTGAAGGAAATTTAACTTGAGCGCAATCACCAATATTGAAGATTTAAGAGTTCTCCATGAGAAACGTGCCCCACGCATGTTTTATGATTATGTCGATTCCGGTTCTTGGACTCAGAGCACTTACAGGGCAAATGAATCAGATTTTCAATCGATTAAATTTAGACAACGCGTTGCCGTGAATATGGCAAACCGTTCTATTAAGTCCACCATGTTAGGGCGAGAAGTCGCTATGCCCGTTGCATTAGCGCCAGTTGGTATGACTGGCATGCAATATGCTGATGGCGAGATTCAAGCAGCTAATGCCGCAAAAAAATTTGGTGTCCCTTATTGCTTATCAACGATGAGTATTTGTTCAATTGAAGAGGTTTACAAGAGAACTCAAGCTCCATTTTGGTTTCAGTTATATGTGATGAAGGATAAGAGATTTGTCTCTGCATTGATTGAAAGAGCCCGGGCCGCAAACTGTTCCGCTTTAGTGGTTACTTTGGATTTACAAATTTTAGGTCAGCGTCATAAAGATATTAAAAATGGTTTATCCGCGCCACCTAAACCAACCATTAAAAATTTACTGAATTTAATGACGAAACCTGCCTGGTGCCTAGGTATGTTAGGGACTAAAAATCGCGAATTTGGAAATATAGTCGGACACGTTCAGGGCGTTGATAATATGTCCTCCCTGAGTGCTTGGACAGCGGGGCAGTTCGATCCTTCATTGGATTGGTCTGAGGTTGAGGCAATCAAAAAACAATGGGGTGGGAAAATCATTCTCAAAGGTATTATGGATGCCGAAGATGCCGTTCTCGCAAAGAATGTCGGCGCAGATGCAATCATTGTTTCCAACCATGGTGGACGTCAATTAGACGGAGCTCCTTCCTCAATTGCAGCCCTTCCGTCGATTGTGCAAGCTGTGGGTAATGGGGTTGAAGTATGGTTGGATAGCGGGATTCGCTCTGGGCAAGATGTTCTTAAGGCCATTGCTTTGGGCGCAAAGGGCACCTTGATTGGCCGTTCTTATATTTATGGCTTGGGTGCCATGGGTGAGGCTGGCGTCACTAAATCTTTAGAGATTATCGCTAACGAATTAGACCTCACCATGGCTTTTTGCGGACTAAGGGATGTTCAACAAGTCGATTCAAACATCCTTTTAAAAGGCAGCTATTAACAAAATTCTCAGAAAGAATCCCCGTCCTTTAGGGCGGGGAGGATGTTAACGACCTCCTGAAACATCAATGAGGGCACCGTGAATATAACTGG
The DNA here is from genome assembly GCF_900176405.1 of Polynucleobacter kasalickyi. Lineage (GTDB taxonomy): Bacteria > Pseudomonadota > Gammaproteobacteria > Burkholderiales > Burkholderiaceae > Polynucleobacter > Polynucleobacter kasalickyi. The sequence continues at coordinate 136,396 of NZ_FWXJ01000003.1, read as the reverse complement.
ACTGGTCTGAACACAACCAAAGAACTGTTTGGGCAACTTCAGTTGGTTCGCCAATTCTTCCCATTGGAACACCTGCACCCCATTTTTCAATGACTTCGCGACCACCGTGTAAGTCATGAATACTAGTACCGATTAGACCAGGACGAACGGCATTAACGCGGATGCCAGCATTGCCAACTTCTTTTGCTAGCCCCATTAAAAATCCATCTACAGCTGCTTTTGAAGCCGCATAGTGAATTTCTTGAGCGATACCACCTGTTCTTGCTGCCACCGAAGACATAAGAACGATTCTGCCGCCTTTACCGCCAAGGGTAGTAGACATTCTTTTGACAGCTTCTCTCGTGGAAATCATTAGTCCAATGACATTGATATCAAATAATTCTCTTAATTGCGCAAAGGTTGTTTCAGTGACGGGGTTTTGCCCACCAATAATTCCTGCATTGGCAACAAATGCCTCAAGGCTTCCGTATTGATCAGCATCTTTGAATAAGCGGACGATTTCATCTTCCTTTGAACAGTCCGCCTGGATCGCAACAGCCTGTCCACCAGCACTTTTAATTTGATCAACTACTCCCTGAGCTTCTTTAGCACCTCTTGTGTAGTTGATTATTACAAAGTAACCTTGATTTGCTGCGCCTTTTGCAATTTCAGCGCCAATACCTCTGCTGCCGCCTGTGATAAGCATTACTTTCTGACTCATGTTGTCTCCTTTTGGTTATTTCAATATTTAAACATGTTTTTTCAAAGACTAATTTTTAATGTATTTTTTCTTGATTAGCAACAACTCCATTGTTTAAGTGCAGCGTATTTAAGAAATTATTAATGTCTTCATTATTGTTTTGTAAGGCACCAATTAATGCAATTTTCGCATTTTCAAAAGTGCAAAAGCTGGAATCGTCGATTTGCTTGCATGCTTTAATTACATCTACTGCCTGAATAATTTTGGCTCCGCCAATAATTTTATGAACTAGTTGTCTAATTAATTGAGGGTTACTATCTGCACTTAATTGCGATAGTTCAATAATAATTTGGTTTTGACACTTCATCAACGACTCTAAAATATCAATTTGATTATTGATATCGGAACCAGTAAATTCAAAGAGTGATTTAAGGTTCCATGATTTCGGAGCGCTTAACCCTAGAGAGTGTGAAATGATCTCCTTAAGATGCGTTAGTTCAACAGGCTTTATGACGAATTGAGAGACGCAAGGCATTGATGTGCTGAGTGACTGTATTTGGCCAGTGAGGACAATCACGGGAATGTTTTTATAGTGAACGTTAATAAAAGTAGCCAATTCAGATCCCAGCATCTGCGGCATAGATTCATCTGTTAAAACCAAGTCAATCGCAAATTCAGATAAAACTCTTAATGCCTCCTCCCCATTTGCTGCCTGGCGAACTTTATAGCCTAATTGAATGAGTTGTTTTGCTAATACCTCTCTGCAAACTTCGTAATCATCAACGATTAAGATCGTACTGGTTTTAACAGGGGCATGTTCATTTTTTGTCAAAACTAGGTGTTCATTATTTAATGGTTGTACTTGGGCAGATGATCTTTTACAAGAAATTTTAAAAGAAGCACTGGTTCCAAGATCCTCCTCACTCACTAAGGTGAGATGACTCCCCATCATTTGTAATAAGTTATTGGTAATACTTAAGCCCAACCCAGAGCCTGAAATTGCTGATCCTAACTGTGCATTTGCCTGTTCGTAAGGTTCCATAATTCTTGCTAAGTCTTGATGGTTCATTCCACATCCAGTATCAGCAATATGAAATTCAATTAGCTGTTCTGCATGGGTGTCACATAAAACTTGGCACGTAACGCTAATAGAGCCCTCTTTTGTGAATTTCACAGCATTACCAATCAGGTTTTGTAAAACTTGCCTAATTCGCACACGATCAATGAGTAAGCTAGGTGCAATGGTTGGATCAACAATTAAATGTAATTGAGTTTTATGATCGTTTGCCAATGCGGAATAAGACTGCATTGTATTTTCAAGAAGGTCAATCAAACTCGTTGGTAAATAGGACGGTTGATATTTTCCGGATTCAAGTTTTGTTAAGTCTAAAACTTGATTAAGAATTTCTAATAATGATTTAGCCGTGTGATGAGCGCTAATTAATAATTTTTTATTTTCTCCACGCATAGAGCCATCATTCAGTAAAAACTCGTGTATTCCAAGAATTGCTTGAATTGGGTTTCTAATCTCATGACTAATGGTTGCCAAAAAATTTGTTTTTGCTTCGTTTGCTTGTATTGCAGTAATTTTAGATTTAACTAGCTTGTTCATGTTGTCGATTATGTGAAGGTAAGATTTACGAGAGTGCCAAGCAATTTGGCATACATAGATTAAAAAGGTGCATAGGCAAAATATAAATCCTAATAACCAAGAGGCTGTTCTTGAATTTTGTAATGGTAAATATCCTGCTTCCGGCATGCAGATAAAATAAATGCCTAGTAAAAATATTAAAAATAAAATTATTAATTTATGTACTAAGGTAAATTGAAAATATTGATTCATATTGTTTTTCTCCTTAATCACAAACTTTGTTTTCTCGACAAAAGCAAATAAGATCGGCCATGTTGTCGATTCCAAGTTTTTCAAAAACACGCATCTTATAAGTGGACACAGTTTTGTGACTAATGTTAAGAGTGTCAGAAATTTCATGATTTCCTAAGCCTTTTCCTAAGTGCTTCAATACTTGAAACTCTCGTTGTGAAAGAGATTTAAGCGCTTGATTTTTTTCGGTATGAAGAAAATCCATTGAGGTAATTGAATAAAAACAAAAGCCCGAAGCGACTGAAGTGCATGCAGATATAAAAACCTTACTACTTACTGATTTATTGACGTAACCATGAGCGCCAATTGCTCGAACGCGATTTCCATAGGTTTTTTCATCAAGGCTAGTAAAAATTAATATTTTTATATTTGGATGCTTCGCTCGAAGTCGTCGAATGACATCAAATCCATCCATGTCAGGCATGTCTAAGTCCAAAATTATGAAGTCTGGATTTAGGAGATTACAAAGCATCAAACAACTTGTTCCACTATTTGCAGTTTCTATCACCTCAAACGTAATAAGACTACTCATGATACTTTTCAATGCCATAATCATCGTGGGATGATCATCGACTAGCATTGTTTTTACTAGCATAGTTTTCTCTCTCCGTTGGTTGGTACATTCGGTTTTTTATTGACAGATAAATGGGCAAATTGGCTATCATTAATTTTCAATATTTGGTGCTTTGTAACCGATGGCATTAATAAAGACCCATAACAATAGTTAAGTCTAAAATTTCTTGCGAATGTTAAATCATGCACCAATGAGATACCCCCGCTGTAAGTATGGATTTTTTGATTTGCTATTAGGGTGGTTAATTGATTGAAGATTTCTTTCGTATGAGTGGTCATAGCTACTGCTCTCAGTAAGCCAATCGATAAATGAACACCCTTAAAATGTTTTTCCTTAAGCCATTCAAATTCGAGTTCACTTCCATTAAATCCCCAAAATTCAAAAATAATTCCTAACCTTTGTAGTTTTAATAATGCAGAGGTAAGATTTTTATTCGTTGTCTCTTGTAAACCCATTACTGGAATTTTTATTAATCCAATCGGTAAACTTGAAGAAGATATTTGTGCAATCAGTTGCTCTATTAGAAGATCATTGCCTAAATGATTTTGATGGATGGGTAACAGAGTATTGATAGCTCTTCCATGGCAGTGCCAATAGGCAATATTTTGGAGTGCTTCTTGCACGTGTTGAATGACTTTATCTACCCTTGTATCCACTAAAGATTGATGTAATACCCCAGAAAACTCTTGGGTCATCGTATCGAAGATTGGTAATAGATTCACGATCTGAGAATCCAAAAATTTCTCCTGTGGCTTGGATTGAAATAAAACGTTCTCTTTTTTGATAATGTTTTTAAATACTGAATAAATTCCTTTTTTTGACCGCATTTTTCGATTCCTTAAGCTATGAATAAGAAATTTCAGTCTAAATTTCTTCAGGAGGCATTCATAGAGGTGATGGCTGATAATGTTGTAGGAATATTCCTACAACGTGGCAATTTTTTTGAATGAATTGCTTGGTTAATTAATTTGCTGATGAGCCAACAGAATGTGAGGAAAATTTACAATCAATTGAAAACATTGAGTTTATTATTTACTCCTATTGAAAACTTAACCTGACTTGCAAAAGATAGCAACAAACACTATACTTGTTAGCAATCACCTAGAGAGAGTGCTAACAAGTGCCTCCTGGTGTTAATTTCGTTAAAGATTTGAATTTCTCGAAGGCTTTAACTATTGTTTTTTAATTTGATTTAATTTTAGGAGAACGCATGAATTTACGTCCATTGCATGATCGCGTGATCATCAAACGTTTAGATACAGAAACAAAAACTGCTTCAGGAATTGTTATCCCTGATAACGCAACTGAAAAACCAGATCAAGGTGAAATCCTTGCTGTTGGTCCTGGTAAGCGTGATGATAGCGGTAAGACTATTGCTTTAGATGTGAAAGTTGGCGACCGTGTATTGTTCGGCAAATATGCAGGTCAGACAGTTAAAGTTGAAGGTGATGAATTACTCGTGATGCGTGAAGAAGACATCATGGCAGTTGTTCAAAAGTAATTAAAAATAATTGAGAGGAAATATACATGGCAGCTAAAGACGTAGTATTTGGAGATTCAGCACGTGCACGCATGGTAGAGGGTGTAAACATTCTTGCCAATGCTGTGAAAGTTACACTAGGACCAAAAGGTCGCAATGTTGTTTTAGAGCGTTCATTCGGTGGCCCGATTGTTACTAAAGACGGTGTATCAGTAGCAAAAGAAATCGAACTCAAAGATAAGCTTCAAAACATGGGTGCGCAGATGGTTAAGGAAGTTGCTTCTAAGACAGCTGATGATGCTGGAGATGGAACAACTACAGCAACTGTACTCGCTCAATCTATCGTTCGTGAAGGTATGAAGTTTGTTGTAGCTGGTCATAACCCAATGGATTTAAAGCGCGGTATTGACAAGGCAGTTGCAGCAGCTCTCATTGAAATTTCAAAGCTCAGCAAGCCTTGTACTACTACAAAAGAAATCGCTCAAGTAGGTTCGATTTCTGCAAATAGTGATACAAGCATTGGTCAAAGAATTGCTGAAGCGATGGAAAAAGTTGGTAAAGAAGGTGTCATTACTGTTGAAGATGGCAAATCTTTAGAAGATGAGTTAGATGTTGTTGAAGGTATGCAGTTTGACCGTGGTTATTTATCACCATACTTCATTAACAATCCTGAAAAACAAGTTGTGATTATGGAAAGCCCATATATCCTATTGTTTGACAAGAAAATCAGTAATATCCGTGATTTGCTCCCAGTACTCGAGCAGGTAGCTAAATCAGGCCGTCCTTTACTCATCATTGCAGAAGATGTTGAAGGCGAAGCATTAGCAACTTTAGTTGTAAATAACATTCGTGGCATCCTCAAGACTTGTGCTGTCAAAGCTCCTGGTTTTGGTGATCGTCGTAAAGCTATGTTAGAAGACATTGCTATCTTAACTAAGGGTCAAGTTATTGCTGAAGAAGTTGGTTTAACTTTAGAAAAAGTAACTTTAGATGATTTAGGACAAGCTAAGCGTGTTGAAATCGGCAAAGAAAATACAACGATTATTGACGGTGCTGGTGATGAGAAGCAAATTGAAGCACGTGTAAAACAAATTCGCGCACAAATTGAAGAAGCTACAAGCGACTACGATCGTGAAAAATTACAAGAGCGTGTTGCAAAACTAGCTGGTGGTGTTGCAGTGATTCGTGTTGGTGCTGCTACTGAAGTAGAAATGAAAGAGAAGAAAGCACGTGTTGATGATGCATTACACGCTACTCGTGCAGCTGTTGAAGAAGGTATTGTGCCCGGTGGTGGAGTTGCATTGGTACGTGCTAAACAGTCTATCTTGGATTTAAAAGGCGACAATGCTGATCAAAATGCTGGTATTGGTATCGTGTTACGTGCAATGGAAGAGCCACTTCGCGTAATCGTTTCAAACGCAGGTGACGAAGCTAGTGTTGTAATTAATAATGTAGCTGCTGGAAAAGGTAACTATGGTTACAATGCAGCGACAGGTGAGTACGGTGATTTAGTTGAACAGGGTGTTATCGATCCAGCTAAAGTTACTAAAACAGCACTTGTTAATGCAGCTTCAGTTGCTGGTTTGTTGTTAACAACAGATTGCGCAATTGCAGAAACAGCAAAAGATGATGCACCTTCAATGCCAGGTGGTATGGGCGATATGGGTGGCATGGGTGGTATGGGCGGTATGATGTAATTTACCAATTTACTGGTAAATGTAAGTAATAAGGCACCTTAGCGGTGCCTTATTTTTTTGCAAAGAACTAGTTAATAAAATTGAAATAAATGTTTAATAGAAATGAAACAAAAAAGTAACTTTTGAGTAACAAAGCAAAATTATCATCCCTCTATTACTTAAAAAGGATAGATATGAGAAAGCAAGTTACCAAATTTAAGCTACATCCAATATTTGCTGGTATGGCAATGTTAGGTTTAGTATTGCCACAAAGTTCATTCGCTCAACAAGTTACTGACGTAGGCATTGTGAATGCTACAGGCGGTGTGGGTGAGTCAACAAACCCTAAGAACTTTGATTCAGTAAAGTTATCACCAGTTAGAACTTCATTAGAAGTAGCTAGACCAGTAGCAGAGTTAAGCCAAGAGTACTTGGATAACTTCGTAGCACCGATGTCAAACTTTGCCAACATGGCTAACGGCATGTTACCAGGCGCATATGGAATTTCCTCTAACGGCCCTGGCAACAATGATGACAAAATTTGGTTCCGTGGATTTAAAGATGGTAGTTTTACAATGACATGGGATGGAATCCCATTTAGTGATACAAATGATCCAACACACCACTCACAAGCATTCTTCCCAGCTCCATTCATTGGTGGTATTACATCTGATAGAAGCCCTGGAACGGCAGCTTCCATTGGTCCTGCAAACTTTGGTGGTACTGTAGGTTTACTTTCACGTCCTGTCGATAATGAGCATAGAGTCAGCGCATTTTATAACTATGGTAGTTTTAATACCAACGAATACGGTATGGAAGTGGCATCTGGTTATTTAGAAAGTAATCCAAATACAAAATTTTTGTTCAATATTCACCATATGGACTCAGATGGTGCGCAGACATACAATCGTCAGTATAGAGATGGCGCAAGTTTTAAATTAGAAACAGCGTTAACCCCTGATACAACGATGACAATTTTTGCGTCATGGGTTCATTATTTGTCAAACTCTGGTGGCACAATTCAGCCATCAACATATGCCGTATATACAATTCCTGGTGCAGCTGCAGCAGTACCTGGTAACTACAAAGGTGATCTGAGTTATTACAATAGTAATAACCCTGCACGTGCTGACTATTTAGGTTACAACAAATATGATGTCACAACATCATTCAACTATTTGGGCTTTAAATCAGATTTGGGTGGTGGCTGGAAGCTTGATAACAAGACATATTTTAATTATTATGCAAATCAACAGAACTACGCTAATATTTCGGCTCCTGATCAAACTTCAGCATCACTGTTAGCCTCATCAAAGCCAGGTGTTGATAAACTAAACTCCTATCATACGATGGGTAATATTTTACGTTTATCAAAAGACTTTGAACTTGGTACATTAAGAACAGGTATTCAAACCGAAAGATCAGATACGCCTAGACATCAGGTATATGTTAACTACCTTACGGGTAATCAAGCCTCGGGAGGTGTAATTTTTAATGAAGATTTCCAAACAACGATTATTCAACCTTATGCAGAATTTGCTTGGAAAGCAACCCCAGCGTTAACTATCACGCCAGGTGTGAAATACAACACATTCACTCATAGCTTGACTCAATTTCCAGATAACAGTGCGTCCGGTAAAGGTGTAGGCAATCTGAATGGCGCTGCTAATGTGATGAATTCAAGAACATTTACGGATGTATTACCGTTCATAGATGCTCGTTACATGATTCAAAAAAATTGGTCTGTATATGCACAGTATTCAACTGGCGACGTCATTCCTCCAACCAGTACTTATGATGTGACTGGCTCATTAGTTGGTACATTACCAGACCCAATGAAAACGAAAACTTATCAAGTTGGTACAGTTTTCCAAACTCCTAAGTATTCATTTGATTTTGATATTTTCCAAACTAATGCAGATACATCGTTTAATTCACAAACAGTTAACGGTATTACTAATTATTACCAGGGTCCAGCGACAACTTATCGGGGTGCTGAGGCTTCAGGAAACATCATGTTAGACCGTAACTTTAATTTGTACTTGAACGCAGCCTACTATAACGCTACTTATGACACGACTGGATTATCAGTTGCGAGCGTGCCACAAGATATGGAAACCGTAGGTTTATTTTATAGACAAAACAACTGGTCATTAGGTGGTACAGTCAAACGTATCGGAGCTCAGTGGCAGGACAATACAAATGCTTCACAAATCAATCAGGCCTATCAGTTAGACTCGATGATTTTGACGAACTTATCTGCAAACTACACATTCTCAGATATTCCTTCTTACATGAAGAGTGTGAAAGTAAGATTTGGTATCGATAATATTTTCGATACTAGAAACATTGCAGGGGTTAAATTTGGATCAGCCACATCCACATTAGGTGCTAGTGCAACTGACACAGTCCTTTATACATCAGGAAGATCTATGTATATGGGTGTGAGCGGCAACTTCTAAGAAGTCTTTCATCAAAAGAGCTCCTCCAACAGACACACCCAAGAAAAGTTCTTGGGTGTGTCTTCGTTTTAAGTTCTAAATCATCCAAGTAACTTTTAATCAGTTTAAGAAATAAAAATATGACTTTACAATACCTAATCACCATTGCAAACAGCTCTGGTGGAATACTTTACTTCATGATGATTCTGCTTTTTGTAGCAATCGTCATTATTGTTGAACGCCTCAAACACTTAGCAGATATGCGTCGTGTGGGTTACGAATTAATTAATCTTTGCCAATCAAAAGGTGCAATTCAACTAGAGTCTTTACAAGCGCTACAAAAAAACCATGAAGATTATCCAATCATTCAATTACTTAAAACTGTCATTGGTAAGGATATAAAAGATTTGAATAGAGAAGCCTTGGATGGAAATTTAGAAGAGGCAATCATGTTAGAAGTGCCTCATCTTGATAAAGGTGTTTGGATTTTAGATACGATTATTACCCTTGCCCCATTACTCGGATTATTCGGAACAATTGTTGGTATGTTTAATGCGATGGCTTTCATAACCGATATCCAAAATTCTGCAGTACAAATTTCAGGCGGTATCTCGGAAGCGTTAATCTCAACCGCTTTCGGACTTGTGATTGCGATGGTAGGCCTCAGCTTTTTCAATAATATTAATTACAAAATTCGATTTCTAGTACATCAAATGGAAACATTTAAAGTCATGGTCCTTAATCGTTCGGAAGAATTTAAAAATATTAATCCATTATGAGATATTTAGAACCACAAAAACCAAGGATTGAGATCATTCCGATGATTGATATCATGCTTTTTTTACTCGTCTTTTTTATCATGATGGCTTTAAAAATGATACCAACTAGCGGACACGTGACAAAGCTACCAACAAGCTCGACGACAACGGTAATTCAAAACTCCAAGATGACAGTTGAAGTTTTGGAAAACAATAATTTAATCGTTGATAGTAAACCCATGTCAGCTAGCGAGTTAACTAATTTGTTAAAGCAAAAAGACACATCCAATTTAATGATTACGGTAGTGGGAGCAGATAGTGTTTCCTTACAAACCTTGATGCATGTAATTGATGCAATTAAATCCAGCGGTGCTACTCAGATTGCTTTAGCCGCTCACAATAAATCAAATTAAAAAGTAGGTTTTTTATGGAGTTAAGTAGGAACACTACTCCTTACTATTCGTTAAATACTATTGGTCAAGCATTATTGATTGAGGCATTATTGTTAGGGTTAGCGTTCATAACCTTTACAGGGATATTCAATGAAAATACGCCTCCACAAGATGTTAGTATTAACTTAGTAATGAATGAGGAGACAAAGGTGGTAAAACCGCCAGAACCTCCTAAGCCCAAAGTGGTACCCATAGTCAAACCCAATGTTCCTAAGGTGATTCAGTCACAAGATGTGCCTGTAACAAATCAACCTGCAGATAATTTAGTTAAAGAAACAGTATCATCAAATATTTCTTCTAGAAATGAATCGCCTGCTCCTACTGAAGCCAGTGTAAATAAGCCAGATCCAATGGCAATATACAGAGGTCAGGTGAATGCAGCGATTCAATCTGCAACATCTTGTTCCTCAGCAGCGAAGGATATGAATTTAAAAGGGAAGACAAGGGTTCAATTTAATTTATTAGATAGCACCCCTTCCGCTACTAGCGTAGTAAATTCTAGTGGGATACCGATGCTTGATAACTCAGCATTAAATGCAGTAAAAAATGCAAAATATCCAAAGCCACCGGCAGAGTTTGTTGGTCAAACCAAACAAATGAGCGTACTTGTTAATTTAAACTGTAGTGATTAATTGAATATGAAAAATATAATGAAAAAACTTATTTTATTTGGAGTTTTACTAGGGAGTTTCTTTTCATTAAATTTCGTATACTCTGCCCCAATAACTGAGTATCTTCAACCCTATTTGGTAGTGGGAGACAATCAATTTATTCTAAGGGCTATTTCTAATTCGTCAACCTGTCCCTCCGTCCAATGGGATTCTCAACCACCTGAAATAATGAAAGTCCGGGTAAATGAAGGTAAGATTCCAGCTCGGAATAAATCAGAATTAATCGATGCAGATTTTCCTATACTTACTTGTGAGTTGGTTTGGCCGAAAGGTGTAAAAGAGGGAAAAATTAATCAACAAGTTTTTAAATTACCGCCTAGCGAGATTAAAAAAATTGTTGTTGTTGGCGATACTGGTTGTCGATTAAAGGCTGCTGAGAAATTTTATCAAGATTGCAATGATCAGGTGAAATGGCCACTAGCAAAAGTAATGGCACAAGCAGCGATGAAAAATCCTGATTTAGTCATTCATGTGGGTGATCTTCATTATCGTGAAAGCCCTTGCCCTGAGTCTTTAGGGGGTTGTAAAGACTCACCTTGGGGGTATGGATATGATGCTTGGAAAGCTGACTTTTTTGATCCTGCAAAGCCACTTTTAGAAAAAGCTGCTTGGGTTTATGTAAGAGGAAATCACGAAGTTTGTTCAAGAGCAGGTCAGGGTTGGCACCGTTTTATTGATACAAATAGTTGGGATGAGAAAAGAAGTTGTAACAACCCAGCAAATGATGGGCATGGTGATTACTCTGAACCTTTTTCTGTATCGCTAGGTAAAGCAGCACAATTTATTGTTTTCGATTCTTCAAAAAATGGCGCAAAACAGATTACCGAAAAAGACGAAAGTTTCTTAATTTACCTCAATCAGTTTAAGAAAATTGAGCAGTTAGCAGTAAATAAGAGGTTTAATATTTTTGGTAGCCATCACCCTTTAAATATTCTTTTACCAGCTAAAAAGAAAGACAGTGAGTCTGAGTATCAACTATACCCCACGGGCTTTACTAATTTACTTGCAAGCCTAAATGGAGAGGAGTTATTGAAGTCTCCGATTAACTTAACGATACACGGTCATAACCATATTTTTGAAGCAATTACCTATGAAATGAATCGTCCTGCTGAAATTGTTTCAGGCAATAGTGGATCTTCTTTAGAAGAGTTAAATATTCCTGAGATTGCATTATCTGAGGTTCAGAAAAAATTGTTAAAGATTAAAGAGTTTGCTAGTTATCAAAATTTTGGATTTGGCACCTTAGAGCGTCAAGATGATAATGGGGAGCAGTGGCTATTTACTGAGTTCGATATCAACGGTAAATCACTCCTTAAATGTAATGTTTCTGGCAGAACTGTAATTTGCAAGTGATTCCTTTGAAGCAGCATGTGTGGCTGTGATGGTGTCCTAATTTTTTCAGTAATCGCTAAAACCTCGCCGTTAACGGTGAGGGTGAAGTCACATACGGCAAAGCCGTTCAATAGGTCAAATGGTTTAAACATACAAAAGCGCGTATGCTGGCGTGGTGTTTGCAGAAGTGAATGAAGCCTATACAACCCAGACTTGTTTGTGTTGAGGCAATATTTCGTCCAATAGTCCGAAAGGTATAGCAGGTTTGCGAATCAGAGAAAACATTTGTTCAGTTTGTGATTCGGTGAATGACCGTGACCTCAATGCGGCCAGAAACATTCTTGCGCTCGGACATGAGTGTTTCGCAGAAGGTCTCTCCTTCCTTTAGTGCGGGGAGGATGTCAAAAGGCTTAATCGGCTTCAATGTGATTTCGTTGAAAATCCTCAAACGCTTGTCTTATGAACTTTAAATGAATGGAGCCTTGACATTACGTATAAAAAATAAACCTCTCCGAAGAGAGGTTTAAGATGCTTCTTATTCAATAACTAAAGATTTTATTCAACAGCTTTGACCATATCTTCAATAACTTTCTTTGCATCACCAAAGACCATCATTGTTTTATCCATATAGAAAAGCTCGTTATCTAAACCAGCATAACCAGAAGCCATAGATCGCTTATTTACAATCACAGTTTTCGCTTTGTAAGCTTCTAAAATTGGCATACCAAAAATTGGACTACCAGGAGTACGTGCTGCTGGATTAACCACGTCATTCGCGCCTAAGATGAGTACCACATCCGCTTGGGCAAACTCACCATTGATGTCTTCCATCTCAAACACTTGATCATAAGGAACTTCAGCTTCCGCTAAAAGAACGTTCATATGACCAGGCATACGACCAGCAACTGGATGAATAGCGTACTTTACTGAAACACCTTTGTGAATTAACTTTTCAGTCAATTCTTTTAAAGAGTGTTGAGCACGGGCAACTGCTAAACCATAACCAGGGACAATAATGACTGTTTCTGCATTACCCATTAAGAACGCTGCATCATCAGCAGAACCACTCTTGACCGGACGTTGTGCTTGAGAGCCAGCCGCTGCTGCAGAACCTGCATCACCACCAAAGCCACCAAGAATTACGTTGAAGAAAGAACGGTTCATGGCCTTACACATGATGTAGGACAAGATGGCTCCTGAAGAACCTACCAAAGAACCTGCAACAATCAACATAGAGTTGTTTAATGAAAAACCAATGCCAGCTGCAGCCCAGCCAGAGTATGAATTTAACATGGAAACAACCACTGGCATATCAGCACCACCAATAGGGATGATGATTAGTACGCCAAGGATGAAAGCAATGGCTAGCATGAGGAGGAATGGAGTCCAAGCTGGTTCATTACCACCCGCAAAGGCAAATACAACTCCACAACCAACCATTAGCAAAGCTAAAACTAAGTTTAATAGGTGCTGACCTTTAAAGGAAACCGGGGTACCTTGAAATAATCTAAATTTATATTTACCAGATAACTTACCGAAGGCGATGACAGAACCTGAAAAAGTAATCGCACCAACAAAAGTTCCGATAAATAGTTCGAAGCGGTTACCAATTGGCAAAGGTACAGCAATACCAAAAGCAGCAGGCTCGGATACAGCCGCAACAGCGATACATACTGCAGCAAGACCAATCATACTGTGCATAAAGGCAACTAATTCTGGCATTTTAGTCATTTCAACTTTTTTTGCCATATAAGCACCGATACCACCACCCACTACTAAGCCACCTAATACATAGGCAATACCATCCATAAACGATACGTTTGCAAGAATGGCCATCTTACTAATGAGACCAACAGTAGTTAGAGCAGCGATTGCCATACCAACCATACCAAAAAGATTACCTCTAATGGAACTAGTCGGGTGAGAGAGACCCTTTAGTGCCTGAATGAAACAAACAGAGGCAACTAAATACAATAAAGTAATTAAATCCATACTCATGCTGATTCTCCCTTACTTACTTTCTTTTCTTTTTTCTTGAACATTTCAAGCATTCGTTTGGTAACTAAAAATCCACCAAAGATGTTGACTGCAGCTAGAACAACTGCCAATGTTCCCATTACCTTACCAACAGTGCCTGTAGTTAAAGCTGCCGCAAGCATTGCACCAACCACAATAATGGCTGAAATGGCGTTTGTTACAGCCATTAAAGGCGTATGAAGGGCCGGAGTAACTGTCCAAACAACGTGGTAACCCACATAAATGGCTAGGACAAAAATAATAAGGTTATAAACACTATGACTGATTTCCATGATTTTCCCAATTAAGCGTTAGTACGAACGACTTGACCGTTATTGCACATGAGACATGCAGTAACAATATCGTCATCGGTTGGAATACTTAATCCAGCTTCTTTCGTTGTAATTAACTTCAAGAAGTCGAATACGTTGCGCGCATACAAAGCAGATGCATCTGCTGCAACTAAAGATGGCAAGTTACTTAAACCAACAATCGTTACACCATGCTTCACTACTATTTGATCCGCTTCAGTTAGTGGGCAGTTGCCAGAACCATTCTCACCCTTGCCAGCAGCCAAGTCGATGACAACAGAGCCAGGTTTCATTTGAGCAACCGTTTCAGCAGACAAAAGCATCGGGGCTTTACGTCCCGGAATTAAGGCCGTAGTAATCACAATATCTGCTTGCTTTGCACGTTCAGCAACTAACACAGATTGTCTTTGCATCCAAGAAGCAGGCATCGGTCTTGCATATCCGCCAACACCCTTAGCAATTTCTTTCTCTTCTTCTGTTTCAAAAGGAACATCAACAAACTTTGCTCCCAAGGACTCGATTTGCTCTTTAGCAGCAGGTCGTACGTCAGATGCTTCGATAACAGCACCCAAACGCTTAGCAGTAGCAATTGCTTGCAAACCAGCAACCCCAGCTCCTAAAATCAAGACACGAGCTGCTTTAACAGTTCCTGCCGCTGTCATTAACATTGGCATAAAGCGTTGATAGGTATTAGCCGCCATCATTACCGCTTTATAACCAGCAATATTTGCTTGTGAAGATAAAACGTCCATACTTTGGGCGCGTGTAGTTCTAGGCGCAGCTTCTAGTGCAAAGCCAGTAATGCCGTGCGCTGCCATAGCAGCAATCATTGTATTGTCGAATGGATCCAACATACCAATGAGGACTGAACCAGAGGTCATTAGAGCTAATTCGTTATCAAAAGGAGCTCTTACTTTAAGAACCATTTCCGCAGCATAAACTTCTTCTTTTGTAGAAATTTTTGCACCAACAGCTTCATAAGCCGAATCCAATACACTGGCAGAAACACCAGCTCCAGCTTCGACTAACAAAGTATGACCTGAACTAACTAATTTTTTAACCGTTTCGGGAGTCGCTGCAACTCTAAACTCTCCGACTCTAGTTTCAAGTGGAACACCAATCCGCATGCAATTCCCCTAAATTTATTGATGAATTAAATTTAAATCCAATGTTTACAACGTGTAAACATGAAAAAAATACGCTCGTAAACCTTTAATAATACAATAATTAGGTGAAAAACGATTATTTACTTAGAAATTCTGAAAACAACTATCAAGTTGTTGAGCCCCCTTCAAAAGTTGTCATTGGCATGTCTGGAGGGGTTGACTCATCGGTTGCCGCTTGGCTATTAAAACAGCAAGGCTATGATGTTATTGGACTTTTCATGAAAAATTGGGAAGATGATGACGATTCTGAGTACTGTTCAACGCGTCAAGATTGGATTGATGTGGTCAGTGTCGCTGATTTAATAGGTATCGATGTTGAGGCAGTTAATTTTGCTACAGAGTACAAAGATAGAGTGTTTTCTGATTTTTTAAGAGAATATTCAGCTGGTAGAACACCCAACCCAGATGTTTTATGTAATGCTGAAATTAAATTTAAAGCTTTTTTAGATCACGCGATGCGACTTGGGGCAGATGCAATTGCCACAGGACACTATGCTAGGGTCAGGAAGAACGGCGAACAGGTAGAACTCTTAAAAGCAACTGATCTTACCAAGGATCAAAGTTATTTTTTACATCGACTGAATCAACAACAATTAAGTCGGGTCATGTTTCCACTGGGTAGTCTGAATAAAACAGTCGTTCGCGAAATTGCAGAAAAAATTGGCTTACCGAATGCTAAGAAAAAAGATTCGACCGGAATTTGTTTTATCGGTGAGCGACCATTTCGAGAATTTTTAAGTAAATATTTACCTAGTCAACCTGGTCCAATGAAAACGCCAGACGGCAAAACGATTGGTGAGCATATAGGCTTAGCGTTCTATACCTTAGGACAACGCAAGGGAATTGGGCTTGGTGGTAGTCAGGATGGTTCTGGAGACCCATGGTTTGTTGCTAGAAAAGATTTAGCTAGCAACACCTTGGTGGTTGTTCAAGGACATCAGCATCCATTGCTGTACTCAAAGTCATTAAAAGCACAGGATATGAATTGGGTGAGCGGGAAAGCACCGAATAGTTCAGTGATTTATGGTGCTAAAACAAGGTATCGCCAAGAAGATGCCCCATGCCGATTGAATTTAAACCCTGAAACCACTGGAGAACAATTCAGTCTAGATTTTAATGAGAACCAATGGGCTGTAACGCCCGGTCAATCAGCGGTTGTGTATCTCAATGAAGTCTGTTTAGGTGGCGGCATCATTGTTTAGACGCCACCTAAATGAGTTGGATACGCTTAATTTGGAAACGCTGTTTCAATAAATGAGGATCTTTGCGAGATCTTCTTATAAAACTCGTTCAAATTAGGGTAGGTAGTTGCCCAATCAATTTCAGGAAATCGAAAACTTGTATACGCAAGGGTCACACCTACAGCAATATCAGCCAAAGAAAAATGGTTATCAAAACACCAAGTGTTTTGACCTAAGCCGACGGACATTTGTAATAAACCAGCATGTGCTTTGCCCATTTGGCGCTCTACCCAAGCGTCACAAACTTGACCATTTCTTGGTCCCCAAGTCTTTTCTAAACGGGTAAGTATTAGAGCGTCCAATACACCATCAGCAAGTGCTTCCCAGGTTTTAACAGTAGCCTTTTCACGAC
Organism: Polynucleobacter kasalickyi; assembly: GCF_900176405.1. Lineage (GTDB taxonomy): Bacteria > Pseudomonadota > Gammaproteobacteria > Burkholderiales > Burkholderiaceae > Polynucleobacter > Polynucleobacter kasalickyi. The sequence continues at coordinate 119,365 of NZ_FWXJ01000003.1, read as the reverse complement.
CTGTGTTTGGGATTAGTTTGCCAACCGGGCTAATTGCATCAGCATATTCAACGATTACTCTAGAGTCATACATAGAGCTACCATCGTCTAATTGGAGCGTTGGAACTTTACCAAGCGGATTAATTTTGTTCAAAATGGTGTCAGGAGTCCAAACTCCGTCAATGACTAACTCTAAATCAATCTTTTTTTCTAAAAATGTAACCCGTACTTTTCGTACATACGGACTGGTAAGCGAGCCAACTAATTTCATGTGAATCCTTGAGAAAATATCCTTACATTAAGGATAAAGAATAGAATATAACAAATTAATTCTAAATTTTATCAAATGCCCTCAAATTTCAATACTAATCTCACAGCCCTTTCTCCAATTGATGGTAGATATGCAACAAAAACAAACGATTTAAGACCATGGCTCTCTGAGTCCGCTTTTATGCATATGCGCGTAAAAGTAGAGGTTCACTGGTTAATTGCGTTAACGAAGGCTGGTTTACCTGATATGCCAAGTTTTTCAGAGTCTGCTGAAAAATTTTTACTTGATTTAGTAGATCGTTTTTCAGTAGAAGATGCTAGTCGAATCAAAGAGATAGAAGCGGTTACAAATCATGATGTTAAGGCAGTCGAATATTGGTTAAAAGAACAAGTGAAGGGTCAGGTTGAGTTAGAAAATGCTAGTGAATTTATTCATTTCGCTTGCACCTCAGAGGATATTAACAACACCTCACATGGCTTGATGCTAACTGGCGCAGTTCATGAAGTGATGTTACCCAAATTAAAAATTGTTTTAAACACCTTGAAATCTCTAGCCGTTGCAAATGCCAACTTACCGATGCTTTCACGTACTCACGGACAGCCTGCTTCGCCAACCACCTTGGGGAAAGAGATGGCGAATATTGCAGCACGTTTGGAAAAAGCTATCCGTAAAATCGAAGTCATTAAAATGTCTGGAAAAATGAACGGCGCCGTTGGTAACTATAACGCTCACCTCAGCGCTTATCCAGATTTTGACTGGGAAGCTTTTAGTAAAAACGTGGTAGAAAATAGATTACATTTAGAGTTCAATCCATACACAATCCAAATTGAACCTCATGATGCAATGGCTGAATTATTTGATGCATTTGCGCGTGCAAACACCATATTGCTAGATATGAATCGTGATATTTGGGGTTATATCGCTTGGGGTTATTTTAAGCAAAAGACCAAGGAAGGGGAAATTGGTTCTTCCACGATGCCTCATAAAGTGAATCCAATTGACTTTGAAAATTCTGAAGGTAACCTTGGTATTGCAAATGCATTACTCAAACATTTATCTGAAAAACTCCCTGTCTCCAGATGGCAAAGAGATTTAACTGACTCTACGGTGTTGCGCAATTTAGGTACTGCCTTTGGCCATAGTTTATTGGCCTACGATAGTGCGCTGAGAGGTTTACTTAAGTTAGAGGTCAATCCAGCTAAATTAGAGCAAGATCTCAACGATTGCTGGGAAGTCTTAGCTGAACCCATCCAAACTGTCATGAGAAGATACGCCGTTCCAAATCCCTATGAGCAATTAAAAGAGCTAACTCGAGGCAAAGCAATTACTAAAGAGGGGATGCAAACCTTTATTAGCCAATTAGCCATCCCAGCAGAAGCAAAAGAGTTACTACTGGCGATGACTCCTGGGAACTACATTGGTAAGGCTGCTGAACTCGCATTACGGATTGAGTCGCTGTAAGGTCGATGATGGTCAATACCCTGCATCAACAACCGGTTCGGGGGAGTAAAAAAAGAGTTTTTTGGATTGTTTTTGTCATTTATCAGTTCTTATGGCATTTGATAGTTCCTTTTGTAATTTTCAGGTTGTGGTTACGTGGCAGGTTAGAACCTGGATATCGCCAACACATCCTGGAACGTTTTGGTTTTTACTCACCATTCTCAGATTTTAAATCTGACATTTGGGTTCATGCCGTATCGATGGGAGAAACGCGTGCAGCTGTGCCATTAATTGACCAGTTGCTAGCAAGCGGAAAAAAAGTTTTGTTGAGTCACATGACGGCAAGTGGTAGAAGTACCTCTGAACAGATTTTTGCGAATGCCATTGCTCATGGACGCCTACGTCAAGTCTATATTCCTTATGATTTTTGCTGGCCTGTGATGCGATTTCTAAGGCATTTTCAGCCTCCAAAGGGCTTACTCATTGAAACAGAGTTATGGCCAGGCTTGCTGGTTTATGCTCAGAAGTGTGGTGTGCCGATGTATCTGATTAATGGCCGCTTATCGGAAAAAAGCTTTAAAAAATTTATTAAATGGGGTTCTGTTAGCCAAAGCATGTGCCAAATGCTCAGTGGGGTAGCTGCTCAAACGGAAAGTGACGCAAAAAATTTCACAGCACTCGGGATCGAAAATATTTTGATCACTGGTAATTTGAAATTTGACGTCAATTTATCCAATGAACTCATTTTAAAAGGCGAGACTTGGAAAAAAATGAGATGGCCTGATCGCCAGGTTATTATGGCGGCAAGCACGAGGGAAGGTGAGGAGAAAATCATTATTCAAGCAATCAAAGCCTTGAATTTTTCACCTAAGCCACTGCTTTTGTTGGTGCCTAGACATTTAAAGCGACTTCCTGAAATTGAAGATTACATTCAACAACAAAATCTAAGAATCATGAAACGTTCAGAATTTACTGAACAAAATACTGAGCAAAATACTGAGCAAAATACTGAGCAGGAATCACTTATTACAAATATTGATATTTTAATCGGCGATACCTTTGGTGAAATGGCCGCTTACTATGCATCGTGCGATCTTGTGGTGATGGGTGGGACCTTACAAGGTACTGGTGGCCAAAATCTTATTGAACCTTGTGCGCTAGGTAAACCGGTGATTTTAGGACCATCTACTTTTAATTTTAGTTTAGTGAGTCAGAATGCAATTGAATGTGGTGCGGCTGTTGCTCTTAAGAACTCATCAGATCAATCTAACCAAAATCAACTGACGATGACCCTCGTGAAAGAGCTGGAAGATTTACTGTCGCAACCTAAGAAAATGCAAGAGATGGGTGAGCGGGGTTTTGCCTTTACCCACCATCATCAAGGTGCAACTAGAAAAACGCTCAAATTTTTAGAGGCTAATTAAAAAAAGCACTGATTTCCGTTGCTAGTATTTCAGGAATTTCTTCAGGAATGTAATGGCCTGAAGGTACTGTCTTACCAGTGACCTCCTGAAATAGAACTTGCCAGTCAGAGACTGGCGTAAAACACTGGTGAACAATTCCTTTTTCACCCCACAAAACTCTTAATGGGATAGTTAGTTGCTGACCTGAATCTCTAAATTCTTGGTCATGTACGAGATCAATCGTACTCGCTGCACGGTAATCTTCACACATGGCATGTAGCCCTGCGGGGTCTTTCATAAAATGAACATACTCGGCAAAGGCTTCTGGCTCGAATGTGTTGGTGGAACCAGCCTTCGCCCCCATCATTCTAGGGAGTAGAAATTCCACATTATTACCAATAAGGGTTTCTGGTATCGGATAGGGTTGTATTAAAAAAAACCAGTGCCAATAGCCAGTTGCAAACTTTTGTGTCGTATTTGCATACATGGCATAAGTTGGCGAGATATCGAGTACCATTAATTTGTGAACGAGATCTGGGTGATCAGTAACGAGACGATGTGCAACTCTGCCGCCACGGTCATGACCGACCAAGCCAAACTTAGAAAAGCCTAAATGATGCATCAAGGCTACCATATCCTTTGCCATTTCACGTTTCGAATAGTTGGCATGATCGATGAAACCGGCGGGCTTTGAAGATAGACCATAACCTCTCAGGTCAGGGCGTATTAAGGTAAAACGATTTTTCAACAGAGGAATGATCTTATTCCAAATGGTTTTTGTTTGCGGGAAGCCGTGTAAGAGTAAAAGTGGGGGACCAGAGCCTTCAATTCGGTAGGCGATTTTAATGGCGCCATGGGTTCCTTGATACTCAAAAAATTGGTCTAATGCATTAGAATATGAGGACATGATGACTCCCTGTTTTTGTCATTTCAAATAATTTTTAACAATAAAAATTGTTCACGCTATATTTTAAGGTTTTATAGAACAAAAATTAATTCGAAGTTAATAGGACATAAAAATGCATTTAATCATTGTAGGTGGTGGTATCGGTGGTTTAACAATGGCACTTGCTGCTCATCATTACGGTATCACCTGTGATGTATACGAGTCAGTTCCTGAAATTAAGCCGGTGGGAGTCGGTATTAATATCCTTCCGCATGCCAGTCGATTTCTATGTGAGACATTGGGACTCGAGGAAAAGCTGAGTAAATTAGCAGTTTTAACTAAAGAGGCGATTTTCTTTAACCGCTTTGGTCAAAAAATTTACGCTGAGCCTTCTGGGCGATTTGCTGGTTATGACTGGCCGCAATTCTCTATTCATCGTGGTGATTTGCAAATGACATTATTAGCTTCTTTTTTAGAAAAAATTGGGGCGGAGCATTTACATCTCGGACTTGAGTGCACTCGTGTAGATGAAGTAACCGGTAAGGCGTTTTTTAAAAAAGCTAAATCCACAGACGTAACGGAAATTGAAGTGCAAGGGGATGCCGTGATTGCCTGTGATGGTGTGCATTCAGTGATCCGGAAACAACTTCATCCGACTGAAGGAAAACCACTTTATTCTGGCGTTAACATGTGGCGAGGAGTAACGCGCGGGAAGCCTTTTCTTTCAGAAGGTAGTATGGTGAGAGCTGGTTGGTTAACTCAGGGCAAAATGGTTATTTACCCGATTCGGAATAATATTGATAGCGAAGGTAATCAGTTAATTAACTGGGTGGCCGAGTTAGAAACTCCTAATCACTTAGAGCGTGATTGGAACAAGCAGGGTCGAGTTGAGGACTTTATTGGCGCTTTTGAAGATTGGCGTTTTGATTGGTTGGATGTGCCAGCAATGATTCGAGCTGCTGATAGTATTTTGGAGTTTCCAATGATTGATCAAGATCCCTTACCATTTTGGACAAGGGGTCGTGTGACCTTGTTGGGAGATGCAGCACACCCCATGTACCCAAGAGGTTCGAACGGCGCAGGTCAATCAATTTTAGATGCGCAAAGTTTAGCGAAGTTCCTTAGTTCTGAGTCTGATATCGAAAAAGCGTTACAGCTTTACGAAGATGTTCGCCTTGAAGCGACTGGAAACGTCGTAAAAATGAATCGCACCAACCCACCAGATGCCATTTTGCGTGAAGTTTGGGAGCGGACTAACGATCAACCATTTAAAAACATTGAGGATGTGATTAGTCATGAGGAATTGGAAGCAATTACCCAACGTTATAAGAATGTTGCTGGTTACGACAAAAAAACAGTTGCTGCTTAATTAGGTTTTCTATGAAAAACATTAAAAATAAACTCTTTGTTTTACTTCTCACTTTCACCTCCACGTTTGCTCTTGGTCAAAGCGCCGAACCTATTCAAGGGGGCAGTCCGATTAAGTTGATTGTGCCATTTACTCCTGGTACAGGGATTGACACCATTGCTAGAGCCGTTGGTCCTAAGTTATCTGAAATACTCGGACAACCAATAGTGGTTGATAATCGAGCTGGAGCATCTGGCAACATTGGTACAGAAGCAGTAGTAAGAGCGAAGCCTGACGGAACTACCTTGTTGGTGACTGTGAATACTATTGTTATGAATCGCACTTTGTATCCTAAGGCGAGTTTTGATCCTCTCAATGATTTAGTACCGATTACTTTGGCGGCTTATGGGGATTTACTGTTAGTCGTCCCCGAATCCTCTCCCTATAAAACAGCAGGAGAGTTTGTGGCTGCTGCAAAAGCGAATCCAGGGAAACTTTCTTATGCCTCTCCAGGCGTCGGCACGCCCCACCACCTAGCGATGGAAATGTTAAAGAACCAAACGAAGACATTTATCTTGCACGTTCCTTATCGCGGTACTGCTCCCGCTGTGACTGATTTATTAGGGGCTCAAGTGGATGCAATGTTTTTACCGATCCACGTAGGTATGTCATATATCAAGGCGAATAAGTTGAGGGCATTAGGAATTGGCGCGAAAAATAGAAATCCAAATGCTCCGACGATTCCGACCTTTACTGAACTAAAAATTGGTGAAGTAGATGCTCAAATGTGGTTTGGGTTTATGGCCCCAAAAGGTGTGTCTAGCGAGATTGTCAATAAACTAGGCAATGCGATTAGAACCTCTTTGGCTGACCCAGAAGTACGTAAAACCTTTTTATTACAGGGTTTAGATCCTGCGACGAGCTCTCCTAACGCTTTTGCTGAATTAATGAAAAAAGATGCGGTAATATGGGCTAAAACGATTAACGAACAAGGTATTAAGGCAGATTAATTGAAAAATACTATTCAATGGGGGTTTTTGCCTCTGATAGCAATACTAAGTGCTTGCACGGTTAGTCAAGTGCCAGAAACTATTCCTTCCCCAATGGGGACCTGGTTTACCGATCATTTAGCAGCAGATTTTTTTTGGACTCCTGAAATGACGATTGCGCCAGTCGTCACTCCTGACCCCATTAAGCCAAAGTTATACTCAGGCAAACTCATGGTTCCAGTTGGCGCTACGCTGATTAATTCTGAGAAAAGTATTTTGACGGTGCACGTGAATAAAGGGGGACTATTAGCCTCTATCGGACATCAACATATGGTTGCTAGCCGTAACATTATCGGTTGGGTAGACCAGGAGAATAATCAGGGGTTTTTCAGTTTTGATATTGCTAAGATGACGGTCGATGAGTCGAATTTATTACGGGCTAAAAAACTTCCAGATACACTGAAGGAGTCTGAAAAAGAAGCCACGAAGCAAAATATGATGAAAATGTTAGATGTAAAGAGTTTTCCTGACGTAAGGGTGCAAGTAACGCAGTTCGATCGTATTAAAAATTCAATTCATGCAAAAATTTTCTTAAAAAACCAAATGGTTGAAAAAGATCTTTTCGTGAATGTAACTCGCTCAGCAAACAATAAAATCACGAACATCTCTGGAGAAACTCGCTTGAAACTCAGTGATTTTGCAGTGGAACCATTTTCTGCATTGGCTGGGTTACTGAGTGTTGATAATGAAATGATGATTGAGTGGAAATTAGCTTTCGATTAGAAAAAATTTCTTCCAATGGCGCTGAGTTGATTTTTGTATTGACTCATTCAACTAAAAATCCTCATCAGTTTGAACTTAGATAAGGATTTTTTTCGAATGCTTGGAATGCAGAAGCGTTAGACTTTCGCGCCGTAATTTGGATCATCCTCACGTAAGCCTTCATCCTCTTTCTTCAGGACTTCAACTTTTAACAAATCATCGCGCTTCACGCCTAACCACATTGCAATCGCTGCAGCAACGAAGACTGAGGAGTAGATACCAAATAAAATACCAATTGTTAAAGCAACTGCAAAATAGTGCAGTGATGCGCCACCAAAGATTAACATGGCTAAAACCATCATTTGGGTACTACCGTGGGTAATAATCGTTCTACTAATTGTGCCAGTAATAGCCCCATCAATAATTTCGGGCGTTTCTAATTTTCTAAAACGCCTAAAATTCTCACGAATCCTATCGAAAATAACCACTGATTCATTCACAGAGTAACCAAGAACAGCTAGAGTGGCTGCGAGCACTGAGAGTGAGAATTCCCATTGAAAAAAGGCAAAAAAACCTAGAATGATCACCACATCGTGCAAGTTTGCAATAATTCCTGAGACCGCAAACTTCCATTCAAAGCGAGCGGATAAGTAAATCACAATACCTAAGATAACAAAGATTAACGCTTTAATACCACCGTAGAGTAATTCCTCACCAACCTGAGGACCAACAAATTCAACGCGTTGGAGTTTCACAGACTCATCTAATTTAGTGAGTTCGGTCATGAGCGTTTTACTTTGATCTGATGAGCTCATCACTGTTCCATCGCTATTTTTAATCAGAGGTAAGCGAATCATTACATCTTTGGAACTTCCAAAATTTTGCACATTCACATCGCTGTAACCAAGCTGACCGATGGAGGAGCGAATCTTTTCGAGGTCCGCTGTTTGTGAATACTTTACTTCTAACACGGTACCGCCAGTAAATTCAATAGATAAATTGAGTCCCTTAGACCATAAAAAGAACACTGCAGCTAAGAAGGTAATGAAGGAGATAGCATTCAAATACAGCGCATAGCGCATGAAGGGAATGTCTTTACGAATACGAAAAAATTCCATTTTTTAACCTATTGAAATTGATTGAAGTTTTCTCTTGCTACCATACCAGAGGTTGACAAGACCTCTTGAGAAAAATACTGCTGAAAACATGGAGGTGAGGATACCTAAGCAATGTACGATGGCAAACCCTTTAATCGGACCGGACCCAAAGGCTAAGAGGGCGATACCAGCAATGAGGGTGGTTACGTTTGAGTCAAAAATAGTTGCCCAAGCTTTTTCAAATCCGGTGGCTATCGCTAATTGTGCCGTTGCGCCATTTCTAAGCTCTTCTCTGATCCGTTCGTTAATTAACACGTTAGAGTCGATTGCCATACCCAATGCTAGAGCCATCGCCGCAATACCCGGCAAGCTTAAGGTAGCTTGTAACATCGAGAGAACGGCAATTAAAAGTAATAAGTTAACCGCGAGAGCTACCACTGAGAATAAGCCAAAAACAACGTAGTAAACCAACATGAAGATGGCGATTGCAGCGAAACCGTAAATCAGAGATGAAAAGCCTTTTTCAATATTCTCAGCGCCAAGACTTGGTCCAATCGTTCTTTCTTCAATGATTTCCATAGGGGCTGCTAAGGAGCCAGCCCGCAACAGTAAGGCTAAATCATTGGCACTTTGTGCCGAAGGTTGGCCAGTAATTTGAAACTTTGAGCCAAATTCACCTTGAATGGTGGCGATGGTAAGAACTTCACCGTGACCCTTTTCGAAAAGAATCATTCCCATTGGTTTTTGTAAATTCTCACGGGTCATTTCTTGCATTGCACGACCACCAGCAGCATCTAATGTTAAGTTCACCGACGGCCTTTGATTTTGATCAAAGCCAGCGCTTGCATCAATAATTCTCTCACCGGTGATTACGACATTTTTCTTAAATACACCTTGGCGATCGCCAAACGGGAAAGCATCCATCCCTAATGGGGCAGGATCTTTCAAGCCGATATACGGTTGCACAGGATCAGCGAGACGCGCTTCAAGGGTGGCAGTCCTACCAATAATATCTTTAGCCCTGGCGGTATCTTGAACACCGGGTAATTGCACAACGATTCTGTCATCCCCTTGTTTTTGAATCACCGGTTCTTTAACCGCTAATTCATTGACTCGTTTATTGAGCGTCAAGATGTTTTGTTTCAGCGCATTTTCTTGGATTGCTTTATTCGCTTCGACTTTTAAAGTACCAACCAACTTAAATCCGTCAACGTTTTTCTCTACTTTTAAAAGTAACTCATTGAGAGGTTCTTTTAACGCCTCGAATGCTTTGTTTGCTTCTGACTCACTACTAAATCCAATAGAAATCGTTTCATTAGCACGTTCAATACCTTGATAGCGAATTGATTTTTCGCGCAAGCGACTTCTTGCATCATTCATCAATGCAGTAATTTTTTTCTCTACAGCACCTTTCATATCTACTTTTAAGAGAAAGTACACACCCCCTCTTAAATCTAGGCCAAGAGGCATAGAAAGTGCATTAATACTAGTTAGCCAATCAGGCGTGTTCGATAGTAAATTCAGAGCAACGATGAAGTCTGGATTTGACACATCCGTATTGAGTTCGTGCTCAATTAGATCTTTTGCTTTTAACTGAGTATCTGTATCTTTAAAACGAATCTTTAAATTACTAGTAGTTCCAACAGATTCAAGGAAGCTACCAGTACTTACAATACTTGCCGCATTTAATTTCGATTCAACTAATTGTTGAACATTTAAATCCACTTTAGAAGTTGCTCTAGCGCCTGCGATTTGGATTGCGGGTGCCTCACCAAATAAATTAGGGATGGAATAAATTACCCCAATAATCAGAGCAACTGCAATAATTAAATATTTCCAAAGTGGATAACGGTTCATAGCGATTCGATTAGATAGATTTCAGAGTGTCTTTAGGTAAAACGGCAGCGATAGCATTTTTTTGCATTTTGACTTGCAAATTAGGTGCTAATTCAACCGTCACATAGGGTTCGTTCAGTTCAACGATTTTTCCCATTAAACCGCTTGTTGTAGTAACTTCATCACCTTTGCCAACTGCTTCCAACATCGCCTTTAATTCTTTTTGACGTTTCATTTGTGGGCGAATCATAATGAAATACATGACAGCAAACATACCGACCATCATCACAATTGATGAAATACCACTATCTGCACCGCCACCACCAAACTGAGCATAAGCATTGTTAATCCACATACGATTTCCTTATAAAAATTAAATAAAACATTTAAAAACTAATTGTTTCGATTTTAACGGACTCTCGAAGTTAGCCCCTACTTAAGGGGTAATTTCCATCGTGCCAACTGCTCTATTGTGATGGAATTGTTTGACAAAATCAGAAAAGTTGTTTTTTTCAAGGGATTCTCTAATTTCTGACATTAGATTCAAGTAATAGTGAATGTTATGTATGGAGTTTAATTGCGCACCTAAAATCTCCCCCACCTTTTGTAAATGATGTAAATAGGCCCGACTAAAGTTTTTACAGGCATAACATCCGCAAGTAGGGTCGAGTGGACGATTGTCCGTTTTATAACTCGCATTACGAATTTTTAAGTCGCCAAAACGGGTAAATAACCAGCCATTTCTTGCGTTGCGGGTTGGCATCACACAGTCAAACATGTCAATTCCCTTGGAAACTCCATACACTAAGTCTTCGGGAGTACCAACGCCCATCAAATACCTTGGTTTGTTTTTAGGTAGTTTTGGACCAATATGAGCAAGAACTCGCTCAAAATCAGGTTTGGGCTCACCTACTGAGAGTCCACCTATCGCAGTACCATCAAAACCCTGTTCAGCAATTTGAGCTAAAGACGCATCCCGAAGGTGTTCATACATCCCACCTTGAACAATGCCAAATAAAGCATTACCTGTCTCTAGCTCCCTAAATCGACTTAAACTTCTAGCACCCCATCGCAGCGACATTTCTAATGATTCCCTGACAGTTTTTTCAGGCGTAGGAATACCACCCGTTTCAAAGGGTGTACATTCATCAAATTGCATGGCGATGTCACTATTTAAACCAGCTTGAATTTCCATGGATACTTCAGGGGACATAAATAACTTATCACCGTTCACCGGTGAGGCGAAGGTAACGCCTTCCTCGCTAATTTTACGAAGCGCCCCAAGACTGAATACTTGAAACCCACCTGAGTCAGTCAAAATGGGTTGATCCCAACCCATAAATTGATGAAGCCCCCCAAATTGCTTAATGACATCAAGGCCTGGTCGTAGCCAAAGATGAAAAGTATTGCCCAAAATAATTTGTGCTTTGGCATCCTTTAAATCTTTAGGGGTTAATGCTTTGACGGTACCATAGGTTCCCACAGGCATAAACATTGGTGTTTGCAGGGTGCCATGAGGAAGTTTGAAACTTGCCCTTCTGGCATCGGACTGAGCATCCTCATGTGAGATCGTAAATTCTAAGTTAGGGATAGGATTATTAGGCATATAGACAATCATTTAAATTTTTTAAGAAACATGGCATCTCCATAACTAAAAAATCGGTAGCTATTGTCGATGGCATGTTGATACGCTTTACGGATGTTATCCGTCCCAGCAAAGGCACTGACTAACATGAGTAGAGTAGATTTTGGTAAATGAAAATTCGTGATTAAGGCATCCACTACCGCAAACTGGTAACCCGGTGTAATAAATAAATTGGTATCTCCATACTCACCCAACTTGACAGCTGATTCTACTGCTCTTAGCGAAGTAGTACCAACACAGATGACGCGTCGTCCCTCTGCTTTTGCTTGATCAATCGCAATGCGAGTGGCGATTGGGATGGAATACCTTTCAAAATGCATTTGATGTTCAGTGACGTCTTCTACTCGCACGGGTGTAAAAGTACCTGCGCCAACATGCAGGGTAACGTAGGCTACTTCAACCCCGTTATTTTTTAATTGTTCAATTAACGGGGCATCAAAATGTAGACCTGCGGTTGGCGCAGCAACAGCACCAGGATGTTTTGCCACTACGGTTTGGTAACGATTTTGATCCTCGGCGTTTGCGCTGTGCGCAATATAGGGAGGTAAGGGTAACTCTCCCACTTGATTCAGAATCTCTAAACAATTGTCAGGAAACTCTAATAAATAAAATGGGCTTACTTCGGCAGCTTGATTATTTACCGGTGCAATGTGTTTTCTTTCGATGACTTTAATCGGAATTGGGTTCGATTCTGGACCAATATAGATGACCGAATTAGCTTGAGCAGGTTTTGAAGCTCTAATTTGCGATAGAAGTGTTGTTTCACTCAAAATACGCTCAACCAGTAACTCTACTTTACCCCCTGAATCTTTCTTACCAAAGACTCTGGCAGGGATGACTTTTGTATCATTGAAGATTAATAAATCCCCTTTTTTTAGCAATCCTGCAATATCGGAGAAAATAAGGTCATTCAATTGTAAAGTCGTAGTATTGCTCGTAGATACTTCGAGCAAGCGACTAGAGGTCCTTGAATCAAGTGGGAACTGAGCAATAAGCTCTTCAGGTAGTTCGTAGTCGAATTCGGAAAGTTGCATGATGGATAGTAAATAAAGATTATTTTAGTGGAAAGCATGGCAAAAGAAGAAAAACAGTCACCGTTAGCAAAATTAGGTTTAAATACCCCAGCGGATTTAGCCTTGCATTTGCCTATCCGTTATGAGGATGAAACAGAGTTATTCGATATCGGTAGTGCTATTTCAAAACATAGCCAGTTTTCAGTTCAAACGCAAGGACGCGTGATTGACTCACAAGTCACTTTTCGACCCAAACGACAATTAATCATCAAAATTGCAGACGAAAACGACGAACTCATCCTACGGTTTATCCATTTTTATCCTAGCCAACAAAAACAAATGGCGGTTGGGCTTTTTTTAAGAGTTCGTGGAGAGATTCGACATGGCTTTTATGGGCCGGAAATGGTCCATCCGGCAGTCAAAGTCAGCATGCCTGAGGCACCGTTGCCGAATCAGTTAACGCCGGTATATTCAACGGTTGCTGGAGTCAGTCAGACGCTCATACGAAAAGCTATTGAGAAAGGTCTATCCGATAGTAGGACGAATAGTTTCTTACGGGAAATTATTCCAATGCAATGGTTTAATCAACCAAAATATGACGTGCTAAAAGGTTTACCTAGTTTAGAGATTGCCATTCGCACGCTTCATCAACCGCTTGCTAGTGAGCATAAAGAATCCCTACTTGATCGAACACACCTAGCCTGGCGAAGAGTTCAATTTGAAGAATTATTGGCCCAGCAAGTTTCCCTCCAGCAAGCACACGTTGAAAGAAGAAAGCGCTTAGCCCCCATTCTGCAAAGCCCCAAAAATGGCTATGTGCAAAAGTTACTTAACAAATTACCATTTGAATTAACCGCTGCACAAGCTAAGGTATGGCAAGAAATTGCACATGACCTGAGCCAACCTTTCCCGATGAATCGACTCCTGCAAGGCGATGTGGGTAGCGGTAAAACAGCTGTTGCAGCTCTAGCCGCGGCTTGTGCCCTAGACAATGGTTACCAAGTTGCCTTAATGGCACCAACCGAGATATTGGCGGAACAACATTTTCAGAAATTAGTACCTTGGTTCGAAGAGATGAACCTATCGATTGGCTGGTTGACTGGTAGCTTGAAGGCTAAAGCCAAAAGAGAGGTGCAAGAACAAATCATGTCAGGCGCTCTCCAACTTGTGATTGGTACCCATGCTTTAATTCAAGAAGGTGTCAGTTTCGCAAAACTAGGGTTGGCAATTATTGACGAGCAACATCGATTTGGCGTACTACAACGACTACAGTTGTATTCAAAAAATGGTGATCAAGCGATTTATGCCCATCAATTGATGATGACCGCAACTCCGATTCCGAGAACTTTAGCCATGACCTATTACGCTGATTTAGAAGTATCCGTGATTGATCAATTGCCACCCGGAAGAAGTCCTATTATTACTAGACTCATTAAAAACACTCGTAGACTTGAAGTAGTCGATGGCATTCGCCGTGAACTTTTGAAGGGGCGTCAAGCGTATTGGGTCTGTCCAATTATTGAGGAGTCCGAGGCCCTACAATTAAAAACAGCAATCGAGACCTATGAACAACTCACCACTGAGTTGCCGCAATATCAAGTCGGTCTGATCCATGGCAAACTACCCGCAGTAGAAAAATCTCGCATCATGCAATCCTTTAAGAGTGGTGAGATTCAGATGCTAGTCAGTACTACCGTGATTGAAGTGGGTGTCGATGTACCGAATGCTACCTTGATGGTGATAGAACATGCCGAACGTTTTGGTTATGCGCAAATTCATCAATTAAGAGGTCGAGTCGGCCGTGGTTCTGAACAGTCAGTTTGTTTATTAATGTATGCAGAACCATTGTCAATGGCAGCTAAAGAACGCCTACAAAACCTAAGGGAAAGTAACGACGGATTTATTATTGCCGAACGTGATTTAGAATTGAGGGGACCTGGTGAATTACTTGGGGCAAAGCAGTCAGGTGAAACGATGTTACGCTTTGTGGACTTAATACGAGATGCATGGCTGGTTGAAATAGCAAAAGATTTTGCCCATGATTTGTTGCAAAATGACCCGAAAATTGCACATGATCATGTCCAGCGATGGTTAGGTGTTAGAGCTGAACTTTTAAAATCTTAGATTTTCATTGATGAAACAAAAAATATTACAGTACGCTTATTTGATGCGCTTGCATAAGCCAATCGGGACCCTATTGTTATTGTGGCCAACATTATGGGCCTTGTTTTTAGCTAGTGATGGGCATCCACCATTGCTTTATCTTTTTGTTTTCTCATTCGGCACTTTACTCATGCGAAGTGCTGGTTGCGCTGTGAATGATTTTGCCGATCGTGATTTTGATAAACATGTAAAACGTACCGAACAACGCCCCTTAACTTCTGGAAAAATTAGCACGAAGGAAACCTTGTTAGTGGCTGCTTTTCTGGCCTTGATCTCGTTTTTATTAGTGTTGCAATTGAATCGATTAACCGTGCAATTATCTTTTGCAGCTCTCGCAATAGCAATTATTTATCCGTTTACCAAGCGTTTCTTTGCCATGCCGCAAGCGGTGCTCGGAATTGCTTTTGGCTTTGGTATACCGATGGCTTATGCTGCTGTTCTCAGTGAAGTCCCATGGCAGGCTTGGCTGATGTTGTTAGGTAATATTGCTTGGGCGATTGCTTACGATACTGCTTATGCAATGGTCGACCGTGACGATGACATCCTCATTGGTATTAAGACTTCAGCAATCACTTTTGGATCTTATGAAGTACTGGCGATTATGTTGAACTACGCTATATTTTTTCTCATCATGGGTTTTTTGGCCTGGAGTTATGCATTAAATGCTTGGTTTTGGTTGGGCTGGGCTGGGGCAGTAGCTTGCGCAATTTACCACTACACACTGGTTCGCACACGTGATCGCATGAAATGTTTTGCGGCCTTTAATCATAACAACTGGCTCGGCGCCGTCCTCTTTGCTGGCGTTGCTGTGGCCCTGGCAACGCGCTGATTAACGAATCATCACTTCATCGCATTCGTGAACTCTTGGCCCATTTCGCTACTGCGTTGGTTAGCAGCGTTGACAGCAGTTTGTAAAGTGCCCCCCCAATTTGCTTGACGTAAAACTTCCAATGCGGCAAAAGTGGTACCTCCTTTAGAGGTTACTTTTTCGCGTAACACGCCTGGAGCGTCCTCAGATTGTTGAGCTAGCATACCGGCTCCAATAATCGTTTGATTAGCAAGTTGTAATGCAGTCTCAGGACTGAGTCCTAAACCAATGCCCGCCTGTAATAGATGTTCAATCATCAAGAATACATAAGCAGGACCACTACCTGAGATGGCTGTTACCGCATCTAATTGTTTTTCATTGGGAACCCAAACCGATTGACCGATCGATTTACAGACCCATTCAACCAATAGCTGATCTTGTTTTTTAACGCCTTGACCAGCAAATAGTCCAGTAACTCCCTGATTTATCAGGGCCGGAGTATTGGGCATCGATCGAATGACTCGATCATGACCTAATTTCTGACAGATGTCCTGAATTAAAACCCCAGCCACAATACTTAAAACCAAAACGGGGTCTTGTTGGACATTTTGACGGTGTTTCAGAACTTCTTGTAATTGATCTAATGCGTCCATCAAATGGGTGGGTTTTACTGCAAGGATAATTAAGTCAGCAGCCCCTAGAAAATTTTCTGCTTCGCTGATACTGCCCGCTAAACGGACGCCATAACTTTTCTCGAGGCGATCTCTCGCTGTTGCCATTGGATCTACGGCAAGTATTTGATCAGCAGTAATATTATTTTTTAATAGTCCACCAATAATGGCTGAGGCCATATTGCCACCACCAATGAAGGCGATTCGGGTATTTTCAGGGTTTTGTAATGTAATCATTTTTTTATTAAGGTTAATTATTTATTGCAGTTTTGTCGCGCTGACCAAAAATTGCCGTACCAATGCGTACCATCGTACTTCCTGACTGAATTGCTAGTTCTAAATCATCAGACATGCCCATGGATAAAGTATCAAACAAATTGTAATCGCCTAGAGTCATTTTTATTTTTTCGAATAAGTGATGTAACTCTTTGAGAGAGTCCGAACTTGCCCCAGGTTCAGGAATTGCCATTAATCCACGCAATTGTAAATTCGGTAAAGCTAAAATGACTCGGCAAAGTTGGAGAGCTTCACTAGGTGTTACGCCACTTTTAGTCGTCTCACCACTAATGTTCACTTGGACTAGAATTTTTAAGGGAGCCAAATCAGGTGGTCGTTGACTGGATAAGCGCTGAGCAATTTTTTCTCGATCAACACTTTGTACCCAATCTACTTGCTCAGCAATCAACTTGGTTTTATTGCTTTGTAGCGGCCCAATGAAATGCCAAATCATTTCTTTACGATGCGCCTCTAAAGAGTGAATTTTTTCTAAACACTCTTGTACATAGTTTTCACCAAAGTGTTTTTGGCCACCTTCAAATGCCTTTAACACTTTCTCAGCAGTATGTGTTTTAGAGACAGCGATAAGCTGCACACTCTGCGAAGCACGATTGGCTTGCTGACATGCTTTGGAGATACGCTCCTGACATGCTTGTAATTGCGAAAGAATACTCATAGAAATTGAACTTTAAACCAATAAGTCATCAATCATTTCAATCCAATGTTTTACCGGCATTTCATCATTTTGCAATTGCGTAATGCAACCCACATTCCCAGAAACAACAGCATTAGCCTGATGTAGCTGACCAGCCTCATGCAGATGTTGTAGTTTTTGTTCTTTGAGTTGGGTCGATAAATTTTCTTGCAAAATTGAATACGTGCCAGCTGAGCCGCAACATAAATGACTATCTTGGCAGAGATTTACCTTGACGCCTAAACCGGTTAGTAGTTGTTCTACTTTACCTCGGATTTGCTGACCGTGTTGCAGGGTGCAGGGCGGGTGGTAAATAACGCTAGCCGCATCTGACTGACGAATTAAAGGTAGTAATTCAGAGGTTTTTTCTGCAAGTACTTCACTGATATCTTTACAGGCCTTACTGATTGAGCTGGCTTTTTCTGCATAATCCACATCGTCTTTGAAATAGTAGCCGTAGTCTTTAATCGAGACACCACAACCAGAGGCATTTATTAATAGTGTTTTCACTTGACCGCTTTGAATCAAAGGGTACCAAGCGTCAATGTTATTTTTCATTTCCGCAAAACTTTTCTCATGATCATTGAGATGAAATCGGAGAGCTCCACAACATGCAACTGCACTTGGAGAAATCAGTTGAATGCCTAATTTAGCCAATACACGTTGAGTCGCATGATTAATATTTGGTAGCATCCCGGGTTGAACGCAACCCTCCAAAAATAACATCTGTTCTTTAACAGGAGTTTGTTGATCCGTTTTTCGGTCGCGGTGGATCACGCTATGAGGAATTTTCTTTTGCAAAACTTTAGGGAGAACAGGTTTGAAAAACCGTCCAATTTTAATCGCGGGATTAAAGAAGCTAGGACGTGTTAAACCTTCTTTGAGTAACCACCTTACCACTTGTTCTTGTATCGGACGCGCTGGCGACTGTTCATCTGCCCATTTACGACCAATATCTAATAAATGGCCATATTGCACGCCACTAGGGCAGGTACTTTCACAATTTCGACAGGTGAGGCAACGATCTAAATGCTCTCGTGTTTTTTCAGTAGCAGTTCTACCTTCGGCCATTTGTTTAATGAGATAAATTCTGCCACGAGGACCATCGAGCTCATCACCCAATAGTTGGTATGTTGGGCAGGTAGCCGTACAAAATCCACAATGCACACAGTTTGCCAGTAATTTTTGTGCTTCTTTACCCTCTCGGGTCTCTTTTAAAGCGGGAGATAAATCTGTTTGCATTATTCTATGGCATCCTTTTGGTGTTAAAAACGCCAGCTGGGTCAAACGCAAGACGAATGCGTTCCTGCACAATGGCGAGGGGAGCGGTCAAAGAGTTTTCTTGTAGTGAGGTGAAGACTGTATTGAGTTGAGACTTGTCACCGCGAAACATGGTTGCATGCCCACCATGGTCTTTTGCAATACCAAGGGCTTCTTGTCGGTCTAACTTTCCTTTAAACCAACGTTGACCACCCAACCATTCAATACATGTTACGCCTTCGAGTGGCAGTGGATTCGACAATGGGTTGACTGCAAATCGCCATAAGGACTCTTGGGGATCGCACTGAAAATAGGGATGAGTGTGCTCTTTGATGGATAGCCAAAATTGCGCTGCCAGTTCATCCTCAACTTGGACTCCTGGGATTTGGGCGAGTAATTTTACCGTAGCAGATTCAACTGCCGCATTCGCACCACCCAAACGCAACATCAATTCACCCTTTTCAGGAAGTCCAATCCAACAACTCGCGGATAAAGGGAGTGGTTGACCTGCTAAGCGATTCATTTGCTCAATTGCAGCTGCTTGTGACATTTGAAAACAGAGGGTTCTTGTTTTGGCGGGTATGGGTAAAACTTTGATTGATACTTCAAGCAGTAATCCTAAAGTGCCCATGGAGCCTGGCATGAGCCTTGAAACATCATAACCTGCGACATTTTTCATGACTTGACCACCGAAAGTGACAATGTCACCGCGACCATCCATGACTTTGACTCCTAAAATGAAATCTCTCAATGCTCCCGATTGTCCTCGCCCTGGTCCAGATAAACCGGCACAAACTATGCCACCAATTGTTGCCTTCGAGCCAAAAAGAGGCGGTTCAAATGGAAATAGTTGAGAAGCACTCCCCAAGGCTTGCTCAATTTCAATCATGGGGGTACCTGCTTTAGCAGTAAGTACTAACTCCGCTGGTTGATAATCAATAATGCCACTGTAGGCAGAGGTATTGAGGATTTCTCCTTGCGCAGAGTCCCCATACCAAAATTTCGTATTACCACCCATAATTTGTAATTTTTTACCAGAACTAGCAGCATCCAAAATTTGCGCTCTGAATTGCTGTAAGACGGGGTCTACATTCATATTTTCCATCCGCTTAAAACCTTTCCAATTCGGGATGTGGGAGGATGCCATTACTAATACGCATAGCACCGTAATCTGCGCAACGATTGAGTGTCGGTATCGCCTTATCAGGGTTGAGAAGCCTGCCGGGATCAAATGACTCCTTAATGCCCCAGAACATAGCCCGTTCTTTTTCACCGAACTGCACACACATAGAATTGATTTTTTCAATACCAACGCCATGTTCTCCGGTGATTGTTCCACCTAGCTCGACACAGGTTTCTAAAATATCTGAGCCAAATGCTTCCGCTCTAAGCCATTCTTGATGATCTGCACCATTGAACAAAATTAAAGGATGCATATTGCCATCACCCGCATGAAACACATTCATACAACCTAATTGATATTTGGCTTCCATCGCTTTAATACGCTTCAACAGCTCAGCAATTTTCCTTCTTGGAATCGTCCCATCCATACAATAATAGTCTGGTGAAACTCGACCCGCGGCTGGGAAAGCATTCTTTCGCCCACTCCAAAATCTCAATCGCTCTGCCTCAGACTCTGAGACTTGTAGACGTGTCGCGCCACTTTTTTGCAGAACGGCACTCATTTTTTCGATTTCTTCGGCAACCTCTTCTGGTGTACCATCGGACTCACAAAGCAGAATCGTCGCAGCGTTGAGGTCATAGCCAGCATGCACAAAAGATTCCACAGCAACAGTTGCCGGTTGATCCATCATTTCGAGACCGGCGGGGATGATACCAGCTGCAATGATGTCAGCAACGGCGTTACCACCTTTTTCAATATCATCAAAGCTGGCCATGATCACCTTAGCTAAGGCGGGTTTAGGGACTAGCTTTACGGTGACTTCCGTGACGACCGCTAACATCCCCTCGCTACCAATAAAAACAGAGAATAGATCAAGACCTGGAGAATCTGGCGCTAGACCACCAAATTCAACTACTTCCCCAGTAATGAGAATGGCTCTGATCCGCAATACATTATGAATTGTTAAACCATATTTAAGGCAATGTACCCCACCTGAATTTTCGCTCACATTGCCACCAATCGTGCAAGCGATTTGGGAAGATGGGTCTGGAGCATAATACAAACCATGCTGAGCAACAGCCTCAGAGATTGCTAAATTACGAACTCCAGGTTGCACAGTAGCAGTTCTGGCAAGGGGGTTAATTTCAAGAATCTTCTTAAATTTAGCTAAGGATAGGACCAAACCATTCTGAATGGGCATTGCCCCACCAGAAAGGCCGGTACCAGCTCCTCGAGGAACCACGGGAACCTTGAGCTGATGACAAATTTTGAGGATTTGAATAACTTGATCTTCGGTTTGAGGTAAGGCTACTGCCATTGGTCTTTGGCGATAAGCCGCAAGTCCATCACATTCATATGGAATGGTGTCCTCGGGCTCCCACAATAGGGCCTCCTCGGGAAGTAAGGGGCGAAGCTCGGCAAGCAATTCATTTTGCCTAAATTCAAGATGGGGTGAGCTTATGGTGTTCATGAGTTCTCTTCTGTAAATAAGATAATTTCAGCCTATAATCATATTGTATGGGAAATCGACTAACTCAAATTGCTACGCGCACAGGTGATGCTGGTGAAACTGGCCTCGGTGACGGTTCTAGGGTCTATAAGGATCATTTGCGGATTTGCGCAATGGGAGATGTAGACGAACTTAACTCATATATTGGACTTTTGTTGACTGAACAATTTCCAGTTGCTGTTGAAGTGGAACTTAAGGCGATTTTTCACCAAATTCAACATGACCTATTTGACCTGGGTGGCGAGTTATGTATTCCCAATTTCACCTTGCTGAAGGAAGAGCAAGTATTGAGGTTAGATGAATACTTGGATAAATATAATTCCCAACTGCCAAAATTAGCTGAATTTATTCTGCCAGGTGGTACCCGAATTGCTGCTCAAGCGCACGTCTGTCGCACCATTTGCCGCAGGGCCGAAAGATCGATCGTAGCCTTGGGTAATTTTGATGCCATCAATGATGCCCCCAGACAATACACGAATCGTTTATCTGACCTGTTGTTCGTACTCGCAAGATTTTTAAATTTAAGTTCTGGCGGCAGTGATGTGATGTGGAATCACACAAAAGCTGCTAAATAAGAGAAAAGTTTTTTAAATCGTCAAATAAGTAATGGTCGACCTCAATCGATCGACCATCTTATCCTTGATCTGAGCTTGCCCAGTTGTAGATTATTTCTTTCTTCTTGCTTGCACACCATTCGCTAAGATTTCGAGTACTTTCAACGAGTCATCCCAGTCAATACATGCATCCGTAATACTTTTACCAAACTCTAATTTAGAGGGGTCATCTTTACCTGGAGTGAATTTTTGTGCTCCACCGTTCAAATGACTTTCAATCATTGCGCCAAAAATCGCCTGGGAATGATTTGCTAATTGAGTAGCTACATCTCTGGCAACATCGACTTGTCGTTCATGTTGTTTACTGGAGTTGGCGTGAGAAAAATCAATCATTAAAGAAGGATTTAATTTTGCCGCAACTAAATCCTCGCAAGCCTGAGCAACGCTCGCAGCATCATAATTAGGCGCTTTACCACCACGTAAAATGACGTGACAGTCTTGATTTCCCGCTGTTTCCACAATCGCTACTTGACCATTTTTATGCACTGATAAGAAATGGTGACCTCTAGCGGCAGCTTGAATCGCATCAGTAGCAATTTTAATATTGCCATCAGTACCGTTTTTAAAGCCGATTGGAGCTGATAGTCCTGAAGCAAGCTCCCGGTGAATTTGAGACTCAGTCGTTCGAGCACCAATTGCACCCCATGAAATTAAATCGCCAATATATTGTGGAGAAATAACATCTAAGAATTCGCTACCAGCAGGCATTCCTAAACGGTTAATTTCCATGAGTAACTGTCTTGCGTAGCGCAGACCTTCTTCGATTTTGAAGCTACCATCAAGGTATGGGTCATTAATTAAACCTTTCCATCCAACGGTAGTCCTTGGCTTTTCAAAATATACACGCATCACAATTTCTAAGTCTTTTTTGTAATGCTCACGCACTTCTAATAAACGTTTTGCGTACTCAATCGCTGCTACTGGATCATGAATTGAACAAGGGCCAATAATGACTAATAAACGGTCATCTTTCCCATTCATAATTTCCCGAATTGATTTCCGAGTATGACGGATGAGTTTCTCGATTGGTGTACCTAAAATTGGGAAAAATCGAATTAAATGCTCCGGTGGAGGAAGAACACTGATATTTTTAATCCGTTCATCGTCAGTAGAAGAAGTTTTATCAATACTTGCATACCAATTTTCTTGGGTGCTTAACGCTTTATCGTTCATTTCAATTTCTTTCAACAATTTAAAATACCGCAAAAAAAAACCGCCTTATTTGGCGGTTGATTGTAGGTGTTTACTTTAAACCCTTACCTCTCGACCGCCAAGTCTGAGATCCAAAAGTTAAAGAAGTAAAAATATCCTGAATTCATGTAATTAATTTAACACAAAAAGATGTATTCGCAAGAAAAACCTAAACGCTACCTCCAACTACCATGCCTTCTAATCGTAAAGTCGGTTGTCCAACACCTACTGGCACACTTTGTCCATCTTTCCCACAAACGCCAACACCTTCATCTAATTTGAGATCATTCCCAATCATGGTAATTTGTTTGAGTGACTCAGGACCACTGCCAATAATGGTTGCTCCTTTTACAGGATATTGAATTTTGCCATTTTCTACCCAATAAGCCTCGGTTGCTGCAAACACAAATTTTCCACTTGTGATGTCGACTTGACCACCACCAAAATTGAGCGCGTATAAACCCTTGTCTAAGCTAGCTAAGATTTCTTGCGGGTCTTTGTCGCCGCCAAGCATGTATGTATTAGTCATGCGAGGAAGGGGCAGGGAAGCGTAGCTTTCTCGTCGACCATTACCAGTAATTGGCATTTTCATGAGTCGTGCATTTAAGCTATCTTGCATATAACCTTTTAGGATACCGTTCTCAATCAGGGTGGTACATTGCGTAGAGTTCCCCTCATCATCAATGTTTAAGGATCCACGTCTACCGTCTAAAGTGCCATCATCAACGATGGTAACCCCTTTAGCTGCAACCCGTTGCCCCATTTTTCCTGAAAAAGCAGATGATCCTTTCCGATTGAAATCACCTTCTAAGCCGTGACCGATTGCCTCATGTAATAAAACACCTGGCCAACCTGGTCCCATGACTACTGTCATTGAGCCAGCTGGGGCCGGCCTTGACTCTAAATTAATCAGTGCCGCATGAACTGCTTGATCAACCCAGGAATCGATTAATTCATTCGTGAAGTAAGCATAATTGGTGCGACCACCACCGCCAGCACTGCCCATTTCTCTTCTACCACCTTGTTCAACGATGACAGTAATCGAGACTCTCACCAAAGGACGAATGTCGGCTACTAATTTGCCGTTTGCCCTAGCAACTAAAATAACATCGAATTCACCGGCCAAACTAGCCATCACTTGGACTACTCGTGGGTCCTTGGCGCTAGCCCTTTTTTCAATTTTTTCGAGCAAAGCAATCTTATCTTCAGTCGGCAAACTCAAAATAGGGTCTTGTTGGTGATATAAGAGTGGATTGCTACTCACCTGATGAGCGCCTAAAGTAATTTTCTTTTTGCCACCCGTAGCCCCAATTACCCTTGTAGAACGAGCAGCTTGCATGAGGGTATCTAAATTAATTTCATCCGCATAGGCAAAGGCTGTTTTTTCACCAGAAATAGCTCTTACCCCAACACCTTGGTCGATACTGAAATGTCCAGATTTGACAATCCCTTCTTCTAGACTCCAAGACTCATTACGGGTGTGTTGAAAATACAAATCCGCATCATCTAAACGATGTTGGTACATGGAGCTTAGGGCAGTCTGTAAATCAAGCTCAGAAATCCCGCCTGGATCAAGCAAGAGAGTTTTTGCGCTTTGTAATGCAAAATCTTGATAAGTAGTCATAAATTATTAAAGTGAACGGTGGGTTAGCGCTGGCAAATTTGCTCTTACATCGTCTAATTCTTGACGATTTAGTTCTCCAAGTATAAAACCTTCACCATTTTCTAGTTGACTGGAAATTTCTCCCCAAGGGGAGATCAACATCGAATGCCCCCAAGTTTGGCGACCATTGTCATGAAGACCGCCTTGGGCTGAGGCAAGCACATAACACTGATTTTCAATCGCTCGTGCTCTCAATAAAACTTCCCAATGGGCACTACCAGTTGTATAAGTAAAAGCGGCTGGTATGAGATGGCAATCTACTTTACCCATGGCGCGGTATAACTCTGGAAAACGAATGTCATAACAAATACTTAGACCAAAAGTCCAAATTTGTCCCTGTTCTTGAACTTCAAAGACCTGGGTTTCTAAGCCCTTTTGCAAAGTCAATGATTCGTTATAGCTTTCGGTTCCTTTGCTGAATGAAAACAGATGAATCTTGTTATACCTGGCAATAACTTCCCCTTTTGGGTTAAAAACAAGCGTACTGTTCCATACCCGTTCAGGATCTTCTGAACTAATGGGTAAAGTACCCGCTACTAGATAGATTTGGTACGTCTTGGCGAAATTTGCTAGCATTTCTTGCATTGGACCAGCCCCATAAGGCTCTTGAATACTTAATTTTTGGCGATCCGTCTGACCTAACAGACAAAAATACTCTGGTAACACCGCAATTTTTGCCCCACTTTGGGCCACTTCTGCAAGCAGTCTCTCGGCAGTTTGAAAGTTTTCTGCTGGATTAGCACTTGAGACCATCTGAATACTGGCAACTTTAATCATCTCACGATCCTTTAAGGTGATTTTTGAGAAGGCTTAGGGGAAGGATTGCTTTCCTGAGACTTCCCAGTCCCCTCATTTAATAAATTTTTTCGACGAATGCTTTTGATTGCTTCTGGATCAATTGGATTACCATTTTGATCCAGTGGAATAATTTCTGGATTTTGCCAACTACCCTGAATCAGATAATCAGATTGCAAAGCTTTATTGACACCCGAAGAAAGAAGATATTGCCCAAGCATGGTTCCCAAACCAATAATTGGGTTCGTAAAGTACAGTACTGCAAGACCGGCAGACCCTAAATTAATTCGCGGATAAACAACGACCCTAAGATCTTGGGTTTCTTGGTTTAGATTAATTAGTCCTGACATCGAAATTTTGGCTGGAGTTGTCATCATCTCAAAGTCAGTTGTTTCCAGAATGCCGCGCTTAATGGCGGCATTGGCAGATACCTTATCAAAAGATGTTCCCGTAGAAACAACTTCACCTACACTGCCAGAAAAATTTAAAGTGGCGAATTTTAATAGGCCTTGCAAACTGAGAATACCTAATAATTTTGCTGCCCCTGTGTCGACTTGAAGAATTTTCCCATTGTCGATAACAAATTTTAGATTACCATCTAGTGATTTTGTGCTAAACGCGGCTGGTGAGCCTGCCCAGGAAATAGACCCTGACATGTCACCCTTGCCACTGGAAAGTACTTCTACGTATCCTAAAGAGCTCAATAGATCACCGGTATTGTTAGAGGAGATGTCAAAGTCTAAGGATGTTCTACTAGGCGTGTTGTTTGCTTTGAATTGCCACTTACCCGTTGCATTCACAATGCCATGAGGACTTTGAATATTCAATTTCTGTAGAGTCCAAATATTTTGTTTAGACGTAGCTAAAATATTTAAAGTGCCAAATTTCTTATCACCAAAAGCAAATTGACCGACTTGAATATCTAGTTCGGGCATTTGCTCAGAGGAGTTTTCAATTCCTTTGGTAATGGTTTCTTTCGACTCATTATTGGGAATCGTTAACTTAGAAAATTTTGCTTTTAAAGCGCCAAAAGGGTGGGTACTCCCTGAGTCTATCCATTCGACATCACCAATTGCTAAAGGGGATGAAATACTTGCTTTCCATTGATTTTCATCATGACTCGCGATAAGAGTCAGGTCCTCAATTTTCTTGTTAGCCACGATCAGTGACTTTACTTTGGCATTAATTGCAATCGGCGGTACTTCTTTTGATAAGCTTTTAGCAGCATCTAAACTATCAATTTTTTTAGGCTTGTCTAACAAAAGGTTCCATTTATCCATATTCAATGAAGCCACATCAAGATGAATACGCATCCCTTTATCCACTTGGGGTAGTGGTAGATTGCCAATCGCTAATGCATGTTTCGTAACAATTTCATCTTTGAGAGTGCCAGTGGATTGAATTAAATTATCCAGTTTAAATTGCCAATCCATGACGTTGTTATTACTGATTAACTTGAGGGTTCCTAACATGGGAACTCCTAGCGGCTTGATAATTGGCTCAGGAAAATCAAGTTGAACTTGACGAAAGTCAAAGGTCGTGTTGTTTGTAAAACCATTCGAATCTTTAATAAAACTGCTTTGATAACCCAGAGTCCCTTTTAAATAGTTTTTAACTGATTTATTGATGGCTGGTATCTCACCACCAACGACTTCCATCAGTTTGCTGGCATCTGCGCTGCCATTCACTTCAATTAATTTATTATTTGTTTTGATGGCGAGCGGCCCACCCATCCAATTGCCCAAAATATTAATGAGCTTAATTCCTTTTTGATCAAAAGTGATATTCGCAGTATTAATGTTGCCAGCAGGCAAATCTTTAAAGCGGATTTGATTATTGGCTAAGGTTAAATCTGCTAGGATATTTGTCGGATTTGATGCTTGGAAGGTTTCGATAATCGATAGTTTTAAGCTCGCATCACCGCTAACGTCAAGTGTATCAAAGGAGTCTTTGAAGCGATAACCAATCGGCGATGTAAGAACGTACTTCATAAAGTCGCTTACTTTACCGTTAACACTTCCATTGACTTCTATTTTTGTAGGTTGCTTTCTTAAATTGATCGCAACGTTAAAGTTTTGGGCAGTCGTATTTTTGAATTGTGCAGTAGGAATTTGTATCGCGAGTAACTCATTTTTAATCGATAAATTGGCATTTAATTTTTCGAGTGGCAGCCACTCTCCCTGAATGTCACTACTATTTGGTAATGGTCTAAACGTAACATTCTTTAATTGGGTAGTGACTAAAAACTTACTGCTAGATTCCTTGCTAAATGGGATATCACTTGGCTTACCATCAATCTGTAATTTACCGCTCTCCAATGTTCCGTCAATGATTGTACCTTGCAGATATTTGATGACATCCGCCGAAATGACAGTTGGTAACAAATTCATTAAATAAGAAATTTGAGTGTTACTTATCTCCATGTCTAACGATATTTTTTCATTACCACTTTTGGGTGGCAAAAGGTATTTCATCGAGCCTTGGAGATTGAATACAGGGTTTGCGAGCGTTACGCTGTCAAGACGAATATCTAAACTCTTATCGTTGTTATGGTGCCAATCTAAATTACCTTTTGCCACATCAAATGTTAGATTTTTTGCAGTCATCAGATGACCTGCTTGGAGGCGAAGTTGCTGGGAGTCTAAGTTGATATGACCAGAGGTATCTGTAGCGTTAATTTCACCATTGAGATTTTGTACACCGGGAAATTTGGATTTCAATTCATTCCAACCTACTTGCCTGAGCATACCTTGTACTTCAAAATACGGTAAGGGCGTAATGGTAGATTTTAATTTTTCCAACCCCGTTGGACGATGGTTATATTTGGCAACTAAATCTTTCACTTCACCATGGATAGCTAACTCATTTAAAACACTTAACCAAGCATTTGGAAGTGGCAGACTTAGAGCTAGTTGATTGATTGGTTCTAATTTTAAATAGGGTGCTTGAATAGCAAGATGGGTAAATTCATTACTTTGATTGGGGATTGCAAATTTAAATTCAATATCGGTTAAAGAAGTATCTGGATTTTTAGTATCTGCAGTGCTCCAAGCAAAGTTCTTGGTGGAGATAACTTGCTGATTACCCTCTATGCGGTGCTCTAACTGCGTGTTTAGGTGCTTTAGTAATAAATTATTTTTTGAGTTTTTCCAGTAAAAATTGATATCGTCCGCATTTAAAAAGGTGAATCCTTTGGTCAGTCCGCCAAAGAAAAGATCGTATTCTCCTCGGAACTCAAGAGCACCAATGTTTCCCCTTGCCGGAATACTGGTTAAATCTAATAGTTGTTTGATATCTAGATGATCAATCGACCAATTAAAATGGCCCTGCCAGTTTTTAATATTGGTTTGGTTGCTGGCAAAGCGATGTTTAAATTGACCATTAGCAATCAGCTTGCCATTTAAGTCATCGGAACTTAATTTGAGATCAAATTGATGGTCAAACTGATCATTTTTAAGTGCCATGTTTTCAATTCGCGCAGAAAAATTTGAGGCTTCTTCAAATTGATCATTAATCTCGAAAAGTAGATTGCCAATTTGCAAGTTACTTTCACTCATGATCCAAGATAAAGTCTGTGAGTTTTGGTTGCCGGGGGTAATAGTGAACCCTGCGATATTCCACACCCCTTGAGAGTTTCTCGAAGCGAAAATTTTTGCACCTTGAGAGGATAAATATTGAAAATGAGGGGAGAGTTGCCAAATGCTATTCCAATTAATCACACCTTCAATTTGCGGAACCTCTAATAATTCCCCCGCATTTAAGCCGATTTTATTTTTTTGACTGAACATCAAGTCAGGATTGGAAATTTTAATATTTTTGATGGTGAAAGCTGGACGGTAGTCTTTCCACGATGTTTCTATTTGACCAATTTTGAAATCAGCATGAATTGATTGACTAGCAAACTGATTGATTTCATTTAAGTAGCTTGGTAAAAATGGCCAAACAAAAAATCTTAAAACTACTTGAGAAAAAACTGCGAGAAATAGGACGATACCTACAGTAGAGTAGGTAGAATAGATAATGAACTTTTTTCCAATGGAAACCAGTTTGTCTAATTGAAGTTTTTGACGCATAAATACTCAGTTAGCACCCTGAAAGTTAGATAAGGTAATTGAACTCTTATTATCTACTAAAGCGATTCACTCGTATCGTTTTTGATGATTTATCGATATTTTGGAATATATGTCAAAACCCATTCAAATCAGTAAAGAATTCTCGCCATATGTGCTACGTTGGTTAAATGCAAACCCCTCTTGGGAGCAATGGTTAGAGGATAGAATTGATGAGCCCTTAGAGCACTCGCAACTTGCGTCAATTTTTGAGCAAGAGCTTCCGCAAAAGACTTGGTTAGAATTCGATGAACCAAACTTTTTGGCACGTATCAGAATGGCTCGGCAAAAAGCAATGTTATGGTTGGGGATTCGAGATATTGCCAATCTGGCCCAACTACCTGAAGTCATGCAAGCAGTGACAGAAATTGCTCATCTTGCCTTACGCTATGCCAGTTTGTACGCTCAAAATGCTTTATTCGTTCAATACGGACTTCCTCAAAACCAATATGCACAGCCTATTCCACTTTGGATTATCGGGATGGGTAAATTGGGCGCTAAAGAACTAAATGTCAGTTCTGATATTGATTTGATCTTTGTATACGAATGCGATGGCATCACGATTGGTGGTAAAAAATCTATCTCTAATCATGAATGGTTTGAGTTGCAAGGTAAAAAAATTATTCGCTATTTAACCGAGTTAACCCCGCAAGGCTTTGTTTTTAGGGTCGATATGCGCTTGCGACCTAACGGTGATGCGGGGCCATTGGTATCTAGTTTGGAAATGTTGGAAGAATATTTCCTAGTTCAAGGGCGAGAATGGGAGCGATACGCTTGGATCAAGGCGCGCCTAGTTTACCCATTAAATGCGGCAGATCAAAGTGGTTTTCCAGCAAACTTGCATGCCGTAGTGAGCCGTTTTGTTTATCGCAAGTATCTAGATTTTGGCATCATCGATTCCATCAGACGCTTACACCGTCAAATTCGTCATGAGGCCAACCTCAGAGCGCATCAATATCCTGAACGAGCTTTTGATATCAAACTTGGTAAAGGCGGTATCCGTGAAATTGAGTTTTTAGCTCAAATGTTTCAATTAATTCGAGGTGGTCAAGAAATTATTTTAAGAACTCGCTCAACCGTAGAAGTCATTCAGCATATTGAAAGATTGCAGCTGATTCCCTCGAAAATGGCTCAGGATTTATTAACTGCATATCACTTTTTGAGAAAGCTTGAACATTTATTACAATGGCGAAATGATGCTCAAGTCCATCATTTGCCTAATGATGATGAAGTAATTACCCAGATTGCAAGTCGTCTTGGATTTGCCAATAAAGTGCAATTTGAGAAGGCGTTGACGGACCATCAAGCGAAGGTGGCCTATTATTTTTCTGAGGCATTTACATTGGAATCACAAGAGGACAATAGTCAATTAAGTCCCTCCGGAAGTTTTGAACAATACCCGGAATTTCAGCAGAAAGTTGAACAAGTAAAGTCATCGAATCGCTTTGCCCTCGTTAGCGAAATGAGTAAACAAAATTTTGATTTCATTCTGCTCTATGTCCTCGATAATCACCCTGAAATCAGAGAAGAAACCTTATTAAAACTGCTCGATTTTTTAGAAGTGATTTTCCGAAGATCTTCCTACCTATCGCTTCTCAAGGAATATCCTAAGGCGATTGATCAAGTGCTTCGATTACTAGAGGCATCTACTTGGGCTTCGCAATACTTAATGAAACATCCGCACTTATTAGATGATCTTTTATTAATTAGTACTGAAAAAACTTCGGAACAAGATATTGAGACCTATTGGGTAGACTGGCAGAAAGATTTAGAACATAAAATCGATTTTATTTTGCAAGATGACCAAGACGAAGAAGCTGTTTGGAACACCTTGCGACAAGCGCATCAATCAGAATTATTTCAGATTTTACTGGCTGATTTAGGTGGTTTTAGTACTTACCAATTACCGTTAGAAAAAGTAAGTGATCAACTATCTAAATTGGCAGATATTATCATTACAGTGACTTTGAATTTTGTATGGAATGGCCTAAAAAAGAAGTATCAAATTCAGGACTCTTTGAATCAGTTTGGTTTTGGCGTGATTGCCTATGGCAAATTGGGTGGTAAAGAACTTGGCTATGGATCTGATCTGGATTTGGTATTTATTTACGATGAGTCATGTACTCCTTTATCCAGCGATGATTTACAGCCTATTTTTGTTACTTTAGTGCGCAAATTTATCTTTGCAATTACAACGGCTACACGGACTGGCGTGCTATACGATATTGATACGCGTTTGCGACCTAACGGTGAAGCAGGTTTATTAGTTACAAGTCTGAAAGCTTTTGAGAACTATCAAAAAAATGTCGGTGCCAATACGGCTTGGGTATGGGAGCATCAAGCATTAACGAGAGCAAGATTTTGCGCTGGGGACATGAGGGTTGGGGCACAGTTTGAAAAAATTCGAAATGAAGTGTTATCAATTGCCAGAGATGGTAAAGAACTTGCGCAAGAAGTGACAGTGATGCGTGAAAAATTGCATTTTGGCCACCCGAGTGCTAGTGAAACTTTCGACTTAAAGCATGCTGCTGGCACGATGATTGATATCGAGTTTATGATTCAATATCTCATTTTAAAAAACGCTCATCAATTCCCCGCGTTACTGCAGAACATTGGTAATATTGCCCTCTTGCAGGAGTGTGCAAATTGCCAGCTGATTACGAATGAAGAAGCGTTAAAAGTGGCAAATGCCTATCGATTGTTTCGTAAATTACAACATCAAATACGTTTAGAGGGTAATCAGATTGGTAAATTAGAAGAGCATTCTCAAGGGGGGCAAATTGAGGAGGCTAGAAGAAGCGTGATCAATTTATGGCAACGTCTATTATCAAATATTTAATAGCTCTCTCGCGTGGCGAAGGGTGGTGGGCGTGATGTCAACACCACCCAACATCCTGGCAATTTCATCAACTCTTTCCGATCGATTGAGTACTTCAATCTTGCTGATTGTTTTATTTTCTACTAAAGTTTTTTGAACGCGCCATTGATTGTCGCCTTGAGCAGCAACTTGGGGGAGATGGGTGACGCATAACACTTGGTGAGTTTGACCGAGTTTTTTCAGTAAAGCTCCCACTGTTTGGGCTACCGCACCGCCGATGCCAGCATCCACTTCATCG
The DNA here is from genome assembly GCF_900176405.1 of Polynucleobacter kasalickyi. Taxonomy (GTDB): domain Bacteria; phylum Pseudomonadota; class Gammaproteobacteria; order Burkholderiales; family Burkholderiaceae; genus Polynucleobacter; species Polynucleobacter kasalickyi. Next base: position 86,703 of record NZ_FWXJ01000003.1, on the reverse strand, counting down.
AAAATCAAGGTTGGAGTAGCACTTGATTTACTAGCAATGACCGCAATCGCCAAACTGATTCGTGCTAACTCCCCACCCGACGCTACTTTTGAAATCGGACGTGGCTTTACTCCAGGATGTCCGGCGACTAAAAACTCAACCTGTTCTAGGCCGTATTGACTAGGCTTTTCTAAGGGCGCAATTTCAACCTCAAATTTCCCACCACCCATCGCTAAAGTTTGCATGGAATGCGTAATGGCAATTGAAATTTCATGGGCTGCTTGAAGGCGAGCTTTAGTTAACTCATGTGCCAATTTTAAATACGCAGTTTCTCGTCCCTTCGCTTCTTGCATCAAAGCTTCAGTATCTTGAGCAGCATTTAAATTAAATAGTTGTTGCTGTAGTTCTTCCCATTTAACCGGTAACTCCGAGGGGGCGCAATGAAATTTCTTGGAGCACCGGTAATATCCTTGCACTCTTTCATCTAATTCAGTCAGGCGTTCAGGATCCAAATCTAATTTCTGTAAATACCGGTTAATCGTATGGGTTGCCTCACTCACATGAATATGAGCTGAATCTAACTCTTCTTTTGCTTCCATTAACGAACTATCCATATCCGTTAAATCATCTAAGAGACTTTGTGATTTGGCTAATTGATCTAAGATTGAAGCTTCTGACTCAGAAAGCAACTGCACGAGTTCTTGTGAGCCATCAATCAGAGAGGCAGCGTTAGAGAGTCGCGAGTGCTCGAGTTGCAAATCATCCCATTCGTTAAATTGGGGTGCGAGTACATTTAATTCTTCTAATTGCCACTCTAACTGTTCTTTTTCTTTTGCGAGATTGATGCCAGCTGTTTTAGCGATTTGAATTTGCTTCTCTGTAAGCTGCCAATTTCGATAGGCTTCAGAAACCTTGGCAACAAGTGGCTGAAGGTTTGCATGAGTATCTAATAGAGTGCGTTGAGCACCTGGCTTAAGTAACAACTGATGTTGGTGTTGGCCATGAATGTCAACTAAGTATTCACCAACTTCTTTTAACTGCCCTAAAGTTGCAGAACTTCCGTTGATGTAAGCTTTTGTTCGACCGGACTGATCAATTGTTCTTTTGAGGAGAATGGATCTACCTTCTTGCTCAAGTGGAAAGCCATGGGTTTCTAAGAGCTCGCTCAACGTTGGGACGAGTTGCTCTGCAATATAAAAATTAGCTGAAATTTCAGTCCTTGTACAACCTTCACGAATTTGGCTGATGTCAGCCCGCTCCCCCATCGTCAGCGCTAATGCATCTAATAGGATTGATTTCCCCGCACCTGTTTCACCAGTAAGCACTGTAAAACCAGAGCCAAGCTCTAGTTCCAAGTGATCCACAATCACAAAATCACGAATATCTAAACTCTGTAACATAATTAAGAATTCGTTGGATACTCGTTCCAATGCAGTTTTTCACGGAGTGTTCGATATTCACTGTGACCTACAGGATGTAACAAGATAACTTTTTTAGGAGATTTTTTGACTGTGACCCGATCCCCTGTCTGGAGAATTGCTAAAGTTTGCATGTCAAAATGAACAGTAACATCTCGACCACCAGTAATTTCAATGGAAATGAATGCGTCATCTGGTAAGACGATTGGGCGATTTGAGAGCGCATGTGGTGACACTGGCGCCAACACAATACCGGCTAAACGAGGATGCAAAATAGGACCACCAGCAGATAAACTGTAAGCAGTTGAACCAGTCGGAGTGGCCACAATTAAACCATCCGAACGCTGGTTGTACATAAAGCTACCGTTTACTTCGACAGTTAATTCGACCATGCCAGACCGGCTAGAGCGGTTCACAACAACATCATTTAAAGCTGTACCTTGATGCGCTGGCGCACCATCGCGCATGACTTGAGATTCCAATAAAGTTCTAGTATCTAATTCGTACGCACCATTGAGCATTGCAGGTAAGTGTACTTCGATTTCATTCAATGGTATATCTGTCATGTACCCTAAACGGCCCATGTTGATTCCGATAATCGGAATATTCAGACCAGCAACCCTTCGACCTAAACCCAGCAAAGTCCCATCACCGCCGATAACCACCACAATATCAATTTTTCCAGCGAAATCATCAACTTTAATCGTTGGAATTGATTGCAGGCCAGTTTGCTCCGCAGTTTCAGATTCTAAATAGGCGTTAAAGCCATTTTCTAAAATAATACGTGCGACATTTTCTAAAATACGGTCCACACCCTCTGCCTGGAATTTTCCGACAAGGGCGACATTTGAGAAAGGTAGGGGGGAATTGTTTTCAATTGACATTCTTCGATTAAACCATAGTGACATTTCTCTTACAATGTTTAAGTAGACCATTTATGTACTTATGTATTTTAGAAGCAATTTGGTTTTTCATGGATGGATTACTACAAACTTAGATTAAGCACACTGCACCGAAATCAAACTCGGCTTAAATGACGAAATTGAATTCTTATTGTTAAAATATGAGCATGATGGACAAAAGAGCTCGCGATCTATTAAAAACACTGATTGAACGACACATTTCCGAAGGGCAACCAATCGGTTCGAGGACCCTTTCGCGTCATTCTGGCTTAGACTTATCAGCAGCCACCATTCGCAATGTGATGGCAGATTTGGAAGAGTTAGGTTTTGTTACCAGTCCTCACACTTCAGCAGGACGTGTTCCAACCCCTAGAGCATATCGCTTGTTTGTTGACACCATGTTGACTATAAAACCTCTAGATGAAATTGGACATCGTGAACTTTCGGCTGAAATTGTCCCTGACTCTCCCCAAAGAGTGATTGCGGGAGCTGCCCAAATGCTGTCCCAGCTATCGAATTTCGCAGGAGTCGTGATGACTCCTCGTCGGAGTGAGGTTTTTAAGCAAATTGAATTTTTACGACTATCTGAGAAAAGAATTCTGTTGATCATGGTGACCCCTCAGGGCGATGTTCAGAACAGAATTTTAATTACCAGTAAAGATTACACTCCATCACAACTGGTCGAAGCCAGTAACTTTATTACTGCGAATTTTGCCGGGCTTGACTTACAGTCAGTTCGGACCCGCGTCAAAAGCGAGCTAGAAGGTCTGCGAGAAGATATTACTGCTTTAATGAGTCAAGCTGTTGAAGCCAGCTCTAGCTCTTTGGCAGACCCACAAGACAATATGGTGATATCTGGTGAGAAAAAACTCCTGGAAATTGGGGAATTAGTCTCGGATATGGATAAAATCAAGCGTCTTTTTCAAGTTTTCGAAAAACGCACTGGCCTTTTACAACTGTTAGACGTCTCTAGCCGAGCGGATGGCGTGCAGATTTTTATTGGTGGTGAGAGCGATTTAGTACCGCTAGATGGTATGGCGATCATTACCGCCCCTTATAAAGTGGATAATATCGTGGTTGGTACATTGGGTGTGATTGGACCAACCCGCATGGCGTATGAGAGAGTAATTCCGATTGTAGACATTACTTCGAAATTACTAACCAGCGCTTTGAGTTCAAATAATTAAGAAAGAATTGCTTGGAAAATATCATCCTAGACACAGATAAAGCGCATGCCGTATCCCAAAAAGTTGGGATTTTAGTCGTTAATTTAGGCACTCCGGATGCGCCAACTGCAAAAGCTGTACGACCTTATTTAAAACAATTTCTTTCCGATCCGAGAGTCATTGAGGTACCAAAAATCATTTGGTGGTTTATTCTGAATGGCATCATTTTACCCTTCCGGTCTAGCGCATCTGCGAAGAAATATGCTAGCGTTTGGATGAACGGCTCTTCAGGTACAGGAGCCCCTTTATTAGTTCATTCTCAAAATCAAACGCTTGGCTTAGAACAAAAACTAGCTACCAATGAGTCAACGAAAGATGTCAAGGTGGCATTGGCCATGCGCTATGGTAATCCATCGATCGAAAAAGCAATGAACGACTTAGAGAGCGAGGGAGTTAATCGCTTATTAGTGCTACCGCTCTATCCACAATATTCAGCAACAACAACAGCTTCAAGCTTTGATGCTGTTTTTCAAGTGCACGCGCAAAAAAGAAATCCACCGGCTTTAAGAATGGTGAAAAATTATCATGATCATCCTGCTTATATTGCCGCTCTGGTTCAACAGGTACGAGACTACTGGGCCGTTCATGGGGTGCCTGATTTTAAAAATGGCGACAAATTAGTGATGTCTTTCCATGGGGTACCCAAAAGAACTCTTCTGAGAGGGGATCCATATCACTGTGAATGCCATAAAACGGGCCGATTAGTGAGAGAAGCCTTAGGCCTTTCCGCCGACGAAGCGATTTTAAGCTTTCAATCTCGATTTGGTAAAGCCGAGTGGTTAAAACCTTACACGGCTCCATTATTGGAGACTTTGGGGCGAGCTAACACCAACCGATTAGATATTTTTTGTCCAGGTTTTCCAGCGGATTGTTTGGAGACTTTAGAAGAAATTGCCATGGAAGGTAAGGAAATCTTTACTCATGCTGGTGGTAAAACTTACCACGTGATTCCTTGTTTAAATGACCAACCTGCTTGGATCGACGCGTTACATACGATTGCCTTAGAAAATATTGCAGGTTGGAAAACTCAAGTTCCGACCCCCGCTGAGCTTCTTGAACGAGTAGCAATGGGCCAAGAAGTTGAAAAACGCATGTTAGCGTCTTCATCGGACATCGCTTAAGAAATTTTTTAAAAATTTCTTTTTCTCCCCTTGAATTCAAACAATCTGACCTTATTTATAAGGTAGTAGACATTAATTTTCCTAAATTTTTTTGTAAAGCATTGATATGACTGAAGAAAATAAAAATACTGATCCAATTATTGGAGAAGAAACAATTCCTGTGAGTGCTGTTCATGATGAACAGTCAGCAACTTTTACCCTAGAAGTGCAAATTGAAGAGCTTAAAAAGCAATTAGATGAGGCGCGTGATGCCCATTTAAGAGCCAAAGCTGAAACTGAGAATATGCGCAGAAGAGGGATTGAGGATGTTGCAAAGGCTCATAAATTTGCTATCGAGAGTTTTGCTGAACATTTATTACCTGTGATGGATAGCATGCATGCTGCGCTCAGCCATCATCAAGGGGATTTGGCAAAGCTGACAGAGGGTGTGGAACTTACCTTAAAGCAGCTTTCTGGTGCACTAGAAAAGGGCAAGGTCTTAGAAATTAACCCTGAAGCAGGAGCTAAGTTTGACCCACATTTTCACCAAGCAATCTCGATGGTCCCGTCTGAGCAAGAAGCGAATACCATTGTTTCTGTTTTACAGCGCGGTTACTCGATTGCAGATCGGGTCTTACGTCCAGCTTTGGTGACGGTGAGTCAAGCAAAATAACTAAATGATGCAAGAGCCAACAAATAAATTGATGTTTCGCTCTTGAAATTACCTAGTTCAACCTTATTTAATAATTAACTAAATTACTTTATTGAAAGAAACATATTATGGGAAAAATTATCGGAATTGACTTAGGAACTACCAATTCTTGCGTTTCAGTAATGGAAGGCAACACTCCTAAGGTGATTGAAAATGCAGAAGGCGCACGTACTACCCCTTCAATTATTGCGTACATGGAAGATGGCGAAATTTTGGTTGGTGCACCAGCTAAACGCCAATCAGTTACCAATCCAAGAAATACGCTCTATGCAGTAAAGCGTTTGATTGGTCGTAAATTTTCGGAAAAAGAAGTACAAAAAGATATCGATTTAATGCCTTACGCTATCTCTAAAGCAGATAATGGCGACGCCTGGATTGATATCCGTGGAACCAAGTATGCTCCACCGCAAATTTCTGCTGAAGTTTTACGCAAAATGAAAAAAACTGCAGAAGATTATTTGGGTGAAGAAGTGACGGAAGCTGTTATTACAGTCCCTGCTTACTTTAACGATAGCCAAAGACAAGCAACGAAAGATGCCGGCCGTATCGCTGGTCTTGATGTGAAACGTATCATTAATGAGCCGACTGCTGCAGCACTTGCATTTGGTTTAGACAAACAATCTAAGGGTGACCGTAAGATTGCAGTTTATGACTTAGGTGGTGGAACTTTTGACGTTTCTATCATTGAAATTGCTGACGTTGATGGTGAAAAACAATTTGAAGTACTCTCAACGAATGGCGATACATTCTTGGGCGGTGAAGATTTTGACCAACGTATTATTGACTTCATCATTGCTGAGTTCAAAAAAGAACAAGGCGTTGATTTAAGTAAGGATGTCTTAGCTCTCCAGCGTCTCAAAGAAGCTGCTGAAAAGGCAAAAATTGAATTGTCATCTAGTCAGCAAAGCGATATTAATTTACCTTATATCACTGCGGATGCTAGCGGTCCTAAGCATTTAAACATCAAAATGACACGTGCTAAGCTTGAGAGTTTAGTGGATGACTTGATTGCTCGCACGATTGAGCCTTGCCGTACTGCCATTAAAGATGCAGGCGTTTCATTGACTGACATCCAAGACGTAATTTTGGTTGGTGGTATGACACGTATGCCTAAAGTACAGGAAAAAGTAAAAGAGTTCTTCGGTCAAGACCCACGTAAAGATGTAAACCCAGACGAAGCAGTTGCTGTTGGTGCTGCGATTCAAGGCTCTGTTTTATCGGGTGATCGTACCGATGTGTTGTTATTAGACGTGACTCCATTGTCCTTAGGTATTGAGACCTTGGGTGGCGTCATGACCAAAATGATTACTAAGAATACAACGATTCCAACCAAGTATTCACAAGTATTCTCTACAGCTGAGGATAACCAACCTGCGGTAACGATTAAGGTTTATCAAGGTGAGCGTGAAATGGCTAGCGCCAATAAAACATTGGGTGAGTTTAATTTAGAAGGTATTCCACCATCAAGCCGCGGTACTCCGCAAATTGAAGTAACTTTCGATATCGATGCGAACGGAATTCTGCACGTTGGCGCTAAAGATAAGGCCACTGGTAAAGAAAATAAAATTACCATTAAAGCGAACTCCGGACTTTCTGAAGAAGAAATTCAACAGATGGTTAAAGATGCAGAGGTGAATGCTGAAGAAGATCGTAAATTGCGTGAATTAGTTGATGCACGTAACACAGCAGAAGCGTTAAGCCACTCCACTAAAAAATCTTTAGAAGAGCATGGCGCATCCTTAGACGCGGGTGAAAAAGAGAAGATTGAAGAAGCGCTAAAGACTTTGGAAGAAGTCGCTAAATCTGGCACTAAAGAAGAAATTGAAGCGAAGACAGAAGAGCTTGGTAAAGTAAGCCAAAAACTAGGTGAAAAAGTTTACGCTGCAATGCAAGAAAAGGACCAGGCAAGTGCTGCTGGATCTGCTGAAGCAAACCAGAAGCCAAATGACGATAATGTAGTTGATGCAGAATTCAAAGAAGTTAATAAAAAATAATTCAACACAGTAAATTGAAGGAAATCCTTTGGCTAATAAGCGTGACTTTTATGAAATTTTAGGTGTTGCTAAAAACGCCAATGACGATGAGATTAAAAAAGCTTATCGGAAAATGGCGATGAAGTACCATCCTGACCGAAATCCTGATAATAAGGATGCGGAAGCGAACTTCAAGGAGGCTAAAGAAGCCTACGAGATGTTATCTGATCCGCAAAAGAGGGCAGCATACGACCAGTATGGTCATGCTGGTGTCGATCCTAATATGGGTGGTTTTGGTGGGGGTGGTGCGCAAGGTTTTGGCGGCTTTGGTGATGCCTTTGGTGACATCTTCGGTGATATTTTTGGCAATCAAAGGGGTGGCGGAGGTCGTTCTGGACCACAGGTGTATCGTGGTGGCGACTTGCGCTACAGCATGGAAATTACCTTGGAAGAGGCTGCCAAAGGCCACGAAACCCAAATCCGTGTACCTGGATGGAATAACTGCGAGGTTTGCACTGGATCTGGCGCTGAGCCAGGCACTAAAGTGGAAACTTGTACTACCTGTGGTGGGCAAGGCCAAGTCAGAGTTTCTCAAGGTTTTTTCTCAATGCAACAAACTTGTCCAAAGTGTCGTGGGCATGGACAATTTATTCCTAAACCATGTAAGAAATGTAATGGCGAAGGAAAGATTAAACAACAAAAGACGTTGGAAGTAAAAATACCTGCTGGTATCGAAGATGGTATGAGAATTCGATTATCCGGTCATGGTGAGCCTGGCGTTAATCAAGGCCCTCCTGGTGATTTGTATGTAGAAGTACACATTAAGGCCCACTCTGTGTTCGAACGGGATGGCGATGACTTACATTTCCAAATGCCTATCTCTTTTGCTACAGCTTGTTTGGGTGGGAATTTAGAAGTGCCTACTCTAGCCGGTAAGGCGAGTTTCGATGTGGCTGAAGGTACCCAAACGGGCAGAACATTCCGTTTAAGAGGTAAGGGTATTAAAGGTATTCGTTCAACAATCCCTGGTGATTTATATGTACATGTCCAAGTAGAGACACCGGTCAAATTGAATGATGCGCAACGTCAACTTATCAAAGATTTTGATAATAGTTTAAAAACGGATAGTTCAAAACACAACCCACAGGAAAAAGGTTGGTTTGATCGGGTAAAAGGTTTTTTTAACTAATTCGTTAATTAGCAACAAAGCAATGTTCAGGGGCTGGAAATGCCCCTGATTTTACTTCTTCAATATACAAAGTAATCGCTTTTTCAATCGTGCCAGTCGGGGCCAAAAAATCTTTTACAAACTTAGGTTTACGACCTGGGAACGCGCCTAGGGCATCATGCATCACGAGTACTTGACCAGAGCAATCTGGGCCCGCACCAATGCCGATTGTAGGAATCTTTAAAGCTTGGGTTATCTGCGCGCCGAGAGTACTTGGAATGGCTTCGAGCACCAATAATTGAGCGCCAGCAGCCTCTAAGGCTAAGGCATCTTCTAATATTTTTTTGGCAGCATCAGCGGACTTTCCCTGTACTTTAAAGCCACCAAGCGTATTGACAGATTGGGGTGTTAAGCCTAGGTGGCCACAAACTGGAATGCCATGATGAGTTAACACTTCAACCATTTCACATAAGTGGGCTCCACCTTCCATTTTGACCATTTGAGCGCCTGACTGCATCAATAGAGCTGAGTTTTTAACGGCTTCTGCGGTACTGGTATAAGAGGCAAAGGGTAAATCACCGATGATAAAAGCGCGCTTGACGCCTCTAGCGACACACGCGGTATGGTACGCCATCTCCTGAATAGAAACAGGAATCGTTGAAGAGTGTCCCTGAATTACATTACCTAATGAATCTCCAACTAATATAACTTCAATTCCCATCTGATCAAATAGTGCCGCAAAACTCGCATCGTAAGCTGTTAGCGAAGTAATTTTTTGACCCTCAGCCTTCAACTTCATGAGTTTGGAAATTGTCAATGGAACAAGGTTTTCAGATAAGTTCAGATAGCTCATAAATCACAACACTGGATGACATTAAAACACCACTATACCGAAAAATTTCGTTAATGTGACTTATTTGCCCCTATGGAGTTTGGACAATATTTGTTGGCAAGCTTTTCAATCTTTTGCCAAGACAAGTCGGGCAGTTTATTTTTTAATTTACCGTGATTAGGTAATTCAATTTCGCTTTCAATTTCTAGCAAAGGTAATAAAACGAACATTCTCTCAGTAAGTCGAGGGTGAGGCAGAATTAACTCTGGCGTATTGTGCGAAATATTCTCGTAAATCAATAAATCAATATCGAGGGTTCTTGGTGCTTTTTCGTAGGGGCGCTCACGACCGAAGTGCTGTTCAACCGTTTGACAGACCCGAAGAAGTGGAATGGGCTCCAGATTGGTATCAATCGAAATTACATTATTAATATAGTCTCCACCAGTCGCCTCGACGGGAGCACTAATATAAAAACAACTTCTGGCATTAATTGAAATCGATGGAAATTGTGCGAGACAAACCACGGCATCCGTTAATATTTGTCTCGTGTCTCCAATATTGCCACCCAGTCCGATGTAGGCTCTTGCCATAATTTAAATCCTATCTTCTTATCAACTTATTACTTTAATCAATTTCTAAAAAGATTGCTGAGATGAGTCATTATTTTCTACGGCTTCTTTCCCTTTTATGCCTCGACGTCGACGTCTTCGAGACTTACTAGGGGCATCTGTAGCCGGTAGTGAGCTCTCACTTTTAGCTTCAATTAATAATTTTTCTCGATCTTCTGGGGAGCTATTTTGGAAATTTTCCCACCAAGTGGATAGGCTTAAGGGCAGTTCCCCGACCTGACAACGCAAGCATAGAAAATCATATCCAGCTCTAAACCTTACCGACTCTAAAAGTCGATAAGGCATTTTTCCAACACGTTTTTCAAAGCGTGGTTGCAAGCTCCAAATTTCTCGCATATCGGTTTCAAAACGCCTTTGAATAGCAAAAACTTCTCTTTGTGCACTTAGTACTTCATCGATTGCGTCATTTAAGCAAACGATGCTAGGTTTGTTACTTTGTGAGTTACGCTGCCATTGTTGCTCAACTTGATGCCATAACAGAGCTGCAAATAAAAAACCAGGCGAAATAGATTTACCTTGCAGAACACGCTCATCAGTTCTATCAAGTGCAAGCTTAGCAAAACTAGTTTGGTCAGATTGCTCCAAAATGACATCAAGCATCGGTAACAAGCCTTGATCTAAACCCACTTCTCTTAGCTTGGTCATACTAGACCAAGCATGCCCTGACATTAATAGTTTTAACATTTCATCAAACAAACGAGCACCAGGTACATCATGAATGAGGGCAGCTGATTGGGCGATGGGCGCAAGAGTATTTTGTTCAAGAGTGAAACCAGTTTTTGCAGCGAAACGGACAGCTCTTAACATTCTCACCGGATCTTCCCTATATCTAGCGGCAGGGTCACCGATCATACGCAGTACTTTGGCCTCTATATCAGCCATACCACCATGGTAATCAAGGACCACCTGAGTACTTGGATCATAGTACATCGCATTAATCGTAAAGTCCCGCCGAGTAGCATCTTCTGACTGAGAGCCCCAAACGTTATCGCTTAAAACACGCCCAGAATTTGCAATATGCTTGCCAGTTTCTACTAACAAGGCTCGAAATGTTGAGACCTCGATAATCTCCATGCGATCTCTAGAATTACTTGAGTTATTGTAAAAGGTGACATGAATAATTTGAAACCGCTTACCAATGGCGCGCGATTTTTTAAATAAAGCTTGTACCTGATCGGGCGTGGCGTTCGTCGCAACATCAAAATCTTTTGGTTTAATATCCAACAATAAATCCCGCACAGCTCCACCGACGATATATGCTTTATAGCCTGCTTGTTGAAGGGTTTGAGTCACCTTCATTGCATTCGGAGAAATTAACTTTTGATCAATATGATGTGTTTTGAAGGGAATTTTCTTGGGTTCTAAAGTTTTAGCATCATGGCCCACGGGAGGCTTTTTATTGGGCTTACCAAGAATTTTTCTAATTATTTTGTTGATCATTGGTTGAACAATTCTAAAATTTGCCAATTCCTATCGGTAGCTAATTGACGTAATCTGTTATCTGGGTTGGTAGCGATTGGCGTATGAACTTTTTCTAATAGTGGCAAATCATTCATGGAGTCGGAGTAAAAACAACTTTTCTCCAGTGATTCCCATGATAAGTGATGACGTGCTAACCAAGCTTCAACATGCCTTACTTTACCTTCTCTAAAGTTTGGTTCACCGAACACATTACCTGTAAATGCTATTAATTGATTATCAGCCGTCATTTCTGGTTCAGTAGCAATCAAATGAGAAATTCCAAAACGTTCGCAAATTGGTCGAGTGACAAAACTATTGGTAGCCGTCACCACACAGCACAAATCACCAAGGTCTTGGTGTTTTTGGATTAAAGAGATCGACTCTGCGCGAATCTGTGGTTCGATGACCTCTGACATAAATTGCTGATGCCAAGCATCTAAAGTCTGCTTAGGGTGACTCGCTAGGGGCTTTAATGCAAACTTTAGAAAACCATAAATATCAAGTTTTCCCGCTTTGTAATCGTTATAGAAGCGTTCATTTTGTTGTTCATAATAAGCGCCATCAACAACACCTAACCTCACCAAAAATCGTCCCCACTCATGATCACTATCTATCGGTAAGAGGGTATGATCAAGATCGAATAAGGCTATAGAGTGATAAGAGGCAGACATGATTAAACGGTCAAATGTAATAATTCTTTTAATAAAGGGAGGGTAATTGCTCTTTTTGTTTGTAAAGAGTAATGATCAACAGCCTCTATGATACTGATTAAACTAGGGAGATCTCGATAAAAGTGGTTCAATAGCCAATGAGGGATGTCTGACGAGATATTTAAGCCCCGTGCTTTGATTAATTCCTCAAGTGCCACAATCTTTTCATCATCCGTTAAAAAGGATAATTCAAAGTTCAGCCCACTGGCTAACCGAGAAGAAATATCATCCCGCATATTTAAATGATGACTCGACTTCGAACCACTCACAAAAATTAATTTCTCGGGGCTATTTTTTTGATCAATTAGTAGCTTAAATAATTGATTTTCCTCAGAAATACTTAAATTATCGACATCATCAATCAAATAAGCGAGGCAATCAGGTCCAGTTTGTATATCTGCAAACTGCCAATTCTGATGTTGCGTGCTCAAATATAGGTGAGGTAGTTGTAATTTTTCATAAAACTTTTGCATCGCTATCAGTAAGTGCGATTTACCACTGCCGGGAGGACCCCAAACATAAATTAAGTTGAAATCAAAGCGGGTTGTTTGCTGAGCTAAATACATCCCTTGTATTTGACTGAAAACTTCAAAAATACTGACCTGAAGAGAATTATCAGAAGCCGGAAAAATGAAATTATCTAAACTTGGCTCGGGAGAAGTCAAAATATCAAGGGTAAATTGCGGAGAATTCATCTGTAATTCAATTACCTAGTTTGCTTTGTACCATTGACTGCTAAAGTACTTGTGCTTTAAAAAACGGAAGGCTACCAAACAAATAGCTGACATCGGAAAGGCCAACAAAATTCCTAAAAAGCCAAATAATTTACCGAATACCATTAATGCAAAAAGAACGGCAACAGGATGTAAGCCGATGCGCTCACCCACTAGGCGAGGTGTTAAATAAAATCCCTCTAAGACTTGTCCAAGGGAAAATAAAACTAGCACCAATAAGATTTCATTGCCACTACCAAACTGCAATAGTGCCGCTAATAAAGATAAGCAAAGACTTATCATAAAGCCCACATAAGGAATGAAGGCGACCAACCCAGTAAAGGTACCCAAAGCAAAGGCACTTTTTACCCCAATTAAATAAAGTCCTAAGCTGTATGTAACAGATAGCACTAACATGACGAGAACTTGCCCACGCAAATATTGAGAGAGGAGAGAGTCCACTTCAATAGCAAGAGGGAAAATCGTGGCTTGCAGTTTTTTAGGGATTGCATTGCCAATTTTTCCGAAAAAATGATTCCAGTCTAAAAGAAGATAAAACAGGACAAAAAGGGCGAGAACACTATTTGCAAAAAAACCTAAAATCGAACTAGATGACTTGAGTATTGTCGTAATTGACTTGGTAACTACGGTATTGGCGTTATCTGACAGTTGTGTTGTTATTTGTGCGGTAGCCTGGTCTTGAATGTCTTTCCAATCCAATTCAATATCAAAAGTGGCTAATTTAGGGGTTAGCCATAGTTTGAGGTTTTCAATCCATTGTGGAAATTGTTGTCTAATTTGGGGTATTTCGTGCTGTAACAGGTTTAACAGTAGCAAAATAATGAAAGTTGCGGCAATAATTCCAATAAAAACAGCAACTAAAGCAGCTAATCCCTCTGGAATTTTGGCCATAGCTAAGCGCACCTTTAAAGGCTCTAAAATATAGGCAAATATAAAAGCAGCCAAAAAAGGCATCAAAATTTCGGACATTAACATTACCTTCCATTAGAATCACTACATTCTACTGAGTACTTAGGAATTTTATGACAAATCCATCAAATTTAAATTTAAATGCAACCCAAGGTCTTTCCTATAAAGATGCTGGGGTTGATATTGATGCTGGCGATGCTTTAATTGAGAGAATTAAGCCCCTTGCAAAAAAAACCATGAGAGAGGGCGTGCTCGCAGGAATTGGAGGTTTTGGGGCGTTATTTGAAATTCCTAAGCGATATCAGGAACCGGTTTTAGTGTCTGGTACTGATGGAGTGGGAACTAAATTAAAGTTAGCCTTCGAATGGCAATCGCACGATACAGTTGGCCAAGATTTAGTAGCGATGAGCGTGAATGATATTTTGGTGCAAGGTGCGGAGTCATTATTTTTCCTTGATTATTTTGCTTGTGGCAAGCTTTCTGTCGATGTTGCGACGAGAGTTGTTGGCGGTATTGCGACGGGTTGTGAAATTGCCGGTTGTGCTTTGATTGGCGGTGAAACTGCTGAAATGCCAGGCATGTATCCTGATGGTGAATATGACTTGGCCGGATTTGCGGTCGGAGTTGTCGAGAAGTCGAAGATTATCACTGGTAAACAAATTCAACCCGGCGATAAGATTATTGGTGTGGCCTCAAGTGGCGCCCATTCAAATGGTTATTCGCTAATTCGTAAGATTATTGAGAGAACCAACGCGAAGCCAGGGGATGCCTTTGATGGTAAGACCTTGGGTGAAGTCATTATGCAACCTACGCAAATTTACGTAAAACCAGTTTTAGAGCTTTTAAAAAGCGTCAGTATTAAAGGGATGGCGCATATTACTGGCGGTGGATTGGTTGAGAATATTCCACGTGTCTTGCCTGAAAATGTCCAAGCAGTACTTTATCGAGATGCTTGGCAAATGCCGGCATTGTTCAAATGGTTGCAACAAGGTGGTGGCGTGGCAGATGAAGAAATGCACCGTGTTTTTAACTGTGGCATTGGTTTAGCCGTAGTAGTCAGTGCCGATCATCTTGATCAAGCGCTAAGCTTTCTAAATCAGGCAGGTTTAACTTCTTGGTCGATTGGTGATATCGTCGAGAGACCAACCGATGCCCATCAAACCATCGTTATATAGATTGGTTGGGAAACAAATAGTCTAAGCAATCTTTTGTGGCTTGATTGATTGCTTGGATACTTTCAGCATTAACAAGATATCTACTAGGCATCGCTCTTAACCACGTTAATTGACGTTTTCCTAACTGCCGAGTTGCCGCGGTGCCAGCCTGCACAAACTGCTCAAAGCTAATTTCATTAGCGAAGTATTCCAAGGCTTGCCGATATCCTACCGACCTCATGGAGGGTAATTCGGGGTGCATTTGTGGCAATTGCATTAATGACTCTACCTCTTTTAGGAATCCGCTCTCAAGCATGATCTTGAAGCGTTGACTGATTCGCTCATGAAGCCAAGCACGATCATTTGGTTCAAATGAAACTAGTAGGTGGGGAAATTTTCCGTCGTCTCTCGATTCACTGTAGGGAGATTGGGAAATTAACTCAGACATTGGGACACCAGTCATTTCAAAAACTTCCAAGGCGCGCCCAATTCTTTGCGTGTCGCCAACCGGTAACCTATCGGCTGTGATCGGGTCTACAGCGTGTAATGCCTCATGCATCGCAGGCCAACCAATTTGGGCAGCTCTCGCTTCAATCAGATTTCGAATCTCTGGGGTACTCGCCGGTAATTGACTGAGCCCTTGAATTAATGCCCGCCAATATAACATTGTCCCACCCACAATCACTGGTTGAGCGCCTCGACCACGAATCTCTTCAACCCATCTACTAACATCTTTTGCAAACATGGCTGCAGAATAGGATTCCCAAGGTTCTAAAATGTTAATGCCGTGGTGGGGAACGGTTTGTTGATCTTCCACACTTGGCTTGGCAGTGCCAATATCCATGCCTCGATAAATCAGGGCTGAATCCATACTAATGATTTCAATAGCGTGACCGAGCTCTTTTGCTTGCCGAGCTAAATTCATTGAAAAAGAACTTTTGCCGCTAGCTGTTGGCCCAACAATGGCAAGTAAATTAGTTAAAGGATGAGATTCCATCCTCATTTACCTCGTAAAAATAACTTATCTAAGTCATTAATACTTAATTGAATCCAAGTAGGCCTGCCATGATTACACTGATCTGCCCTATCGGTATTTTCCATTTCTCGAAGAAGCGCATTCATCTCTGGAATCGATAAGATTCGATGAGCTCGAACAGCACTATGACATGCTTTTGAGGCCAATCGCTCATGTTTGGCAGCTTCGATCACTTGACCAGAGCCAATCTCCTTTAAATCCTCAATTAAACCCTTCATCAGTAACCCAGGTTCTGACTTACTTAGTAATGCTGGCAAACTACGTATGCTAATTTGCTCAGGCCCAATAGGGCTTACATCAAAACCTAAATCATTTAATAGCGACTGATTTTCAGTCACGGCAGCCATTTCAATTTGGCTAATATTTAAAACGATTGGTACGAGTAGATGTTGAATGGCTACCTGACCACCTAAATCTTTTTTAAACTGCTCATATAAGACACGCTCATGAGCGGCATGCATATCGACTAAAACAAGCCCAGACCGATTCTGGGCAAGGATATAAATCCCCGCTAATTGAGCAATGGCGTTACCCAGTGGAAACTCATCGTCTGAGGAGGATAAATTTTCTGATGGCGTGATTGCTTGATGAGGCTGTGTAAAGCTAGGCTCTGTAACACTCTGTAAAGCCTGATTCGGAATAGAGAATAATTGCCGCATCGAATCCTTGACGGAAATGGACATTTGCAAAGGATGCGACTGAGATAAATTCTTAAATGTATAGGGAGTACTGACGGGTTGTAGTGGACTCAATGCATGAATGCTTGAGGCTTGAAAAGTGGTTAATGATTCAGAGTCATCTGTGTCCCTTGACTGGCCCGCACCATGTGCCAAACGATCTTTGACTGTGTGATATATGAACTGATGTACAGCTCGGCTATCTCTAAAACGCACCTCAATTTTGGCGGGGTGAACATTCACATCCACTAATTCAGGCAAAATATTTAAACAAAGAACTAAGATTGGTTGCCGATCACCATGCAATACATCTTGATAGGCACTCCGAATTGCATGATTTATCAGCTTATCTTTGACAAAGCGTTGATTAACAAAAATAAACTGTTGATCGGCCCTCGCTCTACTTGCCGTTGGGGCGCCGATGAAACCACTCAAGGAAATAATCTCAGAAGATGCGTCAACCGCTAGTTGGGCAGCTTGAAACTCTGCACCAAGAATTTCGTTTGCTCTTGTCTCGAGGGAGCCAATTAACCATCGATATAAAGGCTTACCGTTATGCCACACTGCAAAGCCGATTTGAGGGTTAGCCAAAGCGACCCGTTTGATTGCTTCTACACAATGCCCAAGTTCAGTGGCGGTCGACTTTAGAAATTTTCTGCGGGCTGGAGTGTTGTAGAAAAGATCTTCCACATCAATGCGGCATCCTTGTGCCCCAGCCGCAGGCATTATTTCATGGCTTGGGTGGGTTAATTTCCACGCGTGATCATCCGCTATTGTTTTGGTAGTAATACTTAATTTCGATACAGAGGCAATCGATGCCAATGCCTCCCCACGAAAACCCATCGTAAGTACCGACTCCAAATCCTCTAAGCTAGCAATTTTACTAGTCGCATGGCGTTTGACAGCTAGCGCTAATTCCTTAGGGGGGATACCTTGACCATCATCAGAAATCACAATCCGTTGACAACCACCTTCTTCTAAACGTATTTCGATGGCAAGAGCTCCTGCGTCAACTGAGTTTTCTAGTAACTCCTTGACGACCGCACTGGGACGCTCAATGACCTCACCTGCGGCGATCTGACTGATTAGCTTATCGGAAAGTTCTTCTATAGGTTTTCTGTCCATGAGGTCATTTTCTCATGAATACGAAGAATTAATACTTAAATGTTATTATCTAGCGGTGGAACAATTAATCTCAATCTTTCAAACAATTATGCATATCGGCGATCATATCGGCGATTACGGTAATTGGACCTACGGCATCCTCAGCGGCATTATTTTTGCGGAAACAGGATTTGTTATTTTCCCTTTTTTACCCGGAGATACCCTACTATTTACAGCTGGCGCCTTCTGTGCATCAGGACAATTAAGTATTGTGATTTTGAATGCGTTAATTATCATTTCAGCTACCGCTGGTAATACTGTAAATTATTGGGTCGGTCAGTATTTAGTAAAAAAAATAGAAATTTCCAGTATTCGGTGGATTGATCAAAAAGCATTAATGCGTACGCATGGTTTTTTTGAAAAGCATGGTGGAAAGACCATTGTTCTTGCCCGATTTTTACCAATCATCCGGTCGTTTGCACCATTTGTGGCAGGCATATCTAATATGTCTTTCGCAAAATTCCAGTTATTTAATATTTCGGGCGCATGTCTCTGGAGCCTTAGCTTAACTATTTGCGGATACTTTTTTGGTAATTTGCCTGGTATCCGTGACAATTTAGACTTAATTGTTGTTATCGGTGTTGGCGTGGCAGTAGTGCCGCTATCCATCGCTGGAGTCCTGAAAATTCTAAAATCAATCTTTAGTAAAAAAGTCAAAGCCTAACAGTCAATTGAACCGTTAGGTTTGCAGGGATCAGTGAAGCTTTAGATTTTTTTCGATCTCAGCAAGTTGTTCTCTAATTTGGGGGGCATCTTTTGCTTCAGGGACGGTTTGGATATATTTCGATAAATCAGCAATGGCTGGTCTGAGATATTCAAGTTGAGCAAACGCTAATCCACGATCTCTAATTTCTTCAATTTCATTGGGTAAAAGAATAGCAAGTCGTTGTTGAATACTTAATAATCTTTCCCAGCGATCTTCATGGCTATAAATAGCTTTTAAGTTCCGTAAAAATCTGGATAAGATCTCACGTGGTCCTGAACTTCGCAGAAAAAGACTTAAAGGTAAGCTCAATTCGTCCCGATAACCTTGCGCGTCCAAATAGGGGTCCAACATGGCCTGTAATTCATTTTTGGATAATGAAGATCCAGTTGTTGGATCCATTACAACCTCTCCTTGAGGCAAAGAAATACGAACAAGGAAATGATTGGGAAATGAAATCCCTTTAATGTTAAGACCAATTTGTCCACCGAGTTCAATAATCACTATAGCCAAAGAAATTGGAATACCTCGGCGACTCTTGAGAATACTATGAACGTAAGAGTTTTCTGGATCGTAGTAATCATTTGTATTTAACCCGAATCCCATTTCAGTAAAAAAGAAATGCTTAAGGTGTTGTAACTTTTGTAAATGACTTGTTTCTGGGGTAAATCGTTGTTGAAGCTTCACCGACATTGTGTCGATCTCATCCATTACTGCTTGTACATCTAAATCAGGAAAAGCATGTTGTCCGACAGAAATCGCAGCTTCAGTGAGGGGGAAATGAGCATCCTCTGCAACTAAAGTCGAGAAATAATCTAAGTGAGTTGTTGGCATAAAAATTAGTGGGAGTGTCTTAAAAATTCTTTGAACTTGAAACCTATTATCCATAGAGTCAGAAAATACACAAGAATTGCACCAGAACCCCAAGCCATCATTAGTAAAATTCTTGTCAGTGGGCTAACCTGTAGCTCAATCCAGTTATGATAATTGGCGCCAAAATGTAACACAACACCAAACATCCCAACACCCAGGACTATGCGAGCAAAAAACTTTAACCATTGTTGCTCACCAAAGCGCATTACACCACGTCGATAAAGGCCCACCCATAAAAGAGCTGCATTGATACAGGCACCGATACCAATGGAGAGAGCGAGCCCTGTATGTTGTAGATAGGGTACTAATATGTAATTTGATAACTGGGTCATTGCTAGGACGAACAAACCAATTTTTACTGGGGTTTTAATATCTTGCCTGGCGTAGAAACCTGGCGCTAATACTTTAACTAGAATTAATCCTATTAAGCCGACACCGTAAGCTTGAAGCGCTACCGTAGTCATTGCGACATCATGACTACTAAATTTCCCATAGTGATAAAGTGATGTTGCTAGGGGTTCGCCAAAAACAAATAAAGCAATGGCAGCTGGACTAGCAATCAAAAAAGTTAAACGAATCCCCCAATTGACTAATTTGCCGGCCAATTCATAATTAGCCGCTGCATTGGCTTTACTTAAACTTGGTAAAAGAACTGTTCCAACAGCTACACCTAATAGTGCGGTTGGGAATTCCATTAATCGATCTGCATAGGAAAGCCATGAAACGCTTCCAGTGGCAAGATGAGAAGCTATATTTGTATTGATAATCAGTGATATTTGACTCACGGAAACTGCAAATACTGCCGGACCCATCAATTTCAAGATTCTTTTTGCATCGGAGTCACGCATTGCGGATTTAATCGTACTGTAGGTGATGCCAATTTTAGGCAACATGCCAAGTTTGAGTAAAAATGGAATTTGTAAGACGAGTTGAAGAAAACCTCCAATCATGACACCGATGGCAAGTCCATAAATCGGAGTGGAGAGTTTAGGGGCTAAAAACAAAGCACCGCAAATCATGCCCAAATTCAGTAATACAGGTGTAAAAGCTGGAACCATAAAACGTTTATTGGTATTTAGGATCCCTGCTGCAAGCGAAACCATGGAGATAAAACCAATGTAAGGGAACATGATCCTAGTCAAAATGACGCTTAATTCAAAGGTTTCTTGATTTTTAAACCCAGAAGCAACGAATAAAACCAAAAAAGGAGTAAATACTACCCCTAGGATAACGACTAACAATAAGGCCCAAAACAATAAGGTAGAAACGACATTGATGAGCTGCTTACTTTTTTCTGGTCCAAACTTGGTGTTAGTTTCACTCAAAATGGGTACGAAGGCCTGGGAAAATGCCCCCTCTGCAAACAGCCTTCTGAGTAAGTTAGGTAACCGAAAAGCAACATTAAAGGCGTCAGTCATTTCCGACGCCCCAAAGGCCCTTGCGATGAGGGTTTCCCTGACGAGTCCCAAAATTCGAGATAACATCGTCATACTGCTTACTTTTGCGGCGGAGGTTAAGAGATTCACGAGTTATTTTCCCTTTAATTAAAGAGAGTAGTCAAATACTATTTATTAATATATAATTGTGGATTACAAGTTTTCAGCAAATATTTTAATTAATTTCGCGAGAAAACCAATAAATTAGCAAGTTTTTGAATTTATCAATACTTATACAAGATTTTTTGAAGAGAAATAACTATGGCAAATACAGCTCAAGCTCGTAAGCGTGCACGTCAAGCAGTAAAAACAAATGCTCACAATTCAAGCTTACGTTCACGTTTAAGAACAGCAATCAAATCAGTTCGCAAAGCAGTAGATGCTGGCGATAAAGATACTGCAGCTAAAGTATTTTTAGCAGCTCAATCTACGATTGATAAAATTGCAGACAAGAAAATTATTCACAAAAATACTGCAGCTCGTCAAAAGTCACGTTTATCTGCTGCCATTAAATCAATGGCTGTAGCTGGTTAATCTGATAAAGATACACTGTTAAAGTCCGCAAATAGTCCGCAGATGCGGACTTTTTAATTTTAATGGGCTTTTCGCAGTTAAGAGTTTTAGTGGTTATTTTGCAGGAATTTCGCACATTTCTGTCATGACAAGTTCGTTATCTTTTGCAAAGTTAAGAACAAAGTCCAAAGCTCTTGGATCAATATCCCGTAGCCTTTCATCGACAACGACGCACTTGATATTGGTAATCATTTCAGGGTAAACGTAAGGCGAGTAGGTATATTTAGGGTCACCATAGTCGGTAGAAAGTCTGAACCTCGCCATGACCCCACACAAGCGGTCGGCCCAGTCGCTAGGTCTAAAAGTTTTACCATGAATAGTTACACCATGAATTAAATAATGTTTAGTTGTCACGGAATTTTTAGCTTTTCAAGATTTTAGATATTAAGGTTTAATCGAAGTATAGTTTTCAAATTAGAATAAGTAATGAATTTAGGGTTATTCTTAAAAAATTCTGGGTAAATATACGATTGAATACAATAGACTTTTGGATACAAAAATGAATACATCACCTAACAACTCATACCCTCAGAATTCATTACCTCTGCGACATTACCTTCAATTTTCCGATTTAGATGCAAGCGAATATGAATACATTTTAAATCGTTCGAAAGTTTTAAAGGATAAGTTCAAAGCCTACGAAACATGGCATCCCTTACATGATAGAACACTTGCCATGATTTTTGAAAAGCATTCCACAAGGACTAGGTTGTCTTTTGAAGCAGGTATGCACCAGTTAGGTGGGCATGCTGTGTATTTGAATACACGTGATACCCAATTGGGACGTGGCGAGCCTGTTGAAGATGCTGCCCAAGTAATTTCAAGAATGACGGATATTATTATGATCCGTACCTTTGGCCAAGAAATTTTAGAACGATTTGCCGCTAATTCCAGAGTCCCAGTGATTAATGGCTTGACGAATGAATACCATCCTTGCCAAGTATTGGCAGATATTTTTACTTTTCATGAAGCAAGAGGCTCAATTCAAGGTAAAAAGGTTGCTTGGATTGGGGACGCAAATAATATGGCATACACTTGGATACAGGCTGCTGCTATTTTAGGATTTGACGTACATTTTTCAGGTCCTATAGGATACGAAATCGACACAACTAGGTTGAGTGATTTAGAGAAAAAACACTTAAAACAATTTAGCAATCCCAAAGATGCCTGTGTTGATGTGCACTTGGTAACCACTGATGTATGGACAAGCATGGGGTATGAGCAGGAAAATAGTGCCCGTTTGACAGCTTTTGAAAAGTGGATGGTAGATGAAGAAAAAATGTCGGTAGCAAAACCGGATGCGTTATTTATGCATTGTTTGCCAGCGCATCGTGGGGAAGAAGTTGCGGCATCGGTCATTGATGGGCCGCAAAGTATTGTCTGGGAGGAAGCCGAGAACCGTTTACATGTTCAAAAGGCTTTAATGGAATTTTTATTGTGTGGAAAATTAAACTAATTGGTAAATAAGATGGATGATATTAAAAAAGTTGTACTTGCATATTCAGGTGGATTGGATACCAGCGTAATCCTTAAGTGGTTACAAGACACATATCAATGTGAGATTGTTACTTTTACTGCTGATCTCGGTCAAGGTGAAGAGTTAGAACCTGCTCGTGCTAAAGCAATTAAATTTGGCATTAAACCTGAAAACATTTTTATTGATGATTTGCGGGATGAGTTTGTGCGAGATTTTGTGCTCCCCATGTTTCGTGCCAATACAGTTTATGAAGGTGAGTACCTACTAGGAACTTCTATCGCCCGGCCATTAATTGCGAAAAGACAAATTGAAATCGCCCGTATGACGGGTGCCAATGCCGTATCTCATGGTGCAACAGGTAAAGGAAATGATCAAGTTCGATTTGAGTTAGGCTACTATGCCCTAGAGCCTGGCATTAAGGTGATTGCCCCTTGGCGTGAATGGGATCTTTTATCTAGGGAAAAACTTTTAGCCTACGCTGAAAAACATGAGATTCCTGTTGAAATGAAGCATAAGCAAGGTGGTGCACCTTATTCGATGGATGCTAACCTATTGCACATCAGTTTTGAAGGCCGTCATCTTGAAAACCCAAATGCTGTAGCTGAAGAGTCCATGTGGCGTTGGACAGTTTCACCAGAAAACGCACCAGATCAAGCGGAGTTTATTGATATTGAGTTTTCAAAAGGTGATCCAGTTGCAATCAACGGTGTGGCTTTGGGACCCAAGGAAATGCTAGCTCAATTAAATACATTGGGTGGTAAGCATGGTATCGGTCGTTTAGATTTGGTTGAAAACCGTTTCGTTGGTATGAAGAGTCGTGGTTGCTACGAAACTCCTGGCGGCACAATACTTTTAAAAGCGCATCGTGGCATTGAAAGTATTACCTTGGATCGTGAAGTAGCCCATTTGAAAGATGATTTAATGCCTCGCTATGCAAGTCTGATTTATAACGGCTACTGGTGGGCTCCAGAAAGAATTGCATTACAGACATTAATTGATCATACGCAATTGATGGTGAATGGTTTTGTGAGATTAAAACTCTACAAAGGATCCGTATCCGTAGTGTCAAGAGACTCTGTCAATACCTTATTTGATATGAATATTGCTACTTTTGATGATGATGGTGGCGCTTATAACCAAGCGGATGCAGGTGGCTTTATTAAATTAAATGCACTAAGAATGCGTATCGCGGAAATCGCTAGACGTAAAAGATTGAAATAAGAGAATAGGAACTAAAAATGCATTTTGAACAAGTAACAGTTGGAAAAAAAGCGAATGTCTTTTTTGATGGAAAGTGTGTTTCACATACAGTAACCTTGGCAGACGGTACTAGAAAATCAGTTGGCGTAATCCTACCAAGTACTTTACGTTTTGATTTAAGTACTAAAGAAGTTATGGAAGTAGTCGATGGAACCGCATTTGTCAGTATTAACGGCGGAACAGAACAGGCGTATGGCCCAACTACTAGTTGGGAAGTTGAGGCAGGCGGATATTTCACGATTCGTGCTGAAGAGCCAGTACATTATGTCTGTCATTTCGGTTAAATCTCAAAAATATTCAAGACATAAGCAGTTTTAAATAGTATTAGGGGCTCTGATAGAGCCCCTAATACTATGCACAAATCATAAAAGTCAGCAGTTACTGTAACTTCGGTAATCCGGTGATAACTGTGCCTGGTGTAAATTTTCTACTGCCAAACCAGTCACTATTCATTTCAAGAGCAAACCTTGTTGGTCGAGTTGGACAATGGTTCTCTTCCGTTTGGGGCAACATCTCTTCAATATTGATGATTTTTCCATCATCCTCTAAAAAAGCAATCGAAAGTGGTATCAAAGTGTTTTTCATCCAAAAACAATGACCAGCTTTGTCATTGAAAATAAATAACATCCCTGAATTAGTCGCCAACTCTTTTCGATACATCAGTCCTAGTTGTTGAGATGCAGGTGTGGAAGCAACCTCCGCCTGAATTACTGTTTTGCCAATTTTTAATTCAATGACGGGAAGGGGGGCTGAAATAGCCTGAGATTGAATCAACCACAAGCCAAAGAGCGAGAAAAATAACTTCAATTGATGGATAGTAGAAAGCATTTTTTATTTTTGTGAGTATGAAAGGATTAGACCATCTAATAATGTAAAAAAGAATTCCTAAAACTAGTAAAAACAACAGGAAAAGGTATTGTAATATTACGTTATTAACTTAACGTTTAGTGAAGATTTTTTGTTGGTAATTGGGATCATTCTTATCGACTTTATATATTAATAGGTGTCATTTGCAATTAAAGTACGTATTTTCTAAAAGTTATTATAGAAAACCTTGGTGAATTTTCCCCAGGGTTTTTTTACTAGAAACAAACCATTAAAAAATCGGTATTTTTATTGTTGTTCATTAATTTTGAATAAATGAATTAAAAAATATGTTATTTTTGATAAAACACTCATTTAGTAATCTGAAAATAACTAGCAAATTGATAAATGAGTAGAATTGAAGTATGAATACGAAATTGAGTAAAAAAATAATTTATGCGGCATCGCCAAAGAGACCTTTTGGCGACGATCAACGTTCCGTCGTTATGGATCGTGAGGCACAAAAAGTAGAGCCACCCTCCTTATATCGAGTGGTTTTATTAAATGATGACTTTACCCCAATGGAATTTGTTGTGATGGTTATTCAAGAGTACTTTCATAAAGATCAAGAAACCGCTACACGGATTATGTTGCAGGTGCATATGGAGGGTAAAGGTGTTTGTGGTGTGTATACCCATGATGTAGCAGCAACAAAAGTAGATCAAGTCGTTGAAATTTCCCGGAAATCGGGTCACCCTTTGCAGTGCATGATGGAGGAAGTATGATTGCCCAAGAACTAGAAGTAAGTTTGCATATGGCGTTTGTAGATGCTAGAGCTGCAAGGCATGAGTTTATTACAGTGGAGCACTTGTTATGCGCCTTGTTGGATAATGCAACGGCAGTTGAAGTCCTGAAAGCCTGTGCTGTACATGTTGGGGATTTACGGGCGCTCCTTAAAAACTTTATTAATGACAACACGCCAATCGTACCCGGTGCCGACGAAGTTGATACCCAGCCTACTTTAGGTTTTCAGCGTGTCATTCAACGGGCGATTATGCATGTGCAATCGACCTCCAGTGGCAAAAAGGAAGTGACAGGCGCAAACGTACTAGTAGCTATTTTTGGTGAAAAAGATTCGCATGCTGTTTATTACCTACAACAACAGGGGATTACGCGTTTAGATGTCGTCAATTTTATTAGTCACGGCATTCGTAAAGATCAAACAGAGCCTGCGAAGCAAGAGCACCCGAGTGATACCGAAGAATCTGCAGCTGGCAATGGCAAAGATAGCCCCTTAGAACAGTTTACGCAAAATTTGAATGCACTTGCACGTCAAGGGAAAATTGATCCTTTAATTGGGCGCGAACACGAAGTTGAACGCGTCATCCAAATACTTTGCCGCAGAAGGAAAAACAATCCTTTGTTAGTTGGTGAAGCTGGAGTTGGTAAGACCGCGATTGCTGAGGGTTTGGCTTGGAGAATTACACAGAATGATGTGCCCGACATCCTAAAGGAAGCTACCGTCTACTCTCTAGATATGGGAGCCTTATTGGCAGGAACAAAATATCGTGGTGACTTTGAACAGCGTTTAAAAGGTGTTTTGAAGTCGTTGAAGGATAACCCCCATGGAATTTTGTTCATTGATGAAATTCATACCATGATAGGTGCTGGGGCTGCATCGGGTGGTACTTTAGATGCCAGTAATTTATTAAAACCATCTTTATCTAGCGGTCAACTAAAGTGTATTGGCGCAACAACTTTTACAGAGTATCGCGGTATCTTTGAAAAAGATGCAGCGTTATCACGACGTTTTCAAAAGGTCGATGTCGTAGAGCCAACGATTGATCAAACGGTTCAAATCTTACGCGGTCTTAAATCTCGTTTTGAAGAGCACCATGGTGTGAAATATTCTCAGAGCGCTCTGAGTGCTGCAGCTGAACTGTCAGCTAGATACATTAATGATCGTCAACTCCCAGATAAGGCGATTGACGTGATTGATGAGGCGGGAGCTGCGCAAAGAATCCTACCAAAATCGAAGCAAAAGAAAACGATTAGTCGGGTTGAGATTGAAGATATTGTTTCTAAAATTGCGCGCATCCCTCCACAGTCAGTGAGTGTGGATGATCGCAGCAAATTGCAAACTTTAGATCGCGATTTGAAGAGTGTGGTTTTCGGTCAAGATCCTGCCATTGAAGCCTTAGCTTCATCCATTAAGATGGCTCGTGCTGGTCTTGGTAGTTTGGATAAGCCAATTGGTTCTTTCTTGTTTTCAGGACCAACTGGTGTGGGTAAAACTGAAGTAGCGAAGCAGTTAGCGTTCATTATGGGCGTAGAACTATTACGTTTTGACATGTCTGAATATATGGAGCGCCATGCAGTCAGTCGATTGATTGGTGCCCCTCCAGGCTATGTTGGCTTTGATCAAGGTGGTTTATTAACAGAAGCAGTGAATAAAAAGCCTCATTGCGTGTTGTTACTTGATGAAATTGAAAAAGCACATCCTGATATCTTTAACATTTTGTTACAAGTGATGGATCACGGCACTCTAACAGATAACAATGGGCGTAAAGCGGACTTTAGAAATGTCATCATCATTATGACAACCAACGCTGGTGCTGAAACGATGAATAAATCAACCATTGGCTTTACGAATCCGCGTGAAGCGGGTGATGAAATGATTGATATCAAGCGGATGTTTACGCCTGAATTTAGAAACCGTTTGGATGCCATCGTTTCATTTAAAGCGCTTGATAAGTCAATTATTCTCAGAGTAGTTGATAAATTCCTCATGCAACTTGAAGAGCAATTGCACGAAAAGAAAGTGGATGCCACCTTCTCAACTGCATTACGTGAATACTTGTCTAGGAAAGGTTTTGATCCCCTCATGGGCGCAAGACCAATGCAGCGTCTGATTCAGGATACCGTTCGTAAAGCCTTGGCCGATGAACTCTTGTTTGGACGCTTAGTGCAAGGTGGAACTGTAACGGTTGATATTGATGACAAGGAAGTAGTGCAACTCGATATTCGTGCATCTAGTAGCAAAGGTAAAGTAACGACTCCAGAGATTACAGAAGAAAATTAATTTGAGTTGAAAATCCTTTTGTTGGTGGTTCGATTCCGCCCCGAGCCATCAAGAAACACCAAAACCACCTTCAATCTGGTGGTTTTTTGATTTTGTTGAGTACTTCTAAAGTATTTTATGGTTAGTTAACTTTTGTTCTAGCACTTGCATCTTGTGTAGAGTGTCAACCTGAGAGGTATTAAAATTGATCAGCACCAAAGAAGTTTTCAACAGGCTTTGTAAACCATGCAATATGATTTGAAAAGAAAATAACTATTCTTCTTTTTTGAGAAGTGGATTTTTTTGCAAAATACTTTTTGCTAGGTAATGTGAGCCATCAATATTTAAATGATTGAAGTCTCTATATAAGATCGTTTTATCTTTAACCATTGAACACTCGTCATCAGAGCAAAAATCCTCTAAAGTATTAATGATGTGCATGTTGTTTGTAGCAGCGGCAACCCTTTTTAGAATATCTGTGTAATAGTTAAATGCAAGCTTCTCGTTACAGACTTGCTCTGTTTTTGGCCATCTGATGCTGACACATTTTTTAGGGTCGAACGAAAAGACTGGCACATCGTTTGTTATAAAGAGTGTTTTACCACTTTTAGAAATCATATTGGTTGTTGCTAGTAACTTTTGCTCAAATATCTCTG
Source organism: Polynucleobacter kasalickyi (assembly GCF_900176405.1). Classification (GTDB taxonomy): domain Bacteria; phylum Pseudomonadota; class Gammaproteobacteria; order Burkholderiales; family Burkholderiaceae; genus Polynucleobacter; species Polynucleobacter kasalickyi. The sequence continues at coordinate 58,076 of NZ_FWXJ01000003.1, read as the reverse complement.
GCGTTTTTTCTCTGCCAATTTTGCCATTCCAATTTAAAGCCAAGATGATTTGTTTGATTGAATGATTATTCAACACATAGTCATAGATTTTTTTAAATTGATCATTGTCTACAAATGGAGATTCAGGCTTTACATAAAAAACAATATTTTTATTTGGTAAAGCCTCAGCTAGCCCTATAAAAAGATGCTCTGCATGGCTATCTCCAATCAATGCAAGGTGAATGGGGCCATTAGGTTTAGATTGATAGCACCTCACTTTTATGCTAAGTGCCTCTTGATATAAGTATTCAGGTGTGCATTTGTAGAAATTGCTAGAAAGATAATTATCAAATGGGGGGTGACCTATTTCACCTTTGAAAGTCTGCAGTGATGGCTCTTGTTTGAAAAAGACAAGTCCATTTTTCATGAAAGTATAGGCGCCAATCGATCCCATAAGTACCATTGTTATACATAAGGCGAGAACCTTATTTTTCGGGTACTTTCCAAAGCGAAGGGGCTTTTCAATCAATTTATAGGTGAGCCATGACAAAATTAAGGCAATGAATAAAGCCTTAGATCGCACATGAACATCTGGAAACCTACCTTCTAGGATTGAGGCAAATGAAATTAATGGCCAATGCCATAAATACAGTGGATAGCTGATTAAACCTACCCACACCATGATTCGGTTTGAGAGAATGTATTTATTGATGAAACGATCTTGATTGGATGCTATTACTAATAAAGAACCAAATACTGGAAAAATAGCCAACCAACCAGGAAATGTCATCGTCTCATCAATTTGGTATGCGGAGATGCCAATCATGGTTACGCCAATCAGTGATAACCAATTATTCTTCTCGAATTGCTTGCCCTGTAGTTTTGACCACGCAAGTATTGCCCCACATTGAAGCTCCCAAAAACGGGTTAGTGGAGAATAAAATGCTGCAATTGGGTCAATTTTTGAATAGATGATGTTCGCAATAAACGAAATTACTGTTATAAAGATTGTGAATCGCAAGAAGCTTTCTTTCTTCTTTGCGACAAAGTACAGAAATATCGGCCAAAACAGATAAAATTGCTCCTCAACACCCAAACTCCAAAGATGTAACAGAGGTTTATTGATGGCTAAACTGTCAAAGTAACCGCTTTCATTCCAATAGAGTAAGTTTGATATGAATCCTGCTCCCCCAGCTATATTTTTCCCAAGTTGCTTCAATTCATCTGGGAGCAAAATACACCAACCAACAATAAAGCAAGTAATAATCACGGTGAGTAATGCAGGAAAAATTCGCCTTATTCTTCTTTCATAAAACTCTAAAATACTAAAAGTTTCCGACTGCAAATGTTGATACAGCAATGAAGAAATAAGGTATCCAGATATCACAAAAAAGATATCGACTCCAATAAACCCACCTCTTATTTTTTCAGGATAGGCATGAAACGTAATCACTAAAAGAACAGCAATTGCACGCAGTCCATCAATATCAGGTCTATAACCTAAGGCATTTTTATTTTCTGATTGAATAGGCAGTCTCAAGATGAAGTTGGTTGTTTTATCAAAATTAGCGGCTATTTTCGGCGAAAAGACCTCTTAGCTCAAGGACTGAATCTTCCCATTAGCTTCTTGATCAATTAATTGGGCATTTATCGCGGCGTCTTCCTTCGATAGGAGTCCACCTTCCCATTTAGCTACCACAGCTGAGGCGATGGAGTTACCGACAGCATTGGTTGCAGAACGTCCCATATCTAAGAAGGTATCAACCCCTAGAATCATCAATAAACCAGCCTCAGGAATACCAAATTGATTGAGTGTTGCTGCAATCACAACTAATGATGCTCTGGGTACTCCAGCCATTCCTTTAGAGGTCAGCATGAGTACTAGTAACATCGTTATTTGCGTAGCAATCGGGATGTGCATGCCATACGCTTGAGCGATAAATAATGTCGCAAAGGTACAGTACATCATTGAACCATCTAAATTGAATGAATATCCCAAAGGCATTACAAAGCTGGATATTTTACGATTAACCCCGAAACGATCTAGGGCGTCTAAAATTTTGGGATACGCAGCTTCTGAACTAGCGGTAGCAAAAGAAATCAAAAAAGCTTCCTTGATATTCAGAAGTAAATCCTTGATTCTCGGACCTAAGAAAATAAAGCCTGCCAAAATCAAAACAAGCCAAAGACAAATCAGTGCCACATAAAAATCAATCATAAAAACTGCAAAGTCAGCCAAAATACCTAAGCCATTCACAGCAACGGTTGAAACCATTGCTGCAAAGACAGCGATGGGCGCAAATTTCATGACATAGGTTGTGATTTTCAGCATGACATGGGACAACTCATCAATACTCTTGATGAGTGTTTTCATTTTGTCGCCCAATGAAGCCATCGCAACACCAAAGAAAATTGAGAACACTACGATCTGCAGAATTTCGTTCTTAGCCATCGCATCAACAAAAGATGATGGGATTAGATGTTTAACAAAGTCATGAAAGGTAAATTCAGAGGTAGCCAAATTAGCACTTAAATGCGAGTCAGGAAGAGGGAAGTTTAAATTCGCACCTGGTTGCATCAAATTAGAAAAAATTAAACCTAATACGAGAGACATTAGTGATGCAGATAAAAACCATGCAAGAGCTTTAAAAAATACTCTACCAATAGCTGCCGCATCCCCCATATGGGCAATTCCCACCACCAGGGTAGAAAATACGAGTGGCGCAATAATCATTTTGATGAGAGTTAAAAAAACCTCAGAAAGAATAGAAAAATTTGCAGCTAGTACTTTAATTCGATCTGGATCTTCAACGTGGGTATTAATGAAATAACCCACGGCAATCCCCAATACCATACAAAGCAATATCCAAGCAGTTGATGAAACTTTTCTCATATCTCGCACCTGTCTCTAATTATTGATGAATAGCTTTTTTAGCTTACTTTGAATTATTTTTTACCGGTACTGCCAAACCCTCCATCACCCCGGTCACTCGTTTCAAATTCCTCTACAACATCCCATGCAACCTGAACTACTGGAACAATCACAAGCTGTGCCAGTCTTTCCATGGGTTCTAACTTAAAGGCCTGTTGACCTCGATTCCAGGTACTGACCATTAATTGGCCCTGATAGTCCGAGTCAATTAAACCTACTAAGTTACCTAAAACAATTCCATGTTTATGACCAAGACCTGAACGTGGCAAGATTAATGCGCAATATCCTGGGTCAGCCACATAAATTGATAATCCTGTTGGTACAAGAATCGTCTGTCCAGGCTCAATGACTACAGCCTCGTCCAGACAAGCACGTAAGTCGAGTCCAGCACTTCCCTGGGTAGCATAGGCCGGCAACATGTCACGCATGCGTTCATCCAGAATTTTTACTTGTAATTTTTGCATCTTTTTATCCTAATTGATTCATATGAAATGATGGGGATATAAAAAACTTCCTAATTGAAGGAAGTTTAGGGTCGAAGACGTTTTGCCAGCTCTGCGACAATCACTCTGGCGATAGCTAGTTTATTCGTTTCTTCTACAGGAAAGATTCCCAGCTCATCGATAATGCTGACCTGATTACTGTCTTGTCCAAAAGTGCTTGGCCCATGATTAGCAATGAGCATAGGGATATTTTTTTTAATTCTTTTTTGTTGAGCATACGCTTCAATATTTTCTGATTCAGCCGCAAATCCCACACAAAAAGGTCTTTGATTTATTGACGACTGGGCGATGGTAGCCAAAATATCGGGGTTTAACTCAAACTCAAGAATAGGAGAACTTTGCTCTGACGTCTTTTTAATTTTCTGGGCTTGTCTATTTTTAATCGTCCAATCAGCTACTGCTGCCACACTAAAGAAAACATCACATGGTGAATTTGCCACAACGTGCATCATCTCTTTAGCAGTTTGGACGTTGGTACGATTGACTTTGCCAGTAAATTCCAGTGGCGTTGGAAGTGAAACGGGACCACTTACTAAATGTACTTCTGCGCCTGATTCTAAAGCTGCTTTGGCAATAGCAAAGCCCATTTTGCCTGAACTTAAATTCGTCACGCCACGAACAGGATCAATTGGTTCATAGGTCGGACCGGCCGTGATAAGAACCCTGAGGCCTTTTAGAAGCTTCGGTTGAAAAAAGGCAATCACTCCATCTAAAATTTCAAAAGGTTCGAGCATGCGACCCATACCGACTTCACCACAAGCTTGTGCGCCACTAGCGGGACCTAAAAGAGTGACCCCGTCCTTTACTAAGCGTTCAACACTTCTTTGTGTAGCTGCGTGCTCCCACATTTGTCGATTCATTGCTGGGACCATGACTAAAGGGCAGTCTTTAATCGCGCCATCCACCTCATGCCCTCTCGCTAAACAGAGAGTCGATAATAGGTCATCTGCCAATCCTAAGGAGTGCTTTGCCATAAAGTCAGCACTAGCGGGAGCGATTAATATCAAATCAGCATCTCTGGATAATTCGATATGTGGCATACCGTTTGAGATCCTGTTATCCCATTGACTGATATAAACTGGCAGGCCACTCACTGCTTGCAGAGTCGTTGGCGTCACAAATTGAGTTGCTGATTGGGTCATCACAACTTGAACCGTTGCACCTTCTTTGATCAAAGCTCGAACAAGTTCTGGTGTTTTATAGGCGGCAATACCGCCTGTGATACCTAATAAAATCTTTTTCTGATAAAGAGAGAATTGATTAGTGGTATCGAGCATGTTTACCTTTGTTTGATGACTCTTCTTAACTCATCAAGAATTAATAAGAAGGTTCCTAAAGTGATTGCACTATCTGCCAAGTTAAATGCTGGCCAATGGTAATGACGATAGTAAATATCGATAAAGTCGACTACGGCGCCATGGGTAAAACGATCAATGAGATTACCAACAGCTCCACCAAGTATCATTGAAATGGAAAAGCAAAACATGGTTTGCTTCCCATGACGAAATAATAACCAAATCATCACCGCAGTAGCAATGAGACCGATGCCAATAAAAAACCATTTCTGCCATGCAGCGCCATCAGCTAAGAAAGAGAAAGCTGCACCAGGATTGAAGACCAATACCCAATTAAAAAAATCATTGAATCGTACACTCCCATGTAAAGGGAGTGTTTTGAGTACTATTAACTTACTAAGTTGATCTAGGATGATGACCACGATGGAAAGTCCCAGCCATCGTTGAAAGGGCTTATTCTGACTCGACTGAAAACCTTTTTTTGCCATTTTTATCCTAAAATTCCATCAATGGAATCGCTTGATTACTTTTATTGAAATTAAGCAAACAAGCGTTTCTCGCCTTGTCCAAATAAATTAGTATCACATCGACCGCAAAGGGTAGGATGCTCTTTATTTTGACCAACGTCAATTCGGTAGTGCCAGCAACGTTCGCATTTTTGATGTTGGGAAGCCCTTACTGCGACAGATAGTGGTGTGCCAATCTCATCATGCTCTTGAACATTCGCTGCTGAGGTAATCATTACGAACTTTAAATCATCCTGAAGAGAGTTCAAGGTTTTTGCAAGATGAACCGGAGCAGAAATATCAATTTCCGCCTGTAAGGAAGAACCTACTTTACCTGCCGTTCTTTCTAATTCAATTGACTTCGTTACCTCTTGTCGAATTTCACGAATCAGTTGCCATTTAGCAAGCAACTCTGCTGAGTTATTAGGGGTCGTCAATGTTTGATAGACCTCTGTAAAAATAGTAGAGTCTCTGTCTTTGCTTGGATGAAAGACTTGCCATGCCTCCTCAGCGGTAAAGGACAGAATCGGGGCCATCCAGCGTAATAAAGAGCCTGTGATTTGGTTGAGAACTGTTTGCGCAGATCTTCTGGCGATAGAATCAGGCGCGGAGGTGTACAGACGGTCTTTCAAAATATCTAAGTAAAAACCACCCAAATCTTCGGAGCAATAAGACAGTAATCTGGTGATGACATGATGGAAGTCATAGCTTAGAAAACTTGCCACAATCTCCTCTTGCACTTGTGCATTCAGACTCAACATATACTGATCGATTTCAAGTAAGTTTTCCATCTGAATAGCATCACGACTTTGTTCAAAGTCACTTAAATTTGCCAAGAGAAAACGTAAGGTATTACGAATACGTCGGTAACTTTCAACCACACGTTTAAGAATTTCATCGGAGATGGTCATCTCACCAGAGTAATCTGTTGAGGCTGTCCATAAGCGAATAATTTCCGCGCCCATCTTGTTGGCCACATCTTGAGGAACAATGACATTGCCTAATGACTTACTCATTTTTCGGCCTTGTCCATCAACTGTAAAACCATGCGTCAAAAGCGCTTTGTAGGGAGGCTTACCGTCTAACATCGTGCCGGTTAATAACGAAGAATGAAACCAACCGCGATGTTGATCTGATCCTTCTAAATAGAGATCTGCGAAACGACTTTCAGGATTTGATTGCTCTGGATCAGCAAAAGTTTGTGCATGAGAGCCTCTTAAAACATGCCAGTGCGTAGTCCCAGAATCAAACCAAACATCGAGGGTATCTTTGTTTTTTTCATAGAGTTGAGCGTCTTGACCCAAAAACTCTTCAGGCTGAACCATTTGCCAAGCTTCGATACCTTTTTTCTCAATCAGTTGAGCAATTTTCTCCATGTGCAGTGCCGTATCAGGATGTAATTCTCCAGTTTCCTTATGCACAAAAAATGCCATTGGTACACCCCACTGACGTTGACGCGACAAGGTCCAATCAGGACGATTTGCAATCATACTGTGCAGACGTTGCTTACCCCAAGCCGGATAAAAATTCGTAGCTTCAATACCAGCAAGAGCCGCTTCCCGAAGTGACTTACCGTGATCTAGCGGCTGTTTATCCATGCTGGCAAACCATTGAGAGGTTGCACGATAGATGATCGGCGTCTTATGGCGCCAACAGTGCATGTAAGAGTGCCCAAACTGATATACGTGTAGGAGTGAGCCAGATTCTTTTAAAGCCTCAACGATGAGGGGATTTGCTTTCCAAATGAATTGACCACCAAAGAGTGGGAGGGTGGACGCGTAAACTCCGTTACCCATGACAGGGTTGATGATATCTTTATCGACCATACCATTGGATTTGCAGGATTTAAAATCCTCATCACCATAAGCTGGAGCACAGTGAACGATGCCAGTACCACTTTCAGTTGTGACGTAATCAGCGCAATAAACAGGAGCAGTTCGCTGGTAACCCTGATCACTATTAAATAGTGGGTGCTTGAAACGCAATGTGGTAAGAGCATTTCCTTTACAAAGTCCCAAAACTTGCCCAGTAAGACCATAAGTCTCTAAACACGCGGTAACTCGATCTTTGGCTAGGATTAAGAGTTGTGATGGGGTATCAACGAGAGCATATTCAATCTCAGGATGAACATTGAGGGCCTGATTGGATGGAATCGTCCATGGTGTTGTTGTCCAAATAACAATGGCACCCTTTTTTTCTGGTAATTTGGATAAACCAAAAATAGTGGCAATTTCCGAACGTAATTCTGGAACAAACTCAAAGCCTACGTCGATTGCAGGGTCTGTTTTATCTTGATACTCTACTTCCGCTTCGGCTAAAGCAGAGCCACAGTCAAAACACCAATTGACAGGTTTTAAGCCACGAAAAACATAACCCTTTTCCATGATTTTAGCCAGTGCACGTAATTCATTCGCTTCATTGACATAATCCATTGTGAGATAGGGATGATCCCAATCTCCAAGCACGCCAAGGCGCTTAAAATCCTCTTTTTGAGAGGCAATTTGTTCTGTTGCGTAAGCTCTAGCCTTCGCTTGAACTTCTGCCGTAGCAAGATTTTTGCCGAATTTTTTCTCAATTTGAATTTCGATGGGCATACCATGGCAATCCCAACCTGGTACATAAATGGCATCAAAATCCATCAGAGTTCTACTCTTAACAATCATGTCTTTCAAAATCTTATTGACTGCATGACCAATGTGAATATTGCCATTTGCATAAGGAGGGCCATCATGCAGAATAAACTTGGTTTTACCTGCTCTGGCCTGACGAATCAGTTGGTAAATCTTTTTTTCCTGCCATTCTTGAATCCACTTGGGTTCTCTCTTAGGCAGGTCGCCACGCATAGGAAATTCGGTGTCAAGTAAATTGACTGGGTATTGGTTTTCAGACATTTAAATATTCTTAAAGTAATTAATTGCAGCTAGAGCATCCGCTTGAATTGCTTCTTGCAATGCTTCTAAATTGGGGTACTTTGCTTCATCTCGCAATTTCTCTATCAATTCTACTTTGATTAACTTCCCGTAGACAGATTCATTAAAATTAAAAATGTGCGTTTCTAAGAGAACTCGGCCCTGATCTTCAACGGTTGGTCGAACACCTAAGCTGGCAACAGCTGGCAGAGGATTTTCATGTAAGCCATGGACTCTTGCAATAAAAATACCCGTAGTAGCAGGGGGTGTTTTGTGCTTCTCTTTGGAAATCGCTAAATTGAGCGTTGGGAAGCCGATAGTCCTACCGAGTTTTTTGCCGTGTTGTACGTGTCCTGTAAATGCGTATGGTCGGCCCAATAATTTTCTAGCACTAGCTAAATCCCCATTCTTTAAAGCAGTTCTAATGGCAGTACTTGATATTCTAGAATTTTCATGGTCTAGTACTGAACTGACAGAATGTACTTCAAAACCATGAACTTTTCCCGCGGCACTAAGGGTTTCGAAATTACCCTGTCTTTTGGCGCCGTAATGAAAATCGTCACCGATCACAATGTATTTTGCATTCAGACCTTGGATGAGGATTTTCTCTACAAATTCATCTGCAGTGATTTTCGCAAAATTTGCGTTAAAGTGTTCAACCACCACGCTATCGATCCCGCAGTCCTTTAATGCTGAAAGTTTATCTCGTAGACTATAAATTCTTGCTGGAGCATTGTCTGGGGTAAAGAATTCTTTAGGATGGGGGTCAAACGTTAACACACAGGTTTTCAGGTCATTTTGTGCTGCGTAGTCACTCAAGCGACTGAGCAATGCTTGATGACCCTGGTGCACACCATCAAAATTACCAATGGTCAAAGCACATGGGGGATGAATAAGGGAAGAGGGGGTTCCACGGATTACTTTCACAATTGCTACTAATTATATTAGAAACCTGTGAACCAATCGATTTTGTAAGCTATTTTGCGCTTGAACTTTTTGAAATGTGGCGTAGTAAAATTCTTCATTAAATCAGAATGTGTGAGTAAAAAAGAATTGAAAAATATAGTCATTCTCATCTCCGGCAAGGGATCGAATCTAAAAGTAATCCTTGAAGCCCAACGGGAACAGGGTTGGGATGCTCGGGTTACTCGGGTATTTTGTAACCGAGTGGATGCTCCAGGGCTTGCAATCGCCGAATCTTTTGGGGTGCCAGTAACCCTTTTAAATCACCAAGACTTTGCTACTAGAGATGCATTTGACCAATCTTTATTATCAGAAATTCAAAGCGAACAGCCGGATCTTGTTGTTTTAGCAGGTTTTATGCGTATTTTAAGTCGAGAGTTTGTGGACTACTTTGCTGGGCGCTTAATCAATATCCATCCATCCTTATTACCTAGTTTTCCAGGTTTAAACACCCACCAAGCAGCGTTAAAAGCAGGAGTCAAGTGGCATGGTGCGACGGTGCATTTTGTCACTTCAGAGCTTGATGTCGGCCCAATTATTGCTCAGGGTGTTGTTCCTGTTCACAATTATGACAATCCTCACTTATTATCCGAGCGTGTCCAAGCAATAGAACATATAATCTACCCTAAAGCAATTGAATGGTTTTTAAAGGATCAAATTTTTCTGCAAGATGGTATTGTCAGTGTGATCCCACCACAATCTCAATTTTTTTACTAGACGAATGCGTCTTTAAAACTTGAGTTACATCACAAAGTTATGACTAAAGCAAATAAACCCAATCCCAGAAATAGATCGACCACATCTAGAAATTCATTTAGCGATTCTAAAAATAGTTCGACTCCGAAGAGAACTACGCCTTACAACCCAGCGATGGCAAAAGCAAAAGCTTTGCCGGTTCATTTAGAGCATTTAATTCGACTCTTGCCCGAGGTGCTTAAGTTTGATGCCCCGGCTGATATGACCGTCTCTAAGTATTTTAAAGAAAACAGTCAGTTGGGTAATCGGGATCGAGCCTTGATTGCCGAAAGTACTTTTGCCGTATTAAGACGTAAGCTAGAGTTGGCTCAATATGCACAAAGTGGCAACGGACCACTGTTCCGTCGTTTGGCCTTACTTGGCATGATGTTATCTTTGTCTGAAGGTGGCTTAGGTACGGCCAATCGTCTAGAAAGCGCTTTAGCAGACTTAGCCTTCGTTGCCCATCCAGGTGAAGTAGAGTGGTTACAACGTTTTGTCAGCTACCCAAGAGAAAGCTTAACAGAACAGGTAAGCGCTAACTTGCCTGAGTGGTTGTGGTTGGAATTAGGTAACCAGGTTGGGCCAGTAGAGCGTAAGCTTCTATCCGAGGCACTATTAAAACCAGCATCATTAGATTGTCGAATTAACAGCCTTAAAGCAAAACGCGAAGATATTTTGGCGCAACTCAATGAACTCGGCGGGCGTTATCAATCGGTTCCTACGCCATATTCAGAGTTGGGTTTTAGAATGCTTGGTAAGCCAGCGTTGCAAAATTTACAAAGTTTTAAAGATGGCATGTTTGAGGTACAAGATGAAGGAAGTCAGCTCCTCAGTATGTTATTGGCGCCAAAGCGTGGCGAAATGGTCGTCGATTTTTGTGCAGGAGCCGGCGGCAAAACTCTTGCCTTGGGCGCACTCATGAAATCAATGGGTAGGCTCTATGCCTTTGATATTTCTGCGCGTAGACTGGCGAGATTAAAGCCACGCGTGGCCAAGAGTGGCTTATCGAATGTGCATCCGGTTTGGATTGATAGTGAAAATGATGCAAAAGTAAAAAGGCTGTCTGGGAAAATTGATCGCGTTTTAGTGGATGCGCCTTGTAGCGGGCTTGGAACTTTGCGTCGGAATCCAGATCTCAAGTGGCGCCAAACCATTGAAACAGTCTCTGAGTTACAAGCGAAGCAGTATTCCATTCTTTGTTCAGCCGCAAAATTATTAAAGGTTGGTGGACGCCTGGTTTACGCAACCTGCAGTTTGTTGGAACAAGAAAATCAAACGATTGTGAATGAGTTTTTAAAAAATCACCCACACTTTGAGTTGCTTGATCCCAAAGAAGTATTGCGAGGTGATTTTCCGATGATTAACGATTTACCAGTCGGCGCTTCAGTAGATAACTCTTGGTGGCAATTGTGGCCAAGCAAGCATGAAACTGATGGTTTTTTTGCAGCAATCTTGACCAAAAAGTCCGCACTAGTTGCAGAAAAAGCGCCTGTAGATGAGGAAGTTGTAGATAGCGAGTAAAATTGAAGGTATTTTCTGCTCTGTTGCGGGCGATACAAGAGTAGTTTTTAGTAATTTGTTTTTTTGAATTGGTTATAAATATGACTCAAGTAGTTACAGATTGGTTAGCAAATGGTTTATTAAATTGGTCTGGTTGGGCAATGTTTGCCTATCTAATGATCGTGACCCACATCACTATTGCAAGTGTGACCATCTTTTTGCATCGTTGCCAAGCACACCGATCACTTGAGTTGCATGCTATTCCGGCACACTTTTTTAGATTTTGGCTGTGGCTTACTACGGGCATGGTAACTAAGGAGTGGGCTGCAATTCATCGTAAACATCATGCTAAATGCGAAACTCCTGAAGACCCCCATAGTCCTCAAGTACTTGGTCTACATTGTGTATTTTGGCGTGGAGCTGATTTGTACAAGATGGAAAGTAAAAACCAAGAGACGATGACTAAATATGGACATGGGACTCCTGATGATTGGGTTGAACGTAATGTTTATTCAAAATTTCAATGGCAAGGTGTTGCGTTGATGATGATTATCAACCTGATTCTTTTTGGCGCTTACGGTGGTCTGATTTGGGCGATTCAAATGATGTGGATTCCAATTACTGCCGCAGGAGTGATTAACGGGATTGGGCACTATTTCGGATATCGGAACTATGATTGCGAAGATGCTTCAAGAAACATTATTCCGTTCGGCATCATCATTGGTGGTGAGGAGTTGCATAACAACCATCACACCTTTGCAACGAGTGCAAAACTATCGAGTAAATGGTATGAATTTGATATCGGATGGTTTTATATTCGAGTGTTAGAAGAATGTAAGTTGGCCAAAGTTAAAAAGAGTATCCCCAAAATTAAAACTCAAGATGTACAAATACCGAACGCAGAATTATTGGCCTCAGTAATTCATCATCGTTATGAAGTGATGGCAAGATATACATCCACGTTACGTAAAGCCTTTGCACAAGAAGTTGATGTCATGAAAGGGTTAGCTAAAGATTTTTCAGATAATCATCTGTGGTTATATAAGGATGAAGAAAAATTATCTCCAGCCGAAAAAGAACGCTTGGAAAGTTTGATGGCTACGAATGAGCATATCGCTACTTTAGTGCAAATGCGTAGAGAGCTGAGTCAACTTTGGGCGAGAACGAATCACTCCAAAGAGCACCTAGTTGAGCAGTTACAAGTTTGGTGTAAAAAAGCTGAACATAGTAAATCGACTTATTTAAGAAATTTTTCAATGAGTTTAAGGTCTATCGCCTAATAGATATTGAGCAGAAGGACATTTTGTCCTTCTGCTCTTTTACACAATACATTATTACCAAATCGCCTAATTTGCACGATTTGCGTATCAAGACTTTCTAGGTCAACTGTCATTCCATTACTGAATCTACTTTGTATTGAAGCAGAGAGTTACTTTTTCTTTTCTTCAATTTACCTATTAAGGGTAAAAACCTAGTTTCTTAATTGTCCAAAATGATTAAGATGATTCTTTAAAAATTCTATTATTAAAATAATATTTGGAGATCACCATGAAGTGGAACCCCACCGCATTCGTAATTACATGCCTACTAACCATTTTTTCTTTGAGCGCTTCAGCCCAGGTGAAAATTACTGCTGCTGATATTGGTGGTACCGTGAATGGTGCCAGTGGGCCTGAAGCTGGGGTTTGGGTAATCGCTGAAACGAATGATCTCCCTACAAAATTTGCGAAAATTGTTGTAACGGATGACAAGGGACGTTTTTTAATTCCTGAGTTGCCTAGTGCTAACTATCAGGTTTGGGTTCGTGGTTATGGCTTAGTGGATTCTGTAAAGCAAAACGCTAAGCCAGGTCAACTGGTTAATTTAAAAGCGGTACAAGCACCTACTGCTAAAGCAGCTGCTCAGTACTATCCAGGTATGTACTGGTACTCAATGATTAATGTGCCTAAGGATAGTGAATTTCCTGGAACTGGAGAAAAAGGCAATGGCATCCCTGATGTCATGAAAAAACAATATTACTGGGTTGATACGCTAAAAAACTCCTGTCAGTCATGTCATGCAATGGGAGTAAAAGGGATTCGTGAGGTTCCAGAGTTGTTTACCAAAAAAGCGAATGGTGACTCAGAGTTGGCTTGGGCTTATAGAACACAAGCAGGACAAGCGATGGCAAATATGGCTTTAGGTCTTGGCAGAATGGGGCCCGAAAGGACGCTAACGATTTTAGCTGATTGGACTGACCGAATCGCCAAAGGAGAAGTGCCGTTTGCTAAACCTACTAGACCTCAAGGGATTGAAAGAAATGCTGTTTACACGATGTGGAACTGGTCAGATGCTAAATATTATTTACATGATGCGATTTCAACGGATAAACGTAATCCAACCTTAAATGCTAACGGTTTAATTTACGGATCACCTGAGGAAAGTACTGATTTAGTACCTACCCTTGATCCTAAAACAAATGTCGTTAGTCAAATTAAGATGCCATTCTTAGATCCAAAAACACCTTCTTCATTAGAGTTACCCAAAGCAGAGTCTGCTTACTGGGGTGATGAGAAGATTTGGGATGGGCACACAAGTATCCATAATCTAATTTGGGATCAAAAAGAAAATTTATGGTTCGCTGCCAAAATCAGACCTAGTAGCAATCCTGATTTTTGTAAAAAAGGCTCTGATCACCCATCAGCTAAAGTGGCTCCATTAAATGAGTCAGCTCGTCAGATTACGATGTACGACACAAAAACCAAAGAATGGAGCTTGATCAATACCTGCTTCACGACTCATCACCTTTATTTTGCACGGGATAAAAACGATACGTTATGGACGAGTGCTGGGTCTCCTGCATCAGGTGTTGTCGGCTGGCTAAATACGAAAATGTATTTAGAGACTAAAGATGAGAAAAAGTCACAAGGCTGGACGCCAATTATTATTGATACCAACGGTAACGGTAAACGGGATGAGTATGTCGAGGCTAATCAAGCGCTCGACCCTACCAAAGATAAACGCGTGATGGCTGCATTCTATGGCGTACAGCCAAGTCCTGCGGATGACTCAATTTGGGGTCAATCGATGGACGTCGGATTTTCACGTATCAATCAGCCTGGTTATTTAATCCGCTTAGTACCTGGGTCTGATCCTAGTAACACAGCACTTGCTGAAATTTATCAATCTCCTGAAGGTACCTTTGGTTCAAGAGGCGTTGATGTTGACTCCAAAGGTGTTGCCTGGACAGTATTGGCAAGTGGTCAAATCGCAAGTTTTGACAGAAATAAATGTAAAGGCCCACTGAATGGACCGACGACTGCAGAAGGTAAACATTGCCCTGAAGGTTGGACTCTCTATCGTTTGCCTGGCCCTCAATTTAAAAACGTGAAAGATCCTAAAGGAAGTGCCGATGGCGCCTACTATATTTGGGTAGACTTGCATAACACGCTAGGACTTGGTAAAGATGTACCGATTGCATCATCTAGCGGTGGCGAAGCATTAATCGCGGTGGTAAACGGTAAATTAGTGACCCTCAGAATTCCATATCCATTAGGATTTTTCACCAAGAACGTTGACGGTCGGATTGATGACATTAATGGTGGTTGGAAAGGCCGTGCTGTTTGGACGACTTCTGGAACCCGTAACAATTTCCACAGCGGTGATGGTGGAAAAGAGTTGCCGCCAAAAGTATTCAAAGTACAGATTCGTCCTAACCCTTTAGCTAATTAACGAAACTTAATAATTATCATGAAAAAACTACTTATTCTTTTATCTTTAGTCAGCATTTGTACCCTAGCGAATGCTGCCGATGAACCATCGCCTGCAGCTCTTGCTGGCTCCAATGGTTGTCTGATTTGCCATAATGCATCGCAAAAACTGGTTGGCCCGGCCTTTAAGGCCATCGCAGAAAAGTATCAGGGGCAAGCAGATGCTCAGAAAACACTAGTCAATAAGGTGCGCAATGGCGGTGCTGGCTCTTGGGGCAAGATTCCAATGCCTGCTCACCCTGAAGCAACTGAAGCGCATTTAAATACCATTGTTGCGTGGATCTTAAAAGGCTCACCAAGCTAATCAAGGAGTCGGTGAGTGAACTGGTTATCGGAGTTTATTTCAGTTAGTACTTTTTGGACAATTTTATTAATTGTTCATGGTCTGATTTCAGTAGCACTATTAGGGGCGCTGACTCATCAAATGATGGCTTTACTCGGCCCGGTAAAAACACATCCGAATGAAAGATCTTTCTTTGATGAGTTTCGGGCGGTAAAAGCCGCCAAATATGCTAAAGCGATTTGTTTCTTATGGATCATTAGCTTTGTGCTTGGTGGTTGGATTTATACCGAATACCGTATTAATGTCAGGATTCCTATTGAGCAACAAGAGTTTTATAAAACCTTAGGAGCTTTTGAGTTTAAAGAACATTTGGTTGTCCTAGGCTTAGCGATGTTGCCAATTTATCATTTTGCTTGGAAGCACTATCAACATGCTGAATATGCGCAATTACGCAAATATACGACAATATTTTTGGCGCTCGTTTGTTGGTATGCTTTTTTAGTTGGCCATATCGTTAATAATGTCAGAGGATATGGAGCATAACTATGGAGATGAAGCCTTCCTTAAAAGACTTGGCGATGATGAAATATCAAACCTTTGCCACAGTGTTCTCAGTGAGTTTTTCGGTAACTTATGTTTTGGCAGATATTTATAAAGCGCCTATTTTCAGCTATTACCCAGCAACCCACAAGGTAACGCTTGGTTGGACGCCATTGACCATGGATGATGGTCCAGCAATGTATTGGTATGGTTGGCTTTTAACTTCATTGTTGAGCGCACTGGCTTGCTCATTTCTTGCTAGTACTCTCCCTTTGTCTGTGATGAAGCGAATCCCTTCGGCACTGTCTTGGATCGTTCCAGTGGCATTGATACCTGTGCTACTTTATTCATTAAAGTTTTACTGGCGATAGGATTTCAATGAGTCGACTCATCATTAGAAATAGCTGTTATCTGCTATTTGCTGTCCTTTTGGGAGGCATTCAGCTTGCTCAAGCTGGTGGACTAGAAGATGGTTACCCTGACGATACTTCCGTGAGTGGCCCCGCTTTTTTTGGCTTTGTTCGAGATGAACGCGGGTCACACATTCCAAAAGCTAATGTCACCTTAAAAGAAACTCCTGGCCCGAGTGTGAAGGTGGTTTCTAACATTCTGGGTGTTTATAGAACGCATATTAGCGTAAACGTTAAGGTAGAAGCTGTCACAATCTCATGTGATAAGCCTGGTTATAAGCAAGTAAAATTAGTTCGTCGAGCACAAAAAACCAATAAGTTAATTGAAACAGATTGCATTATGCAAAAGGAATAAATGAGCCTCAAGGCTTTTGGATTTTCTTTGTTTTTTGCTTGTGCGCTTTTCACGATGACGGGCCAAGTTCTTTCTCAAGTCCCACTAAACCCCGCAGATATTGTGATTTTGAATGGAGTTGTTCTCCAACCTCATCAAACTTTTGTGAATGCGATTGCAATTAAACAACAAAAGATCTTAGCACTTGGTTCTGATTCAGAGATTCAAAAATACTTGGGCCCCAACACACAAAAAATCAATGCTAAAGGTCATTTAATCATTCCGGGCTTGATTGATTCCCATATCCACGCCATTCGTGCTGGGTTGAGTTTTCAACATGAGGTCAGTTGGAGTGGGGTGACTAGCATTGAGCAGGCGATCGATCGGATTCAGAAAGCGGCCATGCAAAAGCCCGCAGGTACTTGGATTGTTATAGCCGGCGGCTGGGTACCAGAACAATTTGAGAATAGTATTTTGCCTACGCAAGAGCAACTCCTTCAAGCCGCTGGCAATCACCCCCTATATCTTCAAAAGCTATACTCCTCAGTGTTTGTATCACCTGGTGGGTTAGAAACATTAGGTGTAGCAGCTAACGCTGAGTTGTTGTCGCGTTTAACGGTTGCAGTTGATGCTAAGGGAAAGCCCACAGGTTGGATGAGTGGAAGTGCCCGCACCATCAGTGATTTATTTGATTTTTTACCACAACCATCCTCCGCCCTTCAATATGAAAGTACCAAGCTATTTTTTAAGGAATTAAACCGGTTTGGCATCACAGGAGTGTTGGATCCGGGCGGATATAATTTCCCGCTAGAGTCTTATCACTCTTTATGGAAATTACACAAAGAAAAAAATCTCTCTATTCGGATTGCCTATAGCCTCTCTGCCCCCAAGCGAGATACTGAATTAGCAGACTTTAAAGAAATACTCCAAAAAATTCCTAAAAGTGATGAATTTCTGCAATGGAATGGCATTGGAGAAAATGTGACTTGGGGCATGTATAACAATGAATCTCCCACCATTACTGATCAACAAAAGTTGCAAGAGGTTTTAGAGTGGGCGGCAAAAGAGAAAATTACTGTCACCTTGCACTGGAACAATAATGAATCGATTCCTAAGCTCTTAGAGGTGATTGAGCGAGTCCAAGAGAAATACTCAATCCAAGAACTTCGTTGGTCGATAGCGCATATCAATAATTTGGATGAGATGAATTTAAGGCGGATGAAAAAAAACCACTTAGGTTGGTTAGTGCAGAATGCTTTATATTTTCAAGCCAATGGCTTTGCTGATAAATATGGTCGAGAAGCCTTAAAAATTTCGCCACGCTTACGTCAAGCAATCAACCTTCAGTTACCCATCGGCTTGGGTACAGACGCACATCGTGTGATGGGCTTCAATCCATTTGATGCCATAGAGTGGTTCATTACTGGTAAAGGTATTGATGGTAAACCTGGTCGAGAAAGTGAACAATTACTCACAACGTATGAAGCTCTTCAGTT
Organism: Polynucleobacter kasalickyi; assembly: GCF_900176405.1. Lineage (GTDB taxonomy): Bacteria > Pseudomonadota > Gammaproteobacteria > Burkholderiales > Burkholderiaceae > Polynucleobacter > Polynucleobacter kasalickyi. The sequence goes on along the minus strand of NZ_FWXJ01000003.1, from coordinate 39,939 downwards.
ATACACCAAAGGAAGTGCACAGTTTTTGCCTGATGGCAGTAGCAGGGGAGAGTTATCCGTAGGGAAGTATGCCGACTTGGCGATACTCAGTCAAAATATCTTTAAGATTCCAACTCATCGAATCCATCGCACCACTGCTGAGTTAACGATGGTTGGTGGAAAAACTGTATTTATTGCCGAAGACTTCTTCAAGAAGTAGTATTCAGTAATCAGTTCTAGAGTTTAAAAAAACAAAAAAACCGCTAAAGCGGTTTCTTTGAAATAAGCTAGTACAAAAGTCTTACTTAATCTTTGTTTCCTTATAAGCTACGTGTTTACGTACCTTAGGATCAAATTTCATAATCTCCATTTTTTCTGGAGTAGTTCTTTTGTTTTTAGTTGTCGTATAGAAATGACCAGTACCTGCAGTCGATTCTAACTTGATTTTTTCGCGTCCACCTTTAGCCATGATAATCCTCGATTACATTTCGCCACGAGCACGGATATCAGCCAAAACTGAATCAATACCGTTTTTGTCAATTAAACGAAGTCCAGCATTCGTCAAGCGTAAGCTTACCCAACGGTTTTCGGATTCGACCCAAAAACGACGATTTTGCAAATTCGGCAAAAAGCGACGTTTAGTTTTATTGTTTGCATGGGAAACATTATTGCCAACCATTGGCTTTTTCCCGGTGACTTGGCATACTCGAGCCATGACACACTCCTTCATTGTTCGGAACTAAAGAAAAGAATTATATCAGTTTATTTATCAGAATGCCAAGTAGATTAATAAAAATTTTCTAATTTAGAGAATTTAGTAGTCCTGCATCTAAAAAAGAAAAATATCCATTGGGCGATACGATGCAATGATCTAATAGAGAAATGTCCAATAAATGCATAATTTGTTGAAGTTGATTGGTTAAATCGATGTCTGCTTGGCTGGGGTGTACCTCACCGACCGGATGGTTATGGCTGATGATTAAGGCCGAAGCATTCAATTGAATCGCTTCTTTAACAACTTCTTTCGGATAAATAGTGGTTTGGTTGATTGTGCCCCTAAATAAGACTTTAAACTCAATGAGACGCCCCAAGGCATCTAAAAACAATACGCCAAATACTTCATGCTGAAGATGTCCTATTGATGCTTGTAGATACTCTCTAACCATGGCAGGGGAATTGATAACTACCACTTGCTTTAACTCTTCACTAATTGAACGTTTTACTAATTCGTAAATAGCCTGCAATTGAGACCATTTGGCAATTCCTAAGCCTTTAAACCTACTAAGATCATTTAATTGGCATTGTAATAAGGCGCGAATGCCGCCACATTCTTCTAATAAGTCGCTGGAAAGTTCGATCACATTTCGATTTTTTGTCCCGCAACGTAAAAAAATCGCTAGTAACTCAGGGTCTGATAAGCTTTGAACACCAGAGAGTAAAAGCTTTTCTCTGGGGCGCATATTGATCGGCCATTCAGGAATAGGTTTACGTTCTTCCGGCGCTCTCGCTACAATAGAGGGATGATGAAAATTATTGTAAAAACTGACTCTTTTTTGACGTTGCATTATCGTATCGGCCTTCCTGAAGGTGGAGATCTTGTAAATACGTTTACCGATAAACCTGCCACTCTATTGTTAGGGGCTGGACAGTTTGCTCCCGCCCTTGAAAATTCGCTCATTGGATTAGAGCAGGGGGAACATAAAACTATTTCGCTTGAACCCGAAGCAGGTTTTGGCTTACGTAATCCAGACCTAATTCAACATGTATCCTCAAAAACACTGAATGACAACAGTGATCCAGAAGATACTTATACTGTAGGTGATATGGTGGAATTCAATGCTCCCAATGGCGCAACTTATGCAGGGATATTGCAGTCCTTTGATGCTGAGGGCGCGTGGATTGATTTCAATCATCCGTTATCAGGCAAAACAATCACTTTTGAAGTAAAAATTATTTCGATAATGTAATTATTTATGAATATGCCAAATACTGAAGCAGAAATACTTTTAGCCCAACCAAGAGGTTTTTGTGCTGGGGTTGATAGAGCGATTTCCATTGTCAATGAGGCCTTGATTCAATTTGGCGCACCAATTTACGTACGACATGAGATTGTTCATAATAAATATGTGGTGGATGACCTGCGAGCCAGAGGAGCAATCTTTATTGATGATTTAGGCCAAGTTCCAGCTGGGGCAACTTTAGTATTTAGCGCGCACGGAGTGCCACCCTCAATTAAGAGCGAAGCAAATCGTTTAGGTTTTCAGATCTTTGATGCCACTTGCCCTTTGGTGACAAAGGTTCATGTGGAAGTCATCAAAATGTATCAAGAAGGGTATCAGGTCGTCATGATTGGTCACGCCGGCCATCCTGAAGTAGAAGGTACGATGGGACAAGTTCCAGATCGTATCAGCTTAGTTGAAAACCTGGAAGATGTACAAAAGTTAACATTCCCAGTAGATACAAAGATTGCCTATGTAACTCAAACTACCCTATCACTTGATGAGACAAAAGATATTGTTGAGGCATTAAAAAATAAATACCCGCAAATTGCTCAACCTAAAAAGCAAGACATTTGTTACGCAACCCAGAACCGTCAGGATGCCGTGAAGTTTATGGCACCACTCGTGGAGTTAGTGATTGTGGTGGGAAGTCCGAATAGCTCGAACTCAAATCGGCTAAGAGAGTTGGCAGAAAAAATGGGTGTCCCAGCTTATATGGTGGATGCACCTGAACAGTTGAATCCTAAATGGTTTGAAGGAGTTAAAAAAGTAGGCTTGACTGCAGGTGCTTCAGCGCCTGAAGTCCTCGCACAATCGATTATTGACAAAATTAAAGAGTACGGTCCCAAACATGTAAGGCCTTTAGAAGGTATTCAGGAAAGTACAGTATTTGCTTTACCCAAGGGCTTGAAGTCAATTTAAAATAACCCAAACTGAAGTAGTTTTACCGAACCCACAAGGAGAATGTATAACCATGCATCAATCAAAAGTGACTAAAAAATCTTTGCATATTTTGACAGCCATCTTCGCCATCAGTTTATTGGCAAGTTGCGGCAAAAAAGATGATTCTAAAAGTGCTAGTGGAGCGAATACTGAAATCGTGAGGATTGGTAATGGTGCGCCATTAACCGGCGGTGATTCGTACTTGGGTAAAGATAATGAAAATGGTGCAAGACTTGCGGTAGAAGAAATTAATCAAAAGGGCCTCGTGATTAATGGCAAAAAAATCACATTAGAACTATTAGGTGAAGATGATGCCGGAGATCCTAAACAGGGCACTCAGGTAGCGCAAAAATTAGTGGATAGTAAAGTGGTTGCTGTGGTGGGGCATTTAAATTCTGGCGTGTCCATTCCCGCTTCAAAAATTTATAACGAAGCGGGTATTGCCCAAATTACTCCATCTTCAACTAATCCGGAGTTAACGAATCAAAATTTTAAGAATGTGTTTCGTTTAGTCGGTACTGACGCACAACAGGGCCCGATCTTGGCTTTGTATACCGTCGAAAAGTTAAATGCTCGTAAGATTGCATTAGTGGATGATGCAACTCAGTATGGCAAGGGTTTAATTGATGAATTTGAAAAAGCCGCAAAAGCCAAAGAAGCGCATATTGTTCTGCATGAAGCGACGAATAATAAGGCCACTGACTTTAAGGCCATCTTAACGAATATTCGAGCGAAGAATCCAGATGTGATCGTTTTTGGTGGGATGGCCGCAACTGGTGGCCTCTTTGCTAAACAAGCGCGAGAGTTGGGCATTAAGGCAAAAATCGTTGGTGGTGATGGGATTTGTAGTCCAACCTTATATGATTTAGCCGGTGATGCCGTCAGTAATGTCGTATGTTCTACAGTTGGCGTGCCGAAAGAAAGTCTTAAAGATGGTGGAGCATTCCTTAAGAAATATCAGGAACGATTTGGTATCGAGGTACAAATTTATTCCCCAATGGCTTACGATGCGGTGATGATTATTGTTGAGGCAATGAAAAGAGCGAATTCAACTGCCGCAGCAGATATTTTGAAAGAACTTCCAAATACGAACTATGAGGGAATATCTGGTCAAATTAAATTTGATGCTAAAGGTGATTTAAAAAATAGTGCCATTACTTTAAACGACTATAAAGAGAAGAAAATCTCCACTTTAGAAGTCATGCACATGCAATAAAAAAATCAACGACAGATTTCTATCTGTCGTTTTTTTATGGATACGTTTTTACAACAAATTATTAATGGCCTCGTCTTGGGAAGTATTTATTCCCTGATTGCACTTGGCTACACCATGGTTTATGGAGTCCTAGGGATCATTAACTTCGCTCATGGCGAAGTATTAATGATGGGAGCTTTTATTGCTTTAACTGTCATTAAAGTCTTGAACGTTTATTTCCCAGGGATGCCAAACCTGTTGATCTTAATGATTGCCTTCATCATTGCAGCTACTTCTTGCGCGCTCATTAGTCGTTATATTGAGATGATTGCCTATCGCCCCTTAAGAAATGCTCCTCGACTAGCACCATTAATTTCTGCGATTGGTATGTCGATCCTTCTGCAAACACTAGCGATGATTATTTGGGGCCGGACTCCTTTGAATTTTCCAGAGTTATTGCCGGCAGATTCGATTCCAATGAGTCGCTCAGAAGTAAGTATTAATGTACGCGAGATCATCATCATTCTTACCTCTGTAATTACGATGCTAGGTTTATTAATTTTGGTGAACCGGACCCGATTTGGGAGAGCGATGCGTGCAACTTCGGAGAACCCCCAAATTGCTGGCATTATGGGGGTCAATGTCAATCAAGTCATTGCCTATACTTTTATGTTGGGTGGGGCACTTGCTGCGCTAGCCGGCATTATGATCGCTAGCAATTATGGTTCGGTGCATTTTTACATGGGGTTCATTCCCGGTCTGAAAGCATTTACAGCGGCTGTACTTGGTGGCATCGGTAATATTCCAGGTGCGATGTTAGGGGGCTTACTGCTCGGTTTAATTGAATCTTTAGGCGCGGGATATATTGGCGAATTATCGGGTGGGGTATTTGGTTCCAACTATCAAGATATTTTTGCTTTTATCGTGCTTATTTGCGTTTTAGTATTCAGACCCTCGGGCCTTTTGGGTGAAAAACTGGGGGATAGAGCTTAAATGACCAACCAGCAGATGCGATTATGGATGCTTTTTGCAACCTTTATTGCGGCACTTTGCATGCCTTGGCTCGTCTCATTCATGGGCGGTAATTATTGGGTTCGGGTTTTAGACTTTGCTCTCTTATATTGTTTTTTAGCACTAGGTTTAAATATTGTCGTTGGTTTTGCCGGCCTACTTGATTTGGGTTACATTGCATTTTATGCAGTTGGTGCTTATACGGCCGGTTTATTAGCTTCACCCCACTTAACCAATACCTTTCTGGAAATTAAACAAGCGATGCCGAGCGGCTTGCATGTTAGTTATTTGTTGATTTTGCCAATCGCAGGTCTCATCGCTGCATTTTTTGGTGCCTTATTAGGCGCTCCGACGCTCAAACTTCGAGGTGATTATTTAGCGATTGTTACGCTTGGTTTTGGCGAAATCATTCGGATTTTTTTGAATAATTTAGATCGTCCTGTCAATTTGACAAATGGGGCAAACGGGATAAATGGTATAGACCCTGTCCAAATCGGCGGAATCAGTTTTGGTAAGACCTTACATCTTGCCGGGATCTCTATTCCCTCAGTCATACTCAACTATTACCTCTTCTTATTTTTGGTGTTGATGGTGATTCTGATGTGCACACGGATTCAAGATTCAAGAATTGGTCGTGCTTGGGTAGCGATTCGCGAAGATGAGATAGCAGCTAAGGCAATGGGGTTAAACACCCGAAATTTAAAATTACTAGCGTTTGCAATTGGCGCGTCTTTTGGCGGGGTGTCTGGAGCACTATTTGCGTCGTTCCAAGGATTTATTTCCCCTGAGTCCTTCTCGCTTTCGGAATCCATCGTGATTTTGGCGATGGTCGTATTAGGTGGCATGGGCCATATTCCAGGTGTAATTTTGGGTAGTTTTTTATTAGCTGGATTCCCTGAGTTATTGAGATCCACGATGGATCCATTGCAAAAAATGATGTTTGGAAAAACATTGGTGGATGCGGAAATTATTCGGCAACTCTTTTATGCTAGTGCCTTAATACTCGTGATTCGATTTAAACCTAGTGGTTTGTGGTCGGGATCTAAAGCATGACAATGGATACCCAGATCGACTTACTCAAAATTACCAACGTCCATAAACGATTTGGTGGATTACATGCACTTAGTGGCGTTAACCTAGAGGTTAAAAAGGGGCAAATTGTTGGATTAATTGGACCAAATGGAGCGGGTAAAACAACTTGTTTTAATCTAATTACTGGACTCTATACAGCGAATTCGGGTAATTTTTATCTGAATGGGAAGTCATACAACCCAGTGGCGGTAGATCAAGTACTAAAGGCAGGCATCGCTCGAACTTTTCAAAATATTCGTTTATTTAAAGAAATGTCTGTCTTAGAAAATGTGATGGTTGGACGACATGTGCGAACTAAGGCCGGATTTATTGGAGCGATCCTAAAAACGCAATCGACCATGGAGGAAGAGCGCAAAATTAAAGAACGTGCCTATGAACTCCTACAATATGTTGGAATACGAAGTGCCTTAGCTGATCAAAAGGCGAAAAACCTGCCTTATGGCGATCAAAGGCGATTGGAAATTGCGCGCGCTTTAGCGACCGAACCCCTCTTACTTGCTCTCGATGAGCCTGCTGCAGGGATGAATCAAACGGAAAAAAACAGTTTAAACACCTTGTTAAAAAAAATCCAGAGTGATGGTACGACGATTTTGATGATTGAACATGATGTTCGGCTAGTGATGGGACTTTGCGATTATATTTTTGTTTTAGATTATGGCCAGGTGATTGCCGCCGGATTACCAGAACAGGTCCGCCAAAATCCTGCGGTGATTGAGGCTTATTTAGGCCATCGTAAGGAAAGTGTTTAGGAATACAAATGCTTAAAGTAAAACAATTGAAAATTTCTTACGGGGGTATTTTAGCAGTCAATGGGATTGATCTTGAGGTGCGAACAGGCGAGTTAGTTAGCTTAATTGGCTCCAATGGAGCAGGGAAAACCTCTACGCTGAAGGCGATTGCGGGAATGATTTCTTGGCAAAGTGGCGAAATACTGTTTAATGAAGTCCCAAGTTCAGGGAAGTCCTATGAGTTACTAGCTCGTGGAATGGCTTTAGTCCCCGAAGGTAGAGGAATTTTTACGCGAATGACCGTTTTAGAAAATTTACAAATGGGGGCATACTCACGTAAGGATGGCGAAATTGAGGTCGATTTGGAAAAAATGTATTCATTTTTCCCAAGAATTAAAGAACGCTCAAAGCAATTGGCCGGTACTTTATCGGGTGGCGAGCAACAAATGGTGGCAATGGCAAGAGCCTTAATGTCGAGACCCAAATTACTACTGTTGGATGAACCATCGATGGGACTGTCCCCAATTTTAGTCGACACCATTTTTGAGGTGATTGAACGGATTGCGAAGGCGGGAATGACGATTCTTTTGGTTGAGCAAAATGCTCAACGTGCCCTTGAAATATCTGATCGCGCCTATGTTTTAGAAAGTGGTCAAATATCGATTGAAGGCAAGGCCGAGGATCTAATAAAAGATCCCCGTGTTAGCGCAGCTTATTTAGGAGCTTGAGCAATTAATTGACTTAACATGTCAACCATGAGGTCAATCTCCTCATTACTCACATTGAGAGCTGGCATGAAGCGGATTAAGTTAGGACGTGGGGCGTTAATCAATAAACCCTGAGGCGTCATTAAACGGGCTGCTTCGACAATGCTAGGCCCAATATCTCGATTGAGTTTTAGCGCTCTGAGTAAACCTTCCCCACGCTCTCCGTCTAAACCTAACTCATCAGAAAGTTTGAGCAACTTATTTTTTAGATATGCACCTTTTGCCATGACTGCATCTAAAAACCCTGGTGCGGTGAGTTGTTGAATGACACTAATACCTACGGCACACATGAGTGGATTCCCGTTATAGGTACCACCTTGGTCACCTGGCACAAAACTCGCCACTTCGTCAGTGCAGAGTAGGGCTGATAGTGGCACTCCACCACCAATTCCCTTACCGAGGGTCATGATGTCAGGCTTAACATCAAATAGTTGATGTGCAAACAGTTTGCCAGTTCGCCCACAGCCACTTTGTACTTCATCCACAATCAATAAAATATTGTGTTTTTTCGTTAAGGCTCTTAAATCTTTCATGAACTCTAGTTCGGCGGGAATTACTCCTCCTTCGCCTTGTACTGGTTCTAACATGACTGCTACAGTATTCTCATTAATGAGCTGTTCGACACTGGACAGGTCATTTAATGTAGCTTTTGGAAAACCTGGTACTTGGGGGGCGAACATGGTATCCCAACCTGGTTTACCCGATGCGCTCATCGTAGCCAGAGTTCTGCCATGAAAACTATGATCAAAAGTAATGATTTCGAAAGCTTTATTTTTATGAAGTTGGCCCCATTTTCTTGCTAACTTAATGGCACCTTCGTTGGCTTCAGCACCACTATTGGCAAAAAATACCTTATCAAAACAACTGTTGTCTGTCAGTAAATTCGCCAGGTCAATCATTGGCTCGTTGTAAAAAGCCGGACTAGGATTCATTACTTTACGCGCTTGCTGCTCAAGGGCGGAAATCATGCCAGGATTACTGTGACCCAGACAATTCACTGCCCAACCTTGCATAAAGTCTAAATAGCGTTTACCTTCATTGTCAGTGAGCCAAGAGCCTTCTCCAGAAACCATCGTTATATCTGGGCGGTTCGTAATATACATTATTGAGTGCGTATCAATCATGACAAGTCCAAGTAAAAAAGAAAATTAAAAAATAGTTTATTAGAAACAAATGACAGTAATGGGTCTTATTTCGCTAAATCTGCTTCTGAAGTAAAAGAGTCTGCATAAAACTCATCCTCAGGGAGCTGACATTTACCTACAAAATCTTTTGATGCGCTATTGATCACAATCGGGGCACCACAGGCATAGACTTGATAGCCACTCATGTCAGGTATGTCTTCCATTGCTGCAGCATGTACAAAACCAGTTCTACCACTCCAAGCATCCTCAGGTAAGGCATCTGAAACTACGGGAATGAAATGCAAATGAGGTAGATCTTTAGCCCAGTTCAAGCATTTTTCTAGATGATAAATGTCAGAAGGTCTTCTCCCCCCCCAATATAAATGCATTTCCCGAGTAATGTTATTTGCTTTCATGTGTTCAATGATCGCTTGGATAGGTGCAAAACCCGTGCCGGAGGCGATGAAAATAATTGGCTTATCGGAGTCCTCCCTTAAGAAAAAACTTCCCATAGGGCCTTCAAATCTCAATATATCCTTTTCTTTTAAGAATAAATCAGGATTAACGCCAAATACATGATCCGTAAATAAGCCACCCGGCATATGTCTAATTTGTAACTCGAGCGGACCTTCTTCATGCGGTGCTGTTGCGATGGAATAGGCGCGACGTTTACCATCCTTGAGGAGAAACTCTACGTATTGGCCAGCTATGTAACGAAATTTTTCAGTAGATGGCAATTGCAGTTTTAATGACACCACATCATGGGTGAGTTTTTCAAGTCCAGCGACCCGACATGGAACTTTCTTTACAGGAAATTCACTCGTTCCGTCGATTTCACGAGCATCCACCGTACAGTTACTTTTAGGGGTGGTACAACAAAGAAGAGCGATATTTCTAGAGGCCTCTTCATCGGTGAGGCCATTGCTACTATGAGGCCCAATCGCAAATTCACCTTCAATTACTTTGGCTTTACAAGAGCCACAAGCTCCATTCTTACAGCCATAAGCGAGAATAATTCCTTGTTTTAACGCAGCATCTAAAATGGATTCATCTTCGGCCACTAAAAATGATTTGCCACTTTTCTGTAAAGTAATTGAAAATACTTGCTTATCTTCCAAAATAATCCCTTTCGTTAAAACATCCTAATTTATGCCAAGCCACTTTACACAACACCGATTTCATTTACCTAGGATACTGATTGTAGGTTGTGGCGATGTTGGTCAGCGAATGTTACCTATTTTAGTCAAATCTTTCAAAGTTTATGTTTTAACAAGCCAAACCGAGAAATTTGAGTTATTTCGCCAAGCAGGGGCTATTCCTATTTTAGGCAATTTAGATGATCGACTGACACTTCAACGATTATCGCAAATTGCGAGTACTGTCATCCATTTAGCACCCCCTAACCCTAGTGGAGTTGAAGATGTACGAACTAAAGCACTGATACAAGCTCTCTCTAAAGGGGGGCGAGTAAAACGATTTGTATATATTAGTACGACGGGGGTTTATGGTGATTGCGCAGGGCGGCAGATTTCAGAAGTTACACACGTCAAGCCACAAAATGTAAGAGCTATTCGTCGAGTAGATGCTGAAAAAAAATTGAGAGCTTGGGGCTCTCAACAAGGCGTCAGTGTCATTATTTTGAGAGTCCCAGGAATTTATGCTGGTAACCGCTTACCAATTGAGCGATTACAAAAGGGTACAGCTGCTCTGGTAGCTCAGGAAGATGTCTATACCAATCATATCCATGCAGATGATTTAGCGAGGTTAACCATTCTCTGTATTTATCGGGGAGGTTCGCAAAGAATCTTCAATGCTTGTGATCATACTGAATTAAAGATGGCTGATTATTTTGATTTGGTGGCAGATAAAATGCAGCTTCCTCGCCCACCTAGGGTAGATAAAGAAACTTTAAAGACCTTAGTCAGTCCGCAACTACTGAGTTTTATGCAAGAATCCCGCAGGATCAGTAATGATCGCTTGCGGGAAATTGGTTTTAAGTTTCTTTACCCAACGGTAAAAGATTACTTGGATCGAACCTAATTATTTTTTCCAGGTGTCTTTTAAGCCAACGGATAAATTGAATACCGGAGTGGCCTTCGAGTGATCAAATTGGTCGGCTACATAATACCCATGCCGCTCAAACTGGAAGCTTTGTTCGGGATTTGCATTGGCAAGACTAGGATCAACGTACGCTTGGATCACGGACTTAGACTTTGGATTCAAGAAATCTAAGAAGTCTTTATCGCCACCAGTTGGATTCGGGTCGGTAAATAAGCGGTCATATACCCTAATTTCGGCTGGCAGTGCATCAGCAACGCTTAACCAATGAATGTTACCCTTGACCTTATAGGTATTCGCGCCCTCAGTACCACTCTTACTGTCAGGGAAGTAATTGGCATGCACGGCAACGACCTGTCCATCTGCACCTAAGTCAAACCCAGTACATTCAATCACAAAACCGTAGCGTAAACGCACTCGATTACCTGGTTGTCCATTGATTGGTGGAAAGAGTCGAAAGAAGCCCTTGACGGGTTCTTGCATAAAATCATCCGCCTCAATCCATAGCTCTTTGGTTAAATAGAATTCACGGCGACCCAAGTCCTCAAGATGAGGGTGAATCGGCGCTGAACATAACTCAGGAGCTTGGTCAAAGTTATCGATGACTAATTTCAGAGGCTTCATGACCGCAACAGCACGATGAGCTGACGGATCTAGGTCATCCCGTAAGGCTTGCTCGAGGACGCTCATTTCAATCCAGCTATCTGCTTTTGAGACGCCAATTCGCTCACAAAATAACTGTAAGCTTTTAGGAGTAAAACCGCGTCTCCTTAAACCGACAAGGGTAGGCATCCTAGGATCATTCCAACCATCCACATGATGATCTTGCACGAGTTGTAGTAATTTACGTTTACTCGTAATAGCGTAGGTCAAATTTAAACGAGCAAATTCATATTGATGTGGCAATGGAGCAGGTAAAACTCCCGCATCGCAAAGTGCATTTAAGATCCATTCATACAAAGGACGATTATTTTCAAACTCCAAGGTACAGATGGAGTGAGTAACTCGCTCTAACGCATCAGAGATGCAGTGCGTAAAGTCGTACAACGGATAAATACACCACTTGTCACCAGTACGGTGATGGTGGGCATGACGAATTCGATAAATTACTGGATCTCTCATGACGAGATTAGGGTGGCTCATGTCGATTTTTAAGCGCAGAACATGCTCGCCATCCTGAAATTTTCCAGCCTTCATCTCTCTAAACAGGGCAAGGTTTTCGGCGACAGAGCGATCTCTAAAAGGGCTGTTTGTGCCTAAATCAATAAAGTTGCCACGGCTCTTATGAATCTGATCAGCCGATTGACTATCAATATAGGCCTTACCTTCTTGAATCAATAGTTCAGCAAATTGATATAAGAGATCAAAGTAATCACTGGCATAGTAAAGACAGGTTTGGTCCCCATAAACCCAATTGAAGCCTAACCACTGGACAGACTCCAGTATGGTATTTACGTACTCAGTTTCTTCTTTTGCTGGATTCGTATCGTCAAAACGCATATGACAACGAGCGCCATTAATAGCATGCGCATAGTCTCTGGCTAAACCAAAATTTAGGAAGATACTTTTAGCATGCCCAATATGTAAATACCCATTAGGCTCAGGTGGGAAGCGCGTAATTACAGATGGTAGTGGCCTACCATCAGAATCTGTGCGATTTGAATAGGTTTGCGAATGGCAGTCGTGATCGATTATCTGCCGCAAAAAGTTAGAAACCTCGGTGGTAGCCGAGGTTTCATTGGTTTTAATTAATTCCTTAGACATAGACACATATTGTAATGTGCCTTGGGAATGAATATCAATCTTCTACGAAAGCTTCTTCTCTAGTTTTCTTAAATGCAGGTACAGAAACAAGTGCAACTAAGATCAACGCAGTAATTAAAAGCCCTGCAGATAAAGGTCTTGTCACGAATACTGTGAAGTCACCTCTAGATAATAACAATGCACGGCGGAAGTTTTCTTCCATCATTGGTCCAAGCACGAAACCTAACAATAGTGGAGGAGCTTCGCATTGTAATTTGTTGAAGAGATAACCAATAATACCGAATCCAGCAGTGAGGTAAATATCGAATGTAGTGTTATTTACTGAGTAAACACCGATACAGCAGAATACCAAAATAGCAGGATATAAATGTCTGTATGGAATCGTTAACAATTTAACCCAAACACCAATCATTGGTAAATTCAAAATAATCAACATTAAGTTACCAATCCACATCGAAGCAATCAAACCCCAGAATAGAGCAGGATTACTTGTCATCACCTGAGGACCAGGTTGAATATTGTGAATTGTCATCGCACCAACCATCAACGCCATCACAGCGTTTGGAGGGATACCTAAAGTTAACAATGGAATAAATGATGTTTGCGCAGCAGCATTGTTAGCACTTTCAGGAGCAGCAACACCCTCAATCGCACCTTTACCAAACTCTGCTGAGTACTTAGATACTTTCTTTTCTAAAGAGTAAGCACCAAAGCTAGCTAAAGCAGCACCACCACCTGGCAGAATACCCAAGATAGAACCTAGGAGAGTTCCACGGAGAATTGGAGCAATCATTCTCTTAAAGTCAGCCTTACTTGGCCATAAATTAGTCACTTTTTTCAAGAATGTTTCACGCGCTTCTTTTTGCTCTAAGTTGAGCATAATTTCAGCAAAACCAAACATACCCATCGCAACAGCTACGAAACCAAGACCGTCAGTGAGTTGTGGAACATCAAATGCATAACGTGAAGTACCTGAGTTAACGTCAGTTCCAACTAAGCCTAACAAGAGACCTAGCACAATCATGGCAATCGCTTTGATGAGAGAGCCAGAAGCTAACACCACCGCGCCGATTAAACCTAGAACCATCAAGGAGAAGTATTCAGCAGGACCAAACTTAAACGCCAACTCAGAGAGAGGCGCAGCAAAGGCTGCTAAAACGAGTGTAGCTACGCAACCAGCAAAGAATGAACCCATACCGGCAGTAAACAAGGCAACCCCAGCTCGACCATTTCTGGCCATTTGGTAACCATCAATTGCCGTAACAACGGAGGATGACTCACCTGGGATGTTGATCAAAATCGCAGTGGTTGAACCACCATATTGTGCGCCGTAATAAATACCAGCCAACATAATGAGAGCTGCAATTGGAGGCAATGCATAAGTTGCTGGGAGCAACATCGCAATCGTAGCAATTGGACCCAAACCAGGTAAAACTCCGATTAATGTTCCAAGAACGCAACCAATGAAGCAGTAAGCTAAGTTCTGCAGGGTGAAGGCTGTTTCAAAGCCTAGAGAAAGATTACTTAATAAATCCATTTTATGTCTTTTCTATCTGTTGTAGTTAGTAAGTGATTTTCTAGTATTAGAAACTCGGCCAAACGGGGAATTGTAACTTTAAGCCCCATACGAATGCAAAATAAGCGATGACATTCAAAATAACGGCACTAACTAAAGTACCTTTCCAATGAAACTCATGACTTGCCATTGCAGAAATGAAGATCAATACAACAAGTGAAAGAATTAATCCAGCATAAGGCAAACTAATTGCAAAAATTAAAACTGAGCATGTTACCCAAAGGACTGACTTCCAATCCCATTTACCAATACCACTTTCTTCCGCAGTTGATTTAAGTGAGCCAAGTAAAACAAACAGACCTAAAAGCCCTAACACTACCCCTAACCAGAATGGAAAATAGCCTGAGCCCATTTTCGCTGGGGTTCCCATTTGGTAAGATCTAGCAAGTATGGAAAAAAATGCTCCAATTGCTATGAACATTAAACCAGACATGAAATCTTTTTGATTACGTATTTTCAAACGAAACTCCTCGAATATTTTAATTTTTAAGATTAATTAATTTTGCTAACAACATGGCATTGTAAGTGGAATCTTCAAATTGTGATCTTAGGGTTTTTACTTAGTAAATTATCTACCAACACAAAATGATTGAATTCAATATTGCCACCAACAATTACTGCAAATTGTAATCGTAAAATAGAGAAATATTTAACCATTTGCACCATGATGAGATAATAATATTTATGAAAGTAAATGAAATCCGCCAAAAGTATTTAGATTTTTTTGCCTCGAAAGGCCATCAAGTCGTGAGTTCCAGTCCTGTTGTGCCTGGAGATGACCCAACCCTGCTATTTACTAATGCGGGGATGAACCAATTTAAAGATGTTTTCTTGGGGTTTGATAAGCGACCTTATTCAAGAGCGACGACTGCACAGAAGTGTATTCGCGCGGGTGGAAAACATAATGACCTTGACAATGTCGGCTATACAGCTAGGCATCACACCTTCTTCGAAATGCTTGGTAACTTTTCTTTCGGGGATTACTTCAAAGAGGACGCCATTCAATTTGCTTGGGAGCTCCTGACTGAAGTATTCCAGTTGCCCAAAGAAAAACTGTTAGTGACGGTCTATTCTGAAGACCAAGAAGCATTTGATATCTGGACAAAAAAAGTCGGTGTTCTGCCAGAGAGAGTGATTCGTATCGGCGACAATAAAGGCGCGCGTTATGCGTCCGATAACTTCTGGATGATGGGTGATACAGGCCCTTGTGGACCCTGTACTGAGATTTTTTATGATCATGGCCCTGAAATTGCTGGCGGCCCTCCAGGCAGCCCAGATGAAGATGGTGATCGTTATATCGAAATTTGGAATAACGTTTTCATGCAGTTTAATCGCGACGAAAACGGTGTGATGCATCCATTACCGAAAAAGAGTGTCGATACCGGTATGGGTTTAGAAAGAATTTCTGCCGTTTTACAGCATGTCCATTCGAATTATGAAATTGATTTGTTTGTCCATTTAATTGCTGCTGCTAAGGCAGCTGTAGATCAAGCCGGCGGTAATCAATGTGATCCGAATAGCCCATCCTTAAAGGTCATTGCTGACCATGTGAGAGCTTGTTCCTTCACGATTGTTGATGGCGTCATTCCTGGCAATGCTGGTCGTGGCTATGTGCTACGTCGCATTACCCGTCGCGCCATTCGTCACGGCTACAAGCTGGGGGCGAGAACACCATTCTTCTATAGTATTGTCAAAAGTCTTGTGCAAGAAATGGGTAGTGCTTATCCAGAGCTAGTTCAACAAGAAGAAAAAATTACTGAGGTGATTCGGATGGAAGAAGAAAGATTCTTCCAAACCATCGCCAATGGTATGGAAATTTTGGAAGAAGCTATCAGTCAGCTTGGACAGAATCAACCTGCAAATACGCTTGATGGTGAAATCGCCTTTAAATTACATGATACCTTTGGCTTCCCATTAGATCTCACAGCAGATGTTTGTAGGGAGAGAAATGTTCAAGTGGATGAAGTTGGCTTTGAGAAATGTATGCAACACCAACGTGATCAAGCGCGCGCGGCTGGTAAATTCAAAATGGCACAGGGTTTAGAGTATCAGGGACCTGCAACTCAGTTTGTTGGTTACGACCACCTTCACTCAGAACAATCAACCGTTCTCGCATTGTATGTTGATGGCAGCGCCGTCAATGAGGTCGGCAGTGGCGTTGATGCAGTCATCGTCTTAGATCAAACACCTTTTTACGCAGAATCTGGTGGACAAGTTGGTGACAGTGGCGAAATGCGCAATCAACAATTCTTGTTTGAAGTTGAGGATACACTGAAGATTCAGGCTGATGTATTTGGTCATCATGGCAAAATGCTAGAGGGTGTTTTAAAAGTTGGCGACCAAGTTACCGCTAAGGTAGATTTGTTTTCTCGTCAAGCCATTATGCGAAACCACAGTGCTACGCACTTGCTCCATAAAGCCTTAAGAGAAGTGTTGGGAGCACACGTTCAACAGAAGGGTTCTTTAGTGGACCCGCAAAAGACCCGTTTTGACTTTACCCACGCCATGCCGGTCAGTGATGCTGAGCTGCAAAAAATTGAACAAATTGTAAATGCCGAAATTTTAGCCAACCAAGCGACTTCAGCCAAATCAATGTCGATTGATGATGCTCAGAAAACGGGTGCCATGATGTTGTTTGGAGAAAAATACGGTGATGTTGTCCGCGTTTTAGAAATAGGTTCATCCAAGGAGCTTTGTGGTGGTACCCATGTTCAGAGAACTGGCGATATTGGATTATTTAAAGTAGTTGCAGAAAGTGGTGTTGCGGCAGGTATTCGTCGTATCGAGGCAATCTCTGGTAATTTAACCTTAGCTAGGATGCAAAAAATTGAATCTCAGTTGCAAACTACGGCTCAGATTCTAAAATCTACGCCAGATGACGTAGAAAATAGAGTACAACAATTATTGGATCAACTTCGTGAAGTTGAAAAAGAGCTCGAAAGATCTCAATCGAAACTTGCTGCAAGTCAAGGTGACGACCTCATGAGTAAAGCGGTATTAGTCAATGGGGTACAAGTTCTTGCCACCCAGTTTGATGTCTCTGATTCGAAGCTATTACGGGAAACAGTTGATCAATTAAAAAATAAATTGAAGTCGGCAATTATCGTATTGGGAAGCAAGCAAGATGGCAAGGTGCAACTGATCGCTGGAGTTACGCCAGATTTAGTTAGCAAGCTTAAGGCTGGTGAATTAGTGAATTTTGTAGCCAATCAAGTGGGTGGTAAGGGCGGCGGAAAACCGGATTTAGCGATGGCAGGCGGCACTGAACCCGAAAACCTCTCAGCGGCTTTAAGCTCAGTGATGAATTATGTTGAGGGGAAACTGTGACTTCAATTCTCGTTGATAAAGAGGTCGATTGCGTCGGCATGATTTGCCCCTTACCAGTTTTGAGAACCAAGAAAGCGCTGTCTGATATGCAAACGGGCAAGGTTCTAAAAGTAATAGCAACGGATCAAGGTGCTAAACACGATATCCCTATGTTTGCAAAACAAACAGGGAATACTTTAGTGCATACAGAGATAGAAGATGAAAAGTTCATCTTCTATCTTGAGAGACGTTAATTACTTCGTTGCTCTACCTGAAATCGACTTATTAGCCTTTAAATAGGCTTTAAATTCAGAAGATACTTCGGGGTGTCTTAATGCAAACTCAACAGTAGCTTTGAGATACCCGAGTTTACTACCGCAATCGTACCGAATACCATCATATTGATACGCAAGTACTTGTTCTTTCTGGAGCAAGGTTTGAATCGCATCTGTCAGCTGGTATTCTCCACCCGAACCCGGCTTCAAGTTTTTAATGTGAGAGAAAATCTGCGAAGTGAGAATATATCGTCCAACTACGCCAAGATTGGATGGTGCATCTTCTGGCGCTGGTTTTTCAACAATATCATCTAACTTCAATAGGTTTTTTTCTAATTTTTTACCTGAAATAACACCATATGAGCGACTTTGATCTTTGGTAATCTTTTCTACACCAATGACTGAGCTATGGTAATGGGCGTAAATATCAATCATCTGTTTTAAGACGGGCTGAGTTGCCGTTAGTAAGTCATCCGCAAGAATAATTGCAAAAGGATCATTACCAACCAATTTTTCTGCACAAAGGACGGCGTTGCCAAGACCTAATGCCTCAGATTGCCTGACATAAACACAATCCACATGACTTGGTTTAATGCTTCTGACAATTTCAAGTAGATCTTTTTTGTTTTTGTTTTCGAGCTCTACTTCAAGTTCATACGCTTTATCGAAATGATCTTCAATCGCTCTTTTACTTCGACCTGTTACAAAGATGAGTTCTGTAATGCCTGATGCGATAGCTTCTTCTACTGCATACTGAATTAATGGTTTATCAACAACGGTGAGCATTTCCTTAGGCATTGCCTTTGTTGCTGGTAAAAAACGTGTACCAAGTCCCGCTACTGGGAAAACAGCTTTAAAAATATTTTTCATGAGTTATTTGTGAAAGGGGTTATTAACCTAGAGATAGTTTATCTCTCTGATCTGAAAGCCTTGCCAATTTGGACTTAAACTCAACCATTCTGTTATTTTCTGTCGCAATAACTTCAGGCGGTGCTTTGCTTACGAAACTTTCATTAGATAATTTACCATAACTTTTAGCGATTTCAACTTCTAATCGCTTGATTTCTTTATCTAATCGGATCTTTTCAGCTTCAACATCTATTTTGATTTCCAAAAGTAAACGAATATCCTCAACAATTACCACCGGCGCCTGGGCACTCTTCGTATCAATCAATTCTCCAGTCGCATCAATTTGTAGTTCAGATAATTTAGCTAAACTCATTAAATAAGGTTGTGCCAACTCGATGAAGTCATTTGGCCCTTGAATGAGTAAAGGAACTTTTTGTGAAGGTGGTACTTGCATTTCTCCGCGAAGATTTCGGCAGGCATCAACTAATGCTTTTAGTTTCTTCACCCATAACTCTGAGGACTCATCAATTTTTTGCGGTTGTGATACAGGGTAAGGCTGTAAAGAAATGGTTTGTTTTGGGCAATCTGCAAGCGATTTCCCCGTTTTAGGAGCAACTGTTTGCCATAGTTCCTCGGTAATAAAGGGAATAATTGGATGAGCCAAGCGCAGAATTGTTTCTAATACTCGTAATAGGGTTCTTCTGGTTCCGCGCTGACTTGCTGGACTACCATGCTGCAATTGTACTTTTGCTAACTCCAGATACCAATCGCAGTACTCGTCCCAAACAAACTGGTAGATGGAAGTTGCAATCAAGTCGAAACGATATTCTTTATAAGCCCGATCGATATCCGCCTCGACCTTTTGTAATAAGGAAACAATCCATCGATCTGCTGGAGAAAAGTCTAAATATCCTTCCGGACCACAATCACCAGGGCACTTCGCAAAGCCATTTTCTTCATCGCCACCTGAGCAGTTCATTAAGACAAAGCGGGTTGCATTCCATAATTTGTTACAGAAATTACGATATCCTTCGCAACGTTTCAAGTCGAAATTAATATTCCTACCAAGGGTTGCCATGGAAGCAAAGGTAAAACGTAATGCATCTGTCCCAAAGGACGGAATACCATCAGGGAATTCTTTCTTCGTTCTTTTGGCGATTGCTTGAGCTTGTTTCGGATTCATTAAATTTTGAGTCCGTTTTTCCAGCAAACTTTCTAGCGAAATCCCATCAATTAAATCAATTGGATCCAAAGTGTTCCCCTTGGATTTACTCATTTTTTGACCTTCTGCATCCCGCACTAAACCATGGACATAAACATGCTCAAATGGGATTTTTCCAGTAAAGTGACAGGTCATCATCACCATCCGCGCTACCCAGAAAAAGATGATATCAAAGCCCGTAACTAAGACAGTCGATGGGAGAAAGTGTTCGAGTAACTCGGTTTTTTTCGGCCAACCAAGCGATGAAAAGGGTACTAACGCAGAGCTAAACCATGTATCTAGTACGTCATCATCACGTTTGAGAGTCCCTTGGTAACCATTGGCTCTTGCTTTAACATAGGCAGCTTCTTCATCTCTGGCAACAATAAACTCACCATCTTCTTGGAACCAAGCTGGAATTTGGTGACCCCACCATAATTGTCTGGAAATACACCAATCTTGAATATTTTCTAACCATTGTGAGTAAGTGGAGGTCCAGTTTTCTGGAATGAGCTTGACATCTCCTTCGGTTACAGCGAGCAGTGCTGCACTGGCAATTGATTCACCGGGTTTGTATTGATTGAATGGCGTTGGCTTTGACATAGCGACAAACCACTGGTCTGTCAGCATCGGTTCAATAATCGTCCGTGTTCTATCACCCCTTGGGACCATTAATTTATGGTCCACCACTTTATCTAAAAAGCCTAAAGCTTCAAGATCTTCGACAATTTTTTTCCTAGCATCGAAGCGGTCCATGCCCTGGTAGGCAATAGGCGCGTTTTCATTGATTTTTGCATCTAGGGTAAGGATGTTTAATGGGGTGAGCTGGTGTCTTTGACCAACGGCATAATCGTTGAAGTCATGGGCTGGAGTCACCTTGACAACCCCAGTACCAAAGGCTGGGTCAACATAATCATCGGCAATAATCGGGATTTCACGTTGACACAAGGGTAAGACCACCTTGTTGCCAATCAGGTGCTTATATCTCTCATCCTCTGGATGTACCATCACCGCTAAATCCCCGAGCATCGTTTCGGGTCGGGTTGTCGCCACGGTTAAATGACCTGAGCCATCCGCTAATGGGTAGCGAATATGCCACATAAAGCCGGCTTCTTCTTCACTATCGACCTCAAGATCAGAGACTGCAGTGCCCAGTACTGGATCCCAGTTGACTAAGCGTTTACCACGGTAAATCAAACCTTGTTCATATAAAGTAACAAACACTTCCACCACAGCGGCGGACATAGATGGATCCATTGTGAAGTATTCTTTACTCCAATCAATCGAAGCGCCAAGTCTTTTAATTTGGCTGGTGATTGTAGAGCCAGATTTTTCTTTCCATTCCCAAACCTTCTCTAAAAAAACTTGTCTACCGAGATCGTGCCTAGATACGCCTTGCGCATCCAATTGTCTTTCAACCACAATCTGCGTAGCAATCCCAGCATGATCTGTACCTGGAACCCATAGCGCATTTTTACCCTGCATCCTGGCATGACGAGTTAAACCGTCCATAATCGTTTGATTAAAAGCGTGCCCCATATGTAGGGTGCCAGTCACATTTGGCGGTGGTAACTGAATACAGAAATTTTCTTGACCTGAGCGAATTTCAAGCGCATTCACATCTTTTTGCGACCAAATTTCACTGAGCTTTTTTTCAATCGCAAGAGGTTCAAAGGATTTCGCTAGTTCGTTGGCTGAATTCGTGTCAGTAGACATGGCTGTTGAGGAGGTATTATTTTCAATTTTTGACATTACTAAATTATAATGGTGTATTTCAAAGAGTCCATGTGTCTGAACTTCTCCATAATTTAAACCCTGAACAGCTACAAGCTGTTACCCTAGCAACTAAAGATGAAAACGGCAATGCCCAATCGGCATTGATCTTAGCTGGTGCCGGTAGTGGCAAAACACGGGTACTAACGACTCGAATCGCCTATTTAATTCAAACCGGTCAAATTTCACCAATTGGTATCTTGGCGGTTACCTTTACTAACAAAGCCGCCAAAGAGATGCTTGCAAGGCTCTCAGGAATGATGCCAATCAATACTCGAGGTATGTGGGTCGGTACTTTCCATGGTTTATGTAATCGACTATTGCGCGCCCATTTTAATGATGCCGGCTTGCCCTCAACCTTTCAAATTTTAGATACCCAAGATCAACTATCAGCTATTAAGAGATTACTTAAATCGTTAAAGGTCGATGATGAGAAGTATCCAGCTAAACAGTTACAGTATTTCATCTCCAACGCTAAAGAGCGGGGTAATCGCCCCAAGGACATGTCCCCAGCTGACGAGTTTCAAGGGGTAATGATTCGTCTCTATCAGGCTTATGAAGAACAATGCCTGCGTGAAGGGGTAGTCGACTTTTCTGAACTGCTCCTTCGGTCCTATGAGCTCTTAAAGCACAATGAGCCTATCCGTGAGCATTATCAAAGACGCTTTAGACATGTATTAGTGGATGAGTTTCAAGATACGAATACTTTGCAATACGCTTGGTTAAAACTCTTATCGGGACACTCCACCTCCCACCCAGCTTGTGTATTTGCGGTGGGTGATGACGACCAAAGTATTTATGCATTTAGGGGTGCAGATGTTGCCAATATGCGCTTGTTTGAAAAACAGTTCCACCCATTGACGGTGAAATTGGAACAAAATTACCGCTCTCATGCAAATATTTTAGATACAGCTAATCATTTAATTGCCCACAATAAAGAAAGACTTGGTAAAAATTTACGCACAGATGCCGGTCATGGTGAACCTGTCAGGCTGTATGAGGCAGCGTCAGATGGCACGGAAGCTTCTTGGCTCATCGATGAAATTCGTAATTTAATTAATGATGGCATGACGCGAAGTGAGGTTGCTATTCTGTATCGAAGTAATGCACAGTCGCGAATTATCGAGCACGGATTATTTTCGGCTGGAATTGCTTACCGAGTTTATGGTGGCTTACGCTTCTTCGAACGCGCTGAGATTAAACACGCTTTAGCTTATCTGCGTTTAATGGAAAATCCAAATGATGATACGTCGTTTTCTAGAGTTGTTAATTTCCCGACCCGAGGGATTGGTGCTAGGTCTATTGAAGCTCTGCAAGATATTGCACGCACCCAACAATCCTCTTTATATGCAGCGGCCAGTTTTTTAGAGGGTAAGCCAGGATCGTCGATTAGTAGCTTTATTCGTTTAATTGACCACATGCGTGATGCAACTCGGAAAAACACCCTTCCGGAGTTGATTGACTATGTGATTCAACATTGTGGGTTAATTCAGCATTACCTTGCTGAAAAAGAAGGTCAAGATCGTATCGAAAACTTACAAGAGTTAATCAATGCGGCAACTGCTTTTGTTGCTGAAGAAGGCTTGGGACAAGATGCGGTGGCGTTAACTCCCATCGAACTCAATACCAGCTTACCAGTTGAGCCACTTTTTGATACGCAAGGCACTGCGAGTACAACACCAACAGAAATGTCACCATTAGCAGGGTTTTTGGCGCATGCTTCTTTAGAGGCTGGCGATAATCAGGCGCAGGCTGGCCAAGATGCCGTCCAGTTGATGACGGTACATGCATCAAAGGGACTAGAGTTTAAGGTCGTATTCATTACTGGGTTAGAAGAAGGCTTATTTCCTCATGAGAACAGCATTAATGAACCGAAGGGCCTTGAGGAAGAGCGCCGTTTGATGTATGTTGCAATTACCCGTGCGAGGGATCGCCTGTATTTGTCCCATACTCAGTCTAGGATGTTGCATGGTCAAGTAAGGTACAACATGCCCTCGAGATTTTTAGAGGAGTTACCAAAAGAGTGCCTTAAATTACTTACGCCAAAACACTCAGAATCAAGATGGGGAAATGTAGCCCGGCAAGTGAATCCTAGTTGGGGAAATGCTAGCTTAGGCCATGATCTACCTACAGCTAAAAGCTTCAGCAAGACTTCTGTGATTGTTCCGAGTACCAAAAGTAATAATGACCACGGGTTTTATGTCGGTCAAAACGTATTTCATCCTAAATTTGGCGAAGGTCGAATCACTGGTTTTGAAGGCAATGCTCCTGACACGAGAGCGCAAGTCAATTTTGCAAGACATGGGGTCAAGTGGTTGCAACTCAGTATTGCTAAGTTAACTGCTATCTAAAAAACACTACCAGCGTTTGAGTTCCAAATTAAATGCTGGTGGTTGTTTCTGTAGTAATCGGCGGTGCGCTATCAGCAAAACAACCTTTCCAAATAGCGTAAAACGAGCAATAAAAAACGGTGATCGCTAACATTGAAAATGGTGTAATGAGGTAGCTAGCATATTGTTTGATGCCTAAACTCTCGAAAACACCACCAACAAATAAAGGTACTGCTGTGAGAACAAGGGCCCAAGTACAAAGATATACAGTGAATGGCCCTTTATTAAACCAAAAACCTAACCAACTGCCAAAAATTGCTTTGCGAATACTATAGTTTTGCCATGCGACTAATTGTGGTGAAAACCACATCAACATCGCAATGGGGAGGTACAACACGACGGCCACGATTAGGGCGTAATACATTTCTTGTATCAGATCAGGTCCAGTCATTTCACCAGTAGTTAACAATGGGATAATTTTTTCTACATCAATAAACTGAGAAGATACCAAGCTAATCAATAAAACGAAGGCAGTATATAGCCCACCTAGCTTGAATAACCTCATCCGAATCGCAGGAGGTAATTCCCTGATAGCGGTGATGTAAATGGACGGCTTCACCGTTTGTCTAAGAATGACTCTTTGCGCTGCAGTAAGAAAACCTACCGAAATACATGGGTTAAAAACTAGTACAACAATGATGCCTACTAAAGGGATAAACATCGATAGTTGCATGATAAAAATATACAGAAACACCAACATCAGGAAAGTAAAAGGATTTTGTTTAAACAACCAAATCCCTTGTCTTATCCATATGTAACCGGCTTTAGGTGGGAGGCGATTAATTTGCATGTTGCTTAATCCTTAGGCGCAAAATTCTCTCGAAATGCTTTGGGTCATGAGGGGTTAACAATGCTGCCTCACGAGGTAAGTAAAAGTCCCACAATCTGGAAATCCAAAAGCGTAGAGCAGCGGCTCTTTGCATGAATGGCCAAGCCATTTCCTCTTCGTCAGTAAATGGCCTGACCTCTTGGTAGGCATGTAAAAAGGCACTGATTAAATCGGGTTTAAACATGCCCGTAGCATGATCAATACACCAATCGTTTACCGTTACACAGATATCAAACAGCCATTTATCAGTACCAGCAAAATAAAAGTCAAAAAAACCACTCAACTCCGGCTTTGCATCCTTGGAGAGGCTCTTGAAGAGCACATTATCTCTAAATAAATCACAATGACTTGGACCTTGTGGCAAGTCTTTGTAAGTGTCGCTACCAAAAAATTCTATTTGAACTTTTAATTCATTACTTAATAGGTTTTGTTGTTCCGTATCAATAAATGGCAAAATTTGTGGAATGGTGACTTGCCACCACGGTAAACTTCTCAGATTGGGTTGGTGTTTATCAAAACTTAAACCAGCTAGATGCATTTTCGCCAACATGAAGCCAACTTCGTGACAATGCTCCGGTGATGGTTGCATCACAGATGCGCCTTCTAATTTACTCACTAGAGCTGCTGGCTTGTCTTTTAAACTCAAAACCAGAGCATGATCTTTATTAAGAAAAGGAGCTGGAACTTTGATCCCATGTTGAGATAAGTGCTGCATCAGCTCTAAATAGTAAGGTAATTCGGTTGCTGATAAGCGTTCAAAGATCGTTAATACATACTCGGTTTGAAGGTTTTTTTGTAGGGCAGAAAGAAAGAAATTACTGTTTTCAATTCCTGAGCTGATGCCTTTTAGGCTGACAAGCTCTCCTAATTCAAACTGCTTTTTAAACCAGTCCGTCGTTTCTTCTAAATTTAATTGGGTATATACCGCCATACGGCTAAAATGGGAGTTGGATTGAAGGAACCCGTTGAATACTTGTATTTGGTACCGTCGGGCTTTGGTTAATTGGCTTGCTCATTTCGTAGTGAGTGCCAACACGAGAATCTACCTGTATCTCCACTGGGCGACCATCTGAAGAGTATTCAGTGATTTTAGTGCCCTTGTTTTCCTGGTATTCGAATGAAGTAGGTCTTTTTTCTGTACCAAGCACATTTTCATTGGCTCTGGCGGCTGGGGAAATAGGCTGACGGTTAATAAGTTCTAATTCTTTGGCGTCTAAGGCTGGCGAACTTGTGGTATTTTGGGCAGTGACTTGATTAATCACTATCATGTTGAAAGTGATAAAAGCAATCAATGCCGATAACTTAATGCTTCTGGTGTTGTTCATGGACTTATGAGAGTAAGTTATTAAATAAATGATTATTGTACGATTAAGGCATGACTAAAGAAATATTATTACTTGTTGACGGCTCAAGTTATCTCTACCGAGCTTTTCATGCTATGCCAGATTTGCGTAATCCGCAAGGAGAACCTACAGGCGCAATTTATGGCATGATTAATATGCTAAGGCAAGCTCGTCAGAAAATGCCCACAACCCATATTGCTTGCGTGTTTGATGCTAAAGGCCCAACCTTTAGAGATGAATGGTATCCGCAGTACAAAGCGAATCGTTCCTCGATGCCCGAAGATCTAGTAAAACAAATTGAACCAATTCACGCGGTAGTGAAGGCACTTGGCTGGCCTGTAATCATGGTGCCTAACGTGGAAGCAGATGATGTCATTGGTACTTTAGCTAAAAGAGCTAGTGAAATGGACTGGACTACTATTATTTCTACAGGAGATAAGGATTTAGCCCAATTAGTGAATGAAAAAGTTACTTTAATTAATACGATGACGAATGAAAAGTTAGATATTAATGGAGTCACTGCAAAATTTGGTATTCCACCAGAGTTAATCGTCGATTATTTGACCATTACAGGAGATACCGTAGATAACGTACCTGGGGTACCTAAAGCTGGCCCTAAGACGGCAGTTAAATGGTTAACTGAATATGGTAATTTAGATCATTTAATTGAAAAATCCATAGAAATCAAAGGTGTTGTAGGCGAAAACCTACGTCAATCCATTCCCTGGTTAGCAACCGCTAGAAAATTATTAACTGTAAAGCTGGATTGTGAGTTAGACGAACATTTATTGGATTTATCTGAATTAGAAGCAAAACACGAAAATCATGATGAATTGCGTGCTTTATTTGTGAAGTATGGTTTTAAAACCTGGTTGAAGGAATATCACTTAACGCAAGATATTCAATCGGTCGTTAGCACCCAAGATAGTAACGCGGGAACGAATGACAATAGTGATACTAATAATGCCCAACAGCCTCAAATGGTAGTAGGTGACACCAAAAGTGCTAATTACGAGTGCGTGGTCAGCGCAGACCGCTTGGAATTTTGGTGTGAAAAGATACAAGCAGCGCCTATAACTTGTTTTGATACAGAAACAACTGGGTTAGAGCCGATGGTTTCTGAGCTGGTTGGCATCTCTCTTGCGACAGAAATCGGTAGCGCATGCTATATTCCGCTCGCCCACACAACTAGTGAAGATCAATTGAATCGAGAAATGGTTTTAGAACGATTAAAACCGTGGTTAGAGGGAGATCAATACAAAAAAGTTGGTCAAAATTTGAAATTTGATCTCCATATTTTGTTAAATCATGGCATCCACCTGCGAGGCATCGAACACGATACCTTGTTGGAGTCTTATGTCTTTGAATCGCATAAACCCCATGATATGGATACGATGTCTCTGCGCCATTTAGGGATTAATACCATTAAATTTGAAGATGTTTGCGGTAAAGGGGTGAAACAAATTACCTTTGACCAGGTGATGCTCGAACAAGCCTCAAGGTATGCTGCCGAGGATGCGGACATAACACTACGGTTACATGAAAGTTTCTCACCCATCATACAAAATGATCCGAAATTAAAGTTTGTTTATGAGTCGATAGAAATGCCGACCATGAGAGTTTTAGCCATCATGGAACGTAACGGCATCTTGATTGATGCAGAAAAATTAGCGGCTCAAAGCCAAACAGTTGGAAAAAAGTTACTTGAATTAGAAACTGAAATTTACAACTTAGCTGGTCAACGGTTTAATATCCAATCCCCTAAACAAATTGGCGAGATTCTTTTTACACTCCAAAAGTTGCCAGTAGTTAAAAAGACCCCTGGTGGCGCTCCATCCACTGATGAAGAGGTTTTGTTAAAGTTGTCAGAAGATTACCCACTGCCGGCAAGAATATTGGATTATCGAAGCTTAGCAAAGTTGCAGTCCACTTATATTGAGAAACTGCCGAGAATGCTTAATCAGAAGACGCATCGGTTGCATACGAATTATGCCCAAGCAGTTGCTGCCACTGGACGATTGGCTTCTAACGAACCGAATTTACAAAATATCCCTATCAGAACCGAAGAGGGTAGAAAAATTCGGGAAGCATTTATTGCTAAACCTGGCTGTAAATTAATGTCGGCTGATTATTCACAAATTGAATTGCGCATCATGGCACATTTTGCGGAAGATAAAAATTTGTTAGAAGCTTTTGCGAATGGCCTTGATATTCACCGTGCAACTGCTGCCGAAATTTTTAATGTACAACTTGATCAGGTGACCAGCGAACAAAGACGATTTGCCAAAGTTATTAATTTTGGTTTGATTTATGGCATGAGCGCCTTTGGTCTTGCTGGCAATTTAGGCATTGAACGTAGTGCGGCACAAAGTTATATTGATACTTATTTTGGTAGATATCCTGGTGTTGCTAAATATATGGCAGATACACGTGCCCTTGCCAAAGAAAAAGGCTACGTGGAAACTTTCTTTGGGCGCCGTTTATGGCTAGCTGAAATACAGAGTACGAATGCCATGCGTCGTCAAGGCGCAGAGCGTGCGGCGATTAATGCACCTATGCAAGGGACTGCAGCAGATTTAATTAAGTTATCGATGATTAAAGTTCAAGAGTGGCTTGAGTCAGAGAGCTTACAGACTAAATTATTATTGCAAGTTCATGATGAACTCGTGCTTGAGGTCCCTGAAGCAGAGATTAATTTCGTCAAAGAAAATTTAGATCGAATTATGACAACAGTCGCTAGTTTAAAAGTTCCTCTAGAGGTCGGCATCGGTATCGGCGATAATTGGGAAGAGGCGCATTAAGCCATAATTTCTATATGTCTATTTTATTTTCTATTCTCTTAGCAACCATCGCAGCAGGCTTAATTAGTATTACGATTGCAGCCACATTGTCATTTAAGTTTCTCTCTGCCATTGTTGAAAATATGGTCAGTTTTTCGGTGGGGATTTTGCTGGCAACGGCTTTTTTGCATTCGCTACCTGAAGCTTTCGAAGCCCCCGGAGTATCCCCAACGACCTTATTTTCGTTTTTATTAGCCGGCATTCTATTTTTCTTTGTCTTAGAAAAAATCGCCTTACTGCGGCACAATCATCATCATGAGGGAGATGGCCATGATCATCATCACGGGCATGACGCAGAAAATGCAGGTAAAAGCGGTTGGATGATTCTTGTTGGTGATGGCTTACATAATTTTGTTGACGGGATTTTGATTGCGGCAGCATTTATTGCCAACCCTGGGGTTGGAATCCTAACCGCTATTGCAATTATTGCCCATGAAATACCGCAAGAAATTGGTAATTTCATGGTGTTACTCAATGCTGGTTTTTCTAAAATCAGGGCATTAATTTATAATTCCATTTGTGGTCTCTTGTCTACCATTGGTGGCATTGTCGGATATTTATACCTAGACGACTCAGCAAAATTAATCCCTTACTTAATGGTTTTTGCTTCTAGTAATTTTATTTATATCGCCGTCAGTGATTTGATGCCACAAATGCATCGCAGGTTCCAATTAAAAGAATCGATGAAACAAATTGTTCTGATTTTGCTAGGAGTGGCTTTAGTACTTAGCCTCTCCTTCGTGGCATGAATATAGACTAGAGTTTTTGCTCTAGGGTTTTGCGATACCACTCATGGAAATGCTGCATACCGTCTTCCATGGGGCTTTGATAAGGGCCAACTTCGTTCTCGCCTCTAGCTAATAACGCAGCGCGTCCAGCATCCATCCGCTGTGCAATTTCATCATCTTCAATGCAGGTTTCCATATAAGCAGCTCGCTCTGCTTCAATAAACTCACGTTCAAACCAAACGATTTCCTCTGGGTAATAAAATTCCACTACGTTTCTAGTTTGGGTCGGACTAATTGGCTGAAGCGTTGAAATACAAAGGACTCCTGGATACCACTCCACCATGACATTAGGGTAATAGGTTAGCCAAATAGCGCCAAATTCAGGCAGTTTGCCACCATGGTGTCTTAATACGGCTTCATGCCATTTCGAGTAAACAGCTGAACCTGGTTTTCTAAGTTGGTTATTCAACCCCACCGTTTGAACACTGTACCAATTACCGAATTCCCAAGATAGATCATCACAAGTAACAAATTGTCCAAGTCCTGGATGGAAGGGACCAACGTGATAATCCTCTAGATATACCTCAATAAAGGTTTTCCAGTTGTAGTTACATTCATGTACTTCCACATGATCCAACAGATATCCATCAAAATTTAATTGGTTTTTAACGCCAAGTCTTGCTAAATCATTGTGAATATCTCTTTTACCATTGAATAAAAGACCCTGCCAGTTTTGCAAGGGACTTTTATTTAAGTTTAAGCAAGGGTTCTCACCAAAATGTGGAGCGCCTAATAGCTCTCCTTTTAAATCATAAGTCCAGCGATGTAGGGGGCATGTAATATTTTGAGCATGACCTTTGCCATTAAGCATGATTGCTTGGCGGTGTCTGCAAACATTTGAAAGTAGCTCTACTCCCCGTTGATTTCTTACAAGAACTCTACCTTCATTTTCGTTACGCAAGGTTTGATAGCTTCCAATCTCTGGAACCATTAACTCATGCCCTACATAGTTAGGGCCATTTCCAAAAAGCACACGAAGTTCTTTTTGAAATAAGTCAGCGTCAAAATAGGCGCTAACAGGTAATTGTAAATTGGACGGCGCAAGTTGATGCGCGGTAGCCAGATTAGTCATTCTCCCCACCCCCGAAAAAAAGTCAGCCGAAGCTAAGCGGAATAACCAATCCAACCATCGACATGTCGATATTGGAAAGGAATCTACTATTATAATTTAACTTGTATTCCAAGTCTAGGATTTGCCCTACTTTCCTGTTAGGATTAATAAATATTATTGAATCGAATGAAATATGCCCACCGCTAAAGTTACTCCAGAAAATACAAAAAACCCTATTCAGACAATTAATTATGAGAAAGCAGTTGTCGAACTTGAAAAGCTGATTGCTGATATGGAGTCTGGAAAATTATCCCTTGAGGAAACACTGAGCTCTTATAAGAGAGGGGCTGAGTTAATCAAGCATTGTCAATCTCTATTAGAGCAAGTAGAACAACAAATTAAAATCTCCGAGGAGAATTAATGTTTGATTGGAAAGAGTGGCACTCCAGGCATTTAGAGAGAATCGAGCAAGCATTAAAAACCGCGACACCTTCTGGCTTGGTTGGTGTTGAACGGTTAGAAAGCGCCATGTCCTATGCCGTCTTGGCTGGTGGTAAAAGAATTCGCCCACTTATCATTTATGCTACTTTCGAATTGGCGCATGCTGATATCAAGCAAAAAATGCTCCCGGTAACGATTGATCAAGTAGGAACGGCACTTGAGTTGATTCATACCTACTCCTTGGTGCACGACGATCTTCCAGCAATGGATAATGATGATTTCCGTCGTGGCAAACCGACCACCCACAAGGTTTATGACGAAGCTACAGCATTATTAGTGGGTGATGCTTTGCAGGCTTTCTCATTTCAAATACTGAGTGCATTAGATGCAGATCCCCAAGTAAGAATAGATTTAATCAAAGAGTTAAGTTTTAGCGCTGGTGTGCATGGTATGTGTGGTGGCCAAGCGATTGATCTGTCAAATGTTGGTCGCATCCTCAATTTAGAGCAATTAATTCAAATGCACCAACTGAAAACAGGCGCACTTCTGAGAGCTGCAATTAGGATGGGGGCGATATTAGCTAAATTAAATGCCGATGATAAAAATTCGCTTGATCAATTTGCTAGAGATGTAGGATTGGGCTTTCAGGTGACGGATGATATTTTAGATGCCACGCAAAATTCAGAAACACTCGGTAAAACGGCAGGTAAAGACGCTCAAAATAACAAGCCAACTTTTGTGAGTTTTATGGGGCTAATTGAAGCAAAGTCTTATGCCGAAGACTTGCTCAATTCAGCGCTAAAGCATTTAAGTCATTTTGGCGAAGAGGCAGAGCCTCTAAGAAAGATTGCTTATTGGGCATTTCAACGTAAGTCCTAAAACCTTGATCTCAAATGACTTTAAGCTTAAATCTTTTCTAAAGACCAACGTGGAGATACATCAAAGGCATTGGATGTATCAAATGCCATGTTGTTTTGCAAAAGTCTTAAGGTGGCAGCAAATGCAATCATGACTCCATTGTCTGTACACAAATGAGTTGGTGGATACAAAATTTGGCAATTTGGCAGCTTGTTCTCTAATTCAGATAATTTTTGCCGTAACTGTTGATTCGCTCCGACTCCACCTGCAACCACTAGGCGATAGCAGTTCGTTTGCTGCATTGCAAAGGCAACTTTACTTTGTAGAACATCGACTGCCGCATCAACAAAAGCTTTGGCTAAATCTGCTTTGAAAGAAGCATCGAATTCAACCTGTTCTTTTTCAGCCTGCTTTATCTGTGTTAATACTGCCGTCTTTAAACCAGCAAAAGAAAAATCTAAATTTTTCGAGTGAATCAGCGGCCTAGGTAATTTAAATCGATTTGAAATACTGGTAGCTGCCAACTCTGAGACAGCGGGACCACCTGGATAAGGCAAATGGAGTAGTTTTGCTGTTTTATCAAAGGCTTCACCCACAGCATCGTCCAAAGTTTCTCCTAGGATGGTGTAATCACCAATGGCTTTCACCATCATGATCTGAGTGTGTCCGCCAGATACGAGCAAGGCTAAGAATGGAAAAAAATCTTTAGGATTTGAATGCTGAAAATTTTCTGAAAGTAGTGGGGAGAGCAGGTGCCCCTCTAAATGATGAATGCCGATACTTTTTTTATGTAAGGCAAACGATAAGCCTTTGGCCACAGAGGAGCCCACCAAAAGAGCTCCGGCTAGACCTGGGCCCTTGGTGTAGGCAATTGTATCGATGTCAGAGATGGTCATTCCTGCTTCATTTAAGCAGGATTTGATGAGAGGCAGAATACGTTTTACATGATCTCTGGAAGCCAGTTCAGGGACCACTCCACCATATTCTTCATGCATCTTTACTTGCGAATACAAGGATTGACCCAAAATACCCAAGTGGGGTGGTTGGTCGTTTTCCCAGAATTTTGAGTCATAAACTGCAATTCCGGTCTCATCACAAGAAGTTTCTATGCCAAGTGTATACATTTTCTAATTTTCTCATGATACAATCATATTCTTGAAATTATTTACAGAGATTTTTAACGCATGACTACTATTCGTCTTCGTGAGAACGAGCCCTTTGAAGTTGCTTTACGTCGTTTCAAACGCACCATTGAAAAAAATGGTCTTCTAACTGATTTACGTGCCCGTGAATTTTACGAGAAGCCTACGGCTGAACGTAAACGTAAAAAAGCAGCTGCTGCTAAGCGCCATTACAAGCGTATTCGTAGCCAGATGTTGCCTAAAAAATTATACTAATCTACTGATTTAATTTATCGCTGAATGGGTTTTATACCCATTGTAGTGCTATGTCAGTACTTTAACCCGCTGTTGATTCTCACAGCGGGTTTTAACATTTGTTACTCACCTTGTAACAATACCCACAATCTTCATTTAGTAATATAGTTACTATTCAATTGGATTTTTTTAGAGGAAACCATGAGCTTAAAAGAACAAATTAGTGCAGAGATGAAACAAGCAATGCGTGATAAAGATGCCCATAAACTTGGCACAATTCGACTTTTAATGGCTGCAATGAAGCAAAAAGAGGTTGATGAGCGTATTGAAATTACGGATGCTCACATTATTGCTATTGTTGAAAAAATGATTAAGCAGAGAAAAGATTCTATTGCACAATTTCAACAAGCTGCTCGAGAGGATTTAGTTGCCAATGAAACCCAAGAAATGAAAGTTCTTGAGTTATATTTACCAGCCCAACTCTCTGAGGAGGAAGTGATTGCTGCAGTAAAAAATGCGGTATCTGAATCTGGCGCCACTGGACCTCAAGATATGGGTAAAGTGATTGGTCTACTTAAGCCTTTATTAGCTGGAAAAGCAGATATGGGCAAAGTTTCAGGACTAGTTAAAGCCGCATTGCAGAGCTAAACAAGACAAGGATAGCGAATCGTTGATTCCTAGAGCATTTATAGATGAGTTACTTAGTCGCGTTGATATTGTTGACGTGGTGGGGAAGTCTGTAACTTTAAAAAAAGCCGGCTCTAATCTTCAAGGTTTGTGTCCTTTTCATCAAGAGAAATCGCCCTCTTTTTCAGTGTCTGAGACTAAGCAGTTTTATCACTGCTTTGGTTGTGGAGCCCATGGTTCTGCGATTAGCTTTTTGATGGAGTATGCTGGATTGACTTTTACGGATGCTGTTGAAGAACTAGCGCAAGGGGTTGGTTTAACAGTTCCGAAAGAAGCTGTTGCGATGAATTCTCCGCTTCATCAACAGTTGAGTTCAAGACTGTTTGAGGTGATGGATAAGGCAGCTACTTTTTTTAAAGAAACACTAAAGAAAGATCAGCGCGCTAAAAATTACTTAATTAACAGAGGCTTATCTGGCGAAGTTGCATTGCGATTTGGCATTGGCTACGTCGCTGATGCATGGCAAAACCTAGAAGCGGTATTTGGTTCTTATACTCAATCTGAGGTTGCAAATACTTTAGCTGAAGTTGGTCTATTGATTCAGTCCGAGGGGGATGGCAAAACCTCTGTGAAACGATATGATCGATTTCGTGACCGAATTATTTTTCCGATTCGAAATTTAAAAGGACAGGTAATTGGCTTTGGTGGGCGAATCATTGATAAGGGAGAGCCTAAATATCTAAACTCTCCGGAAACACCCCTTTTTAAAAAAGGGATGACGCTTTATGGGCTATTTGAAGCAAGGAAATTTATTCGTGAAATGTCCTACGCCTTGGTTTGTGAAGGGTATATGGATGTGGTTGCACTGGCTCAACTAGGTTTTCCCAATGCGGTGGCAACCCTAGGTACGGCTTGCACCGAAACCCATGTTCAATTATTGCTGAAGCACACGGATAAAGTGGTGTTTTCATTTGACGGTGATGCTGCTGGCGTTCGAGCTGCTAAAAGAGCCTTTGAGGCATGCATTCCTTTGCTATCTGATGAAAAAGAAATCCGTTTTTTATTTTTACCAAAAGAGCATGATCCCGATAGCTTTGTGCGCGAAAATGGCGCAAAGGCTTTTCAAGATGAAATAGAGAAATCAATGCCACTCTCCTTATTTTTCATGCAAGTTATTGGCGAAAATATTGATTGGAAAACTGCAGAAGGTCGAGCTCAAGCGCAAAATGAATCAAAGCAGTATTTTAAAAAAATGCCAGCAATTGCCCTAAGGGTTCAAATTTTAAGAGACTTAGCTCTTAGGTTGGGTTCTACACAACAAGAGTTAGAACAGTTTTTTGGCTTACCTTCAACAATCGTACAAGATGTGCCGATTAAACCCTTAGAGCCTAAGACTAACTATAAAAATAAAGATTGGCAAAAGAAGGCAGATCTTCGCGCCTTGGAGAATTTGGCAAAACAAAAACCAATTACGCCGTCTGACTTGCCGATTCAAATTATTAAATTACTGATTCAGTATCCCCAGTTGGGCAAGAAATTAAGTGCCAAAGAGGCTGAGGACTTGATTAGCATAGCGACAAATCGAACGAAGCAAGCGGGATTAATTATGAAAGATTTAATTCAGTTGTGCCGCCTTGAGCCTGACGATAGTAATTTTTCTTCCTTCCAAAACGTATTGAGTCAGTCTGAGTTTGCATCTGCTTACAATTCGTTATTAAGGAAATTACTGGAAACTGAGTTTACTTTTGAGGAAGCGACTTTGCATGTACAGGGTGCCCTTAAAAAAATTAATAGGGACATTATTAAATCCGAAATGGAAGCGATTTCGGATCGAATTAGTAAGCAAATTCATACCGATGAAGATCTGATGCGTTATCGTGAGTTGGGTTTGCAGTTAAAAACCGCATAAATTTTCTAATGTGGTTCAATAGGACCTGTATTTTCAACTTATATTGGCCAAAATAGGCCTTTTTAGGGTATAATTCAAGGCTATCAAAATATTTTAGAGCATCGAGGTAATACAAATCGGCTACTAAGACTCAGTATTCAGTCTTAGAATTTATTGCTACTAACGACGCATTAGGTAGTTACGAAATTAAGTAGTTTTAAATTAGTTTTTTTCATTTTTTAACATCTAGAGCGAATATGCCAAAGACAATCCCCGTTAAAAAAACACCGTCAAAAAATGTGTTGTCAAAACAATCAGCCACTAAAAAAGTTGCTGAAAAGAAGCCAATAAAAAAAGTTGAAACTAAAGTTAAAGCGAAAGCCATCGTAGCGAAAGTACCTGCTAAAACTTTGGCAAAAGCAGTAACTAAACCAACTGCTAAGTCTGCAACAAAATCTGTAATGAAGTCTGTCACTAAGCTAGCCCCTAAACCGGTAGCTAAGTCAGTACCTAAATCTGCAGTTAAGCCTGTTAAAAAACCAGTAGTTAAGTCTACAGCGAATAAAGCTACCGCCTCCATTGCTAAGGCTGCTCCAAGTGCAAAAAGCAAAACGCCTGTTAAAGAAATTGCTAAAGCAAAAGTTGCTAAAGCAAAGATTCCAGTTACAACAAATAAAATTGAAAAAAGTGTAAAGTCAGTGAAAGCCACAACCCCTAAAAAAGTTACCCCAATACAAAATAGTCCAAAAAAAGCGACTGTTTTAACCGCAAAAAAACCAACAAGTACAAAAACAATTACTAAGCCAGTAGCTCAAGAAGTAGTCAAAAAAGTAGCGACGAAGTCAGCCTCTGGAAAAATCGTAGTTTCTAAAAAGGTGGTTCCAGTTGAGGTGATGCAAAAATCGCCAAAGAAACTAGAGAAAGCACCAAAAGTAATTCCCGCGCCTCAGGTGATGGTTGAAGAGCCGATCGAGCCAGTTGTAGAACAAGCCGATCACGTTTTTGAGGAAATTGCTTTGGTTGATGAAGCATTGGATCAACCCGTTAAAAAAACCAGAGGTAGGAAGCCAAAGCCGAAACCTATTATTGAACCAGGCACTGAAGTACGTACTGAACGTCAAAAAAATCGTGAACGGAAAGCAAAAGAAAAACAAATTTTGCAAGATTTCAACAGCACTCGTTTAGGTAGCGAAGAGCAGTTGGAATTACGTCGATCGAGACTAAAAACATTGATCAAAATGGGTAAGTCCAGGGGGTATTTAACCCATGGTGAAATTAATGACCAGATGTCAGATGAGTTGTCTGATACGGATTCATTAGAGACATTAATTGCTCTATTAACTGATATTGGCATCATGATTTATGAGCAAGCGCCTGACGCTGAGACATTAATTTTGAATGAAAATGCCATTACAGGATCATCCGAAGAAGAGGCTGAAGAAGAAGCTGAAGCTGCATTAGGTGCGGTTGACTCTGAATTTGGTAGAACTACTGATCCAGTTCGTATGTACATGCGAGAAATGGGTACTGTTGATCTTCTCACCAGAGA
Organism: Polynucleobacter kasalickyi; assembly: GCF_900176405.1. Lineage (GTDB taxonomy): Bacteria > Pseudomonadota > Gammaproteobacteria > Burkholderiales > Burkholderiaceae > Polynucleobacter > Polynucleobacter kasalickyi. The sequence continues at coordinate 2,319 of NZ_FWXJ01000003.1, read as the reverse complement.
AAAAGAAATTGTTATTGCTAAAAAGATTGAGGCAGGTCTTAAAGACATGTTAATGGCCTTGTCAGCTTGCCCAGTGACGATTGCTGAAATCATTGAGTCATCCGAGCAAATTATTAATAATGTCATTCAAGTAGATGACTTCGTTGATGGCTTAGTAGATCCAAATGCAGAAGATATTCCGATGGTTACTAGCTCAGCTGAAGAATTGGATATCGATGATGAAGATGAAGTCGAAGCTGAAGATGAAGACGAAGAAGGCGGTGGCGGCGGTGCTGGAAATGCGGCTTCTGCAAAACAGTTAGAGGAATTAAAACGCTTATCTTTAGAAAAATTTGCTGTGATTCGTACACAGTACGAGAAAATGCGTCGTTCTATTGAAAAAGAGGGTTACAACTCACCAAATTATGAAAAGGCTCAAACCCTGATTCGTAATGAGTTGTTAGGCTTTAGATTTACTGCTAAAAGTGTTGAACGTTTATGCGATACCATCCGTTCCCAGTACCATGATGTAATGGCCACAGAGCGTGCGTTGGTAAATATTCTCGTGGATAAAATTGGCGTGAATCGTGCTGATGTACTAAATGATTTACCGAATTACAGTATGGACTTAAGTTGGACTGATAAGCTCATTGCCGAAGATAAACCTTATCGTGCATTGCTTGAGAGAAATGTCCCTGCGATTCAAGAATTACAGCAGAAGCTCATCAATATTAAAAATACAGTTGTGATCCCATTAACTGAACTCAAAAATGTTCAAAAACAGATGACAGCTGGCGAGAAGCGTGCTCGTGAAGCGAAGCGCGAAATGACGGTAGCCAACCTTCGACTCGTGATTTCGATTGCTAAGAAATATACCAACCGTGGCTTACAGTTCTTAGATTTAATCCAAGAAGGTAATATTGGTTTGATGAAGGCGGTTGATAAGTTTGAATATCGTCGCGGATATAAGTTTTCTACTTATGCTACTTGGTGGATTCGTCAGGCGATTACAAGGTCGATTGCTGACCAAGCCCGTACGATTCGTATTCCTGTGCACATGATTGAAACGATTAATAAGATGAATCGTATTAGTCGTCAGATTCTTCAGGAAACTGGTATTGAACCTGATGCAGCAACTTTAGCCTTAAAAATGGAAATTCCGGAAGATAAGATTCGTAAGATCATGAAGATTGCGAAAGAACCTATCTCGATGGAAACACCAATTGGTGATGATGACGACTCACATCTCGGTGATTTCATTGAAGATGGAAATACATTAGCACCAGCTGAAGCAGCCTTGCATGATTCGATGCGCGATGTTGTGAAAGATATTTTAGATTCCTTAACGCCAAGAGAAGCCAAGGTGTTAAGAATGCGTTTTGGTATCGAAATGAGCACCGACCATACCCTCGAAGAAGTTGGTAAACAATTTGATGTTACTCGCGAGCGTATTCGCCAGATTGAGGCCAAGGCACTTCGTAAGATGCGCCACCCAAGCAGAAGTGATAAATTAAAAACTTTCCTCGAGGATGAGTGATTCATCGAACCTCAAGTTCTAGTTAAAAGGACTTGAGGTTTTATAAACATGGTTAAAATGTTTTCTCAGCGAAAAAATAATAATTTTTTTGTAGCACCCGAAAAATTTCGTGAAGTTAGCTCAGTTGCTTAGCGCAGAGGACTCATAATGGATTTAACCATGGGTCTTATTAGTAGAAATCGTAATGATTTCAGTGCGTTAGTGGTGTTGGAGGTGCTAGAAAAACACTACACACCGTGGGGTTTTTCATGATGTGCAGTAAATAGCGGTTTTGTGTGGTTTTAGTTGTAAAAAAGTAGTTTAGTATTGCGTAGTACCCGAAAAGTTTCGGGCCGTTAGCTCAGTTGGTTAGAGCAGAGGACTTAAGTACGGTCGACCTAAAGTGCAAGCCATGGTCGACAGTGAATGGGTTGCATGCGAGCAAGTTAGCTCTGCTGGCATGTAGAACTACTCAAATTCGGGGAAGCCTGTGCTGTAAAGCGTGGTAATCCCGAGCCAAGCCTCTTAGTAATGAGAGGAAGGTGTAGAGACTGTACGGGTAGGTCGTAAAGACAAGAGACAGTCCAGACTACAAACTGGAAACAGGCAGTGAAAGCTGTAGTGGTAAGCATAATCCTTTGGTCCGGGGTTCAAGTCCCTGACGGCCCACCAATAAAGAACGGTATGACCCGGTCACATTGTTTACACAATGTACCGGGCACATACTTTGAGGCTGTAAATAATTTTGTGTAAGTTGATATTTTGTATTAATCTGCCAACAATGGCAACAAAATGGAAACTTGCAAGATGGACAAAGCGAAATT
>NZ_FWXJ01000020.1 GCF_900176405.1 Polynucleobacter kasalickyi | reverse complement strand
CTGTGGAGAGTTGGGGCAGTCAGACCACTCTGTGAAGCAGGAACCCGCCGAAGTGACTCAAGCTCTAGCAGCCTGAGCTCAGTAGGAATCCCCGTTCTTTAGGGCGGGGAGGATGTCAACTGCGCTTTAAAGCTTCGGTGTAACAATCAATTTCAAGGTAAAGGTATCGGCTGAGTCCCAACCAAAGCCAACGCCAAAATGAAGATCAAAGTTATTCATGAACCCTCTTTCTGCTTTGGATTCAACTATTGCAAATACTTGCTTACCCTGCGCATTATTTGCTGGGAAGCTATTAATTGGTCCAACGCCTTGGTAGTATTCCAGACCAACGCCAGACAATGCATTGTCTAATTTATAAATACTTCGCGCTCCATAATAAAAATTAGGCGTACGATCTTGTCCGTCGGACATTGCTACCGATAAAATTGGATTGAAGGCGAGCGACCAGCGGCTATTTTCCCAACCAATGATAAATCTTGACTCAATACTTTTTCGGGGGAGTTCCATGCCCCATTTCAAATCACTATATTCAAAATTCACACCCAACGACCACGGTGATTTTTCATCAGCTTGAATTGGTAGCCACTTTAAACGGGGTTTATATCCAGCCAATTCATAGCCATAACCTGGGGTGTAAATCGTGGGTAAATAAAAGCCTAACTCCACTGTCTTGGATAAGCCATAAGTAAACTCTGGCGTTAATCGTGTACCCGACTGTGAGGTGCGTTGACTATCAAACTCTGGGGTATTGCTACCGCGAATAGTCGTATTCATGTGTAATTCAATGCCAAATTCACCAGGTGCATTAATCTCACCGTCATACACTTGAATTTCGTCTAAAAAAGTGGCGTGCGCACTAATGCTAAAAAAGGAAAGTGCTAAAAAGGTACTTAATTTCATAAATTTATAATTGAAGTGTTTGTTTAGAGATGGGTTTCATTCTGACGGTATAAGAGGCTAGGAGAACCTCTATCAGTAATCCTATTAGTGCGAATACAAAGCTGAGCACACCGCCAATAAATGTATACATGAGAGTGCTTGAAGTCACCAGTCTTCCAGATACTGTTTCAGATAAAAACAGCTCGAGAATTGTTAGCGCAATCAAGATGGCACAAATGACCAGCAATGCCATTGATGTATTGACCACGGTAGCTCGTTGTGCAAGCTTTACTAATTCTTGATGATAAATTTTGTTGATAACCGGCGTTAAAGGTACTTTATCTTGATTGAGTAATTCCATTTGCAAAAATCTTGATCGATCAATCACTCTGGCAATCCTTTGAGTAAGGACGCTAATCATCCCGGCGACCGCAGTTAATAAAAAAACTGGTGCAACTGATAATTTAATGCTTTCGCCAAGTACATCTAAAAATGGATCGCTCACTGAATGTCCTTTAGTCAGAAATTATTTGTATATTACCATTTTGGAAATAATCTAGCGGGTAGATTATTGGTTTTCTTCGATGATTCAAATAACGCTTTTAATACTATGACACGAGAAAGTCTTAAAATTGAGTACCTAATTGGTGATTCTTATTCAATGACAAAATTTCTAGCTAGCCTTGGATTCTTCTATGTCTTCGCTTTTTCACACTTAGCGAATGCGTATGAACCTTTTTTTACAGAGGATGCTGGCACACTTGAGCCAGGAAAGTACCAATTAGACCTATATTTTTACAATATTTTTGAAAAATCTGTTCCCAACCCACAGGGTAATGCTCAAGCATTAGACCCTGAAGACCAAATTTACTTTGGTGGCGATCGCTCAATCGCTTTTCCAATGACGATTTCTAGAGGTATCACTGAAAAGATTGAAGCCTCCTTTGGACTTGTCTATTATCAACAGCCAAATGGAGCTTACCTACCCTTTGCCAACTGGCAACTAGGTGCCAAGTATCGCTTCTATGGGGATGGGAATAAAGGTTGGAGCTTTGCCGTTAGACCTTATCTGAACATCCCTGAGACGAAAGAACAGCAAATTGCTGGCATTGGCATGGCAAAGCTGGGTGGTGGCTCGAACATGATTGGCGCTTATTATGGTCGTCAATTCGATGTCTACTTGAACGCCGACCTTACCTATGCCCCCTACAATAAAGAGATCCCCTTGGGTGCCGATCTGAACCCCGATAATCGAACGACACTTTATACCTTCGGTGTTGCCCCAGTTTGGAAAGTAAACCTACAGTTGAAAATTGGTTTTGACATTGCTCTAGTATCGGCCTTACCTAATTCAGAGTCCCCCTTTAACACCTCTCTACAGTTTGGCTTTCTTTACAGCATACGACCGGATATTGATTTAGTGGCCTCCTACCTCAGAACAAGTCATCTCCTAACAAATAATTTTGTTGAGGGACCGCACTCATCGATTGGCAAAATGGGTATTTCAATTAGGTTTTAAAGATTCAATGAAGCATTTTTTGGAGTTAGCCATATAATCTAGGTTTACTCTTTTTAGCAAAATTCATAACAATTTTGCAGCATTCACTATGTCAAATCACCCTCCCGTAAGCACCATAGAAAAAGAAGTTGGGCGAAGAAGAAGCTTTGCGATTATTTCTCACCCCGATGCTGGTAAAACCACGCTCACTGAAAAGTTACTTTTGTACGCAGGAGCGATTCAAATTGCGGGTAGTGTAAAGGCACGAAAAGCGAGTCGACATGCCACTTCTGACTGGATGGAAATCGAGAAGCAACGTGGTATTTCGGTTGCAAGTTCGGTCATGCAAATGGAGTATCGTGACTGCATTATTAATCTTTTGGATACCCCAGGTCACCAAGATTTTTCTGAGGACACCTACCGCGTTTTAACCGCTGTTGATTCTGCCTTGATGGTAATTGATGCAGCAAATGGTGTGGAAGCGCAAACACGACGTTTAATTGAAGTTTGTAGAGCCAGAAATACGCCACTGATCACTTTTATTAACAAGATGGACCGTGAAGTAAAACGGCCCTTAGACTTGATGGATGAAATTGAAGAAGCTCTAGGCATGTCAGTAGTTCCGATTACTTGGCCTGTTGGTATGGGCAAATCGTTTAGTGGCGTAATTGATATCGCAAGCTCACAGATGCGTATGTTCAAAGCGGGTGAAGATCGTATTGGACATCAAGCCGATCAATTGGTGAGTGTTTCAGATGCAGACTTAAAGAACAAATTAGGAGAGTCCTTAGAAACTGCCTTAACTGAAGTTGAGTTAGTCCAAGGAGCTATGCCCAGTTTTGACCTAGAGGCTTTTTTAAATGGCCAGCAGTCCCCCGTCTTTTTTGGCTCTGCCATTAATAATTTTGGTGTGCAAGAAATTTTGAACACGCTAGTAGAGTTGGCGCCGGCTCCGAAATCACGCTCAACGATTCAACGAGAAGTGCTACCTTCTGAAAAAAACTTTTCAGCAGTTGTGTTTAAAATCCAGGCCAATATGGACCCTGCGCACCGTGACCGCGTTGCTTTTTTAAGGATTTGCTCTGGCTATTTCGAACGTGGTATGCGTTTAAAAATCTCTCGAAATGGGAAAGAAGTAAGAACCAACAATGCTCTGTCCTTCTTATCGCAAAGACGAGATATTTTGGACGAAGCATTTCCAGGTGACATTATTGGTATCCCTAATCACGGCTTACTGCAGTTAGGCGATACCCTCACAGAAGGTGAAAAACTGCAATTTACTGGCTTACCTTTTTTTGCTCCAGAAATTTTTAAGATGGTAGAAACAGCTGATCCCCTCAGAACCAAACAATTAAGAGATGGTTTGATGCAGTTAGGTGAAGAGGGTGCAATTCAGGTCTTTAAGCCAATGCTTGGCGGTCAAATGTTATTGGGTGCTTTTGGTCAATTACAGTTCGAAGTGGTTGCTCATCGATTAAAAAGTGAATATAACGCCGAGGTTAGACTGTTGCCTGCGCGATACTCATTATCGCGTTGGGTCAGCAGCAAGGATCCTGCTATGCTCAAAAAATTTATCAACGATAACTCTCATCGGATGAGTGAGGATGTCGTAGGAGCACCGGTGTTCCTTGCTGCGCATCGATCAGAATTAGAAGTGGCCCAACAGCTCTGGAAAGATATTGAATTCCATGCTTTACGTGAGCATGCAGGTCTTGTTTTCCAAAAAGACCTGCTATCTTAAACCGGAGTCAGCTCAAGGCTTGATGTTGGCGATTTTTACAACAGCACTCCACTTGGTAGACTCCGCTTTAATTAACTTCGCGAAATCCTCTGGTGATCCTCCGCCAACTTCATTGCTTTGACTGAGGATGAACTCCATAATTTTTGGATCTTTTAAGATTTGATTCACTGCCGCATTTAATTTGTCCACGATTGCTTTCGGCGTTCCTTTGGGCGCAACCAATCCTTGCCAATTATCAACTGCAACTTGGGGGTACCCAATTTCAGCAAAAGTGGGTACATCCTTCAGCATCGGCGAACGCTTTTTACTCGTGATTGCTAAAGGCCTTAACTTGCCAGCTGTAATACTTGGCATTGCAGAATACATTTGATCAAACATTAAGTTCACGTTAGTGCCCATTAAGTCCGTTAATGCCGCAGCACCACTCTTGTAGGGGACATGGATCATATCTATACCCGCACTTTGCTTAAATAACTCAGCAGATAGTTGGTGACTTCCGCCAATACCGCCAGAAGCAAAAGTTAAAACGCCTGGCTTCGCTTTAGCATCTGCAACAATATCTGCCACAGTTTTATAAGAAGAGCTCGGATGAACCACTAAAACTAGCGGGCCTTTTTCAATTAAGACAATTGGCGTTAAATCTGTTTCAGGATCAAACTTCAGGTTTCCAAATAAAGTTTTATTCACTGCTAATGGTGCAAAATTTCCCATACCAATGGTGTAACCATCTGGATTAGCTTTAGCGATATATTCCGTACCGATATTCCCACCAGCGCCTGGTTTGTTTTCTACAATTACAGGAACATTCAAAATTTTGCTCAGTTCTAAACCAATTTGACGACTTCTAGAGTCCGCTCCGCCACCAGCTCCGTAGGGCACGATAAAGTTAATGGCTTTCGTCGGATAGTTTGACTGAGCGTGTACTTGTAAACCAAAAATATGGGCTAAAACGAAGAGGAGACTCGTTAAATAGCAGTGAATTGGTTTTAGCTTTAAAATCCTAGGCATAAATTACCTTTTATAGTTACGATTGATTGATTATCTATTCTATAGATAACTTACGGAATAAAAAATATGAATTCTATTATTAATAAATTACAACTTAAGTATATTAAGTTTTTTTTAGTCATTTCAGTTGGTTTTGTTGTTTTAAATCCGACATTTGCTGCTGAGTATCCAACAAAAATTGTCAAAATTATTGCGCCAGTCTCTCCTGGTGGTGGGGTTGACTTAGTGGCGAGAACGATTGCAGATAGTCTCACCAGGTCTCTTGGCCAAAGTTTTATTGTTGACAACCAAAGTGGTGGTGGCGGTATTATTGCCAGTCAAACTATAGCAAGAGCGACTCCAGATGGTTATACCTTGATGCTTTCTTATGTTGGAACGCACGGGACGAATCCTGCCGTCAGAAAATTACCTTACGATGCCATCAAAGATTTCACGCCTATTGCGATGGTTGGAGGAACTCCAAACGTCCTCGCTGTCTACGCGGGCTTACCCATTAAGAATCTTAAAGAATTTATCGCTTATGCTGTATCACATCCAGATACGATGAGCTTTGGCTCTGCTGGTCCGGGCACCTTGACTCATCTAGCGATGGAGCAATTCAAGATTCAAGGTAACTTCCCAAGTACTCACGTACCTTATCGTGGCATTGGCCCAGCTTTTACAGACACCTTAGGTGGACAAACTTTATCCATGTTTCCTGGTCTTGCAGCAGCTCTTCCACATATTAAGTCTGGAAAACTGCGCGCCATTGCTGTCACAGGTACTAAAAGACATCCTTTAATTCCCGATGTTCCAACTTTTAAAGAGTCTGGGTTTGACGGCTTTGATGGTGTGCAGTGGTACGGCATTTCTGGACCTGCCAAATTACCAGTAGCAATCAGAGATAAGCTCAATGCAGAGATTAATAAAGCAATTCAAAACCCAGAATTAAAAGAGCGTTTATCCGCTGAAGCAATTTCACCAATGCCAATGTCCCCTGATCAATATGCTCAATACATTAAAGATGACATCGACCGTTGGACCAAGGTAGCAAAAGATAGAAAAATTTCACTCGATTAATAGAAAGTAAATATGGCCATTAACACCCAAGTAGAAGCAGATCGTAACGCCCCTCCGATTACCCAAATTCTGGCTGAATTTGTCGCCACTCATCCCTCAGCAGGCTGGAGTGCAGAGGTAGATCATGAAGCGCATCGCACTTTCCTCAATTGGTTAGGATGTGCTGTCGGTGCGGCCAACCATGAGAGCGTAAACGCTGCTTTAGCTGCAATTCAAGAGTTTAGTCCCGCTTCTCAAGCAACGATCTTAGGTCGTACGGAACGGGTTGATATGGCTGGCGCTGCACTCATTAACGGCATTAGTTCACATACATTCGATTTTGATGACACTCATCTTAAAACGATTATCCATCCAGCGGGACCTGTTGCCTCTGCAGTTTTGGCTTTAGGTGAGCACATTGGGGCTTCAGGTAGACAAATTTTAGATGCCTTAGTAATCGGCATTGACGTGGCTTGTCGAATTGGTAATTGTATTTATCCAAACCACTACGACCGCGGCTGGCATATTACTGGCTCTACAGGAACCGTAGGTGCTGCTGCTGCTTGTGCTCGTTTACTCGGTTTAGACGTTGCAAAGACACAGATGGCTTTAGGTATCGCCGCTTCTCAGCCAGTTGGTTTTAGAGAACAGTTCGGTACGATGACGAAGCCGTTTCATCCAGGTGGGGCAGCAAGAGCAGGCTTAACATCCGCTTTACTTGCCAAACATGGCTTTACTGCAAGTACAAAAGCATTAGAGGCGCCACGGGGTATGATTCAGTCATATTCTACCAAGTATGATTGGTCAGAAATCACCACGGATCTTGGTAAACGCTTTGAAATTTCTTTCAACTCTTATAAGCCTTTTGCTTGTGGCATTGTGATTCACCCAAGTATTGATGCCTGTGTTCAATTAAAAGAAAAAGGTGTTACCCCTGAAAACCTAGAGCGTATTGAGTTAAAGGTTCATTCCCTAGTACTTGAACTGACTGGCAAGAAAACACCGAAAGATGGTTTAGAAGGTAAATTTAGCGTTTATCACGGTTGTGCAGCTGGCTTAGTATTTGGTCGTGCCTCTGAAGATGAATATCACGATGAGATTGTTACGCGCCCAGATATGGTTGAGTTGCGCGCCAAGGTAATTGCTACAGTTGACGATTCAATCAGCGAGGCTTCTGCTGACGTAACTGCCGTGTTAAAAGACGGTCAAAAAATCCATATTTTTGTAAAGAATGCGATTGGTTCCTTAGAAAATCCAATGACCAATAATGATCTCGAAAACAAATTTAAAGGATTAACCCATCCGATTATTGGTGAACAACAAACGCAGGATTTAATCGCAATCTGTTGGGACTTAAAAAATCAGGCCAACTTGAACAAACTCTTAGATTTATCTAAGTAAGCCGCGATGAGGGAAGCCAAGCTATCGTCTTGGGCTCCCTCATTTTCAACTGTTTTAAAGCTTAATACCGAGAACTTTTGCCGCGTTTGAAGAAAGAATATTAATTCGATCTTGATTGGACAAAGTAGGTGTTGCCATCACGTGATCTACTGGTCTTTCTTCCCATGGAATTGGGTGATCCGTACCTATCATGATTTGACTTGAACCAACTTGGGCAACTAAATGTCTTAATGCTTCAGGCGTAAACACTAAAGAATCAAAATAGATTTGATGCAAATACTCTGTTGGTTTTTTCTTCAGATTAACGCTTGGATCGCAGTTCTGTGGTGAAATAAAACAACCATGGTCTGACCTAGGTGCATAAGATCCTAAATAACCTCCACCATGCGCACCAATCACCTTCAGCTGAGGATATTTATCAAATACCCCATCAAAGATTAAGCGCTGTAATGCAATCGTTGTATCCAAAGGGTTACCAATCACGTTCGATAACCAGCCATTACCTTTAAAACGTGAGGCTAATTGCGGAGTACTTTGCGGGTGAATAAACAAGGCAACATTGAGTTCTTGCGCCTTAGCAAGTACAGGATGATATTTTGGATTTGAGAAATCATCGCCTAATACGCTACCACCAATCGCCGCACCAACTAAACCATATTTTTTGACAGCCTCTTCGAGTTGCTCAACCGCCAATTCTGGAAACTGCATCGCGAGTGAGGCAAATGCTCGGAAATGATCTGGGCGTTGAGCGGATAATTCAGCTAGATTTTTATTGTTAATACGACAAATTTCGGCCGCGGTTTCTTTATCTTTGCGGTACCAATATGGATTTACACTTAACACCTGCATATCCACACCCTGTGACTGCATATTAGCAATACGCTCATCAATTTGAATAAAGTGCTCTTTTACTCCTTTAGTTGGCGGTGGAACTGATTTTGCTTCATCGCCCATCAAATCGATGGAGTCCTGAAATAAACAATGCGCATGAACATCAATTGCCTTTATTTTCTTGCCGTTAATAATGACCGGCGGTCTTCTTAATGGCTTATTCGTTTGGGCATTAGCCGCGTGTAACAGTCCACATCCACAAAAGGTTAAACCGCCGAGTGCCTTTGCTGAATTACTTAAAAATGCTCGTCTACTATTCATTCTTATCTCCCTTATTTTTTATTCGATATGATGATATTTATTTAATTCTTTAAGTTTGCGGCTTTACTAATTTTGCTAGCAACTTCCATTTCGGCTTTAATAAAAGTATTAAATGCTTCTGGTGACATCGGCAATGGCTCTGCACCTAATTTAGCAAATCGATCTTTTACCTCTTGATTATTCAGTGTTTTGAGAACCTCATCATTCAGCTTTTTAATAATTGCTGGTGATGTAGCAGAAGGTGCAATTAAACCAACCCAAAAAACATAGTCTGAATTTGGCACACCAGCCTCAACAGTGGTTGGCACATTCGGTAGTGCGCTTGTTCTTTTGGGTGTACTTACTGCTAAAGCTTTTAACTTGCCACCTTGAATTAGAGGTAGGGCAGAAGATAGGGGCGCAAAGTACCAATCAGCACGACCGCCAATGACGTCCGAAATTGCCTCTGGTGTGCCCTTATAGGGGACATGGGTTGCCTTAATACCCGCATATAAATTAAATTTTTCAGCATTCATATGTGTTGCACTACCAACCCCTGCAGAAGCATAGTTCAATTCCCCTGGTTTTTCTTTGGTAGCCGCAATTAAATCAGCGACTGTTTTCCAAGGCTTATTTGGAGAAACGACGAGAACATTGGGCAGTGCGGCAAGAGGAATGACTCCAGTTAAGTCCTTTAAAGTATCGTAATTCAGACTTGGGTAAATAAATGGGTTTAAGGCATGCCCTGCAGAGTGGACTAATAAGTTATATCCGTCTGGATCTGACTTAGCTACCTGTGAGGCAGCAATTGTCCCACCAGCTCCAGGCTTATTATCAATAATAATTGGTTGGCCCAAAGACCCACTCATCACGTCGCCCACCGCTCGCGCAATAATATCTGTGCCACTTCCGGCGGTAAATGCGACCACAAAATGAACTGGTTTCGTTGGGTAGGTCTGAGCAAGAGTCATCGTACTTAGACTAATCAATGACATTGCAACTGCACTTTTCAAAAAAGAAAATTTACTGAATTGCATTGTGTATCTCCCTGTAATTTTTATAAGCCTAAGGCCTGTTTAATCTTTTTTGCAGACAAGTTTAAATCTTGTGTTTTTTGCAACACGTTTTGCGCTAATAACTCACCACGTCGTTTTTGCCAACTCCCAGCAATCATGACATTTTCAATGTTTGCTAAGCTAGTTTGCATGACCACGCTACTGACTAAATCATTCACTGGTTGCATATTGATATCAGTCGCTCGAATCATCACTAAATCAGCCTGTTTACCAATTGCCAAACTGCCAATACGATCTGCTTGACCTAACATTTTGGCGCCCTCAATCGTTACCCAGGACAAAGCCTCTCGGGTAGTAATCGTTGAGGTAGGCGGAATACTGCCATGTAACTCACGGTATGCATAATTATCTAAACTACGCTGAATGCCTAAAGCAACCCTCGCTTGAATAAACATTTCGCCACCACATACACTCTCAAGATCAACGCCTAAAGAAGGTGCCTTACCTAAAGCCCGTAATCTACCAGTCAGGGGGTGACCATGACCTTGGGTCATTTCATTTTCTGCTGTAGCTGAAAAGGACATTCCTAAATCACAAAATCTTTTTAATTGTTCATCCGACAAAGCATGTCCATGCACAATATTGATATGCGGTCCGAGTAAGCCTTGAGACTCTAAAATCTGCCAACCCTCAGGGGTTCTTGCGGGCCCACCACCTTGATGCATAGAAGCAACAATACCTAAATCTTTGGCCATGGCGAAATCATGTAAGGCAACATCCAAGGTCGAATAGTGCGGGCCCAATATCGCACAACCTATAGTTAGCAAGTGATTACTTTCGTAATTCTTCATCAATCTCAGTAACTCACCTTTAGGATGTGGCATTTCCCAAAACGGTGTTTCACCAGGTTTGGGCTCGGGCTTTGGCGTCCCATGAAAAAATGCACTACGAATACCCGACTCTAACAAACCAGAAATAGCCGCATCATTATGCTCAGGTGATTTATTGTTGTGGCACCAATCAACTAGCGTTGTTGTGCCACAATTGATTTGATTTAAAGCTCCCATATAGGTTGCAATGTATAAATCCTCGGGCTCAAATACCTTCGCTAATCCAGAGTGCATCTTCTGAAAATACTCTAAAAGAGTCCAATTGGAAGCTAAAGCGCGTAATGCGGTTTGCCAAGTGTGCATATGGGCATTAATAAATCCCGGCACGATAATATATCCTTGACCATCGATGACCTCATCTGCTTTGACATCAATATTTAAGGAGATTTCCTTAATTTTGTCATCTTCAATGAGGATATCGCCCCGAGAAATGTCTCCCAGGGCATCCATCGTGATGATTGCACCACCTCGAATTAGGATTGTTTTGGCCACTATTTTGCCTCTAGTCCATCGCTAACAACTTTGTTTTCTGACTTTAATTCTAAGCCAGCGTCTTTAGCTGTTTCAACAAGTAATACGGAGAAATCAATATCTCCATAACCACGGCCAACCATTCTTGCAATCGACTCACGAGTAGCGGCTGCTGATGGCATTGCGACACCATGCGCTTTAGCTGCTGCCATCCCTAAGTCCATGTCCTTTAAAAGCAATTCTGGCGTAAAGGTTACTTGGTCAAAGGTTAAATTGGTCATAACTGGCGTTTTATAGCGTGTATACATAGACCCCAGTACTGAGTCATTAATACTTTCTAAGAATAAATGTCTTGGGATACCGGCTTTTTCAGCGAGAACAGTAATCTCACATAAGTTTTGGATGACTACGCCGAACATCGTATTGTGGGCGATTTTCCAAACACGTGCTAATTCGCCTTCACCAATCCACATACACTTTCTGGAAATCGCCTGAAAATATGGCTCAACTGTATCGTAGAGCTCTTTAGGACCTGATGACACCATTAACAACTTACCTGCTTTAGCTACTTTGGCATTTCCAGAAACTGGTGCACACAAATAAGCGATGCCTAATGCTTCTAATTCACGTCTTACTTCTGCTGATCCTTCTTGTGAAATAGATGAGCTATCTACGACCACTTTCGGCTTTTGTGAACCGGTAACTAAACCACCCTCACCAAATAACACTTGCTTCAAATCCTTCGTTGTTGAAACCATAGTAATCACAGTTTCGCAGCCAGCCAAATCTAAAATATTATCAACCACATTACAACCATAAGCTGCTAGTGGATCCGCTTTACTTCTGGTGCGATTCCAAACATCTACGCCAAATCCTGCTTGTGTGAGACGTTTAACCATCGATTCACCCATGCGACCTAAGCCAATCCAACCAATCTTTTGCGCCATACACTTTCTCCGTTTACGATTAAATAAAATTTCCTAAGACAGATCGGTAATACCAACCTGTCTTTCTAATACTCTAATAATTGCCGCATAATCCAGCCCGCCGTCTCCCTGCGCGATTGCTTGGTTCATCCAGCCAAGGGTCGTTTTAGTCTGCGCTAACGAGGCACCCAAATCATCGCCAGCACTTGTTATCAATTGCAAATCTTTAATCATTTGATGCACCGTAAAGGTCGGACTGAAATCACGCTCTCCTAACGGCAATCCCAATTGGGCTGATTTCGCTTTCAAAATAGGTGAACCGACAGCTGACGCACTCAAGACTTGCCACATATCTTGCCAGTCTAAATTTCCTAAGCGACCTAAAGTTAAACCTTCAGCTAACATGGCACTTGTCTGAGCTATCAGGAGGTTTACAACCAATTTCATTAATCTAGCTTGTTCTTTATCGCCAAGGTAAAACTGGCTTGAGCCCCAACTAGAAAGAAGGGGTAGCGCTTCATCGTAAACTGGTTTTGGCCCAGAAGCTAGAATCGTCAAATTTGCCGCCGCCGCCATATGATTGTTACCAGAGACAGCCACTCGAAGATATTGCACACCAGCGTTCTCAAGTATCTCCGCAGCCTTTGCTGAAGCTGAAATAGAAATCGTACTAGTATCTATGTACTTAGTATTCTTGGCTGCTTTTTGAGCGACTTGATTCGCAACCTCTAAAAAAGCATGATCGTTGGGCAATGATGAAAAAATATAGTCAGCCCAGATAAAATCCTCAACAGAATCATTGGCTTGGGAAGCAACTTCAAGGCCTTTGATCGCGGCTTCTTGAAGTCTGATAGGGTCTGGATCCAATACGCGAATGTCATGCCCCTGGTTTAAAAGGTGGCACGACATGGGGAGCCCCATCTTACCTACACCGATAAAAAGAATTTTCATTTGAATATGTCTCAAGCAATGAATGCTTTTATAGTTATTTAATTATTTATACGTTACATATCATTCTAAGATAACTGCAACGAAAAAACTAATTTTTTGCTTTTCTGAGGGTATCACCGGCATCTTTACTTAGCAAGCGTAAGTTCCATAAACTACAAATTGGTAATAGGGTAATTAATACAAAAGACAAGCGAAAGTCTTGAATGAGCGGTGTTTGAGCATCGCCTTGGTTAATGATACTTGCCAGGGTCAGAATTAATGAGCCTACCGCAATACCCAAAGCCATACTAATTTGCATCGCAGTGCTGGTCAGGGCTGAGGCCGAACTCATTTGTGGCTTTGGCACATCTGCTAAGGCTAGGGTGTTGATAGAGGTAAATTGCAAGGATCTAAACAGACCATTCATGAACAAAATCAATGCCATCAACCAGAATGGCGTATCTTTAGTGATGAATGCGCAAACCAAAAAAGAGAGAATGACCAAATAACCATTAATCGTCATTATTTTTTTAAACCCGTAGCGATTTAGCATGGGGGTAGTGAATGCCTTCATGATTAAGTTGCCGATAAACACACTCAACACTAAAAGACCCGCAATAAAGGGATCAATACCTAATCCAATTTGCAGATACAACGGAATTAGAAAGGGAATGGCTGAGAGGGCAGTTCGAATCCATAAGCCGACCCAAAGCGTGATTCTAAAGGTTGGAATACTTAACAAGCTTAAGTCAATCATTGGGTTTTGAGCACGTTTTAAGTGGCGAATGGACAGTACGCCCGCAGTCAGTCCCAAAAGGATAAAAAAGATACAAAGGATTTGGGTTTCTTGAATTTTTCTACTTAATTCAATTGCATAAATAAGGCTCGATAACGCTGTACCAGTATAGATAAAACCTAAATAGTCGAGTGGTTTTTGTTGTTCTGCTTTATAAGGCTCAATTAAAACCCAGCTGAGATAAATACCAATAATTCCAATCGGCACATTGATAAAAAAGATCCAATGCCAAGTGGCATAGCTAGTTAAAAATCCACCAATCGCCGGACCGACTACCGGTCCAATCAAACCTGGCCAAGTGATTAAGCCAACCGCTCGAATAATGTCTTCAGTTTTGGTATTGCGTAAAACAATAATTCTACCCACTGGCACCATGAGTGCTCCACCCATCCCTTGTAAAACCCTTGATAAGGTGAAGAACCAGAGATTTTCACTCAAACCGCACAAAACAGACGAGGCGGTGAAAATGATAATGGCAAGGGTGAATATATTTCTTGTGCCAAATCGATCAGCTAACCAACCACTAATCGGAATCAGTGCTGCCAATGTCAAAAGATACGCCGTAATGCCAATGCCCACATCCACAGCAGCCACACCAAAATCTTCCGCCATTTTTGGCAGCGCCGTCGCAATGACCGTACTGTCCAAAGTTTCCATGAAGAAAGTCGTGGCGACGAGGTAAAGAATAAAGTTCGATTTACGCGATGTCATAGCTTTTTACACGTCAGTCTTTTGGACTTTTTTCCATTGTTCATCCCACTCATTTTGATTGGCTAGTTCTACCGCTTTTGCATAGCGATAAAGGGTTACCTCAAAGTAAGAAAACGCGATAAAGAAACCTGCCCACCCATCCAAAATCCCTTTTTTAAAGACATAGTGGCGCATAAATGCCCAACTTGCATGTCCTAGTGCCTTGGCATAAGTAGATCCTTTTTGGCGACTTTTCACTGACCCCAAACTAGAATAGCGATTCATTTTCGCAATAGATTCGCTGAGGTCATTAAAAGGTAGTTGCCAGATAGCGTTTTTTAAATGCATTATTTTGGCGCCAGCCGAAATATCATAGCCTTCATGAACAGGGCTATTGTCATACGTTAAGCAGGATTTTTTAAACAACTGGGGTTGTCGATAGTTGGGATACCAACCAGAATGCTCTATCTTTTTACCTAGGAAGAAATTTCGACGGGGTACGTAGCAAACATCAGCAAGATTATTCTGAATAATTTGTTGTATTTCCTGAGCAACTTTCGGTGTACATCTTTCATCACTATCTAAACTGAAGATCCATTCATGGGAGCAGGCACTGACAGCATCACGACGTAATTGACCAAAGCCATTAAACTCCACTTGAACCACTTTCGCGCCAAGCTCTTCTGCAATTTGTGCCGTCCGATCTTTACTATTCGAATCAATGACAACAATTTCATCTGCCCAAGCTACGCTACCAATAGCATCTGCAATTTTTCTCTCTTCATTAAATGCGATGATATATACAGAAACTTTAGGCATAGGGGTCATGGTTCAATTCTTTAAGCCAACAGTGATTTTTAACTTGTTTTTAGTTGTGTTTCAGTTTGATTTAGCAATTAACATTTTTTTGCCGATCATTACGGACAACACCACGAGTGTAGCAAAAATCACATTCAGTACCGTAAGTTCGTCTCCTAGCATTAGACTAGCTGCAATCATGGTACAAAAAGGTTGCAATAATTGCACTTGGCTTACTCTAGCGACACCGCCAATAAGTAATCCTTCATACCAAAAGAAAAATCCAATGTACATCGAAAACAAGGCTAAATAAATAAATGCCGCCCATGAACTCAAGGACATGTGAAGATAACTCACTTCAAACGTGTAATAAGACAAAATCAGGGAAATAGGTAGGGAAAGAACGAGTACCCAGGAAATTACCACTTTAGGATGCATTACCTTGGATAAGTCAGTACCTTCCGAATAACCAATACTTGCAAATACACACGCTCCTAAAAGCAGCCAATCTTCATGAGCCACTTTCCCATCCCCACTAATAAACGAAAAAATCACGACTAAGCTCGAGCCAATAATGGCACTGATCCAAAAGCCAATCGATGGTTTTTCATGATGGCGTAACACACCTAAAATAGCAGTTGCTAAGGGTAGCAATCCTAAAATGATAGCCCCGTGCGCAGAAGATCCATTTTCCATTGCAAGATTCGCCAAAATAGGAAATCCAAACACTACACCTCCAGCAACAATGAGGAGTTTAGGTATATATTTAGCTTCAATCCATTTTTCTTTAGAAGCCATCAAGTAAATCCCTGCAGCCAATGCAGCAATTACTGCGCGTCCATAAGCAATAAAGTATGGGTCTAAATCAAAAATAGCAATTTTAGTAGCGGGTAAGGTAAGGCTAAATATAAAAATACCAATAAAGCCAACAAACATCCCTTTTGTATCAGATTTCAAACAAAACCTTCTAAAGTAGTGAAAAAGACTATCTCCAAAGGCAATCTTGAGATGAATCTTTTTTGTCAAAGTTGACTTAGATGATATATGAAAAACTCTTACAGTTAGGAACTACTTGAAGTGCGTTGAATTCAATTTCGGATGAGTTTTGGCACTTTCTGACCTAATAATCCTTGAAAAAAATAGGGTTACTTTTCATCGAGTGAACTCCATCTTATGCAATATTGATACTTTATATATCTTTCATGGAGGCTGAGTTGGAATTTCTTTTTGACACTCAAACTATCATCGCTTTTTTTACCTTAGCTATTCTTGAAATAGTTCTTGGCATTGATAATATTATTTTTATTAGCATCATTGCGAATCGTTTGCCTCTAGAAATCCGTAACCAGGTTCGGCGCTTCGGCTTACTTTTTGCTTTAATTACTCGGGTTTTATTATTACTCAGTCTCTCTTGGGTAATGGGTCTAACGGCTCCCTTATTTAATATTGTTGATCAAGAGATTAGTGGTAGAGACTTGATCTTACTATTAGGGGGAATATTTTTACTTTGGAAATCGTCGAAAGAGATTTATCTTGAAGTTGAGGCCGCTGAAACAGCCCAAGAAGCTGAAGCTATTTCTGAGGTTAATTCTGAGCAGCTCAAAAAATCAACCAAGAAACTCTTTTGGGGCTCCGTCATTCAAATCGGTATTTTAGATATCGTATTTTCTCTCGATAGTGTAATCACAGCGGTTGGGTTAGTCGATGAAATACTGATTATGATTGCGGCGGTCATTGCCTCCATTGTGATTATGTTATTTGCCGCCAAACCTATCGGTGAATTTGTTAACAATCATCCATCGATTAAAGTCTTAGCCTTATCATTTTTATCCGTAGTTGGCATCGTCTTAGTTGCAGAAGGACTTAGCTTCCACATTCCGAAAGGGTATATTTACTTTGGCATGGCCTTTTCTTTCGCAGTTGAAATTTTAAATATTAGATCTCGAACCAAGAAAACAAAAATATAAACAAGCTAAAATTGCACACAATGATGTTCAATTAACGATATTTAGGATAAATTCATGGGATTTTTACTGCGCCAACGCCTTTTTGTATGTAAGCTTTCTTTGCTAGTAGCTGGGTTTTTAGTCTTATCATCGCATGCGCAAGAATTTCCACCAAAGAAAACGGTTACGATGTACGTAGGCTTTGCGGCCGGTGGTGGCACTGATACAGCGGCTAGAATTATCGCTAAAAAACTGGGTGAGAATATTGGTCAATCTGTCATTGTTGAAAACCGAGCTGGGGCAGGCGGAAATATTGTCCATGGAACTGTTGCTACAGGTCCAACAGATGGCTCTGTGATTTTATTAGGCTCTATTGGGCCGTTATCGATCGCTCCTCTGATGATGAAATTACCGTACGACCCTGTAAAAGATTTAGCTCCTTTGACAATGGGCGTAGCATTTCCTAACGTACTGGTTGTTCCCTCCGAATCTGGCATCAAGTCCTTAAAAGAATTTGTTGAATTGGCAAAAAAAGATCCGGGAAAACTTACCTTTGCTTCGACTGGCAATGGTTCCGCTTCGCATTTACAAGGGGAACTTTTCAATTCTCTAGCAAAAATAGAAGTAACGCATGTCCCGTACAAAGGCGGTAACCCCGCAATGATTGACGTTTTAGGTGGCAGAGTCAATTGTTATTACTCGACCATTTCTTCAGCAATGCCGCATATTAAAAGTGGCAAACTACGTCCAATCGCTATTACCAGTTCAAAGCGTATAGAAGCTTTGCCGAATGTACCAACGATTGCAGAATCAGGTTTTCCAGGGTTTGATTCCAGTAACTGGTATGCCTTTGTAGCATCATCAAAATTATCTGAGTCGATGCTTGATGGTTGGAATAAAGAATTAGTGAAAGTACTTAACGATAAAGAAATCATTTCGGCGCTTAAAGAACATGGCCTTTATCCACTACCAGGATCTCGGGATGATTTGAAAAAATACATCGCAAAAGATACCCAAACATGGGCTAAGATTATTCAGGAACGCCATATAACCAATGATTAATTGATGGTGATTGTTGTTGATTGATGAAATGAATTGCTGACCATTCATTTCATTAGAGGTATTACCACTTTTTTCAAGGCAAATAATCAACACCGCTAAAGTTGAGGAATTTAATCAAACATTTTTAAATTTGACACTTATTTTTTAAGGTGCTTAAATGGGGTTCACTAAGGAGGTGTTTTATGAAAATATTAGTCCCCGTCGATGGTTCACAGAATTCATTGAAAGCCCTAAAGTATGCAATTAATTTAGCCAAAGGTTTAACAGCTAAGTCTTCCATTGTGGTCATCAATGTACATGACGATTCAAGTTTTAACTACATCAATCAATTTGTTACCTATGAAGACATTAAAAATTTCTTGATTGAAAATAGTCAAAAAGAAATGAAACCTGCACAAAAGCTTCTAGCAAAATCAGATATCACGCACAGTTTTATTATTGAAATTGGCAATATTTCGGAGACCATCTTGTCGATTGCTGATAAAGAAAAAGTTGGCTTAATCGTGATTGGCTCAAAAGGTAGATCAGAGTTGTCAGATATCCTGTTGGGCTCTGTCGCACATCGTATTACTCACAAGGCAAAACAGCCTGTATTAGTCGTTAAATAAGCTCGTTGAATCCTTGCGGGGATTCAACGAGTGGTTCTATCTGATTTCCTCTACGTGGAAATACTGCAAACAATAAAATTATCACAGCGATCATTGCACAGCTCGCTGAGTAGATAAAGGCATATTGCGTGCCAAATCGTTCATATAGCCATCCGAAGATGATTGATGATGGCAATATCATCAATCCTGAAATTAAGTTAAACCAGCCAAATGCTGTGCCTACTAGCCCCTCTGGCGCTAAATCAGCGACAAGAGCCTTCTCAACACCTTCTGTCGCTGCTTTAAAAAAACCGTACAACCCAAATAACCCGATGACTGTATAAAGGGATAAATGTGAAAAACTTAACCCCAAATAAAAGAGTACGAATGCAATCCATGCACTTAAAATAAATGGTGCTCTACCGTATCGATCCGAAAGCGCAGATAAAGGCATACCAAAGAATGACGTAATAAAGGATACTCCCGCCCAAATCAAGGGAATTTCTACCATCGATACACCTAAATCTCTTAGCCTCAGTAGTAAAAACATATCCGAAGAATTGCCAAGGGCAAGAAAGCCAACGGCAAGCAGATAGTATTTAAATTTTTGGGGCATGCCTTGTAATGTCCAATGAAATTGATCTGGCACGGCACTAGGTAGATTTTTAGGTTCTTCTAAAAAAAACATGAGGGTCATCACGATGACAGCTGGCAGTAGCGCCCACAGGAAGATCTCCCTGAGTGGCACATGATTGGCTAGTAAGATACTTGCCAGAATGGGCCCAATCACAGCACCAGCATTATCTAATGAACGATGTAAGCCAAATGTAAGGCCTCGATCGGCTGCTGAAACACTTTGTGCTAACAATGCATCTCGCGGAGAACTGCGCAAACCCTTGCCCATTCGATCGGTAAAGCGAATCATCAAGATCCACCCCCAAGAGCTTACAAAAGCAATTAATGGCCTACCAAAGCCGGCTAAAAAATAACCTAGGACAATCCATACTTTTGTCTTCTTCGTCTTATCAACAACCACACCTGAAATTAACTTAAAAATGCTGGCAGTAGCCTCAGCAACCCCCTCAATCAGACCCAGCACTCTAGGTCCCGCCATTAATACCGTGGTTAAATAAAGAGGAATCAGTGGATACAGTAGTTCGCTCGCTGTGTCATTCACCAGACTAATCAGTCCGATAAACCATACTGTTTTTGGGAGTCCGAGAAGCTTTCTAAACATAGTCTCCGCCACTTGAAAGTTTTAAAGATCCAACGCATCATCACCTAAATTTATAGTAGCATGGCATTTCATTTCTTCAGTTAACCTAGAAAAAAATAAAAAATACCGAAAGTCTTATGAATCGTCTGAGCCCCAAAAAATTACTATTAACCAAATGGACCGCTGTGCAGCCTCTTGCTAAGAATAAGCACTTTATTGTGACAAAGGTTATTCAACCGGAGGATGACAGTAACATCATCGATCTCATTGAAATCGAAGCAGTTTACTCGAAGAAGATATTACAAATTTCTTGGCGAGATTTGCAAGACGATACGAAATGGCTACAAGGTTGGAAATAAATTCCCTGCAGTCAGATACTTCCCCTAAAGTAATATGGTTTTAATCACTTTAGAGGAGATTGAATTCAATTAGTTATAGGAATATCTTAGATTCGCCACGAAGGTACGTTGTGGAAAAGGATGATACATAAAGTAGTCGCGATTCGCCAGATTATCAATACCAAAACTAGCACGCCAGTGTTGATCAATTTGATAACGCGCTTTGACATCCATCACGAAATACCCTGAAAAGCCCAAGTAAGTATTGGCATTCACATCATTATTATCAATCGATGATGCAAATTGTCGTTGATATCTTCCGCCCCAAGTGAAAGCCCACTTTTCATTTGGTCGATACGTAGCAACGCCAGTAATACGAAGAGGTGAAACACCTGGCGTCGGATTGCCAACGATCCCTTGCTTACGGGAGTCGAGTCCATCACTTTCAACGATGGTGGAATCAACTGCAGTAACACTACCTCCAAGATCAAATCCTTTTAAATAAAGATCTCTCATTTGACCAGATAGCTCCACTCCATAACTACGAACTTTTTTCACATTTTGCCAATAAGAGTAAAAGTAGCTTGGGTTATTCGTATCAGGATATCCATATTGGGAAATAAGTGCATCTTCCACTTGCTCCGTGAATAATGCAGTTTTGAAAAAGCCATTAGATAACTTTTTCTCGACACTCCACTCAGCAGACCAAACATTTTCTGGTCGAATCTTTGAAGGGTCTGGCGCAAAATATTTTGTTGCTTGTCCAGTTGCTGAAGCAGTTGTGGTTGAACTCACCACATTATAAAGTTCACCGGCGGTTGGAAACCGCATTGCATTAGCCACGGAGACCGAGCTCATCCAATCATTTGGCGCATCATAGCTGAGTGATAACTTTGGTGAAAAATGGTCATACTGAGTAGCTACTTGACTCATGCCTTGCGCGATGGAGCCCGTGGCTGAAGAATTTAATAAATAACCATCAAAGGTTTTCCAAGATTCATAGCGAAGGCCTGAAGTGAGTCTTAAGACATCGTTGATATAAAAAGTATCTTGAGCCCATAAGGCGGCAGTTTGAGTGACGCCTTGACCGACAGCTGCAACATTACCAGTTTGCGCATTCAACCAATCAGCAACTGAGTACTGGGTATTATTTAAGCGATTGTAATCATAGTGGGCTCCAAAACTAATCGTGTGTTTACCCAAGCCAGTATCTAGTTTGTAATTGCCTCGCCAATCAGCATTCGTCCAACCGGTGCCGTTATAGTCTGAGAGGGTCCCATTTTTACCAGCCACATTATTTACTATGCTGCCGTCTTGATTTAAATAACCTGCAGTTCTTTGCAAATTTTTATCGTAGTAGACGTTAGATAGGACCGCTTCCCATTCAAACTTTGAAAAGTTTTTACCGCTTAAGGTGACACTATTCATAAAGTGTTGTTGACTTAAGCTATACACTCCAGAAGCAAAGGTGGTACATGGCGCATTGCTCAAACAGTAACTCCCATTCGGGCTCCCCAGTAAATAACTTTGCACTTTACTATCGGTGGTTCCAGTCCAGACGCCAGTATGCAACGTTATAGACAGGCTAGGGCTCATCTCATATTTCAATTTGAAATTTGCATCATCTGACACACCATGCAATAAGTTAGAGGAGCCAAGATAATACCCCCCATTCGTACCATCTTTTTTACTATAGGAATACGGTGTAACGGGAGAGGTCCCAGTAACAAATGCTCTCGGTTGGGTATTTGCATCAGAGTGATTTACAGAGAAGCGCCAAGAGGTATCGTCTGAATGATCACCAATTAATGTAGCAATTGATCCAGACAAGTAATTGTCATTTGTGCCCAACTTATTAAATGTTTGAAGACTTCCGGTGGCATTCACTACGGCCATAAATTGGTCGGGCATTTTACTAGTGATATCAATTACAGCGCCCATTGAATTCCCAGAGTAGGCTGCTGAATAGGGCCCATACATCACTTCAATCCGCTGAATTTCCTCAGGCGAAACCATAAACCATCTTGGCGGACCATAGTTATTATCGTTATAGAGTTGATTGCTAATTGGCACTCCATCCACATTCACAATACTTTTTGCACTGTAACTGATTCCCCAAATACGCGTTGCGACCGAAGCGCCGCCATAATCAGCTGAGTCTCGTTTGCGAATCATTAGACTTGGGACGTATTTCAAAGCGTCAGGTGTATCAACGATATTGACTGTATCGTTCATCGTCTGTTCTTCAAGGGTAATGCTTGAGGCGCTAAACTGTGGAAGTAAATTTCGATCAATCGATCCCGAAATAGAAATCGACTCTAACTCAGAAAGATGCTCAGCATGAACGCCAATCACCATGAAACACATCGCGGCGATTAAATAGTAATGCATGTTCTTCATGTCCGGCTCAATGTTGATGTTGAGAATGATCATCTGGATCTGCGATAACCTTTAGTAAGGCGGCTGGATTTTTAAAGTCTTTGAGGGTTTTACCTTCTGCCGGTACTTCGCTCCACTCTAATTTTCCAGACTCACAAATTTGGGTGACCTTCCAATAGTATTGACCAACAGTCATTGGTGCTTGACCTACAATCACAAACTCATCATAAAATTCGGATGGTAAGTTCCCATTACGCCACACAATCTTAGCAACATCCTCTGAAATGGTTTTACCGTGACTAGTGTATGGCTTTTGTAATTTATCTTTTTGCGATTGAATCTCCCAATTGGGCTTTACCATTGGTTTTGCACCTCTAAAACCTTCTGGAATTTCAATCATTACTTGCTTAGTAGGAGAGCCGTCACAGCCATGGCTTACTTTAAATACTGCTTTGAAATAGGCACCCGTAAATACTAGTGGAGTTTCGAGTACAACATGAGCCTGCGTAGTAGTAATGAACAAAACACCCATGACAAATGCAAATGTAGTCATCCCTAATACAGAGAATAAATTTTTCATATCAACCTTCTTTAATAATTAATGAACATAGCGAGTCAAACATTTGACCGCGATAAAAACAGTAATTAATTAAAGAGGTGGGGCTTGTGAGGGGAGTTTAACCCAAGCGAATAGAGGGGAGGAAGCTTGATAAAATAACGGCGGATAAGTTGTAACCGTCAAGGGGGCAGAGAAACTTAGTAACTGATTAATGGATGGCACAAAGTAAGTATGCGCTAAACAATAAGGGCAAGGGGACTCAATACTAGTAGACGGGCTTGAGTCATCCTGATTAAGATGAATTGCCTGCATTCCTGACGAGGTACAAATCTCCATCGTTTGAAAATGACTCGCTGAATCTTTCGAAATTGCCTGAGAAATAACCGGCGCAAAAGTGCCTGCAGCTATTGAAACAATAGCCACCCAATAAACAACAAGGCGCTTTAGGTTACTGGTGATTTTTAACATCGTTTAATTCTACAATATATTTATCGTTAAGGGATGGCGAATACTAGGCTTTTGAGTATAGATGGCATCTCTCACTGAATCTGCATCTAAGTGAAGAGAATCCAGAAAATGATGGCCGTTAGCATCACTATTTTTAACAGAAAAAATTCGACAAATAATCCATCTTTTAAAGTTCACTATAAAATCTTTAATTTTTTTACGAATGGTTTTTTAGGTGTTCTAAATCTTTCTCAGCCAAGGATCTCTTGTTGTTATCCGCCGAGTAGGAAGTTTTGATATTTATTCACTGTTTTACCTGTGTTTCAGACTGTGAAAAAACCCCCTTTGTGTTACATTCAAACCATGAAAACTGTTCTTTCCATCTCTGGCATTAATAAAACATATCAATCAGGCTTTGCCGCTCTAAAAGATATTTCATTGGATATTCATACTGGAGAAATTTTTGCCCTCTTGGGTCAAAATGGTGCTGGTAAAACAACCCTCATCAATATTATTTGCGGGATTGTTAAAGCGAGTTCAGGTGTCGTAAAAGTCTTCGGCAAAGATAATGTCCATGAATATCGTGAAGCAAGATCTGAAGTAGGCTTAGTTCCACAAGAACTTTCCACCGATAGTTTTGAAACCGTGTGGAATACCGTAACATTTAGCAGAGGCTTATTTGGTAAACCCAAAAACCCTGCTTATATTGAGCAAATTCTTAAGCAATTATCCCTTTGGGAAAAACGCAACAACAAAATAATGACCTTGTCGGGTGGCATGAAACGACGCGTCATGATTGCCAAAGCACTTTCCCATGAGCCTAAGATACTCTTTTTAGATGAGCCGACCGCTGGAGTGGACGTTAGTCTGCGTAAAGACATGTGGGAATTAGTACGTGGTTTACAGAAGACGGGCGTCACCATCATTCTGACCACCCACTACATTGAAGAAGCGGAAGAAATGGCGGATCGCATTGGCGTGATACGCCAAGGCAAATTAATTCTGGTTGAACCCAAGGTTGAGTTAATGCAACAGTTAGGAAAAAAACAATTAACCTTACAACTTCATCAGCCAATTTCTCAATTACCACAGTCTCTACTTTTGGATGGTGTATCACTATCAGGGGATGGTTTACTCATTACCTATACCTACGATAGTCAGAGTAAAAATATTGGTATTGCCAAGATTCTAGAAATTTTAGCCTCTGAAAATATTACGTTCAAAGATCTTCATACGAGTCAAAGTTCACTGGAAGATATTTTTGTCAGTTTAGTCAACGAAAAGGAGTTAACTGTCTGATGATCAATATTCATGCAATTATGGCCATCTATCAATTTGAAATGGCGCGCACCAAACGTACCTTGATGCAAAGTATCATTTCCCCGGTGATTTCAACCTCTTTGTACTTCATTGTGTTTGGCTCGGCCATTGGTTCAAGAATGCCACAGATTGATGGTGTGACCTATGGTGCGTTTATCGTACCTGGGCTGATCATGCTGTCCTTGTTAACGCAAAGTATTTCGAATGCATCGTTTGGAATTTATTTTCCGAAATTTACTGGTACGATTTACGAACTACTATCGGCACCCATTTCACCACTAGAAATTATTCTAGGTTACGTTGGTTCTGCAGCAAGTAAATCCATCATCCTTGGCTCAATCATCCTACTAACTGCTAGTTTCTTCGTACCATTGCATATTCATCATCCAGTTTGGATGTTGTTTTTCTTGGTACTAACTTCCATTACGTTTAGTTTGGTAGGTTTTATTATTGGTATTTGGGCCGATGGATTTGAAAAACTACAAGTAGTGCCACTCCTCATCATTACCCCCTTAACTTTTTTAGGTGGTAGTTTTTATTCTCTTTCGGTGTTGCCAAGCTTTTGGCAACAGGTGGCTCTCTTTAATCCGGTCGTTTATTTAATTAGTGGCTTTCGATGGAGCTTTTATGATGTTGGCGACGTTAGTATGACGCTCAGCGTCGGGATGGCCATATTCTTTTTACTATGTGCACTTGGTACTGTTTTTGCTATTTTCAAGACGGGCTATCATTTACGGAACTAAACTTGAATAGAGCAACCGTAGTGCTTGCTCCATTCAATAATAACTATTTCTTAATTACTCTTGGCCTTCAATGCATCTTCTAATTGATTAATTTTTGCCTGCATGGCAGTAATTTTGGCATTCAGTGCACCAACATTTAAGAATGTTTCCTGTTCCGCTGGAGCATTTAAATTATTTCCCCAGCCAAGCCAAGAGGAGTCATAAACCTTTACATTTTTAAAGCCCAGATTTTTTAAAATAGTGGTAGTTTCTGAAGCTCTAACACCACTTTGACAATACACGACGGTTTCTTTATTAGGATCCAACTTGGCGTAAAGCTTTTTCAAATCCAAAGTATTCTTGAGTGACATCCCGGAATTTTCTGCAACTTGTTTTTTACTTAACTTTATAGCGGTCGTAGGATCTTGCCAATTTTCCTCAAACGGAATATTGATCGCATTTGGAATATGGCCACCTCGGATTGCTCGAACATCTTTACCAGCATATTCATCAGGAGTGCGTGCATCTACAATTTGTAAATTACCTTTGTTATAAAGGTTTAACATTTCCTCATTAGATACCATCAACTGCGTTTGCTCAACTAGCGCCACAGATACTGGAGCCAACTTAGTACGCTCTTTTGTGGTTGGCAAGCCTGCAGTTTTCCAACCGTCAATCCCATCATGATAGATTTTGGCTTGATTACCACCAAAGTAATTAATCGTATGTAAAGCAAAATAGGAGTATGGATTGCCGCGAGTACCGTACACCATTACTTCACGATGAATATCTAAACCGGCGGCATCAAAGATCTTTTTAATTTGTTCAGTTGGAAGATAGTCTTCTTTATTCATGTCTCGTAAAACAACGCCAGCATCCCCTAAATTCATCGCGCCGGGAATGTGTCCCTCTAAATAACTTTTTTCATCTCGTACATCCCAAATAATTGCACCTCGCTCAATGGCTTTTTGCATTTGCTGGGCATCAATAATAGTATCTAATCCCTGTGCCAAAACATGGGTAGCGAATAGGGTACACAAAATACTAGGTAGGAACTTCTTCAACTGGGCAAACATCTTTTTACTCCGTAAAATTTTTAAAAAACTACTGTCATAGTGACGCTGAATCAATGGACTGCTTTATTACTACTCACTCTAATCATAATGCTCATTTACTTGAGCCGGTAGCTGGCATGACAAGCTGTGCAAGCTTCGGTTGTTTTGCTCAGAGCTACTAACGCTGGCTTTAAATCACCAGTTACAGCTGAATTTTGAATTTCAATGGCAAATTTACTTGCATTACGATGCATGCTTGTCCCAAGTTCTTGCATACCCCGAGGCATATATTGTGAATTTTCTGTGGCACCGTGTAATTTCAAAGCATTCATACCCAACTGATCCTCAGCTAACTGCGCAGCTTTCTCAAGTTGTCCGGTTCCGATGGCAGCGTGAATTTTCGAAATGGTTAGTAAATGGTCCCGCATATTACTTAAGATATGTTGTTTCATTGGCGCAGGAAAATCAACCGCAACTCGGCTATCAGTGGATGCCTCATTACCAGCATGCATCATATGCGTTAGGTGCATTTGCTCTTCTTCACTGCTAGTAAGTTCGGAATTCAGATTGCTTTGCTGGTTATGGACAGCATGATCATTACTACCTTGATAGCCAAGTAGGGAGGGATCTAACATACCACTAATCATCGCAATATGACCAAAGATCAAAAACAAAGCAACACAAATGGCATGGATTTTAAGTTTAGCCATTTGATGAAGTCGTTGATTAACGAATCCGAACTCTTGTAAGGCAATCCAAATTAAAGGGAGGCCGCCTAGTAGATAAGTCGATACGGCGACCAGATCAATCGCGGTACGCCACTCACCCGCTTGAGTGATTGGCACGACTACTGTGATCATCAAATAAGCAATGATGCCAATAAAATATAACCCTACTGATGTCCCCGCAAATCGATTTAGGTGATAAACAAAGCCACTAAATTTACGTGTATAAAGAATATATAGTTCAGTGATGGCTAATGTCTCTGCCAGAACAATTGGGATGGCCATGAAAATAAGTAAATTCCAAGGTTGATTCTCCGCCAGTAACTGCATGTAATGCGTCATATTCACGATGAGCCTCCCATTGCCATGAGGTTAAAAAAACAGTTTAGCTTACAACACACAAAATAATCGTTAGTTGCCACTAAAACCGAGGACTCTTATAAATGGTGTGACCGAGATGCTCACCATTCTTATTCACCTTGACTAAAACCATATCCCCTACATCGACCACTTTTCCAGTAAAGGCCTGGATGTTGACATGGTGAGTGACGAGAATGATTGGCTTATTTGGATATTCAACTAAGGATTTTTTAATGAAGGTCGCTAGTTGCTTTGTCTGCTGCACCTCTAAACTCATGTCATCAAAAAAAGATCCTAAAACAGGTTCAATCATCAAAGGCCCTAGATGCATGAGCGTAGCTGTATCTAAACACCGACACCAAGGACTACTGAACAATTTGGGCTCTTTAATACCTTGTTGCACGAGCCAATCACCGATGAGTTTAGCTTGTCTTTTGCCGTCCGAGCCCAAGTTGCGCTGCGTCGAGCATTGCCCAAGTTGGTAACCAACCGGATCGCCATATCCGGGGGCGTCGGCATGCCTCATTAATAGAACGTGTTGACCATCTTGCAACAGATCTAATAAAGCCGCTTTTACTGGTAAAACAGCTGATAAGAAAATAATTAAAAGAACGTTAAAAATTAATTTATATTTGAAATATCTCATCTCGAAATTTGTATTGTTTAAGTTAATTACATTATGCGACTGTATCTTCAATCGAACGAACCTGCCACCTTCTAAAACTCAAACCCTAATTGATTCGCGTTCACTTTTTTTGATTCTTTTTTAGTATTTCTTTCAAGGATTTTACGTGATGCATGTTTATTCACTATTTCCGCTTTACCAGCTTTTACTGCCGGCTTTTTTCGTCTAGCGTGCAAGCGGTCTTTTGACTCTTTGAGCGCTGACTTAAGGTCCACCTTCGGGACTGGCAAATCGACTCCAAGTTGTAAACCAGAATTCATTTGCACCTCCTGCGTCATCAACCAAGGTTCTAGTAACCACGAGTCAGGTACTTTACGCATTGTTGGTAACCATTTTCTGACGAAATAGCCCTTCGGGTCATGATCTTGCGCTTGCTTAATAGGATTGTAAACTCTCGTCGTATTGATCCCCGTAGTTCCGGATTGCATTTGCAGCTGACTCCAGTGAATACCAGGTTCATAGTCAAGGAACTGTGTCGCTAACCATTCCCCTACTGGGCGCCAATGTAACCAAAGTGGATAAGCGGCGACCGAAACTAACATCGCCCGCATCCGAAAATTTAACCAGCCAGTTTGTCCGAGCATCGTTACGCAAGCATCCACCATCGGCCAACCTGTTCTAGCATTTTTTAAATCCTCAAACAACTCTTCATTAAAGTTATTTTCTCGCAGACCATCGTATACGCGATGCATGTTCATCCACTCTATTTCTGGTTCACTTTCTAGTTTTTGTATGAAATGGCAATGCCAATGTAAGCGACTAATAAATGCGGTTAATCCGGCGCGGTGCCGAACTGCTTGGGGTGGTAATTGTGCAAGGACTAAGCGAGTTTGTTGTATTACCTCCCGCATACTAATACAACCAAAAGCAAGATAAGGGGAAATCCGAGAGCATGCATCAGGCGCCAACAATGGAGAGGAGATTCCTCCCCGATAGCCAATACTACGGGCATTTAAAAAACTATTTAAGGTAGCGATTGCTAAGCGCCTGCCACCGCGCAGTCGTTGTGGTGGATTATGCAATAATTTTTTTGGAGCTGGCATGCTTAACGGGATCTTCGAACTAGTTTTCCAAAAATGCATTTGCCCGATGGTTTGAATAGGCGAGCTCATCAACTTTTCCCAAGCGAGATCCCATTGGTTTCTGTTTTTCAGGCCACGTATTACGCCGAACTGCTGATATTCATGCCAGGTGATTTGATGCTGCTTACACCAAATTGCAACTTTTTGATCCCTGAGATAAGTAAATCTATTCCCAGTCTCTTGGTGAGAATGCAGCTGCAAAAACGGTGCTTCCTGAATAATTTTAGAAAAGACTTCGATTACTTCACCGTAATGAACCTCTATACAACCGCCATATTGACCTAGTACAACATTTAAATCTTCTAATGACTCTTTGATGAATTCAAAATGTTGGAGCGCAACATCAGGTTGTTGCCAGAGTTGTGGTTCTACGATATAAATACATCGCACCGGTCCTTGTCTAGAAGCCTCTGATAAAGCTAGGTGATCTTGGCTTCTTAAGTCTCTTTTAAACCAGACCAGTTGATAACTCATATTTTTTATTGTTGAAGAGGGTGAAAAACTACTTATTTCAGAAGAAATTGTTTGAATTGTATTTATATCACCTCTTTGAAAAGCTTGTTGAGTCGTACTGCGTTTGTAATGGTAGCTAAATCACAGCAGACTTCGTAGCAACATAACTCCCTAGGTTAGAATAAGAAAAAACAAATCCAACGACAAGGAGACAAGTGATGGAAGTAAAACGACGTGATGTTTTAGGTGCGGGCCTTTTATTAGGCGCTGGGTATTTTGCGAGTCAACCGGCACTTGCTCAGTCGACCGGGTCGACCACTACATCTGGTGAGTCATATGGCGCAGGGAATACAGGACTTGGTATTACGCAAGCACTCTCAAAACATATTGCTGATTTAAATTATGAGGATCTACCCGCAGACTCTACACATGAAGCAAAGCGTGCGATATTAGATTGGATGGGTTGTGCAATGGCCGGTAGTCAACATCCAACACCACAAATTTTGATTAAATCCTTAAAAGAAATCGGCTCTTTACCAACAGTTACTGTATTGGGACAAAAAGGTCTTAAATTAAGTATGCTAGATGCGCCTCTAGCCAATGGTCAAATGGGTCACGTACTAGACTTTGATGACACGCATTTAGGTGGTGTGATTCTTCACACGAGTACTGCGACAATGCCGGCACTGCTTGCCATTGGCGAGTCTGAAAAATCCTCTGGCAAAGAAATGATGACGGCTTTAGTCGCCGCCTTTGAGGCCGGTATTCGGGTTGGACAGGGAATGCCTGGACACCATCGAGGAGGTTGGCATTTAACGGGCACTTTAGGAACCATTGCTGCAACTGGAGGTTCGGCTAGGTTGCGTAAATTAACGGCCAGTCAAACCGTCAATGCACTTGGCATTGGCTGTACTCAGGCCGCAGGAATGCAACAAAACCGCGGTAGCGATTGTAAATCTTTCCATGCTGGTAAGTCGGCTTACCATGGCGTTTTAGCATCTCTATTGGCGAGGAATGGCTTTACGAGTTCTCCTGAAATATTGGAAGGGAATCTTGGTTTTACACGCATTTATAGTAAGACTCAGGATCTTCCAATGATTGCCTCTAATTTTAATACCCCAAAATTGATTAATGGCAATGGATATAAACCTTATGCCTGTGGCGTGGTCTTACATCCCTTAATCGATGCTTCAATCAAAGCGTCGATTGACCATAAGGTCGCTCCAGAGGAGATCGAATCATTAGAAATCATTGTGCACCCTGATGTGATACGTATTACTGGGGTTGACGCCCCTGGTTCAGGCCTCATGTCAAAATTTAGCGCGAATCACGCCGCTGCCGCTTCTTATATCGACCAAGCCGGTGGTATTTCACAATTTACGAATGAAAAAGCCCAACAACCCAAAGTACAAGCCCTCCGGAAACTAGTTAAAGTAACGGCATCATCAAGTTATCGACTTGATCAGGCATCAGCTATAGTAAGGACAAAATCAGGCAAGACTTTTGAATCCGGTATTGAGCATGCAACCGGTACTGTAGCTAATCCGATATCAGATCAAAATTTAGAAGCTAAGTTTTTAGGCAATGCTAGCCAAGTAATGGGTAAAGAAAAAGCGAATAGTGCAATTAAGTCTATTTGGAGTTTAGAGAAGATGGCTAATATCCAAACCTTAATTCGTTTGTTTGCGTAAAAGTCATTATCGAAACAGAATTACAGGATGGATCCAATCCTCCTGTAATTCAGCATTTAGAACCTTAAATTTTCTGATGAGTTCACCACTCAATTAAAGTACCTCGGTAACTGATTAATTCGCCGTAATCTTCGTTTTCGCAATGACATTTTTCCAGCGCTCGGCTTCTTTAGCGACAAAAAGTTTTAATTGCTCTGGAGTCCCCGTTTCAACCTCAGCACCTTGATCTTCAATTTTCTTTTCAACTGCTGGATCTTTTAAGATCAGATTCATTTCTTCATTTAACATTCTAATTACCGCTTGTGGAGTTTTTGCTGGGGCAAAGAGTGCGTACCATTGCTCGACACTCACCTCTAACAAACCCTGTTCTGCCAGAGTCGGAACCTGCGGCATTACTTTGGATCGTTTCTCACCAGCAATCCCTAAAGCCCTTAACTTCCCGGCGCTTACTTGAGGATAGGCGGTATATACGCTTGGGAACATGAGTTGGGTCGTTCCGGAAATCGTATCCATTACCGCTGGCGCAGCCCCCTTATAAGGAATATGCAGTACATCGGTACCCGTCGCTAATTTAAATAACTCTCCCGCAAAATGGGGTGCAGAACCATTTCCAGCTGAGGCATAGCTAATCATATTGGGCTTCGATTGTATATACGCTATTAGCTCCTTCGTATTTTTAGCCGGAATAGCATTATTCACAACTAACAGTGTTGGAGAAATAGCAATCATACCAATAGGTTCAAAATCTTTGATGGGGTCATATTTTTGTTTTAAGAGTGCTGGGCTAATGCCATGCGTTGCCGTATAGCCAAGTAAAATCGTATAACCATCAGGAGCTGCTCTAGCAACATATTCAGCGGCGATACTCCCATTCCCTCCAGCTTTATTTTCAACGATTACCGCTTGACCAAATTTTGCCGTTAACCCCTGCGCAATATACCGAGCAAAAGAATCTGTGCCGCCACCAGGTGGTGTAGGAACAACAATCGTAATGGATCGATTTGGAAACTTTGTTTGAGTGGTCCCTACATTGGCAAACAGCACCATATGACTTCCTATTAAAAGACGCAATATTAGGGTTCTAAGATGATGATTTAGGATGCGCAACTTTATCTCCCGTGATGATTATTTATTCGAAAATGGTAGCATTAAGTATTGAACAAATAAAAATTAATGAAGGAAATAGGATGGATTGGGGACTTAAAGGTAAAACAGCTTTAGTAACAGGTGCAAGTCAAGGTATTGGTCGAACCACTGCCAAAATGCTTGCCGAGGAAGGTGTAACAGTTGTTGGCGTTGCCAGGCGTAATGAGCTCGTTGAGGCTCTATCCAAAGAGGTTGATCGTAAAAATGGCGGAGAAATAATCCCACTGTGTGCCGATTTCTCCGTTGAAGGTGATTCAGAAAGAGTTGCGCTGGAAGCGCTTGGCAGATTAGGCCATGTAGATATTCTAATTAATGCTGCTGGTGGTAGTCGGCCGATTCCATTTGATGCGACTCATGAACAATGGTTAGAGGGAATGACCCTTAATTTTTTTCGCATTAGAGAATTAACGCATGCTTTAGTGCCTAAAATGCAAGAGAGAAATTGGGGGAGGATTGTTACTTTTACGGGAACCTCTGAACCCAGGATGTTAAATGCCGCCTTCACGGCTAAAGCCGCAGTTCATGTTTGGGCAAAAGCACTTTCCCGTGAGGTTGCTCCCTATGGTATTACCATCAATTGCCTGCAACCTGGTCGCATTCGGACAGAGCAAATTCAAAAACGTTATCCAACCTTAGAAAGCGAATTAGAGTACTCTCGTCAAGAGATTCCAATTGGCAGGTTTGGTACTACTGAAGAAATTGCCTCAGTCGCTTTATTTTTCAGCTCACCACTATCCAGTTATGTCACTGGAACTGTCATCCCGGTTGATGGAGGTTCAAGTCGTTTTGCTTTTTGATAATGAGGAGATTCATTGACTGGTGTGTGCCTGAATAAAAGTTGATGGCAAACACCAGGCTTGAGCCTTATGCCGGTGTAATTGCATCAATGTCCACTCCAACTGTCATGGCGGCTTTTTTAACTGCATCCCAAGTATCTTGTGGGATCTGGATACCCTCTTGAATCCTTTTTTGAAAGGTCTTTGCTTCTGGTTCGCCAGGCAGTAAAACCTCGTCAAAGCCTTTTGCTGGCGGGATTGCTTTGAATTTATTAATGGATTTTTGCAAGGCTTGATTATATTGTTCCATGGGTTGAAACAAGGAAGCCTTGAGGGCAAAGATAAAAATACCGCTACGCTGTGTTACTGCTGGAAAATTTTCAGAACCGACCAATGGCCCACTCATCAACTCAGCCATGACAGCTAACGCATATCCCTTATGGCCACCAAACGGTAGCATAAAACCGCCATCGAAAAAATCATTCGGATCGGTACTAGGATTACCATTTTTATCAACCAAACAATTGGGTGGTAAGGCTTCATGTTTGGCCTTAGCCACTTTAATTTTTCCTGCAGCGATAGCTGAAGTTGCAAAGTCTAAGGTCACATGTGGCCCGTCTTGATTCGGCAAAGTGATGGCTATTGGATTGGTACCTAAGAGGGGAGCCGCACCACCGTAAGGAGCGGTCATTGGGCGATCAACCGTACCAATCGTCATGAACATTACCACGCCCTTTGCTGCAGCTCGTTCCGTAAAGACAGCCAGTCGGCCGGTATGTGAAGCTTGTACAACCGATACGGCACACACACCAACTTCTAAGGCTTTTTCAATCGCAATATCGGTTGCAAAATTCCCGACCACTTGGCCAAAAGACCAATTTCCTTTTACAACTGCACTAGTAGGTGTGTCTTGAATAACTTCAGGACTGGCCAACGGATTAATTTCGCCATCCTTAATGCTTTGCAAATATTCTGGGATACGTAATATACCGTGTGAATCATGGCCAGCAAGATGGTTCGCCACCAAAATATCTGCAATTTGGGCTGCATCTGTATTTGTTGCGCCAGCAGCCATAAAAATAGTTTGTACCAATTGATTTAAAGCAGTTGAATTTAATTGTCTCATGGGATTTTTTTATTTAAAAGTGAATGGTGAATTCTAATACGAAGTGCAACTTTGAAAAATGAAAGGAGGCTAAGGATGATTTAGTATCTTAGCTTCTCGACCTCCAAGTCAAAGTAGCCA
>NZ_FWXJ01000004.1 GCF_900176405.1 Polynucleobacter kasalickyi | reverse complement strand
ATCTATTTGGGACATTGGTATTACCTATATTAAAAAAGTTCGTCGAAAAAACTAGTTTAATAAATACCTTTGTCCCCCGTTTATGATGTAGAGCCCATGTAAACCACTTGGCGCATCAAAATACTTAATCATATGGGACTTTTCTTTTAGCGAACCAACGACAGAATCCCAGGATCCCATTTGTTCAAGCTCAGTCTCTTTGTTCCTACTTCCAAAATTAGGCAAGCTAATTGCATCTTGAATATTCATATTCCAATCCATCACTGCAACTAGAGTTTTCGCTAGGTAATTAATAATGCCACTCCCACCAGCCGATCCAACATTCATGACTAAATTTCCATACTGATCAAATACTAAAAGTGGTGCCATAGAACTTCTTGGGCGTTTATTAGGTTCCACACGATTCGCTACCAACTTTCCGTCTACCATTGGTGTTAATGAAAAATCAGTGAGTTGATTATTGAGTAAAAAACCATCAACCATAATCCGAGAGCCAAATTGTGCTTCAATCGTATTCGTGAGTGAAACTGCATTCCCCCAAGAGTCAATAACAGAAATATGGCTTGTGCCCGCTGCCTCTGACAAACTATCCGAAGAATACTGGGCTAAAGTACCTTCAGGTTGTCCTGGCAAAGCCTTTTGTAAGGATTTATTCCAGTTGATTTGATCTCTTCTTTTTTGAATATACGTAGAATCCAACATCCCTTTGATAGGTGGCACAACAAAGTCTGGATCAGCAATATATTCATCACGATCCGCAAAGGCTAGGCGCCCCGCCTCGGAAAATAAATGAATGCCTTGCCACGTATTCGCAGGATAGTCAGTCATCGGAAAGGATTCTAAGATGCCCAACATTTGTAAAATAGCCAAAGTACCTGATGAAGGGGGAGGCATGCCACAAATATTCCAGATCCGATAGGTATGACATAAAATTGGACGCTCTTTTGCTTTGTAGCTAGATAAGTCCTTAATCGTCAAATCACCCGGATGAGCATTCTTTTGAACAGCCCGCTCAATATCTCTTGCAATCCATCCCGTATAAAAAGCATTAGCTCCATGCTCTGCGACTTCATTGAGAACCTTGGCTAATTCGGGATTTTTAATCAAGGTTCCGACCTCAAATGCTAGCCCCTGTTGGTCATAAAAATATTTTCTCGATTCAGGATTATTTTTTAAGTAAGGATCTTTTTGAATCAGAATATGAAGACGATCAGATACTATAAAACCCTGCTGGGATTGCTGAATGGTTGGAAGAAGAATTTGCTTCCAAGGTAACTTTCCGTGAGTTTGATGAACCATCTCTAACATCTTTAAAAGCCCTGGAGTACCAACTGCTCGACCGCTCGTCATTGCGTCTTCAAAACGCATCACTTCTCCGCTAGCCGAGAGAAAGCGATCAGGATAAGCTAATGCAGGTGCAGTTTCACGGCCATCATAGGCCTGAATTTTTTTTCTTTTGGCGTCAAAATGTACTAAAAAACCACCGCCACCAATACCCGTAGCATTAGGCTCTGTAAGGGTTAACATCACTGACGCTGCAATCGCAGCATCCGTTGCATTGCCACCCTTTTTTAAAATAGCATAGGCTGCTTGCGAAGCATAAGAATTAGCAGTCGCAACCATCATCGATTTACCAAATGCTAATTTTTTTTCAGCAATCCTAGAAAACATTTCTGGCTCAGGTATCGCAGGAGCAGTTATCAGTGGCTGCGCATACAACAGATTGAAATTTGCAATCATTCCACTGAGAAAAATACCAGAGAATAAATGTACTAATACGATAGCTCTTTGAGGGAGCTCAAACTTAATATTTAATTTCATATTGAGAATTTATAAACCCTCAATCAGGACATAACCCCTATTTTCAATCTTATCAAAGGTATTCATCCCTTTAAAAATGACACTTAGTGGCATCCAAACCCATCCCTGTGCTGCAGGATTAACGTCCATAATCAATATAGAATCAGAAGCCTCATCATAGGCACCTACCGGTGATATATGCGCCCCACCCTTTTGCCCCACATCTTCACGGCGATAATTGACAACCAAGTAATCTCCACTCATTTTTAGGTTTTTAATAAATTCTTGGCGAATATCATTAATACTTGTTTGATCTGAAATGATCCTTAAACTTGTTTTAAGTTGATTCGCACGAAGCATTTCATCAAACTCTCGAAGTTGATAACCGCCGTCTCGAACTAAATTTCCATTAATAAGTACAGGCTCTCCTAAAACTTGCGCTCGCGTTTTACGCCCCTTAAGTATCACAGTTTCTTGCGTGAATCGAGGAACTGTCAGATCAAACCCAGGATTTAAGTTTTTAGAATCTTCAGGCTTAATACGACTAGTATCTCTGGGAAGAGATTGATTTCTTCCATACACGGTATTAAGAATAATAGCTGCCGTAGTTGGACCACAAAAAGCCCGATTAGATTGTGCTTCAAATTGATTCGCGAGTGCCGGAAAATCAACTTTAGCTGAGGCGTTAATTAAACGCGCCAATCCAAGCTCTGAGTTAAAAGGAATTAAAACCGATTGTCCCGCATCAGCAGAGGAGACATTTACTCCCTCTTCTTTCGATAAAGCAAAAAGGGGATTAAATAGCTGAACTAAGAGAAAAATACATAAAAATTTAAAATTAAGAGTCATTTTCAGCATTCAATTTGAACAAGTTTTCTCGACGTTGATTAATCATATGACAATTTTTCAATATAAGATCAATTTTATGACTAGTAGATTCTAATACGAAGTGCAACTTTGAAAAATGAAAGGCGAAAAAGGATGATTTAGTATCTTAGCTTCTCGACGACCAAGTCAAAGTAGCCATGACCTATAAACACCAAAGCCTTGAAGAACGATATCAGATTTATATATTAATGTCAGCCGGAAAAAATAAACAACAGATTGCCGAGTTGCTGGGTCGACACAAATCGACCATTAGCCGAGAGATTGCGCGCAATACTGACGGTCGAGGTTATCGACCTCGACAAGCCTGTTTATTAGCCTAGGAGCGCTCTCTAGGCTCTCGTAATGCTTCTCAAATTAGCGCTGAGAAATGGTCTCAGACAGTGGACTGCCTTCAGATCAAGTGGAGTCCCGAACAAACTGCAGAGGAGGTTCGGGTCAGCCATGAGACGATTTATCGACATATTTACGCCGACAAAGCCGCTGGTGGAAGCCTTTGGAAAAAAATGCGCTGCCAAAAGAAACGTAAGAAACGATATGCAATTGGTCAAGAACATCGGGGGCAAATTGTCGCTAGAAGACCTAGTAGTAAACTCCCTGCCTATATTGAAGAGAGAGTACAGGTTGGTCATTGGGAGGTTGATGCCATCATTGGTGCCAACCACAAGCAAGCTATTGTTACTCTCGTTTATGGCAAACTCAATATTGTTGTAACACTCAAGAACTTGGCTCTACCTAATAGCCAAAGTCTTTTGATAGAGAGATCAACAATTTTTCCCTACATTTTATTAGCGAGTTTTAAATCATTTAGTTCGCTACTCATCAAAGCAACCTTCACTCCCCACTCTTTATTTATAAGACTTATTGAAGTTTAAATTTTGAGATAGCTCAATATTTAATAACTAATTTAAAATACACTTTTCTCATCAATGTAGTAATTTCTTGCACTTACAACATCCTTATCCAATTCCTAGAGTTATCGATTCATCCACCGATAATTTTGATGCATCATCATTTGATTCATCATATTTTGTTGCATGCCCATATAGCGCTCCAACATATATTGATGGCGCTGAAGCTCTTCGGGAGTCATTTCAGAGTAATACGAGCCTATTGGACCTCGTCTGCCTAGATATCTACCATCCATCATGTGCCCACCACGGTTACAACAACTAGTCAAACCTTGTCCCCATATCTCTTGCATCACCTTAGCGTTGCTTTGCATAGTGGCCCAATGCTCCCCTAAGAGTCTTTGCCTTTCTGAAAAGTCAGTTGTTCTATGAATCTGATCCATTTGTTCTTGCATTTTTTTAAAGTTCTCTTGAAATATAGTTACTTTCTGATTGAACTCATCAACATTAACTAATTTAGTCTCGGATTGCGTGCTGGATGTTTTAGCTAATCGCCAGCTCATCGCTACTCTTAAGGTCTTGCCCGCCTTAATTTGAATTTTCTGCTTTTTGCTAACTCCACCATAGGTACCGATTAATTGATAATTACCTACTGGTAAGTTTGCTAAAAACAAGGGGCCATCAATGATTTCATCTAAAGTAATCTCATCATTGCTATTGATGATTTTGAGTTGGACTCCAGATATCCATGCATCTCGATTGTTTAAATATTCTGAAAACTCAATACTCAAAGGCCAGTTTTTAGCTTCAGATCGAATGGCTTTAGCCTCATCCTCACCGATGCCGCCCATCACGAATGTAATATTATTGCGCTTTAATACCTCAGGAAGTTGTGCATATCCGTAAACTGATATACCCAAGAGCGCTACGAGGGCTATTAAACTATTACGAAGATAGTTGCTCATTTCGATTCCTATTCTGTTCATCATGAACTCAATTTCAACAGTTGTCTAACAACTCCAATTATTTACGTGCGAGGATTGCACCGACTAAACCACCAACCAAAGCAGCAAGTCCTAAAGACATCATGGGACGTTTATGAATGCTAGATTGAGTTTTACAAATAACTTGTTCACCTGTTTGCACAACCTGAGATTTAATAGTATTAATCTGATCTAAAGCCTGATTTAAAAGAGCTACTCCAGCTGCTTTTAAATCTACAGCATCTTTCTCACTTACTTCGCTTACATCACTCATCAGCTTTTTAGCATCTGAAATAAGTTGCTCAAGATCTTTTTGAATCTGCACAAGGCCGTCGTAATTCATATTTACTCCATTCTAAAAATATCAACATATAAGAGGTCATGGAAGGAATGTTGAGGTCACGTTATTAGAGTGATTTAAATCATTTAATTTGCTACCCATCAAAGCAACCTTCTCTCCTCACGCTTTATTTATAAGACTTATTGAAGTTTAAATTTTGA
The DNA here is from genome assembly GCF_900176405.1 of Polynucleobacter kasalickyi. Classification (GTDB taxonomy): domain Bacteria; phylum Pseudomonadota; class Gammaproteobacteria; order Burkholderiales; family Burkholderiaceae; genus Polynucleobacter; species Polynucleobacter kasalickyi. The sequence continues at coordinate 197,289 of NZ_FWXJ01000004.1, read as the reverse complement.
GATAGATCAATATTTAATAACAAATTTGAAATACACTTTTCTCATTAATTAAGGGGGAATGTAATCATGAAACAACCAACAGATACAATAAAAATGACTGAAAAGTTATTAAACGATGAGCTAATCAGTACCAAGTTATTTGATAACTATAACTTTCAATATGTGTTTACCAAAGAAATACAACGACAAGTCAAAAGTGAAACTCAAGATTGTCAAATCAACCCCGAATAAATCTTGATTCTAAGTATTTGATAGTGAGATGACAATCCTTTAATTGAGGTTGCTTCGAACCAATTCGGGTAAGAAAAAATATTTGCGATAACCAGAATTAACCAGTTTCAAAATAGCATTTAATTAAGATTTTTAAAATGCATTGAATTGACATATATCAATTCATTTGTAGAGCATCTTTGTATTCTGATTAAACTTTCAAAGTGTTTTCAACAATACATGCCAAAGGATTAAATATGCAAAACTCTTTAAGAATGAATGGCATACACCAAGTCCATTCCATTAGTGAACGAGAGCATCAGCCCAATAATTCTTATCTCAACCACATCAGTACATGCTTTTTCCGAAACAAATCTATTGATGCTCAAAAATTAAAGATCAAAAAAGGGGACTCAATATTTAACAACGGCGATGATCATCAACACCTTTATATCATTCGTGTTGGCTTCATTAAGATTGAGAATTGCCTTCCTAATGGTCAATATCAGATTACGCAATTTGGAATGTCAGGGGATTTACTGGGGCTAGATGGGATTGCTGATGGTAAACATCATTTAGCTGCTTATGCGCTTAATGATGGAGAACTATACGCTATCAATGTAAAAATACTTCATGCAGCCATGAACATGGATCATTCACTACTAATGACCATTACACAACTATTAAGTTCTGCCCTAAATCATAGTCAACAACATATCTTTTCATTGAGTATGCACACTGCAGAAAAAAAATTAGCTTACTTTTTAATCGATTTTCGTAACTCTCTCAATCGCTTATGTATGCGCACCGATACAATCACGTTACCAATGAATCGAGAAGAACTTAGAAGCTATCTAGGTATGACTTTGGAGACTCTAAGTCGATGTTTTACCTATTTAGAAAGAAAGGGCTATATCTTGGTTCGAAACCGAGATATTACTTTTTTAGAACCTGGAAGGTTGGAGCAGTTTTTGGAGATAAATCCAGAAAAGTAAGGCTTATTAATTATTTTTTTACTTTACGACCTTAAAATCTTTCCTGGGTTCAAGATGTTTTTAGGATCCAAGGCCTGTTTAATAGAATGCATCACTGCTATAGCACCAGATCCATGTTCTTCAATCAGGAAATCGATTTTGTGCATACCAACGCCATGTTCTCCCGTACAAGTTCCACCCAGTTTTAAGGCTCGGTGAACAATGGCAGAATTTAATTGTTCTGCTTCTGTGAAATCTTGTTGATTGAGTGGGTCGAGGACTAATAACACATGGTAATTACCATCCCCAACATGACCTAAAATAGTAGCGGGTAAGTAGGAAGCATCTAGATCTTTTCTGGTTTCTTCAATGCACTGTGCCAGCTTTGAAATAGGCACACAAACATCGGTTGTAATAATCCGTGCGCCGGGTTTTATTTGAAGGCAAGCAAAATAGGCATCATGTCGTGCCTGCCACAACCTTGATCGATCCTCTTGATGAGTCGCCCATTCAAAGTCTTGTCCACCATGATTTTTAGCGACTTCTTGGGCAAACTCGGCTTGCTCCTTTACAGAACTTGTTGAGTCTGCAAACTCAAAAAAGAGAGTTGGTTTCTCTTGTAAAGAAAGCTTACTATACTGATTGATCGCTTGAATGGCTAATTCATCTAATAATTCGACCCGTGCAATAGGGATACCACTCTGAATGATTTCAATCACTGTTTGAACTGCGTCAGTGATATTACTAAAACAACAAATCCCAGCAGCAACCTCCTGAGGTATGGGATAAATCTTCACCGTAATTTCAGTAATAATCCCCAGCGTGCCTTCACTGCCGACAAAGAGCCTTGTTAAATCATAACCTGCCGATGATTTTTTAGCCTGAGTACCTGTCTTAATCACTTCACCATTGGCCAATACAACGGTTAAAGCTAAAACATTTTCACGCATTGAGCCGTACCGTACGGCATTTGTTCCGGATGCCCTAGTAGCCGTCATACCACCGATAGAAGCATCTGCACCCGGATCAATAGGAAAGAAATATCCAGTATCCTTTAACTCAACATTTAGCTGTTTACGTCTGACCGCCGGTTGGACTGTAGCTGTCAAATCTTCTGTCTGTATCGCTATCACTTGATTCATCTGATTTAAATCCAACGAAATTCCACCATGAATCGCCAACACATGCCCTTCCAAAGAAGTCCCTGCAGCAAATGGAATAATTGGCACTTCAAACTGATTACAAAGTTTTACCAACGAAACAACTTCATCGGTTGAATTGGCGAATACTACTGCCTGAGGTAGTGTTAATGGATAGGTAGATTCATCCCTACCGTGGTGCTCTAAGATAGCCATAGCAGTAGTAAAGCGTTCCCTAAAAATAGCTTGAAGTTCTAAAATCAAAGCATCAGGTAACTGAGGAGGTAATTGAATTACATCGGTTGTTGGCATATCAAATCATTCCTACTTTTATTTTTTCGTTTTTTTAGCTTGTCAGTAAGTAACTCGTTGAAAAACTGTAGCCAAATTAATGCATCTTGCAAATAATTTACTTAGTAAATATCATACTTCATCGACCACAAATCAAATATGCTCGTCCTAAATTGATTCTTTATTATTTTTTCTGGGAACTCTCTTAATCATGATGCATGCAGAAGAACCCTGCCAGGCCAACAACTATCACAATGAGATAGCTCACCTCATCGTTAATTCTCATCAACAATGGACTGGCAAGCATCTGATTCTTTCAAAAGAAGAAAGGCATCTAGGCAGAATTTTGTACGAAGCTCCTTTTGTGATTCTAGCCCATGATCGTGCAGTAGATCCCGTGTTCTTTTACGGGAACCTTATGGCACAACAAGTCTTTGAGATGACTTGGGCTGAATTAATTCAATTACCTTCAAGATATTCAGCCGAGTTTGCAAATCAAGCGGCTCGACAATATCTTCTTGATCAAGTTGCTTCCAAAGGTTTTATAGATAATTACACGGGAACGCGTATCTCAAAAACAGGCCGCAGGTTTCAAATCGAAAATGCCACAGTTTGGAATCTCATGAATCAAGACAATGAACACATTGGTCAAGCAGCCACCTTCAAAGAAGTACTTCCTGTAAGCGATTAGGTATTTTGGTAATGTATTAGTCTATCAACTTATCGCAGGTTTTTTGATAGCTAAAATGACGATCAGAGCGCCCATAAATAATGTAACCGCAATAACATACAATCCAAGGGTGGGACTACCTGTGGCTTCTTTAATAGAACCAACCATCATGGGACTTACAAAACCAGCTAAATTTCCTAATGAGTTAATCATGGCAATTCCAGTAGCGGCAGATGCGCCTCCCAAAAAAGCGGTTGGAATCGTCCAAAACAATGGCAGACTAGTGAGGATTCCTGCAGTTGCAATCGATAAAGCAATCATCCCTAATAGTTCAGAATCGCTAAAAACTCCTGCGAAAATTAACCCGACTCCACCCAGAATAGAGGCGATTGCCGTGTGCCAGCGACGCTCACCCATTCGATCAGAACTGCGACTCACTAAAATCATCATGACTGTAGCAACGCCGTAAGGGATGGCAGTGAGCAAGCCGATATCTAGCACATTTTTAACACCCATCGATTTAATGAGTTGTGGCAGCCAGAAACTAACGCCATACAAACCCATCACAAAGCAAAAATAGATCGTTGCCAAGACCCATACTTTGCTATTTTTAAAGGTATGCATGATGCCGTGATCAGAAGCCTCAGTCTGATCATTTTGAATACGCTCTTTTAAAAAATTTTTTTCATTTTGAGTTAACCATTTTGCTGCGTCGATACTATCGTCCAAGTAAAAAAACACACAAACGCCCATAAGTATCGAAGGAATCCCTTCTAACAAAAATAACCACTGCCAACTTGACCAGCCATTCACACCTTCAAAGACTTGCATAATCCAACCAGAAAGAGGTCCACCAATCACTCCTGATAATGCAACTGCTGTCATGAATAAAGCAATCACTCGACCACGCCTCTCGGAGGGAAACCAATAAGTAAGATACAAAATAATTCCCGGAAAAAATCCAGCTTCAGCGGCACCTAAAAAAAACCGTAGGAAATAGAAAACTTCTGGACTATTCACCAGCATCATGGCTACAGAAATCACTCCCCAAGTAATCATGATGCGTGCAATCCAAATTCTGGCACCTGTTTTATGCAAAATAATATTACTGGGTACTTCAAATAAAAAATAACCAATAAAAAAAATGCCCGCACCAAGCCCATAGACAGCTTCACTAAACTGTAAGTCGCTTAGCATTTGTAATTTTGCAAAGCCTACATTCACACGATCCAAATAGGCCACCACGTAGCATAAGAATAAAAATGGCACTAAGCGCCACAAAACTTTTGCATACACTTTAGCCTCGATGGGAGATTGAGAAGATGTTTGTATGTTTTTCATAGCTACTCATTGAGGAGGAAATTATTGAAGCTCTAAGGACCACTCACTTTATTTTGAGAGATATCCATAATCAGGCGTGAGAGTAAATACATTCTTGGCGTAATAGAGCTTAACAAAATATACTCATCATCGTTAGAGTGCGCTCCAAATCCTTGTACTCCCATACTTTCTATCACTGGATTTTGGGTATCTAAAGCGGCAAAGGCAGCGTCCGTGCCACCACCAGCAGCCACAGTTCCTAAAACCAACTCACGACCTAGCTCTGCATACACTTTCTTGGCATGTTGTGCCATTTGTAAAGACTGTGCACTGGTCAACAAAGGAGGACGGCGGCGTTCAAACTGTAAATCGATTTTAGTATCAGGAATTTGTTGAACTTTGACCCGCTCTCTAACCTGTTTTTCAACGACATCAAAATCCTCTTTTTTCATGACGCGTACATCCGCTGTAGCAAAAGCAACGGCAGGTATTACATTACGATTAGAACCCGCTGTCGCTAAGGTCCAATTCATTTTGATACCTTCCTTAGCATCCGACAAATCTCGCATTTGCTGAATCTGGAAAGAAAGTTCTTCGAGCGCATTACGGCCTAACTCTGGAGCTGACCCAGCATGTGATGCCTTACCAGTGATATTCAAATTCACTGCAGCAATCCCTGCAGTAGTAAGCGCAACCCGATCAGATTTAGCTTGGGAAGCTTCACAGGAAAAAGTGGCATCATGCTCCGCGCCAAGCTTTGAAAAATAGGCGCGAGCCGCCGGTGAACTAATTTCTTCATCACCATTAATTAATACAGTAATTTTTCCATAATGATTAAACTTCAACTTTTTTAGACTCTCAATGGTGTGCAGAATTAAGGCAATTCCTTGCTTATCATCAGAGATTCCCAGACCATAAGCGCGATCTCCATCGATCCGAAATGGTTGCTTAGCCAACATTCCTCGAAGATACACGGTATCCATATGTGCGATTAAGAGTATTTTTTTTGTCCCAGTACCTTTAAATTCTGCTTTGACCATGCGCCCAGGCTTCTCAGGAGTATCATGCATACGATAGGTGTTCGCACCGGCTTCTATAAACTCCACCTGTCCACCTAATGCTTTGAGTCGGTTAAAAATCAGTTGCGAAATTTTATCGAGTCCTTCTCGATCTCTACTGCCAGACTCAATCGAAACTAATTCTTTTAAGGTAGATAGATAAGGCTTATGCTCTTTTTCAACTACTGAAAAAATAGGCTCTTGTGGAGTAGCTAGAGCTAAAGTAGAACAGCTCATTAGAGCGCAAATTAATAAAGTACTTTTTTTCATTTTCACTCCAATGGATAAAAGATATTACTGATCAAAAAATTACATCAAAAGTTCTCTGCCGTTATGCATCACTTTCATCTTGGGTGGCAAGCTATTCATGGCAGTCGCATGTAAATAACAGGTTCTCGCTGACATCGTTAACAGCTTTTCAAACATCTCTTCCGATAAAGAACCATTCAAAAATAAATGGGTTTGGATGGGCTCAGCAGCACCAATATTTGAAGTCTCATTTACATCCCCAGAAATTGAAAATGGGATGAGTTGCACTAACCTAATTGCATCTACATCTAATTTCATATTTTCAATATACCTTGCGATTTGCGTAATAAAACAAAAAGCTATGCCAGCAGAAAGCAGTCCAAGGCCTGAGGGTGCACTAGTGGATGCACCTTCATCAGATACAAATAAAAAATGACTCATACCAGGAAGTTTCAGCCATGACTCAATTTCAGTTTTACCCGATGCGTCTAAAAATTTGCCTTTGCCTTTAATAATACGAATAATTTTTGATGAGCTTCCAGGTGGAGCGATAGTAACCTCACCAGCCTCTTTTATTGGGAGTTTTCGAATAATCTCCAGTTCATCTTTAACTGAATTTAGAGGCCGAATTGGTGCCGAATACTCTAAAAAAGGATCTTTAGGTACTGCTACCATGGGATCCATTAACTCATTCAACAACTTTCTTCTACCATTAATGGTTAGCGAAAAAGTACTTTCTAAAACATTTCTTAAAAATGCCATGCTTGGAGAAGCACTCATTGCGGCGTTGACCAGCTGGATCATCTGTTGATCCGAAAAATCACTGTTCAACTCAATCTCAATTTGAGAGGGATTGGCAACGCCCTTCCCATTGCCACTTACAAATGAACCGAGTAACCAATACTCATTTTCTACTTTGATACTTAAGTCAGTAAGTGGCGTCTCAAATTGATGAGAATAAAATCGAATACGGTTTAACAAATCTGCCTGTAAGCCTGCATTAAAATATCCAAATGGGAACGGGGCTAAATCTGTCCCTTTTAAATGTAAGCCTTCATCAGATGTTAACCGCCAAGCAGCACCACCACCCTCTGTGAGTATGGCCTCTCGTTGATGCCCTAATAAATGACAAGCTTCAACTTTTATGACCTCTCGTCCCTGCTGATTGAGGGTTAAAGAAGAGTTTGCATTTCCATCTTTGACCTTAAAGCCAAGTGGATAACCGTAAGCATCAATTGAATAAGCCATTAATCAACTACCACTTTAGCTTTATCGATAACATCTTTCCACATTGGAACTTCACGTTGTATTCTGGCGCGTAGTACCTCAGGTCCACCAGCTACCACTCGAAATCCATAACTCTTTAAACGATCATTAACTTCTGCAGTCTGTAAAATAGTATTGATCTCCTTAGAAAGTCGATCAACAATTACTTTAGGTGTTCCTGCTGGAGCAAGAATCGCCACAAATGTTTCTGCTTCGGCATTCGGATAACCAAGCTCCGCTAAAGTTGGCACATTCGACATTTCAGCAGCACGCTCTTGACCTGTCTGAGCTAATGGAATAAGAGCGCCTGATTTAATATGTGGCATCAGTCCTAAGATATTTATAGAGCCTATTTGAGTTGAGCCGCCCAACATCGCCTGAATAGCTGGACCACCGCCAGGATATGGAATTGGGGTTAAATTCACTTTTGCTCTGGTCTTAAATAACTCCATCCCTAAGTGCGGTGATACGCCAATACCAGCATGGGCATAATTTAATAATTCGGGTTGATTTTTCGCTAAGGTAACCATTTCACTCAGCGAATTAATCCCAGAATTAGCTTTTGTAAGAATCACATTAGGTGAAGCTCCACAATCAGAAATAGGCGAAAAATCTTTCATTGGATCAAATCCAGCATTTTTATATAAACTAGGATTAATGACCAAAACGCTAGTTGTAATAAGTAAAGTGTATCCATCTGGTTTTGAGCGGGCCACATAATTAACGCCAATATTCCCGCCAGCACCAGGCTTATTTTCAATCACAATTGCCTGCCCCATGGCATCGGAAAGCGGCTTAACAATCACGCGGGCTAATACATCACTTGCACCACCAGGTTGAAAAGGCGATATTAATGAAATGGGTTTTTCTGGATATGCCGCACTAACATTGGTAATTGATATGGCAAGAAATGAATGAACCGCAAAAAATGTCCCTACAAAACGAATTAAAGGCGAGCGATAGCGAAAATTACCCATTTGATCTCCAATTTATATTTATATTTAATTGATGTTAATTATTTTTTTATTATATTCTTACCTTTTACCCACAGAATCCACAATCCGCTCGAAGGCATCGACCGTAGCAATCATTTCGTTATAACTCACATGAAACTTTTTCTTTCCCTGAACTGCTGCCACAAATTCTTCAATCTCGAGTAATAAGGTGTCCACACTTTCGTAACTTGTCTTCACGGGAGCTTGGCCTTTCTGACGAATTACAAGTTCATTTTCTGATAAAGCTTCAACTGAACCTTGCTCTCCAAAAAGATGAATTCGCCAATAAAAAGGAGTAGAACGAATCGTAGCCATAGTGCCACTCACGCCAGATTCAAATTCAAACATCGCCGTGACTGTATCCAAGGGACTTGGCTGTGGACGGGTTGAGATGACTTGCGCCTGAACATTCTTGACTGGCCCAGCATAACTAATTAAGGCATCTAACACATGCAAACCTGCTCCAGTAAGACCTGCTGCCGGGGCCTCATGGCTATGAGTACGCCAGGCAGAAAAGTGTCTACCGGTATTTTCGTTACTATAGTGCCCTTCCACATGGAGTAATTTTCCAATGACTCCGGTATCCATCGTTTTCTTCAACTCCGTCATACATGGCCAAAAACGCTTATTCGTACCGAGCCCAAGGACGACCTTTGCCTGTTCACACGCATCAACTGCTCGTTTAGCATCAGCCACATTCATTGCTAGAGGCTTTTCACAGAAAACGGGCTTACCGGCCTTTGCACATGCAATAATTTGTTCAACATGTAAGGAGTGCGGGGTCGCTAATACAATCGCATCAATCTCAGGTAATTTCAGTAACTCAGACATGTCTGTAAAGATTGTTAGTTGATGCTCAAGTGCATATTTTTCGACATCTTGAGGCTCTTTAGTGACCGCATGGGTAAAGATAATGTCTTGATTTTTACCATACAGTGAATGGACTAATTTTTGTCCCCACCAACCCAATCCAACGATACCTAATTTCATTTCTGTGCTTTCTGAATTTAACTTAAAACATTTTAAAAATATTGGCTGGAATCAGTTTTTCGTATTTATCAAATATTGGTTTTACTGCAAGTTTAAATAGTTCTCGCTCTTCATCAGACAAACTGATGATTTCATTTTCGTGAGGATTTATTTTCTTCAAAATAAGCTCATCCTCTTCACTAGCTAATTTCCATTGATACTCTGTAGCCAGTTTTGCACATGATGTAAAGACATCTTTCATTTCTTCTGACCAACTATCAAAAATTTCAGCATTACAAATGAAAGCAGTCCCGCCAAAAAAATGACCCGTTAGGGTAAAGAATCGATGATAGTGATGGACACCAAAATTAAAAGTATTCGTCAAAGGATTATCCTGCGCATCAAACCGAGGGCCAGCTATTTCATCGACAAATATCTTGACATCAACAGGTATTGGATTAAAGCCAATGGCTCTCAAGGATTCAACGTGTACTTCACTCATTTGGGTTCGAATACTGAGTCCCTCACAATCTTTTGGAGTTCGGATAGGATGCACCTTATTCGTAATATGTCTAAAGCCGTTATCCCAAATGCCTAATAATTTAAAAGGGGTTTTAGCCTCAAATTGATTTTTTAGATAGCTGCCAAATGCCCCTCTAAAAGCTTCGTGGACTTGATGTCGATTCTTAAACATGAATGGCAAATCTAAAATACTGATTTCAGGAATCCAATCCGTAAAGCGCACGGTGGATATATAACAGCATGTAAGTTCGCCGTCTCTCACCATGTCGGGTAAATCGCCTGATTTTCTACCAAGATTGAGAACGTTACCAATGAGTTCTGAACTAACTTGATGACCCAGCTTTTCTTGAATCAGTTGTAAGAAATATCTTGCTGCTTGATTGTGAATAGAATCTTGATTCTGATATCCACCAAACCGAATAGGATGTTTTTCCATAGTTAATCTGCTGTAATGTTTGCCTCACGAATAATTTTTCCCCAACGAATAATATCCTCGTCAATGATTTTGGCTAATCCTTCGGGCGTAGAGGGGGTCGATTCATTGCCACTTTTGAGTAAACTTTGTTTGACCTCTGGTTTATTTAAGGCCTTTACTACTTCATGATTAATGAGTTGAATAACATTTTTTGGGGTTTTTGCTGGAGCAAATAATGCATATAGCGTTAAAGCTTCATAATCAGGCAGGCCAGAGGCTGCAATCGTTGGCACACCTGGCAGTAACATACTTGGTTGACTAGTTGTAACTGCAATTGCGCGAAGTTTACCTGTTTCTATTTGTGGCTTGACAGATGCAGTGGTTCCAAAAATTAATTGTGTTTGATTGGTAAGAATCCCCATCAATGCAGCTCCACCTCCCTTATAGGGAATCCTTTCAATTTTCACTTTAGCCATTGAATTAAATAACTCTGCGGCTAAATGATTTGACGCTCCAACGGAACCGGAACTGTAATTTAGTTCCCCAGGTTTTTGTTTAGCGAGGTTAATTAGATCTTGAACAGTTTTGACGGGTAATGAGGGGTGGACTGCTAGGACATTCGGTTGAGTAATGACCAAAGAGATTGGAGCTAAATCACGAATAGGATCCCAAGATAATTTACTTTTCATCAGTTGCATCAACCAGACAGGACTACCATAAAGCAATAATGTATGCCCATCAGGGGGAGAGTTAACAACTGCCTCAATGGCAGTAATAGAACCACCACCGGAGCGATTATCTATATATACGGGTTGCCCAAAACTTTTTGATAAGGAAGGAGCAATTAAACGTGCCGCAATATCTGCCGCCCCTCCTGGATCAGTTGTGATAATTCTGATAGGTCGATTCGGCCACGTTTCATGATTCACTTGCTGTGCACCAGCAATCCCAAAGAATGTGATGAATGAAAGCCCGACAAACCATTTATAAACATCATGAGGGTACAAAAATGACCGCTGAGTACATGATGATCCATGGAAATACTTCATAACTTTTGTCTCTAATTATTTTAATAATATTTTTTTAACCAATGAAATGCAAACGATGCAATTTATTTGCGTCGTGCTCGGCATACCCAAACTCTATCAGAAATTGTACTGATTAAGCTCGCAACTAAGATATAGAATTCTTTCAACCTTAGTTTTGACCGAACAGTTCATTAGCAATGATCACGACAATTTTCAAGAAAACAAACTCTTTTTATACTAATTTGCTTCCTTCAGAAGTCCAGCCTTTGCCATAATCTCTTTGACAACTTCGCGACGCTGATCCATCACGCTAACCACCTTATCGGCAGCAATATAATCAGGTTTGGCATCACGCTCGAGGGCAAATTTCATAAACTCTGGATCTTTGGCCGCGGTCTCAATTGCACTGCTCAATTTAGCAATGACATCTTTTGGCATATTCGGTGGTCCAATCACCATATTGGTAGATTCCCAACTAACTGGATAGCCAAGTTCTTTAATCGTAGGAAATTTATCGTACGGAGGTGGCGCCCTGTTTTCAGATAAGGTCGCTAAGAATCGAACTTGTCCGCCTTCCAATAGGGCTCTAGAAGAGGCAAGTCCTGCAATACCGACTTCCGCATGTCCGCCTGCCACCAGTAAGGCAACATTTGCACCAGAGCCGGTGACAGGAATACTCGTCATATTTAAATTGGCGCCACTTAAAAATGTTTGAGCACCGACCCACCAGCTTTGACCAACTCCAGCAGTCGCCAAACTCAATTTTCCAGGATTTGCTTTTGCATAAGCAATGACTTCTTGAGCTGTATTCAATTTCACGGCACTATTATTGGACGCAATCAAAATCGGAAAAAAGGTTGCAACGGCTCCTAACTGTGTAAAGTTGTTGTAATCAATGTTTGAAACACCTTGGAGTTTATTCGTGATGATGGTGGCAGAAGCAATTCCAATCGTATATCCATCAGGGTTGGCACGATGAATTTCCCGGAAGCCAATGGCGCTCCCAGCTCCTGGCTTATTCATTACAGTAATTGGTTGATGCAGAATGCGGGAGACTCGATCCACTAGAGCGCGCGCTAAAACATCTCCATCTGCGCCAGCTTCAAGCGGGACAATAAAGGTAATCGGTTTAGATGGAAATTTTTCTTGAGAGAAAATTACAGAGGAAAAGGTCACTATTAAAACTAGGCTCATGAACCTAATCGCTGAATTAAAAAAAGTACGTTGCATATTGACCGCCTAATTTTCGATACTAAATAGCTTGAAGGAGACTCTTGTGAAATGAGAAATATCCTCATTCCAGCAAGAATGAATTTGTATGGAGCAATTTAACACGATGATGGATAGGATCATCATAGGGATTACCCGACAAAGGTACAGCAATTGAAGATAAGCTTTAAAAGACTCAAGTAGTTTCAATCAAAAAAAAGATTCACCCTCTAAAAGATTAAATCAAGCCAAGAGACCAGATCATTTTCAGACCTGAGGGATATTACAGAACCTTTATTACTCAATTACTTAAGATAAAGTCTAATACTTATTGATGATTAACAATGTATTCGCGAAGAGCTGCATCAATTCTACTTTGCCATCCTGCTCCAGCAGATTTGAAATGCTTTATAACATCAGGAGATAAGCGAATATTAATATGTTCCTTAGTTTTTTCAAGGCGAGGTCTTCCTCTTGGGATAAGCAACTCTTTTGAGATCTCTTTGCTAAAGATCTCTGGTAACACTTCGCTAGCAGGTCTCATTTTTACAAAATCATTTTTTGTTAATTCTGGATTTTCTGCATCGAGTAATTTCGGATTAGTTCGTTGCTTCATAGTAGTTAACCTCTCGTTTATTTGCTTTCCTTAAACTAATGACATGAATGCAGTTTCCTCTTGGCGTAAAAATAACGACGAAGATCCTCCCTCTAATAAAACCAATTGCAACATAACGGTTCTCCCCATAACTTTTTCGAACATCCTCATTGATTAATGCAGTAGACCAATCAAAGTCAACAACCAAATTAAAGTCTAATCCTCTAATTCAAAGCTTAGATTCACTTTCATTTATTGTACCCACAAATAATATATTTTGCACAAGTTTTTGCATCAATTACTCTGAGTAAAAAAGCTTATTAACTAACGCATTCAGAGATGAAAAGTTTACCCATTACAAATCCAAACTCTCCGATTCAGTCTTTGCACTAAGGTTTTAAGGTGCAAATAAATTAGTTCGACTTTATAAAGTTCGACTGAAGTTTTGACGAATACCCATTGGTTTTAGATTAAGATAGAAGAATAAAGAGTAAAACTCTAAAAAAATAATTATTAGGAGACAACATGTCAGATCTTTCTCAGATCTCATCTGCTTTGCCGTTGCTGACGCAATATGTTACGAATTTTTCTACCCAATTAAAATTTTCTGACCTATCTGAGGAAATTAATCAACTAGCCAAAAAATCAATCTTAGATGCGCTTGGAGTAGCTTTATCGGGGTCTATTTCAGAGCCGAATAAAGTACTTTTAAACTATTTACAGAGTCTCAATTGCACTGGCCCTTCCACCGTCATTGGCTCCAACTTAAAGTTATCACCAAGGTTTGCCGCTCTTGCCAATGGCACAGCAATGCACGCAGATGACTATGATGACACCCTCCAAGCTGAAACGGGTCGTTTTCAGGGGATTCACCCTACCTCACCCGTATTAGCAGCACTTTTAGCTTACGCTGAAACCACCAAAATATCCGGCGAACAATTTTTAAAAGCATTCCAAGTCGGTGTAGAAGTTTCTTGTCGCTTATTTGATGCGACCCACGTCAACCATATTTTGCATGGCTTTCACTCTACTGGTACTTGTGGCATGCTAGGTGCAACTGTCGGTTTAGCGAATTTACAAAATTTCAATGATCAAGCAACTGCCACTGCACTTGGTATTGCCGCTAGTCAAGCTGGCGGTTTACAAGAAAACTTTGGCACGATGGTAAAACCTTTTCATGCGGGTAGATCAGCTGAATCAGCGATCGTTTCCGTTGATTTACAAAAGATGGGCTTTACAGCGTCACCAATCATTCTGGAAGCAAAAAGAGGTTTCTTTCAAGCATTAGGGGGTGGCTATGAAGCCGGAAGACTGATGGGCAAACTTGGCAATCCATGGTCATTTTTAGACCGAGGAATTTGGCTAAAACCCTACCCTACCGGTAGTTTAGGACACCCTGCCATGACGGCTATGCATGAACTAGTTCTTGAACACAATATTCAACTCAAGGATGTTGAAAAGGTCATACTTAAAACTAGTCAAAACATCCATCACACTTTACTTCATCATCAACCGAAGACTGAACTGCAAGCTAAATTTAGTCTGGAGTTTTGTTTGGCAGCTCTTCTCGTCGATCGGGAATGTGGCTTGAATCAGTTTCATGATGAATATGTCAATCGACCTGATATTCAATCAGCGATTCAATTGATAGATTACACATCATTTACACCTGAGGAAGAAAAATCGAATCAACACACGATTGTGACTAGTTTTGTTTCAATTGTGCTTAAAAATGGCATGAGTTACTCTGTTCGAAAAGATTTTGGCAAAGGAAACAAAGCCAATCCGATGTCGGAAGCTGAGATTGCTGATAAGTTTAGAGAATGTTCAGCGTATCGAAAATGGGATAGTATAAAAACAGAACAGGCCATTAAGTTGATTCAAAATATTGAAGCTTTGGATGATATTCGTCAATTAACGCAATGGCTATGATCATGAAACAAGCGCAAATTTTCAATCATAAATATCGAATAGTATGGCCTTTGTTCTTTATATTCTCATTTTCTTTCTCCTTTGCGGCAGACTTGTCTAATGAGGCAAATCATTACCCGACCAAGCCCATTCGCTTAATCCTCCCCTTTCCAGCAGGTGGTGGTACAGATAATTTAGCAAGAATAATGGCTCCTAAATTACATAAACTGCTTGGTCAGCCAGTCATTATTGATAACCGTCCAGGTGCCTCGGGAAATATCGCCACAGAGGCAGTTGCCAAAGCCAATCCGGATGGCTACACAGTGTTAATGGGATACAACTCAGCGCTTACTTTTAACCCCTTAATATTTCAGAGTCTAAGTTTTGACATTCAAAAAGACCTCAAACCAGTTTCTCTATTAGCAACAGCCAAATACTTCTTAGTTGTTAATAGCTCGGTTCCTGCTAAATCTGTAAAAGAACTGATTGCACTTGCTAAAGAGAAACCAGGCGAATTAAATTATTCATCAGCAGGCAATGGTGGTACGCTTCATTTAGCTGCTGAGTTATTTAAATTTAGATCAGGCACTGAAATTACCCATATTCCATATAAGGGCGGTGGTCCTGCAACTCTTGGAGTGCTTACCGGTGAAGTGCAAATGACCTTCGGGAGTGTGACCTCCGTAATGCCGCATATTAAAACCGGCAAGATACGAGCTATCGCAGCTACTAGCTTGACTAGATCCAGTGTATTGCCAGATGTACCCACTTTGAATGAATCCGGATTAAGTGGCTTTAATGTGACATCTTGGTATGGCCTACTGGTGCCTAAGAACACTCCAGAAATGATTGTTACCAAACTTGAAAAAGCAGTGCATGAGGTCATGGAGTCCTCAGAGGTCAAAGAATCGATGGCGAAACAGGGCTTAGACGTGACGCTGAGTACCCCCGCTGAGTTTGACGAAATAATCAAGGCTGAAACTATCATGTGGCGGGAACTGAACAAAAAACTAAAAATAACCGCAAATTAACTATTCGATAAATCCAATTTCTAATAAGGATCAAAATGAGTCAAAAGATATCACCAACAATGCAGAAATTAAGCAAATACATTTCAGCAGCAACTTCAAAACCAATTCCAGAAAAAGTAAAGGAAAGAGCCAAGTTACATTTAATTGATACGTTTTCGGCCATGATTTCAGGTTCTAGACTGGAGCCTGGGAAAAAAGCGATTACCTATGTTAAAACTTTAGGTGGTAAACCAGAGGCTACTGTAATTGGTACTAAGATCCGAACAAGCATGCAAAATGCCGCTTTAGCGAACGGTATGTTTGGCCATGCAGATGAAACCGATGATACACATCCACCATCATTAACGCATCCCGGTACCAGCGTAGTTCCTTCAGCACTTGCTATCAGTGAAAAACATAAATTGTCTGGCGAAGAATTTTTACGAGCTGTTGTCCTGGGCTATGACATTTGTGCCAGAACTTTATTAACCTTAAAGCCAATGCCCTATTTAAGATCTGGCCATCATGCAGGAGCGACAGGTCAATTGTTTGGAGCTTCAGCAGCAGCCGGAGCATTATTGAAGCTCTCTCCTTTAGAAGTAAGGTATATGCTGTCTTACACGGGGCAACAAACTTCTGGTTTGTATACCATGTTTAGAGATCCTGAACATATTGAAAAAGCGTATGCTATGGGTGGCATGCCAGCCCATAATGGTCTTCAAGCCGCCTTAATGGTCAAGTCTGGGTGGACTGGCGTGGAGGATATTTTTTCCGGAGAGCGTAATTTTTTCTATACTTTCGCACCTGAGGAATATGAGATTAATGATTTGGTCGATGGTCTTGGTAAAAGATTTGAAATGATGAGAGCATCTATTAAAAGATGGCCGATTGGTGGACCCATTCAAGGACCGATGCACGTCTTAAACGACTTAGTCAAAGAGCATCGATTCAAAGCTTCTGACATCGATAAAATTATTGCAAGAATGCCCGATAAAGAGTTAGAAATTGTGAATAATCGCCCTATGCCTGACATCTCGGTACAGCATCTACTTTCCGTGATGGTAATTGATGGCAAACTAACCTTCAAATCTGCACATGATTTTGCCAGAATGAAGGATCCCCAAGTTTTAAAAATGCGCTCTAAAGTACAAGCAGTTGGTGATGAAACTCTAACCGATGTGCAAAGACGTTGGCGCTGCGTCATGGAAGTGCATTTAAAAAATGGCACGGTATTACACGGGCAAACGATGGCAGCAAAGGGGAGCTTTGAAAACCCCCTCAACATCAATGAAGAAAAAGAAAAAGCGATGGACTTAATCGGCCCTATTTTGGGTAAGGTACGGTCAATTGATTTATTGGATTACTTGTGGAATATTGATCAAGTGAAAAATATGGCTACTATTAATAAATTCATCACCAAATAAATACGGGCATATTATGAAATTACTTACTTATTTATCTATCTTCAGCTTTTCATTCGTAAGTGTTGGAATGTTAAAAGCTCAAGAGTATCCATCAAAGCCAATCCACATTGTGGTTCCATTTGCACCAGGTGGTGGTGCGGATGTCTTGATGAGACCACTAAGCAAAAAACTGAATGAGATTTTAGGCCAGCCGATTATTCTCGACAATAAACCAGGAGCAAATGGCAATATCGGTGCCCAATTTACTAGCAAATCCAATCCAGATGGCTATACCCTATTGGTCGGTAATAGTTCTATTCCAATTAGTGTGAGTTTGTATAAAAACTTAGGGTATGACCCATTAAAAGATCTAACGATGATTAGCCTCATCACAATGGCACCCAGCACATTGGTGACAAACCCTGCATTCCCCGTCAAAACGGTCAGTGACTTAATTAAGATCGCTAAAGAACAACCAGGCAAACTGAATTATGGTTCCGCTGGAACGGGCAGTACACCCCATCTTGGAATGGAAATGCTGGGCTTAGCAACTGGCACCAAATTTACACACATTCCTTACAAGGGCTCTGGCCCTGCTGTTACAGCATTACTCGGTGGTGAAGTAGATGTTTTAATTACCAATACCTCAACGATTCTGAGCCAAGTACAAGGAAAGCGTTTAAATCCGATTGCCGTGACGAGTTTGGTGAGATCTCCAATTATGCCGAACATTCCAACCATTGCGGAAACGGTGCCCAATTTCGAAGTAAAAACTTGGTATGGATTATTTGGGCCTGCCAATTTACCGAAAGAAGTCATCAATAAATTAAATGCTGCCATTGCGGAAGCCATTAAGACGCCCGAGGTGAAAGAACAACTCATTCGCAGTGGTTATGAACCTGAGACAACCACTCCTGATGGTTTTTATCAAATGATGAAGGAAGACATCATCGCTTGGGGTAAGGTCGTCAAAAGCTCAGGTGTACAAGCCGAATAGCGCATTCGATGACTCTCGCATCGCCAGAGCGAGAGTCATTTTGAATAGGACAATTAAAAGCCGTAAAGTCTTGTAGGGTTATCAACCATGACTTTTTGTAAGTTGTCAGGGGATTGGATCCACGCACCAATTTGATTGACTAACTCGCCATCATCCGGCATCGGTGTATTAGGTGCCATATTGACATGCGGCCAATCAAAGCCCCAAACCAGTCTGTCTGGTACCGCTTCCACTAATGCTTGTGCAAACGGCACGATATCACGATAGAAGAGCGGATCTTTAGAAGTGCGATAAGGAGCGGAAAGTTTAGACCACGCTTTACCGGTCTTTAAGAAATCAATCAATCCTTGAAAGCCTTTGGCTTGAACCCCCTGCTCAATCACGGGTCTACCCATATGATCAATCACTACATCAATGGGAAAGTCCGCAAAGGTTTCTCTTAAATTCGGCATTTTTTCAACGTCCATCAAAAATTGCGTATGCCAGTTATATTGCTTTACCCGCTCACCTAATTTTTTAGCTGCGTCCAAAGACAGCCCAATTTGATTGACTAAGTTACAGCGAAAGCCGCGAACCCCACCAAGATGTAAACGCTCTAATTCAGCATCTGTGATGGATTCATCGACTAAGCCAATGGCCCGAAAACGATCCGGCGCACTCGCAATCACATCCAAGGCTAAAGAGTTGTCTTGTCCGTAAACATTGGCGTGGACAATAACTGCCCGCTCAATCCCTAACTTTTCAATTAGTTGCATATATTCTTCAACACTTACCGCCGGCGGTAAGTAAGCCGGGTCTTGCATTAAAGGGTATTTAACGACATCACCAAACAAATGGCAATGACAGTCAGTAGCGTTCTTTGGGAGAGTAATCTTCGGTAAAGAAGTTTCTCTACAAGGTAATGGGTTTTGAAAAGGTGAGGAATTTGACATAGTTAGGCAGATAAAAGATTAAAAAATGACCTCATTTTTTATGGGAGGCGTCTCGTCGTTTGTTTCAATAAGAATTGATAATTTTAGTTATTTGATAATTATAAAGACTAGAAAGGAACTAAGGTCTTAAATGAACAAGGAACAGCTAAATATCTCCCACCAAATTCAATATTTTTTCAAACAAAGAAGCTGTTTTAGGGATTACCCCATAGGAAAAAAATAAAAGTTGGCGTGTAATATCAATTATTACTAAAAATATTGGGACAACAATTTTCTCTAATTCATCTCTTCAATCGAGGTATGTAGGAAGAGATCAAACCATTTACCAATGGAATGAGGCAAAACACCCTTTCATTCAATGAATCACCTTTCAAACTTATTATGTATAAAAAAAACAAACTCCTCATCTTATTTTTTCTCCTACTCAATTACTCAGTCTATTCGCAGCAATCTTTTGCACAAGATATTAGCTTAGGTGAAAAGGCTTTTAATGAATGCCGTGCTTGCCATAGTCTCGAGGCAAACGTTAATCTCATTGGCCCTTCTTTAGCGGGTGTAGTGAACCGACAGATTGGCGCAGATACTAGTTATCGATTCTCAAAAGCTCTCAAAAGTGCTAATGGTATTTGGGACGTAAGTACTTTAAATAAGTTTTTAGAAAACCCTCAAGCAGTCTTTCCAGGCAATAGAATGCCCTACTCTGGCTTAAGCAATCCAGCTGAGCGCAAAGCCTTGATTGACTATCTAATGACTTTCAAACCTTAACTCATTTAAGTGTAACTATGCCAAATTCAAAAAATGATCGTAGAGACTTCCTGAAGGGTGCTTTAGTCGGGACTTCCGTCGCAATGACTTCTGGAGTTTCAACGCAAGCTTTAGCCGCTGACAAAGCCCAAGCCAATAAAACTAGCTCTGATAGTCAAGGCTACATTTTTTTCAATCTTGAGGAACAGGAATGGATTGAAAAATTAGTCAACCATATGATTCCAGCGGATCAACTAAGCCCCAAAGGGACTGACCTCGGTGTTCATTTTTATATTGATCGTGCATTAGCTGGCGGTTGGGGAAAAGGTGATCGACTCTATCAATCAGGGCCCTGGAAAAAAGGTTTACCAACGCAAGGCTATCAACTCCCTTTAACACCAGCAAATCTATATAAAGTATCGATTGAACAGACTAATTTATATTGTCAAAAAAAGTATGGCAATAAGTTTTCTAAACTCTCACCAACTCAAACTGAAGAGTTTCTCATTGATTTAAAAGATGGCAAGGTCTCATTTGCTGATGGCCCCCCTGCTCAAGTTTTTTTCTCCATGCTGTATCAAAATGTCATGGAAGGAATGTTCTCAGATCCAATCTATGGTGGCAATAAAGATAAAGCTGCTTGGCAGATGATTGGGTTTCCTGGTGCAGTTGCAACCCATGCTCTTAATGTCGAGAAATACTTTAATAAACCTTATAAAGCGCCGATTTTTGGAATTGGTGATTTAAGTTAACGGAACATAAAATGTCTACAAAATTAAAAGAAGTGGATGTGGTCATCGTCGGTATGGGCTGGACCGGTGGGATTCTTGCCAAAGAACTGTCAGAAACAGGGCTATCGGTAGTCGGTCTTGAAAGAGGTGATTTTAAAACGACAGCAGATGACTATTCATTACCCAATATTCGGGACGAATTACGTTACACGATTCGTCAAGAGCTCATGCAAAATGCCTCAAGAGACACGCTGAGTGCTAGAAATAATCCGACTCAAGAAGCCCTCCCTATGAGACGGTTAGGTTCATTCCTACCAGGAGAGGGTGTTGGTGGTTCCGCGATCCATTGGAGCGGTGGAACTTGGCGCTGGACGGACATGGATTTTAAAATTCGCTCCATGTATGAAGATAAATATGGTAAAAAATATATCCCCGAAGAGATGACGATTCAAGACTGGGGAATAACCTACGCTGAACTAGAACCTTATTACGATAAGTTTGAAAAAGTAGCGGGTGTTTCTGGTAAAGCGGGAAATATCAATGGTCAAACCCAAGTAGGCGGAAATCCTTTTGAGGGTAGTCGGAAAAATGAATATCCCCTGCCACCTTTAAAAACCATCTTATCTGCGAAGATTTTCCAAGATGTGGCGAAGAATCAGGGATATCATCCTTTCCCAAGACCCTCAGCAAATGCTTCAGAAGCCTATACCAACCCAGATGGGGCACATTTTGGTGCCTGCCAATATTGTGGTTACTGCCAACGATTTGGTTGTGAATCGAATGCCAAAGGTGGTCCGCAAATGACGGTCATTCCGATTGCTATGAAAAAGCCCAACTTCGAATTGCGCTTGAACACTTGGGTTACTAAGATTAATAAAGATTCCAATGGCAAAAAAGTAACTGGGGTCACTTATACAAACTTAAAGACGGGAGAGGAGTTTATCCAACCAGCAGCGCTAGTTTTAATGTGTGCCTTTGCATTTAATAATGTTCATCTAATGTTGTTATCCAACATCGGCACGCCTTATGACCCGGTTTCAGGGAAAGGCTTAGTTGGTAAAAATTATGCCTACGACACAGGGGTGGGAGCTGAATTATTTTTTGAAGATAAACACTTCAACCCCTTTATTAATGCCGGTGGCACCAATACAGTGATTGATGATTTCCACGCGAACTGGAACTTTGATCGATCAGGACCGGGTTTTGTTGGCGGTTACATTGTTTCAGCTGGCCATAATACGAACCTTCCGATTGGTTATCGTCCCGTCCCCAAAGGAACGCCGATGTGGGGAAGTAAATGGAAAGAGGAAACCGCCAAGTGGTATCAAACGGCAATGAGTATTTCTACCCGTTCAGGTGTATTACCTCACCGTCATAATTTCTACGATCTAGATCCAACGTATAAAAATGCCTTTGGTCAACCACTCATGCGTTTAACCTTTGACTATCATGAGAATGAATTAAAGATGGACACCCATGGTGCTGGCATTGTGAATCAAATGGTCAAAGCACTCAACCCAACCAAGTTTTCAAACGCTGTTGCAACCAAACGATCTTGGAATACCGTGCCCTACCAAAGTACGCATAGTACTGGTGGAACCATCATGGGGACTTCGCCAGCAAATAGTGTCGTCAACAAGTACCAACAGAGTTGGGATTGCCCTAATCTATTTATTTTAGGTGCGAGCGTATTTGCTCATAATAGCGCTTATCAACCTACCGGCTTAGTCGGTGCACTTGCCTATTGGACGGCCGATGCAATCAAAAATAAATATCTACAAAACCCCAATAAACTAATTTCCTAAAAGACTTCATTCACTGAAATCGTTCATCTCACTACAGTGCAAAACATTGGTAGTGAGATGAGTTAGTTACACGCTTCCAAAGTGTCTTCTAAATGATCATACTTCAGGAAATTTTCACGATGTCGGCGATAAAACAGTAGTCCCTCCGTAATGCTAGCAACACTGGCGCCCTGCTCCATCAACTGATCCCATAAATTCCAATCTTCTTGCGGATGAATACCATCTTCAAACCGCTTTTTATAACCAATTTGTTTACCTAAAGCAGTTCGATACATCATCGATCCGTGGTGTCGATCTTTGCGATCCCAGTAATAATCACCATAATGAGGTTTAGTCTCGCCAGGAACTCTCAATAGAATTTCCTCTTTTAACTCACCAGTAACCACAATATCGTAAGTAACAACATCAGCGGTGCCACTGGAGAGTAACTCAATCGCGTCGGATCTTAGCCAATTATCTGCACCAATAAAAAGAACATACTCAGTTTCTACGCGTAACAACATATCATGAAAATTATCAACCGTACCCAAATTTTTGGGCCGCAGAACAAATTCCACGCTTGGATACAGATAGGGCAAATGACTGCAATCAAAGGCACCATCATCGACAAAGATAATTTTTTCAGGTGGTTTAGTTTGAGACAGTAAAGACTCAATACAGTGGGCCGCAAGATGCCCGTACTTATAAGATGCAATGACAACAGTAATCATATTTAAATTCTTAAAAAATGAAAGTAATTAGTAATTTCAGTGATGTGGCCCATCATACGAGCCTTTTGTTACACAATTACAAGATGAAAAAAAGAGACGATGACTTGTAGTGCTTACTCTGAAAGAGCAACTACTACTTTCATTTGGAATCTAAACGAATTGAATCTTAAGCAGGTGTTTTCACACTTTTAATTTTAGGCACCCAGAAAATAGAGATAGCGGCTACCAAACAGAAAAGACCTGCACCAATTAATGCTGGATTATAGGTTAAAAGCGTCACTCTGACTAAACCAGCCCCATAAGCTGCTACAGCCGAACCGAGTTGGTGGGCGGCAAAAATCCAACCAAACACCATGCCTACACGCTCTTTACCAAAAGCTGCACCAGCCAATTTCACGGTAGGAGGCACCGTAGCAATCCAATCAAGGCCATAAAACATGGCAAAGATCGATAAACCGTAAACTGAGAAGGTTGAAAAAGGTAGCCAAAATAAAGAAAGCCCACGTAATCCGTAGTACCAAAAGAGCAGTTTTCGATTATCGTAACGGTCCGATAACCAACCTGACATGACAGTGCCAACCACATCAAAGAGGCCCATCATCGCCAAAACAGAAGCAGCCGGTAAGGCATCCATCCCGTTATCACCACATAAAGTAATAAAGTGGGTTTGTACGAGGCCACTAGTGCTTAAGCCACAGATAAAAAAAGTACCGGCTAAAATCCAAAAAGTTTGTGTTTTAGCCGCATCGGCTAAAGCAATAAAGGGGGTTTTAAAATTTAAGACCATAGTGGCAGTCGCCGGTCCTGTAGTCGGAGCCGATACGTCTCCGTAGGATGCCAAGCCAACCTCGGATGGACGATTGCTCATCAAAAGAATCACTAATATGGCCATCAACCCACAACCGGCAACGATCGGTAAAACAGATACTCGCCAACCGATATTTTCTATTAACCAAGTAGCTATCGGTAAAAATAGTAGCTGTCCAGTAGCTGTGCTTGCTGAAAAGATCCCCAACACCAGGCCTCTTTTTTTGGTAAACCAGCGACTCGAGACCACGGCACCTAAAACAAGCGCCGTCATACCAGTGCCAACCCCTAACATCACTCCCCACAACACAAACAAATGCCACAGGGCAGTTACTTGGGTGGCTAGTGCCAAGCCAGTACCTACCAAAAATAAGCCCCCACACATTACTTTTTTTAAGCCGTAACGTTCCATCAGTAAGGCAGCAAAAGGTCCCATTAATCCAAACAAGAAGAACCTGAGAGCCACTGCTGAAGAAACTTCATCCACACTCCAACCAAACTCCTGATTAAAGGATTTCATCATCGCGCCGGGTAAACCAAGCGCCGCCGCCATGATTAACATCGTAAAAAAGGTCACCGTAGCTACTACAAAACCATAGTGAATACCTCGACGATTTAACCAACTGGAGAATGATTTTGCAAACATGAAATGTACTTATTGAATGAATTAAAAATAGCTAGACGGAAAATCAGATACTTTATTGGCACCCCAAATTTTATTCAATTGTGACAAAAAAGTTTGAAATGAAGATATTTAAAGAATGCAGGAGTTTCAATGCTCCACAAAGTAATTGAATTTTAGCTGAATCAGAGAAAATTTTCAGATAGCCACTCAGGAACTAAGGCAGCACGAATGCGCTCGACTCTCACTATAATTGAAAGAATAACGACAATTAAAGTATCTGCAATTTGGAGACCTCAGAATGACAACCCAACAACACACATTAACTGCCAACTCAAAAGAACCTAAAACACCGATGAATGGATTCTTTTTGGCAGTGGAGCAGAATGCTCAACTATTTTATGTGGTAGATGACCATACCGATCCGTGGACTGAGTCTGAGACGGTCATTTTTATTCACGGCTTCACTGAGAGTACTCCGGCATGGCATAGTTGGGTACCTCATTTCTCCAGAAATTATCGTGTGATTCGATTTGACCAACGGGGTTTTGGCCTTTCAGGAGCAGTGGAAGCAAGTTTTGAATACACAACAGATTTATTAATTCGTGACTTAAAAACACTGATTAAAACGGTGTCACCAAATAAACCAGTTCATTTGGTGGGTGGGAAAAGTGGCAATATTTGTGCGATTGCTACCGCATTAGCTGATCCAGAGCTAATTAAAAGTATCACTATGGTAACTCCTGCTATTAAGGCTCCTGAATCGACCGGTTGGTTAGATCATATTGATCAACATGGCGTTGAAAGTTGGGCTCGTTGGACAATGGGTGAGAGACTTGGCAGCAAAATGCCCAAAGAAGGAGTTGAATGGTGGATTCATTTGATGGGTCAAACGTCAGTTAGCACTACTCACGCTTATCTAAATTGGGTCTCTCAGGTGAATTTAGAGCCTGAGTTACACGGCATTCAGCAGCCTGTACTTATTGTTGGCAATGAGTCTAAGCGCCGTGGCCGAGCTCAATTTGCAAGCTATGAGAGCGCAATACCTCAAGCAAGATTAGAAATGATTGACGTAGACGGCTACCATACAGGGGCAGTAGCGCCAGACCAAAGTAGTCAAGTAGTTCGTCAGTTTATTGACCAATTTCCGAAAAAGTAGAACATGACCATCAAATATGTCTTTGGCTGGATGATTTCAGCAATGTTATTAATCACTAATTTGGTTTTTGCCCAATCTTCCAAGGGCGAATTCCCAGATCATTCGATTCGACTAGTCGTACCTTCTGGTGCTGGTGGAGTGACGGATAGTTTAGCTAGACTATTAGCCCTAGAACTCAGTCAAAACTTGGGGCAACAAGTATTTGTAGATAATCGCCCTGGCGCAAGTGGCATCACAGGGTCTCAATTTGTGGCGACATCTGCTCCCGATGGCTACACCTTATTAATGGTTTTCCCATCTCATGTCACGAATCCCTCTTTATTTTCTAAATTACCTTACGACACCTTAAAGTCCTTTACGCCGGTATCACTAGTGAGTAGTGTGTCCATGGTATTTGTAGTACCCAAAGACTCTCCAGCGAATACCATGAATGAGTTTATTAGTTACGCGAAAGCAAACTCAAAAAAATTAAACTTTTCAACAGTTGGAGCTGGCAGTCTTGGACACCTTGGTGCTGAATTATTGAATGCCATGATAGGTACCAATATTACTCACATCCCCTATAAAGGTAGCCCACAGGCAATGACAGCTTTAATTAGTGGCGAAACAGATATGTACTTAGTAGCCTCGGCAAGTAGTGCAGTTCCCTACATTAAATCCAAACAAATTAAAATTCTTGGAGTTAGTACCAAAGATCGCTTACCGATTTTTCCTGACACACCATCCATGACGGAGAGTATCAAGGGCTTTGATGTGCAAGGCTGGAATGGGATTTTGGCTCCAGCAGGTACGCCACCGAAAGTCATAGAAAAACTCAATAAAGCGATTATTAAATCGGTGGCATCTGAAGAATTTTCAAAAAAATTACGTCAGGAAGGGGCTGTAGGCTTTACCTCCACGCCAGCGGAATTTCAAACTCTCATCGAAAAAGACATTCTCAAATGGGGGAAAGTCATTAAGGATGCCAACATTCACCTAGACTAAATTGGATTGTTGTCGCCATCGATGACAGCCCAGGTGCTGTCACCTAATTTTTTAACCGCCATCAAATACATCCAGTTTTGGGGGATACCACAACTCCAATCCATGGGTCCGTTATGAATTAAAACGTTCACACTATTTTTACTATCAGCGTACAAATGGTAAATCTTGCCATGAATAGGATTAAAGCTAAATTTAGCACCATGTACCATTTCTGTGGCATCAAGTCTAGCCTGCAAAGCCTTAGCCTGCCTCATTAGTACCTCAGCTTGCTCCATGATACGGTCATACTCTTGCTTAGCATTTTGACGAGCAATATTGACTGCTTTATCTTTTTCCTCCAACACCTTAATGGGAGCAAAAACGGGAGCACCGACCTCCATGGGATATTCAATGCCAGCATGTCTTTCGGGATCTTTGTCGTCAATTTTCATCGGTAATCCAATTAAGGTTTTTTGTTGGTTAGAGCAAAGTTTGCCACAATTTACGGGTCTATGCAGAAGTTACAATTTTCTAATCAGTTAGCAAAATGTTTAAACTTTCTAGCAGAGTTACTGCTTTTTCAATACACTGTTGGACTGAACTTTACCTTTTTATTTAAATAACTCAATGAACTCAAATATCACCCTCAATGTTCTCAAGCAACCGATTGTTCCTTGCTCTTTTGAACCGCTAACAGGTTATTTTAGAGATGGTTGTTGCA
This sequence comes from Polynucleobacter kasalickyi, assembly GCF_900176405.1. GTDB lineage: Bacteria > Pseudomonadota > Gammaproteobacteria > Burkholderiales > Burkholderiaceae > Polynucleobacter > Polynucleobacter kasalickyi. The sequence goes on along the minus strand of NZ_FWXJ01000004.1, from coordinate 169,864 downwards.
AAACGGATGAGAGCGATTTTGGCAGTCACTTGGTTTGCGCGGTAGTAACGGATGAGTTTTTACAGTTCAGTTTTCGCCAAGGAAACGACTTGACCACGCCCAGGCCAGAACATCGATTTCCAGGCTTGCTTGCTGGCGATCAATGGTGCCTTTGTATCAATCGCTGGTTAGAAGCACTAGAAGCCAACTGCGCCCCCAAAATTAAATTAGAAAGCACGAATATGAAGGCACTTGAAATCGTGTCTTTAGAATTATTAAAAGAGTACTCGATCGACTTGCTAGACTAAAGATATTTCGTCTTATTTTCCAAACGGAATCATACTAACGTGGGCTGATACAATCCGCCAAATACCTGACATCTTCAGCCACGTTTGCGTTTGAAAACCGCGTAATGTTGTATCACTTCTGACAAACTCAACCTGGCAAATCGCCGTATGTTGATCAAAGGTACTCACCCGAAGGTGCTCTAAAGTTCTCGTGAAATCAGGTGCCGGAGTTTCTTGTCGATAAGCAACTAATTCTTGAATGCCCCATTGTCGATCACCAATGCCATATCTAGTGACCCGCTCATCTTGCCAAAAATATTGATTTAATTTTTCGACATCATTGGTCATCAAAGCCTGCTCATATTCGTAAAAAATTTTGGTAATTTCTGCCACAACTTCAGGCTGATTCACTATTGGTTCATGCAGCATGATTTAAATATCCTCTCCAGCCACCAAACTCACTGATATCCTTGGCTCCTTGTATACCGATTGGTTCACAAATAAACCCCTTCACAACTTTACCGCTCTCTAGTTTTATCGAGCCTAAGCCTAACGGAGTAGGAATTAGATTTAAAAATTCACCGACTCGATCTAGAGGCATTTGATACACTTCGACTTCAATCGCAGTTCCACCGTCTTCCACTCGAACTAATCCAGGCTTCGGTGGTATTGTATTTGCCAAAGCAAATAGTCGATACTCTTTGGCAGTAAAGGTTGATTCAACCAATTGACAGCCACTATCTTGAATTTGGTAATGCAGTGGCATGCCTTTTAAATGTGCTCCCACCACTGCAATCTCCATGGTAGGTCTAGCCGCCAATGGATGATTCAACGCTTGGTCTTGGGGTAGCTTACTTCGTAAATTTTTACCTAATAATAGCGTGTTGTCTTTTTCAAGAAAACTCGCCAACTTTACTAGGGCATGATCATAGCCATGCGGCGCTATCAATGTAATACCAAATGGCAAACCACTATCACTCATAGAGGCGGGGATTGCAATTGCACATAGACCTAAGAGATTAACAAAATTGGTGTAGGCGCCAAGTTCAGAGTTTCTAAGAATCGGATCTTTTGCTACCGCTTCAAGGGTTGGACAGGTTGGCGTAGTTGGCACAACTAAGACATCAATTTCACGCCAAATTGCTTGAGTTTGACGCTTTAAGTCCTCTAATTCATATTGTTTTTTAAAGGTTGTAATAGCATCGAACTGGAGCGCCTTTTCAATCACCTTTTTTACTGTAGGATCAATTGCATCAGGATTCGACTGATATAGCTTTTCTATCGTTATAAACCGTTCAGCAACCCAAGGACCTTCATAGAGTAATTGCGCAACCTGATCAAACAGAGTCATATTGATAGGCGTTACTGAAAATTGTTGCTTGATTTCGGTCATCGAATGTTCAAAAGCTTTTTGGTATCCTAGCTCTTGGTTGAGTAAAGGATTCGCTGGGATCCCAAGTTTTGGGAGGCCTTCACCATTTCTGAACCAAGCATTTTGATGCACAAACCTAGGGGGGGTATTGGTATCATCAAGCTCTTCAATAATGGATAGAACGGTTCCGGCATCTGCCACCGTTAAGGAAAAAATCGAAACCACATCAATTGTTTTACAGGCTGGTAGCACGCCTTTCATTGGCACTTTACCTGGCGTGGCTTTTAAACCAACAATATTATTTAACCCTGCAGGGATACGACCTGAACCGGCTGTATCTGTTCCTAAGGAAAACGGCACTATCCCTCTGGCCACCATAGAGGCTGAGCCGGAACTAGAACCCCCACTAATATATCTAGCATCAAAAGTATTAGGTACCGCTCCAAATGGGGAACGCGTACCGACTAGTCCCGTTGCAAATTGATCAAGGTTTGTCTTACCAATTAAGATTGCTCCGGCCTGCATGAGTCGATCAACAACTTGAGCATTTTCTTTGGCAATATAAGCAAATTCTGGACAGGCCGCGGTGGTAGCAAGACCTGCCACATCAATATTATCTTTGACAACGAAAGGCACACCATACAAAGGTAAGGCGTGATGGTCGGATTTTTCAAGTTGTTGTAATTGAGCCTCAACAAACCAGTCGGGGCACACCAAAATCAAAGCTGGATCGTGCGGATCTAAACCCGAAATTAATTTAAAAATTAAATCTCTCGGGGTATAGACTCCACCCTGATAAAGTTCTTTCCACTCTCTAATCGTAAAAGGATGTTGATTCAACTTTTTATCCCTTGCAATAAGTTAGCGAAAGGAGTTGACCAACCCACAATACCCCCTTGTGCAACAATCATATCAATCGTCGATTGCTTAAAATCAGGGAAATAACTTGCCGTTGCATCTTCAATTAATAGACAGTCGAATCCACGATCGTTCGCTTCACGCATCGTTGTTTGAACGCAAACTTCAGTCGTTACACCAACAATGATTAATTGAGTGATCCCTTTTTCAAGCAGTATTTTGCCAAGATCTGTATTGTAAAAAGCCCCCTTACCGGGTTTATCAATCACAATTTCACCCTCCAAGGGCATCAGAGATTCAATAATTTCGGATCCATACTCCCCTGCAACTAACAATCTACCCATTGGCCCTTGATCACCAATTTTTGTTTTTAAATTTCCACGACGAATTTTTGCTGGGGGACAGTTACTTAAATCGGGAAGATGTACCTCTCTCGTATGAATCACGAGCCCAGAACCCTCTCTCCATAGAGCTAGTAACTGTTCAACTGTTGGCACAATTTCTTGCAAAATAGAAACATCATTACCTAATGCTTCACCAAATCCACCCGATTCAACAAAATCTCTTTGCATATCAATCACGACCAAAGCGCAAGACTTGGGATCTAATGGAAAATCATAGGGCTTCGCTAAAATTGTTTTCATCTGGATAGTTTTTTTAATCCTTCAATCAATTGCAGTGAATTGGATACAGCCCCAAATACGCCACCTTGCATTTGAATCATTTTTAATGAAGCTAAATAATTTCCATAGTCGGTTGCTCCAGTACAGTCTTCTAGCAACAAACACTCATAGCCACGATCATTCCCATCTCGCATGGTAGTGTGGACACAAACATCGGTAGTGATACCCGTCAAAATTAAATTACGAATACCACGCGTTCTCAAAATCAAATCTAAGTCAGTTGCATAAAAAGAACCTTTGCCAGGCTTGTCGATAATACATTCAGTTGCTAATGGCGCAAGTTCTGGAATAATTTCCCAACCCGGTTCGCCTCGAATCAGTATTCTTCCGCAGGGACCAGGGTCGCCAATACCAGCACCAATGTTTTTTGATCTCCAGAGTTTATTAGCGGGTAAATCAGTCAAGTCAGGACGATGTCCTTCTCTCGTGTGAATCACAAAAAGTCCCAATTCACGAACTACTTGGAGTAAGTTTTTAATCGGTTCAATAGGCGCTCTGGTCAAGCTCAAGTCATAGCCCATCTTATCGACATAGCCCCCAAACCCGCAAAAATCCGTTTGCATATCAATCACAATTAATGCAGTATTTTGAATCGTCAAGTTACCATCAAATGGCCATGAGTATGGCTCTGATTGAATCATGCTCCCCCCTCACTCTTATCATCTATCAACCAAGTTACGAGATGAATGAAATACCCTGAATCTCTCCACCGATAAAATCATCTCTTATTCAATTGAGTTTATAGTGAGCTGATTGGTGCAAGATTCTTCATGCACCAAAAATTACACAAGATGAACAATTTGGTGCATGAACTACTATTGTGTAATCAAGCATTAGCCTAGGTGCTAACTACCATGCAGTGTTTGACCAGCCCTGCTTCTGTTTGAGTTATAGAAGAAAAAGATTCGATTGTTATTCTTGGTTTGAACCATCAATTAAGATAAAAGCAATTCTTGCTGCTTTACCTGATCGATTCGTCCAAGCATGATTCGTCCCACGTTGAATAAGTACGTCTCCTGCATTAAGAACCGTTTCCTCTGATTCTAAAATCGCAGTCATTTGTCCAAAAAGAACAATTGCATAATCCACCGTTTCAGTAATGTGCATACCGGGATGCTCACCCTCTTTTAAGTCATGGCCAGCATCTTTATAAAGATGAGAGAACATCGCATCAAGTTGCTTTTTTAACTCAACAGGATCTTGAGGATCCGGCGGATAATCAATAATTCTGAGTACCGTACCATTTTTGGGTGGCATGATGCCCTGGTGCGTATGAATATCATCAGCTGCTCGAATGAGAGCAGGACTAGCACTGGTGCGCCAAATATTATTTACGCGGTATCCTGGTCGCTCAGCAACTTCACGGATTGAAGTGGGCGCCCCATCACTGACAAAAAAAGATTTCCCATTTTCATCGTTTTCGGTAACAACTCTTCTCACTGGAGGTAACTCGTTCTGCATCTAAATATCCTTATTATTGGGGGGTGATACCAATCTCTTTAACCACTTTTGACCATTTCACAGATTCTGCTTGAAGGTATTTATTAAATTGCTCAACGCTACCACCTACACCTTCAAAACCAAGGGTTGCTAAGCGGTCTTTGAAGTCATCTTGATTAGAGATTTTATTAATATCACTATTCAGTTTATTAATTAAAGACTGAGGAGTTCCTTTCGGAACAAATACGCCGACCCACGTGTAATCTTCAAAACCAGCAAAGCCTGATTCAGCAACGGTTGGCACATTGGGTAAAGAAGCAATACGTTTCGAACTAGTGACCGCTAATCCCCTCAATTGTCCACCGATAATTAATTGGCTAGCCGCTGGTACAGCAACGCTACCAAACTGTACCTCCCCGGTTAAAGCAGCATTAACAGCCGGTCCAGCCCCCTTATAAGGAATATGGGCAACAGGTACCTTTGCTAATACTTTAAACAAATACTCAGCCGAAAGATGGGGGGTTGTGCCATCGCCAGGTGATGCATAGTTATATTTTCCAGACTTCGCATTTTCAATGGCCTCTTTCAAAGTTTTTTCATGCAAACTTGATCCAGCCACGAAAATATTGGGTGTAGAGGCAACATTTGCAATCCCAACAAAATCTTTCTCTAAGTTGTAGCCAGGGTTGATGAATAAACTCGTGTTTACTGCAACTGAACTTGTATTTAAAAGAATGGTGTAACCATCCGGTTTTGATTTAGCCACCTGTGCAGTACCAGTGTTACCGCTGGCACCTGGTCGATTATCAACAATCACGGCCTGCCCCCAAAGGGTAGTCAATTTTTGACTGAGAAGTCGGGCGATGATATCGGTAGGTCCACCCGGAGCATAAGGGACAACCAACTTCACCGGACGGTCAGGGTACTCTTCTTTCGGTGCATTTTGGGCAAATGAGGGATTCATGAAGCAACCGCACAATACGGTAGCCACCGAAAACACTTGCAACAGATCGCTGATCAAGTGGCGAAATTTTGGCAACGCTAAGGCTTTATTTATCATTTTTTGTCTCCTGTGCCTCATGGGCATTTTTCCTAATCGTGGTTAGGAATTATTTATACTGTTTGTTAGTTTAATCGCTTTAATTTTTCTAAGCAAATTCTGTCAATTCATTAACCTTGACGTACAACTCTATCTTTTCAATTATGCAAAACCTTAAAAAATCAAGCTGGGTAAGCTCTGCAAATACTCCAAACTGTGACTTTCCATTGGAAAACTTACCTTGGGGCAGTTTTCAACTCCCGGGTGATCTACCCAGTACAAACCGTATTGGGGTCGCAATTGGTACTAAAATTCTTGATTTTTCAACACTCGAAGGTCTAGTAGAAGTACCTCAGGATCTCCATGCAGCATTTTTAATGCTCAACCAAGGTCACTTCAATCAGTACATGAATTTATCGGGAGAGATTCATCAATCCATGCGGAATTGGATCACCGATTTACTGTCAACTGCCAATACCAATACTCAAGCAATCGAAACGCGCTTAGTCGATCAAAAAGCAGCCTGCATGTCAAAACCTTGCTTTATTCATGATTACACCGATTTTTATGCATCGATCCATCATGCAACTTCGGTTGGCAAAATGCTCAGGCCAGATGCGCCCTTATCACCCAACTACAAGTGGTTACCCGTGGCCTATCACGGTAGAGCCTCGTCTATTCAGGTATCAGGAGCAAATGTCAAACGACCTTCCGGGCAAATGCGGGCAAGTGAGGGAAAACCACCCTATTTCCGTCCTTCTCGAAGACTTGATTTCGAACTCGAGCTTGGCATTTTCATTGGCACCGGTAATGCTTTAGGCGAACCGATTTCAATGGCGCAGGCGGAGGAACATTTTTTTGGTATGTGCATTTTGAATGACTGGTCTGCTCGCGATATCCAAGGTTGGGAAGGTCAACCTTTAGGACCTTTTTTAGGGAAGAATTTTTCAACGACCATCTCCCCATGGATTGTTACCAAAGAGGCTCTAGCACCATTTCGTAAAGCCTGGACCCGCTCTGATAAGAATGAAGAGGTATTAGACTATCTGAGTCACCCCGAAAACACAGCGCATGGTTCCATATCCATTCAACTCGAAGTAGATCTAGAAACTGCAGCCATGCGCGAAGCAGGTCTTCCCGCTCATCGACTCACGCAGTCCGAGTTTAGTGAAGCAGCCTATTGGACGATTGCCCAACTCATTACTCACCATGCAAGTAATGGATGTAATTTACAATCCGGCGATTTACTGGGAACTGGCACTTTATCAGGCATCAGTCCCGCAAACGCTGGCTCCTTACTGGAATTAAGTCAAGGTGGTAAAACGCCGATTCGATTAGCCAATGGTCAGGAACGTAGCTTTCTAGAAGATGGCGATGAGTTAACCATTAGAGCTTACTGCGAGTTGCCCAATCAAGTGCGCATTGGCTTTGGTGAGTGTCGAAATCGAATCATTGCATAGACAGTCAACACCTCACTGGTATTTCGTTGCATTCAGTACAATTTTGGAGATTTTAGAAACTCTAACAAACCCCGCAGATGGTGAGCGGGGTTTTCTTCTTGAGGAAGATGCCCGGTATTTTTTAAAGTTTGTAATTCTGCATGAGGCAGCAAGCTCAAATAATCCTGTGCGTTTTCTACAGGAATCATTCTGTCCTGCTCTCCCCAAAGGAGTAAGGTAGGCTGCTGAATCGACTGCAGGAAGGGCTTAGGATCTTTTAGAACTCTTTGTTGCATCCTTTGCATCATGGCTTGCCGTACCCCAGGAGCTAATAACAGTTCATAGTATTGGTCTAACATAGAAGGGGTTAAGGTTGCTGGGTTAGCATAGGCAATTTCTAGGTTCTGCTTGAGTAAAAATTTTGGCATTATGAATTGGATGAGATACATCAGGGAAGAAATCTCAGGCTGTTGTCCATAGTTCCCATTTGGACTTTTAAAACCATCTGGGGAAATTAACACTAATTTATTTACTTGCGCAGGATATTGACTAGTAAAGTACCAGGCGATTCTGCCACCAATGGAATTGCCTATCAGCGTTGCTTGTTCGATCTGTAATTGCCTCATCAGTTCGAGGAGAAGCGCATTTGTTCGATCATCTGTATAGTCCCCTGTCGAATCAGGGCCGGTCAAACCAAATCCTGGTAGATCAAAACGAATTACCCGATACTCTTTGTCTAAGGTCGATGACCACTCATCCCAAGTATGTAAACTCGCACCAAAACCATGGATGAGAATCAATGCTGGCGCCTGCTTAGGGCCCGTATCCCGCACATGCATTCTGCTTCCCAGCACATTCATGAATTGACTTGGTGGCTTCGCATAGTTAGCTTCTAGTTGATGGACGTCCAGGTTGGGAGTCCAAAAATAAAAAAGTACGCTAAGCAATAGTGCCAAACTCATCAGGATTTTTTTCATCGACGAACGATTATCTTTTATTAATAAAATCTTTACTCTGGCTCAATATGTGCCGCACGAATCACCTTACCCCATTTAAGGGACTCTGCTGCTTGAAACTTCGCTAGGCCCTCAGGCGTCGAGACGACACGTTCTTCACCATTTTTCATTAAATGATTTTTCATTTCATTCGTTTCAGCTGCTTTAACAAACATCTCATTTAGCTGTTTGGTGATTTTCTCAGGTGCTCCAGCGGGTAAGTAAATCGCATTCCAAAAAGACATGTCATACCCCTTTACTCCCGCTTCTTCAACGGTTGGCACATTAGGCACTGAGGCAATGCGGGAGGTACCACTAACGGCTAGTGCGCGTAACTTCCCACTCTGAATCTGTGGTACTGCAGTGGAAGCATCTGCAAACATAAAATCAAATTGGGCGCCCAATAAATCCGTTACCGCAGGAGGATTACTCTTATACGGGATATGCATAATATCGATATTCGTCATTTGTGCAAGTAACTCACTCGCCACTCGACTAGAAGAGCTACCACTTGCAAAATTCACCTTACCAGGATTTTTACGCGCTACATCCAGTAAGTCATTTAAGGAATAGATTTTAGATTTAGGATTTACCAATAAAAACATATATCCCTTAAACAAGAGTGCCACAGGGGTAAAGTCTTTCACAGGGTCGTAAGGAATTTTCTTAAAAAGATGTTCATTCGCTGCGTGAGTCGTATTGGTCGTATACAACAAGGTATAACCATCAGGAGCTGCTTTTGCGACATATTGGGAAGCGATAAACCCACTCGCACCCGGTTTCGGATCTACGATGACTGGAATTTTGTATTCGGCACTAATAATCTGTGCCAACGCCCGCGCTTTTTGATCAGTACCGCTACCGACCGTAAAAGGGGTCACTAAGGTAATGGCTTTACTGGGGAAGTTCTGAGCTTGGGCAACTAATTGCCCACACAAAAGGGCAAACAAAAAAACAATTTTGAGGTTTTGGACAGTCTTGAATGAACACATCGACATTTATTTACTATCTCCAGTATCAGTTATATTAATTCTTTTCAACATCATAATATTAAAACCAATCTTGAGACATAAAAGTGAGATATTACAACGAATGAAACATACAGAATTTTTGAGGATTGGCGGCGGTGCAGGATTTTCGGACGACCGAATCCCTCCCGCTGTTGAGCTGGCTGAACAAGGACAGATCGATTATTTAATCTTTGAATGTCTAGCCGAAAGAACCATCGCTAGAGAACAACAAACCAAACTACAAAATCCCTCAAAAGGATATACCCCAAGATTAATCGAGAGAATGTCGGCTGTTTTACCTGCCTGTGTGACTCATCAAATTCGCATTATCACCAATATGGGCGCAGCGAACCCTGAGTCAGCCGCGATCGAAACCAGAAAGTTAGCCAGAGAACTTGACCTGGGTGATGTTTCCTGTGCGATTGTGACCGGTGATGATGTGACTGAGCTAGTACGCTCGCATCCTGAACTCGAAATCATGGAGTCAGGCTTACCCGTTGAATCGTTGCTACCGAAGATGATTGCAAGTAATGCGTATTTAGGCGCCGACGCCATCGTGAGAGCTTTGGAAACCGATGCACAAATCATTATTACTGGCAGAGTGGCGGATCCTTCTTTATTTTTAGCACCGATGATGCATGAGTTTGGCTGGAGTTATCACGATCTACCTAAAATTGCTGCAGGGACAGTATGTGGGCACTTATTGGAATGTGGTGCTCAAGTCAGCGGTGGAAATTTTGCAGATCCGGGAATCAAAGAGGTGAATAACTTATCAGAACTGGGCAATCCCTATGCAGATGTTCATCGTGATGGCAGATTTTCTATTAGCAAGGTAGCCGGTACGGGTGGCCAAGTGAGTTTAGCGACCGTGAAAGAACAATTACTGTATGAATTACACGACCCAAAACATTACATTACGCCAGACTGTATTTTAGATGTAAGTGAACTAGAATTATTACAACTTGGTCTAGACCGGGTGCAAGTGACCTCTGCACTGGGGAAGCCAAGAACCCCTAGCTATAAAGTGACGGTTGGCTACGATGATGGATATATCGGCGAGGGACAAATTTCTTACGCAGGACCCAATGCGCTAGAAAGAGCCAAATGGGGAGCGGAAATCGTGCAGGATCGACTCAAACAACGCGGCTTCTCGTATTCTGAATTTCGGATTGATTACATTGGCATGTCAAGTTTGCATGGCTTACCCGAGCACCGAGCACTGCCCTATGAAGTACGCTTGCGTTTAGCCGTTAGAACCGACAACAAGTCCGCTGCAACTGCTGTCGGATTTGAATGTCGCGCCCTCCATATTAATGGACCCACTGGGGCTGGGGGTGGTATAGACCCCGTGGTTAAATCCGTCTTAGCGGTTCAGTCCGTTTTAATTCCGAGACATTGGGTCGACCCCAACCTACAAATACGAAAGATTACGGCATGATTCTGTTACATGATATTGCACATTCAAGGGCTGGCGATAAGGGAAACACCTCCAACATTTCTGTGATTGCATATAACCAAGCAGCTTGGGAAGTTATTCAACAACACTTGACCGTAGAGGTGGTACAAAAGGCATTCCAGCACATCACGCAGGGACCGATTATTCGATATGAATTACCCAAATTGCAGGCTTTAAATTTTGTCATCGAAGGAGCTTTAGGTGGGGGCGTGACCAGATCATTAGCCCTAGACCCACATGGCAAATCGCTGAGTAGCTTGATGCTATCGATCCAATTAGAGGAACAAAATTTAAAAACCAATTAAAACTATGCACCGGCGAGGAGAATTTCTTGGATTTTTTGATAGAACCGTCTTCTTTATTGATTTTAGAGGATTTTTTTAATCAAGCAGTAATCATATTGTTTTAATCTAGAGTATTATAAAAACTAGTTTTCATTGATTTAGTAATTTCACAGGGTGATAATATGGATGCATTTGATAACTTAGCAGTAATCTTGGTTGGCTTTCAAAACGATTACTTCGCAAAAAATGGCGTTCTCAGAGGTGTAGTAGAAGAACCTGGACGCGTTGATGAAGTGCTAGCAAACACGATGAATTTAATTCGTAAATTAGCGAATACAAAAGCACTCATTATCTCTACGCCGATTGTGTTAGAAAGTAGTTACCGAGCACTTTCTAATTCGTCTGGAATTTTAGATAAGATTAAAGAGTCTGGCGCTTTTTCTGTCGGCACTTTTGGTGCAGAAAATATTCCTGAATTAGCTGAGTTTGGTGACAGAATTACCTATGTATCTGGCAAAGTTGGTTTTAATGCCTTCTCAAAAACAGATTTAGACAATACCTTGTTAGCGAACTCGATTAAAGAAGTTTGGGTATGCGGCATGGTCACTTCACTGTGTATCGATTCAACGGGTCGTGCAGCGTATGAGCGTGGCTACAAAGTATCGATTGTGGAAGATTGTTCATCGGCAAGAACTGCCTTAGAGCACTCCTTCTATTGTGAGAATGTTTTCCCACTTTATGGATCTGTGATTGAATCAAAATCATTGGTGATGAGTTAAGTCGCTAAGATCTTATTAGCGGGTCTCATGAACGAATCATGCCAATCAAGGAAACATGGAAACAGATAAAAGTATATTAGTTGATTTACAAATATCAGCAACTAATAAACTCATGGAAGCCCTTGTTGCAAGTGAGAAAAGCATGCGCGAGCGTGTCGAGTTACTGAACGAAATTTTATTTGAGTTGGATAGTGAAGGTCGTTTTTTATTTGTTAATTCTGCTTGGCACAAAATTACTGGGCTCACCGAGTCCCCTTTAGGCAAACTGCTCAGTGATTTCTTCTACTATGAAGATCAAGATGTCCTGGATTTAAACTTTAAAGATCATATCCAATTAGACCAATTAAAGAAATCCTACAAAATCCGTTTCAACCATGTCACTGGTAATATTTTGTGGGTAGAACTTTCTCTGAGTCACATGGGCAAAAATTATGTGGGCGTGATTCGAGATGTAACGCAGCACCACAAAGACCAAGAAGAAATGCGTTTTTTGGCCCACTATGACCCCCTCACCAAATTACCCAATCGAACTCTTTTTTTGGATCGACTCACTCAAGCAATGACAATTTGCGATAGAAAGAGTCAGTCTTTAGCACTTGCTTTTGTTGATTTAGATAATTTTAAAAAAATAAATGATACATATGGCCATATCGTCGGCGATAAAGTATTAATCCATATTAGTAATGTGATCCAAGCTGCATTACGCAAAGGTGATTCCTTGTCCAGAATCAGTGGTGATGAATTTATTGTGCTCCTCACTGATCTTGAGGAAATTAATGAGTCCTCCATTGTTTTAGAAAGAATTCTAGCTGCCACCTCAAAGCCCTTTATGGTGGATGATCGCTTCGTACAACTCTCTTGTAGTATTGGTGTTAATTTCTACCCGAAAGATTCATCCAACCAAGAAGTTCTGATCCGCCATGCAGATCAAGCAATGTATCAAGCAAAGCAGTCTGGCAAAAACTCGATTCAATATTTTGATACCAAAACACATTATTCCTTTAGGGTGAAAAAAGAAGCCTCTTCGAACATCCTGAACGCCCTGAAACGAAACGAACTCGAACTCTATTTTCAACCCAAAATTCAGTTATCCAATTTAACGATGGCAGGCGCTGAAGTACTATCTAGGTGGAATCACCCCACCAAGGGCTTAATGACACCAGGTGATTTCTTACCCTATATCGAAAATGATGAGGTCAGCATCAAACATGGCGAATGGGTCATTCGTTCTTGTTTTGAACAGCTAAATAAGTGGAATTTAGTGGGTAGAAGAACTGAAATTTTCTTGAATATTGGAGCGTATCATCTCCAATCGAAAACTTTAATGCCGTTTATCAAGGAGTTGATTCAGCAATATCCGGAGGTTTCTCCTCATCAAATTGGCTTTGAAATTTTAGAAACGAGTGCTTTTGAAGACTCGATCGCTACTTCTCAACTCATTAATGAACTCCGGTCATATGGTTTCTTATTTGCCATAGATGACTTTGGCACTGGATATTCGTCATTAAACTTTTTGAAACACCTACAGGTTGACTTTATTAAGATTGACCAAAGCTTTGTTTTTGACATGTTGAGTAACATGGATGATATGGCAATTGTCAAAAGTATTATCGCTTTGTCGAATGTTTTTAATCGGAAAGTAATTGCTGAGGGGGTTGAAAGTATCGATCATCTGAGGGCATTATCCGCTTTAGGCTGTCAATATGCCCAAGGATATCTCTTTGCAAAGCCAATGAATGTTACAGATTTTGAAAGTTGGATCGATCATTTTGATATGATTAGGACATCATGGACTTAATCGATCTCACCTATGTTAGTAAAGCCAGCTACGAAGTAGATGCTCTGATTCTTTTGCCAATCTTGAAGGATTCGCTACGTTGGAATTATGATCATCAAATTACGGGCGTCCTATATTACGACAATGGTTATTTTGGACAAATTTTAGAAGGCCCAGAAAAACAAATCATAGAGACTTTCGAAAAAATATCTAGGGACCCAAAGCATAGCGTTAAACGTATTCTAGAGAAAAGAAAAATAGAAAAGAGAATGTTTCCCAATTGGTCGATGCAATTTTTTGGGGCTGATGAAATTCTCAAAATGATCCCTATACTGCATGGCTCCCTTTCGACCTATGACACTCAAAGTACTCAAATTTTGGATGCCATGCGCACTATTGGCAAGATCACCATCTAATCGTCAAACTCACACTTAGGCAAGTTTAGGCATTTTTTGATGATAATCAGTAATCGCTTGAAAAGCATTTCCTAATTGCAATAATGTTTCCTCTTGAAAAACATTACCGATGCATTGAACGCCAATCGGTAGCCCTTCTTTGGTAAAGCCACTTGGTAGATTTAAAGCCGGAAAGGACAAATAATTAATTCCCTTGGTGGTTTGAGTCACTCTGAATAGATTTGTTAGGATTTCAGTAGTGGTACCCCGCGTGGTAGCTTCAATCGCAGGAGTTTGCACTTGAATAGTTGGCACTAGTACCGCATCACAATGGGCGAACCAGCTTGCTTGAAAGGCCTCTTGAATGATTGATCTTTGGTTTAAGGCATTCGCGTAGGTACTTGGCGAGATGTCTTTACCAAACTCAATACGAGCCTTTACTTGATCAGCATAATCGTTTGGAAACTGCTGCAACCATGCTTGATGGAGTTGGAAAGCTTCATAAGCTAATACAATCCCCATATTCTGATTCACCGTCGACATCTCTGGCACATCGACTGCCACAAATTCAACATTTAAATCTTTAAAGGCGGAGATAGTATCTTGCAAAGATGCTTCAATAGCAGGATCTAAGTTTTCATAAAAATAAACTTTAGGAATACCGATTTTCATGCCACGAATTGGATTTGTTAGATGGGCTTCATAATTTTTTATATTGCCAGTAATGACCGTGAGAAGCCTTGCAGCATCTCGCACCGATTGGGTCATTGGTCCCACACAGTCCAAGGAGTTAGACAGTGGGAAAACCCCCTCAACCGATACTAGACCATTCGTTGGCTTCAAGCCGGTCAGGCCACACATGGCACTTGGATGTCGAATAGAGCCACCAGTATCTGAGCCAATAGAACCAAATACAAGCCGTGAAGCAACTGCAATGCCAGAACCACTCGATGATCCTCCACAAACATAGAGCGGATTCCAAGGATTTTTTCCATGACCGTAATGTTGGTTAAAACCAGTTGGACTAAGTGCAAATTCGGCCATATGTAAAGAACCAATATTGACTTGACCCGCATTTTCTAAGTAGTCATTGACCTTAGCGCTCACAGTAGCAATGTTGTTTGACAATATCTTCGAGCCCACATGCATCTGGTGGTTTGCTCTAGCAATCAGATCTTTATGTGCTAACGGTACCCCGTGGAGTAAACCTAAAGCTACCTTATTTTGCTGTTTTTTATCTAATTCACTTGCTCGTAGTAAAGCCTCTTCTTCACTCACCTCAAATACGGCATTGAATTTAGCACCAATGGTTTTGAAGCGTCGAATCGACTCCTGAGTTAACTCATAGGCACTAAACTGTTTTGCACGAATCGCATTGGCAATACCAACTAAATCAAATTCATTAAAGGGTAACAATTAATGAATTCCCAAGTATCGATCTAAGATGCCGGGCTGCGATAAGAGTTGATCTGGCGTGCCTGACCAAACTACCATTCCTGTCTCAAGAATATATACGCGATCGGCAACCGCTAAAGCACTGTATAAATTTTGCTCTACTAACAAAATACCGAGTCCTTCTTTCCTCAATGTTTGCATCACCCCTTCAACCAGTTCAACCGTTACTGGCGCCAAACCTTCGGTGGGTTCATCCATTAGTAGAATTTTTGGACCCGTCATGAGTGCACGAGCAATAGCAAGCAGTTGTCTTTCACCACCGGATAACTCATTACCACGATTCGTCTTTCGTTCTGCTAAGCGCGGAAAGTTTTCAAAGACTTTTTCTACACTCCAGGCACCAGGACTTTTCTTATCGAGAATCTGTAAATGCTCTAAAACTGTCAGGGATGAAAATAATCGCCTTCCTTGCGGCACATATCCAACCCCAGCACGTGAGACTTGATATGGAGCTAAGCCCTCCAATGATTGCTGGCCAATGGCAATTTGCCCTTTTGATTTCAAAGGGTTGGACAGATTCATGACGGTTCTCACTAAGGAGGTCTTACCCATGCCATTTCTGCCCAATAGTGCAACAATTTCCCCCTCATTCACCTGCATAGAAACATCATTTAAGACTTGGGCTTCTCCATAAGATGAACAAACTTGATCAATTTTAAGCATTGCGAGGTTTTCCTAAATAAATTTCTTGGACCTTCTTATTTCCTCTAATTTCGTCCGGCTTTCCTTCTACCAAAACACCCCCTTGATACATACAAATGACTCTATCGACTAAGTTCAAGGCTAAATCAATATCATGTTCGATCAATACGATGGCTAAATCTTTTGGCAAACTTTTAATCACGTCTGACATCACGACTCGCTCTGCTGGGGATAAACCGGCAGCAGGTTCATCTAAGAGCAACACCTTAGGAGAGCTTGTCAGTGACATGGCTAACTCTAACTGGCGTTGCTCCCCATAAGAAATCTCTTTGACTAACCAATGTCGTTTCGTTAAGAGGTGGCATCTTTCTAAAACAGACTCCACCAACTCTTCTTCACTGATGGGTAGAGTCGCTGAACTAAATAGTGAAAACTTCCTACGTTGTAAACCTCTGGCGGCAAGTAGTAAGTTTTCTTCCACTGTTAAACCAAAGAATAAGTTTGTAATTTGAAAGGTTCTTGCAATACCCAACTCAGCACGTCGATTAGGTGATGCTCGAGTAATAGCAACACCACCCATCGATACGGTTCCTTGAGTGGGTAGTGTCATCCCTGTAATCGCATTAAAGAGAGAAGTTTTACCAGCCCCATTCGGGCCAAGAATAGCAATTTTGTCCCCAGCACTTACTTTCATGGAAACATTATTAACTGCCTTAAAAGAGCCAAACTGGACGCAAAGGCTGGTCACTTCAAGAATCAATTTTTCCATCAAATTTTCTTTATTCCTTGGAAAGTTCTAGAGTAAGGAGGTTGCTTTAAATATTCCTCAGGCTTGTATTTCCAAAACTGAGATACGCCAGGATAAGTTTCGATTGGCACGTTCCAATATTTTCCATCGGAACGCTTCGTTACTTTACGGATGAAGACGTCATAAATCGGATTACCATATGTATCCAATTTTACTGGCCGACCGAGTGGAGAATCTTCTAAAACAGTCCCTCTAATGGCTTCTAAGAATTTTGGACGATTAGAAATATTACCGTCCACTTTGGCAATTGCTTTCGCAATCCAAATAGCAGCGACGTAGTGTGAGAAGCCATAGATAGATGGGAAGTGATTGTGTGCAATTAAATAGTCAGCCACAAATTTTTGTGTCTGTACATTCGGTGCGCCTTCCGCGAAATGCGCTGCAGAAATCAAGCCATCAGCTTCACCACTATTTAAGCTACGAATCACTGATTGGTCAGTAGTATTTTGTGCGCACAATAATGGAATCTTACCTTTCAAGCCAAAGTTGGTCCATTGCTGTAAAAATCTCAAACCATCAGCGCCGGTTTCCATCACAAAAACTGCATCTGGCTTTAGCGCCTGAATTTGCGCAAAGTAAGGGCTGAAATCTTGCGTATTGAGTGGATTCCAGAATTGATTCAATACTTGACCACCTAGTTCTGTAAAGACTTGCACTAAACCACCACACTGCTCATGACCAAAGGTGTAATCTTGAGAAATAGTAACAATCTTTCTATAACCTAAAGTTTTATAGGCATAGTCACCTAAAGGATGCGAAGTTTGACTCGCTGTGTAGCCAGCAATACGAATCACGTTAGGAATTCTGGTGCGCTGCGTTAAATCATCGGCCGCAATGACAGGAATAAAATAAGGAATACCACTTGTCTTAGCGTATTCAGCGACTGCTAAACCAGTATTCGCAAGTAAATTACCAACCAAGAAATCTACCTGATTTTGCTCCGCTAATTTACGGGCTTTTTGTAAAGCGATGTCCGGATTCGAGGCATCATCTTCGATAAAAATTTGGATATCTCTTCCTGCCACTTTTTTACCAATCGACTCCCAATACATGGTAAAACCTTCAACAATTTCTTTACCCCCTGCCGCTAACACCCCAGTTAAAGGTGCCATCAAACCAATTTTAATCGGACCAGTTGTTTGGGCTAAGACTTCTTCAAATGAGCCGAAAACAGATAATCCACTAATTGCAGCTCCTGATTTAATAAAGTTACGACGATTCATAGTAAACCCCTGTTAAAAATAGTAAAAAATTATTTCTTGGAAATTTTTAATTTGCCAACAATTCCTTCTGGAATAAAAATCATCGCCAGAACAAACATAAAACCCATCACAAATGACCAACGTTCGGTGTAAGAACTAATAATGTTCTCTAACGAAATAATGAGAGCGGAACCAACCACGCCACCAAAAATAGTACCCACCCCACCCATAATTGCCATCAGCAAGCCTTTTACTGATTGGGCGAGAGAGACGCTAGAGGAACTTACAAAACTATTAAAGAGTGCGTACAAAACACCTGCGATCCCAGCCACTACGGATGAAATAACAAAGCCAATGATGAGGTGTAAGGTCGTGTTGTAACCTAAACTACGCATTCTAGACTCACTCTCGCGGATGCCTTTTAAGGTTAAGCCAAACGGGGATTTCACAAAACGCAAGACGGAGAAACCAATGACAATCAAAACAACAAAAGAGAAATAATAGAAATGCTCAGCACTTTGTAACCAATCTGGTCGAATATTGCCTCTCAAGCCATTCTCACCTCCGGTGACAGAGGTCCACCGTTGGCAAATTCCCCAAATGATCATGCCAAGAGCAAGGGTGAGTAATAAGAAATAAACCCCACTGGTACGCACCGCTAGTACCGCGAACACTAGTCCAATGATTGCCGCCATTCCAATCCCTAACAGTACGGCCGTATAAGGATCATATTGACTCGTGATCACACAATAAATAGCGGTGTAAGCAGCACTTCCAAAAATCGCACCATGACACAAAGGAGTCCTACCAGCATAGCCCGCCAAAATATCAATCGAAATAGCAAAAATTGAATAAATAAATGTCAGGGTCATGAGACTTAAAAAATATGGATGTACCATTAAAGGCAACACCACACACAGTAGTGCCAAAAAAAGAACGCCAAATTTAGAAGCAAAGTGTTTAAGTAACATAGTTATACCGGCTTTCCAAATAGTCCATTAGGTCTAAAGGCAAGTAGCAATGCCATTGGACCAAAAATAACAAAATAAGATAATTCAGGGAAAGAAACTTGCCCAAAAGTGGAGAGTAAAGCCACCGTTAAACTACCAATGGCTGCGCCAATCAAACTTCCTCGTCCGCCGATAATCACCACGGCTAAGCTGTAGACCAGAATTTCCGAATCTGCCGTTGGATAGAGGGATAGGAAAGCACCACCCAGTGAACCAGCAATAGCAGCTAAGGCCATACCAATCATGAAAGTAATGGTAAAAATTTGGCGAATGTTAACTCCTAACGCCTCAACTGTTTCAGCATCATCTACCCCAGCGCGAATCAAAGCACCTAGCTTTGTTCGGTTAATTAAGAAATTCAAACCAAAAAATATCAATATGCCAATCAATAAAACAAATAGTCGGTACTTCGGATAAGTAATGTCAAACAGTTCCATCGGTCCCTGTAAATACGACGGGATGGGCACCGACAAACTATCTCCCCCAAAAATTACCAGGGATATATCGTTGACCATGAGGCCGATACCCAGTGACATCAATACCTGACGGAGCTCAGCCCCCTTTGCAAATTTCAATAGAAACTGTTCAAGCATCCCCATGATGGCAAGCGTTAAGATCGACGCACAAATACCAAAAAACATATTATTGGTTTGATTTGTTACAACGTAAGCAACATATCCACCCAAGAGGTAAAAGGCGCCGTGAGCCAAGTTGACGATTCGCATTAATCCAAACACTAAAGTAAAGCCACTCCCGACGATGAAGAGTAGCGCTGCAAAAGTGAAAGCATTTAATAATTGGAAAAGGAAAAAAGTCATAGGGATCGCTTGTTTTTACATTGAAGTTTGGCTATACCAGTCATAGATTTGCTCGCCAGTCATATGAACTACATCCGCATGTTTGTTGATGTGTTCATACACTTTTTTAAGGTAAGCAATCCGGAAAGGTTGTCCACTGATATAGGGATGAATGGCGATTGACAAAATCTTTGGCCGTTCTTCAGCTTCTAAATAATATTGATCAAAGGTATCAATACATTTTTGCGTCCAATAAGCAGCTTCATGATGTTGTACGATCATCATTGGGATGTCGTTATTCTCGACGGTATAGGGCAGAGTCACTAGAGGACCATTGGTGGTTTTAATCACGGTTGGTTCGTCATCATAGGGATAATCGCCAATGTATTTAACGCCAGCGGCCGCTAATAAATCAGGGGTTTCATAAGTCTGTGTTAGGCCAGGGCCAAGCCAACCAACTGGACGCTTACCAGTAAAGGCTTCAATCGTCGACATGGACTTTGCGATCATTTCTTCTTGATGTTCCACCTTATGAATCGGCATTTGTTCATAGGAATGCCCCATGAACTCCCAGTTCGATTTCAAGCAAGCTTCGGCAACCCGTGGATAGTCCAAACAAACGCGTGCGTTTAATGCCAAGGTCGGGGTAATATTGAGCGAATCATACAGCGCCTTAAACCGCCAAAAACCAACTCTCATACCGTATTCATGCCAAGCCCAGTTAGGAACGTCTGGCAACAATGGCAATCCAGTTGGCGCAGGAATTACCTGACGTGCCATCGGTCTGGCGATATCCCACACTTCTAAATTCACAATCGACCAGATAATTACCTTGGCTTTATTGGGAAACTTTAAGGGTGGGCGATCAACAATTGCTGAAAAGTTCGTCCGTTCACTTGGTAACATTGCCATTTTTTTCTCCTTAGTTATTTAGTTTTTTTTACAGAAATTTGCGTAGCCCAGTTTCAAAATCTGATCTACTGAACAATATAAAAAACTGGCCCCTTTATTCACCCAATTGCTTGCTGTTTGCGGATTGCCAGGGATACCCCAAGTTCTTGTCTGTTGATTTAATGCGCTAATCACCTCATCTACCTTTTGCCACAAAAGCGGGTCGGTTTGACTTCCCTTTAAGCCAAGACTGTGCGAGAGATCATTCGGACCAATTAAAAATGTATCGGTGGATTGATCGATGGATAAATTGGCGATATTTTCTAATGCTTGCACCGATTCAATTTGTGCAATCTTAAAAATTGTTCTAGATTGTGAGCTACCCACGTAATCCACAACTTCACTAATCATTTGTAACTGACTAGTCGTTTCAATGTGCGGAGAAATTAAGCCATCGATCCCCCGGTCCAAATAACGAATCAGAACTTCAGGTTGTAGCGACTCACTTCTTAAAACCGCAAACATCCCGTGCGCATGGATGGTTCGAACCATCGGTGTAATACTCTCTATATTGATGGCCGTTCTCTCGCAATCGATAAACACACATTCAGCACCAGCTCTGGCTAATGAATCAATCACATCGATGGAAGAGCCGCCAGCATTCACCATCCAGAGCAATTCATCGGATTGCAATCGCTCCTGCAGAGTTAAGGTTTTATTCATACGTTCTGAAGTTCCGGTAATTGCATGACTTCTTCCGAACTCATCACAAAGCCAAAGGCAGTTTTAATACACAATAAGGCGGCGTCATGCAGACTCGGATGATCCATCGTATTCACGCAATCACTTGGAACGATCACAGCATAATCCATCGAGCAAGCGGCAGTAACCGTAGATAACACGCAACTATTGGTATTCACACCAGTGATAATGAGGGTGTTGATATCGTGGGTTTTGAGTAAAAATTCTAAATCGGTAGCAACAAAACAGTTATAGCGTTTTTTGGTATCTACGACAAAGTCTTTAGCTGGATCATAGATTCCCGGCATGATTTCACAGCCAGGCATACCAATGAGATTGTGTCTCATGACATTTTTTCTTGGGTTATTTGGATCCGCCGCGCGCGTTCTCCAAAAAGCATTCATACTAATTTCTTTGGAATCGCGATACCGTGTCACTAAATGAATGACGGGTATCGAACTGGTTCTTGCCCAATTCATGAGAGCAATATTTTTCTCAACCACAGCACTAGCTATTTCAGGACTCGCTGGCATGGTGGCTACCGACATATCCAAATGTCCGCGATGTAAATCAATGCCAATGACAGCCGCTCGAATGCGATCTACCCCAATATTAATCATCAAATTTCCTAGATAGCACTGTTAACGGTTGATTTCAGTAACTGCTCTTGATCAATACCAAATTGATCTGCTAACCAGTCCGCCAAAATTTCTTGGCCAATCGTCGGGTTATCATGTTGACAATGTTCTGCACCCGTCTCCTCCTCATCAAGTAAGCGAAGTGTACAGTTCACACCTTTTGCTTGACCATAGTCATATACTTTCTTCGCTTGGGAAACCGTCAAGACATCATGACCGCCATGCATAATCAAATAAGGACAACGCATGTTTTCTAAATGGCCGGCAAGGGTGAAGTCCTTCGCTTTTTCCATCGACGATTTCATACTATCGCAACCAAATACCCACTTAATATGCGTAGCTAAGCCGTGATCTTCTGCTGCCCCACCCCACATATCTGTAATTGCGAATACAGCGCCATGCGAAATGCAAGCAGCTAAACGATGCTCATAGCAAGCTGCTCTAGCCGCATAGATACCACCTAGACTAGAACCGCAAACAGCAATTTTTGAGACATCCACATCACTTCTGGTCTCTAAATAGTCAATGCAGTAACCAATCGGTACTTCCGTGTCGGGTCGATTCACAAGACCCTGACGTCTTAGAGCGCCACCTTGACCAGGGCCATCAATCATGAGTACCGAGATCCCACGTTGCAAGCAACCATGCGCTTGCATAAACCACATTTCATCTTTAATGGAATCTAAGCCGCCCATACAAATGAGCACTGGCAACTTATCACCAGGAAATGGAGCCCTGACAAAATAGGCCGGTAAAGTAGCCCCATTTTCGTAAGGAATATCAACGATTTCACCTGGCGGATTTAAATATTTTAAATATCCATAACTGGATTTTTCCATCAGCGTAAAGGTCTCTAGCCTTCTTGGATCATCGGGTAATAGAAAAAACTCTGCCTGACGATAGTAATCAGCTGCTCTCTTAAAACAGTTCGAAGCAGTAACAATATGCTTCTTCGATTCGGCTTCTTCAGCTCTTAAAAAATTGCGATCCGCAATGTGTTTCCACTCTTCGTGCCAGCTCTCATCACTCGTAGGATCAATTCTGGAAGCAACTTGAAACACTTCACTAACCGCTCCTCCACCTTCTTGTGTTTCACCAAGACCTCGACGGAACTGATAAGAAAACCAAGGAGAAGCTGGCCAGTGATGCCATCCGTAAGGCTCATAGTGGGGTAATGGGTTATTAGTGATTTTGTCAATGGCATTATCGACATCAACTTCTTGCGTTTCTTGACTAACTTCCATTCGCATTCCCTAATATATTTGAAGATCGTTTGATCAATAAGTGTTAATTTAAACCTAGTTTATTACTATTCTTAAATTATATGCACCGCAAAGAACATCGTCACCCAAGTTGGTGCATGTGTCAATTACTGAATTCTCAACTAGAAAAATTAGAGGTTAAAGTTATTCAATTAACAAGCTTAAATGTAGCACTTATTTAAGAAATCATTGGCATGATTTCTTAAAGACTTGTAGAGTAGAGAAGAGTGTCTATTACTCTAGGTAGATATTATTCTCACGCACCACTTGTTCGTATTTCTTGAGTTCTGATTTAACAAACTCGGTAAACTGCTCTTGAGAACCTGGTGTAACAATTACTCCCCTTGAATTAGCAAGGTCGCGAAACTCTTTCTCTTGAATAATTTTATTAATTTCTAGATTGAGTCTGCTCACAATCGGACTAGGTGTTCCTGCAGGTACAAAAACCCCCTGCCAACCGTCGGCATCAAATCCAGGATATTTTTGGGCAATCGTGGGTAAGTTGGGCAAAGCCTCTAATACTTTACTACCTCCCGTTGCCAGTGGAATTAATTTACCAGCCTTAATTAACTCTAAAGTAGCGGTAGTCGTATCAAAAGCCATTTGAATTTCGCCCGCCATGAGTGCTGTCAACATTTGCCCCGATCCACGATACTGAATATGAGTCACATCGATATTGGCGGCTTTTTTCAGCATCGCCATCGCAAGGTGCGGACCAGAACCATTACCATAAGAACCGTAATTGAATTTCTTAGGATTGCTTTTAGCAACTTCAATTAATTCCGATAGGTTTTTCGCAGGGAAGTCAGGACCAACCAGTAAGATGTAACTAATCGATAGTGTCTGCGCTACTGGGATCAAATCCTTTTCGGTATTAAAGGAAAGTTTTTGGACAAAGGGATTGATGGTGATTTGCGAGGCAGTATTTAACAAGGTATAACCATCAGCTGGTGCGCGAACCGTTGCTTCAGCAGCAATAGTACCAGCAGCCCCTACTTTATTTTCGAAGACGAAGGGTTGTTTGAATACTTTTTGCAATTTCGAACTGATGGCTCGGCCATACAAATCAACCGAAGAACCAGCTGGGTAACCCGTCAACATTTTTACAGGCCGATTCGGATACTCTTGGGCTGAGCTACTGGATAGACCAATCCAAACCATCAGGGAAAAAATCAACCAATTTTTTTTCATCACTCCGCCTTTACATTGTATTTTTGAATCACTCTACGCCAAGTTGTTGATTCGTTTTGTGCCATCCGAGATAAATCACTGCGGGTTGACCATTGTGGATCTGCCCCTGATGCTTTGATTTTTTCAAAGGTGGCTTTATTTTCTAGGGTCCTTTTAACCGCACTATTTAACTCATCCAAGACACTATTAGAAACTCCCTTAGAAACATAAATCGCACTCCAATTATTTAAGTGCATCCCTTTAATACCCATTTCATCAAAAGTTTTGACATTCGGCAATAAGGGATTGCGCTGAGTTGCCGCAATCCCAATCGCTTTTAAACTGCCAGCCTGTATATAAGAAAGCACGCCTGGAATATCTCCAAAAAAACCATCCACATGATCACCTAATAAATCGGTAATAGCGGGAGCAGCTCCTTTATTAGGAATATGGGTAAAGGTCTTACCCGTGGAATCTTGAAATAAAGAAATGGCCATGTGCGGCATACTACCAATGCCAGAAGAGGTGAGATTCAAACCACCTTTTTTTAACAGAGAGCTCTTTAAGAATTCGTCGACATCGCTTACTGGATTTTTGCCATTCACCACTAATACTTCTTGATTATTGACTACCAACGATACCGGCGCAAACTGTTGAACGTCATAGGTCAGTTTCGGATACAAGTTCGGATTTATCGTGATGGCTCCAGCAGTAGTGAGCCATAAAGTTTTACCATCATTCGGAGCATTCAGTACATATTGAGCAGCAACGGCACCATTCCCGCCGGGTTTATTTTCAACAAGGACGTTCTGTCCCAATTCAACCCCTAACTGATCTGCTAACTGCCGGGCTAGGGCATCAGATGGACCACCGGGAGGAAAGGCGATGACGAGTCGCACCATACTGGTAGGTTGGGCATGAACTGATAGATTCACGCCAAACATCAATAAACCCAAAGTAAGGAAATTTAAAAATAAAACGTTCATTCGATGATTCATCATGATTAACTCACTAATAATTGCTGCACAATATTCATATCTACTGCCAAACCTAAACCAGGTTCATTGGAGATAGGAAAGCACCCATCTTCCGTGAGGACTGATTTTCCGAGTGGATTAAGATCCATTTGACAAAAGGTGTATTCCAAGAAAATATCTTCTGCTTGAGCGGCAATCAGATGCGCTGTCGCAATCAAGCCAGGTCCCATATACGGGGAATGGGGCGCAATTTGAATCGTCGTATTTTTGCTAAGACCCATAATTTTTAACATTTCAGAAACCCCGCCAATTTTCGTCACGCTCGGCTGTAAGTAATCTACGACTTGATGAGTAATTAGACTCTTCAAATCTGTGTAGCCTAGAGCATTTTCTCCCGCGGCAGTGGGAATATTCCCCTCTCGTTTTACTGTCGCTAAACCGATATGATCTTCAGGCGGCCATACCGGCTCTTCGATCCACAACAAATTGAGCGGTTCTAATTGTTGACACATTTGGATGGCTTGTTCTGGCGTCCATGGACAATTCGTATCCACCATTAAATGAATATCTGGACCAATCGCCTCCCGCGCTGCTTTGATTTCAGCTACGCCAGTTTCATGCAATTTAATCGCTTTGAAGCCTTTACTCACCGCAGCTGCTGCATTCTTTGCGACTAAATCAGGATTGTTGTAACGAATCAAACTAGCATAAGCTGGGATGGTTTTTTTGGGGTCTTTAGATAAGTAATTTGCTAAAGAGAGATGTTGTCGTTGCGCCTGAATATCCCATAAGGCAATATCCAAACCAGAAATGGCAAAAATCACTGCTCCAGCACGCCCAAGTGGGTGAAGTTTGCGACTAATTTCTAGGATGAGTTCGTCAATTTTTGACTCATCACGACCGACCGCTAAAGGACTAACTAGGCGCTCGATTACCTGTACTGTTGCAGGCCAAATGCTGAAGCCAAAGGACTCCCCCCAACCGACGAGGCCATCCTCAGTTTCTACTCGAATTAGCAACATCTCCATTTCTCTTGTCTTGCCAGCAAAAATAGGTTTTGGTCCACCGATATCAAATGGCAAGCTTAAAGGAAAGGCTTCGACAGAGCGAATCGTCATGTCTTGTCTCCTGATTGTTTTGCACCTTTATGAATGCAAATAGTTATTTTTCGCTAGTATATACTATAAAAAAAGAGAATATTTCAAAAATTTTGGAGACCTAAAAGGAGGTATTGCGATGACAATACGTTCAGCACAAGCAATACCTATCAGTATTCCCTATGAGATTGGCGGTCCTAAGCCGACCTTTGCAGGGATCCCGCGAAGAATGGAAGTTTTATTGATCCGGATTGAAACGGAAGAGGGCTTAGTTGGCTGGGGCGAAGCTTTTGGTTTATCGGTGTGGCCAGCGACCAAACAAGCATTCGAACACTTAATTGCTCCGCTGATGATGGGTCGGGACGAAACCGATATTCCTGCTTTGATGAATCAACTGCAAAGACAATTACATATTTTAGGCAGAACTGGCCCCGTTACCTACGCACTATCCGGCTTAGATATTGCCCTGTGGGACTTAAAAGGTAAACGTGAAAATAAATCTTTAACCGAGCTCTTTGGGGGTAAGTCACATCAATCCTTTTCTTGTTACGCCAGTCTGATGCGCTATGGTACGGTGGATCTCGTGAAAAAGAATACCCAAGATGCCTTAGACAAGGGCTTTAGAGCCATCAAATTACATGAACTTGGCGTAGATAAGGTACAGGCCGCTCGAGAAGTGATGGGGTTAGACTTGCCACTCATGATGGATGTGAACTGTCCGTGGGATTATCAAACCACGATAGAGATGATTGATCAGTTGATACCATCTGAACTCTATTGGCTAGAGGAACCTATTTGGCCTCCCGAAGATTTTAGTAACTTAGCTAAAGTAAAGCGCTATGGCAAGATGAAGATTGCGGCCGGTGAAAACAATTTAAGCCTCAAACATTTTGAGCAAATGATTGAGGCGAATGCGGTCGACTTTATTCAACCCAGTGTCACCAAAATTGGCGGCATTTCTGAAATGCTAAAAATCATCGCTTTAGGAGAAAAGTTTAATATTCCAGTAATGCCACACTCCCCTTACTTTGGGCCTGGCTTATTAGCTACCTTACATTTGGCCACCTGCTTACCTGAAAAACCTTTGATTGAATATTCGTTTGCTACCTTAACGAATAATCCATTAGGTCATTCGGTTTTAGCGAGTAATGGAGAAATTAGTTTGCCAACAGTGCCTGGACTTGGGTGCGACCCAAATGAAGAAATCGTCCGTAGCATGACCATCCCATCATGAATCTTGAACTATTACCGAATTTAGAACAGTATCAAACCGAATTTAAAATTGCGAGGGTTAGTACCTTTATTTTTAAAGCTCCAGTACAAAAACCGGTTGTTTCGACCTTGACTACAGTTAATTTACGAGTGGCGTTGTTAGTTAGGGTAGAGGATCTAGACGGCTGTTTTGGCTGGGGGGAAATTTATGCCACCCTACCTTCCTTTGCGGCAGATCATAAAAACAATATCGTTCATCAAATTATCTTTCCATTACTTAAAAACAAAAGCTTTGATAATCCGCAAGCATGTTGGACTTTTCTAGAACAAAAAACCCTTGCCATGCAAATTCAGACCGGGGAGTTTGGACCATTTTCTTCTGTGATTGCTGGACTGGATTGTGCTATTTGGGATTTGCTCGCCAGAAAAAATCATCTACCTTTAGCGAATTTTTTAGGCGGTCTTCTGCGCGCCTTACCCGTTTATGCCAGCGGTCTCAACCCTGCGGATGGCCCTGAAGTAGTAGCCCATAGCAGAGCTCAAGGATTTCGGGCTTTTAAACAAAAGATTGGCTTTGGTGCCGATATTGATGAAAAAAATCTGCGAAATATTTGTGACAATTTACAGCAGGATGAGCAGTTATTCGTGGACGTCAATCAAGGTTGGACGATTGAGCAAATTCGCCAAATCGCACCAATGATCAATCCATTTCCCCTACGCTGGATTGAAGAACCATTACTTGCTAATGCGAGCAAAGAGGATTGGCAAGAGTGTGCACAGCTATTTACTGCCCCACTCGCTGGCGGTGAGAACTTGCGGGGTAGTTCATTTAACGAGCAAAGTCAGTGGTTAAAAATACTTCAACCCGATGTGGGCAAGTGGGGTGGAGTGACCGGCAATTGGATAGTCGCTAAAAACACTTTGCAACAAGGTCTGCGCTACTGCCCTCATTGGCTTGGTAGTGGCGTTGGCCTACTCACCTCAGCGCATGTCTTAAGTGCGATAGGTGGTGATGGCTTATTAGAACTCGATGTGAACGAAAACCCACTTAGAGAACTTTTAGCCGAACCCTTTCCAAAAGTACAAAATGGCACCTTTCAGTTATCCCAGCAAGTGGGTATTGGTGTCATTCCGAATTTAAAACAAGCCCATCAGTGGCTAACCCATCATCAGGAGTCAAGTAAATGAAGTTATTAATGATTAAAAAAATATTCCTTATTGGTAATGTGATGTTCATGGCCTGTTTATCAATCCATGCACAAGCCCAAACTTTTCCGAATAAACCAGTAAAGCTAGTCGTTGGTTTTCCACCAGGTGGTATGGCTGATATTGTGGCGCGAGAATTAGGAGAGCGTTTAAGCATGGTTTGGAAACAATCTGTGATTGTCGAAAACCGTCCCGGTGCCTCAGGTACGATTGCGGCAGATGCCGTTGCTAAAGCGAATCCTGATGGTTATTCATTACTGGTCATCTTAACAAACCATGTGGTCGTCGCAGCAATTCGACCAAAGTTACCCTATGACTCCTTTAAGGATTTTGCACCGGTGAGCCTCGTTGGTGACTCACCACTCGTGTTGATGGCAAATCCTAAATTACCCGTCAATTCCTTAGCCCAATTAGTGAGTTTAGCCAAATCAAAACCAGGCATGGTGACCTACTCAACTCCAGGTGATGGATCAATCCATCATCTATCACAGGAATTAATGGACTCCACTTTAGGCATCAAGATGGTTCATGTACCTTACATTGGCGGAGCGCCAGCGATGTTGGATGCGATGACAGGAGTCGTGGACTTAAATATTGGAAGTCCCTCACAGGCAATTCAACAAATTAAAGCAGGCAAACTAAAGGCCTTGTCTTATTCGGGATTAAAGCGCTCGCCATTGTTACCAGAAGTGCCAACCGTTGCAGAGACACTAATTCCTGGTTTTCACGCAGCGCTTTGGGCCGGCGTATTGGCACCAGCGAAAACACCGAAAGAATTAGTCTCCAAACTACAAAGTGATATCAAGCTCGCGATGAGTGGTCCGGAGATTAAAGAAAAAATGGATAAGTTAGGGATTGAAATTATCACAAGTTCCCCAGAAGAGTTTGACCAGTATTTAAAATCTGAATTTAATAAATGGAGCGGTGTTGCGCGTCAGGCCAATATTAAGTCCGAATAGTTTTTAAGAGATATTCAAAGAATGAGGTAAAAAAAAATTTACCTCATTCTAAATGACTATTACTTCTTCGCTTAGACGACGCTTAATCGAGGAAACTTGCCGACATTGGCCATGGTATGAATCTTCCAGCTCGCATCGAGTAATTGATTCGTATTTTTTCTCGGCATCACTTCATCTACTAAATCGTGGAACTTCTCATTTAACTGGGCATTCGTCATTGGCTTTTCAACACTACCCACGGCATTTTCTATAAATTGATGTAAGACTCTGCCATCATTCAAGGTAATGGTCATATCTCCTGATTTTTTCGGAATATTAGCATCGACTGCAACTTCAATTTTATTTCTGATGGCAATGGTTTTAGGATCTAAAACAATCTGGTCAGAGTACTCTTTCTCGCCCGCTTTACCATTTAACAGCGCAACAGCTACCGAGTGATACACACTAAATTTTCCTTCTAAGCCCGTTTGCGGTGTTTTTTTACCCGTCAATTCAAGTACCATAGGATTACCTTTGTACAGAATCGACTTAATTTGTTCTGGTTGTAAGCGGTATTCATTACGTAATTGAATCGCGGCATCAATCGCTGGATGAATCACAATACCGCAAGCAAATGGTTTATAGGTATCCAGAGCTGTTTCAAAACGAACGCCTAAATCACCCAACATTTCTTGATAATCTCTAGTCAGACTTAATGAATTTGCCCAACCGATCCGTGACTCAATGGTTTGATTAGAGCTAGTAAAGTTATTCTTGGCTAACAAAGCAGAGAATAAGCCACTGGAAGCAGCTCTTCCCGGATTAAAACTTTTATTCATGGAACCAAAGGATTCTCTAAAGCCAACCGGTTGCGAGGCCGCTAAGCCAATCGCCCACATCATTTGTTGCTCAGTAAGCCCCATGAGTCGCCCTACAGCAACGGCAGCACCAATGGTTGGCGTAGTGCCAGAAACATGCCAACCCACTCCTGCGTGACCTGGATGCAAAGCGTTCGAGAGGCGAATAGACATTTCAATTCCCAAATAAAAGGAAGTTAAAAACTCTCGGCCTGAAACTGGGCGATATTCCGCATAGGCAAGTAAAGCACTCGCAATTGGTCCTGCCGCATGCACATTAGTGACTAAATGCGTGTCATCAAAATCAAATACATGACTAGAAACGCCATTAATGAACGCTGCATTTAAAATATCAAATCGCTCTTTCCTACCCAAAATGGTAGCTTGGTTAGATTTTGAAACTGGCGCTAAACTTTTAATCGAAATATCGACGGCTTCATGCCTGCAACTACCCGTGGTTACCCCAGCAAAATTAACAAAGGCGCGCAGACATTCATTCACAATCTTTTCTGGTAGATCGTCATATCTGACACTCAATGCATATTGAGCAATTCTTTTGGTTGCATCTTGACTAGCGCCTAGATCCGCCTTTTTCTCTTGCCCAAAGCTTTCCCATGGTGCCAAGAGTGAACTACCTAACAAGGAAGAAGAGATCTTTAAAAAATTTCTTTTATTACTAATATTTGTGTTATTCATAGGGTCTCCTAATATTTTTTATGATGATCTTCTCAGGTTAGAAGTGTTTGGATTCTTTGTAGATTTTGTGCTTCGGCCGGAAAAACACCATCCGCAATCATCTGATTCATCTTCGTAACGGCAGTATTCATCGGCGTTGGCACATTACACTCCAATCCTTTTTTAACAACGTAGCCATTTAAATAATCCACCTCTGTGCGTCGCCCTTTGGAGTGGTCCTGAACCACTGCGTTTCTTGAATGAGGTCCAATATGTTTGACTAAGGTCTTATATAAAAGTTCGACCGCATTGCGGGGTGAGCCATCAAAATCACTTTGTTCTAAACCAAATACTGGCTCAATCGTAAAACCGGCTGCTTTGGCAACTAAAAAGGTTTCCATCCCAGCCGCTAAAGCAATTTCAAAGAAACCATCTAAGAGGACTGCCTCGGATGATTTCATGCCCAACATCCCAATTGGTCCTTGCGTCATTGAGTTAGCAATCAACTTTGACCACTTCGATCCGAAAATATTATTCGTTAGTTCCGTCGTTCCAACAATTGATAAGAGGTTTTTGAGGGCTTCAAGACGAGGTGTTATTTGACCATCCAACTCCCCTAGCCCAAGCCAGGTACCTTGGCGATTTGTATTACGTTGTACTTTGCCAGGCTCCGTAATGGCAGCAGATAATTCAATGACACAGGGGATATCCCTTTCTTTACCAATGATCGGTGCAACCCATTCATCATTGAAACTATTTTGTACGCAGACCAAAACACCGTCCGATTTTAAATAGGGTTTGATGAACTGAGTTAACCACATACTGTCATACGATTTGGCACAGAGTAACACGACATCCAACTGAGGATTCAAGGTATAAATTTCATTTAAATGGTAAGCCTTCACAGCTTGCTGATGTTCACTACCTGGCATTTTTACAAAAAGACCATTTTGCTTCATCGCATCGACATGTGCAGGCCATTGATCAATCAAGATGACATCGTGTCCGGCTTCGATTAAATCAAGTCCTACACTTGCACCAATTGCACCAGTGCCTAAAATGGCAATTTTCTGCATAACCACGTCTCCAATTATTTTTGTTTAGAATGTACTAGTAGTATAACTATTCATAACAATTATTAAGAGACCTATGTTACAAAATTTCACCTCACACAGAAGGCTGACATTCTTTTTTCTTCTTCAATGTACTAGCTTATTATTTGTTGCAAGCGCCCCTGCAGAAGAACCACCATGGCCCAGCAGAACCGTTAAGATTATTGGGCCAGCGGCCGGATCTGGTGCTGATCTCACCGTTCGAATCGTCGCAAAATATTTATCTAAACTTTGGCAACAACCAGTCATTGTGGAAAACAAACCAGGTGCAGGAGGGTCCATTGGTACCGCCTTCGTGGCTAAATCAGAGCCAGATGGATATACTCTGTTAATTCAATCCGCTTCCTATGCTGCAAACCCTTCCATTTATAAAAAACTTCCTTATGATCCAGGAAAGAACTTTATCGATATTGATATTCTAGGGATGACTCCTTATGCATTAGTGACTAACGCTGAATATCCAATTAAAACCGTTAAAGATTTAGAAGCGATGGCTAAAGTGAAACAGTCTAGTATGGCCTTTGCTTCAGCTGGCGTTGGCAGCTCCACCCACCTGGCTGCGGAATACTTCAATCAAACCATTGGCGTCAAACTTTTACATGTGCCCTACAAAGGCTCTCCAGACGCTATTGCGGATGTGATGGCAGGACGATCGACTTTTTATATGGCTCCAGTAGATGCGGCAATGGGCATGATCAAATCGGGTCGGTTAAGAGTGTTGGGGATGACTAGTAAAAATCGCTTAGAGATCATGCCTGAGATTCCGACGATTGCAGAACAGGGCTACCCAAATTTTGAAATTAATCTTTGGGTGGGATTATGGGCACCAACAGGCACTCCGGCGCCTATTATTGAGAAAATTAATCGTGATGTTGGGTTAGCCATGCAGGATGCTGAGGTCAAGGACTCATTCCAAAAAGCAGGTATCCAATCACGTCATATGACATTAGATCAAGTCAAGCAGTTTGTGAAAGCAGATATTGTGAAGTACCAAAAAATTGCTGCATCAGCAGGGATTGAACCCCAATAAAGCAACGCCATCTTCACGATCGTAAAGATGGCTTACTAATAAAAGCTACTCAGCAAAAACTACTGAGTACGCTACATTGATGCAGGCACTGATTGCAAATAGGCCCATAAGGCTTCTAACTGATCTTTACTAAGAACATCCTCCCAAGGGGGCATCGCATTTTTGCCATATGTAACAGAATCGATAAATCGAATTTTGCTATCTCGTGGAAACTTCCCTAAATCGAAGCCCCATTGGGGATTTTTCATTTGCGCGCCGTGACAAGCCGCACAATATTGTTGATAGGTCTTTTCACCAACTGTCACTGGAGTCATCTCTTGAGCACCAAGCTGCAAACAATGCCCAAGACCTATCGTCAATAGTACTAATAATTTTCTACTTTTCATTCAATATGTTTCTTAAAACATTAATTTTTTAAAGGTAAGGCAAATACGGTGACTGAACCACCAGTCGGTACTTTATCACCAGCAAATCGCTTCGGATTACTACCGCCAATCCCAGAAAGAATCGCTACATATTGGCGTCCTTTGTATGAATAAGTAATTGGAGGAGCATTAATCCCTGAGCCAGTTTTATATTGCCATAATTGTTTGCCACTATCTTGATCTAAAGCAATAAATTCACCCGTTAATTTACCAGTGAAGAGTAAATCGCCGTCAGTCGCTAAAACACCTGCGGAGTTGAACATATCCGTCACCGGTGCACTCCAAACGACTTTACCACTCAAGGGCTCAACAGCTTTAAAAAATCCTAATGGCTCTCCGGCTGGAGTTTTGTATCCCGATTGAACGCCCGTATAATCTGAGCCTAAATTGAACTCAGCTTTTACATACTTCATCACCCGCGCTTGATTCCAAGCATTGATGTACATGAGGTTTTTCTTGGGATTATAGGCATTTAATACTGCATTAGTGCCACGTGAAGGATAGACATCCACCGTCTCACCACTCATTGCTCGACTTAATATATCCGTTAATACTGGGCGGCCTGTTTTTAGATCAATTTCACTAGCCCAATTCACTTTGACATACGGCTTGGCAGAAAGTAATTTGCCATTGGTACGATCGAGGACATATAAAAATCCGTTTTTATGCGCGTTAATCAAAATTTTCCGATCTTCGCCATTGATTTTCACATCCGCTAAGATACTCTCAGCAGTAGAGTCAAAGTCATAACTATCGTTTGGTACGTATTGATAGAACCAAACCATTTCCCCTGTCTTTGGTCGAAGCGCTAAGATACTCGATGTATAAAGACCATCTGTACCGTCTCGATACTCAGGGTTATACGGTTCAGCATTCCCCGTTCCGATATAAATTAAATCTAGTTGCGGGTCATAGTTTGCATATTGCCAAGTTGAACCACCACCATACTTCCAGGCATCGGGTCTATTTTTAGTCGGCCAAGTCTCTGATCCAGGTTCTCCTGGGGCAGGAATCGTATAAGTACGCCAGAGTTGTTTGCCAGTTTCTGGATCATACCCTTCAATAAAGCCTCGCGCAGTTGTATCACTACCGCCCATACCACTGATTAACACGCCGTTCGCAATCATCGGTGCAATTACACCTTTGGTTCCGTCTTTCCAATCAGCAAATTTGGTCTTCCAAATTTCCTTACCGGTTTTCATATCTAAGGCCATTAAGTGATCATCAACCGATTGACGGAATAACTTACCGCTATAAATCGTTGCCGGCCCACGCATGAGCGCTCCACCACCAGCCACTCTTAAAGCAGCACGTTCATATTGCACGGGTGTGCGCCAAATCTGACGCCCCGTTTCTAAATCAAACGCAAAGGTCCAATTGCCGTTCACGACATACATGACACCGTCAAAGACGGTAGGTTGAGAATGCTCCCCCATTTCATTGCTGACACTAGAACTCCAGACAGGCACTAATTGTTTGACGTTCTTTTTATTAATTTGTTTTAGAGAACTAAACATTTTTAGATCGTAGCCCAAGCCAAAATTCACCACATTTTCTGGGTTCTTAGAGCCGATCAGTAAGTCATTATTGGTCTGTGCATTGGCCAGAATACTCAGCCCCAACATACTCATTAACAGAACTTTTTTCATTGATTTGTCTCCTATGATGTTCAATGACATTCTAAAAATTTAACTCGCCAATCTACTGATTTCCAACTTCAACTAACTACTTTTTATTTATATAAGAATTGCTGAATCGCACTTTGATCAAACTGAAATCCCCAGCCAGGTGTGGTTGGCACATTCACGGTACCGTCTGGATTTAAAACCAATTGTTCTTCATAGAGTGGTGAGAACCACGGCATGTACTCTACATAAATCGCATTCGTCATTGACGCCGCTAGTGGTAGTGACATTTGTGTAAACAAATGTGGCGCAATCGCAATATTAGCGGCTTTGGCTAAGTGAGCAACTTTTAAGAGCTCAGTAGGACCGCCCATTCTTTGCAAGTCAGGCATCAAGATATCTGCCGATTTTTTTTCAAGCATCTCGATCATACCTAGAGCAGTGAATTCATTTTCTCCACTCGCAATCGGGGTATCTAGAGCCGCTGCAATTTGCGCTTCGCCGAGATGATCACTAAACACAACTGGCTCTTCAATCCAGGCTAATTGAAACGCTTCTAATTGGCGACCTAAACGAATCGCATGCGTTACTGTCAATTGCTGATTACAGTCGGTCATCAGTTCAATCTCATTGCCAATAGCTTGTCGAACGGCTTTCACTCTCGCCACATCATCTGCTATCTTTTTAGAGCCTAGAGACATTTTGATGGCTTTAAAACCTTCGTTGACTAGTTGCGTAGCTTCCGCTTCCAATTCAGAAATTGAAGCAGAAAGTCGTAAGCTGCCACTACGATACATGGGTAAGCTCTGTTGAACAACCCCTAATAGTTGACTGACATTTTGGTTTGCATGCTTGGCTTTGAGGTCCCACAAGGCCATATCAAGCGCAGAAAGTGCGACAGCCCCAACGCCTCGTTGACCTAAAAAAACCAACTCCCGCCAAACATGGGCAATAAATTCCCCATGGGTACTAATGTCACGACCAATGACAAGATGCTCTAAGCTCAAAATCATTTCGCGAATGAGGCTAAGTCGAACACCATTAAGTGTGAAGACCATGCCTTCCCCAAAATGATCATCGGTTCTTAGCGTAACTAATAGAGCATCTGCTGAGTAAATCACCATCCGACCACTTGGGATTGGTTTTTCGAGTGGAACTTTAACAGCTTGAATCTGGAGTGATTGAACTTTCAAAACGATCCCTTAATAGGTTGAACTATTCTGCTTTGATGTTGGCATCTTTAACTAACTTACCCCACATTGCAAAATCCGCTTGCAAGAATTCTTTGAATTCATTGTTATGGCGATAATCTGGAATGAGGCCTAGCTCTTGCATTTTTTGTTGAACTTGTGGGTTTTGAATCACCGCAGCAAATTCTTTCCCTAATTTTTCGGTAATTTCCAAAGGAGTTCCAGCAGGAGCAAAAGCACCTTGCCAAGTTTCCATTTGAAAGCCAGGCACTGCAATATCGGCAATCGGTTTTACACCTGGTAATGCGGGAATTTCTGCTTTACTGCTTACGCCCAGAGCTCTGAGCCTGCCACTCTTAATAAACGGGCTAGCAACTGGCACCACTTCAAACGCCAAATCTAATTGGCCACCAATGAGATCCGCCATGACACCAGGCCCCCCCTTATAAGGTACGTGTTGCATCGATGTCCCCGTAAGATGCATAAAGACCTCAGCGGACAAATGATGCGCGCTACCTAAACCACTGGATCCGTAATTAAGACTACCTGGCTTACTCTTTAATTCTTTAATCACATCATTTACAGTCTGAAAACGGCTATTCATCGGTACGACTAATACCGTTGGACCTCTATCCCATAAAGAAAGAGGCACAAAATCTTTAATGGGGTGATATCCAGAACTTTTCGTTAAGTAATAATTCGTCGCATTCGTGGTCGTATTACCAGCAAGTAGCGTATAACCGTCTGGATTCGCTTTTGCTACATATTGCGCCCCAACCATGCCAGACACACCTGGCTTATTTTCAATCACGACTCTTTGTCCTAATCTTTCAGATAACAAGGGGACAATCAATCTGGCAATCGAATCAACTCCACCCCCTGCGGTATAAGGGACAATCAGAGTAATGGGTTTTTGTGGAAAAGAAGTGGATTGACTATATGCGGCTATTGGCAAAAGACCAATGACGCAAGTAAGAATGTTGAATAGGCGAAAAGATTTTTTCCATAAACGATACTGAAAATCATTTATTTTCATACGATGTCCCCAATTATTTGTATTTTTTATAATGATAACTGAATCACGGTCGCAATCGCCATTAAACGAGAACTGAGCAAAAAAATACTCAATATATAGTTGTGCAAGCTACGAATGCCTCTACTAGGGAGGGATGCCGATTGTATCTTTAAAGAAGACTGACAGTAGATGCCTTAGAGCGCCACATCATCGAGATATTGAATCGTTCTCAAGGGATGACCGACAACACCCCTTATTCTCACTTGGTTTTCACCTAGATCTTCAACAACTAGTTTACAAATATCCGCTATGATGTCTTGCGTAATCAGAGCATGGGGCTCTTCAATTTCATATAACTTTTTCACAATGAAGTTATTTAAAAAACCTTTTGCTGCATCAGACTTAGAAATTACACAGCTACCATCGTCAGAAAATTCTGCGATTGCGAATGTTTTTGACTTCTCTGTTAAAGATTTATCGAAGTTTTCCATCCTCGTCGAGAAGTGTTCTGATTGCCCATCAGATTCCAATATCGAGCCAATAATCGATGCGCTCGCCAATTGGTTTTGATCCATCTCAGACCAATCAAAATGCGCCATAGAGGTTCCCAAAATCAGTGATGAATAGGATAAATTTTTGGTAAACAGAATCTGCGCACCAGACTGAATACCATCCGCAATATCTCGCCCATTTTGGAAGTTTTTATAAAAGATAGAAGTAGCATGATGCTGATGATCAAAGCGATAAAAAGGAACTCCAGGGAAACCGTGTCTTGGCAAGATTTTATCGCTGTCAATCATAATCTTTGGCGAAGATAACCCTAACTCCATGGCAAATTTGATGATCGATTGCGCTAATACCTCCGGAAAGTTTTCGCCATAATTACAGATGATCAGGAGATGATTTTCTAGGCACTTTGTAATCAATTTACCAGTTGCTTGATTCAGAATTGCAGCCGATCCTAGTTGATTCAAAAAATCCGAATGGGAGGAGTGATTACCAGGCATCACTAAGTTTTCAAAAACGATTGCACCTGGCAAACGCCGCTTGATCATACAGTCCACAGTTCGAATCACAGTATCAATCTGATCACCGAAAAAACTCTGGGCATAAGAAATATTAAAGTTTTGCAATCAATCCCTCCAAAACCAAATTTTGAACTACGACATAATTAATGTAAACTTAATTTAACTTAATAATTATGAAGTTTTACTTATGAATCTTTCTGGTCGGTTAGTAGATGCCTTTTTAGCTCTAGAGGAAACGCAACGTTTTTCTCTTGCAGCCGAACGTTGTAATGTCTCAGCCTCGGCATTTAGTCAAATGATTAGCCGACTCGAAGAAAAAATTGGCGTGAAATTATTTGACCGGAACACCAGAAATGTCTCACTCACCCCCGAAGGCAAGATCTTTTCTATCGGAGCCCACCGGATTGCCAATGAAATGGCGCAGATAGTTCATGAAGTACAGTTTCGGTCTGCTAAAAACGCCGGCAAAGTTGCCATTGGTGCTCCTCCTTCCCTAGTAGCCTCTTTGCTACCGAAACAACTAGCAGAGTTTAGAGTTCAATTTCCAGGGATTGTTCTGAAATTACACGATGTTGTGGCAGATGACTGCTTAGCATTAATATCGGCTGGGGAAGTGGATTTTGGTTTTGTCGCCCACCTTAAGTATGAAATTGACTTCGAAAAAACTTTATTTATCAATGAACGACTCTTTTTACTTTGCCATATTTCAGACCCCCTAGCTACGAACTCTTCAATCCAGATTGAAGATCTCAAAAACCGTTCTTTTATTTTCACCTCAAAAACTGGTAGTATCAGACAAAAATTAAACGTTTTGTTTAAAGATATTGGGATTCATGACAGTGGTTTTGAGGTGTCTCAAATAAATTCGGTAGCTGGATTAGTTGCCAATGGTTTTGGTATTAGTATTGTTCCAGAGTCAGCGATTACATTGTGTAATCGGCCAGAGATTATCGCGATTCCCTTTCGCGACCCATCGATGATTAGGCCCATTTATTTCGTAAAAAAACGGAATCGTAGCCTATCCTTTGCGGCAAAAGCGCTTTGGGATCAACTCCTCGAAAATTCAGAACAGCTACAAAACCATTAAAAACACCTAAATAGGTGTTTCTAGCGTTTTCATTCTTGCTCATTGAAGTGGGGCATTGCGGAAACAAAAGCCTCGTTTAATCTACATGGTTTAGACTTGTTTAAAATATTAAAAAAATAAGTATTAAAAAAGGGGCAATATATGAGTAATTCAAAAGAGGCTGATACAGGCCAAGGCTTTCAATTAAACCGAAGAACTTTACTAAAGTCAGCAATCGGCTCTGTAGCGATTGGTAGTTCAATGGCAGTAAGTGCACAGAATAATAATTCCCAACCCACCAAGCCAGCAGCCGAGCCGTCAGTAAGTAAAGGTTATGTTTTCTTTACCCCTGCAGAACAAGAATTTGTCGAAGCATTGGTAGATCATATGATTCCGGCGGATCAATATAGTCCCAAGGGTAGTGATTTGGGAGTGAATATATTTATGGATAGAGCGCTGAATGATGGCTGGGGTAAAGGTGATCGACTGTATCTCAATGGCCCTTGGCAGGCTGGAACAGCCTTTCAGGGCTACCAATTGCCTATGACGCCAGCCGAGTTAGCTCGCCTTGGCATCGAACAAATGAACTTATATTGTGTAAAAAATCACCAAAATACTTTCCATTTATTACCCAAAAACACCAAAGAAGAATTATTAAAGAAACTACAATCTGCTCAGATTACCTTTGAAAATGGTTTATCAGGTAAAACATTTTTTGACTTGTTATATCAAACGGTCAATGAAGGTTTCTTTTGTGACCCAATTTATGGTGGCAATGCGAACAAAGCCAGTTGGCGTATGCTTGGCTTCCCTGGTGTGATTGCGACCCATGCCATTAATATTGAAACCTATAAAAACAAACCATTTGTCTCAAATACTTTAAGTATTTCTGATATCAGTTAATTCGAAGGATTTGAGATGGCTAAAAATTTTGCAGAAGTGGATGTAGTGATTGTTGGTATGGGCTGGTGTGGTGGCATTCTCGCCAAAGAGCTTTCTGAGTCAGGTATGAAAGTAGTAGGCCTTGAACGTGGCGCCAATCGAACAGTGGAAAACGACTTTTCCGTACCTCATATTCGAGATGAACTGGAATATCATGCGAGAACTGGTCTTGCACAAAACCTCAAAAAAGAAACTTGGACAGTTCGAAATACCATTACACAAATGGCTTTGCCGATGCGTAAATATGGTTCATTTATTCCCGGAGATGGCTTAGGTGGATCAGGTGTGCACTGGAATGGTCAGACATGGCGTTGGACGGATATGGAGTTCAAGATCAAATCGAACTATGTTGAACGCTACGGAAAAAAATTCATCCCAGAAGATATGACAATTCAAGACTGGGGCATTACCTACGCTGAATTAGAACCGTATTATGATCGTTTTGAAAAAATTGCTGGGGTTTCAGGCGTTGCAGGAAATCTCAATGGTCAATTAAAAAAAGAGGGAAATCCCTTTGAGGCGCCAAGAAAAAATCAGTACCCACTGCCCCCACTCAAACAAAGTTTAGCCTGTGATTTGTTTACAAAGGCCGCCAAAGATTTAGGCTACAACCCTTTTCCGATTGCCACTGCCAATGCCTCAGCCGCCTATAAAAACCCAGATGGGATTCAATTTGGTCAATGCCAATACTGTGGCTTTTGTGAAAAATTTGGTTGTGAATCCAATGCTAAAGGTTCTCCTTTAAATACGGTGATACCGGTCGCATTGCGTCAACCTTCTTTCGAGTTACGCACCAATAGTTGGGTGACTAAAGTGGTGATGAGTAAAGATAAGAAGAACGCCACGGGTGTCAGCTATCTCAATACCGTCACCGGCGAAGAGTGTTTTCAAGCGGCGAAAATCGTTATATTGGCAGCTTTTGGTTTGAATAACACGCAACTCATGCTGACCTCTGGAATCGGTCAAGTGTATGATCCAGTTACTCAAAAAGGCTTAATTGGTAAAAACTACGCCTATCAAACTGGCGCAAATGCGAACCTAT
Organism: Polynucleobacter kasalickyi; assembly: GCF_900176405.1. GTDB lineage: Bacteria > Pseudomonadota > Gammaproteobacteria > Burkholderiales > Burkholderiaceae > Polynucleobacter > Polynucleobacter kasalickyi. Next base: position 128,018 of record NZ_FWXJ01000004.1, on the reverse strand, counting down.
TTTTTAAAGATAAAATCTTTAATCCATTTATGTCTGCTGGTGGACTGATTACAGTCATGGATGACTTTCATGCTAATTGGGACTTCGATCGCACCCCACAAAATTTCGTCGGTGGAGCGACCATTTGGGGAGGCTTCTTTAATGGTCGCCCACTCGAGTACCATCCAACGCCACCAGGTACACCAAGTTGGGGATCTGCTTGGAAAGAATCTATGGCGACTTGGTATCAAAAAACGATGCGGATTGCTGCGAATGGCAGTGTGATGCCGAACCGCTATAACTATCTTGACTTAGACTCCACCTATAAAAATTCTGCTGGCACTCCCCTCATGCGGATGACATTTGATTACAAACCGAATGAACATAAGATTTCTACTTTTGCTGCAGGTATCATCGATCAAATTGGTAAGTCATTAAATCCAACTCACATGACAAAGCCAGCACCTAGAGTAACCCCATGGAACGCAGCAGTTTATCAATCTACCCATAATACGGGAGGTACTATTATGGGCACAGATCCATCGAATAGCGTCGTCAATAAACATTGCCAAAGTTGGGATCTACACAATTTATTCATTCTGGGTTCATCCGTATTTCCACATAACTCCGCCTATAACCCAACTGGTTTATTGGGTGCGTTATCGTATCGAACTGCAGATCTCATTAAAACAATCTATCAAAAAAACCCTGGGAAATTAATCACCTAGATCCATTGGAAAGCCCTTTAGTGAAAGATCCCTATTACAAGTTCACTAAAGGTATGGTATTTTAAAAATAAAAAATAGGAGACAAAACATAATGAACTCACCTGCAATCGATGCGCGTGATGCCGAGATGCCACGCAGAGCACTGCCAGTAATTGATTTGGGGCCGTATTTAAGAGGTGATCCTGGTGCCCTTGAACAGTTAAGTGCAGAGTGGCGAGAGGTCTGTGAAAAACTAGGCTTCTTGTGTGTAATTAATCATGGAATCTCTGATGCATTAATTGCTGAAATGGAAGCAGCTACCCGCGCTTTTCATGCTTTGGATGATGAAGAGAAATTAAAAATTAAAGTCACGGATCATCAAAGGGGGTATGTCCCATCAAGAGCTACCATCCTAAAACATTCAAGTTATGAAACACATACCAAATTAGACTCCGTCGAATGTATGGTGGTCGCTACGGATTATGCTGAAGACCATCCTGAAGTATTAGCTGGGAAGCAGTTTTATTCAAGAAACCGATGGCCAGAAAAACTACCTAGTTTTCAGACAACCGTAGAAAAATATATGAGTACGGTCCAATCACTAGGTTTAAAACTTCTGCCGGTATGGGCCAAGTCATTAGAGCTTCCAGAAAATTTCTTCTTACCTTATTTTGAGGAACCTTATAGCTACTTTCGAATTGCTAAATATCCAAAAACTGCATTCGTAGAACACCAAGAGTTTGGCTTAGGTGCCCATGCAGATACTGGCTTTATGACCTTTTTGCCACCCGCGCTTGAACAAGGTTTACAAGTACTAGATGAGCATAGTCAATGGTTTTGGCCCGTTGTACCAGAAGGAGCCATTATTGTTAATACCGGCTTATTTTTATCACGTTGGACCAATAATCGCTTTCGAGCAACGCCACATCGCGTACTACCGCCTAAAAACAATGACCGGTACTCTTTTGCCTGTTTCATTAATACTAGCTTAGATGCCGTAGCATCTTGTTTGCCAACGTGTCAAAGCACCGACAATCCACCACTCTATCCAGAACAGAGCTATTGGTCGTATTTTCAGTGGTATATGAAAAATACCTATACCCACTATGGCAGTATTACTGCACCAGAGGACGAAGCAGCTGCATAAACCAAGTTAGTTCATAAAGAATGGGCTTTGCAGAGCAAAGCCCATTTGTTAATCTAATCGTGCGGAAAACCTCGTCGTTCAGAGCGGGGAGGATGTCAACGTTTGACCCCGGCCATTTGCTCGAGTACTTTACAAACAACTGCCGTATCAGCCTCACCATAACCTTGATTTAAGCTTGAATAATACAGTTGGTGGGTGGTATCAAATAATGGGGTAGGACAATTTAGGTCTGCCGCAAATTTTGAAATAATCGACAGGTCTTTCATGAAAGTATTGACTGTCGCGGTGATCTGATCATATTGATCATTCACCATCAATGGCCCACGAATGGCAAACATTTTTGATCCACCAGCGCTATCTTTGAGGACTTCATAGACATCATCTAAATTCATCCCCGCTTTACCAGCTAAAGCAAAAACCTCACCCGCAGCAGCATTGTGAATCCCTACCAACAAATTAGCTAAATATTTCATTTTCGAACCATTGCCACACTCGCCCAAATAGTAATTCGACTTCGACATACTAGGGAAAACATCTTTCACACTTTCGAATGCCTCTTTGTGACCACTGGCAAACACAATTAAATCTCCAGTGATAGCTTGAGCGCCCGTCCCACTTACCGGACAGTCCATAAAAAACTTATTCACGTCTTGCATCGCTGCAAACATATCCATTTTTAATGTCAAAGGCATCGTACTGAGTTCCATCACCACATTGGGTAACTCACTATGACAAATACCCTCTTTGCCAGTAAATACCTCTCTCACCACTTTCTCGGTGGGTAAAGAAGTAAAGATAAAAGGGGTTGCATTAGCAACTTCTAATGGGGACTTTGCAATCTGACCACCGTTTGCCACAAACTGCTCGATAGCGCTGGGAGAGACATCATAACCAATCACTTGGTGACCTGCTTTCAATAAATTATTCGAAATGGCACCTCCCATAATGCCTAACCCAATAAAGCCTATTTTTGCATGCGTTGTCATCCATGTCTCCGATTTTGTAATGAATTGTGAAATTTTTTCAGTCTGTTTTAATGTTGAGTTCTTTGACCATCTTCTGGTACTTATCTAACTCCAGTTTAATAAAAGCAGAAAATTCGGCTGGGGTATTAGGCCCGGTCGTTTGCAGTCCCTGAGAATCTAAGGTGACTTTAATGCTGCTGTCATTCATGACTTGCTTGACCGCCTTATTGATTTTATCGATTAACGCTGGGGACATATTTTTAGGCCCCATGATCGCATACCAATTGGTTACATCAAATCCCTGAATACCTACCTCATTAAAAGTTGGCAAGTTAGGTAAGATGGCCAATCGATTCGGTGTTGAAATGGCCAAAGCCTTTAACTTACCACCTTTGATTTGCTCCAATAAGGGCGGCATCGTATCAAAATTCATAGAGATCTGATTAGCCATCAAATCAATAATCGCCTGTCCACTGCCTTTATAAGGAACATGACGAATATCAATATTCGCAATTTTACCGAATAGTGCACCTGCCAAATGTTGCGTGCTGCCGATACCGGAGGAGCCATAGGTCATTTCGCCTGGTTTCGTTTTGGCAATATTAATTAATTCATTCACCGTATTCGCTGGTGTTGCTGGGTTAATCGCTAATATATTGGGCACATAACCAAGGTAGGTAATCGCTGAAAAATCGGTCGCAGGGTTGTAAGGTACCTTATTTAAAACAAACGGTGCGATTGCATTCGAATTCGAATGCCCCATTAACAAGTTATAACCATCCGCTGGACTTTTTGCGATGAAGTCTGCTGCGATAGTGCCAGCCGCTCCAGATTTGTTTTCTACAATCACAGTTTGACCTAAAATTTCCCCAAGCTTTGGTGCAATTGCACGAGCCACAATATCGGTACCGCCACCAGGAGCGAAACCCACAATCAAATGAATGGTCTTATTTGGATAAGCACCTACTTGATTACTGTTTTGCGCTAATGCCAGAGATGACATATAACCGGCTATCAAAAATATCCCAACTAGAAATTTAAAATTTTGTTTCTTCTGAAAACTTTGCATACTGAACCTCACCTCATACGTTGATGGAGAAAACTGAAGTACTAAAAGACTGTTCTTTTAAATGCATTGCTAATACTCTTGCTACATGTAATGCTTGCCTCTCTGCGCCGTCATGGATTTGATGACGACAACTCGCACCGTTCGCCACAACAATCGCATTCGCGTGGGTTCTGATCTTTGGTAATAAAGATAATTCAGCCATTTGCATTGAAACATCGTAATGCTCTGCCTCATAGCCAAAGCTTCCCGCCATCCCACAACAAGAGGTTTCAATCAGAGTAATTTCCGCATTAGGAATCAGCTCTAATAGATCTAAGAGAGGGTTGACAGTATCCATGGCTTTTTGATGGCAATGCCCATGTACTTGAATAGATTGTTTTGCCTCTTGAAGCTTTAAATGTAAGCGGCCGTGACTTAATTCTTTTCGTAAAAACTCTTCGAACAATTTTGAATTGTTGGCTAACTGTGTTAATTCTTGTGCACTATAACCAAGGCCCATGACTAGGTACTCATCTCTTAAGCTCAGTAAACAAGAGGGTTCAAGGCCAATGATTGGAATCCCTAATTGCGTGATGGGCATCAACACATCTAAAAGCTCTTTAGCAGAAGCATGGGCTTTATCCATCATGCCAGTACTCATAAACGTTCTACCGCAACAATAATGCCCTTTCTCTTTTCTTAATAAGTGAACACTAAATCCGCCCGCTTTTAACACTTGTAAGGCAGCACGGACATTCTCTGATTCAAAAAAACCATTAAAGGTGTCCACCCAAAACACTACTGGCTTATGAGAATTTGGTAAATCCGTTAAATTAACTAAACCAAATTCCTCTTCCAAGGAAGATCTAAAAGTAGTTTCTTTGGTCCAATTGGGTAAAGTTCTTTTGGTAGAAATGCCGGTCAATTTTTCGAGTAGATTCGCAACGAACTTGTTTTTATTTCTAAAATTTAAAACCGCTGGCAGTCCTGGAGTATTGGCAATCCAATGCGCATATTGGGGCAAATTACCAATTAACTTATCGCGTAGCGTAAAGCCATGTTTCAATTTGTATTGATGCGTAAATTCGAGCTTCATTTTTGCCATATCAACGCCAGTAGGACACTCGCGCTTACAGCCTTTACAACTCACACAAAGATCAAACACTTCTCTCACTTCCTCACTGGCTAAGCCAGCTTCTGGCAACTGATTCGACAAGGCTAACCTTAAGGTATTTGCTCGACCACGCGTGACATGCTTTTCTTCTCGAGTCACACGGTAACTGGGACACATCGTGCCTGCATCAAATTTCCGACAATGGCCATTGTTATTACACATTTCAACAGCTTTGGCGAATCCTTGGGCTGGGTCGCCTCCAGAGCCTGGCGCTGAGGTCATTTCCGTTAAGGGATTATTTTGCACATTCCAACTCGACCAATCTAAAACGGGCTGAATGGGAATGACCTGGTAACTTGGTGGAAACCGGAATAAGGTCGTATCGTCCATTTTCGGCGGATCAATGATTTTCCCAGGATTGAACAGGTTACTGGGGTCAAACGCATTTTTAATTTCTCTAAACGCTTGGTTGATGTTTGAGCCAAATTGCCACTCAATCCACTCCCCCCGCGAAATTCCATCACCATGCTCACCACTAAAAGCACCTTTATATTTCGCCACTAAAGCAGCAGCTTCCTCTGCGATGGCACGCATTTTTACTGCACCATCCCGACGCATGTCCAAGATCGGTCGAACATGCAAGGTCCCGACTGAGGCATGAGCATACCAAGTGCCACGACTACCATATTTAGAAAACACCTCTGTTAGTGCACTGGTGTACTCCGCTAAGTGTTCTAGGGGAACCGCGCAATCTTCGATAAAGCTAACGGGTTTCCCATCGCCCTTCAGGCTCATCATAATATTCAAACCCGCTTTACGCACTTCCCAAAGATTTTTTTGCATCTGCGGATCAATCATTTCCACCACACTACCCGCCAAACCTAAATCACCCATCAGCTCTACTAGGCTACTTAATTGTTGTTTGAGTGTTGGCAAATCATTACCCGCAAATTCCACTAACAAAATTGCTTCTGGGGTAGGTGCTTGCGGGTCTTTCAAACCTGTTTCAATGGTTTTTTTGAAGGCGGGATTGGTTCTGGCCAGATCAATCATTGTGCGATCCACCAGTTCCACCGCACAAGGTCCCAACTTCACAATGTGCTGTGCACTTTCCATCGCTTTATAAAAGCTCGTAAAGTTAATCACGCCAAGGGTTTTTTGCTGGGGTAGTTCAGCTAATTTCAAACGTAATTTTTTAAAATAGGCGAGGCTACCTTCACTACCGACTAATAAATGAGCTAGGTTCACTCGCCCATCACTCGTGTAGGGTTTTTCATTTTGATTATGGAAGACATCTAAGTTGTAACCTGCCACTCTTCTCAATACCTTGGGCCATTTTTCTTCCATCTCCTGACGATGTTGCAGTGCCAACTGTTGAACAAACTGCCCTAGTTCTAACACTTTACCGCTAGCATGTTGCATCAATTCGAAGGCATGTGGTTGGCCATCACTTAACCAAGCATCAATCCCTAAGACGTTGTGCACCATATTGCCATAGGCAATGGAACGACTACCGCAGGAATTATTCCCCGCCATGCCACCAATCGTTGCTTGCCCAGAAGTAGATACATCCACTGGAAACCAGACATGATGTTTTTTTAAGCGCTGATTCAGATGATCCAACACAATGCCAGGCTCGACATCTACATAGCCGTCATTTACATTCAGCTCCAGCATATTCCGGAAGTGGGTTGAGTTATCAATGACCAAAGCAGCTCCAGTGGTTTGACCACATTGACTCGTGCCACCACCTCTAGGTAAGACTGGAATCTCAAGTTCTCTAGCAATATTGATCGCGCAAACAATATCTTCAGCCGTTTTCGGGATGAAGACAGATATTGGCATGGTCTGATAAATGGAAGCGTCCGTTGCATAACGGCCACGACTAGCTAAATCAGTGAATACATCACCACTTGTGTTTTTTAACAAAAGGGCTTGAAGTTGTTGACTCGTCTCCATTATTTCCAAGATGGTTGCTCAACTCACTCCATCAAAAAATTAATCGATGGCATAGCGTTGAATGTTATATTTTAGGTATTAATATAATTGAAATTCCGCAAAAAGTATCTACTAAGAAACACTAAGAAGAAAGTACTCATTCCAATGCTTAAACTAGATAACCATCCCTCAGGTCGACATTTTTTACATATTCCGGGACCAAGTCCAGTTCCCTCCAGAGTATTAAGAGCCATTAGTTACCAAACCATTGACCATCGTGGTCCAGAGTTTGGCGCATTTGGTTTAGAGTTACTGCAAAAAATTCGCCTCTTATTTAAAAGCGATGATCCTGTAATTATCTATCCCGCCTCTGGCACGGGTGCTTGGGAAGCAGCTTTGGTCAACACCTTAAATCCCGGAGATACGGTTCTCATGTATGAGTCGGGTCATTTTGCCGCCCTGTGGAAGCGACTTGCCCAAAGAATTGGCTTAAATACCGAATTTATTTCTAAACCAGGCTTAGAAGGTTGGCGTGGTGGGGTGGATGCAAAAGCCATTGAAGAACGCCTGAAGTCAGATCCAGACCACCTTATTAAAGCGGTTTGTGTGGTTCATAATGAAACCTCCACTGGAGTTACTTCCGATATTGCGGCGGTAAGAGCTGCCATGGACGCCGCAAATCATCCGGCCTTATTAATGGTAGATACAATTTCCGGTCTAGGTTCTGCCAATTACGAACACTCAGGCTGGGGTGTGGACGTAACCGTCAGTGGTTCACAAAAGGGTCTGATGCTCCCTCCTGGCCTCAGTTTTAATACCATTTCCGCAAAGGCGCTAGCTGCCAGTAAAACTGCCACCCTCCCCAAAGCATTTTGGGCCTGGGATGAAATTTTAGAAGCCAATCAAACTGGCTATTTTGCCACCACACCGGCTACCAATCTCCTCTACGGCTTATCCGAAGCGATCGATATGATTTTGGGTGAAGGGTTAGATCAAGTGTTTGCCCGCCATCAAAAACTAGCACTCGCCTGTCGAGCGGCTGTAAAAGCCTGGGGACTTGAAGTACTGTGTCAGGATCCAAGTGTCTACTCTCCAGTGGTTACCAGCGTATTAGTACCTGAATCGATTGATGCAGATGCACTGCGTAAACTCATCCATGAGAAATACAACTTATCCCTTGGTACTGGCCTTGGTAAATTAAAAGGGAAAGTCTTTCGAATCGGCCATTTAGGTGACTGCAATGAGTTATCTTTACTAGCGGCCCTATCAGGCTGTGAGATGGGTTTGGCTGCTTATGGTTTTACGCCTAAAGCGAGTGGGGTTGTTGCAGCACAAAATATCCTAATGTAAGGCTTTTGAAATAAGGCTTTTTTAGTCAAGCTTTTGCGCTGCTTCAAAAACAAACAAACTATGCTAAGTAAGCTCCACCGTTAGCATGGATGGTTTGTCCAGTGATATATCTCGCTTTAGGGCCACATAAAAACTCGACTAAATTCGCCACTTCTTCTGTCGTACCACGACGGCCAAATAAGGTCTTATTTTTGCCATGATGCTCAGGAGTGCCACTGCCGGCACTCTCGCCTCGGACGGTATCTATCAAACCAGGCACAATGCAATTTACCGTAATACCAAACTCACTTAAATCATGGGCAAGTGCTCTAGTTAAACCAATAAGTCCCATTTTTGCCGTCACCACATGCGCTCTTTCTTTAGAACCCGTATGCGCCGATAAACCACCAAAATTGACAATTGATCCCATTGAGGATTCTTTCAAATAAGGCAGAGCAGCCTTTGAACATAAATACGCCCCATCCAGAATAGTGCCCATGACCTCTCGCCAATCTTCCCACTCCAATTCAGCAAATGGGGTATGTCTACGAAGTGCAGCATTATTAATGAGGATATCAATTTTGCCAAAAGCCTTGACCGATTCATCGATTAACAGTTTTGCGCCAGCCACCGAGCTAATATCAGCTGCGATACCAATCGCTTTTGCCCCGTCGCCAAACTGATTAATCTCATTGACTAACTCTGCCATTTGCTCGCTCTGTGAGCGAGCATTGATGACTACCCAGGCACCCTCTCTCGCTAAAGCAATAGCAATAGCTCGTCCAATATTTTTAACCGAACCAGTAACAATGGCTACTTGGCCTTTAAGTGATTGTGTTGTCATAAAATTTCGTGGCTATTTAATAGATGGTTTAATTGGATAATTGATCGACAGATACAACATCCGCATCACGCATCCCTCTGATTTGCTCTAAGGCTTGTGAACTGTGTACTGCGTCCCAACCGCCATAGATGCAATTCGCTGTAAACTTTTGCTCCAATACTTCAATGGACATTGGCTCATCTTTACCACCTCTGAAATGACCTTGATAAGCCTCTAGAACGTCACCATTTTTTAAAGTGACTTTTAAATGGCCAATAAATTTTTTAGGGTAAGGATTGTTCGGATCAATCTTATAAGAAATTTTATTGGTCAGCTCACGAATGCGTGGATCATGCACCACCTCTTCTTCATAGTCAATTAAGCCAGCATCATCTCGGATCATGCCAACAGCAATGGCGTAAGGAATACTAAATTTTGCTGCATAGCCATTTGGTGGGTTTCTCTTATTGGCTAACGGCTCCCACAAGCGATGTACAATCCCTTCCGCAGTATTGCATTCAATACTAGCAATCTCATTTGTATCTAAACCATCTGCTACCAACTTCCGAGCGCAATCAATATAAGGATGCGCCATCGTACCGCAAGCATACGGCTTAAATGCCATATCAGCACACAGCCATGTCGAGCCAACACCAGCTAACATTTCGTCAAAATGGTTGTCATCTTGGTTCGCAAATGCGTGGAAAAAACCGTGCTCTCCTTCAAACAACGTTCTTGGTCCAGTAAATCCTTCTTGCGCTAACCGGGCAGCGCGATACCCTGAATGAGCAGCCCAGCCAGGATGCATTCTTTTGGTCCAAGTACCTTCAGCAAGGTACTCAATGATGCCCGAAGCCATACTACCAACGATACCAAGTGCATTGACCCATTGCTCTTTATTCAGTCCTAGCGCACTTGCCACACCTGCTGCGGCTCCAATAGCACCAAAAACCGCAGTCGGATGAAACCCTGCTTTATGAACCAATTTTGGGGCTACCGAACAGAGTCTGCACATAACTTCTGAACCAATCGCAATCCCTCTTGCAAGATCTTTACCAGATAAACCGTGCTGTTCGCAGGCAGCTAGTACCGCCGGCACAATCACTGCTCCGGCATGAATCGGCCCACCTTCAAAAGTGTCATCATAATCTTCACCGTGGGTAGCTGTACCGTTCACAAAACACGCAGTAAATACATTACCCTTCTGTGCATGACCAATGACCGTACATTGCCCCTCTTCAAATGTTGCTCGGTAAGACGCTGTTACGTAATCAGCATGCCTTGCCGCAACACATAAGCCAGCCACATCAATCAGCAGTGAATCGACTAAGGTCTCTACCTCTGCCGGTAGTTCTGATGGCATGTCAATAAATGCCTGGGCTAAAATTTCTGATACTGTCGTTGTAGGTATATTTTTCATGATTAATCCGCCGTTATATTGCTATCTTTTGCCACTTTCGACCAGTGAATTACTTCTTTAACCATATAGTCTTCGAATTGCTCAGGTGACATTGGCATTGGGGTGAGTGCCTGCTCCACAAAAAACTTTTTAACATCGGACTGAGTTAGTAATTTATTCACTTCTGAATTGATTTTTTTCTTAATGTCATCAGGCATTTTTGCCGGACCGACTAAACCATACCAAGTTACACCGTCAAATCCTTCATAGCCCAACTCTTTAAAAGTAGGAGTATCAGGTAAGAGGGAACTTCTAGTATTACCAGTTACAGCGAGTGGGATTAAAGTACCATTACGAATATGGGGCATCGCAGCCGAGAGTCCAGGAAAAATCACCTGAATAGAACCACCAACAGAGTCCGTAAAAGCTTGGCCAATACTTTTGTAGGGCACCATTAAGGCTGGCATCGAAGCACTAAACTTAAACTGTTCCATGAGGAGATGATTTAAAGTACCTATCCCTGAAGTTCCATAATTTAAAGATTGTTTTTTAGAGTAGGCAACCAACTCCTTTAAATTTTTAACTGGTACTCCTTTAGCAACCACGATGACATTGGGCGTGCCACCAAACATCGCGATCGGTGTAAAGTCTTTGACGGAGTCATAAATATTTTTCTTCACAGCCGGATTCGTACCATGGGTTGCCACATACCCAATCATTAAGGTGTAACCATCTGGCAGGGCACGGATCGTAGTTTTAGCGGCAATAGCCCCACCAGCACCCGCTTGATTATCAATAATAAAAGATTGCCCCATGGCCTGACGCATTTTATCGGCCATAAAGCGCCCGACAATATCCACACCACCACCGGTCGCTTGTGGCGCAATAATCTTCACTGGACGATTTGGGTAATCAGTTTGAGCCATTAAATTAGACGCGCAGGCAAAGGCTAATAGGGTATTGAGGAAAATAAATTTCCTTATAGGGTTTTTCATCTTATTAATTTTCAGGTCTTAGGTTATTGTGGCTGGATACCAGCTGCTTTAGCAATTACTTGGTATTTCAAAATTTCTTCTCGAACAAACTTGGTAAATGCAGTCTGTCCCATCGACTTAATTGTAATGCCTGCCGCATTAAAAGCTGCTTTTGTGTCAGGATCATTAAGTGTTTTTGCCACATCGTCTTTTAACTTCTTCAACACTGGACTAGGAGTAGCCATTGGCGCCCACAATCCTACCCAAAAATTCATCTCAAAATTGTTATTGAGTTGCTCGGCTATCGTTGGCACTTGAGCGAGGACTTCTACCCTATTTTTACTAGAAATCCCCAGAGCTCTTAATTTACCTGACTGAATTTGTGGCAAAGCTGCTTCATAAGGCGCCATTAAATACGTCACTCGTCCGGAAATCACATCTTGCATCGCCTCAGGTGTCGATTTGTAAGGAATATGCAATGCTTTCATATTCGTGGTTTGATTCAAATATTCCGCTGCTAAATGCGTGGAACTCCCCACTCCAGCAGAGCTAAAAGTAAAGTCACTGGATTTATTTTTACCTTCTTTAATGAAATCATCTAATGACTGGATTTTTGATGCGCCAGAGATAACGAGTACATAAGGACTCGTAGCAATCATATCAATTTCAATGAGGCTTTTCGTTACGTCATAAGGTAAATTTTTATAAACCGCTGGATTGATTACGTAAGTTGCCGATTGCGCAAGTAAGGTGTATCCATCAGGGGGCGCATTCACCACAGAGCTAATGCCTAAAGTACCACCAGCCCCAGGTTTGTTTTCTACAATCACAGACTGTTCCCACAATTTATTGAGGGATTTTGCTAAGATTCGAGCGGTAATATCGGTACCGGAACCTGCCCCGGGGCCAACAATTTTTACCGTATGGTTAGGGTAAGTTTGTGTGTACCCTGTCATCGAAACTACCAGTAGTACACACGCGAGAATACATTTAACGAACATAACTTATGGCTTCAAAGGAAGTTTAACCGCTTCGCCAGTCCTTACTGCTAACTCAATCGCAAGGGTGGTTTCTAAATTAATGCGAGCTTGATTCGGTGTCGTATGCATGGTGGGTTGTCCGGTAATTAAAGCGTCTAACCATGAACGTGTTTCATTACCGAGTGGCCCCCAAAAGTCACCGCAGGCCCAATCACCAGCAGTATTACTCCCTAAAAATGCCATGTTCACCTGATGATCTGGCACATAGGCGTGAGGTACGCCACGATCGGAATAAAGGATATGATCCATATGGTCATCATCAATAATCATCGTCCCTTCAAGACCCAATAATTCAAGCCGGTCTGACTGGCCTAAGGTTGGATATCTCTCTGGCAACGCATAACTAATTCCCAAATTAATCACAGCACCATCGGAGAAAGTAATAATTGCCCAGGTGACATCATCGATGGGGAAACCAGCTTCTCTAAAAATACCTGTTTGGCCACGCGCAATAATCTCTACGGGCGTAGCTTGATCTTCCAGCAACCAACACATCAAATCAACATAATAAGTTAAGACATCAACCACGGGGGTAGCATGCGGGTCTCGTTTCAAAATGGAGAAGGCTTGCGCCCGCGAGTTATAAACGCGCGCGGTACCACCAATAATTTTTCCTAAACGTTGGTGGAGTACTTGTTCTTTTGCCCGCAAGTAACACTCTTTAAAACGTCGACTATAACCAATATTCAACTTTCCATTGGTTCTTTTAAGGACTTCTAAAATTTCGTCAGCTTCCTGAAGAGAAAATGAGATTGGTTTTTCAACTAAAACGGGTTTACCTAACTCAAGTGCCTTTTTAATCGGCGCTGCATGGAGTTGTTCAGGTGTCGAAACAATCACGGCATTGACCTCAGGTCTAGAAATGACTTCTTCATTATTATCAGAATAGAAATGGGCATTAGACGTTTCTGCCAAAGCCTTTGCTCTATCTAGATTAATATCAGAAATTGCTAAAAATCCAACTGATGGATGTTTTGCAGCGAGTCTAGCGCGTAATGTACCAATTCGACCCGCACCAATTACAGCTATCCCAAGGGGCTTATCTGCCACGTTTATCTCCTTATATTTTTTTACTTACTATTGGTATTATACTTGTCAGCGAGACAAGTAAAAACGCTTTACTAAAAATATCCTTAACAATAAACAATGGAACAAAAGCGATGAAATTCCCCCTATTTAAATGTATTTTCGCATCTATCTTTTCTATCACCTGCCTTATTAATCATGCCCAATCGGCAGATTTTCCTAATCGAAATTTGCGTATCATTGTGCCCGTAGCACCTGGAGCTACCAATGACTACCTTGCTAGATCTCTGGCGATTGAACTGGGCAAAGCTTTAGGTCAAACCGTAATCGTAGAAAACAAACCGGGTGCCAATCAAATTATTGGTACCAGTGAACTAGCAAAATCAGCACCTGATGGCCATACCATGGCAATGTTGATCAGTTCCCACGTCATCAATCCCTACATTGCAAAATCCTTGCCGTATGATTCCAAGAAAGATTTCATCCCTTTGGCTGTCGTAGGAATCATGCCAGGCTTACTAACCGTACATTCCAGCGTACCAGTAAAAAACTTTCAAGAATTAATTACTTACGCAAAGGCGAATCCTGGTGTTTTAGCATATGGACAGCCAGGCGGCCTATCCTCTGGTCACTTGACCATGGAATACCTGAAGAAAGAAGCTGGTATTGATGTTCTCAGCGTACCTTATAAAGGCGGTGGTCCAGCCTTGGCGGATTTATTGGCAAATCGTTTTCAAGTCTTTATCAATAGCCCAACAGCTACCTTGCCGCACATTAAAGCGGGCACTTTACGACCATTGGCAACGACGGGTAATAAACGCCCAGAAGTATTCTCTGATATTCCAACCATCGCCGAATCAGGGTACCCCAATATTGTGACTTACGAATGGTATTCTCTCTTTTTACCAGCCAAAACACCACCAGCGATTGTTAATCAATTAAATGCAGAAGTCGTTAAAATAATGAAATCCCCTGAAATGCAAAAGCGATTACTTGATATTGGTGCAGAATCTCGCGATTACAATGCTCAACAATTTGCTCAATTCATTACCAATGAAAGTAAAACTTGGGGTCAAATCATTCAATCCTTAAATATCAAACCCGAATAAATCTATCCAACAGAAAGTAATTATCTATGTCTTCAGAATTTAAAAATAAAGTTGTTCTTGTCACTGGTGGGTCTAAAGGAATTGGCTATGGCATTGCTAGCGCATTTGCTAAACAAGGCGCTTCTCTCATTTTAGTGGCAAGAGATATTGATTCACTCAATACCTCTAAAGCTGCTCTTGAAAAAGAATTTAATGTTTCCGTTGAAGTAAAGGCTGTGAATCTCTCTGAAGAGAAAAATCTAACCGAACTGTCTAGCTTTTTCCCAAAGGTAGATATTTTAGTGAACTCAGCTGGGGCAATGGGCCGAGGCAGTTTATTTGATATTGATCCAGTACAGTTTAGAGATGCTTGGGAAGGTAAAGTGATGTCGACTATTTTCTTAACTCGACATATTTATCCTTTTATGGCCAAAAATCCCAACGGTGGCGTCATTATTAATATTATTGGCATGGCTGCGGAGCGCTTGAACTTTAAGTCGATTGGTACTTCAACTGCCAATGCTGCACTAGTTGCGTTCAATAATGCACTCGGTTCAGAAAGCGTGAACGACAATATTAGAGTAGTTGGTATTAGTCCAGGCCTCATTCGGACCTCTAGAACGGAGGGAATTCTTCATCCAAAAAATGAAGTTGACCGTAAAGCCTACGAAAAAATGGTAAGTAACTTACCTTTTGGCCGAATGGGTGAACCATCTGAAGTTGCCGAACTCGCCGTATTTTTAGCGTCTAACAGCGGTAAATATATCAGCGGTGAAGTCATCAACGTAGATGGTGGCGCAAGATTTAGATACTAAAAAAATAATGGCTTACAAAGATACACTTTGTAAGCCATTCAAATCTTTCTAGCAATTCGCCGGCATATTCGATTTTCTTAATCTGGAGCTGAGTAAATCAACTGCAACTACCAAAATTAACATCGCAATAATGACGGTGGACGCTCTCGATTCATGCAGGAGAGAAAGCTCATAATATAAAATTTGCCCGAGACCCCCTGCGCCAACAAAGCCTAAGATGGTGGCCATTCGTATATTCATTTCCCATCGATACAGAATATAGGATATAAATTGTGAACTAACCTGTGGCAAGGTGCCGAATAAATACGCTAAAAATGAACTTGTGCCATTTCTTAAAAGTGCATTCGTAACCTCTGGAGAAGCATTCTCTAATGTCTCCGCAAATAACCTTCCCAATACTCCCGTGGTATGTAATGCAATCGCTAATACGCCCGCAAAAGGGCCAAGTCCTACGGCAAGAACCATTAATGAAGCCCACACTAATTCTGGGACAGATCTCAAAAAATTCAGCAAAAATCGAATGACCCCTCTGATGAACAGGGGAGAGGCTGGCTTCACGCCAAGTGCTAAGAAAAAAGCAATGATGGCAGCTAGCAAAGTGCCCAATAGAGAAACAGCAATCGTTTGAATAGCGCCATCATAAATTTTCAAAATGAATTTATAAGACAAGTCAGGCGTGAAAAATCTTTGAATGAAAGTAACCGCACTTGATACGGCAGACTCCGTAAAAAGAGTCCTTAGATTAAACTCAATCCACCAAAAACTAAGGCCGAAGAACAGGATGATTACTAAAAATATCGCCACACATTTGAAACAAAATTGAGGCTGTGGTGATCGGTTCATGAGAGTTGCTTTCTGATCACAAGGCTAATCCAGTCAGCCATCAACACAAGCAACAAAAATACTAGCAAAATTGTCGAAACCTCACCACCGTTGAGCATTTTCATGGATTGGTCCATCAGCTGTCCAAGGCCGCCCGCTCCAACGAAGCCCATTACAACCGAAGCTCTGACTGCACATTCCCACCGATACACCGTATAAGACGCAAGTTCTTGAGAGGCGAGTGGTAAAGATCCATACAAAAAAGCTAACTGTCTTGAACTACCAGAGAGTAAAAGTGCCTTTGGTACTTTAGTATTGCTAGACTCTAAAATTTCGCTGTAGACTTTTGCTAACATCCCACCGTAACTAATCCCAATAGCCAACACCCCTGCCATTGGTCCTAAACCCCAAATTCTTACAAACAGTAGGGCCCAAACAATTTCTGGAATACCCCTGAGAAATAAAATCACTAGCCTTGCGAAGTACCGTAAGGATTGCGAAATTCGATATCCTTTTCCTGGGCCAATTCTTGAAATAGACATGCTTTGAGAGATAACTAAGCCAAGTGGAATAGCAATGGCTAATGATATAAAAATACCTGCACTAGCCATCGCTAAAGTATCTAGCGTCGCGCGAAACACAATGGCTAGAAAGTCATGCTCAAATTTAGGCGGAAAGAATTGCTTTAAAAAATCTCCCATCACCTTCAAGTTATTTGCATCAAATAACAATGCAGGGTTGACCTGTGCAACCTTCAGCATTGGCCATAGAATAATCACAGCTACCACCAAATAACTCAACCGATGCAAAGCATCTGGATCTTTGAATTTCGCTTGGGTGGGAAAGAAAAACATTGGTGAGAAAATAGTCTTAATGTTCAAGCAACTGTTGCAGAGGAGTACAACGCTGCGAGCATCTCTTCTGTAACTTCTTCGGCAGGTAAATCAAATTGAAGTTGACCCTCTTTTAAGCCAATGATTCTTGGGAACCACTTTAAGGCAACTTCGACATCATGCAAGCTCACGACAATTGTCTTTTGTTGATGATGCAGAATTTGTTCAATAATTAATTCGGATAAAACAGGGTCTAAGGCTGAAATAGGTTCATCCGCCAAAATCAGTTCAGGGTCTTGGTATAGAACTCTAGCAATACCTACTCGTTGTAACTCGCCGCCGGATAAAGTATCACACCTGACAAAGAGAGCTTCAGACAATTTCAACTTCTCCAGAATATTTTGGGGGCCTGCAATATCCATGGGGTACAACAAGCTCAGCATACTTTTCCAAATAGGCCACTTCCCTAATTTTCCAGCCAAAACACTGGTAATAACTCGCTGCTTTAAGGGTAGTGGTGGCGCTTGATAAATAAAACCAATTTGAGTACGTAACTGCCTGAGCTTTTCCCTGGAGAGAGACCAAGGATTTTTTGTATTTACCAAATACTCGCCTGAACTTGGCTTTAAAGCAGTCCCTAAAATAGATAATAAAGTCGTCTTACCTGAGCCAGAGGAGCCAATAATAGCTACTCTCTCAAAATGATTCACTCTCAAATCAAGCTGATTGATCGATGGATGACCATTTTGTTGAATCAGCGTAACCTTTTTTAAATCTAAGTGGGTTACGCTGGATGATTGCAATCGATTCGACACGCTTTATTTGACAAGTCCAGCTGATTTAGCAGCACGTTCAATGCTGTCGTAATTAGAAGCTTTGGTCGTGATAAATTTTGATGCTCTTTGCAAATCCATTAAACCTTTGTCTGCTGGATTTTTACTATCTAATTTTAAAAAAGCAGTGGTAATTTTTTTGACCAACGCTGGATCTAAATCGCCTCGCACTGTCCAGTTGTAATCGAAATATGGCGGAGTGGTTGAGATAACTTTGACCTTTGCTGCATTAGGATTGGCAGTCTCGACTAACTTATCCCAGACAGAAGCATTTAATACCCCAGCTTCAGCACGACCACTAGCAACAAATGCTACCGTCGCATCGTGCGCACCTGAAAAAGCGATGGTCTTAAAATCGTCATCTGCATTAATTCCTGCTTGCATTAAATAAAAACGAGGCATCAAATGTCCAGAAGTAGACGACGGCGAACCAAAAACAAAAGTTTTACCTTTTAGATCCTCTAAGCTTTTAGCAGTGCTTGCCTGAGGAACAATAAATTTACTGGTGAAATGTTCATCTTCTGCGCGTTGAATGATTGGGATCACCCGACTAGCGGTTCTGATTTTTGCTTGCACAAAAGTAAAACCACCTAACCAAGCCATATCAATCTTGCCAGTAGCTAAAGATTCCACCACAGCCGCATAATCAGTAACTGGGGTAAATTCCACTTTCATACCAATTTCTTTTTCTAAATATTCACCTAAAGGTGTGAATTTTCTTTGCAACTCTGTCGGTGATTCATCTGGAATAGCCGATACCTTGAGAACCTTTTGTGCTTGAGCACCACATGACAAGGACCATAAAGAAATCAACAAAGTTGCAAACACCATTGATTTTTTTAAACTACGTATACTTAAAAAGTTATTCATTTTTTATCTTTTTTCTGTTCTCAATGATTGTAAAAATTAACTGCTACATCTCAAAAAATACTACTTCGAAACGAATAATCCATTTCCAAGAGTAAATTCGCCGATCACACAGGCTTGCTCAAACCCACCTTCGTTGAGGGTTTGTAATACAGACGAGGTCGCTTCAGGAGCACAAGAAACTAATAAACCACCGCTGGTTTGTGGATCACTAAGTAAATGCTTTTGCCATTGCTCAATCTCATCAGCAAGGGTGACCTCATGCCCATAACCTAGCCAGTTTCTGCCAGATGCACCCGTTACAATACCAGCCCGCAGGTATTCAATCGCCTCCGGAATAATTGGTAAATTAGACCAATTGATTTTTGCTGACAAATTAGCGCCGCGACATTGTTCTAGTAAATGGCCAGCTAAGCCAAAGCCCGTCACATCGGTTAAAGCATGCACGCCCTCTAAAGCCGCCAAAGCCAGGCCTGGTTTATTGAGTTGAGTGGTTAGCTGCACCATCTTTTGATAGGCTACATTAGAAATTTTCTCTTGCTTAATGGCGGCACTTAAAATGCCAACTCCTAGTGGTTTACTCAAAATAATTTGATCACCCACTTTGGCACCACTATTTCTCTTCAGTTTGGCAGGATCAACAATACCAATCACTACTAAGCCATAAATAGGCTCGACGGTATCAATCGAGTGACCGCCAGCAATCATAATGCCTGCATCAGCACAAGCCTTTGCACCACCCGCGGTAATCTGAGCAATCACATCAACCGGCAAGACATTCACTGGCATGCCTAATAATGCAAGAGCAAACAGCGGTTGTGCACCCATCGCATAAATATCAGAAATAGCGTTGGTAGCAGCAATTTGACCGAACACAAATGGGTCATCCACGATTGGCATAAAGAAGTCCGTGGTTGCTACAATCGCCTGCTGCTCATTAATTTGATAAACCGCAGCATCCTCGTTGTTGTCAATGCCTGCGAGAAGCTCCTTAGGGAGATTGATCATCGGTGCTTGCTTTAATATTTGGCTAAGCACTCCAGGCGCAATTTTGCAACCGCAACCACCGCCATGAGATAAAGAAGTTAGTTTAATGCCACTAGTAGTCATAAATTGATCTTTGCAAAGGGATCTTTCTATTTTACAGTGTCAAGGCTCACAATCTCATAAAATAAAGGATTGGCAAGTAAACAGTTCGATGAAGATGATCTAATTCAATAGGTAGGTATTTCGGATCGATTTTTCAATCCCATCCGCATCCAAACCACAGTCTCTCATCAAAATTGGAACTTCACCCTGATCAATAAACTCATCTGGTAAGCCAAGTTGTAAAACATGCGGTAGCTTACCTTGTTTAACGAAGTATTCAAGACAAGCTGAACCAGCGCCACCTTGAACTGTGCCATCTTCAATGGTCACAAAACGATCATACGTTTTCAGTAACTCTGAGAGCAGTTCTTCATCTAAAGGCTTCACAAATCGCATATCCACCACTGTTAAATCTAATTTCTCACCGACCACTAATGACGGTCGTAATAAAGTACCAAAAGCTAATATGGCAATTCTTTTTTCAGTTTGCGTGGAGTTTCTACGGACAAGACCTTTGCCAATTGTTAAAGTGTCAAGCCCTTCACTCATTAGCGCGCCACCCCCGCTACCACGTGGATATCTCACTGCACATGGGTGGTTTGCATAAAACCCCGTGGATAACATCATGCGACACTCATTTTCGTCACTTGGCGTCATAACGATCATATTAGGAATACAACGCAAGTAAGCAATGTCATAATTCCCTGCATGAGTCGCGCCATCTGCGCCAACTAAACCAGCTCGATCGATGGCAAATAAAACCGGCAGATCTTGTAGAGCCACATCATGAATTACCTGATCATAGCCACGTTGTAAGAACGTAGAATAAATAGCCAAAACTGGTTTCACTTTTTCACAGGCAAGTCCAGCCGCAAAGGTCACAGCATGTTGCTCGGCAATCCCGACATCAAAATATCTTTCGGGAAACTCTTGGGCAAAACGCACTAGGCCAGAACCCTCACGCATAGCTGGCGTAATACCCACTAATCGTTGGTCTGCACGCGCCATATCACATAGCCAATCACCAAAGACTTGTGTAAAGGTTTTTAAGGACGATGGCTTTGATGGTGTGATGCCTGTGACTGGATTAAATTTCCCTGGCCCATGATAAAGAATTGGATCTGCCTCAGCAAAGTCATAACCTTTTCCTTTTTTCGTCACCACATGGATAAATTGTGGTCCATCCCCCTCTAAAGCTAATTTATAAATATTTCTGAAGGTAGGAATGAGTGAATCTAAATCATGGCCATCAATCGGTCCAATATAGTTAAAGCCATACTCTTCAAAAATAGTGGCTGGCACTACCATGCCTTTAGCATGTCCCTCAAGTCGCTTTGCAAACTCTCTGAGTGGAGGGAATACCGACAACATATTACCGACACTATTTTTAGTTACTTCATAAATTGGACTGCTAATTAATCGCGCTAAATATCGATTGAGCGCACCAACTGCTGGAGAAATAGACATATCGTTATCATTTAAAATAACAATCAACGGTAGTTTACGGTTGATACCAGCATGATTCATGGCCTCAAAGGCCATCCCTCCAGTCATGGCACTATCGCCAATGACCGCAATCGCTACTCGCTTTTCACCTTGCAATAAAGATGCTTCAGCCATACCAACGGCTGCAGAAATACTCGTTGATGAGTGTGCCGTACCAAATGCATCATATGGACTTTCAGAGCGCTTAGGAAAGCCAGACATTCCCTGATATTGACGCAGTGCACTCATTTGATCACGTCGTCCAGTGAGAATTTTATGCGGATAACTTTGATGTCCAACGTCCCAAACTACACGATCATTCGGCGTATCAAATACATAATGTAAGGCTACAGCTAGTTCGACAGTACCCAAATTGGAGGAGAGGTGACCACCTGTTTTTGATACGGATTCCACAATAAAACTACGCAGTTCATTGACAACTTGAGGTAACTGGACACGATGAAGCTCTCGCAAATCATTCGGGTTCTGAATTGTTTTTAAAAGATTGGTTATTTTTAACATCGTTACCTCCGAAAATGATCCATCATGTATATTTGGCTCAGCATTCTTTCTGAATCTTTAAAAGTCTCCTCATCTTGATGATGTAATAAATGAAAGGATCCATGTAAAAATTTATTGGCTAAAGCCCTTGCTAATTCAGCCATTACTTCTTGGGGGTTTTCCCCTCTGGCTAATCTCTTTTGCGCTTTTTCAAGTTCTAATTTCTGAAACGCTTCACTACGTTCTTTAATACTAGTGATCAATGGCACAGCTGCTCGTTGCGACAGCCATTGCATAAATTGACTAACTTGTTGATCGATAATTTGTTCCGCACTCTTCACTGCACTTAAACGATGACCAAGACCTTCTTTCACCACCTCACCTAAATTATCAACGGTATACAAATACACATCTGGCAGGCTACTGACTTCACTTTCAATATCTCTTGGCACAGCTAAATCAATCATTACCAATGGTTTTCTAATACGTTTTTTAAGGGCTGTTTTAACCATCCCCATCCCAATAATTGGTAATGAACTTGCTGTACATGAAATCACAATGTCAAATTGATGTAATTTGCTAGGCAGTTCTACTAATTGAATACTTTCAGAAACCCTGCCTTGATCTCGTAAATATCCGGCTAATAACTCACCGCGCTCAAGACTTCGATTGGCGATTGTGATTGATTTTGGATTCTTCGCAGCAAAGTGGGCGGCACATAACTGAATCATCTCACCAGCACCGATAAATAAAATACGTTGCTCTGCAACATCACCCAGCACTAAAGTTGATAAACGTAAGGCGGCACTTGCAAGTGAAATTGCATGCATATTAATTTCGGTATTCGTTCGTACTTCTTTCGCCACCGAAAAAGTTTTATTAAATAATTGGTTTAAATAAGTCCCCATGGAACCAACTTGCTTCGCTGTTTGTACAGCTTGTTTCATTTGTCCCAATATTTGTGTTTCACCAAGAACCATCGAATCCAAGCCACAACCGACCCGAAACACATGTCTGACAGCATCTGAGGCAATAGAAGTGTTCAAATAAGGTGTGAGTTCATCGGCTTGAAAACCCTTTTGCTGAGACAACCAATCAATCGTTTTATCAGTAACTTGTTGATCGGTAATAATTTGATCGTTGGCAGCACAATATATTTCTGTTCTATTACAGGTTGAGAGAATCGCCACTTCTGACTTATCTTTTGCTTGAGATTGGCTCAGATATTTTTGTAAATCTTGCAGTGCATCCGGCATAATTTCAGGAACTAGCGCTACCTTTTCACGCACTTCTAGAGGTGCAATGTGATGATTAATGCCGATGGAGATTAAATTCACTGAGATTTCCTTAACTAATAAACGCGCTATTCATTTGAATAATTTGCCAATTGAGTAACATGGCGATGCTGACCCAAATTAAATAAGGCAACATCAATACACTAGCTTTACGTGCATAAGATGCCGTATTTAAGATGATAAAAAACACGGATAACCATAAAAAGATTGCTTCAATCAACGATAAATCTGGGCGATGTAGCTTGAAGAATAAAAAGCTCCACAGAACATTTAAAATGCCATTCAAAAGAAACAAAATCGATAAGATAATTTTTTCTTTTCTTTGATTACTGCTCAACCAAGCAATGTTCCAGGCCACACCAGAAAATATAAAAATAATTGTCCAAATAACCCCAAATGACCAATCAGGTGGTTTCCAACCTGGCTGCTTTAGACTCATATACCAAGGTCCAATTTCAGTCAGAAGCCCGCCGATGAGTGCAATTGTAAATATCCAAATTCCAGCGGCAAGGAGATGAGGTTGTTTAAAAAAAGATTTCATGAAACTTTAGTCAATCCTAATAAATGTCCCATGTCTTTCATAAAGATTTTTAAATGTGCCATTGGATCTTTTCGAACAATCTTCTTGTTCATATAAGATTCAAAAGTCAAACGTTGAACATCTTTGTCTTCACACATTTTGACAAAACTTTCACGACGTTTATTCGTGCTGTACCAGAAGTACTGCATCACACCTAAAACAACAAAGGTTAAGCGATGCTCTTTCATGAAAGCTTTTCTGGCAAACTTTAATTGACTAGCATCTTGATGGACCAAATAAGCTTCGACGGATTGCGCCGCCAAATCTCCACCTAACATTGCATAATAAATACCTTCTCCAGAGGCAGGAGCAACCACCCCAGCAGCATCACCAGCAAGCACTACATTCTTACCGTTATCCCAGCGTTTGAGAGGCTTCATTGGCAAAGGTGCGCCTTCATGACGAACTAGCTCCGCATCTTCTAAGCCGATATCTTTCCTCAACTTAGCAACAGCATTTCTTAAAGAAAAGCCTTTGTCGGCACTACCTGTCCCAATAGAAAGCGTATCTCCATGAGGAAATACCCAGCCATAAAAATCAGGAGAAATGTCTTTTTGATAGATTACATCACATCGACTTGGATCGTAATCGGAATTGGTAGTGGTTGGTTTGCGAATAATTTCATGATAAGCAAACACATAATTCGCTTCAGAACAACCAGGCACACCAGCAGATCTACCAACCTTTGATTTGGCACCATCAGCACCAATGATTGCTTTGGCTAGAACACTCTTCAATTCGCCTCCAGCCACATCACCCTTAGCTCTTACACTATAGAACACCTTTGTATACTCACCAAGATCTTCTAGGTGATCAAAACTACCTAACCGACGCTCTGCACCCTTTGATCTAGCCCTCTCTCTCAACCACTCATCAAAGACACTGCGGTCGACCATACCCACAAAACCATTATCAATCGGAATATCAACACGATTATTTTTTGGTGAGACCATCCGTGCAGAAGTAGCTTTAGCCACTAGTAAAGAATCTGGAATCTGATAATCTTTGATCAGTCTCGGTGGGATAGCACCGCCACATGGCTTGACTCTACCACCACGATCTAAAAGTAAGACACTTTTACCAGAAGATGCTAATTTTTCAGCTGCCGTCGATCCAGCAGGACCACCCCCAACAACTACTACATCAAAAATTTCGTGTTCCATTTTCTACCCTTTCTTCTGGATTATTTTTTTATATCCAAGGCTAACTTAGCTGAAATTACAAACAAAAAAGACTCAATCAAAAATACGACCGCATAGGAATATCCTGTATCTGAAATAAGTTGCCTTGCCACATCAGATCCAATCGCACCGATCAGCCCACCTAAACCAAATGCAATTGCTTGAGCACCACCCCACAAACCAATCCGCACACCTTCTTTACCTAAGCCGTCATGTACGGCTAATCGCATCATCGAACCAATCGCAGCGATGGAAAAAGTACCATTCGCAAGTCCAAGGATGAAAACGTTCAATTTAAGAGGCCAAGTTTGCCCAACAATACCGCCTACGGCCAAACCTAGCATCGCTAAGGCGGATGCCATGCATCCATAGACAATCATATGATTCAGAGATCCAACATACTTTCTGAGTCTGCTACTACCCGTAATCGCCACTAAAACCATCCCGACTAATACGCCCGTGTGTTGTAACCCAGACATACTTGTTGTTTCACCAACGGTGTAGTGAAACACCATACCGGCAAAGGGTTCCAAAATTAAATCTTGCGAACTAAATGCCAGCATTGATAAAAATATAAACTTCGTAAAGTGTCTAATATCTGGGTCTGACCATACTTCACGAATCACTACTTTAAAGTTCATGGCAGCAGTTGGTTTTTCTATTTTCACGGACGGGGTAAGACTACTTTCGAGCTTGTACAGCGATACATTTGTGATTACCAATGAAATAATAGAAATAGTAACGGCAATAATAATAATTTTTTCTGGCGTAAAGGGATCCAAATATTTGCCAATCATTACACTTGTAAAGGCAAAACCAAAGATCATCATGATCCAAACTAAGGTGGCAGCTGCAGCTCTCTTTTGATCATTCACACTTTTCGCTAATAAGGCCAGTAGTGAAGTACCACTAGTACTCACTCCAATCCCAATCAAAATAAAGGACAAGGTAGAAACAGCTAGTCCTAATATTAAATTTGATGCGAGCAATACGGTACCAATGGAGGCGCCAATGCCACCCAAGGCTAAGACGCCCATGCCACCGATTATCCAAGGCGTTTTACTTTTTCCCTGATCAGAAGAAAACCCCATTCTTGGTCGAATTAACTGAACCAAATAGTGAAGCGCAACTAAAAATCCAGGCAACATGGCAGGTAAAGCTAATTCAACGACCATGATCCGATTCAAGGTAGAGGTTGTCATCACGACAATTGCTCCAATACATGTTTGAATTAATCCTAAACGAATAATGCCGAACCAAGATAAAAAATCGGTATGACTATTTTCTAATTGATGATTAATCATAGAAGCATTTGTATTCATTGAGCAACTCCGAACTGACGAATACCAAAAGCTGCCACCATCATGCCACTTACAAAAATTGGCACGCCAAAGCCACTATAAAAAAGTGCTCGTTCAATGGGTTTTTGATAAAAATAAAACATCATCAAGACTTGTCCAATCAACAGGAGTAAGAATACTACCGCATAGGTAAACATGTCTAAACTCAACAAATATCCGATCACAACTAACTGCGGAATAAGCATAATTAGACAAGCAACCAAGGCAGCATTTTTCGGTCCCAGTTGAACAGGAAGGGAGCGAATACCCATTTTTTTATCACCTTCAATGGCTTTAAAGTCATTTAAAGTCATAATTCCGTGGGCACTTAAACTAAAGAGTAAAGCTAGTAAGAGGGATGGTTTTGACGGGGATAAGGTGACTGATAATAATGCAGCCCCAGTAATCCAAGCTAATCCCTCATAACTCATAGAACAAGCCAAATTTCCCCACCAGCCATTTTGTTTCAAACGAATCGGCGGCATACTATATGCCCAAGAAAAAAGAATGGCTAGTAGCGTAGCCAGAAATCCCCAAACGCCTAAAAATGCGCCAAGACTTAAAGAAAGTAATGACCAAATAATGCCTAAATAAATACCCCATTTACCTGGAATTCTGCCAGACGGAATTGGACGATTTGGCTCATTAATAGCATCGACATGTCGGTCAAACCAATCATTAACGGCTTGGCTAGATGCACACACTAAGGGTCCCGTCAGCAACAATCCTAAAATGATGGTGAGCCAATGATCTTGAAAAGAAGTCCCAGAGGTGATTGCGCCGCATACAAATGCCCACATTGGTGGAAACCAAGTAATCGGTTTTAGTAGTTCGAGGACGGCTGAAGCTTTCATCTTAGCTAACCAATCCCTTTGGCATAGAGAAAATCGTGGTTTCTTCAATACCTGGCAAGGTCTTTACAACCCTAGAGCCATAGCTTTTAATTTGATGAATAATTTGTTGAGTCAGAGCTTCTGGCGCTGAGGCGCCGGCAGTAATGCCAATACGTTTTTTATCAACAAACCATTCTGGAGCAAGTTGATTAGGATGATCAACCAAGTATGAATCTACCCCTAGACGTGCCGCTAATTCTTTTAAACGATTTGAATTGGAACTATTGGCACTTCCAACTACAACCATCATATCAATCAATGGCACCATCACTTTAACGGCATCTTGGCGATTTTGTGTGGCATAACAAATATCTTGTTTTTTGGGTTGGATAATATGCGGATACCTTACAAGAAGTGCTTCAATAATTTCCTGCGTCTCATCCACTGATAAAGTAGTTTGTGTGACATAAGCAATTCGATCTAAACTCGAAAAACTCAAGTGTTCAACATCCTGAACTGATTCAATGAGATAAATATCACTATCAACTTGTCCCATCGTACCAATTACCTCAGGGTGTCCAGCGTGCCCAATCATCAACACCTTGATGCCCTCTTTATGGAACTTTGTAACCTCCACATGTACTTTATTAACGAGTGGACAGGTTGCATCAAAGATTCTAAAACCTCTTAAAGTTGCATCTTGTCGGACTTTGGCTGAAACACCGTGCGCACTAAAGATGAGTGTAGCGCCAGCAGGTACTTCGTTTAACTCTTCAATGAAAATTGCTCCCTTTGCCGTTAAATCTTCAATCACTCTGGCATTATGAATAATTTGATGACGCACATAAATTGGTTGACCAAATTGTGCGATGGCCTCTTCGACAATTTGAATAGCACGATCAACCCCAGCGCAAAAGCCGCGTGGTTGAGCAAGGAGGATTTCAGCGTCGATATGTCCCATATTAACCTTCCTGGCGAAAGCCCCACTTCCATAAAAACTCTACTTGAAATGGAATTACCAATAATAAATGTTCGAGAATTGCTAAAGATAATAAAGTTGCGAGGATTGTTTTAGAAACCACCTCTGGGGAAGACAATCCAACAATCGTCGCATCCGTCCAAAGAGGTACGACAAACAGCATAGACCCTACTAAAGAGACCGGCATCAGATAATTCATTGGGGCACGACGAAAGTAGGTTTGCAAATACTTTAAATGCGTCGGTAAGAAGTTTTCATTCAGATTTAAAACACCGAAAAAAATATTCAATTTCGCACTTTGCCGCATTAACCATAAAATCAAGAAGGTCCACAACCCAGTCATGTTTTTAGCATCCAGGCTAATGACAACCACTATTAATAACAAAACAATTAAGGCTAATTCGTGATGATTTACAGCCTGAAAGGCATACTTAGCGCGTAACCACCCTTTAGCATTTTCTGGACAAGGTGTCTTTCTAGAGCCTGTAACATAACCTAATAAGAAACCTAATTCTTGCCAGCCCCAAATCAATAATGCACAGGAAAAGGCGCAGTAGGCATTAGTCACTGTATTGGTTCGACTGCTGTGATAAAGACCTAAAAAAGCAAGCAACAAGACAATCGTGCTTAAAAACATAATTGTCTTGAAATAGTGTGGTGAAAAACGATCTAACCACAAAATAAACCCCGTACTAAACCACCATACAAAGATAGTAAATAAGAGGGGGAGCCAAACTGATGTCATTGATTTACCAAACAGGTTGAAGACGAACGTTAATCGGTAATTCATTTGGCACAACAGGCACAAAATAAAGTTTGATGAATGTTATACCCGCTTGCATCCCATAAGCAGCGCGCTTGAGCTTACCCAATATTCCTGGCTGATTTTTTAGCGCATCCATCTGATCCGAAATATCTTTTAATTTTGCAAAATACTCCCATACCCTTGAATCATCCAAGTTAATGGTGAATGGGAAAATTTGTTTGCTAATCTCAGAAGTGACTTTTAAAACTTCGCGGTCATAATCAGTTGGACTGACGTTTAAAGCTTGATGAAACTCTACCCTTGCGTGATCTCGGACATACATCGTGGCATACACAGCTAATAAGAAGAAACGAATCCAGTAACAATTAATGCCCGATGTTAATCTTTTGTCAGAGCGCATTAGAAGTGCAAACGCTTCACCATGGCGAAACTCATCATTACACCATTGTTCAAACCACAAAAAGATGGGGTGAAATCTTAATTCTGGCTTACGCTCAACCAATCTAAAAATAGTGATGTAACGTGCATAACCAATTTTCTCTGACAAGTAGGTTGCGTAGAAAATAAATTTTGGTTTAAAGAACGTGTATTTTTTTGTTCTCGCTAAAAACCCTAAATCAACGCCGATACCAAAATCCTTAAGCCATTGATTAATAAAACCAGCGTGTCTACTTTCATCACGCGCCATATAGCCAAATAAATCTTTCAAATCAGGATTGGTCACTTTCTTTTTGATTTCAGCGTATAAAACACATCCTGAAAACTCTGAGGTAATCGAACTAATTAAAAAATCTAAAAATTCTTGATATAGGCCTTCGGGCAATTTGGAGTAGTCCTTGAGCATGTTTTCTGGTCGTTGAAAATGTGCGTTATTCGGATCACTCTCAAACTCAGCCATCAAACGATCCCACTCAACTCTCATCGATTCAATATTAAAGGCATCTAATTCTTTAAAGTCCGTGGTATAAAATCGAGGACTCAGCATCGTACTTTCAAGAGCTTTATCAGTCGCCATATTGATTGGAGCTAGGTCCTTAAATTCTGGGGCTAATGCGTTCATGATGTTCTCCGTTGTTCATTTAAATTTGTAGAATACGTATTCTGGGGTTGCTGAGGGTATTTATTACCCGTTGTTTTTGAGTATCTAGTTGAAGAAAAACTGACCTCATATAGCATGGTGATTTCAAAACGACTAAAAAATCTTGTCCATATTTTTTGGAAAATACTTGCTTTTGTATATAGCGCTTCACCTTGCACTGAATATTTTTCACCCCAAGCTAATTTTGTTGGAGCTTGTTGAATCAGGACGCTATCGCCAGGGCCAATATCCACATTTTCTAAATGTACATGGGCATATAAGTCCTCCCAAGTGTTGGCCAAATCTAATTCATAAGGGACAATTTTTTTCATGATGAAGATTTTTTCTTTTCTTGAAATAACAACACATTAAATGCTTCAACATTGGTTTTACCAAATGACTCTAATTCAATTTTTGTATCAGTAATTGGATCTTTTAAAACAATCCTGCCATCTTTATAAGCCGTTAAAATCATTGGATCTTCTGGGCCTTTACCCCGCATTTTTCTCTCACGAGCTACGGTTCGTAGAACTCCTCTTACAAACCCAGCTTCTCCACTGATGACATGAATAGTTTCATTATTCGTATAGTCAATGACTCGTACACCACCATCCTGTTGATCCTCAAACTTGAGTACTTTGGTAGCAACTGGCGGGATATTTGACTCTAATAGAGTCGTTTCCTCAAAATACCTTGTTCCTAAAAATCCAACCAAACTAATTAATGAACAGACTACTGCTGCCTGTACAGATTTAGGTAATTTAGTTTTGTTGAATGCAATTTGCATCGTATTTCCTATATTTGGGCAAAATCTGTTGAGGTTTCATTACTAAACGCTGGCATTAAGCCAGTAGTTCTTTTTTTCTCAGGCATTTTATGTGGTGCATGCACATCATTCACGACGACTTCTTGGTTATTTACTTCACTCCAAGCTTGGGTCAATACATGTGAGACTTCATCAACATTCTTAAGGCTCAATAACATTGGCTCTGGATGTTGTAAACGCCATGGTCTTACATGTGGCCATAAGTGGAAAAAGGCAATTTTGGTAGAACTTTCAACCTGAATGGCAATATTGCCGTGCAGATTTTTCTGCTGAACAATATCGGCTGCCTCAATTTTCGATAGAGGTAAGTTAAATGTCTTCGTAAGTACCACGCCAATTCGCATGACAACTCTGCGATTAGTAATCGTATAGACCGTAGTTTTTGCCGTACAAAACGCTAAAAAAGCTAACAGTCCGATGGCAATTAGACTCAAAGCCAACATCAACACAAAGGCAATCAATATCTGCTTAGAACTTTGATCCTCCTGGTAACCCTCAAAAAATCCCAGTAAGATCAGTCCCAAAAAATAAAACATAACGAAACGAATAAAAAAGATATTTTTGGCAACCATCCATAAATCTGGTGAGCCCTGCCATAATATTTTTTCATCTTTAGGTAAAGTACTTGGCAAACCTAACTGAGCCTCATACTCATACTCAAATCCGTTATTAAGATTTTTTCTCATAACAAAGGTTCCTGGCGAGAAGGTGTTGCATACAAAGTACCTGCGCCAAAGTAGGCCATCACTTTTTCTTCTTCTAACAAAGTAATTTGATCGGGATGTTTGGTTTTAGGAACATCATCAAATTGGTTAGCTAAAATCGCAGCCACATCTACTCCAAACTTTGTAAAAGTTGCAAAGTTAAATGGTAGTAATACTGTTTGACCGGATGATAATTTCACTTCCAAATATCGAATAATTGACTCCATATGGTCAATCCAAATATCACTAATAGTTCCAGCTGGGTTTAAATCAGCACCATACACTGTCAAGCCAATCGGATTAGTATCTCCAGTCAAAACTTCCCAGCCAGATAGTAACCGTTTTGGTAGAATTCTTGGCTCACCATGTAAGCCGGCATCTGGCACATCCTGACGATTGGCGTATGATCCTGGTCCCACGCCTGCAAGCAGTGGATTGCCAACTGGAACTAGTGGTGCTCCATTCATACGATGAGCAGGTTTGGCATTTAAAACTTCTGGAGCAGGAGCTTCTTTAAGTGGCGCGTCAAAAGATTTACCGAACTCTTGCTTGTAATGTTTTGATGTTGGTAAGCCTAAAATACCACTTTCATTATATATTTCACCAAATCGTTGAGATTCTAATGGGAAGCCTTCCCTTTTACTTTCTAGAGTAAGGTATCTAATTAATCCTAAAAAGAAGATGATAAATAATGTAAATACAACTGAAGCCACATCTACGTACTGAGTGATTGCACCGGTTCCCATAATTTCCTCCTATTTACACGGTCTAGATCGGGAGTTCTGCTAGACCAAACTTTGAATTTTTACGTTGAATTTCTTTAGCTTGATACATTACTAAAGGTCCTAAAGCAATAAGTGTTGCAAATAACAAATAGATTTCAATGTGGTATACAAAGCTATATCCAATAGCTGGAGAGATCAATGCAGTACCTAGCTCCCCCTTCATCGCTAAATTAGTAATTCCGTCTCTGATAAATCCACCTAAAAATATAGCCACTCCAGAAGCCGTTGTATTTACTGCACCCCAAGCCCCGATCGTTAAACCAGCCATGGATAATTTATCTAATTGCATGGCAATAATTAGGGTACTCACTGAAAATAGCCCTCCACCAAAACCAACCATGGCTGTGCCAATTCGAAACAAGCTAGGTGAATTTAAAGGCTCAGCGAAGATGATTAAGACAAAAGCGAGCAAACCCACTAACAGTGCAACAGAGGCGATACGATAGGGATTGACATCACGAGACAACAAACGAGCTGCTAAAGCGAACGCACAAATTGCTCCTCCAGACATAATCGCCGTTAAGAAACTAGTCTGAGCGACAGACAAATGAAGCACTTCACCACCGTAGGGCTCCAAGATAATATCTTGCATACTAAATGCGGCCGTGCCTAAACCAAGCATAATCAAAAAGCGTTTTACTTTTGGATCAGCCGTAAAATTTTTCCAGGTTGCCTGAAACACCTGTGCCTCTACTTTTTGATGACGCAATGGGTCTCTAGCTTCTTGCTTCCAAACGGCGATAAGATTCAATACCACGGTAACTGACGCTACTCCCTGAACGACCTGAATTAATTGCATCGGCGAAAATGGACTGAGAAACAAGCTAAAAACTAATCCACTCAGCACCATACCAACCAACAACATGACGTACATCATGGCGACAACTCTTGGCCTTGCTTCCTCTGAGGCTAAATCGGTTGCTAATGCCAATCCAGCTGTCTGGGTTGTTTGCATGCCCGCCCCAACCATTAAAAAAGCTAGTGCGCTAGCAATGTATGAAAACCACATGGGCCAGTGTGTATCACCGGATAATAAAATTAGGGCAAATGGCATGATAGAGAATCCACCAAACTGTAAGATAGTCCCAATCCAAATATAAGGAACTCTTTTCCAACCTAATACCGATTTATGCGTGTCTGATTTAAACCCAATTAATGCCCTAAACGGAGCAAAGACAATCGGTAAAGCGACCATTAATGAAACGATCCAAGCGCTTACTCCCATTTCTAATATAAGGACTCGATTTAAAGTACCGATCAACAACGTTGCGGCCATTCCTACAGTCACTTGAAAGAGTGATAAACGTACCAATTTAGATAAAGGGAGTTCGCTCGTAGCAATGTCAGCAAAAGGCAATAGCTTGATGCTGACTTGTTGCCAAGAACGTTTATTCATCCAAAATTTCATTTACGATAAATCTCCATCGCTTGTGACTTATAAAAACTACTTGAGATTTTTTGGGTAAAACCCACCTTCCATCCGGCTAATTGATCGTGGTCTTCGATAGCACTCATGATTGTGTTTTCAGCAATAGGCACAATGGTTGGTGAACGATCTTTCCTAGGAAAGACTTTGCCAACTCGAATCATCATCTCCAACATGAAATTACTGGGTGCAAAGGTGAAGATAATTTTTTCTTGCGTATTTTGAGCAAGTTTAGCTAATACATCGACAGTATCTGCACAGTGATAATGAATCACTGAATCCATACATACCACGTAATCAAAAAATCCATGGCTTGGGTCTAACATATCGCCGGCATAAAACTCAATATTGCCACTTAAGGTTGGCTCATATCTTTCTTTAGCTAGTTCAATTAAATTAGGGGATAAATCAATGGCGATTACGTGTGCCCCACGTTTGGCCAGTTCCACTGAAAGTGCCCCTGTTCCACAGCCAGCATCTAAGATTCTTCGGCCTTTTAAATCTTCGGGTAAGCGGCTTAATAAAGTTGTGCGCATTTGGTCACGACCAGCACGAACTGTAGCTCGTATGCCGCTCACGGGTGCATCTGAAGTTAATTTTGCCCAGGCCTCAACGGCGGTACGATCGAAATATTCCTCCAGCTCACCGCGTCTTTTTTGGTATCGAAATGGCGTTAATGTACTCATCAATCAAATCCTAATAAGTCAAAAATTTCACGATCTTTTAAACTCTCCGCATAAACTTCTGGTAAATCCTCCAACAAAGAGGCGGCTAACCGGAGATATTCTTCTTGAACAGCAATAATTTCAGGGGTAGATTCCATTTCAAAAATAGTGCATTTTTTTAGACGACTTCTACGAATAGCATCTAAATCTGGGAAATGTGCCATGAGTTTTAAACCCAGTTTTTCATTGAATTTATCAATTTGATCGGTACCAGCCGAGCGATTAGCAATTACACCACCAAGTCTTACGTCATAATTTTTGGCCTTTGCTGAGATTGCTTGAACAATTCGATTCATCGCAAAAATAGAATCAAAATCATTGGCAGTCACAATGAGGGCGCGGTCTGCATGTTGCAAGGGGGCAGCAAATCCACCACAAACCACATCGCCCAGCACATCAAAAATTACGACATCGGTATCTTCTAAAAGATGATGTTCTTTTAATAATTTCACCGTTTGACCTACGACATATCCACCACATCCAGTGCCAGCAGGAGGACCACCAGCTTCAACACACATCACGCCGTTATACCCTTGATAAACAAAATCTTCAATTTTGAGTTCTTCAGCATGAAAGTCTACTGTTTCAAGAATATCAATGACAGTTGGTACTAACTTTCCCGTTAAAGTAAACGTAGAATCATGCTTCGGATCGCAACCAATTTGCAGGACCCTTTTACCTAATTTTGAAAAAGCTGCAGACAAATTCGAGGAGGTAGTACTTTTACCAATGCCACCTTTGCCGTAAATTGCAAATACTTTCGCATTACCTATTTTCATATTAGGATCTAAGTGAACTTGCACACTACCATCACCATCAGGTGGGCGAGCACTTTGAATTGCTGATACTGGGATTGATACTGTGTTCATGAGACAGATACTCCTTGATAAACGCCTTCAAGCCGATCTTCTAACTCACCAGCGAACTGGCGAAGCATAGCGAGATCCTTAGCGGATGGTTTCCAATACTGCCGTTCACTGGCTTCAAGTAAACGATTAGCTACTTTTGCGGATGAGGTTGGATTTAGCGCTGCTAATCTTTCTCGCATTGCATCATCCAAAATAAATGTTTCTGTGATTTTTTGATATACCCAAGGTTGTACCTGACCCGTTGTGGCCGACCACCCCATCGTATTCGTTACATGTGTTTCGATTTGCCGAACACCTTCATACCCATTAGCAATCATGCCTTCATACCATTTTGGATTGAGCACTCTAGTTCTTGTTTCAAGAGCCACCTGTTCACTCAATGATCGAACAACACCACTGCCACTTGTTTGATCGCCAATATAAACAGGTGTATCGACACCCCCTTTGGCGACTTTGACAGCGCGATTTAAACCACCTAAGGTATCAAAATAAGTATCGATCGTTGTAACGCCAAGTTCTACAGAGTCTAAATTTTGATAGGTAAGATCAATATCAGCCAAAATGTTTTTCATCAATTCTGCACTTTGAACCTTTGGCTTACCTGTTACACCATAAGCAAAACCTTTACGGTTGTTATACGTATTGCTTAATTCATCTTCATCTTGCCAACAACTGTTTTCAATGAGGTGATTCACATTAGCCCCATAGGCGCCGTCCGCATTACCGAAAACTCGAAGAGCCGCTGTTTCTAAATCACAACCAACTTTTTCTTGATACGCTAAAGCGTGCTTCCGGACAAAATTCATTTCAATCGGTTCTGGAGCACTAGCCGCAAGCAATGCAGCCTCAGCTAATAATTTAACCTGCAGGGGCATCAGATCACGAAAGATGCCAGAGATTGAGGTGACTACATCAATTCTTGGTCTACCTAGGACAGCTAAATCAATGAGTTGTGCCCCCGTCAAGCGTCCATAACTATCAAAGCGAGGCTCTGCACCCATCAGCGCTAAGACCTGCGCAAGAGGTGTTCCTTCTGTTTTTAAGTTATCAGTACCCCACAAAACAATCGCTATCGATTCTGGAATCGTCTTGTCATCTTTAAAGTATCGATCTAATAAGATTTGTGCTTGAGCAGCACCTTCTTTGACTGCAAATTTACTAGGAATTCTAAATGGATCAAAGCCATGTAAATTACGTCCTGTTGGGAGAACCTCAGCATTACGTAGTACATCCCCACCAGGAGCTGGTTTAATATACTGTCCATTTAACGCTTTTAAAATTCCCGATAATTCCGAATCTTCTTGCATTAATTGATCTGCTTTTTGCATTTCAAGCAAACCTTCAATGAGCTTCTCAGAGGACTCTAATTGATGTTTTTCAATAATACTTTGTGGCGAGTTGCCAGCAATTAAATCTCCCATCACTTCTAGACTTAAACTTTGATCACAAGAAAATTGAGACATGCATTGCAAGGTTTCTTGACGATGCTTGTCTGATCTTTTTTTACCGATGACATGTAAACCTTCTGGGATCAAAGAATATTCAAGTTCTAATAAAGACTCGCTGAGTTGAACAACTTGCCGATCGATTTCGCTAGTTGATAAATTATCCCAATTCTGAGGCTCTTTGATTAACTCAACGGTATGAGCAAGCTGCACAATCATTTTCGATAATTCAGCTCTTTCGGTCGAGAACGCTTCTTCTTGTTCAGTTTCTGGAATTAATCGATAACGATTGATCACTTCTTTTAGGTCAGCTAAATCTTTATACAATCCGGCTTGCGCAATCGGTGGCGTCAAATAACTAATCAACGTAGCCGCAGCACGGCGCTTAGCAATCACCCCCTCAGAAGGATTGTTGGATGCATATAAATAAATATTTGGGATGTCTTTGATTAAACGATCTGGCCAACAAGCACCCGACAAGCCAGATTGCTTTCCAGGCATAAACTCTAATGCACCATGCGTACCAAAATGCAAGACAGCTTTGGCGCCAAAATCTTCCCGAATATAGCGATAAAATGCGGAAAAGGCATGAGTAGGAGCAGTACCTTTTTCAAACAATAAACGCATTGGGTCACCCTCATAACCAAAAGAAGGTTGAATCGCGACTAAAACATTACCAAACTGTTTACCTAAGACAAATAAACCCGTTCCATCTGTTAATTGTTTACCTGGAGCAGATCCCCACACTTTTTCTATCTCGCGCAACCAAGGCTCTCTCTTCACATGATCATTCAGAGGAATTTTGTAATGTAGATTAGCCGTCGTGCTATGTTGACTTGCATTGCCTTCTAGAATCGACTCTCGTAGGGCATCTGCGCTCTCCGGTAATGGAATCGTATAACCCTCCTGCTTCATTCTCTCTAGAAGGTTATAGAGCGATTCAAAGACACCTAAATAAGCGGCTGTCCCAACGGACCCAGCATTGGGTGGAAAATTGAATAAAACAATCGCAATTTGACGATCTACTAATGTTGACTTTCTTAATGCAACCATTTTTTCAATGCGCGCAGCTAACATATCGGTTCGCTCAACGCATGTAAACATATCGTTTTTGTTATTTTGTTCTGTAAATGTACAAGCCTTGTGGCAACCAGTACAAGTTGTGCCAATTGGACCAGTGCGACCACCGTAGACCATTGGATTAGTTGCGCCGTCCAGTTCCGGGATAGAAATCATTAAGGTACTCTCTACCGGTAGCAACCCACGCTCTGAATTACCCCACTCTGAGATATTTTGAAACTCGACTGGATGCGCAGCAATATAAGGAATATCTAAAGTAGCAAGAATTTCTTCTGCTGCTTTTGAATCGTTATAAGCTGGTCCACCAACGAGTGAAAATCCTGTTAATGAAATCATGGCATCAATCGTTGCCCGACTGTTCTTTAAAAAGAAACGATCAATTGCGGGACGGGCATCTAAGCTAGCAGCAAAGATTGGTACAACTTGAAACCCACGAGCCTCTAAGGCAGCTAGAACAGCATCATAATGCAAAGTATTACCTGCTAAAACATAGGAACGCAGCAATAACACCCCGACTTTACCCTTTGCCTTTGCATCAGGAACTAATTTCGGTAATTTCGTAATATCTTCACTCATCCGACCTTTTAAGCGCGGATGATAGATACCAAGTTCAGGATAAACAATCGGTTCAGATGGTTTGTATTTTGCATCTTTCAAGACCTCTCTTGGGCCACTTGCGTATCGATTGATCAAATATCGAACCATGTGATACATATTTTCTTCAGAGCCACCCAACCAAAATTGGAGAGTTAAGAAATAAGCACGAACATCCTGAGCGGTGCCCGGAATAAATCGAAGAATTTTAGGTAAGCGACGTAACATTTTCATCTGCGCTTCACCACCGGTTCCTTCTTGCCCCTTCTTTTTACCTCTTAATTTTTTGAGCAGAGCAATCGGTCCAGAAGCAGGCTGGCTCATATCGAAGTTACCTAAACGCGTTAAAGTCACCACTTCAGACGCTGACATGGCATTGACCATCGCATCACATTGATTTCTTCTTGCCCTTAATGCTTCAAGCACTGGTAAAAAATGATCTTCGATAAACAACATCGTGGAAACGACAATGTCAGCTGTTGCGATATCATCAAGACATTGTGCAAGATGCTTAGCATCACTACTATAGGTTGATGCCGCATGAATTTTTAACTCTAAGCCTGGTAAGTCTTTTAATAATTGCTGATAGGCACGCTCGGTCGCACTCACCAAATGTGTATCCATGGTCACGATGACAAACTTGATAGGAATATTTTTACTTACTGTAGTAGGCTTTTGCATCGTATAAAGTTTCCAAAGTGATTTCCTGCATGCCTTGTTCAACTGCAAACTTTTCAGTATTTTTCCGTGCTTTACCTCTTACAAAAAATGGGATTTTCCCAAGTTCTTTTAATGCATCCTCTGTCCAAATTGCATTGCTATTGGAAGACTTTTCAGAAGGATTTTTTATCGCTTCAATATTTTCAGAAGGCTTTTCATCTAATTCGTAATAGGCCGGTAATTCGTTCTTAATTACCCCACCACTTCGTCCCAAATGAGAAGCTGGTGCATCTTGATGAAACTCAAAGTCTTCTCTAAACATCGTTAATAAATGCTCTTCTAAGCCCATCATTAAAGGTGCGATCCATGTGTCAAACATGACATTCGCTCCCTCAAACCCCATTTGAGGTGAGTAACGTGATGGGAAATCTTGCACATGCACTGGTGCCGAAATAACTGCACAGGGTATTCCTAGACGCTTTGCAATGTGACGCTCCATTTGTGTACCCAGCACGAGTTCAGGTGAAAGCTCAGTAACTTTTTGTTCAATCGTCAAATAATCATCAGAAATAATTGCTTCCAAGCCATAATTTTTGGCAGCTTCCCTAACTTCTCTAGCAAATTCTCTGGAGTAAGTGCCCATTCCTACTACTTCAAAACCAAACTCTTCAGTCGCCATTTTTGCACTAGCAATCACATGTGTTGCATCACCAAAAATGAATACTCGCTTCCCAGTAAGGTATGTAGAATCAACTGAGCGTGCATACCAAGCTGCATTGGACTGCATTTTTTTTAACTTAGCTTGTGAATCGATTCCTGCAAGTGCACAAACTTCTTTAATAAACTCAATCGTTGCATTAACACCAATCGGAATCACCTTTGTATTTGCTTGACCAAATGTTCTTGAGAGCCAGGCTGCAGCACTATGCGCTATTTCTGGATATAGAATCACATTAAAGTCCGCATTAGCTAGACTTGTGATATCCACCGGACTTGCATGGAGAGGGGCCAATACGTTAATTTCTATTCCAAGTTCTTCTAGTAACTTAGAGATTTCTTTCACATCATCGCGATGTCTGAAGCCAAGTGCTGTCGCGCCAAGGACATTACAACGTGGCTTTCTACCAGCAGCTAATTCTGCTTTTCTTTTAGCAACATGTTCTGTCTGAGTTAACTGATTATTGATGCTAGCGAGGCTACGAACAATTTGATAAAAGGTTTCTGCAGCTCCCCAGTTTTCTTTCTTCTGATACGAAGGTAACTCCAACGGAATCACTGGAATTGGTAAATTAAGCGCTTTGCTTAAGCCACCAGGATCGTCTTGAATTAATTCGGCAGTACAAGATGCGCCCACAATCATAGCTTGTGGTGTGAAACGATCATAAGCTTCTTTTGCAGCGTTTTTGAAAATCTGCGCAGTATCTCCACCCAAATCACGCGCCTGGAACGTTGTATATGTAACAGGAGGACGCTTAGGGAGACGTTCAATCATCGTGAATAATAAATCTGCATAAGTATCCCCCTGAGGGGCATGCAACACATAGTGCAAATTTTGCATGGCAGTAGCTATACGCATCGCCCCAACATGCGGAGGTCCTTCATAAGTCCAAAGGGTTAGTTGCATAACTCCTCCACATTAAACTGTAATTTTTGTTTTCTACGCAGTGGTCGGGCAAATAATTCAGCTAAATCAGCGGCTTGATCATAGCCATGGATTGGACTAAAGACTAATTCAATAGCCCATTTCGTCGTCATTCCCTGCGCTTCAAGTGGATTCGCTAAACCTAAGCCACAAACAATTAAATTGGGGTTAGTAGCTTTCACACGGTCTAATTGTTTTTCCACATCTTGACCCTCAGAAATAAGAACTTCATGAGGTAAGCGAGTTAATTCTTTTGCGAGGTGGTTTTTGTGTAAATAAGGTGTGCCAATTTCAGTTAATTGCATACCGCATTCTTCATGTAAAAATCTAGCCAAAGGAATTTCTAACTGTGAATCTGGAAAGAAAAATATATTTTTATCCCTCAGCACTGCTTGGTGTTTTTCTAAAGCATGCTTGGCTCTTTCGCGCTTGGGCAAAGTGACCCGATCAAAGTGTTCTTTAGTAATTCCAAATTCTTGAGCAGCGCTCCATAACCAGTCCGTGGTTCCTTCAATTCCGAAGGGAAATAACGCCGGTAAATAGGTTGCGCCACGTGCTTCTAAGGCTCTTGCAGTATCGCCAAGAAATGGCTGAGCCAATACATATTTAGTATTCGGTCCAACCTTAGGTAGTGATTTCGAATTTCTTGGAGGAAAAAACTGAACTTGATCTAATCCTAGTTCTTGAAATATTCTTTTAAATTGATCTTCCACAATATCTGGTAAGCAACCGACCACCATGAGTGATTTTTGCGTATCAGGAGATACGCCTGGCAGTTCTGGAACCATCGCAGCCAAACAAGCATCTTCACCTTGCGTAAAGGTTGTCTCAATGCCACTCCCTGAGTAATTCAAGATGCGTACATTAGGTCCATACTGCTTATCCAACCTTCCAGCTGCACGATGTAAATCTAACTTAATCACTTCAGAAGGACAGGATCCCACCAAAAACAGTAATTTGATATCTGGTCTTCGATCTAGAAGTTGCTGTACCACCTTATCTAACTCAGCATTTGCATCGGCAAGACCTGCCAAATCACGATCATCAATAATAGCTGTTGCAAAGCGTGGCTCTGCAAAGATCATGACGCCTGCTGCTGATTGAATCAAGTGAGCGCAGGTTCTTGAACCAACTACTAAAAAGAATGCATCTTGAATTTTTCGATGCATCCAAATAATACCTGTCAACCCACAAAATACTTCACGTTGCCCACGTTCTTTTAAGATTGGTTGGGTTGCGCAACCCGCTTCAACGATTTGATTAATTGGAATAATGGCGTTCATGATTGCAACTCCGCTTTCATTTGTGGCGCTTGGAAGACTTTATTTGCTTGCTCACCTTTTCTTGCTTGGCGAAGCTTTAATATGAATTGGATCGCATTGACGATATAAGTGGCATAAGCTACTAGTGCCAAAATCATTAAATACTTAGGTTCTAGACTACCTTGGAAGAGACAATAAACATAAGTCACATGTAAGGCAATCACAACCATACTGACCATGTCCTCCCAAAAAAATGCTTCCGCAAATAGGTACTGCCCAAATACAACCTTTTCCCAAATGGCACCCGTGACCATGATGGTCAACAAAAATCCAGTTTTAACGAGCACAGAAATGTTCGCTATTTGATAACCATCACTTGTAAGTAAATAACGTGTTACTAAATAAATACTGACAAAACATGCG
The DNA here is from genome assembly GCF_900176405.1 of Polynucleobacter kasalickyi. Classification (GTDB taxonomy): domain Bacteria; phylum Pseudomonadota; class Gammaproteobacteria; order Burkholderiales; family Burkholderiaceae; genus Polynucleobacter; species Polynucleobacter kasalickyi. The sequence goes on along the minus strand of NZ_FWXJ01000004.1, from coordinate 85,703 downwards.
ATAAACTGTAGAGGTGCTAACAAACCTTGTATAAAAGTCCATACAGTTTCGTCACGCTTTTTACGCTGTTCCGTTGTATATAGGGGCTTTACGGTTTTTTTCACTTCTTCTCCAAATTGATCTAGTAGCCTTACTGTCAACTTAAGTTTACGCTTATTGATACCTGCACATAATAGGGATTACCCTAGTTTGTGTAAAATAAATTAGACACCATGTAAGTAATATTGTATATTTAATTAGACAGTATTTCCCCTACTATTTTTTAAACGGATTTTTCATTAATGTGTAACTTGGGTAATTTCCCGCCGCAAATGCTTCTAAGGAGTTAGTTAATGCGACAAAATCCAAACACATATTTTGATTCTGTAGAGAATTGTTTGACTGGGTCAGAACAATTTGATAAGCAAGACAACCCCTACATCAGTAAGTCAACAGATAAACAACCTGTAGATATTTTGGTAAAAATGTTAGACGAAGAGATTATTCCTAGACTTTTGGTTAGCCATAAGGCAAATGCTTCGCTAGAAGAACTTGCAAATCCAGGCCAACGAAGTGTTACGACCATTGAATCTGACTTTTTAGTCGGTCTAGTCGTCAATGGCAGTCAAGAAACGTCCTTAGATTTTGTAAAAAAACTGATTGAAAAACAAGTATCTGCAGATTCAATTTATCTCGACTTAATCCCTCAAACTGCTAGAAAATTGGGGGAACTTTGGGAAAATGATATTTGTACATTTTCGGATGTGACGGTTGGACTTTGGCGCTTACAACATATTTTGTATGAGTTGAGCCATCATTTCCAAAATCAAGACAATAAACCTGTTGGTACATTAAATGCACTATTAATACCTGCCTTTAACTCCCAACACACATTAGGCTTATTTATCTTAGTTGAGTTTTTTAGACGTGCTGGCTGGAGAGTTTCAGGCGAACCCAAATTACAACCTCATGAGCTAAGTCGGTTAGTTTTTACACAATGGTTTGACGTGATTGGAATTTCTGTGGGAACTCAAAAAGAAGCTGAGTCTCTCAATGATCTAATTGATACGCTTCGCTCTAAGTCAATGAATTCAAATGTTTCATTTATGGTCGGTGGACCTTTATTTATTTCTAATCCCGAGTACTTTGCTACAGTGAATGCCGAAATTAAATCATCAGATGCAAATGATGCAATCCGGCAAGCAGAGATTCTTATTTCTAAACAAAAATTAAGCACGAGGAATTAGAGGCTATCGGATGAAAAACAATTTACAATGGTTGATTACCCGAGTAACCCTATAAAATATGAATTTTTCAATAAATCCTTTTACACGTCATTTAGAAAATATTGATTCTGAATCGGCCGCTGTTATCGCGTCCCACATTGCAGATACGGTATTTATTCTAGACAGAAAAGGGGTGATTGAAGATGTGATTGACTCCCAAACACCAGGCCTGAACGATTTAAAAGGTTTAATTGGAAAAACATGGGTGGAAACTGCCACCATTGAAAGTACCAAAAAAATTGAATCAATGCTGTCATTAAACGGCGATGAGGGCAATCAAAGATGGCGTCAGATTAATTTAAATTTACCGAATGGCAATTCAGTGCCACTGATGTTCTCTACAGTCCATCTCATCAAAGACGATAAAATTTTAGCTTTTGGACGAGATTTAAGTAATTTAGCAAAACTTCAACAACGCTTAGTAGAAGCACAACAAGCGATTGAAACAGATTACTTAAAATTGCGCTTCGCTGAAGCAAGGTATCGTCAATTATTTGACTTAAGTACGACTGCCCACATCATTATTGAAGCTAGTTCCTTCAGAATCTTAGAAGTAAATCTTGTTGCTCAAAAAATGATGTCAGAGCCGAATAAAAGAATGCAAGGTAAAACCATTGCTGAATTCATTGATATGTCAGATTTTGTAAAATTACAAGATCTACTAAACTCATCACGTAACACCAATATACAAAAAAAGATTGAACTCTGCTTAGCAAAAAATTCCACCAAAGTGGAGTTTAGGTCAAACTTCTTAAGGGAAGACAACCAAACTGTTTTCCTCATTAACATCGTCCCGATTGATGGCAGTGCAACTACTCCTGAGAGCGTGGATCAAGACACACAGAAACTCATTAGTGCTTTAGATGTTTCACCTGATGCTTTTGTGATCTCCGACTCAAATGGCAAAGTAATTTCGGGGAATACGACCTTTTTAAAAATGGTAGGCGTTGAAAATCGCTCTGAAATTACCAACGAATCTTTAGAAAACTGGTTAGGCCGTGGCAATATTGATTTGCGCATCATCCTTAACAATTTAAAAGATAGAGACTCTATCAAGCATTACGCCACAACGATGATTAGTTCCCAGGGAAATAATTTAGATGTGGAAATATCGGCAGTTAAAGTGCCTTCAGTAGAAGGTGGCGTCATCGGATTTAGCGTACGCTCCACAGGCAGTCAAGTGAATAAGCGCAATGAAACAACGAGTGACTTACGAGATTCTGCCGCAAAATTAACTGAGTTAGTTGGTAAAGTTCCATTAAGGGATATTGTGAATGAAACAACCGATATGATTGAAAAATTATGCATTATGTCCGCTTTGGATTTGACAATGAATAATCGTGTTTCAGCTTCAGAGATGTTAGGGCTCTCTCGTCAGAGCCTCTACATTAAGATGCGTCGATTTAATATCATTGATCATAACCCTGCTGAGGATAACTAATCGGCGTTTATGGGTACACAAACCGCTGTCCTATGTCTTATGGGTTATCGGTCTGATTCGATTTATTGGGGCTTAGCAAGATTTGTAGTCGGCAAATACAAGCTCAGAAAAATACCCGGACTTGAATTTTTTAAAATTTTAGGAAGTGGTAAACAAGGTGGATTTGCTGTTGAACCAAGCTTTAAACACCAAGGCTTATTTTGTGTTTTTCAAACAGAAGAGTTCGCTAAAGCGTTTTTAAATACATCCCCCATCATTGAGTCTTATCAACAGCATAGTAATGAGTTTTTTAGTGTCTTATTAAAAACATACTCAAATAGAGGCACGTGGGCAAGTACCGCTTTAACGGAGACTGTTGTAGCGCCTTCACAAGGCCCTATAGCAGCCATTACCCGCGCTTCGATTAAACCCTCAAAAGCATTCTCTTTTTGGCAAAAAGCCCCTCCTGCTGAACTCTCTTTAACCTCTGCTAATGGTTGCTTATTAGCGGCTGGACTCGGCGAAGCACCTTACTTTCGGCAAGCTACATTTACGATTTGGGAGTCTACTGAACAGATGAATCAATATGCTAGAACTGGTGCGCATTTAGCGGCAATCAAAGCAGCGCAGACAGAAGGCTATTTCTCAGAATCAATGTTTACACGCTTTATTCCTATCAATCCGAAAGGGGTTTGGCGGGGGAAAACATATGCCTAAAAAACATCGAGTTGTTATTGTTGGAGGTGGAATAGCTGGTTTAAGCGCCTGCTTAGAACTAGCTCACCAAGGACTTGATGTTACGCTGATTGATCAAGGTGTTGAGGTCGGAGGGAAAATTCGACAACTGCAATCCCAAGAACTCGGCATTGATTCTGGCCCTACTGTATTTACCATGCGCTGGGTATTTGAAGAACTTTTTAAAGCTTGTGATGAATCTTTTGATTTGCATATCAAATCTACCCCTCTGCCTATTTTAGCAAGACACTTTTGGGGGCAAGAAAAACTTGATTTATTTGCCGACCCTAGTCTTAGTACTCAAGCGATTCGTGAATTTTCTAACGCAAAACAAGCGGAGTTGTTTTTAAAATTTTGCCAAACGACTAAAAATGTGTATGAAAGTTTAGAGTCTTCCTATATTTGCGCCAAACGACCAACTCTGACCAGTATGCTCAAAGGTCTTGGTCTCAAGGGTAGTAAGACATTGATGGGGATTGGTCCATTTAAAAATCTTTGGGACGCACTTGAGTATTACTTTCCTGACCCCCGGTTACGGCAATTATTTGCTCGTTATGCGACCTACTGTGGTTCCTCACCTTTCTTAGCGCCTGCGACTTTAATGCTAATTGCCCATGTTGAACTTCAGGGGGTTTGGTCAGTGGATGGTGGCATGATTCAAATTCCTAAAAAAATTGCTGAATTAGCCATCTCTCGTGGGGCAAAAATTATTCATTCTGAAACAATTGAAAAAATTACAATCACCAATCATCAAGCAACTGGAGTGACGCTTTCTGATCAAACATTTTTACCGGCAGATAGTATTATTTTTAATGGTGATGTGAGCGCACTCTATGATGGCCTATTAGGTGATGATGTAAAGTCAGCCGTACCAAAATCCCCTACCGGTCGATCTTTATCAGCTATTACTTGGTCAGTTAGTACGTCAGGTATTACACTCCCACTTACCCGTCATAATGTCTTTTTTGATCAAGAATACGCTAACGAATTCAAAGATATTTTTCATTTACAAACTTTTCCAAAAACGCCAACGGTTTACCTCTGTGCGCAAGATCGCTTAAACAATGAAACAGCGCCAGATTTAGAGCGGATGTTACTTTTAGTCAATGCACCTGCTATTGGCGATTCCCACCCAAACCCTTCGGAAATCTCACGATGCCAAGATCAAGTCCAAACACTACTTTCAAAGAGTGGCTTAACACTAGATTTATCCTCCCCAGCGACGGTTCGAACTACCCCTTGGGATTTTCATCAGCGTTTTCCAGCTACGGGGGGGGCACTGTACGGCATGGCAACCCACGGTTGGATGAGTTCATTCAATCGCCCAAGCTCTCAGTCAAGCATTCGGAATCTATACTTAGCAGGCGGGAGCGTTCATCCGGGCCCGGGAGTGCCGATGGCTACTCTTTCGGGACGCATGGCGGCCGCAACGCTCATGGAGAACCTTGCTTTAACCAAGTAGTTCCAAGTGGTGGTTATTTATGGTGGTATGTGGATGCCATTAGCGACGATGGCCAGCATGGCATTACGATTATCGCTTTTGTCGGTAGTGTATTTTCACCTTACTACGCTTGGGCGAATCAAAAAGCTCCCGCAGATCCGAATAATTATTGCTGTATCAATGTGGCGATTTATACCCCGGGTAAAAAAAGATGGGCGATGACCGAACGAACGAAAACGGCGATGTTCCGAGATGCGGAACATTTTTCGGTGGGGCCGAGTGATTTAACTTGGAATGGGGATGCTCTAACGATTCAAGTCAATGAACGCTCTTTACCGTTTGCCCAAAAAATTAGTGGCAAGATCACGGTCTATCCACAAGGTTTATTTAATTATTCAGTGCCATTAGATACTAATAAAAAACATCGCTGGGGTCCTATTTCACCGACCTCACGAGTAGAGGTAAATCTTCCAAATCCAGGCGTTAAATGGTCAGGTCATGCATATCTTGACTCCAATGAAGGCGACGAGGGTATTCATCATCCTTTTGAAGAGTGGGACTGGGCAAGGGCTACCCTAAAAGATGGCAGTACTGCAGTCATTTATGACGTCAGAGAAAAATCTAGGCAGGAGAATTTACTTTTACTACGATTTACTCCTGCAGGGACAGTTGAAACATTTGCTGAAATCCCACGTCAGAGCTTACCTCTTTCCTTTTGGAGAATCCAGGGACACCTTCGCTCCCAAAAGTCTGTCAAACTTCTTCAAAGCTTTGAAGATACTCCTTTTTATACGCGTTCGATGATTGCTGCCGACTGGCTTGGCGAACCGGTACAAGCGATGCATGAAACGCTGAACATTCCAAGGTTTAGCTCTACGATTGTCAAATGGATGCTACCTTGGAGAATGCCACGCATACCAACTCTTTGAGAAATCTAGGCTTTCGTGTTTTGACTGGCCATTGTCTCAAAGTCTGCAATTCTTCTTAATTCGGTTTTCTCAAGTAAGTTAATTACCCAAACAACCCGTTGTTCGAAGCTTCCTCCATAATGCGCAAATGGATCTTCTGTGGGTACTGTCTTAACTAGGTACTCAATAGAGGGCTCCATGTGTTCATATTCTTTATGAGCACCTCCAAAAATGATGCTGCTTAATGAAAGAATAATTAAGCGTTTTTTGCGTCCACCAGATACAACTGCTCGACTATTTACTGAGTCATAGCCTTGACGTTCAACTACTCGGCCAATTTCTGCATACACTTTACGGGCGGCCATAATGGCGCATCGACAGTCTCTGGGTAAATAGGCAATGCCATTTTGTGAACGTGCATAAAGTTCATCAGCACTCTTTAAAAGTCTCGCAATGACTCTACCTAAAGCAGGTGTAAATTCTGGATTTTTTAACCACTCTTCAGGTGCAATACCTTCTTCCCGAAGCCATTGTCTTGGGAGGTATAACCTGCCATTACGTGCATCCTCCCCAACGTCCCTGGCAATATTCGTGAGTTGCATCGCGAGGCCTAATTCACAAGCGCGTGCTAAGGCTTGATGCGAGCGAACCCCCATAATCAAGGCCATCATCGCGCCTACAGTACCCGCTACTCTCGCCGCATAATCATATACATCTTCCAAGGTTTCGTATTCGCGACCCTGTTTATCCCATAAGAAACCCTCTAGTAAAGCTTCTAACAAAGGTTGTGGAATAGCACATGGTTTGACAACCTTCGCTAACGCTCGATCAGCTGGTATATCGTGGGGTACTCCTTGATAAATACAATTAATTCGTTCTTGCAAAATTGCGATTACATTCTCATCATCAGGACCATCATCCACAATATCATCCATCAAGCGACAGAATGCATATAGCGCAATGGAAGGGGTTCTCACTCGCGATGGCAATACCCTGGATGCCGCAAAAAATGATTTGGAGCCTCCGCGCATTAATTCTTCACATTCTTTGGTATCCAACGAAGCATTACTAACACTTGGGCTCATTAACATGGGGCGCGCAATCAAGGAACTGAAGATATTTTTAAACATATTGTTACCTTTTAACAAGGGATGGAATCACTGAGTCTAGGGCTTTTGCAGAGGATAATACTCCCGGAATTCCTGCTCCAGGATGAGTACTTGCACCCACCATATACAGTCCTTCGACGTCTTCACTAATATTGTGCGGTCTGAACCAAGCACTTTGCAGCAATAATGGCTCTAGTCCAAATGCAGCGCCTTTATACGATAAGAGCCGGTCCTGGAAGTCTTGTGGCGTGGTACAGAATGACTCTGTCAGATGCTCGCCTAAATTCGGCAAAATAGTATCTTCTAACATTTTTTGTACCGATTGCCGATACGTTTCGACTTGTTCTGACCAATCAGTACCACTATCTAAATGTGACACGGGTGACAAGACATAAAAAGTATCATGCCCGTCCGGCGCCATTGACGGGTCAGTTGCGGTTGGACGATGCAAGTACAAACTAAAGTCTTTGGGTAAGTGATGTTTTTTGAAAATATCTTTTAACAAAGACTCATATCGATTGCCCATTAACATCGTATGGTGGGTAACTTCTTCATAACGTTTATTGGTGCCAAAATACCAAACAAATAGACTCATGGAATATTTACCGCGAGCAATTTTTCGATCTGTCCAGTGCTTACGATACTTCACATCTACTAAATTTTTATAAGTCCAAGCAGAGTCTGCATTAGAGACTACTTTGTCCGCATACAAAACTTTACCATCAGCTAAAGTAACGCCAGTTACTCCATGCTCATTGATATTGATTTTTTTCACTTCACTGTCATAACGAATTCTGACACCTAATCCGTCTAATAACTTCACCATTCCTTTAATTAATTCGCCGGTACCCCCCATTACAGAGTGGACACCTCCTTTTTGCTCCAAAGCATTAATTAAGGCATATACAGCCGTGACTGAAAAAGGATTGCCCCCAATAAGTAAAGGATGAAAACTCATTACTTCTCGGAGTTGGGGGTCTTTGATATGTCTAGCAACTAAAGTATAGATACTCTCCCAAGCTCGCATCTTATACATATTTGGCAAGGTTTTGATCAGTGTCCATAATTTAGTAAAGGCGATTGCTGATAGATCTTCAAATCCTAAGCGATAACATTTTTCTGCTTCTTTTAAAAAACGTCGATACCCTTCGACATCCTTTGGTGAAAACTTGTTAATTTCTTGTTCCATCTCTGTGCGATCACCTGTGTAGTTAAACACTCGCCCATTTAAAAACCGTACTTGATAAAAAGGATTCATCAAGCGCAAGTCCACTTCATCGCTCATTTTTTTACCGCACATCTCCCATAACTCTTCGAGTAAAAATGGCGCGGTGATAATGGTTGGCCCAGCATCAAACACATAGCCATTGCGTCGATAGACATAAGCTCTGCCGCCAGGTGTATCGAGCTTTTCTAGCACCGTTACTTCATACCCTTTGAGAGACAACCGAATAGCCGCAGCAAGTCCACCAAAGCCAGAGCCAATCACGATGACACGTGATTTGGAGGGGTGTGGATCATCCGCATTTAAGCTGGCAATCTTAAATCGATCAACTTGTGCGTCCATATAAATCCTTTAAAAAAATGGCGCCCGAAGGCGCCAAAGACAGCGCTACAACACCGGTAAAGCTATTTCATTGCAACCGATGTGGATTTACCACTATCGATTACTACAGCTTGTTGTTTCTTTGGACCCGTAAGATAAGGATAATCACTTAGCATACTGACCCCATATAATGGTTTATTAACACCTTGATGACATGTAGCACAATTTGCTTTGGCCACGTCTCCTGTTGGACCCAATCTTGCCTGAGGGAAAGTACTGGTTAGTGGCAACATATAATCGTTATTCACATCTTTTAACATCTGGATAGCATGCCAAGCTTGTGATCTTTGTGGACGACTTTGATCCCAATCACTAAATATCCGAGAGTTGTGGCAATAGGTACAATTCACACCAAGAGATTTTGAAAGATGATTCATGAAGCTATAAACCGTCTCAGTTTCCTGAATAGTCTTTTTATTACCAGTTGGCAAGAAAGTTTGCCCCTGAATCCTTGCAGGATTATTTTCTAAGATATATTTAGAAAACGGCTCATTCGGCATCGAGGTATATGCGGTACTTTGTTTTGGATCATTCTGACCATTCAAATTTCCTAACATATGCCCACCAGCCTGCTCAGGTGATTTAAACCAGACATTTTGTGGAATATTATTACCCCGATGGCAGGTATAACAAGTAACACCTGTTTCCTTAACGTGGGACTGCCAACCGGTATTGATACCCTGTGTCATTTGAATCATTTTGCGTGCGACAATTTTTGTATATTTTGAGTCTTCAGCAAAATTTGCAGGATTATGGCAATAGGTACAACCTTCAGCTGGTGCAACCCAACTAGACATCGAAACCATAAAAGTCGTGAACTGTGCAACGCTCAAGTTGTTTAATACTTGTACGTTTTTATACACTTTCCCCGCTTTATCACCTTCAGCAGGTGCTAGTCCCATCGAAGCTGGCGCTTTATTGAGATTCACTAAAGTCGCCTCAGTTCTTGGATTTTTGATATCAGCCATTGCCGTACCTCTAAAACCAAGCTGAGTAGAGTCAATTGGCGGACGCTCACAGGCTGTTAGTAGCACAACTAGACCGCATAGCGCTGCCAAAGAATAAAGTCTATTTTTCATTATTTCCCTCCTTGAACTGGGGGTACAAACGCAGGGGTTGTGAGGGATGGATCAGTCACGTGCGTTGGGGGATAAGCTGGCACCATATTATGGTGTTGCGCCCATAAGTACCAGTTTTCAACGACCGTACCAGTTAACAAAATACCAATGCCGCCCGTTAAAGTTGTCAGAACTGCAAACCACCAGGCCCAATAGTGAATCGATTCCATCGTTGCATTGAAGCCCATCGTCCATCTCCAAAATAATGCGGCTCTTTCAGAAGCAGTACCACGATCAACAATTTGCTCAATCTCGCGCTCACCACCGTAACGACTTACGGCCAGAATCGTTGCCCCATGCATTGCAAATAGCAACACTGATCCATACAAAAAGAAGATGGAAAGCATATGGAATGGGTTATAGAACAGATTGCCATAACGAATAGATAATGCAGCAGTCCAGTCCAGGTGAGAGAAAATGCCGTATGGAACAGCTTCACTCCAACGTCCCATTAAGATAGGGCGGAATAAGCCTAGTACCAAAAAGAGCCAAATTGCGGAAGCAAATGCCCATGCAATATGAGTGCCTTGACCTAGAGCAATAGCTCTGCGATAGGTTCTCATCCACCAGAGTAGGACAGAAATAATCAGAAAGAGGCCCACGATAAGAAACCAACCACCCTCCCATAAAGGTGGCATTCTTAAGCCATATTGTGGTGCTGGTGGGTCTAAGGAAAGCCAAAACAAATTCCGTACAAATTTAATCGGACTCCAACCAACCTGCGCCCAAAAATTCATCCCAATAAGAACAAAAGCTAAGGCTCCAAATATAAGGGAAGCCAAACCTAATCTTCCCAAATAAATAGGTCCGATTTGAGCATTGCCAATACGCCCCATCAAGGTATTGAAAAAAGCACCCTTACCACGCTCGCGTTGATCATAGTCATCTAGGGGGATGCCATGACTAATTGGGCCACGTACTTGAACTCGAGTAAAAAGATTTTGATAATTCATTATTTTCTCCAGTCCTTAATTAATTCCAAATTGGCATATTTAGCCACCATGTCCACCACTCTGGCCAGCCTTTGGTCCAGAACGGTCCGCTGATAATGATACAAACAGCGCTCCAAAATACCGCCGCAAGAGCTAAGAATAGGCCAACTCGGTGAATCCCTAAGGTTCCAACGGAGTAGCCAATAATATCTCTGAAAAATGTATCTTCGTGCTCAGGGGTTTTGACCACGCCATCGGAAGGATTCGTAGACGACAAGATCAAGGCACCATGCAAACCTAGCGCTAAGGTCGTTGTAAAGAACAGTGACACGGCAATCATATGAGCGGGGTTATAGTGAAAATGTAAATACTGATAACCGGTATTGGATACCCAATCTAAGTGACTCATAATGCCGTAGGGAAAACCATGTCCCCAAGCACCCATCATAATTGGTCGAATCACATTCAAGGTAAAGTAAGCAAATACGGCAAAGCCATAGGCGATAGGTACATGAAAACCAATACCTAACTTACGACAAATCTCGACCTCTCGCATGAGCCATGAACCAAATGCGCCTAAAGCACAAATGGTCACTATCTGCCAAATACCACCTTCATGCATGGGTGCTGGAGCTAAGCCAAGGGCAATATCTGGGGGCGCAATATTTATTTGCCAAAAATTAAAAACACCATTATGAGCAGCACCCCACATAATCATCGCCGTCCCTAAGAAGGCAAAGAAAATAGTAGTAATGCCAAAAAATCCGACAAAAAATGGTCCGACCCAAAAATCAAATAAGTCGCCACCAATTAAGGTTCCACCGCGTACGCGGTACTTTCTTTCAAAATTGAGCATCGCCATTTTGCTCTCGCTTATATAAAATTGTTACAAAAGAATTAGTGCTTGGGATAGTCTAAAAAGCCTATCCCAAGGCTTTTTACAAATTACTTCGCTGCAGCACGTGACTGCAAATACTGCGCTTGACTCATACCATCTAACCATTTGTACTGGTTGGTGCTTAACAAAATCAAGTGAATCATTGCTGCTAGTGCGAACAAGAAAACTCCTTGTGCGACCATTGCACGTAATGGGTCGTATAGTTTCCAAACTCTCCACATAGTCTTTCTCCTAAATCAAATAAGACATAAAGCTATAAACACCTACTCTCACAGAGTCGATAAACGAGTGACCGCTTTCGGCACCAGGAAGAGAAAACTTCCATTTATGAGGTAGGAATACCGTAAAAAGTGCCACCACCAGGCAAATTGAAAAACACAAAACATAAATTAATTTAAAGGACATAGAGTCACTTTGAATTGTTTTTGAGAAAGAATCTTTACTAAGTTGCATGATAGTTTTCCTTTTTAAATATTGGTTTAAATCAATTAAACCAAGGACGCCATGCCCAAACGAGGATGTGCGCTACTACGGCGATTGCTGCAAAGCCGACAAGTCCCTGTACATAAAATGTGTGGAACTCTTGAGCTTCCGCATCGGATAAACCAGATATAGATCTGTTTTCAGCCATGTTGATTACTCCATAAAAAAGCCTTGCGGCATCTACCACACACACCCCGTGTAGCTTGGGGATACGGCTTAACTACACCATATTTTTTAGACCCAATCGTTACCTTGATTGTTTTCATTTAGCAATAACCATGCCAAGTGATGTCTGTAATTCTTCTAGCCGCGCTGTACTAACTACTTGCTCTCCATGGAGTCGAGCTTCCCTTTCTGCACGATCACGAATCTTCTTAGCAACTGAGATTTGAGTGAGTACTGGTTGAGAATCAACCATTTCTTGCAGAAGGATTTGTGCCTTTTCTTCCCACGGTAAGTTGTGAAGCTGCCCCTCTTTTGCCAGAGTAGCTTCAACCTTATCTAATTCAGTCCCAAGAGGAATGATGTGGAATAAAGCATCGAATAATGCATTACAAAATTCTTGAATAATATAAGTTGCGCCTGCGTACCCCATAAAAGGCGTACCAGTATGTCTGCGAATAATTGCACCTGGAAAAGAAGCTGGTATATATGCTGCTCTTCCACCAACTTCAGCTGAGTACATTCTTTCGTTGTAACTACCAAAAATCACTAAAGGTGTTTTGGTTTGTACGAGCTCTCTAATTTGCGCATTATCTGTTTTTTCACCAGGCTTACGCGGTACTGCAAAATTACAAGGCAAACCCATTTCATCTTCTAAGAAATGACGTAACCCTCGGGTATAGGTTTCATTAGCCACGACACCGAAAGATCCTGTACCAAAGAAATCTTGTGTCACCGAACGCCATAAATCCCAAATAGGTTTTAGAGTAGTATGCTTTTCTTTCGCAATAAATGGTTCTGGATCTAAGCCAAGTAACTCACCTAAACTACGTAAAAATTTGGTAGTGCTGTGCATACCAATTGGAGCTTGCAAATAAGGCCGCTCTAAGCCTTCACAGAGTAAACGACCAAATTCACGATACATACAAATATTGACATCTGCCTCCACCAATCGGGAAACATCAGCTAAGTGACTGGATAGCGGAAATACCAAATTAATTTCTGCGCCGATACCAGTTACCAAGCGCTTAATCTCTGCTAAATCACTATACATATTAAAGGTGCCATAGCAGGGGCCAATAATATTTACCCGTGGCTTTTCACCTTCTTTTTTGGCAGGTCGTTCTGGTATATGCTTCATGCCATATTCAGTCCATAACCAATACATGGCACGATTCGCACTTTGCCACTGATCTTCGTCAATGGTACGTGGTAAAAATCGGGCGATATTCATACCTTCAGGCGTTACGCCACCACCGATCATTTCGGCAATTGAACCTGTGACAACCACAGAAGGCAGATCTGGATCAAGTACTTTATGGGCGCGCTTCATCGACTCTTCAGTACCCTCACGACCCAGTTGCTCTTCCCCGAGACCAGTAACAACGATTGGCAATTCGTGAGGTGGCAAAGCATCGGTATAGTGCAAAACCGAGGTCACTGGTAAATTTTCACAGCCAACAGGGCCGTCAATAACGACTTGTAACCCTTTAATTGCGGTGAAGACATAGACAGCTCCCCAATAGCCACCGGCACGATCGTGATCAATAACGAACATTAACCCATCTCCTCCGCTTTACGTTTTTTGGCAAGTTTCTCCATACGACGACGCGTATCTGCTTTAAAGTCAGGGCGATCTTGCGGTATTTCATCCCATACACCCGCTGCGTGGTCATGCCCAACGTCCGTAAAAAATGCTTCCATCGTGTCAAAACGCTCTTTATTGCCAATCGCTGCATTGATGACTTGCGCGAGTGATCCAGCGCCCATGACGCCCATCAATGGTCTGGCTGAAATCAAATTCGTAAAATACAAACCTGGAATGGCAGACTGTTTTGCTTTTTGCACAACCGGCGTAGTTCCAATCACTAAATCAGGCTGAAACTCTTTCATGGCAGCTAAATCTTGTTCTAGTGATGAACGATATTGAACATGAACACCGCGAGACTCTAACCAGGTTAGATCATCTGCACTCCAAGGAGTTTTAGGACAAGCGGTTCCAACATAACGAACATCAGCACCACTTTCAATGAGTAATCTTGCTACTAATAACTCTGAACCTTCATAACCACTCATCGTGATTCGGCCTTTAATCGGCTTAGCAGCTAAGGCACTTTTGATCGCTGGTAAAAATTTATTTTGTGCATTGGCAATCATATCTGCTGATACGTTGCAGGATTTTCCTATTTGTTCGAGCCATGAGGCTGTTCCTTCATAGCCAATCGGGGCTGAACCAACCACTTTTCTACCAGCAGCTTCGAATTCACGAATACTGGCGGTGTAAAAAGGATGAATCGCTGCTACAGCTGCACAATCCAAGGCTTGATAGAGTTCCCGCCATTCTCTCGTTGGTACTACTGGACCTGCTGCAAGACCCATCGGCTCAAGCATCATGCCAATACCAATTGGATCCACAGGGAACATTTCACCAAGTAAAGTAATCGTAGGCTTTGAAGATAAGCCCGTTCTTGGTGCTGTCACTGGACCTGCCTGAGCCTCTGCTCTAGCAAATTTCAACATGGCGCCAGCTAGGACATCTTTTGCTTCAGCATGAGTAGGCACCCCAAATCCTGGTACATCGATTCCGATGATACGAACACCATTAATCTCTTTAGGTAACAACTGTAGTGGTACACCACTTGCTGTTGGCACACATAAATTAATGATGACGATAGCATCATACTTATCAGGATTTGCTTCTTGATGAACCGCGTCACGAATATCTTCGAATAACTTTCCAGTCACTAAACTCTCAGAATTAAACGGCACATAACCAACACTTCTGCGCGCTCCGTAAAAATGCGATGTAAAGGTTAAACCGTAAACACAGCATGCAGAACCTGACAAAATAGTGGCTGTGCGACGCATTCTTAAGCCTACACGCAACGAGCCAAAAGCAGGACACATACTTTGCGGTTGGTCGTGAGGGCCCTTTGGATAATCTTTAGCGTATTGATTTAATACTTCAGATTTATTGGCCTTGCGTGCAGCATCTAACATCTGCTCCGCACCCGAGTGACAACCCATACCATCCGACGTTAAAGTCTCTTGGTTGGCAATAATTGGAATTATTTTATGATCGCTCATGGTCTTATACTTTGTCGTAGACCACTTCTAAGGATTCTTTAACAATCTCATCCTTACCAACCATATCAAATAAAGTAGCTGGTTCTAAGACAACATTTCGCCCAACTTGATCCGCTGAAAACAGCCCTAGTAATTCATCTTGAGTGAGTGGTTTAGGTCTAACAGGTGGCGCAGTCGCTACGTTCAAACCTAATTCAGCAAATAAGCTACCCCACTCACTGTCTGGCGTGCCAATAATTTCATAGTTAGCGCTTTTGCGACGAATATCATCATTTGCCGGGATTGCAGACAAGACTGGAATACCAACTTTTTCTGCGAAGGCTGCTGCCTCTCCTGTGCCGTCATCCTTATTAATGACCATACCGGCTACACCGACATTACCACCCAATTTACGGAAATATTCAACTGCAGAACAAACGTTATTCGCCACATATAGTGATTGCAAATCATTACTTCCTACTACGATCACTTTTTGACACATATCTCTAGCAATTGGTAAACCAAAGCCACCGCAGACCACATCTCCCAAGAAATCAAGGAGAACATAGTCAAATCCCCAATCATGAAAGCCTAGCTTTTCTAAGGTTTCGAAACCATGAATAATTCCTCTACCACCACAACCACGACCGACCTCAGGACCGCCTAATTCCATGGCAAACACACCATCACGCTTAAAGCAAACGTCACCAATTTCGACATTTTCGCCAGCAAGCTTTTTCTTCGATGAAGTTTCAATAATCGTTGGACAAGCCTTACCACCAAATAACAAGGAGGTAGTATCACTCTTTGGATCGCAGCCAATTAATAATACTTTTTTACCTTGCTGAGCCATCATGTAGGACAGATTCGACAAAGTGAAACTTTTACCAATGCCACCTTTGCCATAAATTGCAATAATTTGTGTTTCTTTCGTCACTGGACCAGTTGGCACTGGAGAAGGCTCAATTGCAGCCTCTTGCTTTAAGTTCATAAACTGAATCGTTGCTTGTGTTGGAATCGGTGTATTCATTATTTCTGTCTCCAATCTAAAATCATTTTTAAGCAGTTGCTATCGCCAAATGCAGTTTGATAGGCATACTGCGCTTCTTTTGGTGTTGATGTATTCGTAATAAGGCCAGCCAAGGAAAGCTGTTTTGAATCAATTAATTCTTTGACTGCGATAAGGTCTTGAGGTTGCCATTGTGCGGCGATTCTCATCCGCATTTCTTTCATAAATGCAGGGGCAAACAGAAAGGAAATAGCTTGGTCGTAAAACCCAGCAAGTACCAGTTCTCCATTCATACTTAATTGGCTGATGAGCGTATTGACTAAACCGGCATCACCACTCGCATCAATGATAATTGGGTACTTTTTACTGGCATCTTGCTCTCTAGGGTGCACTACTTGATAACCCTCAGCTCCTGCCATACGAGCACTATTCGTCTCCAAGACAACAGGCGATTTTCCTTTTGCCACTGCAATTCTTGCGAGCAATCGGCCTACTACACCATGCCCGACGATTAAATCTGGCTGATTTTCTGGTAAGCCCTGTGTTGCATGATATGCAGTTGCCGCCAAAGCCAACAATACGCCTTCTGCACCGATCTGTTCGTCTAGTTGGATTACTCGCTCTTGTGGCACCACAACGTGCGAGGAAGCGCCGCCAAATAAGCCACGAACATCACCAAAGCATTTGGCACCAGGCACAAATACGGTGTCACCTACTTGATATTGGGAATTTTTTGTGACCTCAATCACTTTGCCGACTGACTCATAGCCTGGGACTAGTGGGTAGCCCATACCCGGAAAATGGGGCATCTTACCACTCCAGAGGAGTTTTTCAGTACCCGTGCTGATGCCACTATACTCAATCTCTACAGCTATTTGACCTTCTACTAAATCATCTATCGATAATTGAGCAAGTTCAATTTGCTTTGGTTGCTGAATGAGAATCGCAGTAGCTTTCACATAATCCCTAGTAATTTTTTCTTAACTGAACAACTTTATGTATATTAAAACTTACAACACAATATGTAAACAAATATATACACTTATTTTGCATTGGTAATCAGTATTTACCCTAATAACCCGCAAGTAAAACTTGTGCATTAATCGCCATTTTGGTTTTTACGACCTTAAATTGACTAAAACCTGCAAGCGTCAACAACTGCTTTAAATCCTCTGTAGAGCGTGGTTTGCCACGGCCCATCGCTAACAAATACATACCGAAATAGGCTTGTCCCATGGCTGGTATTTCAGGTGTATCCGCCATTGGCTCAGCAATTAATAAAACACCACCCTTTGGTAATGTTTCTCTAATTTTTTTGAGTAAATGAAGAACTCGGTTGTCGTCATGATCAAAAATTACCCGAATGAGGGTAATAATGTCCGCACCCTTTGGCAAAGTATCTTCAAAAAAGTTACCACCAATACAGTCAACTCGGTTCGCAATTGGAGATTGCTTAAATTGCTCTTGCGCCAGATTCGCCACACCAGGCAAATCAAATAGTTGCATTTCTAAATTTGGTGCGTGGGGCGCAACTAGTCTCAGAAAGGTACCTTGACCACCACCAATATCCAAATGCGTGTGGTGTTTGGAAAAATCATAAGCCTCAATCACCTCGTCTGCCACTAAAGGCAATGAATCTGACATCAACTTCGAATACTCAGATACTTTTTCACTGTCGGACAAGGACCTTAACTCTTCCTCCTGTTCAGTGATATAGGGCCAGTATTGCTCTAGAATTTTTTTTCGAGGATCACCCCTCAGCAAGGACAGTGGATCTCTTAAATCCTCGTATAAGGCAGTGTGATGCAAAATCATGCTACATAATGCATCGTTATTTACCATGGGCGCTCCTAAACGTCCTAGCCCATAACGTTGATTTGATCGTCTTTCAAGTAATTCCAGTGACTCTGCAGCTAGCAATAGTCTTTCAAGTCCTTTAGGTGGCAAGGGAATTAAGCTTAATAATTCCTCTTGGGATTTAGGCCCATCAGCCAATTTTTGAAACAATTCAACTTGCACACAAGCTAATAAGATTTGTGAATAAACAAATCCTGCCATTAAATCAAATACATCATTTGCGCGCGTCTTAGAAATTGATCTGAAAATCGGGATGCCAGCGGCTAGACGCTGAAACGATCTTTTGGCAATTTGGCGGTCTTTCCAAATGACGATCTGATCGAAGATTGAATAAGTCACACCCGGCTCGCTCGCTTGGAAAGGTAGAGTTTTAGACATCTTAATGCGCTACTTTTTTCTTTTTTAATGTACGAGCACGCACATTGTTTCTTTGATACAAAGCATTTGGCACCAAACGCTCAGATTCTAATGCCACCAATTTTCTGAGCATGGGCGCTCCTGGGCACTCGGGAACTGAGTCTACCGCTTTTGCGACGAGGCCATCAAAGTATTCCACGGCACCGGACAAACCTAACTCACGCGTAGCACTTGGTCGATCCAATTCTTCATCTTTGCCGACGGGTTTACCCATCGATTGCATGTCACCAATGACATCCCGAATATCATCAGCAACTTGGTAAGCCTCTCCTAAGCTATCACCCAGTAATTGCCAAGGCTTAGGGTCTGCTCCAGCACTAATAGCGCCAGCTGAGGTTGCCGCCG
Source organism: Polynucleobacter kasalickyi (assembly GCF_900176405.1). GTDB lineage: Bacteria > Pseudomonadota > Gammaproteobacteria > Burkholderiales > Burkholderiaceae > Polynucleobacter > Polynucleobacter kasalickyi. The sequence goes on along the minus strand of NZ_FWXJ01000004.1, from coordinate 66,932 downwards.
TAAATAGGGCCCCCGTTTTAGCTTGTTGATAGACTCTTAAAGAAACCTTGCTTTCGCACTCCCAAGCTTGACCAGCAATAATGCCGTGTGGAGCACCGACACCACTCATAATCGTATTTAATACAGGGGCTAAGCGATTTAAAGACTGACTTGCTGCACTCACCAGACCTTGAAAGGCCATCACGATTAAGGCATCACCGGTTAAGACAGCAATCCGCTCGCCATAAGCTGCGTGAATAGTTGGTAAACCACGCCTTAAATCAGCGTTATCAAAGCAAGGTAAATCATCGTGTACTAGAGACCCACAATGTAAAAGTTCAATAGCAACTGCAGCTCCCATGGCTAATTTTGGATCATCATTGCCATTTGCCGCGGCTACAGCCAAGGTCAATTGCGGACGAATCCGAGCTCCGCCAGGAAAAACAGCATGTCGAATCGCATTTTTGAGAAGTTCAGGTCCTGTAGGGTCCTCAAAGTTCTTTAACGTATGGTCGATGGCATGTTCAATTAGTTCTTTGGGGGACATAAACTCTCCTTACAACAGAAAAGATGACTGTAAATTTATAAATACATATAATGATGTAAATAAATATAGACACTATCAATACTACTGTCAACCTAAATCCTGTCAGATGAGGTAAGGGTTTATATCTAGAAGGAACTTACTGTAATTTTTTATGAAGAGGTATCTTGCTTGTTTTCACGTTCTTTGCGCAGTTTTTTTAATTCTCTGAGTTGCCACCCAGCGAACAATAAAACGCCACCAAAGCACAAAATGACTTCAATCAGAATAATTGGAAAATGACTCAACATGAGGAAAATACATTTTTTTAGTGTTTAAAAGTATCATGATATCGAATCCAGCTCGCATCCCATATCAATGGCCGAATAGAACCTTTAGTGAGTCTACTCAGGTCGGCAATCTGCATTGGCATTATCAAATCTGTCGCCACCCAAACCCATTAGCACCTTCCATTCTTTTAATCCACGGTACCGGATCCTCTGCGCACTCATGGCACATCATCTTTAATCAACTCCGAGAAACTTATACAGTCATTGCCCCAGATCTACCTGGTCATGGCTTTACTCAAGGAGCGACGAAGGCACAATTACATATTGATCAAATGGCTGTTGAGCTCAAACAACTGTTAGAAGCTATCGAGTTATGGATGCCAGATACCATCGTTGGTCATTCGGCAGGAGCAAATTGTGGCCTCAATTTAGCAACACTCAGCAAGGCGTACCCCAAAGTGCTACTCGGGTTAAATCCTTCTTTTGTAAGCCCACCGACGGCCTACAACTACTTTATGGCGCCATTCATCAATCCGATTGCAACCTCTAGTATGTTGGCGAATTTCTTATCACAGACGCTTGGACTCACCAAGATGATTGATAAATTATTAGACTCTACCAATTCGATTTTGCAAGAACATCAGCGGGTTCATTACCGTTATTTATTTCAACAAGCTTCGCACATTCACGGCTCAATGAATTTTATGGCAGCCAGTGATATTCCGGCCCTACTCCGTAAAAGTAGTACCCTCAAGAGTGCCATGACCTTTTTAATGACCGAAGATGATCCATGGATACCACAAGTAAGTTTGCAGCCCGTGCTGCAAAAATACTTTCCAACAGCAGAATTATTCATCAAAAAAGGAGGTCACCTTTTTCATGAAATTCACCCCACGGAAACAAGTGACTTGATAGCTCAAGCGACTCAAGAGGCAATCAGTAGTAAAGATTAAGATAGACTTTTATAACAAAGACAATACGAGGAGAACGAAGATGGATTTAAGCACCATTGCAGCCGTAATTATTATGATTTTTGGCTTAGGAATTTTTGTGAGAGCATGGGTTAAAGGGAATCAGTCCATGAAAACATTTGACAAACATAAAAACGAGCCATCGGAATAATTGAATTACTTTGATAGTTGCTTGGCAACTGCAGCAACTTTCGCTGATTTACCTTGTGGCAGGGGTACATAAAACGCTCCAAGCGCATCCGCAACTAATTTTGCGTTCGCTTGTGGCATGATAGCTGTATCCACTAAGATACTTTTAATCCCAAAACCACGATATACATTTGCCGCCTGCAAGGCATCTGTAAATGCTTGTTCTCGCCCCCCTAATCCCGCCAGCGAAACGTTCGCACGTGCATCAGTCATCAATACCATCATCGGTGTTTGACCGTTGTTTTGAATCTGCGCTAGAAAATTGCCAGCTGCATGAATGGCTAAAGCGAGTGGCGTACCACCACCACCTGGCATCATCGTTAATAGACGTTTCGCACGCACCAATGACCTCGTTGGAGGCAAAATTAATTCGGCACGATTCGTTCTAAAAGTCATTAAAGCCACTTCATCTCTGCGCACATAACATTGCGCCAGCAATAACTCGACGGCACCCTTTGCTTCCGATAAGCGCTCAAGCGCACTTGATCCAGAGGCATCCACCACGAAGAGCGTCAGAGTCGTTTTACGTTGCTCAAACCTTTTGATGTGGATATCTTCTGGCAATATTTTAAAAGCCATTGTTTGGTTTGGATCTTGGCGACGAATTTTTTGCCAAGGACTTGCGGCTTGTAATGTTTTCAGAAAATCTATTTTCTGACCTGACTTTCTCACCCCTTTTCTAGCAGGCAAAGGAAAGCCACGGACATAACTCATCTGTGTACTACCAGATTTTCCTTGTTGCTGTTGCATGGCTCGATGCGCAACTCGACCTGACACAATCGAATCCAAAATATCAGCCGGTAAATAAGCTTTGGCTGCTTCTATCAACATTTCCTCTAAATCTTCTTGAGGAATATTCTTTGGATCGTTCGCGTCTGTCTGCTCAGTCTCAGAGGGCTCATGTGGTTCCTCTGGCGCAGGTTCTGGCTCTTGCTCAGGCTCTGGGGGTGGAGGTTCTGCCGCTTGGTCTTTTTCTGACTCCTCAGGCATGCTTGGTAAAGCAGTGATTCGGTGGGTAAATACCAGTCGAATGGCAGTTTGAATATCTTCTACAGTAGGAACGTCAACGCCGCGTATGGCAGTCAACGCTCGTACCGTCTTCACCACAAATAAAACAGCTCGAATTGAAGTTATACCAAATGCGAGCCCAGTACGAACAATACTTTCGATAGTTTCAGTTGCAATCACAAGCTGTTGATAATCTTGTTGTATCTTCTCAATGCTTGGGAGTGTATTGGCTTCGATTGGATCGATGACAAAATAAGACAGTCCATCAAACCGTATTTGAAATGCACACCGGTCTAAAATTTTTTGGGCAACCCCAGCTTCATCCGGGGTACTTTCATCAAACACTGCCATCCCATAGTTACTAGAGGAAGCGTCAAAAGACTGGGTTATATAACTAACAGAGGCAGATCGTAAGCGCTCAGCCATTGTCAGTTTTAATAATCGGATCTGTTGATTTTCTAAGATGCCTAGTTGATAAACGGGAGATCCATGCTCGAGCGTTTTGGAAAGGTCAATACCGCCCAATAAAGCTTCATCGTCAACACTCGACGGAACAGTCACAATCCTAGACTTACCAAATAACTCTTGAGTAAATTGCCACCAACGATTGCGCACATCACTCGCAGAAGACTTTACCCAAACACCTCCAAAGCCATGCGGATCAACTGAGAGCAATTGTGCAATCAATAAGGCATCTTGCCAAACCTGAACGGCTTGTTCAGTTTTCATTGAATGATTTCTTCGATTGCTCGTTCAACCCTCGCTGAAGATCCTGTATCGTCTAGTGGATCACGCCGTAAACGATGTCTTAACGCCAAGGGGGCTACTGCCTTCAAATGCTGAATATCTGCGTGCTTTTTACCTTGATAAGCAGCTAAAGCCCGCATCGTCCGCATCATGGTTAATTCACCTCGCAAACCATCAGCACCCAAATGTGCGCAGAGTGTCGAGGCTTTTATTAATAATTCATCACTGATTTCAACACGTTCTAATCTTTTTTTAGATTGAACAATGTGCTTTTGTATCTCTAAATCTTGCTCTGCCCATTTTGCAATAAATTGCTCTCGATCGCGCTCAAACGCTTCCCGACGCTTAATAATTTCAATTCTCTGTAACACGTCAGTAGGGGTTCGGACTTCAACGGACATACCGTATCGATCAAGTAGTTGTGGACGCAACTCACCCTCCTCAGGATTGCCACTACCAATCAACACAAATTTCGCTGGATGTTTCACACTTAATCCATCCCGCTCAACCACATTTTCTCCGGAAGCTGCCACATCAATTAACAAATCTACCAAATGGTCTTCTAAAAGATTTACTTCATCAATGTATAAAAAGCCACGATTTGCCTTCGCCAGTAATCCAGGCTCAAAAGATTTAACACCTTGCGATAATGCTTTTTCTAGATCAATGGATCCAACCACGCGATCCTCCGTAGACCCAAGTGGCAGGTCCACGACGGGTGTATTAATCACATCTACTTTTAATTTAATCCCGTTACGTTTCTTATCTTCGCATTCACTGCATAAAACACTCAATGCAGGATCGCAATGGTATTTACAAAGACTGACTGCCTTGATAGGTGGCAAGAGTGCGGCAAGCGATCTAACGACGGTCGACTTTCCGGTTCCTCGATCTCCTAACATCAGGACCCCGCCTATATTAGGGTCGATTGTTGAAAGAATTAAGGCCAGTTTCATTTCATCTTGGCCAACAATGGCTGAAAAGGGAAAACTAAATGACATAGGTGTGTCTCTGATGTTGTATTAGATACATAATAATCAAAATCATACTAACTTCAAAAAGTTTCTTTAAAAATAGCGTACAGAGTTCTTAAAGATTCGGTTTAAAACAACCGGGTCAGTATGTAGAAAGAGACATTGACCATCATTCCGTAATTTACCGAATGATGGTCAATCTTTTCAGAACTTCAGAGAAAAATACTCTTTCATATTTCTGCTATGAAGAGAATCGCAAACATCTCTTCTTATTTTTTTTCACCAGCCATTACATAAGCCCATAAGGTGGCGATTTCTTCTTTATTGAAGAGACCACCCCAGGGTGGCATTCCATTCTTACCATTTGTCACCGAATAAAAAAATCGATTTTTTTGTTCAGGTGGAAAGATTCTTAAATCAAATGCGCCCTGAGGATCTGCCATCTGAGGACCATGACAGGGAGAGCAATTTTGTGCATAAATTGCCCTTCCCTTCTCAATCGATTCTTTTGAAAACACTTCCTCTTGTGCCATAGCAAAACCACAGGCTAGGGTGCTGAATACAACTACGGTTGTTATTTTTTTAAAATACATTAAATACTCACTCCATTAAAGCAAAAGTCCAAATTGAGCCCATTTTAGGAATATCAGGTAAGCCCCTAGTTCCTGAAACAACCCCGCCTAGACCCGATAAGATGGTAACGTATTGTTTACCATTTTTTGACCAAGTGATTGGATTGGAGTTGATACCTGAAGGTGTCTTAAACTCCCAAACAATTTCACCTTTATCGGAGTCAATGGCGATCACCTCACCAGTATGTTTGCCGGTAAATAATAAACCGCCACCGGTTGCAATGATCGATGCACCACCTACCTGGCCAATTAACGGCAAACGCCATTTAGGTTTTGCAGTTAGCGGATCAATCGCCTCAATATGACCCGCTACTGTATCTGGGTTAATTGGAGAATAAGAATTCTCAACCCCTTGATATCTAAATCCTGGCTTAAATTCTGCCAGTGGCACAAATCGATAGTTTGAGTAGGCGTGATTGGTTGTGGCATACACTAACCCTGTGTTTGGATTAAAGGCAACGTGCGGCCAATTTTTGGCACCGCGAACGCTAGGCCACATCTCAATTTTCTCGCCAGCTCTTAACCTTTTGGTGTCTTCAGATTCTACGGGACGCCCTGTTGCCATATCTACATGGGTAGCCCAAGTCACTTTCTCGTAAGGCTTAGCAGAAATCAATTTACCATTGGTTCTATCTAATACATACAAAAAGCCATTACGATTAAGTTGCATGAGTACTTTTCTATTTTGGCCTTCAACTTTAATATCAGCTAGAACTAGTTCGAAGACGGTATCCCAGTCAAAAACATCGTTAGGGACAGCTTGATAATGCCAAACAATCTCTCCAGTACTTGGACGAATCGCCAAAATCGAAGCAGAATATAAATTATCTCCCTTTCTGTTGGTAGGATTCCATGGTCCAGCATTACCAGTTCCCCAATAGGCAAGATCTAATTCCGGATCGTAAGAACCTGTGATCCAAGCACTTCCGCCACCATTCTTATAAGATTCGGATGGAATCCAAGTTTCGTGACCTTTTTCGCCAGGTCCTGGAATGGTCCAACGACGCCATAAATGTTTACCCGTTTCAGGTTCCCAACCATCAATGAAACAACGCGCACCAAACTCAGCACCAGAACAACCGGTCATCAAAACGCCATTAGCTAAAAGTGGTGCTGCAGTTAAGGAGTAGCCTTGTTTCCAATCTGCTGCCTTTTGCTTCCAAATTTGCTTACCTGTTTTTTGATCAAGTGCCATCACATGGGCATCTAAAGTGGTTCTTAAGACCATGCCTTTATAAAGCGCAACACCTTTATTGGAAATACCACAACAGACGACCCTAGGGGTATCTGGATCAAAGTCAACCGGTGTTCTCCATAACTGCTTACCAGATACAGCATCAATGGCAATCGTCCACTTCGCATCACTGACATACATCACGCCATCATGAATCATTGGCTGTGCTTGTTCGCCCGTATCGTTTTCCATGCCGACACTCCATACCGGCACGAGTTTTTTAACGGTATTTTTATTAATTTGACTTAAAGGGCTATATCGATTTTGGTTATACCCCATACCATAGGTAAGAACCTCATCCGTGGAGCCCGTTTTTCCGTTAGCGATCAAATCCTGATTAGTCTGTGCAAAGGCACTTAAACTGATTGAGCAAACGATCGCAAGAGTAGTAAATATTTTTTTCATCATCGTCTTTCGATTATTTATCCATTAAAGCAAAAACAACAACTGAGCCACCCCGTGGGATGTCTTTCAGTTGAGGTCCCATTCTAACCACGTTAACGCCACCAATCCCAGACTGCACAGCGATATATTGTTTGCCATGATGTAAGTAAGTAATTGGTTGTGCATTAATGCCTGAGGTCGTTTTATACTCCCACAATTGTTTGCCAGTTTGCATATCTAAGGCGACGAGTTCACCGGTTTCTTTACCTGTAAACATCAAACCACCTGCTGTCGCTAGTACGGCAGAGTAATTTGGAATATCCATTAACGGTACACGCCATTTCGCTTTTGCAGTGATTGGATCAATCGCTTCCATATGACCAATAGGTTCTTTAGGATCTCTTGGTGCTGGAGCATTTTGTAAGCCCACATAACGTTGTCCGACCTTATACTCAACGGGCTCAAACTTCACTAAGCGAGATGCATGGGTCGTATTGGTATAAATCAGTCCATCCATCGGGTTGAACGCCGCATGCCCCCACGTTTTAGCTCCCCATTGACCTGGCCATAATTCAATTTGCTCACCAGCACGAACTTTTTTAGACACCTCAGACTCAACTGGGCGACCTGTTTTCATATCGACATGGGTAGCCCAATTGATTTTCTCAAAAGGTTTAGCCGAGAGTAATTCGCCATTGGTGCGATCTACCACGTATAAGAATCCACCACGCGATAAGTGCATGATGACTTTTCGATTCGCTCCCTTGTACTTTATATCACCAACAATCCATTCCCAGACGGCATCTAAGTCAAACATTTCGTTCGGTACAATCTGACGATGCCATTTGATATCACCAGTTTTTGGATTTAGCGCAAGGACTGATGCTGTGTAAAGGTTATCACCTGGTCTGCCACTTGGCGCCCAAGGACCAGCATTACCAACACCCCAATAGACGGTATCTAAATCAGCGTCGTAAGAACCAGTAATCCAAGTTGATCCACCACCGCGTAAATAGGCATCCCCCTTTGGCCATGTTTCATTCCCTTTTTCACCGGGAGCTGGAATAGTATATTTACGCCATAATTGCTTACCAGTTTCAGGATCAAGACCGTCTAAAAAACCACGAACACCAAACTCAGCACCTGAAATACCAGTAATTAAAACGCCATTGGCAATCAATGGCGCTGAAGTAATGGTGAAACCTTCTTGCCAATTCGCAATCTTCGTTTTCCAAACTTGTTTACCTGTTTTTTGGTCCAGCGCTACCATGTGCGCATCTAGCGTGCCGCGGAAAACTTTCCCGTTATAAATCGCCAGGCCCTTGTTCGTAATACCGCAACAGACTACACGTGGTGTATTTGGATCCCAATCCACTTTGGTGCGCCAAAGTTGTTGACCGTTTTCAATATTAATTGCGACAGTATATTCGGCATTCACCAGATACATGACACCGTTGTATACCAAGGGTTGTCCTTGCTCACCGTAATTACTACCCAGTGAAGTACTCCATACTGGCACTAAACGTTTGACTGTATCTTTATTAATTTGTAACAAATCACTATAACGCTGTTGTTTATAACCCATGCCATAGGTCAGAACATTTTCAGCATTATTGGGGTCGTTTTTTAAATCTTGTAAAGATTGCGAAAACGTTACTGACGTCATCGCTAAAGCAGCAATTGAAGCCACCCATTGGATGCCATATTTAAATCCAAATGATTTCATGGATTTGTCTCCTTTAAATTTTTTGATAACAATGCATTCGCTACGTTGAATACATCACCAAACTTCGCCTCTTTGGACGTTTTTAATAATGACTACTACAGATAACAAAACTAAATGATTACTACTTATATACAACTGATTTTTCTTTTGAAAAATCGATCATTCCATCCCGATTAGGCATTTTTACTTGCGCTAAATTTCCCTGATTTAATTCATAATCTTCGCTAATGATGCCATTCAAAAATAAAATATAGGCACTCACGGCATACACTTCATTATTGGTTAGGGATTTAGGACTTTGGAGTGGCATCGCTCTTCTTGTGTAATCAAATAAGGTAGAGGCATGAGGCCAAAAGCTACCGACAGTTCTTACCGGCTTATCGGAACTCAAACTACCGATGCCACCAACCAACGCATCCACTGGCTTACCTTGTCCTTTAGCACCGTGACATGATAAACATTGAGCTTCATATACTTTAAGTCCAGTTTTAGCATTCCCAGAACCAACAGGTAAGCCAACACCATCAGGGCCAATACTAATGTCAACTTTTTTAATATCAGACGCCGTCATTGCTTGACCAAGATGAGGACTTTGCTTGACGGTAGAAGTAGAACAAGCAATCATTGATCCCAAAATAAATAAAGACAATACACTTTTCTTATAAATACGCATTTTGTACACTCCCATCGGCTAATACCGCCCAAGTAACAATCGTATTATTGTGATAACGACCATCTACTGCATTATTTGCTTTATAGGCTGCACGGGTTGGTTGAACATTACCGTGTTCATCAATCGCTCTACTTTGGAGAAAGGCTGGTTCGCCATTCCAAGTCCAAGGTGCTCTGAATCGCACTAAGCAGAAAGCTTGACTAGGTCCATCTAACTCTGCATCAAACCAATCTTTGCCACCGTTGGTAGAAAGTTCCACGCGAGCAACTTTACCAGCTCCCGACCATGCAATACCACTGATTTCATATAGACCTTTACTCGGCAATTTCATCATGCCGGAAGGTTTAGTAATAATCGATTTAACGCCTAATTCAAAAGTAAATTGTCGTGCTTTACCATTCGGTAAAGGATCAGTATATTTTGAGGTTTCATCTTTGGTGTGGGTTGGTCCAGCAGTTACTTTCAAGCTTCTTAACCACTTCACGTTCATATTGCCTTCCCAACCCGGCAATAATAAGCGCATTGGGTAACCCTGTTCAGGTCTAACTCTCTCGCCATTTTGATACAACGCAATCATGGCATTATCCATGGCTTTTTCCATCGGAAAACTACGGCTCATACCAGCAGCATCAGCACCCTCTGCCACAATCCACTTTCCAGCAGGGTTAACACCCGCTTCTTTTAAAAGTACTGATAACGGTATACCAGTCCAATCACTACAAGAAATGAGGCCATGTAAGGTACCCGCAGTAGCTTGAATAGGTTGTGGCGCAATGATATTCGCAGCGCTATTACCCGCGCACTCCACAAAGTAAGTTCTCGAGATCATGGGGTATCTCAATAAATTCTCTACCGAAAAGTTGAGTGGCTTATCAACCAAACCATAAATACTCAATTGATGTTTCGACGGATCAATCTCTGGAGTGCCATTATGACTGCGGTCAAAATGAAGGCCACTCGGCGTAATAATTCCCTCTAACTTTTCAATTGGAGTTCTTGCTGAACCAGTACCAGGCGCTAAATCGCCATAAGCCTTCGCAATCCCTCTTTTGGTACCTGCTTCAAATTTGGAAGGTTGTCCATATTCATTTAACCCTTTGCCTAGAGTAGTTGACCAAGCTGGAAAGTCATTTTTAACCGACTCATCAGCAAGTGCCATGACAGGCGTAGTTGCCAACGCTAAAAAACTAGTCTGCATAAATTTTCTGCGGTCTAATTCTTTATTGGGGGTTTCCGAAGTTTTTACAGGCTTTGCTAAATCAGCCTGCGACAATACAATGTCTTTCTGGTGGTCGTTATTTATAGACCTTGGGAATTTTGTAATTTTCATGTTCATGTTCTCGAGTAATGACTTCGATGTTCTCGATGATTATTCGTTGTCTCCTAAGGTATCTACAATACGTCTTTTTCAGAAAGTGTCTATTAGGGTATATATTTAGTGGTGTAAAAACCTATAGACATTAGAGGGGTGATTAGGCTACATTGGCGAAATAATAAAAATAATTAATAAATCACAACCCAAATGGAGACAATGATGAAAAGATCGATGTATCTTTTGCTTGGCTTTTGCACCATATTCAACTGGTCAATAACTCAAGCACAAACCCAGCAAGAATTGATTGCTGATGGCAATAAAGGTGGCAATACCGATAACGTATTAACCTACGGCATGGGCTATCATCAACAACGCTTTAGCCCCCTCAAACAAATTAATAAAGCAAATATTAAAAAGTTGGTTCCTGTCTGGAGTCACTCTCTAAATAATAACGTGGGAGAACAAGCACAGCCGATGATTTACAACGGCGTGATGTATGTCACCAACGTTCAACAAACGGTTGCCATTGATATTAAAACGGGTCGTCAAATTTGGGCAACTCCGATTGATTGGGAAAGAGAAGCAGCAAGAATTGTTTGCTGTGGCTTATCCAATCGTGGCGTGGCAATTTACGATGGCAAAGTTTTTGTCGCCTCACTCGATTCTTACATCAAAGCCTTAGATGCAAAAACAGGTAAGCAATTATGGCGTACCAAAGTTGCTGAATGGAAAGATGGTTATTCGATTACCAGTGCTCCGACCGTCGCCAATGGCGTTCTCATGACGGGGATGACCGGTGGGGAATACGGTGTGCGTGGTTTCGTGGCAGGTTATGATCCACAAACAGGTAAAGAATTATGGAGACGTTTCACAACCGTCGCCCCAGGCGAAAAAGGTAGTGAAACTTGGCCAAATGATGACTCCTATTTACGTGGGGGTGGTTCCACATGGATTACAGGTTCTTATGACCCTGAACTCGATTTAACATTCTGGGGAACTGGCAATGGTGGGCCATGGAATAGCAAGTGGCGTCCAGGCGATAACCTTTACGTTGCCTCTGTGATTGCGATTCGCCCTAAAACAGGTGAAATTGCATGGCATTATCAGTGGACTCCCGCAGAAACCTATGATTATGATGGTGTGAATGAAAACATCTTAGCTGATATGACCATTTTTGGTCAGAAAAGAAAAGCCTTATTACATGCCGATCGTAACGGTTTCATGTACGTCCTTGACCGCACCAATGGTAAGTTAATTTCTGGTCATGCGTATGTCCCTGTCAACTGGGCTAAACCAACGATTGATCCAAACACTGGCAGAGTGGAAGAAACAGATGTTGCCGCCAGAATTCGTGCTGGAGAGCAAGTTGAATTACAACCTCGCTGGACAGGTGGTAAAAACTGGTCACCAATGGCGTATAACCCGAACACACAAAAAGTGTTCTTACCAATGCAAGAAGAAACAGCGATTTACCAGTTAAATAACAAAGATATGCCGAACTACAAGCCAGGTGAGCGCTACATGGGTGCAACCAATAGCACTAAAGCTCGTGATCCAAAATTACCCTGGGGTTATTTTGGTGCTCTAGATCCAGTATCAGTGAAAGCGGATTGGAGAATTCCACAAGTGGAATTCCCGATTTGGTCGGGTACTTTAGTGACCGGTGGTGGCATTGTGTTTACAGGCAAGTTATCAGGTGAATTTATGGCGGTAGATGAAAAGACGGGTAAGGTACTCTGGGAGTTCCAAACCGGTTCCGCGATCAATGCCCAACCGATTACTTACACGCTTGCTGGTCGTCAGTATGTCACTGTGCTATCTGGTCTAGCTACAGGAACCTCGCTACGTCGTGAGACAGCGGGTAAGGTTCAACCTGGTGCATCTGTCTGGACTTTTGCCATCATGAAAGATTAAAGTAGGATGAAGAGCCAGTCATCATACTGGCTCTTTACCTGCCAATTTATTTCTACACCTGATTAAAACAATGAACAACGAAAAACGCTACCATGCTGGATCTGTCATTCTCCATTGGCTGATTGGTATGGCTATTTTTACTCAAATTGCATTAGGTTACTGGATGACTGAATTACCAAAGTCACCACCCGGTTTAAGGGCAGGTTGGTTTAATGTGCATAAATCAGTGGGCATTACGATTGGTGTTTTTATTGTTTTAAGAATTATTTGGCGACTGATCCATCGTCCACCCACATTACCTGAATTTTTAAAACCGCAAGAAAAGCAACTAGCCAAATTGGGACATCTTAGTTTGTATATTGCGATGATTTGTGTACCACTAAGTGGTTTTTTAGGCTCTTCTTTTTCTAAATACCCCATTAAATATTTTGGTATTGAATTACCTAAGTTTTTCATGGCCAATGATGGACTCAAAGAAATCATGAAAGAAGTTCATGAAATCAGCGTCATTATCTTACTATCTCTAATCGCTATCCACTTACTCGCAGTGATAAAGCATGTTTTGCTAGATAAGAAAAATATTCTCAGCCGGATGTGGTTTTAAGATTATTTAATCGCAACTCCCCAAGGCAAGTTTCCAACAGCAATTTCATTGACAACCTGATTCAACTCCAAATCAATCACAGATACCGAGTTGCTTCGTCCATTCGCCACGAGAAGTTTTTTCTGGTCTGGTGTCATCGCCATATTCCACGGTCTTTTACCAACAGTGATTGTTTTTAACACTACTTGTTTTTCTATATCGACTACCGCCACAGTGCCATCGCCACCATTAGAGATATAGACAACTTGACCATTGGGGTGAACCATCACACCATTACTACGAAGTCCTGTATCGACGACACCTTTTACAGACTTAGTCGCCACATCAATTAGATAAGTTTTGCTTTCGATTTCACAAGCAACGATTGCTGTTTTTCCATTAGGAGTAAAGCCTATTCCTCTAGGCCTTTTACCTACTTGAATTTGAGCAACTTGCTTGCTAGTAGCGACATCAATCACATCGACCTTATCAGCATCTTCTGCCGAAACATAGATCCATTGGTTGTTCGGAGACATCACCGCATGTTCAGGATTTTTACCTTCCACAGGAATTTCAATTACTGTTTTAAGAGTTTTGGCATCGATTAAAGAAACACTATTACTATCTTCATTGGCAACCGTAATCCATTTTTCGTCATTCGAGACATAAATCGCTTCGGGAGATTTACCGAGCGCTGCTTTCTGAACAATTTTTTGGCTTGGCACGTCTACACGCAATAACTGTTCTTTCGTAAACTCAGTTACGTAAACAAATGGACTCGTTGGCGATGCATAAATACCTCTCGGCTTACCAGAGAGATCAATGGTGTTGACGACCAAATTAGTGGTTAAATCGATAACGCTTACGTTACCAGAGCCTTCATTGGAAACAAAGGCGAGTGGTGCAGCTTGGGAGAAAAGTGAAACGCAACTTGAAAAAAGTAGTGTTGTAATAAGGATATTTTTTTTCACGGGAACTTCCAAGTAAGGGTTTTAAAATTTTCCATTAATACCTAGTACGATACTCCGACCAGATGAAAAACTACGAAATTGCTCTGCATTGCCACTACCAATATTATTGGTCGCTAAATTTCCAAAATTAGAATACCGATGATCTAATAAATTATTGACACTACCAAACAACATCAAATGTTTATCTAATTGATGCGTTGCTGATAACTTCGCAACCATATAGCCTGGTACCTGTCCATTGATATCTGTATTCGTTTCATCGCCTCTTGCATAAGAAGGGCCCTGCGCAAGAATCTGTGTACTCAATTTAGTAGAAGGGGCGAATTGATAGGAAAGTTTTGCCTTGAACATCAGTGCCGGAATATTAGGGATATGCGCTCCTGGCTGAACATTCACAGCACTGCAACCGCCTTGCGCAATACAACTACTATTATTGGCGTTCGCTGGATTAAAAGGGCTTTGAAAAGTTGCATCGACATAACTCCCGGTTACCGCATAATCCCACTTTTGTTGATTACCATTAAAACCTATTTCTAACCCACTTCGACGGGTACTGCCTACGTTGGCAAAATATCCTTGATTCGCATTGGTTTGATTAAAAATGATGTCATCGGTTAGGTCGCTATTAAAAACTGCAGCACGCCAGGACAAAGCATCAGAAACTTTGCCTCTAAAGCCAATTTCTATTGTTCTAGAAACTACTGCCTTTAATTCTGGATCGCTAGCAAATGAATTGGGAATCCCACTACAAGGATTCAAACTATCTGCGCAAGCAAGCTCAATGGCCGATGGGGTTCTAAAGCCCTCGGAGTAACTGATAAAAGTTGTAAGCGCTGGATTCACTTGGTAATTCAAACCAACCGCCGGATTAATTCTTTGGTAGGTATGCGTGCCTGAAACATCACTCACGCCATTGTTTACGCCAGGAATCAATTCTAAGTTATTACATAAATTGACATCTGTACAGGAAGCGCCACTTAAACTAATTTTTGCATAATCATATCTTGCCGATACATTCAGGTTCAGCGAATCGTTCAGACTAATAATGTCTGCTAGGTACATGCCAAAACGTTGATTCTTTGAATCAATTTGTGCTTGGGCAAGTTGAGGCCCAAGGCCAATTGACTCGTTATTATTTTGAGTGTTAATAAATGAATTTTGACCTAAATTGGACATCGCAGTATTGCCATACTCCAAGTTTCCGCCAATCGTAAACACTTGATTCAACTCCCCGATGGGCTGATTATTCGACCACTCAAAGTTCATACCTACAATATTTTGAGAAACACTAGTTAAGATATTAGATGCGGGACAGTCTACCGTCAGATAACAATTTTCAGTATTGTTGGTTGCTGGATCTTTTAGCCAGGCAAAAATATTACTATTGAACATGCTTCGATTAATTTTTCGATAATAAACAGAGGCTTCAACATTGTTAAAAGTATCTACATTAAAAGTTCCTTTTACATTCAACATCAAGTTTTGACTACTCATATAGTCCGGATGACTGTAACCTAATTCAGCTTGATTTTGATTTGATAAGGGGACTGTTTGATTTCCTCGTAGATTGTTATCCGAATACATCATCGAGACATCTAATCCAACATCTTCACTGCGATGACTAAACTTGGTAAAAGCTTGTCTAATCTGACTACGTGTATTCATGGCCCAACCATCTTCATTGAAGCTCGTGAAGCCTAAATAATAGGCATTGCCATCACTATTACCCCCTGTTTGCGCATCCAATGAGGCACGTCCATAAGAACCCGTTGATACCTTGGCTTCATTTTGTGTATAACTAAAACCTGATTTGGTCTCTAATGCAATTGCACCACCCAAGGTATTAATACCGTATACGGGATTTGACCCTGGAATTAAAGATAAGTTGGCGATGGCGATATGTGGGATTAAATCCCAAGCCATGACATCACCAAAGGGTTCATTCATACGGATGCCATCTAAAAATACAGATAGTCCTTGCGGAGTCCCTAGAGTCGGAGCGGCGGTAAAACCACGATAGTTTAAGTCCACATGAAAAGGGTTACCTTGGGTATCGTTGATAAAGATGGAATTTCCTTGATCATTTAAAGTCTCCGCAACACTAATAGAGTCTATGGAAATATCTTTGTTCCCAATAATTTGGGCATTGCCTGCAAATCGATCTAGGGGAATGCCTGAACTACCCATTGGGGTAGTCGCAATAATATCAATCTGAGGCAAGCTTTGCTGAGGCACGAATTGGGGATTAGAAAGAGATTGTGCTTGAGCCAAGATTGGCAACATCGATAACAGCAAAAAAATTGGCTTAAGCCTTAATTCAGGCAAAGAAAAATCATCACCATCATTTTTAGGTTGTATCAAACGAGCCTCCATCAATTTTTATTTATTGAAATATTCTAGAGCATTCGTTTGGCTGGCGATATACCAAATAACCCCAACCCAAATCATTAAAATGAGGAAGATGCCTAAAGTCTGTTTCGGTAAACGCTGTTGTTTTTGAATGAGATCTTTAGCCATCCCAATGGATTCATCCATTACATCCACAGGAATAAAATAGAGGCAAAGACTTACCATCATGGTCACTAAAACTAATTCATCCAAATATCCAAGTATCGGGATAAAGTCAGGAATTAAATCAATTGGACTTAATACATAAACAAGAACGATAAATCCAAAAAATTTAATAAATTTAGGGGTATGCGGGCTTTTTAAGGCGAACCATAAGACATACACCTTAAATTTACTAAATCGAATTATTTTATTAACGTACTCTTTGAATGCTCGATAAATGCCCATCATGTTAATTTTTCGTTAGAATGGATTGAGTTGTAAAAATAAATAAAACAATTTTTCTGGAGACAACAGATTATGAAATCACTTTTAAAGGTATTACTTAGCATTAGTCTGTGCATTTCTGCACTGACTTCTACAAGCGTATTTGCACAAACCAGCAACCAACAACGCGTCTTTGAACTTAGAACCTACACTAGTCACGAAAATAGATTGGGCGATGTAGTTGCACGCTTTAAAAATCATACTACACGTTTTTTTGAAAGACACGGTATCACTAATATCGGTTATTGGATACCAACCGATCAACCTAATACCTTAATTTATATCGTTTCGCATGCAAGTCGCGAACAGGCGAAAAAAAATTGGGAAGCTTTTCAAAAAGACCCCGAGTGGATGGCTGCACGAGAAGCCTCGATGGCAAATGGCCCGATTGTCGTTAAGACACAGTCCGTATTTATGGAACCAACTGAATTTTCGCCGATTAAATAACTTTTCATAAAGACTAAGTTCTTAAGGCTTTATTTAAAAAATAATTAATATTCAAAATACACACTATGTCAAATACAACTTTGCAATTGCGTAAGCTGCTTGAAAAGAAAACCTTTCTACACTTACCCTCTGTTTCAGATCCATTACAAGGAAGACTAGTTGAGTCACTTGGATTCGAAGCAGTATTTATTGGAGGCTATGTCTCTGGAGCTGCGTCAGCAATTACTGAGCCTTTAATGACAATGACCGAACAAGTCAAAATGGCTCAAGACATTACTGGCAAAGTCAATATTCCGCTCATCGCAGACGCTGGGGCAGGCTGGGGTGATTCACTTCATACCATGCGAACCGTTAGTGAATTTATTCGTGCCGGGGTAGCTGGTATCCACATAGAAGACCAAGTATTTCCAAAGCGCGCACATTATCACAAGTACGTTGTTCATGGAATTTCTAGAGAAGAATATATCGAAAAAATTTCTTACGCTTGTAAAGAAAGAGATCGGTTAGATCCAAATTTTGTAATTATTGCAAGGACAGATACTTGTCGCTCAGCGGGCTTAGACGAAGCAGTTTTTCGAATTAACGCAGCAGCTGATGTAGGGGCAGATTTGGGTTTGTTATTTCCTCGAAATTTAGATGATGCAGTTCAAGCACCCAAACGCTGCAAAATCCCGCTGATTTATGTACAAAGTCGTGGCAATCGAGATGGTAGACCTTTGTTTAGTCGTCAAGAACTCATTGAAATGGGATATGTTGCTTGTATTGAAGCCCAAGTAGTGTTGTGTAGTGCATTTCACTTTATGAAGCAAATGTTAAGTGAGCTACGTGAGACTGGACAATATACAGGTTTATCGAATGCTGAATTTGTGACGGCGCGTCAGGATGTGGAAGACATCATCAGCCTGACAGAATTTTACGAAATTGAAGCAAATACTGTAGAAAAAAGACAAGCAAGTTAAAGTCATGGCATTAGAACCAAATGTAGCGCCGCCAATAGCAGATACTTGGGAACCTAAAAAACAATTCCCAAAGTTATCATGTGATAGCCACGCCCATATTTTTGGGCCACTTCATCAATATCCAATGAAGGCGGAGACCCACTTTATTCCACATCTTAATCCTCTAGAAGACTACATTAAGATGTTAAAAAAAATTGGTTGTGAGCGCGCAGTTTTAGTACAACCAAGTGTTTATGGTACGAATAATCTGTTGATTGAAGAAGCGCTTCAATCCAGATTATTTGAGTTAAGAGCAGTTGCTGTTGTGAATTCTGCCATTTCCGATCAAGAATTATTCAGACTTCATGATTTAGGCTTTCGTGGCATACGCGTCAACACGGCCTCTGCAACATCAGGATTAACTCTGGAAGATGCTAGAGTACTTGCGCCAAGATTGAAGGAAATGAATTGGCATCTACAGTTTTTTGTGAATGTGCGTAATCAACCAGAAATTATTGACGAATTAGTTAGACTACCGATACCAATAGTGATTGATCATTATGGTTGTGTAGATGCTTCTCTTGGTAAAGATTCAGAAGGCTATCATGCTTTAATGCGATTATTTTCATATGATCATGTGTGGGCTAAGTTATCAGCAAACTATTTCTCATCAGCTGACTTCCCCTTACATCGCGATGTCGCTCTAATTGCACAACAGATGATGAAAATCATGCCTGATCGACTTGTGTGGGGCACCGATTGGCCACATGTTAGCGCAAAAAACATGCTAGCCAATGATGGTCATCTTGCCAACTTACTGATCGATTGGACTGAAAGCGAAACCTTGATGCAAAAAATTCTAGTCAAGAATCCAGCTCAACTTTACCAATTCAGTAATCCTGTTTAAACCATCCGTCACTTAAACTGTCGCAATTGGGGTGACGGGGGAACCGGCAGCACCTGGCAGACGAAGCGGTGGAGCTGTTAATAAAAACCTAGAGCGTTGATGTTCCTTTAAATAATTGGCTAACTCTGTTAGGTACCATAGTTCTCCTAAATGAATCCCCAATTTAAATAAACAGTGCTCATGAATTGGCAACATCGAACCACAATCGCCAATATGGTGACGAATACCAAGAGTGGATGAAGACTCTATGGCAAGATTATCAGAGGCAATTGCCACTAGACCACTATCAGTAATCCACTGCAAAATTTGCGGATCAGCACCATCCAAAACGGCACAAGCTGTTTTAATGGAGGGATCTGGACCACTAGCTGGACTATTCATGATTAACTCACCCAACCCCGTATTTAAACAAACAATATCACCTTCCTCAACAACGATATTATCCTTTTTAAAGATATCTTGAAGCATTGCAAAGTTTACAAAAACTCTTTCGTAACCAAAGTGCTTTTGAAAATCAATCATCACTCCTCTACCCTGCACTGTTTTCTCAGCCAAATTCGCAATAGAGAGATGATAAGCCCCGAGTTCTCCTTGTGTTCCTTGGTTATTGTCATCAACGATTTGCCAACCGTTATAAAAAACTTTCTTCTTTATGCCATTACCATCCACATCGAACTGAGAACCTTTGTGAGCAAGAGCGTCCCATTGTGTTGAATATTGACTATATAGCATGACCGCCTCATCTGAACTTACATCGACGATGCGTTGATCAAACTTTTCCATTTCTAAGTTAAATACTTTATGGCCGTGTCTAAAAACCTGATGAAATTCTGGAGCCTTGCGATGATCATTTAAAACCATTCCACCAGGCCGATCTAAAGGCAGACTTAGGCAAAAAGTGATCCCAGTTATCACTTCCTTGATTGCTGCAAGACGTTTCTCAGGGGTAACTAAATTAATGCGCCCATAGGGATCATCTTCTCCAAAGTCTCCCCAATTTGACCCTTCGGGCCTCACCTTCCAGCGTTGGTTCACGATTCATTCCTCATTTGATTTGTTGAAGTTTAGCGTTTAATATTGAAGTAATTATTATTACATTGGAGACATGATGATTTATAAATTCATCTTATTATTACTACTTAGTAATTTATCATTCAATCTTTTTGCGCAGTCCAATTACCCTAATCGTACGATCAAAGTAATTGTTCCTTATGTTGCTGGTGGGGCTGCGGACATAACCGCTCGCGTCATTTGTCAAAAACTCTCAGAAAATCTTGGTCAATCGATTGTGGTAGAAAACTACCCTGGTGCTAATGGCATGATCGGAACTGCTATGGTGGCTAAAGCTCCACCCGATGGCTATACCCTAGTTGTTGCGGCTAGCGGACCAATCGTCATAGCGCCGGCACTTTATCCACAAATGACCTATGACCCAGTTAAAGATCTAGCACCAGTGAGTAACCTAACCGTATTTCAATATGCCGTTGCTGTTCGACAAGAATCACCTATTAAGGATATGAAAGATCTCATCAATGTTGCGAAAAATGCTCCAGAAACCATTAGTTATGGCTCGACAGGGATTGGAGGAGGTGGTCATTTAGCAGGCGTTCGGTTAGAACAAGTCTCCGGCACAAAACTAATTCATGTACCCTATAAAGGGGGTGCTGCTATATGGACTGACTTTTTGGGTGGTCAATTATCGTTTACATTTGAAGCTGTTGTGACAGCCCTACCTATGATCAAAAGCAACAAAATGAGGGTCTTTGCAGTTACTAGTGCCAAAAGAGCAACCAATCTGCCTAATGTACCAACCTTAGCTGAGTTGGGTTTTAAGGACTATGACATTAGTCAATTCCAGGGAATGTTTGCTCCAGCAAAAACAGACCCATTGATTATCCAAAAATTACAAACGGAAATCGCTAAAGTTATAAAAAATCCTGAGGTCATTAAGCGATTAGTAAATGACGGGGGTAACGAACTCATCGGCAATACTCCCGAGGAGTTCTCAGCACAAATTAAATCGGAACTGGCGATGTATACCAAGCTGATCAAAGAAAACAGCATTAAGGCAGAATAAACATCCTATTGCTGTCACAATTCAATGACAGTAGGTTGAAACAAATTTTCATCACCATGAATATCAATAATATGGTAAACATTAAATTTATAGGCTGTACCAACGGATATTTCTGGTGGTGTAAATGGGAAGGCAATATTTCCTCCCGTTGATAGGCGATTAGGATAGCCGTAATGAAGTAAATATTGTTTGGTAGTACGAACTACTTCAGATGCCCTTTCCAAAGTTGGAGCGATACATTCAATCATTAAAAAGACTTCATCTGGAACCGATGCTTGAAGAGGTCGATCGGTGACACCATTGATTCCATAAATTCTTGGGTAAAGTTGATAGTCTTTGGGCGTATCCTCGCAAACCAATTCCTCAACAATTTTTTCAACTTCATGAAGAATCATCTCCTGATTCGCAATAAACTTCGGATCAGCAGCACCACATAATAAAACAGCACGTTCACCCACTTTTGAGGAGCCTTCTAGCTTAATCGTTTTTTTCTTTGCCTCTACCCACTTTGCGCCACTAATTCTGCTGGAACGATCTGAAATTTGTTCATATTTTGCTAAATGTAAATCGACATAGCCTTCAGGCTCAATGATTGTAAAAGGGTCATTTTGTTCATAAAGACTATGTGCAGCTATCGATATTGGTAGAGCTTTACGCTGAGGCGCCATACTTTCAAGTTCAAAATAGTCTTTATCTAATGTGGCTAAAATTGAGTCCCTTCCACCAGGCGTACAACATAAAGAAGCACATTCGATTATTTTTGCCATATGAATGGAAAGACCAATATCAAACCCAAGTAAAACGGGTAAGGCTGAAAAAATAGCCGTATCACATGCACGACCTGCAATCAATACGTCGACATCTAATTCAAGTGCTGTTTGAAAATCGGTTAAGCCCATTTGACCAACTAAGTTGGTAGTGAGCGTTAATTCCTCTATTGATAAATCAGGCATGCCATCAACACCAATAATTTCACGGCGCAAAATACTTCTTTCCACGATTGATTTAGGAATATCCCCAGGAATGATGGCTAGTCGAAAAGAGAGCCCTTCTTCTTTGGCAATTTCACGAACTAATTCAATTGTTTGATCTAAGTGTGGCTTAGCACCAGCTGATCCAGCCGATCCAATGATCAATGGGATATCGAGCTTTCTTGCTCCAAGAAGAACTTTTCGCAAGTCTCTTTTAGTTGACTCTCTCGCAGTCGCCATTTGACCACTACCCAAATAATAAGGACCAATATCGATAGAGCCCATATCGCAACCAATGAGATCAGGACAGTTATCAAGACCTCGTTGAAAGGCCGGTGTGGGAATGCCATAGCCTAATTGACCAGAAGCACCTACAATTTTTAAGGGCCGATAAGCTGGTCTGCCAGCAAATTCTTGAATTAATTTTCCAGTAGCACTCATATTTACTTTCCAGTTATTTAGAAATTCATTCTAGATAAAAATTAATCAATCTCAAGATGAAATAATCTGGCATGTTGTTGAGCTCCATACACATCCTTGTCGCCAGGATCGCCGGCTGTAACTTTACGCGGTATGCTAAATTTAATTGCATTTGAAATAGGGTATTGAATTTCTTTAATTTGACCTTCCTCAACACCATATAGTTCAGATATCGATTTTTTGCTCAAATTTTTACTAGAACAAGCACGCTCAAAGTCTTCTGCATTAGCAAACATAATATCTAAAGTAGTGCATCGAGGACCTGCATTTTTACTACGAATCACTTTGGCAATATCCATTAACTTCATGAATTGCTATCTCCTAATAATTTTTTAATACCTTATATTATCATGGCAAAAATAGCTGATTCATTAGTTAGCATAGAACCATATTCAACAAATATAGTTCTATAACTAAGAGTTCCTATACCTATAAATTCAATTTTAGTATGATTGAAGCATAACTATTTTTAGGAGTCAAAATGACGCAAATGACAGGCTCACGCTTATTTGCTGAGATGCTAAGAGATTACGATGTAAGCCATGTTTTTTATATCCCAGCGATTATGCTAGGTGGGCTCGCCGAAATGGAAAACATGGGTATCAAACGCGTCATGACCCATGGCGAAAAATCAGCTGCCTATATGGCCGATGGCTATGCAAGAGCAAGTGGTAAACCAGGTATTTGCATGTCACAACAAATTGGTGGCTCCAATCTTGCAGCTGGCCTACGCGATGCTTATATGGCATCAGCACCTCTGATTGCTATTACAGGTGGGCCTCCAACCAATGCGCATTATAAAAATGGCTATCAAGAAGTTGAAGACTTTAGTCAATTTGATAGCGTAACTAAATTTAATGCCCGAATTGACGACATTTCTAGAATGCCCGATTTAATTCGTCAAGCCTTCAGAAGTGCAACTTCAGGCACACCTGGCCCCGTCCATTTACAGATTAAAGGACCTCATGGTCAAATTGCGAATGGCACAAGCGATTTCAATCCACTAACAGAAAAAAGATTTTCTAAAACTCCTGCCTTTCGTCCCAAAGCCTCTGATGAAGATATTGCAGCAAGTATAGAACTCCTACAAAAAGTCTCTAAACCCATTATTGTTGCTGGTGGTGGTGTCATCTCCTCTGGGGCACAAGCAGAGTTAATTGCCTTCGCTGAGCAATTTGGTATTCCAGTCGCTTGTTCACTTAACGGCAAAGCAGTTATTCCTGATAGTCATCCATTATCAGTTGGTGTGGTTGGATCCTACTCTAGAGAATGTGCCAACAAAGCAGTTTGTGAAGCAGATTTAGTGTTTTTTATCGGTAGTAAAACCGGTGGTCAAACTACGGTCGATTGGGCCGTTCCACCAACCGGAACTCCAGTTATTCAACTCGACATTGAAGGGGTTGAACTAGGCCGCAACTACCCTAACTCAGTATCGTTGAATGGCGATGCAAAGGCTGTTTTACAACAGTTAATCGACTATTTAAATGGTCCAAAATTTTCTAGTTCCAGCATTAAAAGCTTCGCCCCTTGGGTGGAACATACCCAATCTTTAGTAAAAAAATGGCGCGATGATTTTTCTGCATTATTAAATTCGAATAATACTCCCATTCGACCAGAACGTATTTGTCAGGCAATTTCTAATACTTTGCCAAAAGATGGTGTCGTTGTTTCGGATACTGGACATTCTGGGATGTGGACAGGTGCGATGGTGCAACTTCAACACGCTACTCAATCCTATATACGTTGTGCTGGATCGATGGGCTGGGGATTCCCAGGAGCCATGGGCGTGCAATGTGCACTGCCCGATCAAACAGTCGTTTGTTTCACTGGCGATGGTGCTTTTTACTATCATATTGCGGAGTTGGAGACAGCTGCTAGATTCAACATCAATCTCGTTGTTGTCGTCAACAATAATGGTGCCCTCAACCAAGAAATTCCCTTATGGGATAGTGCGTACGGAAG
Organism: Polynucleobacter kasalickyi; assembly: GCF_900176405.1. Lineage (GTDB taxonomy): Bacteria > Pseudomonadota > Gammaproteobacteria > Burkholderiales > Burkholderiaceae > Polynucleobacter > Polynucleobacter kasalickyi. The sequence goes on along the minus strand of NZ_FWXJ01000004.1, from coordinate 42,202 downwards.
TAAGGAAGCAGCGAGTAATGCAGACTTGAAAGCATTATGGCAATTTGAAACGATTAATTTTGCCGAGTTAGCGCAATCTTTAGGCTGTGTAGGTATTCGAGTTACTGATCCAAATGTACTAGAAGAAACTTTACAACACGCCTTTACTCTTAATAAACCTGTTGTGATTGATGTTATTAGTGATGTACAAGCATTTGCTAAAAAAGCCTGGACACCAAAGGATACCTATGGATATTGAAATTTGCTCCCCTGAATTTTTAGATATTATTGATCCCCACCCGACCTTAGATAATATTGCTCAGGGATTCACTTTTGCCGAGGGTCCTGTTTGGGACAAAAGAACTCAACAACTATATTTCGTGGACATCATCGGCAGTAAGGTTTGGAAATGGAAGCCTGGTGTTGGTAAAGAAATCGTATTAAATCCGTCTGGTCATATGAACGGTATGACCTTTGATCTACAGGGACGTTTATTAGTCGCTGGCTGGTGTAATCGTCAAATACTTCGTTTTGAAACTGATGGCAGAATTTCTACAGTTGCCTCACATTATGATGGCAAGAAATTTAATAGTCCGAATGATATTGTCGTGAAATCCGACGGCTCCATCTATTGGACAGATTCTGCTGGTGGTCTCGTGATCCCTGGGATGGTTGCTCAAGACGTCCAACGTTACCTTGATTTTCAAGGAGTGTTCCGACTATCTCCAGATGGCCAGGTAGTAAGTCTCGCAATCGAGGACTGTACTTATCCAAATGGATTAGCATTTTCTCCAGATGAAAAATTACTCTATGTGAATGACACCAAACTTGCTCAAATTAGATCTTTTGAAGTAAAGGCTGATGGCAGCATGGGGCCAGGTAAATTGTTTTACCAACTTTCAGGTGATGAAGATGGGGTAGCCGATGGAATGAAAGTGGACAGTCTAGGAAATGTTTACTGTACTGGACCAGGTGGAATTCATGTGATTAGTCCTGCTGGCAAACTATTAGGAAAATTAAAGATTCATGGCCACTGTACCAATATGGCCTGGGGAGACAGCGATTGGCAGTCTTTGTACGTAACAACTTTTAACAATGTATATCGTACGCGTTTAAAAGTTGCTGGCATTGAAACTTGGTAGGAACAATAAACTATGAATCGTACATTTGAAAAAATAGCAGGGCCATTTAATAGCAACTTAGGTGGGATTCTTTGGTATGAAGATACCCTTTTATTTAGCTTAATGGATGAACTACTTCTACAACAGTGGCATCCAAGCACAAATTCCACCAATACGTTTCGAGCCTATACTGGGCGCATGAACGGGATGGCACTAGCCAAGGATGGTAGTATTTTTGTTTGTCAAGAAGGTGGTCGAAGGATTATCCAATTACAACCGAATGGTAGCGCGAATGTTACCGCAACGCGTTTTGAAGGATTAATTCATAACCATCCTTATGATTTGTCGATCGACTCAAAAAATCGCGTTTGGTTTTCTGACCCACATAGTGGTACACAAGCATTTGGTCCACAAATTTTTCCGCCATTGCCGCACGCATCCATTATGCGTCTAGAGAAAGATCAGATTGGTCATTGGACGATTCGAAGAATGAGTTTTGATACTGAAGTTCCTAAAGCGATTCTCTTATCAACAGATGAGAAAACCCTTTATGTTTCTGAAAATCCCAGTACTGTTTCAAAAAATAGAGAGTTGAGAGCTTATCCTATCCTAGCAAATGGCGAGTTAGGAAAATATCGGGTTTTACATAGCTTTGGCAGTGATGGGAAACTTATCCATGGTGGAATTCATGGCCTATGCAAAGATCAAGTTGGCAATATCTTCGCTAGTGCTGGAGATTTAGAGTCCGGTATGACACCAGCCATCTATATCTTTTCCCAAGATGGCAATCTGATAGAGGGTATTCCATTTCACCATGGTGTTCCACAACGAATCACCTTCAGTCAAACAAATCCGAACTTACTCTATATTACGAGTAGCGATCGTTGTATCTATCGAGTGACTATCTAACTGTTTATTTCGCGCAATGCGATGAAATAGCGATTACACAGGGTGTTGAAGAGTGATTGCTCCAGGCATGGCGCGTTGCTCTTTGAACCACCGTATCTCCCTCATGCAATACAACAGTTTCCTTATCTAAGATGAGACTGATTTCACCTTTTAAAATGACACAAAGGTCTAAAGTTTGTGTCTTTTGTAAATAGGGATGTAAATTCTGCTCCGTCTGCATAGCATGTTCGGCGTTCACCGACTTATAGAAACTTGCAATTTTTTTGGCGTCAATATTCTCTAACCATACCCTATCAGGTGGAAATTGATAAATATGAAAAATACTGCCGCCAGCTAAAGGTTCAAGCAATTCCGGCACATCATCAATCCATGCAAGATCATGAATAACCGCTGGACTAGAGTCAGTTAACCAAATTTTTTGTCTAAAAAACCCTGGTCGCGCGGGGTCTAATAAAGGATTCTGGAGATGATCATCTGCTAAAGCAAAAGATCGATCTTGATCATTATCGATTGTTACGATTCTTCGTACCATCTCAAACTTCCTCTTTCTTTGGTTTGCCGACGCCACCCATCATGATGAATGCCATTAAACTTGTATCACTAGGATTGGTCCATCCATGCCAATTGGCGAGTTGAACGACAACATCCCCAGGCAACAACTCGCGATGGCCATCATCTAAAATTAAAGTCCGTTTACCACTTAATAAAACACCATAATCAATCGTTGCTGATTGATGAATCGGTGAACTATAGGCATTTTGCCCACCACGATCCCAGGTGTGACCATTTTTTCTGAGTCTAGGTTCATGCAAAGGGACCGCCGTAGTATCTAGAGCAGGATCATAATTCTCTGGTTTACTTGCCGATTGAACAATTCGTAAATGTCCACCATTAGCAGGTGGATCAAATGAAAAAGGTAAATTACCATCATCGCGGGCTCCATCTACAATTGCAGGCAAATTTTCATAAACCCAGATGTCCGTCATGCCTGCACTAGCAGCAATCGTTCCAACATTCACATTCGGTGCATAACTATCGTAAAGAACCCCAGATAAGCCTTGCTCATCATTGCCCGTTACTATGCGTCTAATGGGGCGCATCTTAATTGTCATTTTAAATTTTCTTAAAAAGGTTGAATGTTGCCAGTTTTAATGACTTCACTTGAGCGGCTAATATCACTTTTAACAAATTGGGAAAACTCTTCTACAGAACTACCCATTGGCTCAAAGCCTGCTGCGATTGCTTTAACTTGCACCTCTTTTTGGTGCATTACTTTAACAAACTCTTTATTGAGTTTTTCGATGATATTTTTCGGGGTTTTTGCTGGTACATGAATCCCATTCCAACCCACAATCGCAAAACTTGGGTAGCCTTCTTCTGCCACCGTTGGAAGTTCTGGTAAAACAGAATATCTTTTAGGACTACTAACTGCTAAAGCCTTTAATTGATTAGACTTTATAAATGGTAATGCAGATGGTGCTGGTACAAACATAAAATTAACTTGCCCACCTAACAAATCTGTAACGCCAGCCGCAGCACTTTTATAGGGAATGTGCAAAATATCAATACCCGCCATTTGCTTCAACATTTCTCCGGCCAAATGGGCTGGAGTGCCACTCCCTGAAGAGGCATAGTTTAATTTGCCTGGCTGTGTTTTGGCACTAGCAATTAACTCTTTCAAGGACTTGATGGGGGATGATGCATTAACAACTAAGACAAAGGGTAATGTAGCCAACAAACTTACAGGGGCTAAATCATTTTGAAAATCGTAAGGCATTTTGGGTTGCAAAACACTATTAATCGTGAATGAACCTGTGCTTAAGAGTAAGGTATAGCCATCAGGGGATGACTTTGCAACACTATCTCCTGCAACGATACCTCCGGCAGCTGGTTTGGCCTCAACTACGACAGCCTGCCCCCAGTCCTCCGCAATTTTCTCCCCAGTAATCCTTGCTAGACTGTCAGGTCCCGGTCCAACAATCACCCGCAGCGGCTTTTCTGGAAAATTTTGCGCTACAGCAATGAAAGACGTCATGCACAAAATCAAAACGACTTTCTTCGTGAGAAGATTAATTAAATAAGATGCATCTTTCATAAAGTCTCCTGAATTATTCTTTCAAATCATATCTTTTTATCTATCAACCGAAAAAGAACTTTTCATTCTGATACATTACTTCTCGTTATAAAGAACCCCATTAAGATGCTCACCATTCCAATTAGGGCAAACCATCGTAATAAACTCTTCCATAAAATGCCGTAGGTATTTACCACTTCTCACTTGAATAAAAATTGGAATCGCTGGAAACAATTCACTAGCATCCAAAATGACTAAGCCACTATCACGAATAGTGTCATAGGCTGTCGTGGGAATAATGGCAATACCATGACCAATTTCTACATAGGTTTTAATGACATCTGTATCTGTGGCACTTAGGACAAAATTGGGTTTTAAATGATGCCGTTCAAAAACCTGTTTGATTCCTGAACCACCAGCAAAATTAGCGTCTAAAGAAATAATTGGATATTGTGCGATTTTCTCCAGAGTGATTTTTTTTAGCTGAGATAAGGGATGACCCTCCGGTACTAAGATCGAACGTTCAATCGTTGAGTAAGGAAATAAAATGAGCTCTTCAGGACTTTCATCAAAGGTGGCACTAATACCAATATCTGCTTCACCAGAACAAATCCAGTGAGCTATTTGATGGGGATCAGATTGTCTTAAATTGACACTGACCTGTGGATACATTTCACTGAATTTTTTAATGATTTTGGGGAGTACATAGCCAGCATGCAAATGGGTGGTAGCAACAACCAGTGAACCTTCGTTCTTCGCTGAAAATTCTTCGCCGATTCTTTTTAAGTTCAGGGCATCACTTAACATCCTTTGGGCCACAGCATAAACCTCTTCACCTGGAGGCGTTAAGCCGATGATGCGGTTACCTTTTCGAACTAGCAATAAAACGCCCAACTCTCCCTCTAAAAGTTGTATTTGTTTACTGATGCCTGGTTGAGAAGTGAAAAGTCTCTCAGCGGCTTTCGAGACATTAAACTTGGTTTCAACCACTGCGCACAAGTATCTTAATTGCTGTAAATTCATAGAAGCAGCGCAGCTTATTTATTATTTAAATGAGTGGGTTGTTTTTAATCGGTAAATCACGAATCGGTTTTCCAGTTGCTGCGTAAATTGCATTTACTACAGCTGGTGCTACTACCGCAATGGTAGGTTCACCAATTCCTCCCCAAATTTTATCTCCCGTCGAGTGAATATAGGTTTCAACTTTAGGCATCTCTGCCAGTCTTAAGACACGATAAGTATCAAAATTCTTTTGTTTTACACGACCACGCTCTATGGTGCACTCCCCCCACATTGCAGCACTCAAACCATAGACTATTGAACCTTCAACTTGTGCTTCAATTTGTCCAGGATTGACCGCATAGCCACAATCAACCACTAAAACGACACGGTGAACTTTGACTTGACCTTTTTTATCAACGGATAGCTCAACTACTGAAGCTGAGTGAGTACCATAGCTCATGAATTGACTAATGCCACGGTAGACACCTTTAGGTAGAGGTTTTCCCCAATTGGCTTTTTCAGCTGCCAATTGAAGCGTTGCTAGTTGTTTGGGATGATGGGTTAAAGACTTTCTAAACGCATAAGAATCCATCTTAGCGGCTTTAGCAACCTCCTCCATAAACGCCTCAACATAAAATGAATTTTGTGGGACGTTAACACCCCGCCAAGTACCGACTGGCACATGAGTATTTCTCATTGCCCATTCAACTTTTACATGGGGCGGTTTATAGCAAAGTTGTTGATCGCTCTTAGGGTCGCCATGCAATCCTTGCAACTGAAAATCATCCTTAAATCCCGTCATATTCGCAGTCGGATTACGCCAAGCAAAAATAGATTGGCCGGAGATACGAATCTTTAAGCTAGTTAGATTATTTTTATCATCTAAACCCGCTGATAACTTTGCTTGAGTGATTGGACGATATTGACCATGAGTCATATCTTCTTCCCGAGTCCAGATCATCTTAATCGGAATCCCCGGCATTTCTTTAGCGATTTCCAGAGCACTAATTACATAATCTGAGACCCGGCCACGCCTGCCAAATCCTCCGCCTGGATCATAGCGATTCACAATACATTGATCCAAGGGTAAGCCCAACGTTTTAGACATCGCCAATTGTGCTCCTTGGGGGTCTTGCGTAGGAACCCAAATCTCAGCTCTATTGGCGGTAACTTTAGCGACACAATTCATAGGCTCCATGGTAGCGTGCGCTAAAAAAGGTGCTGAATAAGTAGCTTCTACTTTTTTAACAGCCCTTGATAAATCATTTTCGACATTACCATCATTTCGGAAAACGTAAACACCTTCGTTTGATGTAAGTCCATTTTCTAAGTATGCGTGAATCACAGAATCGCTAGTCAGACCTAAATTCGATTCATCCCATGTCACTTTGACTTTTTCACTGGCAACTTTAGCGTGCCACCAAGTGTCTGCGATGACGGCAAAGGCTTCGTTGTTGATTTGAGTAATTTTTTTAACACCAGGCATCTTGAATGCCTCAGCAGAATCAAAAGAATTAATTTTTGTACCGAAAACGGGGGCCGAAATGTAAATGGCATTTAACATTCCAGGTAATTGCACATCAACGGCATAAATTTTACTGCCGTCTAATTTATCTTTAGTATCCAAACGCTTTAGAGGCTGCCCAACAATTTTCCAGTCCTTAGGGTTTTTCAATGCAATTGTTTTGGCGTCAGGTGGGGTTAATTTTGCAGCTGCTTGTGCAACCTTGCCATAACTGGTACTTTTCCCTGAAAAGGGATGACGAATAATCCCCTCAGTGACAGTTAGTTCGGAAACTGGCACTTGCCATTCGTTGGCAGCTGCTTGCAGCAGGAGGGCTCTGGCCGTGGCACCCCCTCGACGAACATAATCTTGTGAGAAACGAAGACCAAAACTACCAACGGTCAACATATCGCCCCAGACATTTTTTCTGCTTAAATTTTCATTAGAGGATACTTTTTCTGTTTTTACTTTTTGCCAGTCGCAATCGAGTTCTTCGGCCACGAGTTGGGCTAAACCCGTTAAAGTTCCTTGCCCCATTTCCACTCTTGCAATCCGAATGATACAAGTATCATCGGGTTCAATCACTACCCAGGCATTCACTTCAAGTGCGGTATCTTTTGCATCTGATGCAAAAGGAATTTGAAAACCAAAGGCAAATCCTGCGGTTAGGACGGTTGAATTTTTAATAAATTTTCTGCGGGGCAGATTTTGCACTTCAGGCCCTTTTTCTAAATCTTTTGGGATTGTCATGAAAGTCTCCTAAGCCTGTTTATCTTTTTTTGCGAGACCTACCGCCGTATGAATTGCTTGACGAATTCGTTGGTAAGTGCCGCATCGACAAATGTTCGTCATTTGATTGTCAATGTCTTCATCACTCGGATTCGGTTTATTTTTTAACAATGCAGCTGCCGCCATAATTTGGCCTGACTGACAATAACCACATTGAGGGACATCGATCTCAGCCCAAGCTTTTTGGACAGGATGAGAGGCACTTTCTGAGAGACCTTCTATCGTGGTAACCTGATCGCCATCTTTGAGCATCGACATTTTATAAATGCACGAACGCATTAACTGACCATTCAGATGAACGGAACATGCACCACATTGCGCAATGCCGCATCCAAATTTAGTTCCAGTTAAACCAATTTGTTCACGCAGGATCCACAGCAAGGGGGTATCTGGCTCCGTATTTACCTCAATCGTACGACCATTAACTATTAAACGGGTCATCTTTGTCTCCTTATTATTTTTTGAATGTACTCCCCGTGCCCCGCCTCAGCAATTGGTAATAGTACTGACCAAAGCGTGAGCGAACAGGTAAACACAACTACCCTATCTCATCATTCACCAATTCGGTGCAAATATAGGGTGCTATCACCAATTTAAATTTCAGATGCACCCAAATATGCTCGTTGACCCTAGAGACATTACCCAAAAATCAGAAGATACTGTAAATTTCAGTACTAAGTGCAAACCAACTAGCAACTATCTACATGAATCAAATTAAGGAAAAAAATGTCAAATTACTTTAGTAAGTTACCAGCCATCTTTTTGACAACACTTGGTTTAATGACGTTGAACCCCTGCTCAGCAGAAGAGGTTTCAGCTTATCCATCTAAGCCCATTCGTTTAATTGTCGGATTTGCAACGGGTGGTATTTCTGATGTAATTGCTAGAGCCTTGTCTGCAAAAATTACAGAACAAACGGGTCAAGCTGTCATTGTGGAAAACAAACCTGGTGCGGGTACTACGATTGCTGCTGACTTTGTTAGTAAAGCATCCCCGGACGGGTATACGATTTTTTTACAAGATATGACGACCCATGCAATTAATGCGAGTTTGTATAAAAAATTGTCCTACGATACGCTTAAAGATTTTTCGCCGATCACTCTGGTTGCCTCCACGCCACTGATGTTGGTTACTAATCCCAGTTTGAAAGTAAATAACTTAAAAGAGTTTATTGCCTTAGCAAAACAAAAATCGGATTCTTTGTCTTATTCCTCTTCAGGTAACGGTGCGGTTACTCATTTGGCAGCGGAAACTTTTAATCGCATGGTTGGTATTCAACCGGTACATGTGCCATTTAAAGGTAGTTCAGCTTCTACGCAAGCTGTTTTAGCTGGTGATGTAGCCTTTACTTTCTCTAGTATGCCGCCAGCCATTACCTTAGTACAAAGTAAGAAACTAACAGGTCTTGGAGTAACTACTCTAAAGAGAATTAGTTCAAACCCAGACGTTCCAACTCTTTCTGAAGCAGGTTTAAGCGGCTACGATTTCGTTTTATATAATGGAGTCATTGGCCCTAAGGGAATGCCAGCGGATTTGGTGAAGAAAATTAATGGTATCTTTGCCAATGCTGTACATAGTCCAGAAATGAAACAAATTTTCACTAATCTTGGCGCAGATCCCATCACGAATACACCAACTGAGTTTAGCCATCAAATGGCCGAAGAAAGCCTTAAAATGGCCAAAGCTGTAAAAATTTCAGGTGCCCAAATTGATTAAAAGGATGTTATGAATTCATTACCACTCTTACCTAAACACAATCGTTACGATTATGTTCCACTCACTGAGCGCAAAGACTATAGTTGGCCAGGTGGGAAGCGTTTAGCTTTTACGATCACTACGAATGTGGAATGCTTTGCATTTGGTGCGGGCCTTGGACATGATCCAGCCAAAACAGGTGAGCCACAAACCCATCGAAATTATTCATGGCGTGACTATGGGAACCGCATTGGTATTTGGCGTTTCTTCGAATTATTTGATGAACTTGGCATTCCAGTCGGACACAACGTAAATAGTTTGTTATATGAATATGCACCTCAGGTCATGACAGCTATTCGTAATCGTGGTGATGAATTTGTCGCGCATGGTCGCACTAACGCGGAAAATCTCCGTGGAATGTGGCAAGCCGATGAACAAAGAATTATTCAAGAAGTCGTCGATACTTTTATCAAGCATGAAGGTGTCGCTCCCAAAGGTTGGATGGGGGCAGGTGCCTATGAAACATCTTTTACCCCAGACTTGCTAAAGGAGGCGGGGTTTCAGTATTTAATGGACTGGCCAATGGATGATCAACCCATTTGGATCAAGACAAGAAGTGGCCCCATCCTATCAATTCCGTATCCAATTGAACTGAATGACTCTCAGGTTATTATTCATCGTAAACAAGATGCGACTGATTTTTGTGACATGATTGTTGATCAGTTTGATGAAATGATCGAGCAATGTATTGCTCATCCTCTAGTGATGAATATCTCCATTCACCCATACGTATTTGGTCAACCCTTTAGATTACGTAATCTTCGTTTGGCATTAAAGCATTGCTTAAACCATCCAAATATCGACCGTGTGTGGGTGACTAAACCATCGGATATCTCTGATTACTGTTATAGCTTGCCACCAGGTATCATTCCAGGTAGTTACTAATATTGCCTCAAACACAAAGGGACTCTATTGAGTCCCTTTTTTGCTGATGAAAACATCTTACAACTTCATCTTCAGCTCTCTTCTGTCGGGACGAAATGTAACCAGGATTGTACGTTTTTCGGATGAAAATTGTCACCTCTTGGCTTTAGCCCTGTTTTCACATCACAGTTCACTAACTTTTCGACCATCTCAGATGGAATTTGTTTAATCCCCCGAAGTGCTCCTATCAAACCGCCAACAATACAGGCATTAGTATCTGTATCTCCTCCACGCTTTAGAGTATCTGCAAGAGCAAATTCATAGGCAGCGTTTTGAGAGAGATGATAAAAAGCATAAGAAAATGCATTTTTAATAAATCCATCCAGAGGAAATGCTTGCGGTAAGTTTCCTTCAAGCGCTGCATCTAACCAAGATTTCACATCAGGATTGTTATCTGTTAAATAGTCCTTGGCTACGGTTACCGCTCCGAGATGATCCTCAGGAAAAAACATCAGATGGCGAATCGCCAAAACATAGGCCACAGTTGCATCCTGACAATCAAGATGAGGATGGGTCATTCTGACATCTGTCTTAACCATTTTGATGGCATTCTCTATTGTCATATTAAATGCCGCCACTCCCAATGGAGTTGCTCTCATTAAACAACCATTTGCCTTGGAGTCAGAATTAAATTGGAGTGCTCGCTTTTGCAGGGCGCTAGCTAATCCATCAATTTTTCTTTGATCTTTGTGCACATAAAGAGCAGCACTAATTGCCCGACCCACATCAAATGGTTTTGAATCAATCCACATCAGGTAATGATGTGCAACGATATCGGAAACATATATTCCATGATGTTGCCGCAATGAATTCAAAAGGCTGAGCGTTAACTCCCCATCATCTGTAATTTGTCCGGGGGCAAGTCTAAAGACTCCTCCCCCATTTAAAGAAAGTGCATTAACGACATCTGAGTCATTGGGGAGACGATCTAAAAACTTAAACTCCATCACAGAGCCCGCGGCATCACCAATTAAAGCGCCCTTAATTGCACCTAATGCAATTTGCATTTTTTTGCTCATATATTTTCCAAATTTATATTTTTTATTGGTTTTAATTGATAGTGGAATTTTTACATGTCATGCAATTTTGATTGATTAGTATTTTTTCATTTTCACTAGTAAGACTATGAAAAAACTGAGTTATGTTGTTAAGCATTTATTCTTCAATTTTTAAAAATCATCAGTACTAATTTAATTAACATATTTCTGATTATCAATCAAAATACCACCTAAAAGTATTAATATAGGTTCAGCATTTAATGTACTTTCTTCATGTTTAAACAAAGCATTACGAATAACAGCATGACTTCAATATTTTTAAATATGCTGTATCAATAGTATGGGCTTAATCAGAAGCTATTCATTCAATTTTAAAATTCTTCAAGATCAAATAATGAGCTTAAATCAAACCATTATTTAACTTTAAAAGTTTCGGTAGATTTTTATAGTGTTGATGTCAAAGTTAATTATTTTTTTATTCATCCGAAGATTTTTCTTAAGAATGTATCGTTAGAAGGCCTTATTTTTTAATCTGATAAGACCTTCTCCCATTTTTTAACGCATCACACTTCGTTGCAACCGCAACATTTATTCCTCTTGTGATTGACTGTTTCTTCCTTGCGCAGATTTTCTCCTCAAGAATTGTGGCTTGCTCTCTTCAAAGCTTCTATTTTCAAACATCTGTTCATCTCGCTCTGTTAATCGATTTTTCATTAATCGAATAGAGTATTGAAGCTCTTTGCTGGCTGAGTTATAGTCACGTTGATCGACTAATTTTTGGATATACTTGATGGTATTTTCTAACCAAGGGTTATCTTTTGCTCGCTCTCGTAGATTTTGCATCATGCTATCTACACGAACCCAATCACGACGCTCCACATAGCGATTGATCTCTTTCTGAATATCTGCAATTTCAATTTCTTGATAACGTTGCACTACCATCGGATTACTACTGGCTTGGTAATATTCAGATTGGCTCACAATCTCTAAGATTGGCAATTGAACAGTCATAGCATGTTCAACATCATCTGCATCAATCGCACAAATATTAAAATCTACATTTTTACCATTCGCCTGCAGCACCCCCACCTCAATCATTGGAATCGATACCGCTAACCAAACTTCTGAACCAATGGCAATAGAGGGTAAACAATACTGTTGATGCTCATTTTTAATGTAATCATTATGAACTTTTACTTGCATCAAGTTTCTAGATATTTCTACTCTGACATTTTTCCAAATGATATGACTTAAATAACTAATTTCCGCTTCAAAAGATTCTTTAAGATCTTCAACGCGCTGCCCATACCAAGCATTGCCTTGGCCAGCGTTGGCCATTTTTGTCATGAGCGATTCATTGAATCCCTCACCAATACCAACAGTTGTCGTTGTCACTCCGGCTAATGCCAAGTCTTTTACTTGAGCAGCGATTGCATCTTCATTAATCAAACCTTCATTTGCTTGACCATCTGAGAGCAAGATGACCCTACAAACATAATCGTTATTTGTTAAAGGTGCTAAGGTTTCTGCACCTTTTAACCAGCCGCCATGCAAATCAGTACAACCTCCTGTATCAACTTTTCTTAGCTTGTTTGGTAAGATTGATTTTGCTATATTGACATTCATTAATTCTAATAAAACATGAACCGTTGAATCGTATATAACGACCGAAATCTTGTCGGTATCTTCTAATCGATTTAGTAATTCAAGGGAACATCGCTTCGCCTCTTCTAATCTGCCATTAGACATAGAGCCAGATCGATCAATTACGATGGATATAGCGAGTGGAGTTCGCTTTGCCTTTGCTGTTTCATTGGCGCGGATACGTAATAAAATATCCAGCGAATCCATTGAATTGGTGATGACTTCCTTGCGAGTGTTGACGATTACGTCAAAAATATTTTGATTTGACATCTTTTCATTTCCTTACAGAGTTTTAAATAACTTCATTACTGAGGTGAAATTTCAACTACTTTTTAAGGTAAAAAAATCCCCTTGACTATTGCTAGTCAATTTTTAATTACCTAATTATTTTTTACTGGTACCTGTAAATCTCTAAAGCGTTTATTTACTTCAAGTTACACAAGGGTTATTGGGATAACACCTTTACTTAGCACTCATTTTCGCTAGTGGTCATCTTCGGTGATTCATCATTTGTCATCTCCGGCACTGCGTTGAGTATTCTTTTGCAAAGAATTCTGTTCTATTAATTTGATTTTCTCAGCCAGCAGGCTTATTTCTTGAGCCTGTCTCTGTTCATTTTTCTTGAATTCCATCATGAAGTTCAACAATCTTTGATTCGATGTTTCTAGAACTTGACTTATTGAGTACTGAATTTGATCGATTGCCTGTTGTAAATGACGCATTTCCAACTGACTTTCCTTTTGTTGACGATATAACTGTTCTTTGAGTTGAAACATCTTTTTATTGATTTCTTGAATCGAAACTTCAAGCGTTGTTAGGTTAAATGCGTTCACTTCGCGTAAGGACTTCTCCTTCTGGCCTTGGTTTTCAGAAATGAAGAATTTCTTTTGATGCTGGATTAATGTTTCTGCATTTTCTTCGTCATCTAAAAAATCTTTAAGGGAGCGCTTTGGCGGGCTAATTTTTTTCTCATCGGAGAGCCTAGATTGCCTCAATTTTAATGATGGGGTTTGATAGGCGGCAACTAATAACTCGGCGAGATTCGGTTTATGTTGCTGAACAACCAAGTCCTCTAATTGCTTATTTTCTAATGCTTGAATATAGGGTGCTACTTTCGCAAGGGGGTAACCCTGCTCTACCAAAAATCGACTTGCTAAAAACTGTAACAGTTGAAGATATCCATACTCGGCATCGCGACCAATCCGTTTAGGACGAGTTACTAAGCCCTCAGTTACATAGTAACGAATCAATCTTTCATTAATTTTGTCATGATCACCTGGTAGAAAAAGCCCTTGTGCAGCAATTGTTGCCACCCTAGCCAAATCTTCGGAATTTCCGACAAAGTCTAGATTTGATTCAATAAAATAGCCCATATGTTTCTTTATTGTGTTGTCAGCTTAAAATACAGTGAATGGTGTTATATTGACAGTAATTAATGTTACTGTCAATATCAATCTCGAGCAAAACGTAACAATTTCACTTTTTTATTAAGTGTTTTAATTGACACAAACTTTTAAATAGGTTTTCTGAGTTTTAACAATAGACACAGATCTATTGAGATTCTGATGAATTCAATAATTTAACAATTACTAGTTCAACTCAACTAGTTTTGAAAGACTCTGGATAAAGGTTGGTCACAATAAATCCAATGGTTTTTTCCAAAATATTGGCTTTCCTTTTACTTTTAATAAGCATCTCCTCTTCAGCACTCAGCCTGGAGAATTTTTTAACTTATTAAGATCAAGTAGCTTGGTACTAATTAAAAAATTTTTGCACTTATGAATCAATTGCAAATTTGAACCCACAATCCACGAAATTGGATCCTATAAACTCCACATTTAAATAAACGAAATCATCCACCAATAAACACGATCTGCAATAAAAGAGTTCGTGGGGAGCATAACAAAATCTTATATCCTTGGGGCTACAGCTCTCAACCACATCTTTTCAACTTGCTTAGTCATATTTTTTGGGATTAGTTCAACGTCAGGGTGTTTATTAGCGTAAACCCTAAAAATTTCATCCGCAAAGGCCTGACCTATTTCCTGTACTTCATCAAAATTAAGCACAACCTTTTTGAACCTGTCAAATCTGGCTATCAGCCTTTTAGCTTGTGATCTTGAAACCAAATGCTCCTCCCCATATTGAGCCAACTTCATTGGTACAACAGTTTTAGAAAAATCAAAATCATCGGGAGCATTTGTGTATTCTGCGTATATATCAGCCGTTGTTCTTGTACTGTTGAGAGCAATACTCATAAATACGACTGTACCATCCGGAAATATCCCTTTAGCCTCGTGTAATACATCCTCTTCAAATTTATTATCATGGTGAAACTCTAAATTGTTTGCATTTATTTCAAACCAATCAAACATCCTAGAAGTAAAAAATACGCCTTCACCACTATGTCTACTTGGGTCAGTTGTAAATTTGCCCTTTGACAATTCAAAAAGAGCTTGCCGCATATCTGGCAATTTAAGAGCAGAAGCGATTTTTGCAAATATGCCAATTCCATTGTCAGATATCGCCAAGGTAAAACGTGTTTCTGTTTGACGAGCCCAAATAAAAACCTCACCTCCACCAGAGTGGTCAATGGCATTATTGAGCATCTCTGTAAAACCGTGATTTACAATGTTCAAAACATTTTGTGAAAGATTAAAGTACGGCCTAAAGTCTTTTATCCAAACAATGTCCTCCTCAAGACTATCGATCTCATAAAGTTTTGATACATGTCTTTTATACCCAAGACTAAAAACTGGCCTTGTAGATGGGCCACTTCGAGCAATCCACCCCTGCTCCTCCAACTGATTAATATAGTTATTTGCGGCAACGCGTGAAATACCTAATTCAGCCATGTAATGACGGGTTAAGTCATTGGGATGCTCCATAACATCTTTAGTTACGGTAGCAATGAGACGATGAAGTTTTGATGGTTTAGACATTATTTCCACTGCCAAGTTAAAAACAAGCAATTAGTAAGTTATTTACCCCCAACTATAAACTTAAAAATTCACTCTGTAAAGGCAATCAATAAAAACCATTTAAAAAAGGGCTAATTTCTGTGAAAAAGGTAGATGATCTTGACCATCAAGCTTGGCCTAGTAAATAACTATTTACCCCATTGATTTATTGAGATTAAACCCATAATTGAACAGTTGTAAAAAAACTCTTTGGGCACTTTTTGAAAAAGAAAAAATATCTTTCAAGATGAAAAAAGGCCTATTGAAAAATAGGCCTCTTAAAGTATAAGAATAAAACTTAATAAGTTTTGTAGGATAAGTACTTACCAGATAGCACGACCTGAACGCGATCACCTTTTGGATCTGGTTCACGCTGAATGTCCATCGAGAAATCAATCGCACTCATAATTCCGTCACCAAACTCTTCATGAATGAGTTCTTTAATGGTTGTGCCATACACACTAACAATCTCATACCAACGATAGATCAGTGGATCTGTAGGCACTGCTGTAGGTAAAGAACCTTTATAAGGAACAATTTGTAACCATGCCATTTCTTCATCAGTAAGTTCAAACAATTTACCAGCCACTTCAGCTTGCGCCTTAGTAAATGTCATCTGACCGAGGCATGCAGCAGTGACCCACTCCTTTGACTCACCAATCGAAGTAGCAATTTCACTCCACTTCATCCCTTTGCGAACTTTTGCTTCAATAATTTTTTGTGTAACAACTGAGCGATCCATGTTTTCTCCTTAAATAAAATTTCAAATTAGTGTGTATGCGATTCATCAACGCCGGGTCTTACGATGACTGGCTGATAACCATCCAACCCACCTGAGGCACCTTTAGCCTGTAAATCTTTTGAGCGATTGACCAGAAAATCGACTAAATGGTTTCTCATTGGGTAATACATTGGGTCATGATGTAAGTTAGCTCTTTTACGGTCTTTTGGCAGAGTATTAACTACAATTTCAGCGATACGTGCATTCGGACCATTACTCATTAACATGATCTTGTCAGACAATAGAATGGCCTCATCCACATCATGTGTAATCATAAATACAGTCTGTGCTGTTTCACTACAAATTTTCAACAACTCATCTTGAATCACACCGCGAGTTAATGCATCAAGTGCCCCAAATGGCTCATCTAATAAAAGCATTTTTGGCTCAATTGCAAAAGCACGAGCAATACCAACACGCTGCTTCATACCACCTGACAATTCTGAAGGCTTCTTATTTTCTGCATTGACTAAACCAACCATCTCTAAGTATTTTTTAGAATGAGTTGCAATCTTCTCCCGATTCCAATCAGGATATTTAGACTTCACCGCAAAGCAAACGTTTTGCAATACCGTCATCCAAGGCATTAATGCATGGCCTTGGAAAACTACGCCCCGATCCAAGCTAGGCCCTTTAATTTCACGGCCAAGCATATAAGCATAGCCTGTGGTTGCATCTTCTAACCCAGCTAACACATTTAAAATCGTAGTTTTTCCACAGCCAGAGTGGCCAATAATACAAACGAACTCCCCGCGCTCAATATTAAAATTAATTCCATCAAATACCGGAGGACCATCAGATTTGTAGGACTTGCTGAGATTCTCAACCGCTAAAAATGTATTCTCAGTCTGCATAAGACACCGCCTTCTGTAATTGTGCAAAGATAATATCTAACAACATTCCAACCAAACCAATCATCAAAATGGCAAAGATCACGCTAGAAAGTGCTAAGTTGTTCCATTCATTCCATAAGAAATAACCAATACCAGTTCCGCCAACCAACATCTCAGCAGCAACGATGACTAGCCATGCAATACCCATCGAGATTCGCATACCAGTCAAAATGGTTGGGGCTGCAGCAGGCAGGATGACTAAAAATGCTTTTCTTAAAGGAGATACTTCTAGGGTTTTGGTGACATTAATGAGTTCTTTACGAACATTTGCTACACCAAAGGCAGTGTTGAGTAACATCGGCCAAACCGAACAAATAAAAATCACAAAGATACCAGAGATGGATGAATCCTTAATCGTGTACAAAGCAATTGGCATCCAAGCCAAGGGCGATATCGGCTTAAAAATTTGAATAAATGGATTGAATGCTTGGTAGATGAGTGGAGACATACCAATCACAAATCCAAAAGGAATCGCGACCAATACTGCCAAGAAGAACCCTAAACCCACACGGCCTAAAGAATAAGCTAACTGGATTCCAATACCTTTGTCATTAGGCCCATTGTCGTAAAAAGGATGAGATAACTGTTTTACAAAAGTTTGTCCCATTTGCGTCAGCGTTGGAAAGCCAGACTTCGGCACGGAGTCCATACTATTGCCACCATCACTACTTTGCCCCATGAGTGCCTGGTATTCGCTACTAGTAGTAGATGCTACCGGTGCTGCTACTTTTTTAGGTGCAGTTGCAATGTGCCATACGAACAAAATAAACAACAAAATTAATACCGAAAGTATCGACCCTTTCGTTTTGATCGAAAGTTTTTTCATATCTAACCCTTACTTTATGCTTTAACTGATGGAAACGACTTTAAATAGGCTGCAGGTTGAGTAGGGTCAAATTCTTTACCCATAATCTTCACTTTTTTGTAACCTGACTTTGCGTCTGCTGGGACTGCAACTCCAATTTCATTCATATATTTTTTGGCATCTGTCAGCAAAAATACTTTTTCTGAAATATCTTTGTAATTCACATCCCCCTTCACATAACCCCAGCGTTGCATTTGGGTTAACATCCAAGTCGCCATCGAATACCAAGGAATCGGGTTAAAGTCGATACGATCTGGTACATTTTGAACATTTCCTAGACCATCAGCAAACTTACCTGTTAACACTTGCATCACGACTGTTTCAGGTTGATTAAGATAATTTGCCGGTGAAATAACTTTGGCAATCAGCGGCCGATTCGCAGGATCACGTGCCATCGTAGAAGCATTTAAAACTGCGCGATAAAGAGCCGCAAATGTATTTGGATTTTTCTTAATAAACTCTTCAGAGGTACCAAAAGCACAACAAGGATGACCATCCCAAATTTCTTTCGTCAGAATATGAATAAATCCAACTTCATCAAAAACGGCTCTTTGGTTAAATGGATCAGGCCCTAGGAAGCCGTCAATATTGCCAGCTCTTAAGTTTGCAACCATTTCTGGTGGAGGAGTTACACGAATTTGAATATCACGATCTGGATCAAGTCCTGCTTGCGCCACATAGTATCGTAGTAAAAAGTTATGCATGGAGTACTCAAACGGTACTGCAAATTTCATCCCTTTCCACATCTTCGGGTCACGCTTATCTTTATGCTTATTTGCCAAAGTAATCGCTTGACCGTTGACGTTTTGAATAGTTGCAACTCTCATTGGATTCGGATCAGACCCAAGCCCCATTGACATAGAGATAGGCATTGGTGATAGAAAATGGGAAGCATCATGTTCCTTGTTCAGCATCTTATCTCTGATTAAAGCCCACCCAGCTGTTTTATTGAGCGTGACATTTAAGCCCTGCTTTTTATAAAAACCCAAAGGATCAGCCATGATTAAGGGTGTTGCGCAGGTAATGGCAATAAAACCAATTTTTAAATCAGTCTTTTCCAATGGCGCTTTTTCTTGTGCCATCGCTTGTAAAGTTTCAATCGGCAAAAATCCAGATAAAGCGCTCATTGCACCACCAGTACCGACTGCCTTTAAGAAAGCACGTCTTCGACTTTCTTGGGGAAATAAGGCCTTCACTAAGCTTGCTTCCACAAAATCTGCACTGGCTTTTTCTTCATCAACTTTAAAAGATAAATCGTTGTTATGTTCTGCATCTGAAGCATGTCTTCCACAACTACAATGGCTACTAAATAAGGGACGTTCAGAATCGTAAGGACGATAAGTATTCATCAAAAACTCCTGTGCATGTAATAAAGCAAATGTGATTAAGCATCAATATGGTGATTATTCGCTATTCCACCCCTTCAAAACTTCAATTTATGCACCAACATTTACCAACAGCCCCATTTCGCACCAAATAAATTAATTTTTCACCAAGTTGGTGTTTTTATACAATTTATCGTTTGTTATCGCTCCTTTAAAACTACAGAGCCATGAAAAAAATCAAAGAAAATCAATTACTTTTAATCAATCATCGGTCCCAGACTAGCCTGATGATGCCCACCTGAAGGGTTCAAGTTTTGGTTCGAGCAAAAAATCACATAAAATTCAAGAATGATAAAAATAAAGGAGACTAGGATGAATACTCATTACGACTATGTAATTATTGGAGCAGGAGTTGCTGGCTGTGTTTTAGCTGCGAGATTAACCGAAAATCCCAATACTAGAGTTCTACTGATTGAAGCTGGGAAAGACACCCCTCCCGGCAAAGAACCTGAAGATATCCTAGATAACTATCCGACCTCTTATTACAACAAGTCGTACATCTGGCCTAACTTCAAGGTGTCATGGCGCAAGGCTGAAAATGGCATGAGTAATTTTCCACAGGGGAAAATTATGGGCGGTGGGGGCTCACTGATGGGCATGGTATCTCTTAGGGGAACTCCAGCTGATTATGCAGAATGGGTTAATTGCGGAGCAAAAAATTGGGCATGGGAAGATGTTTTACCCTACTTTAAAAAATTAGAGACTGATATTGATTTTTCCAATGAGATGCACGGGACAAGTGGACCAATCCCAATTCGGCGCCTATCGAAAGAGCAATGGCCACCACTCACAAAAGCGATTGCCAAATATTCTGAACAGCACAATATTCCACTCATTGGTGATCCAAATGCTGACTTTAGAGATGGCTATGGATCAACGCCAATTTGTAATACCCCACATCAACGAGCATCTACAGCACTCAGGTATATCACTCCTCAAGTTAGACAGCGTACTAACTTAACCATGGTTCATGAAACGCAAGTAGAAAAGATTCTATTTGATGGGACGCGAGCAACTGGGGTTCTCGCCAAAAACCCAAGTGGAGAAATAACCTATCAGGGAAACGAAATATTAGTGAGTAGTGGCGGGATTTTTTCACCCGCACTATTGATGCGATCTGGGATTGGCGATGCCTCGCTCTTACAAAACTTACAAATCCCTGTTGTTGCTAACCGTCCTGGGGTAGGACAAAACTTACAAAATCACCCCATTCTATTTATCGGCTTTCATCTCAAAAAAAATGCTCGGCAAGATTCTTCTTTAAGAACGCACCCCAGTGCAAGCTTACGTTATTCTTCCCAACTGCCAGACTGCCCACCAGGTGATCTGTATGTAAATGTGCAAAGTAAGACTTCTTGGAACGCGATGGGACTGCAGATAGGTAATTTAGCGCCCTGTGTATTACGCCCAAAATCTACCGGGCATGTGACCATTCAAAGTCCACACAGTAAAGACCACCCCATCACAGAATTTAACTTTCTGAGCGATCCTGCGGATATCACCAGAATGATGATGGCTTTCACGAAGGCCGTAGAAATTTTGGCTGACTCTGAAATCAAAAGAATGATGGGCAAGCCATTCCCAGTGAGATTTTCAGATCGTTTGAGACAGTTGAACGAATACAACCCTCAAAATTTCACGAAAGCTAATCGCCTCGCTACCCTTCTCAATATTTTGCCAGGTATTAGCGACTTTGTTTTAAGCCGATTAACCGGTGATGCAATTGATTTAGATGCACTAATCAAAAACCCTCAAGATTTAGCACAACATGTTCAAAAAAACATTGCGGGTATGTTTCATCCTGTAGGCTCCTGCCGAATGGGTGATAGTGAGGACCCGATGGCCGTTGTGGACTCGACAGGCAAAGTTTACGGCGTACAAAACTTACGCGTCGTTGACGCTTCCATCATGCCGAATTTAATTGCTGGCAATACGAACATTCCAACGATTATGGTTGCTGAAAAAATTGCTGATGAATTAGTCAAGAACTCTTCGAACTAAGATGATGCTTGTGCCTAGGTAATAATAGCTCTCAAGGCGTCGGCTATTACATTGGTCTGCCAATGTAATAGCCATCTTCCAGATTAATTGGACTCTTTGAGCAAACCTGCACGACCCATAATACCTCTTACAACTTCACGACGCTTGTCCAAAAATGGTGGGACAGCTTCTGGAGCCATATAATTCCAACTTGCATATTGATCTTGCACAAACTTAATAAAATCTGGTTCTTTAGCAGCCTGTTCAATGGCTTTAGCTAGTTTGTTAGCAATGTCTTTAGGCATTCCATTAGGACCAATAATAATATTTAAAGATTCCCAAGTAACTGGGTATCCCAACTCTTTCATTGTCGGCATTTTTTCATAGGGAGGCGGCGGCGCTGACTCGGCCAAAGAAGCTAAAAACCGCACCTGTCCACCTTCTAATAATGCTCTCGCCGAGCCCAAGCCAGCAACTCCTAGTTCCGCATGACCACCACCGACTAGCAGAGCAACTGCTGCGCCAGCACCGGTCACTGGAATACTTGCCATATCTAGATTAGCTCCGGTAAGGAGAGTTTGAGCACCCACCCACCAACTTTGGCCAACACCCGCTGTAGCTAAATTCACTTTACCAGGGTTAGCTTTAACATAAGTAATCGCCTCTTGTGCTGTTTTAAATTGCACATTACTTTTATTTGAAGCAATCAAAATTGGGAAAAATGTTGCGTAGGAGCCTAAGTGTGTAAAGTTCCGATAATCTAGCGGCGACATCCCTTGCAGTTTATTAGTAACGATCGTTGCAGAACCCCAACCAATCGTATAACCATCTGGTTTAGCTAAGCTAATCTCTTTGTAACCAATGGCGCTTCCCGCACCAGGTCGATTAATGATGGTAATGGGTTGACCTAAAATACGGCCAACTCTTTCCATGAGTGGTCTAGCAAGCACATCACCGTCCGCACCAGCTTCCACGGACATAATGAAAGTGATGGGTCTACTCGGATACGACTCTTGGGCAAATAACTGACATGAAAGTCCCAGAGAGATGGTTGCTAAAGCCATTTTCAGCGTGCAAAAAGTTTTCTTCAATTTTTTAGTCTCCTTAAATTTTTAATAATTATGTTTACTACGATATAAATCTACACTACGTTTTGTATCTACTCCCCAAAATTACGACGAGCGCAACTCAAATTCTATTTTTTTTCCTGCATTCATTAAAACCTCCATACATAGTTGCTTTAATTCCGCATTAAAACGAACTTCTGGCACCACAATACTCAAAGCCCCCAAGGGATATAGATTCTCGCCAAGAATTGGGACTGCAAGGGCGATGACTCCAACAGAGTTCTCACCATATGAAAAAGTGACGCCATTTTCAGTATCTTCAATCAACCTAGCTCTTAGTTCCTTTTTGGTGGTAACGGTCCTATCTGTATTTGGCTTTATCTTAAGGTTTTGAAGATAATTCTCTCTCTCAAGCTCCGGTAGTGCATGTAAAACAGCTTTCCCTGCGGCGGCTGAGTACAAGGAAAATTTTACATTCGGAGGCATTCGATAACTTAATGGATAACTAGCCTCGGCACCTAACATGCGCTCAATATGATCCCCCTTAAACACATAAAAAGCAGAAGCCTCTTTGGTCTTTTCCGTCATCCAATTAAGTTGCGCTTGTGCAATTTGGGGCATTTTTATTACATTCTCGCCTTGCTTTATGAGATCGTAAAAGGCTGGGCCCAATAAATACGTATTCTCAGCATGGTTCTTTTCTAAATAATTACGACTGATTAGATTCTTTAGTAAGCCAGAAAGACTACTTTTAGGAATGTCTAAACTAAAAGCAATATCAGTATGCGAAGCACTATTACCCCTTCGACACAAGAGCTCAAGGACGTCTAAAACCCGGTCAGCGGATTTAATGGAAGAGGAAGATTTTTGATCAGATGAGTTAAGCATCAACGAAATATAACAACAATTGAATTCATTTAAAAAATATTGACTTTAATTTAACTTCAGTGCTAGAATATAAACAAGTTCACATATAAGAACTAATTATAACCAAATTAATAAATATAACAAGACAAAATTCAACAATCTAATTGCGGTTGCAATCAGTTAAGGTTGTGGAGGAGACAAATGATGAGACTGAAAAGGTCCTTTTTAATTTTAGGGTTATGTTTGCAAGCGCTACCCGCGTTGGCAGCATACCCTGAAAGCCCTATTAACATGGTTGTATCGTTCGCACCGGGTGGTGCAACTGATATTACTGCCAGGATTGTGGCCTTAGCCATGAGTAAAAATCCAAATGGCCCCCAAATAATTGTTGAAAATCGGCCAGGAGCCGGTGGAGCAGTTGCCACAAGTTATGTGAAAAATGCGAAACCAAACGGCTATACGATTATGCTCACCTCAAGTGTCTACGTAGTGACGCCGAGCTTAAAAAAGCCCTCCCCTTACGATCCGATTAAAGACTTTATTCCAGTTTGTGAAATTGGTGATGCACCCAATGTGGCTGTCGTCAAAGCCAATTCAAAAATTAAAACCTTAGCAGATTTGATTGCGATGGCCAAATCAGATCCTAGTTTGGTGAGTTTTGGTAGCCCAGGAACTGGCACCACACCACACCTTGCTGGTGAAGTATTAAAAATTCGAGCAAAAATAAACATGACTCACATCCCTTATAAGGGTGCAGGTCCAGCGATGACTGACTTAATGGGTGGCCAAACACAAGTACTGTTTGGTAGTTTGGCTTCAGTCATTTCCAATATACAAGCAGGACAAGTCAGAGCAATTGTGCAGACTGGTGATAAACCATGGCCAGATTTACCAAACGTGCCTTTAATGGCTGATGCTGGGATTGAAAATGCTGTTTCTGATACCTTCCAAACTATTTTTGCACCGGTTGGTACACCTCCCGACGTGGTTAGTTATTTAAGCCAACAATGCCTTACTGCACTCAAGAGGCCAGAAGTTGTAGAAAGTCTTAAACAGGCTGGACTCGCAACTACTGCCCTTGACTCAGAAAAAACCTTGGCGCGTATCAAGCGAGAAGTACCTTATTGGCGCGAAGTGATTGAAAAAGGCAACATCACAGGCGAGTAATTCTCGTTTTCTATTTATTATTTGAGCATTAATTTTTCATTCTTCATTAGGAATAATCATGAAAATATGGTGGCAAAGTAGTACAGCAATTCATCGTTTAGATGACTATAGAAATACCTTAACTAAAAATTTAAACGATTTAAAACGTCCAGACGTAGAAGTTCATGTGAATGGTGTGGATGATGGATCGATGGATTTACATTACAACGCTGTGGTGGCAATGAATAGTTATGGCGTAGGTGGTGTTTTAAATAAAATGATGCAAGCTGAAGAGCAAGGTTATGACGCAGTTGCCATTGGTTGCTTTTTAGATCCTGCGATGCAAGAAGCTAGAGAAATTCTGCAAATCCCGGTGTTAGGTTTAGGTGAAGCGAGTATGTTGATGGCGTGCATGTATGGCGCCAAGTTTTCAGGCATTGCATTTCACAAAAAGCAATCGCAATACTACGATCGCAAGGCTTTTGAATATGGCTTAAGTTCTAGACATATTCCATTTGGAGATTTAGGCATTGACTTTACCGAAGTACAAAAAGCATTTACTAGCCCAGGTCAAATGACTGATAACTTTTTAAAAGAATCACGTCGCCTCGCTAGTCAGGGAGCTGAAGTCATTTTGGCGGCATGCGCCACCGTGAATGCAATTATTCGCCGTGAAAATATTACTGAAGTTGATGGGGCATTAATTATGGATTGCAACGCAGTTTTACTAAAAACTACTGAAGCAATGGCTGATTTAAGTAAAACAATTGGCTTAAATGCAAGTCGCAAATTACTGTATCAATCACCTGCGAATCCTGACCTTAATCGTTGGAAACAAATTTATGGTTTCCGTTCACAAGCACAACTAAAACCTTGAGTCTATGAGAATCATTCGAACTGCCCTTTTTGCACCAGGCACTAACCAAAAAGTCATGGCGAAAGCTGTGGCTAGTCCTGTCGATGCAGTCCTCTTCGATTTAGAAGATTCTGTTGCATTAGATTCAAAAGCACTCGCTCGGCAAATGGTTCGGGAAGCAATTACAGAGCTGCACAATTCGACCAGAGAAGATAAACCTTATGTTATGGTTCGAACGAATGCTGCAGATACTGGCATGCTAGAAGAGGATATTGCCCAGATTGCTGTAGCGGGATTAGATATGGTGTTTATTCCTAAAGCTGAGCAACCAGATGACATGAAGAAAATCGATCAGCAACTCGAGTCTTTAGAGAAAGAACGTGGTCTAAATCGGATTGCAATTGGTCTGCAAATAGAGTCAGCTATCGGTGTGTACAACTGCTATAACATTATCAAAGCAACTTCCAGGATTCAATTGACTAGCTTGGGAACAGCCCAAGACGGCGATTTACAAAATGACCTGGGTTGCGGATGGTCCGTGGATGGCCCTGAAATGTTATATGCCCGCTCTAAAGTTTTACTTGATTCAAAAGCAGCTGGGAATGTCATTAGTATTGATGGTGTTTTTGCAGACCTGAATGACGAGGAAGGCTTAATGATTGAATCAAAAATGTCAGCTAGTCTGGGCTATGTAGGTAGAACCATTATTCATCCAAAGCAAATTGCCATCGTCGAGCAAGCTTATGGAATTACACAAGCGACCCTGGATTACTACCACTTAATTGTGAAAGAATTTGAAGCGGCTGAACAAAAAGGCGTTGCCGCTATCACGATCAATAATAAGTTAGTCGACTATGCAATGTATCGTCAGGCGAAACGATTGATTTCTACCGTTCAATAAAAAAGTTAATTATCTCATCTATGAATTTCGCCCTCAGTTCTGACCAAGAAAATATCCAGCATCACTTAACTGCCTTGCTAAAGGATATTTGCACCCCCGAATATGTTCAGCGGTGTGATGAACAACAAAAACCTCCACAGGAAGCATTTGATGCTTTAGCCAAAAATGGTTGGTTAGGTTTAATCGCTCCAGAATCTCTTGGTGGTGCTGGTGGTTCAGCGACTGACTTGGCTGTGATGTTAGACGTTTTAGGTTATCACTTTGAAGAGTTGGGACTTTGGGTGTTCCGTAATCTCACCTATGGTTGCTACGCTGTCATGAAACATGGGACGAAAGAGCAGATTGAAACTTTAGTCCCCAAAGTGATTACTGGAGAAATGTCCTTTTGTTTTGGTCTAACAGAGCCAGATTCAGGTTCTGATGCGAGTGCTCTCACGACGAAGGCCACTAAACACGGGGATGAGTATGTTCTAAATGGTCGGAAAGTGTATACCTCCGGGATGGATATTAGTGACTATTGTTTATTAGTCGCAAGAACCAGTAATTTAGAGAGAAAACAACAAGGTATTACGACTTTCTTAGTAGATACCAAACTACCTGGTATCGAAGTAAAAAAATTGCAAACGCTTGGACAACGGGCGATTGGTACTACCGAAGTCCTCTATAGTGATGTGCATATTCCAGCATCATCGATTCTGGGCAAATTGGATCATGGTTGGACTGGTGCTGATGATTATTTGTGTTATGAGCGTTTATGTTTGTCCGCGGCTAGAACTGGTGCTGCACGCTCAGCGTTTGACATTGCCCTTGAGTATGCAAAAACCAGAGTTCAATTTGGTAAACCTATTGGTAAATTTCAAGCGGTGTCTCACAAGCTGGCTGAAATGAAATCAATGCTTGATATTGCACAGACCATGGTATATCGCTATGCCTGGTTAATGGAACAAGGAAAAAATACTCGTCAAGATGCAGCGATTCTAAAGTTATATACCAGTGAATCCTACAAATCTATTAGTGATATGTGCCTGCAAATTCTCGGTGGTTACGGCTATTGCATGGAATATCCAATGCAACGGTTCTTCAGAGATTCGCGCTTAGCTACGATTGGTGGCGGTACTTCTGAAATTCAAAAAAATATTATTGCTAGTTCACTAGGTTTATAGGAGTCGTGCGTGTCACAGTCACTTAAGGGTATTCGCATCATTGAACTAGGCCAAATTATTGCTGGCACTTATGGCGGTCAAATTTTATCTGACTTAGGTGCAGAAGTCATTAAAGTTGAATCGCCAACAGGTGATCTTGGACGTAACCCGTCGGTGGCACCCTATAAGGGTCATAGTGGGCTTTTTCTAACATTTAATAGAAACAAAAAAAGTGTCGTAATTGACATGAAAAATCCTGAAGGTAGAGCTACCTTTTTGGAGTTGGTGAAGCATGCTGATGTGGTTGTAGACAATTTTAGAGCAGGCGTAATGCAACGATTAGGCATTGATTACAGCGTCCTAGCGGCAGTCAACCCACGCATCATTCATTGTTCAATCACTGGTTTTGGTTCAGAAGGTGACTACAAAGACTATCCAGCGCTCGATATTATTATTCAGGCGATCAGTGGTCATATGGCGATTACGGGGGAACCGAACCGCCCTCCGGTCAGGCTAGGTATTCCTTTGGCCGATTTAAGTGGTGGTATTTTTTCTAGTCAAGGCATCTTGGCAGCGCTTTATGAAAGAGAAAAAACTGGTAAAGGTCAGCATTTAGAATTGGCGATGTTTGATGCCATGTTAAGCCTGTTAACCTATATGGGCACAATGTGGCTCAATAATGGTGAGTTACCTAAGCCACCAGGTTCTGGGCATGAATATTCTGTTCCTTGGCAGGCCTTCGAAACTCATGATTCCTATGTAGTGATTGCAGCGCGGGAAGAGCGTCATTGGAAAAATCTTTGTAAATCTCTCAATGTTGAATCACTAGGTGAAGATCCGCGTTTTTTAACGAACTTTACTCGCGTCAAACATCGTGATGAACTCATGGCCCTCCTCATCCCAATTCTACAAAGTGATAGCACTGAGAATTGGATGAAAAAATTCCGCGCGGATGATGTTCCAGCTAGCCCAGTTAATCATTTTGATCAAGCTTTTAGTGAGCCGCCTGCTATTCAAAACCAAGCAGTGATTGAATGTGATCACCCCGCGGTTGGTAAATTCAAGATGCCTGCCTATCCAGTCAAAATGGGCAATAGCAATGAAGTCATTGCACAACCAGCGCCAGATCTTGGACAACATACAACCGATGTATTAAAAGAGATTTTAGCCCTAGATGACGCTCAGATTTCGAGCCTCAGGGCATCTGGTGCAATTCATTAATTTTAGTTATCAAGGAGATTTCAGATGGTTGGACTTTATTGGGAAGAATGGGAAGTTGGCAAATCATTTACAACTGCAGCAAGAACGATAACGGAAACTGACGTAGTAAATTTTGCAGGGATTTCTGGCGACTACAATCCACTTCATATCAATGAAGAGTATTGTAAAAAAACGCAATTTGGCACCCGAATCGCACACGGTCCACTCATTTACGCAGTGGCTGCTGGCTTGTTATTTCAACTGCATCTATATGACGACACCTTGATTGCTTTTTTAGGTTTTGAAAGTCTTAAATTTACCAAACCAGTCAAGATCAATGACACTATTTATGCAAAGGTCACGGTTACTGAAGTATCCGAAACATCGAAGCCCGACCGTGGCGTCATGAAGCGTGTGTTGCAAGTATTTAATCAACACGATGAAATGGTCCAAGAGGGTGTTCAAGCTTTCCTCATGAAACGTAAACCGGTATAAATTAAGAGAATGACTCCTAAAAAAATTGGCTTTATTGGCCTAGGCCTCATGGGTGGTTGGATGGTAAAACATTTACTGGCTAGTGGGCACACTGTGCTTGGCTATGATCGCAACGAAGAGCAAATGAAAGCGCTGCTCCCAAGCGGTTTGACACCAGTCAAAAACATCAGCGACTTACCCAATCTAGTAGATGTGATTATTTTTTCATTACCAACATCGCAAATTGTCAGCCAAGTCATTCACGAGGATCTTCGATTGATTGAGCGCCCTATGAAGGACTTGGTCATGATTGATACATCTACGGCAGATCCTCGCTTGTCAAAAGAACTAGCTGAAAAAATAGCGAGTCAGGGGATGTATTTCTTAGATGCTGCTGTCAGTGGCACTAGCGAAATGTGTAAAGCAAAAGATACTCTGTTCATGGTCGGTGGTTCTGAAGCAATGTATAACAAATGGTCGGAGCTTTTTGCCGATATGGGACGTGAGTCGGTCTTTATGGGCGAAAGTGGTGCTGGATCAGCGATCAAATTAGTGGTTAACCTCGTTCTAGCAATTAACCGGATGGGTATGGCTGAAGGCTTAACTTTGGCAAAACAAGCAGGTATTGATCAAGCAAAAGCATTAGAGGTATTAAAGAAATCAGCCGCTTATTCCAAATCAATGGATCAAAAAGGATCGCGCATGGTGGAACGTAATTTTTATCCGCCCATTGGTCATTTATCCACCCACTACAAAGATGTACAACTCATGGTTTCTTATGCAGGATCGTTGTATTGCCCGGTTCCTGTGATTAGTCTAGCCGCTCAAGCATTAGCTTCCGAAATGTCAAAAGGAGCACATGATAGAGATAGTTCTGCCATGATTTGTTTTTACGACGGGTTAGTCGCAGCACAAAAAAAATGATCAGGAAGTGATCGCCAATTATTTTAGGATATTAAATGAACCTTAAACCTACTTTAGAAATTCACAATCAAGCAGATTACCCAGGAAAACGTGGCGTTACGGATGGTCAAACTTATCAGCGCTTAGTCGGTTGGCCAGAAGTCAATCAAACTGACCGCGTCAGGCTTGGAAGAGCCACCTACGCTCCTGGCACTTATGAACAACTACATTGGCACCCCATTGAAGCTTGCTACTATGTGATTGCTGGCAGTGCTACCGTACGAAATGTAGCTGGGGATGAATTCGAAGTCGGTCCAGGCTCAATTATTTATGCTCCTCCAGGAATAGCTGGTGCGCACGAGTGGGAAGTAAAGGAACATTTAGAGATTCTGGATATTCGCGCATGTAATGAAACGAATCGAAAAATGCAATATACCGTCGATAAAGAAACTATGAGATCTTATATCGACCTAGAGGACATTCACTATCGTGATGCGATTAGCTTTAAATCACATTACTAAATATTCAGAATAGGTGAAATTTCAGTGTCATTGATTGGTAAAAAAATATTTTTTTACCAATTGGATGGCACTACCAATTGGATGGCACTATTTACGCTTTTCTAAAATTCACAACTGTCTATAATGATTGAAGTCTTTTTGACCTTATCCATTGAGTGAGTTGCGATTGAAAAATTTTTTATTTATTGCCAAATCCAGGAATTTCATTCCTCTTTTTATTCTTCAATTTTTCCTATTAGCCACTGTTTACGCTGTAGAACCAACAACATACCCTAATCAAACGGTGCATGTCACAACGCCTTTTCCTCCAGGTGGGGCAGCTGATGTCGTAGTTCGTTTGGTGAGTCAAAAACTATCTGAAGAGCTCGGCGTTTCATTCATCGTGGAAAATAGGCCAGGTGCAGGTGGCTCTATTGGTGCAAAATACATTTCTCAGTTACCACCAGATGGCTATAACTTATTAATTACATCAAGCAGCACGATGTCAATCAATCCACATTTTATGAAAAAGATTGGCTATGACCCTTTCACAAGCTTTACGCCAATTTCATTAATTGGTTATTCACCTAACGTTTTTGTGGTTACACCTAACCTGCCCTTCAAAACCGTTCAAGAATTTATTGCTGCAGCAAAAGCACAACCCGGTAAGTATAATTTCGCCTCCAACGGGCCAGGGACTTCTAGTCATTTAACTGGTGAGCTCTTCCAACAGAGTGCTGGCGTTGAATTATTACATGTTCCTTATAAGGGTGCTTCTCCCGCCGTGGTGGATGTAGCTGGAGGTCAAGTAACTGGTTTATTTGCAGCTTTTGCGAGCGTTGGTCCACTCATCAAATCAGGCAAACTGAAGGCACTTGGTGTTACGAGCATGAAAAGGATGGAGATTGCCCCTCAAATTCCGACCTTAAACGAATCCGGATTACCCAATTTTGAATCTTTACAATGGTGGGGCGTTTTTGCTCCAGCGAATTTACCTGTAAATATTCAAGTAAAGTTAAATGAGGCGATGAATAAAATACTGAAGCAGCAAGAAACGAAAACGCGCTTTGCTGAAGAATCAATTATGGTTTTAGGTGGCTCACCAGAGGACTTAAAAAACTATTTAAGGAATGATTTCAACAAATGGGGCAAGCTTATTTCTTCAGGCAAATTTAGTCTGAATTAATGTGAGCTTTCTAGCTGATTCATCACCTATTATTTAAATAACTACCTCACGTCTCTCATGCAACCCAACTCTATTCCTGTTACAGCCCAATTAGCTAAATTCATCTCTCATTTAACTTGGGAAGACATCCCCCAGCATATACAAGACTTGATGCCTGTTTTATTAATTGATATTTTTCGCTCAGCCTCGGTGGGAGTGGAACAGTCTTGGACTAAAACAATTCATCAAACGTACCAATCAATTCAATCGGCAGATACAAATAGTCCTATTTGGTTTTCTGAGGCAATGGCAGAAGTGTCTAAAGCCTCTTTTATTAATGGCACCGCCTGTGGTAGCTTGGACTGGGATGATTCCCATGTGGCGGCAATTATTCACCCTGGTATTTGTATTTGGCCGGCAGCCTTGAGCATCGCCTATTTACAAAAATCCACGGGGAAAGAACTACTGACAGCGGTGGTAGCAGGCTATGAAACTGCCATCCGTATCGGCATGAGTATTCAGCCAGAACACTCCCTTAGAGGTTTTCAGGGTACTCCAACTTGTGGGGCTTTTGGTGCCGCAGCAGCTTGTGCAAAACTCTTAAAGTTACCTGAAGAAAAAATTCAAAATGCCTTGGGTATTGCAGCTACTTTTGCTTGTGGACTTTCTCAGTTTTTTGTCTCTGGTTCAGATATAAAACGTTTTCATGCTGGCAAAGCTGCGGCTAATGGCGTTGAAGCCGCTCAATTAGCTCAGGTTGGATTATCAGGTCCACACGATGCCATCGAAGGCACGCAAGGGTTCGCTCGCGCTTTTTCGGATCGTTTTTCGGCAGAAACTGCCGTTCGGGAATTGGGTAGTTACTTCCCGACCGAGTCTATTTCTTTGAAGCCTCATGCAAGTAGCGTGCGGATGCAAGCTGCGATTGAAGCTGCTGCCGTGTTAGCAAGACAAGGAGCAACCATTGATCAAATTGAGTCCATCGTCATTGGGGTTCACGGCGCAATGGTAGGTAAATTGACAACGAATACACCAAGAGATTTTCAACAAGCACAGTTAAGTACGCCCTTTGCAGTTGCGATGGCCATAAAACTAACACCAAATCGGTCTGAACCTTTAAGCTTAGCCATTAAAGATTATGAAGAGTGCTTTAAGCAAGCCGATGTGCACGCCTTATCCTTAAAAACAAATTGCGTAGTTGACGCCGAAGTTGAACAGGAAACCACCATGGAATCAGTGCCCGCGAGAGTTACTTGCACCTTGAAGAATGGGCAAGTCCTTGAGCACTTCATTAAGTTTCCTAAAGGTTGTCCTGCCAATCCAATTACTTTGGATGAAGTCGCCCTTAGGTTTAAATCCATTGCCACGCCTACTTTTGGCTGTGAAGCCGTGGAAACATGGTTAGCAAGCGCACTCCATTTAAGTGAACTTGAATCCATCCAACCACTATTTTCATTAAAGTTAATTCAGTGAACTCAACAACTTCCCCCACCCTACAACTCGCCACCTTCGTAGCAAATACTTTCTTTGAAGATTTGCCGAGCGATGTTCAAGAAAAATTACATCTTTTTTATTTAGACTACTTACGTGTCGCCTCAGTAGGTAAAAGGATGCCATGGAGTGAGTGGGCTGAAAACTTTATTAAGGCCAGTTCACAACTTGGGCAAAGTGCGGTGTTATTTTCTGACCAAAAGCTTGATTCACAAAGTGCGGCTTTTTTAAATGCGATCTATTCTGGCAGTATTGACGCGGATGACGTACATGTTGGCTCGATGCTGCACCCTGGTTGCGTCGTTTTTTCTGCGGCGCTTGCGGTTGGTCAAAGTCTAAATCGTTCAGGCTCGCAAATTCTCAGTGCGGTTTTTTGCGGATATGAAGCAATGATTCGGATTGGGTTAGCTATTCAACCAAGTCATTTCAAGAGAGGCTTTCAAAGTACCTCCACTTGTGGCGTTTTAGGAGCCGCTATTGCAGCTGCAAAACTGATTCACTTTGAAAAGGATCGAGAAACCCAAATTGAAAAAATTGCTCAAACGCTTGGTATCGGATCATCCTTTGCGGGTGGCTTAGTACAATTTTTTCACTCAGGCTCAACCGTCAAAAGACTGCATGCGGCACAAGCAGCAAGTTCCGGAGTAAGGGCCGCCCTGCTCGTTGATGCAGGATTTTCTGGGCCAATGGATATTTTAGAAGGCAAAGATGGTTTTGCAAAAGCTTACAGTGATGAGTCCAACTTGACGCAAGCCTTTGCAACACTTGGCAAGACTTTTGTGGTTCATGAGGTGTCGATCAAACCGCACGCTTGTAGTGCGCGGGTTCTATCGGCAATTGAAGCAGCACAACTAATTATTTCAGAGCTATCTGCTGGTAATGGGGAAGCAACAACTTTGGATTGCTCCTCAATTGCAAGTATTACACTCGGAATACCGAAAGTGATCCAGGGCAGACTGACGCAAAATAACCCAGCAGATTTACAAGCTGCTCAAATGAGTGCGCCATTTGCGGTGGCACTCAGTCTTCATCATGCCATTCATCACTTAAATCCAACCCTCAACATTACTGACTTTGAACAAGGTCTTGCAGATCTCGAAATCATTCGTTTAACGCAGATGGTTGAATGTGTTCTTGATGATGAGGTGGAACAGACTAGTTCTACTGAATCGGTCAGTGCCAAGTTAACGATTACCTTGACGAACGGCAAAACTTTTGTAAAGTTTATTGCTGCGCCTCAGGGTAGTATCACCCGACCGTACGACTTAAAAGATCTTCAAGACTTACTGACCTCTGAATTGTTAACCCGTTACAACCCGGCAAGAACCCAAGGGGTAGTTGAGACAGCAAGTAATTTTAGTCAACTAACATCCATTATTACAAATACGTTACCAACTTAAGTCGACTCTTGATGGAAGATTGAGGGCAAGTCCGACAAACTACGCCCTTCGTAATGAGGTGGTTCGCCAATTTCTTCAAAAGGTAATTGGGAGCGATTGACCCAAAATACATCGTAGCCAAACCAAGCAGCGCCCACCACATCCCAAGCATTAGAAGAGACAAAGAGAATCTCTTCTTTTTTGATGGAGAATGCATCGATTAATAATTGGTAACTCTGTGGTGCGGTTTTGAACAGCCTCACCTCTTCCACGGTAACCACTTGGTCTAGATAGCCCTCTAGTCCATTACTACTGACCACAGTTTTCAACATCTCCCGACTACCATTAGAGAGGATTGCCGTCGCAAGGCCTTTTTGCTTCAGCGCTTGCAACACGGAGGATGCATCTGCAAAAGCACTTAACTTGGCATATTGCGTCATTAAAAGTAATTCTTTTTGTGCCGTTAAACTCAATTGCAATCTCTTACACACATACCGTAAAGCGCGAATGGTAATTTCCCAAAAAGGTAGATAATATTTACTACCCAAAGGATTAGGATCGCTCATCGTAACGAGTCTGGTGTACTCAATTTGACGATCACGCCACATCACAGAAATGATCTCTCCATGACCGGGAAATAGCTCCTCGGCTAATTGCCCCATCGAATACACGTCAAATAGCGTACCATAAGCATCAAAAGCAACTAATTTATACAAGGTGTGACTCCGCAGCTAAACAAAAAACTATTATTTTTTTAAATTGAGAATCTTTCTTGCCATGCTCCAGCGGTGCACCTCGCTTGGACCATCATAGATTCTAAAGGCTCTAAGGTCTTTAAAGATGCGCATCACGATCGTCTCACCAGTAACCCCTTGCCCGCCTAGTATCTGTACACAACGATCCACTACTCGCCACTGCGCTTCGGCACAAATCGTTTTCGCACGGCTCGATTCAAAATTACCTTTTTCACCTTGATCGAGTAACCAAGCTGTATGCCAAATATGCAACCTTGCTGTTTGTAAGTCCATATCATTGTCCGCCAACATAAAACCTACACCTTCATGGGTTCCTAATACTTGGCCAAACGCTTGACGATTACGGGCATATTCCACAGCAATATCATTTGCTCTTCTCGCTTGCCCTAACCAACGCATACAATGCGTAAGTCTTGCCGGCGCTAATCGAACTTGTGCGTAACGAAACCCCTTGCCGACGGCGCCTAAGACGTTTTCCTTAGGCACTCTCAATTGATTAAACTCTACGACAGCATGGCCGCCGGTAAAACAAGAGTCTAGTGCCTCCATTTGACGAACCACTTTAATACCTAAGACGTCCATGTCCGATAAAAACATGGTCGCGCTACCATCTTCCATTTTGGCCATAATAATGGCAAATGAGGCTCCAACAGCCCCAGTAATAAACCATTTAGTACCATTAATCACATAATCATTTCCATCCAAAACCGCTGTGGTATTGAGCATTGAAGGATCTGCCCCGGCACCAGGGGCTGGTTCTGTCATGGCAAAACAAGAACGAATTTTTCCTTCGACTAAGGGCTTCAACCAACGCTCTTTTTGCTCAGGGCTCGCAACTTCTGACAATAAATGAATATTTCCTTCATCAGGGGCGTGCACATTTAGGGCAATAGGACCTAAGGTGGAATAGCCAGCCTCCTCAAAAACAATTGCTTTTTCTACGTGACTGAGTGCTAAGCAACCATACTCTTTAGGGCCGTGTGGTGTTAGTAAGCCAATTTTCTTGGCTTTTTCGATAAGTTCATGTTTCAATGATTCGTGTGGACCATGAGCATCTTGACGCGGATCATTCTCCATTGGAATGATTTCTGTTTTGATAAATTCTCTAACTTTCTCTTGTAGAGAGAGTAATTCAGGACTGAGTGAAAAATTCATAAATAAGCCTCGAAAGATGGATTGCTTTTGGTATGTTTAATATTCTATACATTAATTTCACAACTATTGGCGATTGCAGAAGTTTGAAACAGATTTGATAAACTTTTAAAGCATTTTTGCGATATGATTAAAGATAAATATTATTCAGTAGAGACCTATGTATCCTTTTAATTATCTTCGCCCTAAATCCATCCTTGAGGCACAGCAACAAGTTCGCCTTGATTCCGAATCTAAATTTATTGCTGGTGGTATGACTCTTCTTCCAGCGATGAAGCATCGCCTCGCGAATCCTAGTCATTTAATTGATATTGGTCAACTTCAAGAGTTAAATGCTATCGCATCAAAAGATGGGCGACTAGTCATTGGCGCTACTACCAAGCATCGAGAAGTTAGCAATCATCCTTTGGTTTCCTCGAGTATTTTGGGCTTAGCGCAACTGGCTAATTTGATTGGTGATCCCCAGGTAAGGGCAAGAGGAACCTTAGGTGGATCTCTCGCAAACAATGACCCTTCCGCCGATTACCCAGCTGCCGCTCTCGCGCTAAATGCCAATATCGTTACCGATGAGCGCATTATTCCAGCTAAAGACTTTTTTCTAGGCCTTTATACGACTTGTTTAAATGATGGGGAAATGATTCAAGAAGTCCAGTTTCAAATCCCATTACAAAGCACTTATGTCAAATTAAAACAAGCGGCTTCAGGTTATGCCTTAGTCGGCGTTTTTGTAGCTCAATTTGGTCCAGATGATTTTTCTATTGCCGTGACAGGAGTTGGCGACGGCGTGTTTCGATGGACGGATGCAGAATTTGCTCTGCGTAAAAAGAAGGCGCTGCCCCCTCTTCAGCATGATCAATTAATTGAAGATATTCATGCTTCTGGAAAATATCGTGCCCATATGACAAAGGTCTTGCTAGAAAAAGCCCTCACCCAATTTACCCAATAACTTATTTAGGTTTTTTAAAGAATGAAAATCACTATTAACGGTACTGTGCAAGAAGTCACAGTGAATGACAATACTTTATTGGTTGACCTCATTAGAGACCATTTACACTTAACCGGTACTCACGTTGGCTGTGATACCAGTCAATGCGGTTGTTGCACGGTGCAAATGAATGGAACCTCCATTAAATCCTGTACGATTCTTGCTCTGCAAGCAGCTGATTCAGAAATCACGACGATCGAAGGATTAGCGCAGCAAGGTCTTCACCCAGTGCAAGAAGCTTTTTCACAAGAGCACGGCTTACAGTGTGGTTTTTGTACCCCTGGCATGATTATGAGTACAGTTCAACTCCTCAAAGACTTTCCTAATCCAACGGATGATCAGATTATTGCGGGTCTTGCTGGCAATCTCTGCCGTTGTACTGGTTATGTCAATATCATCGCTGCCGTGAAATCAGCAGCGAAGAAAATGCAAGGATAATAAATATGCACAATGATCACTTACTAAGAAAAGAAGACGAGCGCCTCATTACTGGTCATGGCAAATATTCGGCAGATTGGTATTACGATGGGATGTTATTTGCTTTCATTATCAGATCACCCTATGCGCACGCTAATATTAACGCGATGGACTTTTCTGATGTCGAGTCGGCGAATGGTGTGGTTAAAGTATTAACGCATCAGGATGTTTCTTTAGCAAACTATAAAGGAATTCCAACCGGAACGACCGCACAAAATCCTGACGGCCAAACCCAAATCGTTGCGCCGATGCCCATTTTGGCGCAGGATAAAGTGTTGTTCGTGGGTCAACCCGTAGCAATGGTTATTGCGGACACTCTTGAGAACGCAATAAACGCAGCGGAGCTTGCCGCGATTGATTATGACATTCTGGAGGCAGTGACAGATTACAGTAGTGCAACTGCCGAAGGTGCGGCGACACTCCATGCTTCGGCCGACAATAACAGATCTATTATTTACCGCAATGGTGATCATGCAAAAGTAGATGAAGCCTTCCGTAAAGCAGCCTTCGTAAGTCATGTAACCATCCATAGTCAACGCCTGATTGGGAATCCCATGGAGCCTAGAGCAGTAGTTGCCAACTATGACGCAACAACTGACATTGTTAAACTGCACGCTCCGACTCAAGGTGTCAATGGGATGCATGGTTTCTTATCCCACATTACTGGACTTGGCCCCGAAAAAATTGAGATTGAAACCCATGATGTAGGCGGTTCTTTTGGAATTCGAAGTGGCGCTTACAGTGAGCACGCCCTAGCAATCTTAGCAACTAAAGTTTTGGGTAAG
Source organism: Polynucleobacter kasalickyi (assembly GCF_900176405.1). Classification (GTDB taxonomy): domain Bacteria; phylum Pseudomonadota; class Gammaproteobacteria; order Burkholderiales; family Burkholderiaceae; genus Polynucleobacter; species Polynucleobacter kasalickyi. The sequence goes on along the minus strand of NZ_FWXJ01000004.1, from coordinate 3,394 downwards.
CCGATTAAATGGGTCGGTAGTCGCTCTGAAGTGATCTTATCTGACTGGCATGGCCGCGCACTTGAACTAAATGGCTCCATTGCGTTGGACGAAAGTGGCAATTTCCTAGCGATACGATTTGCAGACAAAGTAGATATTGGGGCTTACAACTGTTACTTTGGTTCATTTATAGGCACTAGAAATATCTCCATTACGATGGGTGGTGTTTATAAAATACCAGCTCTAGCCATGAGTTCAGAGCTTTACTACACGAATACAGTACCCGTATCAGCTTACCGAGGTGCTGGCAGACCGGATATTGCCTATGCAGTTGAACGTTTAGTGGATCATGCGGCTAATGAGCATGGGTTTGATAAAGTTGCCCTGCGTAAAAAGAACTTCGTACCAGTCCAAGACTTTCCTTACACCAACGCCATTGGCACTACGATTGATAGCGGCGATTTTATACAAGTCATTGATCGTGCTATTGAGCTCAGTCAGTACAAAACGTTTGAAGAAAGACGGCAGAAATCGGCTGAAATGGGGAAACTACGCGGGATAGGTTTAGCTTATTTTATTGAATCTTCTGCTGCCGGTAATTTTGCTAAAGACCAAATTGAAGGTAAATTCAATCCCCAGGGTGAATTACAAATTTTTGGCGTTACTGGCGCTTCTGGTCAAGGTCATGAAACATCCTTTACGCAAATTGCAGCAGACACACTCGGTTATCCTGTTGAAAAAATCTCCTACACTGCTGGCCAAGCTGATCATAAGGTCATTGGCAATAGTACAGGAGGGTCTAGGACGCTCTATGGTGCTGGCAGTGCCGTGAAAAATATGTGCGTACAGTTTGTAGAAAAATTTCAGCCTTTGGCTGCCGCTCGGCTTGGGACAACGACTGATGCGATCGTCTTTGCAGATGGCCGCTGGTCAGCAGCAACTCAACATCAGACAATTTCCTTTGCCGAATTATTATCTAGTTTGATGAGTGAAAACTCATGGTCAGAAGATCAATTCAGCGTCATGGGCGAAGCTCAGTCTGGTTCAACTTACCCGAATGGTTGCCACATTGCCGAAGTTGAAATTGATCCCAATACTGGTGTGACAGATATTATTTCCTACACAGCAGTTGACGATACGGGAGTAATTATCTCGCCCAAACTGGTTGAAGGACAAATTCATGGTGGCGTTGTACAAGGTATCGGCCAAGCTTTTTATGAAAGAACAGTTTACGATGCGTCAGGGCAACTGCTTACTGGCTCTCTCATGGATTATGCCTTGCCTAAAGCGGGATGTATTACCAACTTTATTTGTGACCATGTGGAAGTACCAACTACTTCCAATCTCTTAGGTGCAAAAGGGGTTGGTGAGTCTGGTTGCTCTGGATCATTGCCTTCATTGTCAAACGCGATGGTTGATGCACTAAAAGGTCATGGCATCACAAATCTAGAAATGCCGTTTACGCCGTCCAAAGTTTGGGGTTTACTGAACGCTTAGTTACTGGGGCTGTCGTTATAAGGAAAAATCTAAAAGCCTTATAACGACTAAATAGTGCAGATTACTTTAATTGATTCAAGAAAGCTTTTCTTGTAGCAATTTCGTTTTTAACAAACTCTTGCATTTGATCAACGGATAGATTCATCGAAGATTGTGCATTTTCCGCCATAAATCTGCGCCACTCGGGTGTTTTTTCTACATTGGCAATCGCAGTTGTTAGTTTAGTCAGCACTTCATTAGAGGTACCTTTTTTGACCATAATACCCCGCCAAAGAGATTCGACAATATTGAACCCTTTTTCTTTAAAGGTTGGCACTTTGGGAAAATACAAATCTCTTTTAGCTGTACTCAATGCCAATAAGCGAATATCGCCATTTTGGATTTGAGAGATTGCTGAACTTGGGGTAATCACTGCAGCGGGTACCTGACCACCTAACAACGATAAAACAACTTGTCCAGCACTTGTATAAGGCACCCAAGCACCTTTGAAATTTGCTTGCTGTTGAAATTTTGAATACACTAGTTGATTAAATCCAGCATTGCCATACCCAGCAATATTCACTTTTTCTGGTTCATTTTTAACAAACTGTAAAAAATCCTCCAAGTTTTTAATGGGGCTAGATTTGACGACGGCTAATGCAGTCGGCTCTGATTGCAAACCACTAATAAAAATAAAATCATTTTCGGTAAAGGATGCGTTCCCTTCCGCCAACATAAATGAGGTAGACCCAGTAGCAGTCACAATCGTATAACCATCTGCTGCTTGATTCAAGGCATAATTCATCGCCAAAATACCTGTACCGCCTGGTTTATTTTCTACAATCACCGGTTGTTTCAGTTCATCACTCAACATTTTTGCCATAGTGCGAGCCATCGTATCTAATGGCCCCCCGGCTGCTGTTGAAGAGATAAAACGGATAGGTTTATCTGGATAGGCCGCCTCTACATAAGTACTAAAGCACATGAGAAGCACCCAAAAAATTTGCGAGAGTTTCGATAATGGGTTATTTATTTTCTTCAACATTTTTAACTAAACCTGTTTATTTTGAGACTACTTTATTATTGGGGACGTTGCTTTCACTTGAATTCAAGTAAATCGTTGATTTTTGTCCTTGAAAAGTAATCGTCGCTGAATTATTAGTGATTGATTGCAAAAATAAACCCTTGCCAAAAGTCTCCCCAACTTCAATAGGGCCAATATTTTTGCCGTCAATATCGAAAATCACATAACCTTGAGCATTATCTGGTTGATCCTTAGTAATCATGATTCCTTGGATCTTAATACCATCGAGATGAATGACTTTTTTACTAAATAAATGACTTGGATCATTTTTCAAGCCGACTTGATAATAAGTCATTTGGGACTTACCATTTTGTAACCATGGGAACTGAAAAATACTGCAGAAGAACCCAACAATCAGACTGATTGTCGCAATTAAAAACACTGCGCGTAACCAACGAGCGACTTGATTGGGATCAATGTTGGGTTGAAATAAGGAAGTGGAATCTCTAAATTTCATTGCATCATTGAACCGGCCAAAATCCCATTGAACCCGCCGCCCATGCAATAGCTCGCTAGGTGAAGAATTTAACACCTGAAATAATTTAGAAAGAATACTTTTAATTTTTTCGCTCATGAATATCTAAAACAATTTATTGGGCCGTTCAAAAGATATTTATCTGTGAAATGTCAAAGGTTTACTTGAAGAAAAAAAGTAAAATTGCTTACTAAAACTATACAAATTATTGGTTTTAAGGAGTTTTTTTAAGAATTTAGTATATATTTATATTGTAGATAGTTTAACTTATTTTATTTACTCAGATGGATTCAAGTACGAAGTGCAACACGTTTTAAGGACTGCATAAATACTTCGTTGGGTGTTTTAAATCCTAATCTTTTTCTTGGTCGGTTATTTAA
>NZ_FWXJ01000007.1 GCF_900176405.1 Polynucleobacter kasalickyi | reverse complement strand
AATTTCGCTTTGTCCATCTTGCAAGTTTCCATTTTGTTGCCATTGTTGGCAGATTAATACAAAATATCAACTTACACAAAATTATTTACAGCCTCTCCAATTGGAATAGAAAAAACTGCTGAAATAGCAGAGCCTGCACCAATACTCATTATTATGCTTTTATTGAGATGTTTAAACTGATGACTTAACAAAGCACTGATACAACTACCAAAGTGGACTAAAGGTCCAAAAATACCTACGGAAGCACCACCACTCAAACTTACTAGAGCTAACAGTACGGTTAAAAAACCATCTTTTAAGTTTGGGTTTTCTTCTCGATGACTCGCCACAATGATATCCGCAGGACCATTGGGTCTATTTCCATCTATCCTGCTTAAGATTTGTCCTGCGATGATCGCGCCAATAAAAAGTGCCATTCCAATCTTATAATCATAGGTCTCGAGAGGGAAACTTAAGTCTGTTGGCAGGTTTGGTATCCATAAGGACGTCATGAACTCTACAATCTTGAAAAACCCTAAAGAGCAGATTCCAACAATGAGGCCAATGAATATTGAACTTAGAATCATATAAATTCTTTTAGAGAAGAAATTCCAAGCATGATTGAATATGTTTCTGAATGAAACTAAATATTTTTAGAGCTTCAAGTCAGATTCGTTAGATTTGTAGTTTGTATGCCTCATGATACTTTATATTTATTTACCTAGGCCATGGATTAGCTTGGTGAACTATGGCATTGCTATTTTAATCATGGGACTAAACTGAAAGCATCTCTAAGATTATTTGAGATGAATTTGAGCAAGGCTGTAGGATACTCTGCAAATGACCTTGCATGAATCTTTTAAATTAAACAATACTCTCAATGATCGAGTGTTTCGATCTGGTTTTACTTAACCGGAGAAGTACGATAGACCGGTTAGAGATCCTGTAAATGAAGCGATAAATTAATTAGACGCACTTGCTTTGGAAACGTATATTGCAATTGCATTTATTTCTTCGGGAGAAAGTTTCCCTTTAAAAGGTGGCATTGCTCCAATCCCATTATTGAGGGCGGTGACGACTCTGAGTTGACTCGGTTTTAATTCATCTAAAATTGGTCCAACAGCGCCTTCAGATCCAGCATCCTTTAAGGTATGACAAATTCCACATGGAGGAATGGCGGATGAAAAAAGTTTTTTACCTAAAATAAAGTCACTCGTTTCATCAGCCATCACAAAATGAGATGTTGAGAATAAAAAGGCTAAGGGGAGTAATCTCAGAAAATCTCTACAGTACATATTTCTTAGGCCACGATGATATTAAATGAGTGATCTGCCCAGCTATTGTTGTTGTAACCACTTTGATTTTCTCCTCGAGTTTCTGGTTGGATCTTGCCGGAGGTGTCGGTGGCTCTTGAGGCAAGGGTATAGCTTCCAGAGCCTAACAATACCTCAAGAACGAATTGTCGCCATGCATATTTCCCTAGGTCGGGTCCAACAAAACGGGCTTGTTCCCATGTTTTTCCACCATTGATAGATACTTCAACGCCTTTGACCGCGTGTAATCCACCAAAAGCAACACCTTGGATTTGAACTTTACCGGGCTTCACCTGACCGTTATCAGTAAATGGAGAATTAATCCAAGATTTAATATTCATTTCTTGGACTGACGGTTGTGATGGATCTGTTTTGCCACCAAGTGGGGTCATACGATAGCCGTGAGACATAATCTTCGCATCGCTTTCCTGAGCACTAAATGTTAATTCTTTGATGTATTTAATATTATTAACCCCTGCATAACCCGGGACGATAAGCCTTAAAGGGCCTCCATGAGCAAGCGGAATGGGGACACCGTTCATTTCCCAAGCTAAAAGAGCATCCTGCATTGCCGCTAATGGGACAGAACGTTCGACGATGATACTTTTGGGATCAATCCCATCGGGTAATTTTTCACCGCCGGTACCAGTAATAAATTTCATACTAGGAAGAACTCCTCCTAAAGTTTGTGCGACTTGTCGAACAGGCACGCCACTCCAAACAACACAACCTGCCGCACCTACGGTCCAAGGTGTCCCGCTAGGCTTACTAGGGAAATAGCCACGTCCGTTACCGGAACACTGAAGCACTGCGGCTGTAGTTTCTAATCCTAAACTTTTTAACTCAGCCAAGGTAAATACACGAGGTTCTTTGACGCCTTGAATACTGATTTCCCATGCATCGCGATTGGCAACGATACTTGGATTCGGGGCAGGAAGATTGTTACGAATGTAGAGTTGTTCGGTTGGAGTTATAACACTAGTTCCAAAGGCTGAGCGCTTTGTTTCAATAGTTGTCGAACTATGAATAATCACACTTTTCGGATCTTTCCAAGCGACATAGGAAGGAAGGGGCTTAATTACGTCCGAAGCGGCTTGCGCAAAAACAGTTTTTTGAAAGCTTGCAATGCCTGCAATTGCAATTGAACTAGCACTGCTTATCAATAAATTACGGCGAGTCTGATTGTGAAATTTTTTCATAGTCATTTTCTTTCATTATGATGATCAACACTATTGCCTCATCAGTGAATTCTACTCTTCAAAACTTCATAAATCCATCACCGATAAATAAAACTGTTAAAGCCCTTTCTGTAAAAATATTATTAACCTTAAATCAGCATTTGCATTCACACTTTAAAGTCGGTGGTGCCATTCTTTTAAGAGAATTTTGTATGAACTGTAATTGGAAGTGTAGTCACCAGCAACTAGATGCTCCTACTCTCCGATCGCTTGTTGACGCTAATTCCTAAACAATCAAAGCCAACACACCTCACAAATCACAGTAACTATCCAAAATCTCAAATGAGGAACTGTAAAGTTTTGTTGAGTTTTTGTTTAAATTATATTTTTTCATCTTCTAAGCGGTAAGTTTCACGTTCGAATCGTGTTAAGTAATCAAAGCTCCGAAAAATACCTATACTGCCATCAATTGCTCAATTATGTTGTAAAGCGAAAAATTGAGTTATATCAATATCAATTGGAAAGAAAAGCATATCTTCAAGTAAAAATGGGGAGAATGATTTTGAAAACTAACGCGCTTTTTTCTAATGGTTTCAATATAACGAATCAATATGATTATTCGATGGCCATCCAAGATCTTCAGAATGATGGTTTCATTAGTTTGGATAATATTCAAAAATTATCCTGTACCGATCTTCAATACTTATGCGAAGAGATTAAGTTCTGGTGTATTTACGGAAATCAAGATGCCAGGAATTTAAATTTACGTCCTCGGGCAGCTATTCCATTCACAGTATTTTAAGCTGACGGAGCTTCGTTATTCAAGTCGAGGTGGATGTCAATAAGAAAAATGTGAATAATCGCTGTAAAATAACAAGGAGTCAACTTCAATTCGCAAAATCATCCTACAGAAGGATTAAATGGAACATTACAAACCAATTAATATTTCGGACAAAATCGCAAGGCTATTTACAAAAATGATGCGTTTCTTTGCGGATACTTTTTTTCAAAAACGTTATGGTCATCGTGCTGTAATTTTGGAAACTGTTGCCGGAGTTCCTGGAATGGTTGCAGGTATGTGGACGCATTTAACCAGTTTGCGGAGGATGCAGACTGGCTATGGTCCGAAAATTCGAACATTATTAGCTGAAGCTGAAAATGAGCGGATGCATCTGATGACTTTTATCGAGATTGCCCAACCAAATGCCTTAGAAAGGCTATTGGTGTTAGTTGTTCAAGCCATCTTCTGGAATTTCTTTTTCATTATCTATGTATTTTTTCCAAGAACAGCACACAGAATCGTGGGCTATTTTGAAGAAGAGGCCGTCTATTCATATACTGAGTATCTCAAAGAAATCGATGATGGAAAGATTGCTAATGTGAAAGCACCGCAGATTGCGATTGACTATTGGAATTTACCTGCAAACGCTACGCTTCGCGATGTTGTTCTCGTCGTTCGTGCTGATGAAGCAGGTCATCGAGATGTAAATCATCAATTTGCTAATGAGTATGACAAATAATTCTCAATGTTTTAGAAAAATTCAGAACTGAGAACTATACGGTCAATTTAGCGTCAAGTAGTTCAAGTTTTGCCTAAGTACCCTCAATATTCAGCATGGAATCTCACCCCGAAGAAGTTAGCGGGACCACGATCTGCATTGTAGGCTGGATTATTGATGTGCTGATAATTAGCGGTTAACCAAACATTTTTATAAACACCCCAACTGTAATAGGTTTCTAAAATTCTTTCGGGAGCGTAATTCAGCGTTTGTCCTGGTCCAGCAGTATCGCCAATAAAGAAAGATACTCCTCCGGCAGCTAAGTAACTTTTACGAGCATCAGATAGGCCATTTTGTAAAAATGAAATACCAAATGTATCGGTTGGTTTTTTCCAAAGTGCGCCATTAAAGCTAAGACCGGTTGAAATGGAATTATCTGCTTCCGTAAAAGCCAAAGTTTCCGTTTGTCCATCAGAAATCATGCCCCGGAAATATACCCCAATATTTTTTGTGAGATGCTGTTCGATATTAATTCCAACGCCCATCTTTACTTGCTCTCCATAACGTGAATTTAAGATGGTTTGAGAGCCGATTAGGTTAGGGTTAGTTTGTATTAAAGCCAAAGCATCATCAAAGCGAGACATGATCTGACGATCACGGTAAGCCAATAAACGAACTTTACCGGGTTGATCATGAATTACATGACCTCTTTCGATTTCTATATTGTCACCGTAATGTGCGAAAAATTGACTATCAACCACCAGTTCATTGGGCGTTCGAGGCACCGTCATTCTCGCAAATCGATAAGCCCAGTTCTCTTTGTACCACTCAAAAGCAATTCCCCACCCATATCCTCTTGCATCCGCTGCATAATCAAAAGAGGCATGCGTGAAATTACCCCAATTCAAAAATTGAGTGCGTGGATCTTTTGCAAATTCGTTATCATCCATTACGTCAAGTAGAGCAAAATTACCGGCTGTAATGACGAGGCGATTTGCTGCAACAAGCATTGGAAACTGATTTGCTTCTTCGGTGAGCTTGCTTTGCTCACCTGAGAAATTCTCAGTATGACGAATAAATGCACGTTGCCTATAAAACTTTAAGTCAGGCCCTTGTGCTCTAGTAGCTTCACCATTTGCGAAACCACCAAGTCCTTGTAGGTTTGAGAATGGCACGCCTGAAACTGCTTCAACGTTTAAAAATGCTTCTGTACGCGGTGCTATTTTCCAACCAATATGCGCACTATTAGTCCAGGTATAACCCGTTTCATATCTGGCTTGCATGCTATTTGGACCACTGTATAGCTCACTCATTCCAGGTTTGCTATGGCCGATAAATGTGGTTTGATAGAACACATTAAACCTTTTTGCTATCTCTTCATCCGTCAATTCTGCTGGAGCATCATCCGCTGGCACACTTAAAGCACCAGATTTTCCAGATGAAAAGCTAATATTTTCGGCTCCATAAGAAGTATTAGCGCAAAGAATGGTGATTCCCGATATGGCAGCTAATAAAGAATTTTTATACATGAGTCAAAATCAAGCACAGTGGATGAAGGTTACTAAATAATATAGCGTAAATGTTACAAAGTGTAATTAACGCCATGAAGGCAGGTATTTGAAGATTTTCCTTGGCCGAAGTTAGAGGCTGTAAAGTATCCTTCCCCTCACCAAATTTTGCTCAAACTTCGGATTCGACAGTTAAAAAAATAGGACTACCCAAAGGTTGTCCTATTTGTTAGCTACTAAATAATTTCAATGAGATTCGTGCTTTTACTCCCCAAGCTCGGCAGAGTCTCTCACCACTAACGGATCTAAATTTCCATGTGGTGCTGGAGTGGATTTAGGCTTGGTGCCAGGCATTAACTCAAAGGTCGGTGTGAAGGATGTGAGTGAACTGCGGAGGTCATCAAAAACTTGGCGATTACCAACAAACTTTGCTTTACCTTCTTGAATCAATTGATCAAAAGTTTTCGTACCACCCATTACTAAGTTTAAATCGGCACGATTTAATGTAATGCTTAAATCAGCTTTAGCGGCTTGTTGCCCTTTGATATTGGTAAGCGCTGAGTTACTCAATTCTACGACAAACTTTTCACCGTTATCAGGGGTTTCAAGGTTAATCACAGATTTTTTACCAGCAACTTTTCTACTATCCATCGAAATTGCTAAAGAATTTAGCCATAATTCTGTTGGCATCCCGCGAATGAGGTCAGGACCGCTAGCTTTTGGTGGGGTTCCAGCAGGCATGCCATGACGTAATTCGTAGGCGGCACCTAGGAAGCTGTTACGAACACTTGGACTTTCTTTTTGATAACCAATTTGCTCAAATAAATCAGCCAGCAAATCTTTTGCTGCCGTGTTATTCGGTTCTGCGTAGACTAGTTTATTGACAATTTCAGTACCTTGCAGATATTTTCCTTGGCTGTAAAGTTGTTTCCCTTTAGCGATAATTTTTGCACTACCCCCCATCATTTCAACATAAAGAGGTGCTGAGTCCTTAGGGGAAAGGGGAGTTAGAGTGGTTGGATTACCATCCCAATAACCAATGTAACGGTTAATTACTGCACGGCTATTGTGTTCCTCTGAACCATGGTAACTGTGTGCAGCCCACTTATTCTTCAAACTATCAGGGAGCTTATATACGTTTTGAATTTCATTGATGGTGACACCTTGATTTGCATGGTGGAGAACTTCATTATTCAAATAAGCATAGGTATCTCGTTGAGTTCTCATGATATCTTGGATACGAGCATTACCAAAGCGTGGCCATGAGTGGGATGCAAACATTACGTCAACATCTGGGCCGTAACGATACAGAGCGTTATTAATATTTTTAGACCAAGCGAGCGCATCTCTTACTAAAGCACCACGCAGAGTATAAATATTATGGATGGTTCCTGTGATGTTTTCCGCGGCCCAAAGCGCTTTCATCTCTGGGAAGTAGGTATTCATTTCTGCTGGCGCTTCTGTACCAGGGGTGTTTTGGAATTCCATTTTCACACCATCAATCGTCATTGATTCAAAAGCGTTAGTGATATATTTTGTTGGTTCAATTAAGCCTAAATTACCTGCAGCAGTATTTTTACCAATGGATTGATCAACGTGCCCAAATGGACTTCTTGGGAGTAAAACGCCGTACTGAAAAAACATCCTGCGTGTCATTGCATTTCCTGCATAGACGTTTTCAGCAACTGCAGCTTCCATAAAGCCAACTGGAGCAATAATTTGTACTTTACCGGCTTTAACATCTGCTTCTTCGACGACGCCGCGAACCCCACCGAAGTGATCACCATGGGAGTGGGAATAAACCACTGCAACTACTGGACGTTTACCAAGTTTTTCGTTAATGAAGTCAAGTGCTGCTTTGGCTGTTTCTTTGGCCGTTAGTGGATCAAAAACAATCCAACCTGTATTGGTTTTAACAAAACTAATATTTGCTAAGTCAAAGCCGCGGACTTGATATATTTTGCCTGGGAGAACTTCGTATAAACCATACGCCATATTGAGAACAGCTTGGCGTTGAAGTGAGGGGTGAATACTATCGAAGGTTTTACCTTGAAGTAAGAAGTCATAGCTACCCATATCCCATGCCACATTCCCAGCTTCGGCTTTAATTTGTTTGTAGCTAGGCGCTGCGATGAAGCCTTTTTTTGCTTCATCATAGTCAGTGGTATCTTCAAAAGGCAAGGATTTACGAGCCATTTCCTGCAGCTTTATCGTGTACGTAGAGGGGTACTTACCTTTCTTGTCAAAGTGCTTTCCTTCCATAGCGCCAGGGTCAGCAACAATTGCCCCCCCACCAGCAGCGAAAGCCGAGTTGATAGAAAAGCTTAAAGCTAATAAAGTCGCAAGTTTAAAAGATTTCACAAATACTCCTTCTATTATTTTTGAATTAATAAATAATATACACAAAATTCGTTTCATCCTTTATTTTTTGGTGTTTTGATGAATTTAGGCATAGATTAACTTTTATGGAGTGTTCTGACACTTGGCGTTATATAAAAAGGCTAGTCATGCTCTAAAGTTGGGTCACAAGTGGATTTGAGTATCGTGAAAAGGAACATCCATCTAGTAATAATATGAAATATTTGGTCAGATGAATTGAATTTAACCAAAAATGAAGTTATTGTTATTCAGTGAGACTTTTTACAAAATCAATTAAAAAAAATATTAAATATGAAAACTCTAGTATATGGAGCGGGGGCAATTGGTAGTTGGTTAACTGCCGAGTTAACCAAAGCAAATCAGGATGTCTGTGTTTTAGCTAGGGGTGAAAATCTCAGGAATTTACGTGAACATGGCGTGACATACGGCGAAATGGGTGGTGAACAATTGCAAGTTCCTATTCGTTGTATCGATCCTCATTCTACTGAAAAAAACTTTGACATTATTTTTGTGACGCTGAAGTCGATGCAAATAGCCGATGCGGCAGAGGATATTATGTCTAGATTATCATCAGGTGGTTCGCTAGTGATGATACAAAATGGGTTGCCGTGGTGGTATTTCAGTGGCATTGATTCACCTTGGAGTGGCAGAGTCCTTCAAACTTTAGATCCTGATGGCTCACTGACCAAAAATATTCCAGTGGAGTCGATTGTTGGGGCGGTTATTTTCAGACCTGTCATCAAAGTGGGGCCAACTCAATACGTTCTACCAAAAGTTCCTAAGTCTTGGTTAAGTATCGGTGAAGTTGATAATCAAATGCGTCCTAGATTATTGGAAATTGAAAAACTGGTCACCTCCACCGGTTTTGGGGTTCAAGTGGTCTCCGATATTCGCAAGGCAAAATGGCAAAAACTCCTCAGAAATATTGTTTGGAATACGCTGTGTACGATTGGCCAATCTCCTCCAGGTAGATATGAGGCTCATCCATATGGTGCTGAAATAGTGCAATCCATCATGCACGAAAGTTTAGCGATTACTAAGCAATTAGGTATTGAGTTGGATATCAGTCCTGCGAGTGAGTTATTAAGTGCTAAGGGAGATTTCAAAAGTAGTCCTTCTATGCAGCAAGATATAAGAGCCGGTAGGCCTCTTGAAAGTGCGGCAATCATTAAAGTAGTGATCGAAATGGGTGAAATTTTAAAAATTCCAACGCCAACTTTACGCATGATTTCTTTATTTTTAGATGTTTTGGATCAGACTGCGCAGGCAGAGGGTGGTGGTATTCGGGTGGTAGGTAAGTAAATCTTATTACATATTTTGGATAGAAAATGATGAAATTATTCAATCGATTGTTAACAGTAGTTGGAATGATTGGTCTAAGTTTTAGTCTGAATGTATCCCTTCAGGCACAAGAATATCCGAATCGACCGATTAAAATAGTCATCCCTTACCCTCCAGGCGGTCCTTCAGATATTGTGGGACGTCTACTAGGACAAGCACTCAGTGAAAGTCTTGGTAAGCCAGTAATCATCGAGAGTAAACCTGGCGCTGCTGCAAACATTGGGATGCAATATGTAGCAAGGTCCAGTCCTGATGGATATACACTTTTGTTGGTCAGTAGTAATCTGGTGATAAATCCTAATTTATACGCAAATCCAGGATACGATGTCATCAAGGATTTCACGCCAATTATCATGCCAGCGGGCTCACCGAATCTGATCGTAGTTCATCCTAGTTTTCCAGCGAAAAACGTTCAAGAGTTTTTAGCACTAATTAAAGCGAATCCAGGTAAATATGATTTTGCTAGTCCCGGAGGTGGTTCTGGACCCCATTTAAGCGCAGAGTTGCTAAAGTTGAAATTGAATTTAAATATGCCCCATATTCCATTTAATGGTGGCGGACCAGCACTGCAGGCAGTATTGGGTAATCAAGTACCGATCGCTTTTTCTACCTTACCCCCAGCAATGGCTCAAGTGAAGTCTGGAAAATTAATTGGCATCGCTTTTACCAGTAATGCTAGGTCTCCAGCTCTCCCAGATATTCCTACCTTAGTTGAATCTGGCGTTAGCGATGTCGAGGGGGAAACTTTGCAATTTATCATGGCTCCGGCAGGTACTCCAAACCCTATCATCCAGAAATTGAATGTCGAATTTAACAAGGCATTATCGAATGCGGAGTTACAAGCGAAGCTGATTAATGCGGGTTATTTTGTATACAACAATTCTCCTGAGCAAACTGCTCAAAAAATACGTACGGAGCTTGATAAATGGGGAACAGTTATAAAAGCTGGGAAAATTAAGCCGGACTAATTTTTTAGGTTTTATAAGACGGATCCATCTTGTCTAGCATGCGGAGCAATGCTTTCCATTCGCCTTTTCTTTCCTGGTAGCCAGGTCGAGCAAAACTCTTAGCAACACCTTCAGCAACTTCTTGGCTTGGGATGATTAATTTTGCACCACCAGAGAGGGCAGCAATTTGAATTTGGCAAGCTCGTTCTAGGTAATACATGTAATCAAAGGCTTCACGAATGGTACTGCCACAAGTAAGTAAGCCATGATTGGACAAAATGAGCGTCATCTTATCCCCAATATCTGCAACCAAACGCTGACGCTCTTCTAAGTTCAGGGCAACGCCTTCATAGGCATGATAAGCCACATTGTTGGTAAGTCGCATGGCATGTTGAGAGATAGGCAGTAATCCATGTTCTTGAGCAGAAACACCAACACCTGCAGCAGTATGAGTGTGCATCACACAATGGACATCAGTCCGTGCTTCATGGATAGCACTATGAATCACAAACCCGGCTTGATTAAAGCCTAAACCAGTAGGATCATCAACGATTTCACCATCCAGAGTGATTTTTACTAAATTGGAAGCTTGTACTTCATCCCACATGAGACCAAAAGCATTGAGTAAAAAATGGTTATCTGATCCAGGAACTTTCGCCGAGATATGCGTGTAAATTAAATCCGTCATCTTAAAGTGAGCAGCAAATCGATAGCAAGCTGCAAGATTGACGCGAGTTTCCCACTCCGCTTCACTTACTTTACTGCGAACATCCTTATTAGAAAAATCCATGGTTTGTCTCCAATCTAGTTATACTTTTTTTTATTATAGATACTATTTTATCGATGATGAAATCTTACGGTTATTTGAGGTTAACAACTTAATCTATATAGCTATCAAGCACAGGATGTAAAGCTAATTTTAAATTTTCTTTAGTAAGTTCTGGCGAACATAATTCAATAAAATCATGTGCAAATCCTCTTAAAAAATAACCACGTCGCAAAGCAATCTTTGTGGTATTTGTGGGGAAGAGATGGGTACTATTTAATAATACCAAGTTCTTATCTCGCTCAGCTTGATAAGCCATTGAGGCAATAATACCAACACCAAGCCCTAGTTCGACGTAAGTTTTAATTACATCGGCATCTAACGCTGACATGACGATATCTGGAGTAATATTGGCGGTTAGAAAAGCTTCATCAATCGACTTACGTCCTGTAAAGCCCTCATGGTAGGTAACAATAGGATACTCTGATAAATTTTCAAGATTGATTTTCTTCAGCTTAGTGAGGGCGTGGTTTTTAGGTGCAATAATTGCATGATGCCAACTGTAATAGGGAAAGGTGATTAACTCAGGATATTGGTCTAGCGATTCAGTAGCTATTCCAAAATCGGCTTTCCCCTCAATCAACATTTGCACAATTTCTGTTGGGCTTCCTTGATGAAGCGCTAGATGGACGTTTGGATATTTTTTCTTAAACTCACTGACCACTTTAGGTAACGCATATCTAGCTTGAGTGTGTGTGGTGGCAATCGTCAGTTGACCTTTGTCACTATCACTAAATTGTTTTCCCAATTGCTTAATATTGTTTGATTCAAGTAATATCCGTTCGACCATTTGGAGTAGTTCTTGTCCAGGCTCTGTTAAACCAAGAAGTCTTTTACCTTTTCTGATAAAAAGTTCAACACCTAATTCATCTTCTAAATCTAATATGTGTTTACTAACTCCCGATTGAGATGTAAAAAGAGTATTTGCTACTTCCGTTAAATTAAAGTTTTTTCTTACTGTTTCACGGATGATTCTTAATTGCTGAAAATTCATAATTTTGTTTTAACTAATTTGATTGTGTTTTTTCAAAAATACGTAAATAAGATGGATTGATTCGGACAATTTGTCCTTCTTTTAGACCGCGTTGATTGACATCAGCCCTTGGCATTTCAACTTCATAAAACTGTGGAGTTAAGGTAGAGCTTTCTTCTGATAAAGCGGACAGCTCGATTTTGGCGTTAAGACCCAATACTAGAATTCGATCTATCTTGGCGATTACTCCGTCTGTAGTGGTCTCAATGTCTGAGAGCTCTAATTCATATGGTCTAGCAAATGCTAATACTGATGCACCCTGTGCCATTTCATTTGAATGATCATGCTGAAGTTTCTCTCGACCAACTAAAATATTGGGCCCATCAACTCGCCCATGAAAAAGATTCACATTACCTAAAAAGCCATATACAAAAGGCGTAGCTGGATGATCATAAACTTCATCAGGGGTACCAATTTGTTCGATATTACCCTTGTTCATAAGAACAACTCGATCAGCTACCTCTAAGGCTTCTTCTTGGTCATGAGTGACAAAAATAGAAGTAATGTGTAAGTCATCATGGAGCTTACGTAACCAACGACGAAGTTCCTTACGAACTTTTGCATCCAAAGCTCCAAAGGGCTCATCGAGCAATAAGACCTTTGGCTCTACCGCCAAAGCGCGAGCTAAAGCAATACGTTGCCTTTGGCCTCCCGATAATTGAGCCGGAAAACGATCATGTAGCCAATCGAGTTGCACTAAATTTAACAACTCATGAACTTTATGAGCGATTGCTTCTTTGCTGAGTCGTTCTTTGCGATTTTTCACTTGCAACCCAAATGCTACGTTATCAAATACAGTCATGTGTTTGAACAGAGCATAGTGTTGAAACACAAAACCAACTTGACGCTCACGAACAGATGTTAGCGAGGTATCAACGCCATCTAAAACGATGCTACCACTATTCGGTGTTTCTAAACCCGCAATGATTCTTAAAAGAGTGGTCTTACCGCAACCTGATGGTCCCAGTAAAGCGACGAGTTCTCCTGAAGGGAAGTTGAGAGATACATTGTTTAAAGCAATAAAATTGCCAAAAGATTTATTGATATTTTTTACTTGAATACTCATAAGATACCTTCAATGACTGGGGCTGCATTTAACTCTGTTTTTTGTTGCCATTCAACATAGCTTTTTGCTGCTAATGTGACTAAGGCTAACAATGCTAATAGCGATGCAACAGCGAATGCCGCTACATAGTTATATTCGTTATAAAGAATTTCCACTTGTAAAGGAATCGTGTTGGTATAGCCCCGAATATGCCCTGAAACAACAGATACTGCGCCAAACTCCCCCATGGCTCTGGCGTTACATAGAATCACGCCATATAACAATCCCCACTTAATATTTGGTAATGTGACATATCGAAACGTTTGCCAACCACTCGCACCTAATACAATTGCCGCTTCTTCTTCGTCTCGACCTTGGGCTTCCATTAATGGAATGAGTTCGCGTGCTACAAATGGGAATGTGACAAAAATGGTGGCAAGAACGATGCCAGGCACAGCAAAAATAATTTTGATATCGTTATCTGATAACCAAGATCCAAACCAGCCTTGTGCGCCGAATACTAATACAAAAATTAAACCTGCAACAACTGGAGATACTGAAAATGGTAGATCAATGAGAGTTATGAGAAGTTGTTTACCTCTAAAATCAAACTTTGTAATTGCCCAAGATGCAGCTACACCAAAGACTAAGTTAAGTGGTACTGAAATACCAGCTGCTAATAAAGTTAATTGGATAGCAGACCAGTTATCTGGTTCCGTTACCGCGTTAACATAATACTCCCAGCCTTTATGCAATGCTTCGAAAAATACGGCGAGTAAAGGTAATAATAAGAAAACACCAAAAAAAATTAAAGAGAAAATCAGTACTAAAGACTTTACTAGCAGGGAGTCTTTAGTAGCAGAACTTTTTTCAAAACGATTCATCGTACTCATTATCTAACCCTTCCAGTTCGTTTTGCAGTCCATGACTGAAGGCCATTAATAGTAAATAATAGACATAATGAAATGAGGAGCATGACAGATGCGATAGCGGTGGCACCAACATAGTCATATTGTTCGAGCTTAGTAATAATCATTAGCGGGGTAATTTCTGAAACCATTGGGATATTGCCAGCAATAAAAATAACTGAGCCATACTCTCCAACCCCTCTGGCAAAGGCGAGAGCAAAGCCAGTTAGTAATGCTGGTAATAAAATCGGTAGGATAACTTTTCTAAAAGTTTGTAAACGACTAGCACCAAGGCTAGCTGCTGCTTCTTCAAGCTCTAATTCAATTTCTTCAAGAATCGGTTGGACTGTTCGAACTACAAAGGGTAAACCAATAAAGATGAGTGCGATTAGAATGCCCCAAGGCGTAAAGGCAATTTTGATACCTAAGGGCTCAAGATGACTGCCAATCCAACCATTTTTAGAATAAAGGGCAGTTAATGCAATACCCGTTACGGCAGTTGGGAGCGCAAATGGTAAATCCACTAGGGCGTCAATCAAATTTTTCCCAATAAAACTATATCTAACTAGGGCCCATGCAAGTAGTAATCCAAAAAATGCATTAATTAGGCCAGCCACTAACGCCATACCAAAACTTAAGCGAAAAGAGGCTAATACTCTAGGAGAAGCAATCACGTCGATAAAAGCCGACAAAGTCAGACTAGTCGTTTTTAAAATAATTGCTGACAAAGGAATTAATACGATGATTGATAGGTACACAATCGTGTAGCCCAGTGACAAACCAAACCCTGGGAAGAGGCTATTTTTCTTTACATTTAACATGAGACAAGTCTAGAGATTCAATGAAAAAAAGGCAAAGAAGAAAACTTTATGACCTTATATGAAAATTGAATATAGGTTTATAAAACTAATAGTGCTGATCAGTGAGCACTATTAGTAATATTTATCATTCTTACTTTAGAATAATTTCGTCAAAAATTCCGCCGTCATTAAAGTGCTTTTTTTGTGCATTTTGCCAACCACCAAAAACCTTGTCGATCGTAACTAATTTGACTTTTGCAAATTGATTAGCATATTTGGCTGCCACTTTGGGGTCTCTTGGGCGATAGTAATTTTT
Source organism: Polynucleobacter kasalickyi (assembly GCF_900176405.1). Lineage (GTDB taxonomy): Bacteria > Pseudomonadota > Gammaproteobacteria > Burkholderiales > Burkholderiaceae > Polynucleobacter > Polynucleobacter kasalickyi. The sequence continues at coordinate 137,978 of NZ_FWXJ01000007.1, read as the reverse complement.
TGCAGCAATCTCTTGACCCTCTGGAGAATAAAGATTTTCCAGGTATGCTGTTGCCACTTTACGGGTCCCTTTTTTGTCGACTACTTTATCAACGATCGCTACAGGTGGTTCAGCTAGGATCGAAATAGATGGAGTAATAATTTCATATTCTTTGGGGCCTAATTCTTTTACTGCTAAATAGGCTTCGTTTTCCCAGGCAATCAGAACATCTCCAATGCTACGCTCCGTGAAAGTGGTGGTGGCACCCCTAGCTCCAGAGTCTAGTACTTTGACATTGGCATAAACTTTTTTGACAAATGCTTTTGCTTGAGTGTCATCGTTTCCTTGAGCAAGTGCATAAGCCCAAGCAGCAAGATAATTCCAACGTGCTCCCCCAGAAGTTTTGGGGTTGGGAGTTATTACCTCGATACCTGGTTTGATTAAATCATTCCAATCTTTAATCCCTTTCGGGTTACCCTTCCTTACTAAAAATACGATAGTAGAGGTGTAGGGAGAGGAATTGTCTTTGAATTTTTTTTGCCAATCTTTAGCGACCAAACCTTTTTCCGCCAAGATATCTATGTCATATGCAAGTGCTAGGGTAACTACATCCGCATCTAAACCATCTAATACTGCTCGGGCTTGTTTACCTGAACCACCATGTGATTGTTTGATTGAAATAACTTGACCAGTATTTTTTTTCCAGTCATTTAAGAAAAATTTATCATAACTTTGATATAACTCACGGGTTGGATCGTAAGATACGTTTAGTATTGATTGCTGGGCAATAGCACTGTTGATAATTCCCGCACCTAACAACAGAGCTGAGAAGATTTTTGATATTTTTCTAATGTTCACAAGAATTCCTTTCAATGAATGAAATCAATGTAATACCAATTATTTAGATTGTGAAATATTAAAAAATGGAATACTTAGATAAAAAATGACTGAAGACCTTGATAGAGATTTTTTTTATTCTTTCCAAGAGATTGCCTTCAAAATGGGCATTTTCAACAAGGAAATACCAGAAGTATTCTCCCTTAGTGATAAATTTAGTAAACTTGACAGGATGATTCGTTTAGACGAACTCTTAAATTGAAAATATTAATAAAATGGAGAAATACATGGATGCATATAAGTCTGAAGTACGTGATGGAATGATTGTTGAGTGGGATGTTCCAATTCAGATGGATGATGGCTTAGTTCTTAGAGCTGATATTTTTAGACCGAAAAAAAAGGGTAAATATCCAGCAATTTTGACTTATGGCCCCTATGGTAAAGGGTTGGCTTTCCAAGAGGGTTACAAAACCGCTTGGGAATCGATGGAGAAAAATAATCCTGACGTGCTAGCAGGGTCTTCTAATTTATATCAAAGCTGGGAAGTAGTCGATCCAGAGAAGTGGGTGCCAGATGGGTATGCATGTATTCGAATTGATTCGAGGGGTGCTGGTCGATCACCAGGCTTTATGGATCATAACAATGCTCGTGAAACCAAAGATATTCATTTATGCATTGAATGGGCGGCTAAGCAAGCATGGTCCAATTCTAATATTGGGATGAATGGTATTTCTTATTTCGCCAGTAATCAATGGCGTGCAGCAGCATCCAAGCCAAAGCATTTAAAAGCGATTTGCGTTTGGGAGGGATGGAATGATGCCTATCGCGAATCGCATCGTCATGGGGGTATTGCATGTACTTTCAGAAAAAACTGGATGGAAATCCAAGTGAAAACGGTTCAGCATGGAGTTGGAGACAATGGTAAGCGCAGTCGTGTCACTGGTGAAACAGTTTGTGGCCCAGTAACATTGTCAAAAGAAGAGCTAGCTAAAAATGTTGAAAATATTTGGCAACGCGTACTTGATCAAGAAATGAATTGTGATTGGTATGCGGAGAGAACTGCCGACTTGTCAAAGGTAACTGTACCTTTACTCTCTGCGGCAAACTGGGGTGGTCAAGGATTACATGGTCGCGGCAATATGGAAGGATTTGTACGTAGTGCATCCAAAAACAAATGGATGGAAGTACACGGCGATTCTCATTGGGCACCTTTTTACACAGATTATGGACGTTTGTTACAGAAGAAATTCTTTGATTACTTTTTAAAAGGTAAAAAGAATGGTTGGAACAAAACGCCTCCTATCACTCTTCAAGTGAGAAGTCCAGGAGAGAAATTTGTAAAGCGTCATGAAAATGAATGGCCATTAGCGCGTACTGTTTGGACCAAATTGCATTTAGATACTGCATCGATGAGCTTTTTGCAAGATCCAGTGAAAGAACAACAATCAGTTACTTACGACACCACGGGTGATGGGGTCACGTTTGCATTTCCTCCACAAAAACAAGATGTTGAGATTACAGGTCCAATTGCACTGAAGATATTTGTTTCGTCCAAAACGAATGATGCCGATATTTTTGCCGTTGTCAGAGTCTTTGATCCTGACAATAAAGAAGTCACCTTTCAAGGCGCGATGGATCCTCATACCCCGATTGCACAAGGTTGGTTGCGTGCTTCACATCGTAAATTGGATAAGAAAAAGAGCTTGCCATATCGTCCGTGGCATCAGCATGATGAAAAACAGCCCCTCGTTCCCGGTGAGGTCTATCAATTAGATGTCGAGATTTGGCCAACTTGTATCGTTGTTCCTAAAGGGTACAGCATCGCCTTGACGATTCGTGGTAAAGACTACGAATATGATGGTGAAGCAGGCTTCTTATCCAACACCAAAAATCCGTTACGTGGTTGTGGGCCGTTCTTACATGATGATGAAACGGATCGTCCACCAGCAGTCTTTAATACGGATGTAACTTTACATATGGGGCCAAAACATCAAGCGTATTTGCTGTTACCCGTGATTCCCAAAAAGAAGTAAGTTCTCTTTAAAGTGAGATCTGATAGAAATCAGTGAGAAGCATTAAGTTGCTTTAATTGCTGATTAATGATTGATCTCATTTCAATCATCGTCTCAGAAGGAGTTAGGCCAATTGGTCCGACTCCTTTTTTTACTAATTGGTCAGCCGCTAAGGCGTGAAGATGCACTGCGATACAACTGGACTCCCATAAATCTAGATGATGATGAATGCCCTGAGCCGCAATTGCTACGATACAACCCGTCAAAATATCACCCATTCCACCCGTGGCCATACCTGGGTTGCCTGCTTGGCATACGAATGGGGAATGATCAGGGCTAGCAATTAGGGTATGTTGACCTTTTAGAACCACAATGGACTGAGTGAGCTCAACGAGTCGATTGATGGCCTGCAGGCGATTTTTTTGAATGGTGGCGACATCAGTCTTGAGAAGTTTTGCAGCTTCACCTGGATGAGGTGTCAAAATAGTTCGATGAGGGAAACGTTGATTTCTGATTTTTAACAATAACAGATTATTTTCTGAACTGGCTATCAAATTGATTGCATCAGCGTCAATCACTACCGGCGCATTAGGTAAAGTTAGGATTGATGTCAAGTAGGTTTGCGCTAATTCAGACTGTCCAAGACCTGGACCAATACCAAGCACATCTGCTTTCAAATCCTGCAACTTCGTGGCACTCTTGATCGAAGCTTGGCTAATCATCAACTCTGGGTGATTTGAATTAGCATGTGCAGAGTGATGATCCAGCATTTGCAACATCGTCCAACCAGCACCTAGATAGAGACAGGACTGTCCTGCAAGCAATAGGGCACCAGCCATACCAGTATCTCCACCAACCAGGAGGGCTTTGCCAGCATTTCCCTTATGTTCTGCTGGTCCCCGGTCTAGTCGCTGTATCAGGTCGTTGACCTCAATATTTTCGGGAAGAGCTTTAAGCATGATGTTCTCCAAAATTGTTTTCTAATCTTTAAAACGATTTGGTGCAAGTAGGAATCTAGAGGGTAAAAACTTGTGGTTCAATAAGCAACTAGACTTATTATTCTACGTTTAATTAGCAAATTACAGTCTTTCTGTAAAATCAGTCCTTATTTATTTGGGGTAGTATTGGCTTTTCAGCGAATAAAATTTATAAATGACAAATACTTCTTATTGGTATCGTCCTGAGATCGATGGGTTAAGAGCATTAGCAGTCATCAATGTGATTGCTTATCATGCTTTTCCTGAGGTATTTCCTTGGGGGTTTCTAGGCGTCGATATTTTTTTTGTTATTTCAGGCTTTTTAATTACCTCATTGATCACCAATGACCTTACTCAAGGGAAATTCAACTTATCGTTGTTTTATAGCAGACGTATTAAGCGACTGTTTCCAGCACTCATTATCGTCATCCTCGCTTGTTTCGCATTTAGTTGGTTTGCGTTTTATGCCAAAGAATTTGCGGTTTTAGGCAAACATATTTTTGCTGCGCTTGGATTTTTTCTAAATTTTGTCTTGTGGCAAGAGAGTGGTTATTTTGACACGCAGGCGATGACTAAGCCTTTGTTGCACTTGTGGTCACTTTCAGTAGAAATTCAATTTTATGTGTTTTGGCCAGTCTTACTTTGGGCTGCTTTTAAATACCAGTTCAATCTATTAAGGCTTGCTTTTATAGTTCTTTTGATTTCTATTGGTTTTAATATTTTTTTCTTATCAAAAGATATTAATGGTGCTTTTTACCTTTCGTTTAATCGCTTTTGGGAATTTCAAGTTGGCTCTATTTGTGCCTTATTAAGCTTTCAATATCAATCAATCCTGACAAAGTGGAAGTTAGAGTATGCCGATTATGTGATTGGCCTGGGAGTAGTTTTATTTACCTTAGTCATTTTATTAGCGAACACCCATCAGACGCATTCTGTTTTACTAGGGATTTTGACGACTCTTGGTACCTTAAGTTTCATTTTATTCAGTCAAGACTCAGCGATTATTAAACACACCCTAGCTAATCCTATGATGGTTTGGGTTGGGATCATTAGTTATCCCTTGTATTTGTGGCATTGGCCCTTGATATCATTTGGACAAATTATTACGAATGGTAGACTTAGTGCCTCTTATAAATTGGAGCTGATTGGTCTAGCAGTTCTTTTAGCGTATTTAACCTATCGATTCATTGAGCGTCATGTTCGATATGGCACGAAGAAAGTGACCATTATTCTTGTGCTGTTGTTGGTTTTTATTGCCAGTCAAGGTTGGAGCGTTTACTCGAGAGATGGTTTGAGTTTCAGAGAAAAACATATTAAAGATGCCTTTGGGGGGCGTCCACCTCAGGTTGATAAAGCGTGTTTGAAAAATTTTGATCAATACACTCCTAAATTTTGTCGATCTTCAGATGAGAGCTCTCCAGTTGAGATTGCTTTAATCGGCGATAGCATCGCCCACAATAGTTATGAAGGCTTGGCAAGTGTTTATAAATTAGAAGGAAAGAAAATTGTCATGCTGGGCTGGCCTGGACAAAAGCCCTTGCTAAAAAATATAGATAGTCAAGTTCTACAAAATGATACCTCGGAGCAAATGCATCGATTAATCACTGGACTGATTCATGATCAAAAGGTGAAAACGATGATCTTGTCGATGAGAGCCCCGCATGTTTCCGACCGGACTAGTTTTTTGAGAGATCTGCGAAGTACCATTTCTGAAATGAAAAACTACGGAAAGCAGGTCATATTTATATATCCGCCACCTGAAATTAATTTTGACCCCATCGAGTGTGTGGGCATGCCGCCATTTAGACCCGTGTTGAGAAGTAAATGCTCTCAAGCTGTGAGTGAGATTCCTCAGCATTTTTTTGAATGGAGAGCTGAATTAAAACAACTTTTATCGCAAATGCAAATTAAAACTTTTGATACTTTTCCAGTAGTTTGTTCAGCAAATGAGTGCCAAATTCAGTCCCAAGATGGGATGTTGCTATATCGTGAGCGTGGTTATTTGACAACTTCAGGGTCGATTCAAGTTTTTAAAGACTTCCAAGGCTCTTTAATTCTTCCCCCTTAGTAAACAATCCCAGCTCAGTTATTCAATTTGGCGCACCAAATTTCACTGACTCGATGCTTCATGTTTCACAATGGTGCAAATGCAAATGGTCTGATAGGATAGACCTCTAGAATCACCTTTTCTAGAGTCATTTTGAAGGAGCATTGCATGAAAACCAATCAATTAATCGTTGCTTTCGGAATTGTTTTACAGACACTTTTTGCTCAGAGCGCTTTTGCGCAAAGTTCGGATTATCCTAGCCGTTCGATTACTTTGATCACGCCGTTCCCAGCCGGTGGCTCAACAGATATTGTGGCTCGTATTATTTCGAAGTCGCTGTCTGCACAGTTAGGTCAAAGTGTCATTGTTGATAATCGCCCAGGCGCAGGTGGAAGTATTGGTTGTGATGTTGTTGCCAAGGCCAAGTCTGATGGTTATACGCTGTTAATTACTTCTTCCAGTACCCACGCTATTGGGGCTGCCTTAGCGAAAAAGGTCCCATTTGATTATGATGCTGACTTTACACCGATTATTCATGCGGCAACTTCTCCCCACGTATTTTTAGTGACAAAACAAATTGGCGTTAAAAATTTACCTGAGTTTATGGCTTATGCAAAAGCACATCCTGATGGATTGAATTATTCATCTGCTGGTACTGGCACCATTATGCATTTAACAGGTGAGATGTTTAATTCTGATACTGGCACCCATATGCTGCATATTCCTTACAAGGGTTCTAGTTTGTCGATGCCAGACCTTATTTCAGGCAAGGTACAAGTTTTGTTTGATGCATTAGTCTCAGCCTTACCAAGTATTCAAGATGGTAAATTAACTGTTTTGGCAGTGACAAGTCGTAAAAGAACAGCATTATTACCTAATGTACCAACCCTCATGGAAATTGGTGGTTCTTACAATTTGGGTAATTTCGTTTCTGAAAATATTTGGGGTTTTTACGGTCCTAAAAATCTTCCCCCACAAATTTTAGAAAAGTTAAATACGGCACTCAACAAAACACTGAAAGATCCTGAAGTGATTAAACAATTAGTGAGTAATGGAGCCGAAGTGGGTGGCGGTTCTGCAATGCAATTTAAAGACCAAATGCTTTCTGATCGGGCTAAGTGGGCTAAAATCATCAAAGAACAACGTATTGATGCCGATTAAATAATCAGAAAGCACTAGATGAATTTTCAATGGAACGCTAATTACCCCTCAACTCGTATTCCAGTATTTGCTAGAAATGTTGCGACTACATCTCATCCCTTAGCTTCTCAAGCAGGATTGCAGATGATGAGACTGGGTGGTAATGCGGTTGATGCTGCCATTGCAATGGCAGCCATGTTAATGGTTGTCGAGCCAGTATCGAATGGTTTGGGTAGTGATATGTTTGCCATCATTTGGGATGGTCAACAGCTCCATGGTTTAAATGCTTCAGGCGTTTCCCCTGAAAGTTGGAATATTGATTATTTTCAAGGGAAGTATGGTTCTGATGCGAAGGGATTTGCGAATCGCCCGAAAAGAGGGTGGGATAGTGTGACGGTTCCCGGTGCTATCGCCGGTTGGATCACGTTGCATGAGAAATTTGGCAAATTACCTTTTGAAACAATTCTTGGACCTGCCATTGAAATTGCAGAGCGGGGGCATGCTGTCGCGCCTATCGTCGCGCATAAGTGGGCGGCAGCAATCCCTGAACTGCAGTCAGGACCTGGTTTTAAAGAGTTTTTCATGCCCTATGGCAGAGCGCCCCAGGTAGGGGAGATGTTTAAAGCACCACAAATGGCTAAAACTTTTCGTCGTTTATGCAAGGCGGGCTTAAGAGATTTTTATGAAGGTGAAATTGCTCAAGCGATAGCAGACCACTCCCTGAATCACGGGGGTAGTATGACGAGCCAAGATTTAGCAAAATACCAACCGGATTGGGTAGAGTTAATCTCTAAAAATTACCGAGGTTATGACGTTCATGAAATTCCACCCAATGGTCAAGGCATTGGTGCTTTAATTGCTTTAGGGATTGTTGGCAATTTCGATATGTCAGAATTTCCTGTAGACAGTACCTTGAGTCAACATATTCAAATTGAGGCCATGAAACTTGCCTTTGCCGATGTGTATGCTTATGTTGCGGATCCAAAAAGTATGCGAGTCAAGCCATCGGAGATGCTTGATCCAGATTATTTAAAATCACGTGCGAAGTTAATTGATTTGAAAAAGGCCCAATCTCCTATTGCCGGTTTACCTTCGACGGGTGGTACTGTGTATTTAACAAGTGCTGATGAATCAGGCATGATGGTTTCGTTTATTCAAAGTAACTATATGGGCTTTGGTTCTGGTGTAGTCGTGCCAGAATATGGCATCAGTCTACAAAATCGTGGTTTTGGTTTTTCAATGGACCCCAAATCTGAAAATGTAGTTGAAGGTGGAAAACGACCTTTCCACACGATCATTCCGGCATTTATTACTAAACAGGTAAATGGCGTTACGGTTCCAGAGATGAGTTTTGGTGTGATGGGTGGCGATATGCAACCGCAAGGTCATTTACAAACAGTGATTCGTATGTTGGATTATCAACAACAGCCACAAGCAGCTTGTGATGCGCCGCGTTGGAAAGTCAATCGTGATTTCACTCTAGATATTGAATCGAGCTTTAATCCTACCGTGGCGAATGAGCTTAGCAGTATGGGGCACCAAATTAAGAGCATTGATGACCCGTATATGGATTTCGGTTCCGGGCAGTTTATTGGCCGTCTGAGTGAAGATCAAGATGATGGGTATATAGCTGCGAGCGATTCGAGAAGAGATGGCTTAGTGGCAGGATATTAGTTGGTGTAACGCACCCTCATTTTGCCACCACCTTTCATCAAAAGCGATTTAAGCACTCGCAGGCTTTTGACCGCTTAGTTCTAGGCCAAGAAAATAACCACTCAGCCAGGCATCTTCTACTTTAGATGCCCTTAACCAATCACCACAGATACCAAGTTGTGCGTTGGAATCAATTGCGAAATTCTGAGTTATCGGCGTCTCTAACTTGGCGTAACGCCAAAGATGGACCTGATTAAAAGCACTTTTTGTGCCACATAGCTGTTCAAACGTATCGATCAGCGTCTTTTCAGCATCTATTTTCGGTAACTCAATATTTTGAAGTGACCAATCAGGGTTCGCCTGAGCTACCCAAGCATTGGTAGTTGGCCGACCTGGTTTTGAATTGTCTCGGGCAATCCAAGAGAAGATGCTGTCTTGAACGAATGCAGCATCAAAGGGGAGTGTTAGTGCTTCCTTGAAATAAGCAATTAAGGTCCAGCAAGGCAACATTTTAGCTTGCTGACAAAATGCAGTTAAAGACGCTGATTCTTTACCCATAATTTTCTGAGCTTGAATTGGCGGAATTGCTAGAATTAAAAAATCAAAGACTCCAGGGCAAAGACCATCTTCCTCAGAAACTAGTTGCCAATGTTGATTTACCTTCTTTATCCCAATAATAGTTTGGGATGTTTGAATGGTAAGATTATTTGCCAAAAACTTGGCAGGTGCAGTCATGGTTGGAGTACCAACATAGCGATTTCTATCTCGATTAATTTCTGATATGTTGCCATTGCAATAATTAACAATCTTGCCATGCCAAGTTTGTGCGACACCGTGCTCTAGCCATTGGCTAACCTCATTGACAAACTTAGGGTGACTGATCGTGAAGTATTGAGCCCCATGATCTGCCTGCCACTGTTCATATTTTCTGTTACTCATGCGCCCGCCAACCCCTTTACTTTTCTCAAAGAGAGTGACTTCATGACCGGCCTTGATTAATTGTTTTGCGCAGGATAGTCCGGCAATTCCAGTGCCAACAATCGCTATTTTTTTTAAAGTCATGGGGGCTAAATTAAATGAAAGAACTACCATTATGAAACAAAATTTGAATGTCGTTTAGCACTCCTGGTTAAAAATGAACGCCGTTTCCTGAGTTAGAATTTTTTAGATTCCCAATTAGAAAAATGAACTGAAAAACGGGAGTAAAATTTAGAAATAAATATAAATATCCTTCGGAGACACATTCATGCCTATTTTAAAAACCGCATCCAAAAAGTTTTTTGCCATTATTTTTTTGGCAACGAGTAGTCTTGGTATTGGGGCGGATTTACCTAACTACCCGAACAAGCCAATAAAATTTATCGTGCCATTTGCTCCCGGTGGCAACACTGACATTGCCGCTCGAATTATTGCCACTGGTCTCACTGAACAATTAGGACAAAGTGTGGTCGTAGAAAATAAGGCTGGTGCTGGAGGTGGTATTGGGACTGATTTTGTGGCGAAGTCTTTGCCAGATGGCTACACCGTTTTAGTTGGTCATATTGGTGCTTTAACGATTAATCCTGCAATCTATGAAAAGTTGCCCTATGATACTTTTAAGGATTTTGAACCGGTTGGTTTATCAGTCGTTACGCCTTTGGTTTTAGTCACAGCTCCTAAGACGGGCATTAAGTCAATGGATGAGCTCATACGAAAAGCTAAAGCTGATCCAGAGAAGGTAACTTTTGGTACAGCCGGCAGTGGCAGTGCTGCCCATATGGCAAGTGAACTTTTTAATTTAACAGCCAATATGAAAACGACGCATATTCCTTATAAGGGGGCTGGTCCAGCAACTACGGCTTTGGTTGCTGGTGAAATTGATTTTAGTTTTTCTGGGGTATCTCCTTCCTTGCCATTTGTGAAAGCAGGAAAATTAATTGCTTTAGGAGTGACTTCAAAAAAACCGATTCCTCAATATCCGGGTGTTAAGACCTTGGACTCAATGGGTTTAAATGATTTTGAGGTATTTGATTGGAGTGGTTTATTAGTTCCTACAGGAACACCCCCAGTAATCATTCAAAAACTAAACCTGGAGTTGAATAAGTTTTTGAATTTACCCTCTACTAAAGCACTCCTTGAACAACAAGGCTTTGAAGCAAGACCGGGGACGCCGGAACAATTTAAAGTATTTATCAAATCTGAAACCGATAAGTGGACCCGCAGCGCAAAGTTAGCAAAAATTAAGGTGGAGTAACAGATGGGCTCAACCCTTAGTGAAAAAATTTTAGCGAAAGCCTCCAACCGTCAATCGGTTGCACCGGGGGATATCCTTTATCCAAATCCAGAGCTGGTGATCCTGCATGATGGGTTTATTCAAACAGCTTTTAAACAACTGGATGGATTGGGGTATCAACGAATTACCAATCCTGAACGCGTGATGTTTGTCACTGATCATCAGGTGATTTATACCAACCCCAAATCAATTGCACAGGCAAGCGCCAACCGAACCATTGCAAAGAAGTGGCAAGTTGGCCATTTTTACGATGCTGGTAGGGGGGGGCATGGTCATATTTTCCCAATGGAAAGTGGTTTGGTCAGACCTGGAATGTTCTTATTTGCCTATGATATGCATTGCACGAATTTTGGGGCTGTTGGTGCTTTTGCACAACGTGCGGGTCCTGACATCACGGCAGTTTTAGCAACCGGCACTAATTGGCTGATCGTACCACCGACTTTAAAAATTGAATTGGTTGGAGAATATGCTTCTGGAGTTCATCCAAGGGATTTAGGTTTTTGGTTAAGTTCAAAACTAACTTCAAAGGAATTTGATGTCGAATACGATTATCGAATTATTGAATTTTCTGGGGAGGTAATTCGTGGAATGCCGCTATCTTATAAAGTGGCACTTTGCAATACGCTAACTGAAATTGGTGTCGCTAACGTCATGTTTGAACCTACGGATCAGATGCTCAAAGAATACCCGGAATCCGTTCGGAGCGATACCAATGCGAATTACGAGAATATTCTGCAAATTGATATTCGCCAAATTGTGCCCCAGGTATCTTTACCCGGTTCACCTGATGATGCTGTAGAGATTTCAAAGGTGGCTGGACTTAAAATTGACCATGCTTATATCGGGGCCTGTGGCTCTGGGATGTTTGACGATTTTCAACTAGCAGCAAATGTATTGCAAAAACATCGCATTGCTGAACATGTTCGTTTAATACTCGTGCCAGGTACCGTCAGTGTGGCTAAACAATTAGCCGAAAAAGGTTTGACGAATTTATTCATGGATGCAGGTGCCATGATTTTGCCACCTGGCTGCGGTCCCTGCGCCGGTGGGGTAGGTGGGCCAATTGGGCCAGGTGAAGTATCCATTTCTACTGCTGCCACAAATGGTGCAGGTCGCATGGGTGCTACCGACGGATACTGTTATTTGGGAAGTCCATTAACCGTGATGGCCTCGGCAATTTCCGGATTTATTCAAGATCCAAGAGATCGCAAAAAGTTGAAAGGTTAAAGATGGAATGGGTCATTAGAGGACATGCTCATGTGTTGGGTGATGACATACCGCATGACGGTGGCGTCATTGCATTTGATATGGTTACGGCTCGTATCACGGATCCAGAAAAAATTATTCCCCACTTGTTTGCACAGATTGATCCCGAGTTAATTCATCGAATTCAACCTGGTGATGTGATTGTGGGTGGAAAAAATTTTTTAGCTGGCAAAGCCCACAATACAGGTTTATTAGGGATGAAATCCCTGCAATTGACTATTTTGTGTGAGTCGATGGGTGTGAGGGCTTTTCAAGGTGTGGTTGCAACGGCGATTCCTTGCTTGACCCAGTGTCATGGGATTCGTCAATTTGTAAACAATGGCGACGAATTAGAAGTTAATTATTTAACGGGTCAGGTGTTAAATTTATCTCAAAATACCTCGATTACTTTTCCAGCAATCGATCAAGGTGTTCAAAAAATGATTGAGAAAGACGGTTTAAAAGGCATGTTAATCGAATATTTAGAAGAACATCCTGAGTTGAGGATGCCATTAGAGGGAAAGGTTCCTCAATGAGTGGAAATCATCCAAGATTGACCGGCAAGATTGATCCGAACAAAATTAACCGAATCGAAACCCCACGTATCTCTGAGTCTATCTTGCAGGCATTTAGGGACCTTGGTCACTGTACTTGTGCAGTATCTGATGCATTAGATGAACTAGGTATACCAGGAGCAATACCTGGTTCTATGTTGAAGTGCATCATTCCAGGGAGTCACTTAGTAGGACTTGCATTAACGTTGAGAAATGTCGCAAGACAAGGTGACTTGAATGAAATTGTCCGCTCTAAAAATAACTTAATGGCGGAAGCAGAGTGTCATAATTTGGCACAAACTGGTGATGTTTTAGTGATTCAAGGCGTTCAATCTGCCTCAAATATGGGCGGCGTTGGCGGTCGAATGGGTAAGCGCCAGGGGGAGCTGGGAGCAATAGTGGACGGAGTAGTTCGCGATGTAGCCGATTTTAAAGAGTCTGAATACCCCATTTGGTCAAAAGGGGTCACACCAATTACAGGTAAGTGGAGGGGGCAGTCTGAGGAAATTAATGGACCTGTCACTATTTGTGATGTGCTGGTAAATCCAGGTGATTTAGTCGTAGCCGATGAGTCAGGTGTTTGTTTTGTCCCTCGACAATTCGTTGATGCCGTATTACTTTTAGCGCAAAAAAAAGTACGCCTCGAAGAGGACTTAAGTCAAAAAATTAACCAGGGTTGGTCGATACCTGACATCGTGAATCCGCTTCCTTGAAACATCACGCGTTAATCTAGGGTTTCCCCTAATCCGCACCAATAAGGTGAATATGTTTTGAATTGGAAAATGCCGCCCACTTCTGGGGAGGTCCGGGTATTCCGTCAAGGTTCACTTGCTGATAATTAGGTTTTTGAAACTCAACTGGGAAATTTCAATGAATCTAATTTCGAAACGTGCATCCTTGCTGAAATGGCTGGTGGTGGTATTTTGTGGGTTGCTTCTCAACCAACAAGCTTCTGCTGAAACAGTCGTACGTTATGGTATTTCAATGGCTGACATTCCACTCACTGCTGGACAACCCAATGAAGGCGCTGGTGGATATCAATTTACAGGGCATACTATTTATGACCCATTGATTGCTTGGGAAGCAAATATTTCAAATCGTCCTGGCAAACTCGCTAAAGGTTTAGCTACAGATTGGAAGGTAGACGATAAAGATAAAAAAGTTTGGCACTTTACCTTACGCAAAGGGGTCAAATTTCATGACGGTTCTTTATTAGATGCTGAGGCGGTTATTTGGAACTTAGAGAAGGTGCTCAATGATAAATCTGAGCAATACGATGCGAAGCAAGCAGCTCAAGTAAAGCCTAGAATTCCTTCAATTGCTAGCTTTAAAAAAGTGGATGACTTACATGTTGATATCGTTACAAAAGCTGAAGATGCTTTATTCCCTTATCAACTCCCGTGGTTTTTAATTTCAAGTCCTACTCAATGGGCTAAAACGAAGGATTGGAATAAGTTTTCTTATGAGCCGTCTGGAACAGGACCATTTAAATTAGAAAAGCTAGTTCCTCGTGAACGTGCCGAGTTAGTGAAGTTTAATGACTACTGGGATAAGACTAGACTAGCCCAAACGGATCGGGTGATTTTGTTAACGATTCCTGATGCTTTAACGCGCGTCAATGCACTGATGAATGGTCAAGTGGATATGATTGAAAGTCCGCCACCAGATTCTGTACAAAAATTAAAGTCCTCTGGATATAAATTAGTTCAAAACGTGACTCCTCACGTATGGCCATACCACTTTAGTACTCAATTAGGCTCACCATGGTTAGATATTCGCGTTAGAAAAGCGGCAAACCTTGCGATTGATCGTAATGCAGTAGTAGCCTTGATGAACGGTTTAGCTCAGCCAGCATTTGGTCAGCTTGATAAAACCAATCCCTGGTTTGGTAAGCCAAACTTCGAAATCAAATATGACTTAGCTGCTGCCAAAGAACTGATGAAGCAAGCAGGATATTCTAAAGATCGTCCAGTAAAGGCAAAAGTGATTATTGCTAAAGGCGGAACGGGTCAGATGTTGTCCTTGCCAATGAACGAATTTATGCAGCAAAGTTTAGCTGAAATTGGGATTAATATCGAATTCGAAGTCGTTGAATTAGAAAATCTATATGTCCATTGGAGAAAAGGTTCTGCTGATCCTCTCAATGCGGGCAAAGGAATCACAGCCATTAACCTTGGCTATGTTACAGCTGATCCATTCTATGCTCTAGTTCGATTCATGGATAGTAAATATATCGCTCCAAACGGAGTGAACTGGGGCGGTTATGCTAACCCAGTGATTGATGATTTGATTAAACAAATTCGAACTACATATGACACCAAAAAGCAAGATGGCTATTTAGCTAAAGTTCATGAAGCAATGGTGAATGATGCCTTAATGGTATGGGTAGTTCATGATACGAATCCACACATGCTCTCACCTAAAGTGAAGAACTATACCCAAGCACAGCATTGGTTTCAAGATTTGACAACGATCAAGATGTAAAAAATGTTTTTATATCTAATCAAGCGAATTTTATTTGCTGTACCTATTGTTCTTGGGGTATCAATTTTAACCTTCGCATTAGTTTTTATGGCTCCTGGCGATCCAATCAGCGCAATTGCTCCAGCAGATGCGCCGGATGAAGTGGTGCAAGCATTAAAGGTTAGTTATGGATTGGACCGTCCAGTGCCAGTGCAGTATTTGATGTGGTTAAAGAAATCTTTAAGCGGTGATTTAGGTGTTTCTATTGCTTCTGGAAGACCCGTACGAGGTGAGATTGCTACGGCATTTTCACATACACTTTCCATTGCGCTGATTGCTAGCTTTATCGGTGTTAGTTTGGGCTTTTTATTAGGTGGCGTAGCGGGCTTTTATCAGAACTCTTGGATTGATCGAGTTGCTACTTTGATTTCTTTGATTGGGATCAGCGTTCCGCACTATTGGTTGGGTTTGGTTTTGACCATTGTGTTTTCAGTGTGGTTAGGATGGTTACCTGCTATGGGAGCAGGGCCAGATAGTGGCACCTTCTATTGGGATTTCGAACATCTGAAGTTTATGTTGTTACCTGCCATCACGATGGCGGTAATTCCAACAGGAATTATTACGCGGAGTGTGAAGTCTATTGTGGCCGACATATTAAGTCGCGAGTTCTTAGTCTCACTCAAAGCGCGTGGTTTAACTGATTTAGCAATTCTGAAACATGTCATTCGCAATGCACTACCGATGGTATTGGCGGTCGTTGGTTTGCAAATTGGCTATCTGATGGGCGGATCTATTTTGATTGAAACAGTATTTTCTTGGCCTGGTACAGGTTTTCTTTTGAATATTGCTATTTTTCAACGTGATTTTCCTTTATTACAGGGAATTGTATTAATTTTATGTATGTTTTTTGTGGCTTTAAATTTGATGATTGATATATTGCAATCGGTTCTTGACCCACGAATCATGAGGTCATAAGCATGGAAATAACCGCTACTAAACCTATTCCCGCCAAGAGAAAAACTTATTGGTTAGATGTTTTTGAGATCTTTCTTAAAGATCGATCAGCCTGGGTAAGTGGATTGATTGTGATTAGTATTTTTTTGTCCGCCCTACTAGCACCCTGGATATGTGCCTATGATCCTTATCAGGGTTCGATGAGCGCTAGGTTGTTAGAGATTGGTGCTCCTGGACACTTATTAGGCACTGATGAACTTGGAAGAGATATGTTGACACGCCTAATTTATGGCGGTCGGATGACTCTTTTAATCGGCTTTACGCCCATATTGCTAGCTTTTGTAATTGGTACAGCGATTGGTTTAGTGAGTGGTTTTATTGGTGGAAAATTAAATACTTTTGTGATGCGAACACTAGATATTTTTTATGCATTTCCTTCCGTATTACTGGCGGTAGCAATCTCGGGAGCAATGGGACCCGGAGTGATGAATAGCATTATTGCTTTGACAGTGGTTTTCACACCGCAGATAGTTCGCGTGGCAGAAAGTGCTGCTACTCAAATACGAAATATGGAATACATCGATGCCGCAAGAATGAGTGGTGCTAGTTCCTTAACCATTATTCGTGTTCATATTCTCAGTAATGTGGTTGGTCCCATTTTTGTATACGCTACCAGTTTAATTAGCGTTTGTATGATTCTAGCTTCAGGCCTGTCTTTTTTAGGATTAGGCGTAAAGCCTCCAGAGCCAGAGTGGGGATTGATGTTAAATACTTTAAGACCATCTATTTATACCAAACCTTTGCTTGCAGCATTGCCTGGGATTTGGCTATTCATTACATCGATTGCATTTAACCTACTTTCAGATGCATTCCGTCAGGCGATGTCGAGGAAATCATGAGCGTTAGTCAAACAAATATTCTGCAAGATCCTGATTTGGGTGGAGCCAATCAACCACTTTTAATTATTGATCAGTTGTACAAAAGATTTCCTATAAAAGGTTTACTTTTTTCTAAAGAAAAAAAATACGTCCACGCTGTCAATGGCGTAAGCTTTGAATTAAAAAAAGGCGAGACACTTGGCGTTGTCGGTGAGTCTGGCTGTGGTAAATCAACTTTGGCAAAATTAATCTCAGGATTATTGAAAAATGATTCTGGAGATTTGATCTTTGATGGTCAAGGCGTCAATGAAATGCGTGGTATCTCTCTCAAAAATTTGAGAAAAAACTTACAAATGGTTTTCCAAGATTCATACTCTTCATTAAATCCTAGATTAACCATTGAGGAAGCAATTGCCTTTGGTCCCACCATGCATGGCATGAAGAAAGAGGATGCCAGAGAATTAGCTATTCAACTATTAGGTCGGGTTGGACTAGATGCCAATCATTTTGGAAACCGTTATCCAAGCGAATTATCAGGTGGGCAGCGTCAACGGGTCAACATTGCTCGTGCCTTGGCATTCAATCCGAAAATGCTTATTCTTGATGAGTCAGTTGCTGCATTAGATAAGTCGGTTCAGGCACAAATTTTAAATTTACTAATTGAGTTAAAAAAAGAAAGCCAACTTACTTTTCTATTTATTTCGCATGATTTACAGGTTGTAAATTACATTAGTGATCGTTTGATTGTCATGTATTTGGGGCAGATTGTAGAGTACGGTCCATCGCAAAAAATATTTGAGCAACCACGACACCCTTATACAAAAGCATTATTTTCTTCTGTACCTGAATATAAAAAGAAGAATGGTGTTGAAAAAATCATCCTATCTGGTGATCCTCCCAACCCAATTGATTTACCGAGTGGTTGTAAATTTAAAGAGCGTTGTCCGCATGCAAAAGATATTTGTGCTGTGGAGCCGAAGTTAAACCTTGTCGAGCCATATCAAGATTATTGGGTAGCTTGCCACCTTGCCCATGCTCAGAAAACTTTGGATTAATACCGTAATGAAAAATAGCCCACTTTTAAAAGTAAATCAGCTTCATTTGGATTTTATAAAAGATTCCCATCACTCCACTAGAGTTCTAAATGGTTTAAATTTTGAACTTCATGAAAAGGAATCTTTAGTTTTACTGGGAGAATCAGGTTCCGGTAAAAGCGTAACACTTCGCGCCTTATTAAGGCTTTATGAAGAGCGTAATACGATGATTTCTGGGGAGATCCTTTTTGGGGGTAAAAATGTTCTTGATCTGACAAAAAAAGAGCTTATTGACTATCGTGGTAAAGCGGTCTCGATGGTTTTTCAAGAGTCTGGGGCTGCATTTGATCCAGTCTATACCATCGGCTATCAAATCGTAGAGATGATCAGAGCCCACGAATCTATTTCACATCAAGAAGCAAAAAATCGTGCCCTTGATTTATTAGATATGGTGAAAATTCCTCAGTCCAGAGAACGTTTTAAAGCCAATCCACATGAGCTATCCGGCGGGATGAGGCAACGTGCGATGATTGCTTTGGCACTGGCTTGTCATCCAAAAATTCTGCTAGCTGATGAACCCACTACGGCCCTAGATGCAACCGTGCAAATGCAAATTTTATTATTGCTCAAAGAGTTACAAAAGGAATTGAACATGGCACTGATTTTTGTCACCCATGATATTGGTGCCGCCACAGAATTAGCCGATCAAATTGCCGTTATGTATGCAGGAAAAATCGTTGAGAAAGCTGATCTTGATACGATCTTAGCCCATCCATTACACCCCTACACGGAAGGATTATTTAATTCAGTAGTGACCTTTGAGTCTAAAGGTAAATCATTGCAAGCTATTCCAGGGTCGCCACCACAAATGGGCGAATTTGTGAAGGGATGTTCTTTTGCGAAAAGATGTAACTATGCAAACCAAGAATGTGAAAGAGATGCACCCTATTTAATTAATCTAAATCAAACCCAAGTGGCATGTTGGAATCCATTAATTAATAATTAAACTACTTCTTATCGGGTTGTATATTTTGATAATTGAAGTATTTTTACGAAATTCCCCAATAGTTAACTTCTTCTTGGGGAATTTTTTTTATTTTGCACTTATCAAGTGCTTTTATTTTTCTGATCCTATTTTTCACTACTAGACTGTAATTGTTATATGTCTAACGAGATAGGTGAAATGTATGGCAACTAAGGCAAATAAAACGACCTTAACTATTAGTAGTAAAAACTACTCCTCCTGGTCACTGAGGGGGTGGTTAATGGTTAAGCTATCAGGGCTACCCTTTGAGGAGATAGCTGTGGAGTCCGATAGCTTAGAGAATAGGGCAGAGTTGTTATTGCTTTCACCATCTATCCTAGTTCCCCGCTTAGATCATCAAGGCCTCAAAATATGGGACACCTTAGCAATTGGTGAGTACCTCAATGAAATTTGCCCAGAGGCGAAGTTATTACCAACCAATATGAAACAACGCGTGCATTGTCGTTCGATTTCAGGAGAGATGCATTCTGGTTTTGCATCCATGCGAGCATCCTTGCCAATGAACCTCAAAGTGAAGTTAAACAACTTTAAAGTTTGGTCAAAGGCGCAACAAGATATTCAACGTATTCTTACTATTTGGGAAGAGTGTTTAACGCTCTACAAAGGCCCATTCTTATTTGGTAAAACCCCGACCATTGCAGATGCGATGTTTGCGCCTGTGGTAACAAGATTCCAAACCTACAATATTCCATTGACAGGTATGTGTTTGCAGTACAGCAATACGATTTTAGCGATGCCGCAGATGCAGGAATGGGTGATGGGCGCCCTTCAAGAACCCGATGATATTGAAGAACTAGACGTGGAGTTTTAATCATGGAAAACATAACTGCAATTGAAAGAACTACAGATTTTTCTCATATTAAACCTGGTGATACAAAATACTTGCCAGATGGATTAAGAGACTTCTTTTTATACCGGGATTTAGGCGTGGCAAAGGCTACGCACGGCAAAGTAATTGCGCATCTCGTGAAAGCCAATCTCCCACCAACCGATGGTACCGGTTGGCATTATCATGTGGCGGATTTTCAAATCGTCATCATGATGAAAGGTTGGGCTAGATTTATGTATGAAGATAAGGTGACCTTGGTTTCCGCTGGAGACTGTGTTCATCAAGCACCAGGTATCGTTCATTATTTATTTGATTACTCACCGGATATGGAGTACCTAGAAATCGTTGGCCCAGCAGATTTTGCATCTGTAGAAACAGAAGGTCCTTGCGAAGTTCCTCCAGTTACACCGTGGTAAAAATTAGGGTAACTATATGATGTATCAAACCTATCAAAATTTCGCTAAATTTATTGATCCAATAAGGTGGGGTGCGAAAGAACATAATCATGTTCTTGACACCTATTTTGATGGGTTTATCCCTAAATCGTTGTTATCTGTGAAGGCCATCAATGAACAAGTTTCGTTGATGGGCTTTACTCATTCTCGTCCTGAGTTTGATATTCATTCGATTTTGGATGCAGAGGGTATTGATCGCAGGGTCGAGGAAACTTGTGCTACCCAAACCGCTTTCTGTAACTTGTTACATTTTAAAAAAGAGGGTGCAGTAGGCGAACCTAAAATACTCCTTGTCACACCAATGTCCGGTCATTTTGCAACACTCCTCAAAGGGACCTTAAAAACGCTTTTAAAAGATCATGAGGTTTTTATAACGGATTGGTTAAATATTCGTGAAGTACCTCTTATTGAGGGAGATTTTGATTTTGATAGTTATGTTGACCACATTATTCAGTTTTTACATTTTATTGGTGAAGACACGCATTTGATGGCTGTGTGTCAACCCACTGTGGCCGCACTAGTTGCTACTGCCATACTGTCTGAAGATAAAAGTGATGTCGTGCCTGCTTCCTTGATTCTTTTAGCTGGCCCGATTGATGTCAGGGTCAACCCAACGAAGGTAAATCAATTAGCTAATGAAAAACCAATTTCGTGGTTTAAACAAAAATTGATCGCTAATGTTCCGTACCAATGTGCTGGGAAGGGCCGAAGAGTTTATCCAGGAGTTACCCAACTCATTGCATTCATGAATATGAATATGCAGAGGCATCAAGATACCTTCAAAAAACTTTATCAGCTCCGCCTTGAGGGTAAGCACGAAGAAGCACAGTTAATCGTTGATTTTTATGAAGAGTATTTTGCTGTAATGGATTTGTCAGAAAATTTCTATTTAGAAACGGTGGAGAAGATTTTTCAAAAAACAGAATTACCAAAAGGTGTTTTAGAGTGCAAAGGTCGTATCGTCAATCCGAGAGCTATTAAGAAGCCGTTTTTATTGACGATTGAAGGTGAGCGAGACGATATTTGTGGCATTGGTCAAACGCTTGCGGCGCAAGATTTATGTGCGTTGCTACCCGCATATAGAAAGTCTCATCATCTCCAAGCGGGGGTTGGTCATTATGGTGTTTTTAATGGCAAACGATGGGAGAAGTATATTTATCCGATTGTCAGAAACCACATTCAATCTTGCATCTAAGGTGAGTCACTTACTACTTGAACTAAACTCTTTAAAAGTTCCAGCAAAGGGTTTACCCTAATGTAATTTCTATGTGATTTAGTATGATGTCATTTCAACTCTCACATTCACTTTGATATGACAAAATTAATCTTCCAAAAGTTGCTTTATGTTTTACTCCTTACTTATGCTGCAATTGGATTTAGTCAAAGTAGTTATCCCAATAAACCTATTCGCTTATTAGTGCCCTATACCCCGGGAGGTTCTACAGATATTTTTGCCAGAATGCTAGGGAACAAACTTACAGAGCTTTACAAGCAACCGGTGATTATTGAGAATAAGCCGGGTGCAAGTGGGCAAATTGCGATGGATGTGATGCTCAAAGCCCCAGCTGACGGTTATACGATTTATCTTGGCAACATTGGTAATTTAGCAGTGAATGTACCATTATTTAAAAATTTATCCTACGATCCTCGTAAAGATATCGCGCCGATTTCTAAGATTGCTCAAGTTACCAATATCCTAGTCGTCAACACAAAAATTCCTGTAAAGACCGTGGCGGAGCTCATTCAGTATGCAAAAGCTCGACCTGGTAAATTGTCTTATAGTTCAGGTGGTAATGGAAGTGCTGCCCACATTGCTATGGAGTACTTTAAGTTACAAACTGGTATTGATGTGATTCATATTCCTTACAAAGGAACTTCTCCTGCCGTGACGGATGTAATTGGTGGGCAGGTGGATATGATCATGACTGGCTCACCCCCATTAATGCCATTTATTGAAGCTGATAAAGTCACCCCGATTGCGGTATCTAGTATCAAACGTATTGACTCACTACCTAAACTACCTACTATTGCAGAATCGGGGATGCCAGAGTTAAAGGGCTTTGAAGCGACCCAATGGTATGGCGTTGTAGCAAAGGCTGGAACACCCAAAGAAATCATTAATATCCTCAATAAAGGGGTTTATGATACCTTCGGTTCGGTAGCTGCTCGGGAAGAAGTAAAGAAATCAGGTGCGATTGTTGAATTAGATACACCTGAAGAGTTTGCGGGTTTCATTCGTTCAGAAATAGATCGATGGAGCAAAGTTGTTAAAGCTGCAGGCATCACTCCAAGTTAAAAGCTAGCGGCAAATCCTAAAGACCAGCCTTGCACATTTTGACCAAACACATAACGAAGCATCATTCTGACACGGGTAAAGAAAATAGCGTTTTGTTCGATATCTAATTCTAGGCCAGCGCCCAAAGAGGTGAGGGAATTAAAGCCTAATGCCCCGCGCATATCGCCTAGAAATTCATTATGAGCAAATTCAGTGACCGATCTGAAGGGCATCCCAAATACTTCAAAGCCAAGGGGTACTCTGCGTCTCGCCCACAAACTGATACTTTGAGTATCCATATTACCCCTCACTACAGAATTACTATCGAAACTCGTTAAATTAATGTTGGTATATCTAAGTTCAATGTCAATTTCTTCCTCTGGGCGATAGTCTTCATAGTCAAGCATCAGTGAACCACCCAAGCCATATGAGTTGAGACGACCGCCATCAAGAAACTCAATATCTTTACCAAACTTATATTGAATTAATCTTCCTAGGATCGATAGATCACTTTCAACGTGGCCTAAGGAGAGATTTGCCATTGGCCGAACTTTTAATTGATCGGTGATGGGGAAATCCCAGCCAATCCCACCTGTTCCCGATACACTATTCCATCTGACTGGAATCTGTTGTATGACTCCGCCCCCGCTATTAACAAATGATGGATCATATCGATTTAATGCCAAAGTACCTTCAACATACAAAGGGAAATCGGGGGATAGAGTGCCACCTCCGCCTAGAGAGGTCATTTGTAAATTAGGGTTTTGAGTTTTAGTATCAGAAATCGAAATTGAACCCGTGGTGACGTCGGGCGTTAATGACATGCCTGACACTGTTAAAAAGGCATTCGCTCTTGTTTTGATGTAGGAATCGATTAAACCAGAAGCTTGGGCAAAGCTCAAACTCCCATAGCTGAACAAGAAGGTATAGGATACCAAGTGCATGGTGAGCTGAAAGACGTTGCGTTTTAGGAGGTGGTCTAAAACGTGAGCTGAAATCATACGAAAAAAGGCGTTTAGAAATATACTATTCTAATAGTTAATTGTGAATCTATTCATTATGTTAAGAATAGATTTCATATAATAGGCTTAGTAATTCGTTTTATGAAACCCTAATTACCTCTTCCCTCAATTTCTGTGCATTCAGACATAACTAATGATTGCATGATAAATGTTCAATAGGATCGATGCATGAGCTCAAGCAATAATTTTGTCACCAACTTTCATAAATTAGTTCATGTGGGAATTGCTCTTTCGAGTCAAAAAAACCTTGAAAGTTTATTGGAGGAAATTTTGATTTCTGCCATTGATATCACGAATTCTGATGGTGGAACTCTGTATTTGATGTCTCCGGAAAATGAGCTGCAATGTGAGATTTTAATTATTAAAAGTCTCAATATTCAAGAGGGGGGTACTACAGGTAAAACCATTGAAATTCCTAATAAACCTCTTTATCACACCGATGGCTCCCCTAATTTTTTCATAGAGGCAACTCAGGCTGTTCATGAAAACAGAACAATTAATGTTCCTAATGCCTACAAGGAACTCCATTTTGATATGGTTTCTCCTACACAAGCTGATGAATTAAAAGGCTATAAATCAATTTCATTCTTGACAACGCCGATGCAAGATCATGAAGGTGAAATTATTGGAGTATTGCAATTAATCAATGCAACAGATGCAGAAACAAACCAAATTATTTCTTTTAGTGCCGATGATGAAGAGGTCTTAGAAGCCTTGGCTTCACAGGCTGCGATTGCTTTTAGTAATCGCCTTTTGATTTTTCGGTTGGAAAATTTGTTTAGAGAGTTTATTGATTTAATTAATGGCGCAATTGACGATAAGTCTCCTTACACCGGAGCCCACTGTCGTCGTGTACCAGAGTTAACGAGCATGATTGCAGATGCCGTAAATAATAATGAAAAAGGTCCGCTTAAAGATTTTAAGATGACTGATGCTGATCGTTACGAATTACATATTGCGGGTTTAATTCATGACTGTGGAAAAGTCTCAACGCCAGTTCATATTGTTGATAAAGCAACTAAACTCGAAAAAATTTATGATCGTATTGGCGTATTAGAATTACGTTTAGAAATCATTCGTCGTGATTTAGAAATTGCTTTTTTAAAGGGCTCTTTAAGCCAAGAGGATTGGCAGAAGACAGAGCTTCATTTAATTGATGATTTGAAATTTTTAAAAGAAAGTAATATTGGTGGGGAGTGGATGAGTGATGCGTCTATTCGTCGTATTCAGCAAATAGCTAAATCCCATCATTGGGAAGATTATCTCAAGAATTCCCATGATTTTATTACGGCAGAAGAGGTTGAGAATTTATCTATTCGGTCTGGCACCTTAAATGTTTTGGATCGAAAAATTATTAATCACCATATCGAAGTAACTATTGATATGTTGGCGAACTTGACATGGCCAAAACATTTACAACGAGTCCCTGAATATGCTGGTGGGCATCATGAAAGAATGGATGGTCGAGGATACCCTAAAGGTCTACGCAGGGAAGAAATGTCAGTCCAAGCAAGGTGTATGGCGATTGCCGATGTCTTTGAAGCCTTAACTGCTTCAGATCGACCTTACAAAAAAGGTAAAACATTAAGTGAAGCATTGATGATTTTAGGGAAAATGAAATTGGATCAACATCTAGACCCTGATATTTTCAATATCTTTGTGTGGGAAAAAGTCTATGAAGCATATGCAAGGAAATTTTTAAAGCCTGAACAGATTGACCTCATCGATGAAACCCAAATTCCTGGTTTTGAGGCGCGCCCAGTCCATTGAAAATAAAGGCCTGGGCTGACGATCAAACCCAGACAATTCAAGGCAGATTGTTGAAGTGGTTAAAATAGATGGTTAGGAATGCAGTAATACACAATATAGAAAATACAGATTAAAGAGATAAGAAATTATGATTGAAACATCCCAAAAAAAACTTAGTGGTCCAATCATTCGCTTGCATCCAAACGACAATATTGTCGTTGCTAGGATTGATATGACGATTGGTACTGAGGTACCTAGTGAAAATATGACCTGCAAGAGTCAAGTTCCTGCTGGCTATAAGATTGCCGCTAGAAAAATTTTGAAGGGCGAGCCAATCCTTAAATATGCCGTTACAGTAGGTTTTGCCAATACGGATATTGAACCTGGTTATATGGTTCATAGCCATAATACCGATTTTCGAGAATTCGATCGTGATTATGCCCATGCTAGCGAGTTTAAGCCTGTCGACATGATCCCAGAAAATGAAAGAGCGACCTTTCAAGGCTATGTGCGTGCCAATGGTCGAGTGGGTACTAGAAACTTTGTTGGTATCTTATCAACCGTCAATTGCTCCGCAACCGTGGTGAATAAGATCGCCGCTTGGTTTACTCCAGAACGTCTAAAAGACTATCCCAATGTCGATGGTGTGGTTGCCTTCAGTCATTCAATTGGTTGTGGGATGGAAATGACTGGTGAGCCGATGCAATTGTTGCGTCGGACGATGGCTGGTTATGCTACCCATCCAAACTTAGCTGGCGCCTTGATCATTGGTCTTGGTTGTGAGCGGAATCAATTAAAAGGATTAATGGAACAAGAAAATCTTTCTGAAGATTCCAATCTGCACACTTTTATCATGCAAGAATCTGGTGGTACCACTAAAACCATTCAAGCAGGTATTGAAGCAGTAATGGCCATGTTGCCAAAAGCAAATAGCGTGAAACGTGAAACGGTCAGTGCCGCGCATTTAAGCGTAGGTCTGCAATGCGGTGGTTCAGATGGATTTTCATCGATTACTGCCAATCCTGCGCTGGGTGCGGCGATTGATATTTTAGCTCGCCATGGTGGTACTGGCATTTTGTCTGAAACCCCAGAAATTTATGGGGTAGAACATACTTTAACGCGCAGAGCGGCTAGTCGTGAGATCGGTGAAAAATTGATTGAAAGAATCCGTTGGTGGAAAGACGAGTATTCAGTCGGTCGCGATGTACAAATTAATGGTCAGGTAAGTCCTGGTAATCAAGTTGGTGGTTTAGCCAATATTTTTGAAAAGTCCCTTGGTTCTTCCATGAAAGGTGGTACTGGACCATTGATGGCCGTTTATAAATACGCTGAACCTGTCACCACCAAGGGCTTTGTATTTATGGATACCCCGGGTTTTGATCCGGTTTCTGCAACCGGTCAAATTGCCGGCGGTGCTAATTTAGTTGCCTTTACTACTGGTCGTGGTTCTATGTTTGGTTCCAAACCAGCGCCATGCATCAAATTAGCGACGAATACTCCGATGTATCAGCGCTTAACAGATGACATGGACATTAACTGTGGTGAGATTTTAGATGGCACAGTGACTTTGCAAGAAATGGGTCAAAGAATTTTTGAATTGTTCTTGCGGATTGCTTCTGGTGAACAATCAAAGAGTGAAGAATTAGGCCTTGGTGACTATGAATTTGTACCTTGGCAAATTGGTATTATGAGTTAATTGGTACGCTCAACAAAAAAGCTCTTCGTGTGAAGAGCTTTTTTTTCGACCGAAGAAACTGGGAGAATTATTTACCTTGGAAATTAGGAATCCGTTTTTCCATGAATGCTTTACGTCCTTCTTGATAGTCTTCGCTGGCAAAACAAGCATTAACCATTGATTTAATGAGTTCTGCATTTTGTTCTGAAGCTGACTTGCGAAGTTCAATGAGGGTTTGTTTTGCGGCGGCAATTGTAATTGGTGCATTAATTGCAACGAGCTCGATGTATTGGTTAAAAACTTCTTCAAAAGTATCAATGCCGATTACTTGTTTGACTAAACCAATGCGCTGCGCTTCTTGCCCATCAAAAATGCGAGCACTAAAAAACAAGTCTGCTGTATTGGCTGTGCCAACAATTTCCACAAAGCGCTTGAGACCATCCATCGAATACCCTAAACCGAGTCTTGCTGCGGGCATTCTGAATTTAGCATTATCTGCGCAAATCCTGATATCGCAATTGAGTGCAAGTCCTAAGCCACCGCCCATGCAGACACCTTTGATTTTAGCAATCGTAGGTTTTGGGCAATTAACTACTGCTAGATACCCAGCATCGGTCGCTTTGTTATATTCTGCTGCAGCATCACCTGTGCGTTTAGAGGCAAACTGAGAAATATCAGCCCCTGAAATAAAGGCTTTTTCTCCCGCTCCAGTAATCACAATCAGGCGCACTTGGTCATCGCGCACAAATTGATCGATAATCTTCGGTAGGGCACACCACATATCGTAATTGACGGCATTAAATTTTGATTGGTTATTAAAAACGATATAACCCACTCTGTTTTCGATGTAATGATCTAAAACACCAACATTTATTTGTTCATTTGACATGTTTAAATAACCTTTTTCTCTTGTAGTTTTTTAATATCATCTTGACTATAGCCAAGTGACTGAAGTAATTCTAAATTATCTGAGCCTTTGGCATGCAGGGTAAAACTAACAGCCGCTGGTGTTCTTGATAATTTAATCGGGGTTGCTACTAACTCAATAGGACCTCTATTGGGGTCCGTTACTTTTACTGCAACACCTAAGTGCTCAACTTGAGGATCGCTGAAGACTTCCGCCATATTATAGATGGGGCCGCAAGGGATACTTTTCGCGTTGAGTTGATCAATCCAATAACTACTTGTTTGCGTAGCAAACTCTTTATTCAGCTCTTGGTTGACGAACTCTCGCCTAGCTGTCCGTCCTTTTAATGTTTGTAGGTCTGGATCATCTCTGAGATCAGGGCGATTCAAAACATCACACAAGGCGTAGTACTGCCCATTTCCAGAGGCACCTAAGTTAAAGTAGCCATCGGCTGATTGATAAACACCCATGGGGGTAGAGAAGGGATGATCGTTGCCAGCCTGAGGAGGAATGTCGTGATCGACCAAATATCTGGCCGCTTGGAAATCACATAAACCAATCATCGATTGAAGCAGGTTGGATTGTACCCACTGACCTTTGCCAGACTGTTCACGCTCTAATAAGGCCACTAGAATGCCAATCGCAGCGTAGTTACCAGCTGTTGAATCCGATACAGCAATACCAGCCCGGACTGGACCTTGACCTGGAATACCAGTGATCGACATTAAACCACCCATTCCCTGAGCAATTTGATCAAATCCTGGACGATTTGCGTAGGGGCCATCTTGGCCAAACCCTGAAATACTACCCATAATAATTCTAGGATTTATTTTACTAAGGGTTTCATAATCAATTTTTAAACGATTTTTTACATCGGGTCTAAAGTTCTCGATGACGACATCAGCATCTTTGACTAATTGATATAAAATTTTCAGACCCTCAGGCTCTTTAAAGTTAAGCGTTAAGGAGCGTTTGTTGCGATGCAAGTTCAAATTGTCGTAGTTATCCCTTGGGCCAATTACACCCTCATTTGCCTCGACGCCATCAGGTGATTCGACCTTTAATACTTCAGCACCGAAATCAGCAAAGAAACGTACACAAGTAGGGCCAGCTCGAACCCTAGTTAAGTCAATAATTTTTAAGTGCTTCAGGGCACTTGAATCTGCAGTTTTTACCATAAATTGTCTCTTGATCGATAAGGTTTATATCACTCATGTTTTCTTATCATTCCATCATAACATTTGGCCGTACCCAAGCTGATAATCTGCCGGCTGAATAGATTTCTCTGGAATTTAGTCCTCTGGCGTAAATCCGATTTCAGCCACAATGCGTTGCCACCTTGCAGAATCAAGTCTTAATTGTTGGGCTAATTCATTGGGTGTCGTGGGATAGGGCATTAAATAGGAAGTAGCTAGTCCACCTAAAAAGTCCTTATCACTTAATACGGCTTGTATGTGTAAGTTTAACTTCTGAACAAGATCTTTTGAACTACTCGCTGGTAGGAAAAATCCATACCATTCTGAAAAACTTAGTTCCTTAAAACCTTGCTCTTTGAGGGTTGGGACATTCGGCGTATAAATATTGCGATGCAGATCACTCGTGGCGAGTAGGCGGCATTTACCAGATTTGGTGTGTTGGGTAAACTCACCCGTTGGACCAACCACTGCTGCAATTTGTCCACCGATCATCTCTAAAATTGCAGGTTGAGTACCTCGATAGGCGATATGACGCAATTCAATACCACTTGTTTTGCCAATCAGCGTACCAATAAAATGCGGAGAAGAGCCAGATGCTGGAGAGCCAAAGTTCGCCAGCTTGGGATTGGTTTTGCACCACATTAAAAAGTCAGCGACATTTTTAACATGCTCAGGCACCATTGGTCCCACGGCTAAACCATAGTCAAATTTGGCGGCACCAGCAACGGGTTGAAGATCTAAAATTGGATCATAGGGAAGTTTCTTGTAGGTGTGAGGGTAGATGCCCAACATCGACATGGGGGTGAGAAGAATCGTAGAACCATCGCTTGGCGAAGTTTTTACAAATTGAACCGCTATTTGTCCCCCAGCCCCAGTTTTGTTTTCACAAACAACATTACTAGCATAGTGCCCACTCAATTTCTCCGATGTTCTTCTTGCCACAATATCGGCAGTTCCACCCGGTGCAAATCCGACAATAATTTTGGCATTTTCTAGTCTGGTTAGTTGTCCTTTTGCAGAAATGCAGTGAGTACCAAAACTGAAAGCAGAAATTTGAACAAATTGACGACGCGTCAACATAGGATCTCCCCTTATTTATTCCATAAAAGATAACATACTTGAAACCATATAATGCGAGTTCTCTTGGTAGATATGCTAAATTTAGAGAACATAATAAATATTAATCAATCGAGTTATCAATGGAGGCAACTTGAAAAGAAATCCGAAGAAAAATCTTATTCTCAATACTCTAGCAATGTTTTTAATGGTTGGACTTGGCGCTAGTTATGCGCATGCTCAAAGTGCTGATTACCCAAGCAGAGCCGTTAAAATCATCGTGCCTATTGCCCCAGGTGGTGGCACTGATATTATTGGTCGCAAAGTCGCACAAAAGTTAGGTGAGATTTTTCATCAATCTGCTTTTGTCGAGAACAAGGCTGGAGCTGGTTCCTTAATTGGTACAGATTTTGTCGCAAAATCGACTCCTGATGGATATACCTTGCTTGTCGGTGGTTTATTTAATATGGTCATGAATAAAGCCCTCATGAAAAATCTTTCCTATGATCCAGCGAAAGATTTCATCCCTGTGGGATATGTGTCTTCTTATCCATTTGTTTTATCGGTAAGGCCTGATTTACCAGTCAAGGATTTTCCAGAGTTTGTAAAATATGTAAAGGAGAGACCAGGTCAACTTTCTTATGGTTCGGCTGGGATTGGTACCTTACAACATGTTTGGGCCCATGTGCTGACGAATAACTTGGGTTTAGACCTTGTGCACGTGCCATTTAAGGGGGCTCCTCCGGCCTACCAAGAAATGATGGCAGGGCGTTTGGATATGATTTTTGATAATATTTCAGCCTGTAAAGCGTATGTTCAAGCCGGCAAATTAAAAGGACTTGCTACCTCAGGTGAGAATCGTTCCGTTTTTTTGCCTGAAATTCCGACGATTAATGAATCCAATCTAACGAAATTTAATGGGGAGAGCTGGTTTGGGATTTTTGCACCGGCTGGCACTCCTGCACCGGTCATTGCGAAATTACGCGATGCGATGGCGCAAATTAACAAGGATCCTGAGTTTATTGCGCAGGTAGAAAAAGATGGTGGACGGGTTCTGAATATTGCCCAAAATGAACAAGACAAGTTTTTGCTTTCACAAATTAACTTATGGGTTCCCAGTGTGAATAAAAGTAAGTTAAAACTAGATTAACAGTAAAAACCAGAGAAAAATGATGATGAAATTAAAGCCGGAGCAGTTACGAGAAAATTTTAAAAAAAGATTAAGCCAGCCTGGAATGATTATTGCTCCTGGAGTTCATGACATGGTTTCCCTACGCATGGCCGACTCGTTTGGTTTTGAGGCCTTATATATGACAGGGTATGGCACTGTTGCGTCCTCGCTCGGCTTACCAGATGCGGGGCTGGCTTCCTATACCCAAATGTTAGAAAAAGTCCAGATGATGGCGGCGATGGCCAATACACCGCTCATTGCTGATGGTGATACTGGTTATGGTGGATTACTGAATATTCAACATACCATCCGTGGTTATGAACATGCCGGTGTGGTGGCGATTCAGTTAGAGGATCAAGAGTTCCCTAAAAAATGTGGTCATACACCGAGTCGTCGAGTCATTCCAATGCAAGATATGGTGAAGAAAATTCAGGTGGCAAGCGATAGTCGTACTGATAAAAATTTTCTGATCATTGCCAGGACCGATGCGAGAACTTCACTTGGCATTGACGAGGCGCTTCGAAGAGGTGAGGCGTATGCGAAAGCTGGCGCTGATATTTTGTTTATCGAATCTCCAGAGTCACTTGAGGAAATGCAAATGATTGGGAGGCAGTTTGATTTGCCCGTCTTAGCAAATATGGTCGATACCGGCAAGACACCAGTTTTATCCCGAGATGAGCTACAGGCAATTGGGTATCAATTAGCGATTTTCCCTGTGACAGCCTTGTTAGCCAGCGTCAAAGCCTTACATGCTGTATATGCTGGATTTAAAGAACATGGTTCCTCAGTACAAATGGCTGATCAATTGTATGAATTTAACGAGTTATCTAAATTAATGGGTTTCCAGGAAGTTTGGGACTTTGAAAAAAAATATGCTGATTAATGGTCAAACAATGATGGGGAGAATAATTTGAAAAATACATCAAAAATATATCAATGGATTTTTTTTGCATTCGCTAGCTTTAGTACCGTAATTACCTTTTCAAATACATCGCTTGCGCAAGCCTTGAAAAATCCTTACCCCAATAAGGCCATTCGGTTAATTATTCCGTTTGCACCAGCAGGTGTTACGGATACAAGTGGTCGGTACATTGCTGATCAATTAACTAAGAAATTAGGTCAGTCTGTGATTGTCGAAAATCGTACTGGAGCATCTGGAAATATTGGTACTAGCTTAGTCGCGCAAGCGGAACCAGATGGCTACACTTTAGTACTCGGTTTTGATGGCACCTTGGTAATTAATCCGAATGTGTTCTCTAAAGTGCCATTTGATTCTGTGAAAGATTTTTCTCCCGTTGGCAAAATTGGTGATGCAGTATTGATTTTGGTGGCCAATAATAATTTCCCAGGTAAAACGGTCAATGATGTTATTCAACTTTCTAAAAAAGATCCTAATGGCTTATCTTACGGAACCTCTGGAACAGGGGGTACTCCTCATATTGCTGGAGAATTATTGAAACAAAAGACGGGCGCTAATTTAGTTCATGTGCCTTACAAAGGTGGTGGACAGGCACTGATTGATGTCTTGGGTGGCAGTATTCCCTTAGTCTACACAGCAGTGGCGGGAGCCGCTCAATATGTGAATACGAACCGTTTAACAGCCATTGCTGTTTCAAGTAAAAACAGAGCCCCTTCATTACCGAATGTTCCCACTTTTATTGAGAGTGGTATCCCCAACTTTGAGGTCAGTTCTTGGGTTGGCTTGTTAGCGCCAGCAGGAACTCCTAAACCAATTATTCAAAGACTCAACCTTGCTCTGAATGAGATTTTGAGCTCGAAAGAAGGTCGAGATCGTTTGGAAGAAATGGGGATTGTTGCGACTCCGGATACGCCAGAGCATTTTGAAGAACAAATTAAAGCCGATCTTGCTAAGTACCGTTCGGTCGTCAAAGCCGCTCAGATTCGAGTTGATTAACCGTTATTTTTCACCCAAAAAACAATAGGCCTTTTCAGGCCTATTGTTTTTCTCTTTAGAAAAGTTACATCAGTAACATTTGATTAATACGTTTCACAAAGCTTCCAGGGTCTTCAATATGACCACCTTCAGCAAGTAGCGCTTGATCAAACAAAATATGTGTCCAATCATCAAAATGATCCGTAGTACTTTCAATTTTCTTGACCAAAGGATGATCAGGGTTGATTTCTAGAATCGGTTTTGTATCTGGCGCTTGTTGACCAGCTGCTTTTAACATTCTGAGTAGATTGCCTGATAATTCATTTTCATCAGCGATGAGACAAGCTGGAGAGTCCGTGAGACGCAGCGTAATACGGACATCTTTGGCCTTATTCTCTAGAGTCTTTTTCATTTTTTGCAATAAGAAGGTATATTGCTTTTCTGCTTCTATTTGTTCTTCTTTTTCTTTCTCATCCGCTAAATCACCCAGATCTAAACCACCTTTGGCAACAGATGCTAGTGCTTTACCATTAAATTCAGTTAAGTAAGAAAGCATCCACTCGTCAACTCGGTCCGTGAGGAGAAGTACTTCAATCCCTTTTTTCTTGAAAATCTCTAAATGGGGGCTATTTTTTGCTGCAAGGTAAGATTCGGCCGTTACATAATAAATCTTCTCTTGACCTTCTTTCATCCGCTCAACATACTCTTTTAAGGAAGTAGTTTGTGCCTCAGAGTCATTTTGAGTGCTGGCAAATCGTAATAAACCCGCAATCTTTTCTAAGTTAGGAGCATCTTCCCCCGTACCCTCTTTTAGCACTTGACCAAACTCATTCCAAAAATCTTGATATTGAGCGCGTTTAGCTTCGTCCTCATTATTGGCCAAATCATCCAACATGTTCAGAACTCGCTTAGATGAGCTCTCGCGAATAAACTTCACATCTCTAGACTCTTGCAAAATTTCACGAGATACATTGAGTGGTAAATCGGCTGAATCAATCACACCTGCCACAAAACGAAGGTAGGACGGCATCAATTGCTCTGAGTCATCCATAATGAATACGCGTTTTACATACAACTTCAAACCGCTACGCTTACTTCTATCCCATAAATCGAAGGGTGCCTTTTTAGGTACGAATAATAATTGCGTAAATTCGCTTCTACCCTCTACCCGGTTATGGGAGTAACAAAGAGGTGCTTCAAAATCATGCGAAATACTCTTATAGAACTCCTGATATTGCTCTTCAGTGATATCATTTTTATTCCTTGTCCAAAGAGCACTAGCCTCGTTGACATTTTCGAGCTCACTCGTAACGACTTGTTTACTTTCTTTCTCATCCCATTCCTCTTTAAACATTTGAATAGGAATTGAAATATGATCAGAGTATTTACGGATGATCGATTTAAGCTTCCAACTGGAAAGTAGCTCTTCTTCCTCCGGCTTTAAATGAAGAATAATGGTGGTTCCTCTTTTAGCACGAGTGATCGCCTCAATTGTAAATTCGCCATCTCCTGCAGACTCCCAGCGAACACCTTCTTCGGCAGTTAGTCCAGCTTTGCGAGATTCAACAGTGACCCGATCAGCGACGATGAAGCCTGAGTAAAAGCCAACCCCAAATTGACCAATTAAAGTGGCATCTTTTTGTTGATCGCCAGATAACTTGGAAAAAAACTCTTTTGTTCCAGATTTTGCAATCGTACCTAAATTAGCAATTACCTCGTCTCGGCTCATGCCGATGCCATTATCAGTAATTGAAATTGTTTTAGCGGTTGGATCAAAGGCAACTTGAATCGCTAATTCGCTATCTGATTCATACAGGCTAGGTTGATTAATGGCTTCAAAACGAAGTTTGTCAGATGCATCTGAGGCATTTGAAATGAGTTCTCTTAGAAAAATCTCTTTGTTTGAATACAGAGAGTGAATCATTAATTTCAGCAATTGTTTGATTTCTGCTTGAAAATCAAGGGTTTCTTTATTTGCTACGGTCATTTTTTATCCTGAATAAGAAAAAATAATTAATAAACTAAATGCTAACAAGTTGGATATAAGGATGAAATCATCAATTTCAAGAGCAATCCTCTATTTTTCTTAGAATTTTTTTCGACTTACTATTTTGCAATACTTTCCGTTAGTTTTATGTCAGGCTTCTTAAAGAATCTATAATCTACAAGATATCAATTAACGCAACGATGGAGACAGTATGGAACAGCCAAAAGGATATGTAAGAAGAATTGTGACTGGACACGATGAGCAAGGAAATTCAATTGTCACGGAAGATGGTCCTGCACCATCAGTTCACACCAATCCGAAAAGGGTCGGTTATTACCTCACGAATTTGTGGTTAACTCATGAGATGCCTGTCAAAGTTGATAATGGTGCCGATCCAACTTTGTCCCCACTTCAGTTGGAGCCACCAAAAAATGGTTCAGTTGTCAGAATTATTGAGTTTGGGCCTGAAGGCGAGTGGACAAAGCAATTAGATAACGCGGGAGCCAAGGAAGCTTTTGGTGCACTCGGCACGAATAAAGCCTCTACTTACAAAGAAGGTGGTCATCCACTGATGCACCGGACAGAATCAGTCGATTATGCACTCGTTTTAGAAGGTGAAATTCACTTAGTGCTCGATAAAGAAGAACGTCTCATGCAGCAAGGAGATTTTTTGGTTGAAAGGGGCACAAGCCATGCTTGGGCTAATCGTTCAGGAAAGCCTTGCAAAATGTTATTCGTCTTAATTGATGGCACTTTTGATGCGGAAATTGCTAAAAACTTTTAAGTTAGTTAAAAATTAATTGGGGGATAAAAATGAATATTTTCTGCAAAAAAGAATTACGTACATTGATCATTGCTTTAAGTTTAATTTGTTCAGGGGCTTTTGCTCAATCTAAACCCCCAATGCAGCCTGTCGCAAATTTAGAGAAGACAAAGGTGAGTATTGCCGTTGGTGGAAAAAACCTTTTTTATTATTTACCACTAACAATCGCTGAGCGGTTAGGCTACTTTAAGGATGAGGGATTAGACGTCGAAATCTCAGACTTTCCTGGTGGGGCAAAAGCTCTGCAGGCATTGGTCGGTGGTAGCACAGATGTTGTTTCTGGCGCATATGAACATACGATCAATATGCAAGCTAAAGGCCAGCCTATTCAAGCCTTTGTTTTACAAGGTAGAGCCCCTCAGATTGTTTTAGGTTATTCCACAAAGAATATGCCGAATTACCAATCAATTGCAGATTTAAAAGGGAAGCGTATCGGCGTAACCGCTCCTGGCTCATCTAGTAATATGATGTTGAATTTTATTTTGGCGCAAGGCGGCTTGAAGCCTTCAGATGTTTCTGTCATTGGGGTTGGTGCTGGTGCCGGTGCTGTAGCGGCAATGCGTTCAGGTCAACTGGATGCGATGGCAAACTTAGATCCTGTCATTACGATGTTGACTCAAAAAGGTGAGTTAAAAGTGATTTCAGACACCAGAACCTTAAAAGATACAAAAACAGTTTATGGTGGCAATATGCCTGCTGCAGTTTTATACGCACCAATCGCATTTATTGAAAAAAATCCAAATACAACGCAAGCGCTTGCGAATGCAATTGTTCGCTCTTTAAAGTGGCTACAAAATGCTGGTCCTTCAGATATTGTAAAAACTGTCCCAGAAAATTATTTGTTAGGTGATCGGGCTCTGTATCTTGAAGCATGGGGTGGTGTGAAGGAAGCAATCTCTCCGGATGGTTTGATGCCCAAAGATGGCCCTAATACAGCTTATAAAATGTTGTCTGGATTTGAAAAAGATTTAGCCGGTAAAAGCATTGATTTATCGAAAACTTATACTAATTCGTTTGCGCTAAAGGCAAACCAAAAATATAAATAAGCCAAATAAACATGACGCTACCTGCACTACAAATTAGGGATGTGGCTTGTAAATTTCCTGCTACAGATGATAGTGGATCGTTTTACACAGCCATTGAACAGGTTAATTTAGATTTACAAGCGAATGAATTTGTTTCGATTGTAGGGCCAACTGGATGTGGTAAATCGACGATTCTGAATGTGGCTGCAGGCCTCATTCGTCCAAGTTGCGGTTCTGTTGAAGTATTCGGTAAAAAACTGAACTCATTAAATAGTGATGCCGGTTATATGTTTCAATCAAATACCTTGATGCCATGGCGCAATGCTTTGCAAAATGTTTGCCTTGGTCTAGAGTACCAAGGACGATCCAAGTTGGAAACTCAGTCGATTGCACGGGACTGGTTGAAAAGAGTTGGGCTTGGTGGCTTTGAAGACCGTTATCCCCATCAACTCTCTGGTGGTATGCAAAAGCGTGTTGCCTTAGCGCAAACCTTAGCATTGGAACCAAAAATTATTCTGATGGATGAACCTTTCTCTGCACTAGATCTACAAACTAGACAACTGATGGAAAACGAAGTATTAAATTTGTGCCAAGCAACCTCAACAGATGCTGGCAAAGCCGTACTTTTCATCACCCACGATTTAGATGAAGCGATTGCGATGAGTGATCGAGTGATTGTGATGTCTGCCGGTCCAGGTTCACGGCCAATCGGTAATTTCACAATCGATTTGCCCAAGCCAAGGGATGTCGCTGAGATTAAAACTAATCCAAGGTTTTATGAGATTTATAACGAAATTTGGCAAGTGCTTCGTGATGAGGTATTGCGAAGTTATGCAAAACAAAAGCTAAAGATGGAGGTCATCTAAGATGATGCTCTCTAAAGCTAATTTGCAAATCAAGGGTTGGCAATTGTTTATATTGGGTTTCGTTTTAATCACTTGGCACCTTGCAAGTAGATCTTTGAACGTGGCTTTTTTTATTGGTGAGCCTTTAATTGTTTTGGATCGATTGATCGATTGGTTATTTGTCAATCGAGATATCTATTTACATTTAGCGATCACATTGTTGGAAACAGGTTTAGCCTTTTTAATTGGGACTATTGGCGGCACTGCCTGTGGTTTATTTTTAGGCCTATCACCAAAAACTAGCATTGTTTTTGATCCATTTTTAAAAGCCTTTAACTCCATGCCCAGAGTCATTCTTGCCCCTATTTTTGCGGTTTGGTTTGGTTTGGGCATCTGGTCAAAAGTCGCTTTAGCAGTTACTTTAGTTTTCTTTGTGGTCTTTTTTAATGTGTATCAAGGTGTCAAAGAAGTAAGTCCAGCAATTCTTTCAAATGCCAGAATGTTAGGCGCAAATCGCTCTCAGTTATTGCGAACGGTCTATTTGCCATCGGCCACTAGTTGGGTATTTTCTAGCTTACATACCTCGGTGGGGTTGGCCTTTGTGGGAGCTGTCGTGGGTGAGTATTTGGGATCAGCTAGGGGGGTTGGTTATCTAATCCTTCAGGCAGAAGGCACTTTCGATATTAATACAGTTTTTGCTGGTATTGTTCTATTAACATTTTGTGCTTTAGCCTTAGATGCTTTGGTTGGCTTTGTGGAAACTAAATTAATGGTTTGGCGTCCGAAACATGACGACTCGCAAAGGCTTTAGTCATTCATGGCAACCTATATTAGTAAAAACTTAATTAGTGGTGAGGAGATTGTCCTGACAGCCAAAAATCATTGGCTAAATTTTTTCTCAAAAGATTGGTTAGCTTATTGCTTAAGCTCTAATGAATATGTCATCACGAATAAACGTATTGTGGTGAAAGAGGGAATTATTTCTCGAAGGATTGTGGAGATTAATCTTAGTAAGATTGAATCGGTAACGGTAAATCAGGGTGTTTTTGGTCGATTACTCGGTTGTGGTTCCTTCACGATTATCGGTTCAGGAGGAACCAGAGAAACCTTTAGAAATATCGATAATCCAGTTAAAATTAAACGTGCATTTCAGGAGCTGGTGAGTTAAACATAAAAATTAAAAGGGGATTCAATAATGGTTGCATTTAAGAAAGTCTTTTTTTCGTTTGTATTCATGTTGCTGTGTATGTTCTCTTTGGTGTCTAAGGCCGAAAGCTTAACGATTTTAAGTGCTGGCGCGGTAGAGCCTGGTTTAGTAAAGGTTGTGGAAGACTTTGAAAAAAAGACAGGTCACAAAGTGTCTATTCAATTTGGTACATCCCCTCAGTTATCCCAAAAACTATCAAGTAATGTGGTAGCTGATGTTTTAGTTGCTCCTGTCAGCGTGATGCAAGATCAAATCAGTGCTGGAAGAGTGATACAAACTAATCCTCCCGTGATTGGTAAAGTTGGTGCCGGGATCACGGTTCGTAATGCATTAACTAGTCCAGCAGTAGCATCGGTGGAGGAGTTTAAGCAGACATTACTGCAATCCGAATC
Organism: Polynucleobacter kasalickyi; assembly: GCF_900176405.1. Classification (GTDB taxonomy): domain Bacteria; phylum Pseudomonadota; class Gammaproteobacteria; order Burkholderiales; family Burkholderiaceae; genus Polynucleobacter; species Polynucleobacter kasalickyi. The sequence goes on along the minus strand of NZ_FWXJ01000007.1, from coordinate 98,380 downwards.
CATTGTTTATAACACGGCATCAACGGGAGTGTATTTGGATAAACTGTTTGAAAAGATGGGCATCTCTGAACAGTTAAAGCCGAAAACTCAAAAATTTGCTAATGGAGACATGGTTCTTACCCATATTATTAATGGCAAAGGTAAAGAGATTGGGTTTGGTGCAATTCCTGAAATTAAGATGTATGAAACGAAAGGGTTACGTCTTGTTGGACCTCTCCCCGCTGAGATTCAAAACTACACCTCTTATGCTGCTGCGGTGATGAAAGCCACGAGTAATGAAAAAATTGCTAGTGATTTATTCAGCTATATTACTCAAGCTAGTAACCGTCATTTTTATAAAGATGCTGGTATTGACTAAAGATTAGTTGGTCGTATTTTCTCCCGTACTGGTCCAGCTAGGGAGTCGCTTGGCATTTAATGCTTCTTCTGCAGAAAAATTGAGTTCGACTTTAATGCCATTAATAGGCTCTCGCATAAAAAGCTGATACAGGTTTGAATTATGGGCTTTGCGTTCGCTGAACTCCACCTTGTTTTTAGTGAGGCGATCGATGAATTCCATCATTCCTTCGCAGTTAAAGCAGACATGGTCTATTCTGCCTGATCCTAAGTGATTAGCGGTTGAACTTACGCTGGATGCTGTGTCACTAGGTGTACTTAGGTAAGTGTTTTGATGTTCTGAATGTTGTGCTTTACCAATGTGAACCACATCCTGATTGCCGATATATAACCAATAAACAGGAAAGCCAAATTCGGGGTGGTCGCCACTCTCAAATCCCAGATTGTCACAGAACCAGTCTCGAGTAGCTTCTGGATCGTGTGTCAATATCAAAATGTGTTCCATGAATTTTAGCCCCATTGTCTCTCCTTAAGTTTTGCCCATTAGTTTGACCGTTATGCTTTTTGATGACACTCTTTATGAACGTCTCAGGTCATACCCGTGTCCTATTTTTTGTTTGTTAGAATATCTAACGATACTACATTGATAAAATTGATACAAAATATTTTGATCCCTTTTCATCAAAAAAATTATTCATTCACAGACTAAATAAAAGAAAACTCTCATGTCCAGCAATACTCAAATCATTTCCGAAGCAAAACTTACCGAATTAGGCATTAAAGCTTTTTCTAATCTTGGCTTATCCGTCGAGGATGCAACTCAAATAGTTAAAGTTCTAGTCATGGCAGATTTATTTGGCTTATCTACCCATGGACTCAGCCGAATTGAGTCTTATGGAGAACGTCTAATCGTGAATGGAATTAATCCGAAAGCGAAAGTTACTAAGGAGAGAGTTGCTCCTGCGATGGTAAAAATCGATGGAGATAACGGCGTAGGCCCTTTGGTTGGTATGCATGCTTTAGAAGCCGCGATGGAAGTTGCCTCTGAGTGTGGTATTGGTATTGCCTTGGCAAGAGGCAGTAATCATTTCGGACCAATTTCCCCATATTCTTATTTGGCAGCACAAAAGGGTTTTGCCAGCATGATTGGTAGTAACGCAACGACGACCATTGCTCCTTGGGGTGGTTCAGACGCACGTTTAGGTAATAGTCCACTCGGTTTTGGTGTGCCGAATCCGGGGGGTAATCCATTCCTTCTCGATATGGCAATGAGTGTCGTTGCCAGAGCAAAAATTCGAAACGCCTTTAAAGCCGGACAATCCATCCCTGAAACTTGGGGAACCGATGCAAATGGTGTGCCAACCAGTGATCCCAAAGCAGCCTTAGATGGCTTCTTATTGCCAATCGGTGGTCATAAAGGTTATGGCTTAGCGTTAATGGTGGATTTATTTGCTGGACTGTTATCCAATGCAGCTTATTTGACCCACGTTAAATCATGGCAGGATGCGCCAGATGAACCACAAAATCTTGGCCATTTCTTTATTTTATTAGATACGAAACGCCTTGGATCTACGGAGTGGTTAGTTGAGCGTATGAATGATTTTGCACAAATTTTAACGGCTAGCCCAGCGTCGAATCCAGCTCAGCCGGTGATTGTGCCAGGTACAATCGAATTGAATAAAATGGCACGCCAACAAGCGAATGGGATTGAAATTAGCAACGAGACCATCGCATTACTTGAATCTCATGCTAACAAGTAATACTGATTAATTGATTAAAGATTAAAAATGAAACTCTTATCTAGACCAACTTCTAAATATCTCTCTTTGTGCTTAATCGGCTTAGCAATGATGGAATCCGGCTTTGCCCAAAAAGGCTACCCAGAAAAGCCAATCAAAATGGTGGTGCCTTATGTAGCTGGTGGAGCTGCGGATATTACTGCAAGACTCATCGCCCAAAGCATGTCGGAAAGCATGGGGCAATCGGTGATCGTAGAAAATCGTCCGGGAGCCAATGGGGTGATTGGAACTGAACAGGTTGCCAAGATGCCTGCAGATGGCTACAACCTCCTGTTTACCGCAAGTGGTCCGTTAGTAGTCAACCCAGTGATGCCAAAAAAGTTAAACTATGACCCTATTAAGGACTTTGCACCGATTAGTGCGGCAATTACTTACCAATATGCTGTCGTGGTGATTACCAACTCCCCCTTGCAAAGTGTGGGAGAAATTGTGAGTTTGGCTAAACAAAAACCAAAAGAAGTGAGTTATGGTTCGACTGGCATTGGTGGTGGCGGACATCTTGCTGGGGAGTTGTTGGCTTTAACTACTGGTGTAGAAATGACGCATGTGCCATATAAAGGTGCAGCTCCCATGCTTGCTGATCTGTTGGGCGGTCATCTTACTTTTACGTTTGAACCTTTAGTTACCGCTGTCCCTCTCATTAAAGCTGGAAAATTAAGGGCCTTTGCCGTATCTTCTGCTAATAAGAGTAAAGCTTTACCTAATGTACCAACGATGAGCGAATTGGGCTACAAAGGGTTCAATATTTCTCAATTTCAGGGCTTGTTAGCACCTGCTGGTACTGATCCTCTGATTATTAAAAGATTACACGAGGAGGTCGTGAAGGCTTTGAAGGTGCCTACTACGGTCAAACGTTTGGTGGATGATGGCGGAAATGAAATCGTGGCAAGCACGCCAACTGAGTTTGCAAATCAAATCCAGTCAGAGTTAAAAATGTATAGTAAATTAATCCAGGCTGCACATATTCAGGCTGAATAAATCTTAAGGAAATTTTTATGAGTTCTTATCAAGTTGATGTATTGATTCAAGGCTTCCCAGGTCGCTCAGTTTGCCACGGAGGTTTAGGTTGGAGTTCTGTGAGTTTAATTCGTGGTCATGGCCGGACGATTTTGTTAGATGTTGGTGCCTTTGGTATGCGTAAACCCCTTGAAAAGAGTTTAAAAAATCATGGACTGACTGCACTTGATATTACAGATGTGATATTGACCCATGCGCATTATGATCATGCCGTGAACTTTGTGTTGTTCCCAAATGCAACAGTTTGGATTGGTGAAGTTGAAATTGATTGGGCGGCAGCACAAGAGCCTGGATTTAACCCACTTCCGGAATTATATGTAAAAGAGTTGTCTACTTCATCTAGAGTGCAGAAGGTCAAGCATCAAGAGGAGTTTATCCCTGGAATTACAGCATTTGAAGTACCAGGTCACACGCCTGGACATTTACTATTTGTGTTGGATAACGGTGAAACCAATATTTTATTTACGGGCGATTCTGCTAAAAACAAAGCTGAATTAATTTGTAGAAAAGTAATCGATACGGAAGACCCAATGGAGAGTGCCGCTTCCATTGAACTTATTTGGGAAAAATGGCTTGAAAAACCAGGTAGTCTTTTGATTCCTGGTCATGATGTCACGATGGTTTTAGATGAAAACCAACATCCAGTTCATGTCGGTACTCGTACTGCTGGAATTTACGCTTGGTTTACCGAAAACATCGAACATTCCGATGTTTTCGATTTAACTAAAGTGCCTGCTTAGTTCAGACTCTCTGTGCAATACGACTGGCTGAATTAGGTTGCTAATAGTTAAGCAGCTAGTTGTATTTTTCTGACAATCGCTTGGCCCGTCGCCTTCGTACCCAGAGTGCCACCAATATCCTTAGTGGTTTCTCTAGCATCAATTGCTTCCTCAATCGCCTTCTCAAGAGCTTGAGAAGCCTGCACATAATGAGGCAATTGTTTGCGACCACCATACCAGTTGAGAAGCATTGCGGCAGAAGTCATGAGAGAAAATGGATTGGCAATGTCTTGGTCCGCAATGTCAGGCGCAGAGCCATGAGCTGCTTGCCCCATCGCAAAGTTATCCCCAGCATTTAATGAGCCGCCCAGACCTAAACTACCGGATAGTTCGGCGGTTAAATCTGACAAAATATCACCAAACATATTGGTGGTGACGATCGTATCGAACTTGCCTGGATCTCTCGCCACTAAAGCCATCATGGCATCCACGATAAAGTCATCGATTGTTACTTCCGGGTAAGACTTGCCAACCTCATGACAGATATCAATAAACATGCCATCTGCAATTTGTAGCACGTTCGCTTTATGCACAATCGTCACATGTTTTTTTCTAGTCATGGCAAGTTCAAAAGCAGATTTAGCAATCCGCTCACAACATAGTCTAGTGATTCTTCGGAGTGAAATGACGACGTCTTTAGTGACAAGAATTTCACTATTACCTGATTCTACGTTGCGATCAGCATAAAAACCTTCAGTATTTTCTCGAACGACGACGAGGTCAAATGGATCCATCCGAGTGGGTACATTTGGGAAAGTTTTTGCCGGACGAATATTTGCGTATAAATCTAAATTGATCCTGAAAAATTTAGAGGGATTAATTTCACCCTTAGATTCATCCTTGAACTCATAGGTCGACATGGGACCTAACATAAGACCGTCAGAGTTTTTGACGAGATCTAGCAAACCTGGAGCAATGGTTGTGCCATGTTTAGCAAGACTTTCTTTGCCAGCAATAGCATGCTCCATTTGTAAACCTAAACCAAAGCGCTGATCAAGTGCTTTCAATACATCAACCGTTACTGACATTGTTTCTGGTCCGATGCCATCACCTGGAATTACAACTAATTTCATATTTTCTTTCTTGAGGATTACTCAGATTTAAGGTCGATTGATTTTACAGTTTTTGCATACTTAGTGAATTCAGTTTTTAAAAATTCAGTAAATTCTTTTCTTGAGTTTGCTTTAACTAAAACACTATCCTTTTCTAACTCTTTATAAAAATTAGGATCTTCTAAGATGGTATTAATTTCTTTGTTGAGGAAAGTCAAGATTTCCTCAGGAGTGCCATTGGGAGCAAAGACTCCACCCCACAAAGTAAAGCTAAAATCCTTGATGCCCTCTTCAGACACAGTATGGACTTCGGGAAGTGCGCTGGTTCTTTTGGGGGATGAAACAGCGAGTGCTTTTAATTTTTTACTTTCTACCAATTGCAAGACGGATGGAGTGCTAGAGAAGAACATGTCGACATGCCCACCCAAAACGTCTGCCATCGCCGGACCTGCTCCCTTATAAGGAGCATGAATCATTTCAATGCCAGAAGCTTGTGTAAACGCAGCTGCCGCCAGATGGCCCGGTGTAGCAGTACCTGAGGAGGCATATACTAATTTATTCGGATTGGATTTTGCTTTTTTGATTAAGTCATTGATTGAGTTGGTAGATGCGCTCGCCGGTACAACTAATGTAAGGGGAACCTCACCAATCAATGCAACGGGTTTCAGATCACGCATGGTGTCGTAACCCAATTCCTTTGAAACAAAGGTATTAATCACCATTTCACCGGTTTGGCCTAAAATGAGGGTGTACCCATCTGGCTTAGCTTTAGTAACATAACGAGTCCCTAAAGCGCCAGTTGCCCCTGGTTTGTTCTCAACAACAAAGGATTGTTTGGTTTTAACAGTTAATTGCTCAGCAATTTTTCTCGCTAACATGTCTCCTAATCCACCCGGCGCATAGGTAACAACAATGGTTACAGTTTTGTTTGGGTAGGGACTTTGTGCTTGGGCTGAGTAAATAGGAATCACGAAAAAACAAATCTTTAAGATTTTTAGAAAGAGCCTACGGAATAGTTGCATTGTTATGTCCAATTTAGATTAAAGTAACTGTTAATATTTTAACCATTAAGATGTTCGAAAATTTATTGTGTAGTATCTGTTTTAGAAACATTTCAGTTTATTATCAAATTTCAATATTTTTATAATTTAGGAGAGCAGTTTTATGGAGTCAACTCGTCGTCAATTATTGCTAGCATCATCCGCCGTTATAGGTGGAGCTTTAGTTACTGGTCAAACTCTTCAAGCCCAAACCAATGCTAGTGGTAACAAAGGGCTTGTGGTAGGTAAGTCCTACTGGGTCAATAAATCAGTTGATGGCGTTAATATAAAATTACACCTCTGGAGAAAGAAACCAAATAAAGTCACACGTGGCATCATCTTATTTGTTCATGGTTCTTCAATGGCGGGTACGCCAACTTTTGATTTATATATCCCAGGAAAACCCGAATATTCTGCAATGGACTACTTTGCTGGTTTGGGTTACGACACTTGGTGTATTGATAATGAAGGGTATGGAAGGTCCGATAAATCTAGAAATATTAACTTTAATGTCAAAAATGGTGCTGATGATCTTCAGGTCGTTGTGGATGCTATTTTGCAGGAAACAAAATCCAAACAAATATTTGGATACGGTATTAGCTCAGGCTCACTGAAGTTAGCCATGTTTGCCCAAAATAATCCTGGTAAGATTTCTCGAATTGCATTGGATGCTTTCGTTTGGACGGGTAAAGACAGTCCAACTCTTACAGAGAGAAAGAAGCGTATTGGTCAATGGCAAAATGCAAATCGCCGACCTGTTGATCAAGCGATGATCAGAAGTGTGTTTACCAGAGATCACGCAGGTACGGCAGATCAAGCGGTGGTGGATGCTTTCGCTAAAGCCGTTACTGATTTAGATGATACGATGCCTACAGGTACCTATTTGGATATGTCAGCTAATTTACCCCTGATAGATCCATTAAAACTAAATTTACCGGTCTTAATGATGCGCGGGCAGTATGATGGTATTGCAAGTTTTGGTGATTTGATTGATTTCTTTGCCCAACTGCCTCATCCTGACAAGCACTTTAGTGTAATGCACGGAATCGCCCATGCCAGTTTCCAAGAGAAAAATGTCATGATTCCCTACCATATTTTGGATAGCTTTTATACGATGCCTAAACCAATTTACACTGGTGAATAAGTAAATTGTATTTGATTAATAGGGGTATTTTCAGAGCCAATGACAAAACCCCTAAATTAGTATTTAATAGTATTTATCTTATACACAATGGGTACAAATGAATGTTGAATTTTAAGTTGATCAATAAACTAGTTATTAGTTTTTTAGCTGTAGCCTTGCTAACCTGTAATTTTGCTTATGCAAAAAGATTAGGTGGTGGAGCTAGCATGGGTAGGCAGTCGAGTTCTGTGACTAAAAATCAGAATAGCTTACCTCCAAAGCCTACGGCAGCTCCTGTGGGAGAGAAGCCAACTTCTACTGTAAATCCAACGAGTGCTCCTGCTGCTCCCACTGCTCCAGTTAGACAACCTAGTCGTTTCGGAGGTCTTGGTGGTATTTTAGGTGGTGTAGCTGCTGGTATTGGTTTGAGTTATCTTTTCTCGCACATGGGCATGGGTGGGATGGGAGAAGGTTTAGCTTCAATGTTCTCCGGCATATTAATGCTTGCTTTAGTTGGCATATTAATTATGTTTTTGATTCGTAAATTCGGTCCAAAATCAAACTCGATGTTTGCTTCCGCACCTGCCGGCTCCTTTAATCGTGCCAATGTTGAACCAAACTTTAGTAGTAATTGGAACTCTCCAAATCAAAGAGTTAATCAAGAACCAATACTAAATAACACTGCAAGCCAACCTTATCTTGTCAATGGGAACTCTAGCCAGTTAGACGCAGCTCCAACGCATCTTTCTGAAAAGGATTCTTTTTTACAAAATGCTAAATCATTATTTATTCAGTTACAAGAAGCTTCAGATCAGCAAAATCTTGATAAATTAAGGGAGTACACAACCCCAGATATGTTTAATTTGTTGAGACAAGACATGTTGAATAGAAGTAGTGCACTTAGTTTTACTCAAGTTTTAACACTTGCTGCCGATTTAGTTGCCCTTGAAGAAGATGGTAAGGAATTTTTGGCAAGTACTAGGTTCTCTGGTTCCCTCCGTGAGGAAAAAGATGGACCAGTTACTGAGTTTGAAGAGGTTTGGAATTGGGTTAAACCAGCGGAAGGTAATACTGGTTGGTTATTATGTGGGATTCAACAAATCCATTAATAACTGACGAAAAATGTTTTTTGAAAAAGGACTATTTTTATAAATAGTCCTTTTTTATCTCTTTGATTTGACTGTTCTACTTAGGTCGATAAAGTTTGAATAGCTGTTCAGGGCCGACAGTAAAATAATCAGCAGGTCCGCCACCACGCATTACATGCTGCATACTAGCTGTGTCATAGATACCATCTTTTAGTGCACTTTGTAGAATGTGGACTGCAACAACATGCCCAATCACAAACCATGACTCTAAAGGGCTTTGATGAGGGTCTTTTAACTGAATGATTTCAGATAATTTACACTCAAAGGACACTGGGCTTGCTAGAACTCTGGGGGAATGAATGAGTTTTGATGGGGCCGGGGTTAATTGGGCTAATTCGAATTCATCGACACTTGGAGGTACACTAGCACAACTCATATTCATGGCTTCTACGAGTGGCTTTGTGACGAGATTCCAGGTGAATTCACCCGTTTGTTCAATATTCCTAACGGAATCTTTATATCCAGTACTGGTAAAACCAATCATTGGTGGGTCGGAATTTACTGCATTGAAAAAGCTATAGGGAGCCAAATTATTAATGCCATCTATGCTTTTACTACCGATCCAACCGATGGGCCTAGGACCAACAATTGCTTTAAATGGATCATGTGGCAAACCATGACCTTTTTGTGGTTCATAAAAATAAAATGAATCTTGCAACCTGGTCTCCTTGTGTATCCATGTATTTAAGTAACGAGTAACTATTATTTTATAGGTTCTTAATGTTTAATTCCGCAATCGCGAGCTTTTGGAGAGGGTGCAAACCAGTAAGTTGGATAGGGGGTTTTACTTTTCATGACTCTGGTAATAATGGCAGTCAGTATCACTAAGCTGACCGTACCCAGCAAAATGGTCGAAATGAGAATCATAAAACTCGCATGAACATGAATCATTATTACGGTATTTGCCGCAGCAGGTGGATGAAAGGTTCGGCTTAAGAGCATCAGGAAGATTCCAAGTGATAATGACATTGATAAAACCCACCAATGATCACCAAAAAAATCATATAAGAGGATTCCAATCAAGGCACAGATTAAGTGCCCCAAAATAAGAGCCCTTGGTTGCGCAACCGAATGATTTGAGGCTGTAAAGAGTAAAGCGGTTGAACTAGCCAATGAAGCTAACCATATGTGATTATCGGTCAAATTGACGAGATAGAACACCATGCTAATGGTTATGAAGCTACCAAAAAGAACAATAAAGTATTTCTTAACATTCATTTAGTCATTGTATAACTTCAAGTCCATTTTTCTTGATAATTGAACGAAGTACAATTTATTAAAGTTATCATCAAATTAAGATATCATCTGTTATCTGTAAATAACTATTTATGGGTTCTGCGATAATTTCTCAATTCACATAACAAAACAAACACACAAGATTAATTGGTACTGAAATGACTGAATTAAAGAATAAAATACCGGATCCAAAGCAATTCAATCGAGCTGAATTGTTCTCCAAATTAAAAGCAAACAAAAAAGTGATGTTTGCTGCTGGAGTGTTAATCTTGATCTTGGTGTTTACTTTTAGTAACTTTACTAAAAAAGATTCTGTAGAAACTCCAGCCCCATCCCCCGAAAATACGGTCATTATTACTGCAGAACAAGCCAAACAAATTAAGTGGGGGTCAGTAAAAACCTATGATTTTCAAGAGCGTAGAGAAGCGGTTGGGATTATTGATTTTGATAGAAATAAAACTGCAGATATTTACTCTCCCTATCAAGGCAGAATTAATCGTGTTTTAGCAAACGCCAGCGAAGATGTTAAAAAAGGTCAAATTTTATACACGGTAGTATCACCGGATGCTGCGCAAGCATCTGCAAATCTTCTGTCAACGGTAGGGATTTTAAAAACGTCCAATGAAACTCTTAAAAGAGCAAAAGAACTGTACGAATTTAAGAGTATTTCTCTTAAAGAATTAGAGCAAAATATCTCTGATCAACAAACTGCCGAGGCAAACTTCACCGCTGCGAAAAAAACTATGTATCTATTTGGTTTTAATGACGCCGAAATAGAAGAAATTGTTAAAACCAGAAAAGTTGATGTTGAACTGAATGTTCGTAGCCCAATTAATGGCCGAGTTATTACTAAAAATGCCGCACCTGGTCAATTAGTTCAGCCTGGTATCGCTCCAGCACCATTTGTAATATCCGATATTAATAAACTTTGGATGGTTGCAAATGTGCCAGAATCTGAAGTGCCGTTTTATCGCATTGGTCAAAACGTCATTGTGAATGTACAAGCCTACAAAGATCGGTTATTCCCAGGGAAAATTGTTTATGTAGCTGATTCGGTAGACCCAGTCACCAGAAGACTCACCATTTATGCTGCATTGGATGATAAGGATCATGAGTTAAAACCCCAAATGCTAGCTGGATTCACCATTGAGTTATCCAAGCCAGAAACTTGGCCAGCTGTCCCCTTGCAAGCCTTGGTTCGCGAAAACAATGGTCTGCGTTCCGTTTGGACAACGACTAATGGTACTGATTTTAGGAGAAGGTTGGTTCGAATTGGGATTCTTCAAGCAGATTTAGTTCAAATATTAGACGGTTTAGAGCCTGGTGAGACCATTGCACTAAATAAAGCATTATTTTTGAGCAATCTCTATAGCGTGACTCATTAAATTTACCAAGAAATCACGATATGTTTAAGCCAATACTTTATTTTGTTCTGACAAGACGTCCAATTGTTCTTTTATGCTTAATGGCATTCATCGTGGCAGGTTTCATTGCTTTCATGAAACTCAATGTGGAAGCTTATCCTAATCCAGCGCCAGTCATTATTGAAATTACCGCACAATCCCCCGGGTCATCATCCGAAGAAATGGAGCGGTATTACACAAGGCCCATTGAAATTGGACTCGCCACGACCCCAGGTGTAGACATTATTCGATCGACTTCCTTTGCGGGTTTGTCTTTTGTCCGCGTAACCTTTAATTACGGGGTTGATTACTTTTTCGCACTCACTCAAGTGGCGAATGGTTTATCTCAAAATGTTAATTTACCCAATGGGGTACAACCGCAAATTCAAGCATCAAGTTTAGTTGGTGAAATTTTTAGATATCAATTAAAAGGACCCTCGACTTATAGCTTAACTGATCTCAGAACGATTCAAAATTGGGTGGTTATTAAACGTCTTTTGACAACACCAGGAATTGTGCAAGTGGTAACTTGGGGCGGTACTACTAAAGAGTATCACGTTGAAGTTTATCCAAAAAAGCTTGAGGGTTATGGTATTACCCTTCAGCAGTTGTTATCAACTATCGGCAATTCCAACTCTAACGTGGGGGGACGAACGGTTAGTGTAGGTGATCAGTCCATCAACATTCGTGGTGTAGGTTTAGTTCAGAGTATTGAAGATATCGAAAAGATCGTTCTCACTCAGCAAAATGGTTTAGCTATTAGAGTGAAAGATGTTGCTGAGGTCACGGAGGGCTTTGTTCCAAGACTTGGTGAAGCTGGTCGAGATGATCAAAATGATGTAGTAACTGGCGTCATCATTATGAATCGCACGCTCCAAACAAAACAGGTCATTGAACGAGCAGAAGAGGCAATTAAGAAGATTAATTCGGATGGTTCTTTACCCCACGGCGTTAAAGTAGAACCATACTATGATCGATCAACTTTGATTGGTGTGACTACGCATACCGTGATTCATAATCTCATCTTTGGTTGTTTATTGGTCTTTTTTATCCAGTGGGTGTTTTTGGGTGACTTGAGAAGTGCCGTCATCGTTAGTATGAATATCCCGTTTGCCTTATTTTTTAGCATCATCATATTAACAATTACAGGGGAATCAGCTAACCTATTATCTTTAGGGGCAGTTGATTTCGGGATTATTGTCGATTCGGCAGTGATTTTAGTAGAAAATATCTTTAGAAATTTCCAACAATCTCCTGAGGATCGAGCAAGAACACTTCGGAAAATGGCATTCGGACCGGATGGTTTGCTAACAGATCCGTCAAAAGGTTGGACAGCAAGATTAAGGTTGATTTTCCTAAGTTCTACACAAGTGGATACTTCTGTTTTGTTTTCAACTGCGATTACGATTGCTGCATTCTTGCCTTTATTTACGATGCAGGGCGTTGAGGGGCAAATTTTTGGCCCCATGGCACGTACTTACGGATACGCTTTAGCAGGTGCTTTGATTGCGACCTTTACGATTACTCCAGTTCTCGCATCTCTGTTGTTGCCTAGAAGGGTAAAAGAGTCTGAAACATTCATTGTGGAGGCGATTAGAAAGTTTTATACGCCAAAACTAACTTGGGCATTACAAAACACGAAAACAGTTATCTTAAGTTCAATTGTCTGCCTGTTGGTTGGTTTCTTGATGCTTACACGCCTAGGTAGTGAGTTTTTACCTGCTCTTGAAGAGGGCAATTTGTGGATTCGTGCTTCTTTGCCACCTACTATAACTCTTGAAGCTGGGTCAGCTCAAGTGAACCGGATGCGAGAGATTATTAAAAGTCATCCTGAAGTCATGACCGTTGTGTCACAACATGGTAGACCAGATGATGGTAGTGATGCAGCTGGTTTTAATAACGTTGAGCTTTTTGCTCCTTTGAAACCATTTGATGAATGGAAAGACGGAATGACTAAAGAAAAGTTAGTTTCCGGCTTGCAAAAAGATTTCGAAAACGAGTTCCCTGGAGTCACTACCAACTTTTCTCAATATATTCAAGATAACGTCCAAGAGGGCTTGTCAGGAGTGAAGGGGGCTAATTCGGTTAAGATTATTGGCCCAGATCTTGAAAAACTTGAAGAACTTGCTAACCAAGTAAAACATATCATGGAAGGCATCCCAGGGGTTAGTGATTTGGGTATTTTCTACATACTTGGGCAACCTAATTTAAATATTATTATCGATCGTGACAAGGCCGCTCGATATGGTTTAAATACTGGCGATGTGAACACTGCTATTCAAGCTGCTTTTGCTGGTACTGTAGCGACAACGGTTTTAGAAGGTGATAAGAAATTCGATTTAACGGTTCGTTTAAAGAAAGAAGGTCGTGATAGTATCGATGACGTCCGTCGGCTACGAATTGGTTATACAACGTCCAATGGTGGTGTTGCTTACATACCTCTTGAAGATATTTCAAATATTTCATTAGATACCGGTGCTAGCTATATTTATCACGAGAAAAATGAAAGATATATCCCTGTGAAGTTTAGTACTAGAGGACGTGATTTAGGATCAACTGTATTAGAGATCCAAGAAAAAATTGGCTCTCAAATCAATTTACCTGAGGGCTACAGAATTTCTTATGCGGGAGAGTTCGAAGAGTTACAGGCTGCCCAAGAGCGACTTGCAGTGATTGTGCCGTTAGCACTGCTACTCATTTTTGCATTGCTTTATGCGTTGTTTAATAACCTTTTAGATTGCTTATTGACCGTTTCAGGTGTGCCGTTTGCGATGTTTGGTGGGGTTGTGGCATTGTATTTTTCTGGGCAAACAGCCAGTATCTCAGCCATTATTGGTTTTATTTCTCTTTTAGGGGTGTCTGTAATGAACGGTATTCTTGTTCAAACTTACTATCGTGAATTAATTCACTCTGGAAGAACGGTTAAACAGGCTATTCTTGAGGCCCACGAACACAGGATGAGACCTCTTTTAATGACCGCATTATCCGCTGCGATTGGCTTATTCCCTGCAGCTATTTCCAATGGTATCGGTAGTCAAGTACAAAAGCCCCTTGCAACTGTTGTAGTGGGTGGGATGATTATTGGACCAATATTTTTATTGTTAGTCGTTCCAGCGATCTATACGGAAGTTTTAAAACGAGTTAAGCCGAAAAAGCGTCGTAAAGGCTTGGGTGGGTAATATGAGAAAAACAACCTTGCCTCTGCGAACAATTACAACGATTGGTTTACTACTAGGCATTTCATGGACTTACACTGCGTGTTCCCTCGGACCTGATTTTGTAAAGCCGAAGTTAGATGTACCCAAAAGCTTTACGCGACAAAATACAGGGACGAATTCATCGAATCAGGAACTGGCTCAAAAAATTCGCAATGATTGGTGGACAGAGTATGGGTCTGTAGAACTCAATGGCTTAGTTGAGTTGGCGTTAAAGAATAATTTTGATATTGAGGCTGCGTCAGCAAATTTAAAGGTTGCGCAAGCGAATGTGCGTGCGCAACAAGGGTATTTTTTTCCAACGGTAGGCCTAGGTTACAATGCTTTGCGACAAAATACAGGGACAGCTATTCAACCAGCTGTGTATGGACCTGATCAGAATAACTCCATTTACACGCTCAAAACTTCAGGTATTTCAGTAGGGTTTGTACCCGATATTTGGGGTGGTAATCGTCGCCAAGTTGAGGCATTAAAAGCACTGGGTAATGCCAGTAGTTATCAATTAGAGGCACTGCGCATTACTGTTGCGAACAATGTTTTAGCGGCGGCTATTCAAGAAGCTTCTTTGCGAGAGCAGCTTGTTGCTGTCAAGCAATTAGCGGCTTCAGCGAAAGCACAATTAGATCATGCAAGAAGATTAAGGGACTCAGGATATGCCAGTAGTGTAGATCTTGCCCTACAAGAAAGTTTATATGCGCAGGCGATTGCCCAAACTCCAGTGATTGAAAAAAGCCGCGAACAAACACTGAATTTATTAAATGTTTTATGCGGACAGATGCCAAGTGAAAAGCTTTTATTGCCGAATTTGGAGCAAATTAAACTTCCTGCCAAATTGCCTAGCTCCTTACCTGCAGATTTGTTGAGTCAGCGTCCAGATATTCAAATTGCTGAGGAGTATGTTCGCTCTGCAAATGCGCAAATTGGTGTAGCTTTGGCAAATATGTTGCCGCAATTCAATGTATTAGCTTCCGCTGGCAACGCTACGGCGGTCGTGGCAGATATTGCCGATCAGGTGAGTAAAATTTGGAGTATTAGTGGTGGCGTCAGTCAGAGCTTATTCGCCGGTGGTACTTTATTTTCTAGAAAACAAGCTGCTGATGCAGCTACTGATGCGGCTGTGGCTCAATATAAGTCGGCGATTCTTTTTGCTTACCAAAATGTCGCAGATACTTTATATGCTCTGCAGTCTGATAAAAGCTACTTGAATGCTGCCATTCAAAATGAAAACGCTAGTAAAGTGATTTTTGATCAAGCCAGCAAACAATTCAAAGTCGGTTATATTTCTGAGCCAGCGAAGCTACAAACAGAACAAACTTACCTGCAAGCAAAGATTAATCGACTACAGGCCTCGGCTACTTATTTGGGTGATACTACGTCCTTATATCAAGCCTTAGGTGGTGGTTGGAGCTTAGAAAAAAGTAAGATTTACTAAATTACACCTGTTTTCATCAAACGAAGTGACGGTTTTTCGACACTTCGTTTGATGGGGAGATTTTTACTTAATCAGTTTCTTAATAAGATGATCTGAGCCATCATTTTTTTCAGCTGGAATATTTAAAAGTTTTGTCATTAGCGAATAAACATCCACGTTCTCAAAATAATCTAAATCAACTTTACGAATTTGATATCCCGATGCAATAAATAAACCATGCATATCCTGTTCTTGAGGGGCAAAACCGTGATGACCTGGGTAAGTAATCAATGGTTTTTTATCGGTAATGACATAGTGATTTTCGGCTAAACAAACAATCTTTGGTATGCGACGATGTGTCCCAAAGTGATATTTAGTGGGAATTTCAGATTTTTTCCAACATGCTAAGTGAGGAATTGTTTTTAACTGATTGAGTGCAGTTGAGACGTCTTGTTCCCCTAGATTGATCCCAGCTACAGGTCCAGTCCACTCATATTTGATTTCCGGAATATCCTTTAAAACCTGAGAAACTTCAATCCAGTGATCGCTAGGAACTACTGACATGCCATGGTCTGAAACGATAATAAAAGTGGTTTTCTGATCAAGGCCAAGTTTCTTAAGTCCTACTCTTAATTGAGCAATTGCTTGATCGACATGAGCGATGGATTGATTCACTTGAGAACTATTCGGTCCAAAGGCATGTCCAGCAGAATCTACCTCAGAAAAATATAAAGTCGCAAAGTCCGCTCTCATTGAATTCGGTTTCGATAACCAAGTTAATAACTGCTCAACTCGAGCTGTTGAGCTCATATGATGGTCGTAATTTAACCAATCATTTGGTTGAATTTGTTGAATTTTGGTTTCTGTGCCGGGCCAAAAAAGCGTGGAGGCTCTTTTATTTTGTTCAATGACACTAACCCAAATGGGTTTTGCATCCGACCACCAAGCTGGGTTGGTAACAGCATCCCTAGAGGATAACTTAAATACTTCCTGAATGTGAGTGTCATACATGGTGTTATTGACGATACCATGATGGTCGGGATATAAGCCGGTGACAATACTGTAATGGTTGGGGAAAGTGACAGAGGGGAATGAGGAAATAAGTCCTTTAGCCAGCGCACCGTTTTCTGCAAGCTCTTGCAAATTTGGGGAGTAGTTACGTTTTAAATACTCTGGCTTGAAGCCGTCGATAGAAATTAAAACTACCAAAGGTTTAACCTCACTTGGAGTAGTTGGTACATCTTGTCGTTGAGCAGTGCAAGCAGAGAACGTTAAAACTAAGCCAATAATAGTAAAGCCGAACGCGTGTTTAAAGCTCGAGAGTGTACGAATCATTTCTTAACCTATTTGTTGTGAAACAAAAATTCAGGAATCAGTCTAAATTTGCGTGAATTTCAATAAACAGTCATTTTCATGAATTATTATGAAAATCCTAACCTTGGAGAATTATTCATGAAAAATCTTTTTCAGTTTGGTACTTTTATCAAACTATTTACCATTTCTACCTTTTTAGGCATGTCCCTTCAATTGGGAGCTGTTGCTATCTATCCAATTCATCAAGCTGAAATCCTGGTGGGGAGTAAATTTGATCTTAAAGTCGAATTTGATAAGGTTCTTGAGCCGAGTGAAGTATTTATTACGATGAATGATAAAGATATCACTACTGTGATTAAAGCTCCTCCAGAGCATATTCGCAATGAGGATGGCAAAGGCTCCTCTTTTGTTTGGAGAAATGTCTCCTTGAGTAATGTTGGGTCTGTGAATTTAACTGCTCGAACTGCCGATGACAAAAATCAGTTTTTGAGTGTTCAATGGAATGTTTATGCTACTGGTGAGCGCAAAGCAAAGAATGTCATCTTATTTATTGGTGATGGTATGAGCATTGCCAATAGAACTGCAGCGAGAGTGATGTCAAAAGGGATCTCTCAAGGTAAATATCAAGGTAAATTATCTTTTGATGATATGCCGCAAATGGCCTTAGTGGGGACTTCAGGGGCAGACTCATTGTTAACTGACTCAGCTAATTCAATGAGCGCCTACACCACAGGTCATAAGTCATCTGTCAATGCATTGGGTGTTTACGCTTCACGTGCCACGGACAACTTGGCGCATCCCAAAGTGGAAACAATTGCAGAGTTGATTAAAAGAAAAACAAAAATGTCGATTGGGATTGTGTCAGATGCTGAAATCGAAGATGCGACGCCAGCAGCCATGGTTGCACATACTAGAAGACGTGCCGATAAACAATATATTGCTGATGAATTATTTTTAAAGCAAATTGATGTGATTTTAGGAGGAGGCGCTGCATACTTTATGCCACAAACTGAAAAACTCTCAAAGAGAAAAGATAACAATGATCTAATCAGATTGTTTAAGTTAGATGGCTATGAGTTAGTAAAAACAAAAACAGAGTTGATGCAAGCTGCAAATAAAACCACAACTACAAAACTTTTTGGAACATTCCACCATGACAACATGGATGGTTCTTTAGATCGTTTCTTTTTGAAACAAAATACCGTTAAAGATTATCCAGATCAACCGGATTTAACGGAAATGACTCAGGCTGCAATTCATGTGTTGTCTAAGAATAAAAATGGCTTCTTTCTCGTCGTAGAAGCTGCTTTGATTGACAAGTTTAATCACCCATTGGATTGGGAAAGAGCTGCCTTTGATACGATTATGTTGAGTAATGCGGTGCAAGTCGCCAAAGACTTTGCAGCAAAAAACAAAGATACATTGATTATTGTTACCCCTGACCATACGCATGGTGGATCCATTAGTGGGGTTGTTTCTGATGAGAAGAAAGGGGCATTACGTGAGAAAGTCGGAGTATATGCAGATGCTGGGTTCCCTAACTACCCCAAGGCTAATCAGCAGGGTTATCCAGAGTCAATCGATGTAAGCAAACGAATTGTGTTTAACTATGGCAATTTCCCGGATCATTACGAAACTTTAAAGCCTAAGTTAACTGGCACATTTGTGCCCGCTGTCATCGATAAAGAAACTAAAAAATTTGTAGCGAATCCAATCTATAAAGAACAACATCCAGAAGCGGTAAAGGTTGAAGGAAATACACCATCTACAAACGAGGCGGGTGTGCACACTGCCGATGACGGAGTTCTTACTGCGATGGGTCCTGGGTCAGATTTTTACAGAGGCTTTATTGATAACACGGAAGTCTTTAAAGGGATGGTACAGGCCCTTGGTTTAGGTAGTAAAAAGTAATTTAACTTTATCTTATTTTGTTATCGAAATCCGTGTCAATTCACTAAATTGACACGGATTTATAATTTTTTATAGATAGTATTATTGTTTCAATATCATTAAAATCAAAGACCCTATGTAAACTTTCATTGATCTCGAAGGGTAACTAAACTACCGTGGCGACAGAAACTGAATTAAAACTAAGTTTTTCGGCAAAGGATTTACCCATCCTCTTAGAACATACCCTCATTAGCCAACCTGGTAAACGGCAGAAGCTTTTTAATGTTTACTACGACACTCCTGAGTTATTACTAATGAAAGGTGGTACAGCAGTACGAGAGCGTAAAATTTTACGCAAGACTTTACTGACAGTGAAATTAGCATCTCATTCCATGGGGGGATTGCATCAACGTTTAGAGTGGGAAGCACCCACAACCCCTGGTCAATTTGATTTTCAAACATTGATCGATGATCCAGAGTTGGCAGAAAAAATGACCATGTTGGCCCCTCAACTGGTTCCAATCTTTACCACTGATTTTGTTAGGCGTAGTTGGATAGTTGAGTTTCGGGGTTCGAAGATTGAAGTGGCCATTGATCTTGGCAAAATAGTGACGAAACGACTTGATGGTTTATTGTATGAGCAAGAAATTAGTGAGGTAGAGTTAGAGCTTGTGGAGGGTAATCCAGTCAACCTGTTTGGTCTAGCCAGGGTTTTAAGCCGCCGCGTTCGGCTACATCCTTCTAATCGCTCCAAAGCTGAAGTAGGGTATCGACTATATCAAAATATTGCTATCTCACCTACTAAGCCAGCTGATTTGTTCATAGATCCCAAAGCAGATCCATTGGATACTTTTCAGCACATCTGCTTTGAGTGCCTTCATCACTTGCAAATGAATGATGCTGGCATCTTATTAGATAATGATGAAGAGTATATTCATCAAGCTCGAGTTGCTATGCGAAGAATTCGCTCAGCCATCAAACTTTTCTCCCCCGTCTTGCCAATGACTTTCGTCGCTAATTGGAATGTTGTCTGGAGGGATTTAGCCAATGCCTTAGGTGATGCAAGAAATTGGGATGTTTTTAATGAAGAATTGTTGCCACTTTTGAAAGAAACTTTTGGAAACCACCCCGACATTCTTGCGTTAGAAAAATTTGCGATTTCACACAGATCTTCCGGTCATGACAGTGCGATTGCTTCTTTTGGCAGTAGGAATTACTCAGTGAAAGTTATTTCATTTGCTGAGGCAATTATGAGTTTAAAGACCCATCCGGAAATTAAAAATCGCCAAAAAATGATTCTCGAGAGTCAATCAACGGCTGAGCCCATTCGGCCTGAAAATACTGAGCAGTTTGCTATCCGCCTTCTAAAACGCCGTCATCGTCGTTTTCAAAGGGAGATAGCTGTTAAGAATCGAACTTTAGAAGAAAGTCATCAACTTCGTTTATATCTGAAAAAATTAAGGTATTCATTTGAATTCTTTATTGAGTTATTCCCTAAAAAGAAAATGAATCGTTACACCAAAACACTCTCTCGAGCACAAGAGTTACTGGGTAAGATGAACGATTTAGCGACAGCTGAAATTCTCTTAGCAAAACGTAATCTTCCTCAAGTAGATATTGCTGCAGCTTGGATTATTGGTCGTCAAAGTGGGTATCTCTCAATGATGCCTAAAGTGATTGCTGGATTAAACGAAATTAAGGCACCTTGGCAAAAATAAATATTGATAGGTGGTTTTCGAATTTGAATATTTAATTTTTTCTGATAACTTGTATACCTTTGTGAATGGCGCTGGGGTATTATTTCATCGATGACTACAAAAGTTAAATTAACTTCCCTCAGTGTTTTATGTTGCCTTTTCGCATCATGCTTTGCCTTCTCTGAGGTGAGGCCATCGGTAGATGCTTTGATTAAAATGCCTGGGTGGAAAATTATCCAAGATGGGCGTTTGGGTAATTGCATTACTTGCCATACCATCCAACTGTCAGAAAATAATTCGAGAGAAAAGCAAGGGAATTTTGCGCCTGCTTTAACGAAAGTGGGATCGAAGTATACGCCAGAGCAACTAAGGCAATGGGTTACAGATGCTCGGTTGATGAATCCCGACACATTAATGCCACCTTACGGTAGTCAAATTGGCATCATCAATCCTAATCTTCCTAAAACCCCATTAACTCCAGAACAAATTAATGAGGTCGTTGATTTACTCGTGCAACTGAAGTAGTTTGTTAAAAAAACAATTACAATCAATTTATAAAAACGATTTGAATATTTCTAGGGGATGACTGGATGCGTAAAGTGCATATGCCGTCGATAAAAACAATAAGGGGTAATATATCCTGCTCGAAGCGAGACTTTCTATTCGGTCTAACTAGCTTATTTTTTTTGAGCAAATCGACAAATGCTTTAGCTCAAAAAATGCAGGCTGTACAAACCATGCAAAGCCAGTATTTAGAATATCAACCGGTTGCTTTAAAAAAGCTAGCAATTGATGCCAAAGCAATTGAATTAGATATACCTCCTTTGGCGGATACTGGTAACTCCATACCTTTTACTATCAAACTAATAGCTCCTGCTGATCGATTGATACAGTCTTTTGAAATCATCGCTCCTGAAAATCCTTTTCCAATGGTTTTAAGGGGGAAAATACCCAAAGCTAGCAAAAGTTACCAATTTTCGACACGCATTCGTCTAGCTTTGAGCCAAGATGTGTGGGTGATTGTTACTTTGGATAATGGTCAAAAAATTGCTAATTCAGTGCCGTCAGTGGTGACTTTAAATGCTTGTTTTGATGCAACCTAAAATCTTCATCATGAAGGGCTGTTATGGCAACTAATAATAAATTTCCGATTAGAGTCAGTTTCATTGGTAACCCCAAACCAGGTGCTTCGGTGGAGGTTCGAATTTTAATCGGCCATCCGATGGAAACAGGCTTTCGAATGGCCGATAACGGGATTGATCAAATCCCTAAAAATATCATTGAAAAGGTGTTCGTTAAACTGAATCAAGAAGTCATCTTTGAAGCTGACGTAGGCACAGGGATTGCCGCCAATCCATTAATTAGTTTTCTGATTGAGGTTCCTGAAAAAGGGGGCGTTATTAGTGTCAACTGGGTGGATGATCTTGGTAATACAGGCCAAACTGAAAAAGAACTCATCAGTTTTAAATCTTGAGGAATGCCACCAGTTGAAAGTTTTTCATTTACTACTTCGTCGCTTAACTTTCACTTTACTCTCATTATCTTTATTGATTTTCCATCAGAGTGCTCCAGCTGAAACTCGATTGAGTGGTAATCATTTTTTATCTGCCGAGCTATTGAATTTATCCAAGGATCTCACGATGAATCCAATTGCCTTATGGTTGGACCAAGGATCCCAAATATGGCAAAAGGACTGTCAGGGATGTCATCAGGATTTAACGCAAGTTCGGCAATCGATAGTGGAGTTTCCGCGTTGGAAAAATCATCAATTAATCAATTTAGAAGATCAGATTATTCAATGTTTTGCAAAAAAACAGATGGTTGGTCTAAATACTGAAAATCAAGATGTAATTGCTCTTTCTACCTTTTTATCTGATAGCGCTAAAGGCTTAAAGATAAAGCTTCAGCCACCCTCAGAAGTTGCTGAGAGGAAGTTGTGGCAAGAGGAACTGAATCACGGGGCGCAAATTTATATTCAACGTCAAGGTAGAGTCAATCTTTCTTGTACCCAGTGTCATGATTTGAATATTGGAAAGAACTTAAGATCAGATGTTATCAGTCCTGCGTTCTTAACGGGTTTTCCTATCTACCGGCAGAGTTGGCAGACCATGGGCTCCATGGATCGGAGACTGAGAGCCTGTTATTCGGGTGTTCAAGCAGCGATTCCACCCACAGGCCATAGAGATCTTCGCGCACTAGAATTGTTTCTAAAAAATCGATCTGAGGGGCTTCTTTGGGAAGGCCCATCGATTCGTAGGTAACTTCGGGATAAAAAAAATCCCATTAAAAATTTAATGGGATTTTAATCTCATACAAGAACTACTTAAGCGATTGACAGACCTTCTCTGATTAATGGGAAGTTACGTAAAGGCTTACCGAGTGCTGCTGAGATTGCGTTAATTACCGCTGGTCCTACTACGCAAATGGTCGGTTCGCCAACACCACCCCAGAAATCCATTGATGGTACTAATACAGTATCAACCTTTGGATTTTGAGCTAATCTCAGTAACGGATAAGAGTCAAAGTTGGTTTGTTTGATTCTGCCATTTTCTACCGTAATCTCTGGATTGAAAACTGCAGAAAGTGCCATTACCACAGAGCCTTCAACTTGTTCACGGACAACATAGGGGTTGACTACGTGACCACAATCTAAAGCAAACACCATCTTGTGAATCTTCACAATATTATCTGTGACAGAAACTTCAGCAACGCATGCTGAGTAACTACCGTAGCCCATAAACTGAGCGATACCACGGTGAACACCCTTCGGCAATGGTTTGCCCCAGTTACTCCGCTTCGCTGCTGCATTGAGAACAGCTAAATGTTTAGGGTGATTCTGCATGATTGCTTGACGGAAGGCTAAAGGATCTTTTCCTGCAGCTTTCGCACATTCGTCCATGAAAATTTCCATGAACATACCATTTTGGTTGGTATTTACACCGCGCCATGGGCCAACTGGAACGTGAGTATTTTTCATCACATACTCAGTTAATAGGGTTGGGAACTTATAACCAAGCTGAGCATCGCCAACTTCTTCATAAAAACCCTGCAACTGTCTCACATCCTTATTGTTTTTAATCGCCATTGGTGCGACAGTTGAGTTAATGGATTGACCAGAAACTTTAACGTGTAAACCAGTCATATTACCGTTCGCATCAATACCGGCTCTCATCTTAGCCATAGCAATCGGGTGATAGTAATCATGTGTCATATCTTCTTCACGTGACCACATCATTTTTACGGGAACTCCAGGGAAGTTTTTAGCAATTCTTACTGCTTGAGTAACATACTCTTGAGTACCACCACGACGACCTAAACCAGTTCCAGGATCTAATTTATAGACCTCACATTGAGTGAGTGGTAGGCCCGCTGCCTCAGCAAGGGCTGCATGAGAGGCTTCACCATTTTGCGTTGGTACCCATGCTTCCACTCTTTCTGGAGTGAATTTTACGGTACAGTTCATCGGTTCCATGTTGGCATGTGAACGATATGGCGTGTAATAAATAGCCTCAACAACCTTACTTGAAGACTTAATGGCAGTCACTGCATCACCTTCTTTGCGTTGCCAAAAATCACCTTCTTCGTCTAAACCTTCTCTTAAGCGTTTTTCGATATCAGCTTGGTTAACATTGCCATTACCCGCTTCATCCCATTCAATTGGGAGTGCTTCTAAAGCAACTTTAGCACGCCAAAAAGTATCAGCAACTACCGCAACAGCATTATCTCCAACCTTCACAACACCCTTAACACCACGAAGGTTTTTAACTTTGTTTTCGTCAAAGGCTTTTACTTTGCCACCAAAAACAGGAGATGCTTTAATAGCCGCACACAACATCCCTGGGAGTTGTAAATCAACACCAAATACCTTCGTACCATTGACCTTATCGGCTGTGTCGAGTCTAGCCAAAGGTTTACCAGCAACTTTCCATTCGCTAGGTTTTTTGAGCGTAATTGATTTTGGATCGGGAGGTGTTAACTTTGCAGCAGCACTAGCAACTTTGCCGTAAGTTGTTTTCTTTCCAGACTTATGGGAAATAACACCTTTATTAACAGTTAATTCGGATACTGGGACATTCCATTCATTTGCTGCTGCTTGTAAGAGCATGATTCTTGCGGCTGCAGCACCTCTACGGACATAGTCCTCAGAAGTTCTAATACCACGGCTACCACCTGTACTGAATTCTCCCCAAACCCTTTTTCTTGTAACGCTTTGACCGGGAGTCGGTGATTCAGTAATTACTTTTTTCCAGTCACACTCTAACTCTTCTGTGACTAATTGTGCTAAACCAGTTCTAGTACCTTGACCCATTTCTGAACGCACAATACGAACTACGACAGTATCGTCCGGTTTAATATTTACCCATGCATTCACTTCAGGCGAGGATGCATCGAGAGTGGTATTTGGGTTGTACATCGGACCAGCAATGGCCGTGGAACTTGCAAAACTACCAATGCCTAGCATTAAACCACCACCTAAAAAGGAAGTGTCGACGATAAAGCGACGGCGTGATTGGCTTTCTAAAGCATTTTGGTCCATTTGAGTATCAATAATTTTAGTCATTTTTGTCTCTCTTATCCGCGTGATTGAGGTGTCGCATCATAGGTAGCTAGTACATCTGCCAATTTTTTCTGGCCAGATGCAACATGAATACCATCACGAATTTTTTGATAAGTACCGCAACGGCAAATATTGGACATGGCATTGTCAATATCAGCATCCGTTGGCTTAGGAATTCTTTTTAATAGTGCAGCGGCTGCCATGACTTGTCCAGACTGGCAATAGCCACATTGTGGAACGTCTAGTGCAATCCAAGCTTTTTGTACTGGGTGGGAGTTATCAGGTGATAAAGCTTCAACCGTAGTAATTTTCATACTTCCAACGGATGAGACAGGAATAGAGCATGATCTAGCTGGTTCGCCATTCAAGTAAACCGTACAAGCACCACATTGTGCAATGCCGCAACCATATTTTGTGCCAGTTAAACCAATAATTTCACGAATAGCCCACAATAGAGGCATATTAGGTTCTACATCGATATTATGCATTTTGCCGTTAATATTTAACTGCATCTGTGATCTCCTTTAGTTTTAGGAATTTAATTAAACAACTACCTAAGTTTATATTGAAAATTTGATTAAAAAATAAAATTTGTAAAAAAATTACACAAAATTTTAAATAAATGTATCCGCCCAAATATCGTTCGCCCATTTTATTGCGGAAAGATATTCTTTGGGGTTGTCGGTTGTAGAAATACTATTTGAGCCGGCTATTACCGCCATACTTTGGGTATTCTTATCAAAGTGATGCAAGGTAGAGATGTGAGCTCCAGTTTTATCTCCCAAGATGCTGTAGCAAATGCTAGAAAAGTTAGGGTTTTTATCTATGGGTAAGTCAGCAAGCAAGTGATAAATGGCAGAGGCGCAGATTTTTGCCTGCCCATTCGCAACCTGAGCAGATTTTGGCGTTTGTGTTGAGCTTTGGATCGCATCGCCAAGAACATGAATATTGGGCATGATCTTTGACTCATAGGTTAAAAAATCAACTTCACACCAACGCTGATTAATATTGGCTAGTTTGGTCCGGTGAGCAATATCGCCAGCTCGCATGGGAGGAATCACATTTAATACGGAGGCTTTTACATCATCTTGCACTTCAAAGAGTAAAGCACTGGCTGCGGGGTCAACATCCACCAAGGTATGATTGTTTCGATATTCAATCATATTGGGATAGTAAGTTGACCAAGCTCTTTTAAAAAGACTAGCTTTAGAGGTAATCTCGGCATTTGCATCTAAAACTAGCACTTTTGATTTTGGCTTGAATTTCTTTAAGTAATGAGCGACTTGACTTGCACGCTCATATGGGGAAGGAGGGCATCGATAGGGGGCTAAAGGAATTGAAATAGCGAAAACACCACCATCTTCCATCGACTCTAATTGTTTTTTTAAAATCAGAGTTTGCGTCCCAGCTTTCATGGCGTGCACAAATCGGTTTTGAATTGCTGGATCCTTCATGGTGGGGATACTTTCCCACATCATATCTATGCCAGGTGATAACACCAATTTATCGTATGACATCGTCCCACCTTGCTTCAGTAAGATTTTTCGAGCCTCTGGCATGATTTGTTCAACCGTGTCATTCACTATATTGATGCCATATTTTCGCTCTAATTCCAGTCTGCTTTTTGTTAAATCGCTAATCTCCATTTGCCCATTAATCACGAGGTTTGAGAGTGGGCAAGAGATAAAGTTTTGAGCTGGATCAATCAGGGTGACATCAATTTTTCCTCCGGAATAGATTTTTAAATATTTGGCAGTGGTTGCTCCACCAAAACCTCCGCCAACAACAATCACTTTAGCTTTTTTCAAAGCTGCTGATGAGCTTTGAGAACTTGGGTTTGCTAGTAAGTTGCCACCAATTGTGCCTAAATAGCCGCTGAGGAGTGACTGTTCTAAGAATTTTCTTCGCGAATTCTGCATAAGGTTCAAAAGCTTCCAAAAAACTTCCTAGAGGAAGATTAAATAAATATTTTATATTTCAAGCATAATCCTTTCATAGGAAAAATTTCATCATTTCCTCTGCAATTATCAAATTATTCTTTTTTATGAATGTATTAACTCCCAATTTCCCTCCTTTAGCTTTTGTGGATATTGAAACGACCGGAGGAAACTCTGACCGAGATCGTATCACTGAGGTGGCCGTCATTACTCTGCAGGATGGACAGCTTTTTAAATGGAGTCGATTAATCAATCCTGGTGTTTTTATCCCAAGAAATATTCAGATTCTGACGGGTATTGACCCTTCGCTGGTTGAAAATGAACCTTTTTTTCATGACATTGCCAAGGAAATATACGAACAACTCGAAGGTAAAGTTTTTATTGCGCACAACGCAAGGTTTGATTATGGGTTTTTGAAAGCATCGTTTAAACGATGTGAATTGGATTTTCGGGCGAAGGTACTTTGTACGGTTAAATTATCTAGATTATTATTCCCCGAACAGGCTAGGCATAACCTAGATACAGTGATTGCCTCCCACGGTTTACAAGTGAGTGCAAGACATCGAGCTATGGGAGATGCTGAAGTCTTAGAACAATTTTGGAATGTTTGTGTTCGTCAGTTTGGCGTGGCTAGACTTCAGGAGGCAATGAAACAGTTAATTGCTAACCCAAGTTTACCGCCGAAAATTGATCAAAAAGTGATAGATGCAATTCCAGATTCTCCAGGCGTTTATCTTTTCTATGCTGAAAATCGGACACCTATTTATATCGGTAAAAGTAATTCCTTAAGGACGCGTGTAATGGGGCATTTTTCTAGTGCGCTGAGTGTTCGCAAAGAAATGAAACTATCCATGCAAGTTGCCGATATTGATTGGATTGAAACTGCCGGAGAAATTGGCGCTTTGCTTTTAGAGTCAAAGTTAATTAAAGAGAAGCTCCCTAGCCTGAATATCAAACTGCGGCGCTCAAAGGATTTGTGTGCTTGGCAGTTCTTGCTAAACGAGAATCAAATTCTGACACCACAATTAGTCAGGCATGATGATTTACAACCAGGTATTCAAGATAACCTATACGGGCTTTTTTATAGTCGTCATGAAGCGAATAAAACCTTGCAATCGATTGCTAAAAAAAATGAATTGTGTGAAGGACTACTCGGACTAGAAAAATTACTCCCTGGGAAGCCTTGCTTCGGCTTTCAAGTGAAACAATGTCGTGGCGCATGCGTTGGGGTAGAGGCAATCAATGCTTATCATTTACGATTGATGACCGCGTTAAAGAAGTTTAAGGTGGGTGTTTGGCCATTTAAAACAGCTATTGGTATCAAAGAGGGAAATGAATTACACGTCACTGATCACTGGTGTTATTTAGGAACTGCGATTAACGAAGATGAGGTTTTTGAATTATTGAGTACTGGTAAACCTGAATTTGATTTGGATATCTACAAAATCATTAAAAAGTTTTTGAAAACGATGGATAAAGACCGTATTTTAAAATTAGAAAAACCTACTAACTATGAAGAGTTCGTAGGTTAACTAAGAGACCATTTTGATATCCATTTTATACTCCTATCGTCGTTGTCCCTATGCAATGCGCGCCAGAATGGCTTTGATTGATGCTGGCATTACGTTCGAAGTAAGAGAAATTAGTTTGAGAAATAAACCGGCAAGTATGATCAAACTTTCCCCCAAGGGAACAGTGCCAGTTTTACTACGGCCTGATGGTTCAGTTTTAGAGCAAAGTTTGGATATTATGCTTTGGGCCTATCGAACTCAGCCGGTTCCTCATCGCGTTATTTGGGGAGATCGTTTTGATGGCATTGATGCTTCAATGCTCGCATGGATAAGACTGAACGACGATGTCTTTAAAAAGATTTTGGATGCATATAAATATCCTGAAAGATATCCAACTCAATCAAAAGAAGATAGTCTAAAACAGGCTCTTGACATTTACTTGATGCCAATTGAAAAAGAGTTATCAAAGAATCCCTTTCTAATGGGGAATCAATTGAGTTTGGTTGATATTGCTTTATTTCCTTTTGTCAGGCAGTTTATGAGAGCTGATGAGCAAGGATTTATGGACTTAAAGTTGGAGTCAATCGATCGATGGATGACTTTCTTTCAAACTTCTGAAATGTTTAATTTATCCATGGTGAAATATCCAACTTGGCTTGAGTCTTGAAAATCAGAGCTTACTTTCGAATACTACAAGTTCTATTTATTTCACCTAGCTTAGGCCTCAAGTAGTTTCTTTAGACAAATGCGATCAATCGCCTTGGCTAGTTGAATATCTTTTAATGTTAAACCATCGCTATCATGGGTTGACAGAGTAATGTCTAGGCGATTCCAAACATTAAACCATTCAGGATGATGATTTAACTCTTCGGCAATAACAGCAATTTCGGACATGCAACTAAAGGCTTCTTGAAAGTTTTTAAAAACAAATGTCTTTTGTAATGCATCTCTCGAAGACATTAATTTCCAATCAGGGCAGTCGACGGATAAATGATCACGTTGAGTATTCGTTATTAAGGGTTGCATACGGTTTCCGTTATTGACATGCTTGTGTTTGAAAAATTAATGGGGGGCAATTATTTACTAACAGCTTCGAGCGAAGTTCGGGGGCTGAGGTTTTCGGGGATAACCAAATACCAAAAAAAGCTTCTGCAAATTCTGGATTATTTATATTACCAATTATTTTGTCGCCATAGACGAAGGTCGTACCATTGGCGGGATTGAAGATTGCCGTTAAATGGTCCCCTTTATTAATATTAGGATAAATTTTCTCTAACTGATTTTTCCACTCATCCGTTTTCTTGCTGGAATATCCTAGTCTCTCCAGTTGCTCTATAGTGGCCTTCAGTAGCGCTTCTTTTTCAATTTTCCGAGAGTAGTTGAGGATGATGGCATATTTTTTAACTGCTTTCACTTCATCAACATAGAAGTGAGCCTGATAAATCTCAAACCCAAATTTCGTAAAAGTGCCATGCCCTGAATGAGAAAAATTCGGTAAGTGTAACTCTGTAATGTGTGTAGGCTCAATTGGGTTGGCTAATAAAGGTCGATCCCAACTGATAGAAAATATCAATAGGATGATGCAATAACGTATGAATACTTTACGCATTGTGCAGTCGCAGATATTCAATTTTTAAACAGTGGTTCATAACAAAATCAATCTTTGCTTGTTCAGCGATTGCTTGTGCCTGCTCGTTAACAATGCCTAACTGTAACCAAATATGTTTCACTTTTAACTGGGTTGCCTCAGCTACTAATTCACCACAATCTTCAGGTTTTCGGAAGATATTGACTAAATCAACTTCAAAAGGAATCGCTGATAGAGTCGGGTAGGATGTCTCTCCTAAAATCATCTGTTCATTTGGATTGACCGGAATAATACGAAATCCGCGATTTTGCATAAAGCGAGCAACGTCATGCGATGGTTTTTCAGGATTAGCGGAAAGACCTACCACGGCGATATTTTTTGTACTGCTCAGAATTTTTGAAATAATTTGATCCATGTATCCATCTTACCAATAGTATTTAGATTTGGATGGTGGAATTATTTTTTTGATCGGATTTTGAAGTGATAAAGATACAGTCCGAGCACCAGAATGAACCAGAGCGGTGGGATATAAATATAAATAACGGTCCCAAATGCAATGGCAAGGTAAAACTCCGCTTTTTTTAATGGGCGAAAGAGGTGCGGTATCACCGTAAATTGGATTGATGCTAGTAACCAATAGGTGAATAAAACACCTAAAAAAATCCTAAGAATGAGCATGGTACTTAGCATCTATTTTCCTTTTTATTAGAGAGCGAAACAGCGAAATGCATGCGAGTCTTCGATGAAGTCACCTTTTTTGGGAATGAAAACAACTTTCGATGTTTCGATTTGTACAGGGCAAACTTCATCAAAAAAACTAGAGTTTCCCAGGCTTCCACAAAACTTTAACTGACGATTTTCTTGAAATTTCATGTTGGAGCCATCAAGAATAAATGAAAATTTTTGCTTATCAGGAAATACGCCATTACATTCCCAGGTGGTGTAGACCTGACGTTCGCACGCAGTAATCACTAAAATAAGACTCAATAAGCAAAGTAAACGAATTTGGTGAATAATTTTCATATGAATACTAATGGCAATCTAGTTCGGTGGATATTTAAGAAAAATTGCTCATTTACCCCTAAACAAGTAGGTCTATTTTATCTTGCACAGTCAATATTTTCGTTGATTGTCGCCAGTTTTTTTTTAACCCAAGGTATTTGGTTAATCCTACCCTTTACTATTTTAGAATTAGTTGTCTTGGGCGTTGCTTTACTGATGTATGCAAGACATGCAACGGATTATGAGGAAGTTGTGCTGAGTAACCAGACGTTAGTGATTATCAGATCGGATGCAAATAGCGTAAATACATTCAGTGCTAACTTGTTATGGGTAAAATTAGCCAACGAGCTTACCGTAAAAAAGCTTATTGGTATCGAATACAAGGGAGAGGTTATCGAGATTGGTAAGTTTATTCATTTGCATAAAAGGGATGAGTTTAGAATGCAATTGGCTACGAGTTTGAAGAGGATGATGTAAATAACTTTCATGAAACATAGATGTGCCTTTTAAAAAGAGATTAATTTGAACGAGTTATTGCCAGTTGTGATTACCACCAACGGTAGTCAATGGGCTAAAAATTTACTAAAAATTTTAGGTTGGAAGTTAATTATTCCTGGATTACCAGGGCCTCGTGGCATCATCGTGGCTTACCCCCATACTTCCAACTTAGATTTTTTTATAGGCATGATTGCGAAATCTGCTTGTGGTATTCCCGTAAATTTCTTGGCAAAAGATAGCCTATTTAAGATTCCAGTAGTGGGATGGTGGTTGAGATATTTGGGTGGGCGTCCAGTTATCCGCAATAGTCCACAGGGGTATGTTAAAGATTTAGCGCAAGAAATGGCCAAGGCTAAATTCTTTTGGTTAGCAATTACTCCAGAAGGAACTAGAAAAAAAACACCCGGATGGCGAAGTGGTTTTTATCATTTAGCTTTAGAAACCAACTACCCTGTGGGATTTGTTTACCTTGATTACCAAAATAAAACGATTGGTTTGGCAGATTTTCTGACCATGACAGGCAATGAAGAAGCTGACTTTGCCAAAATTCGAGACATTTATCAAGGAAAATTAGGTTTTTATCCAAAGAATATGTCGCCAATCACCTTGTGGAGTCCCCAAAAAGACAAAAATAAGGTACATTAATACATCACTGTGCTTATTTACAGATGAAAAGCAACATTTTTTATAAATAAGCGCAAAAAATCATTTACTACTGTTTATTTATACAGTAATATTTCTTCATACGTGATTAATTGAGGAAATAAACATGAAATACATGACATCTGGTTTTAAATCATTCTTAGTTTGGTTAATTTTCGACGAGTCTATTGGTGAGTTCGGTAAGCGTGAGTGGGTTTGTAAGATTATCGATTAATACTTTACTGAGCTGATGTTCAAAAGATTGAATCTTTTTTTAAGAAACTCTTCAGTTACTAGCATTCTTAGGTTAAAATAATATTCTTTTCTACGGTGGCTGTAGCTCAGTTGGTAGAGTCCAGGATTGTGATTCCTGTTGTCGTGGGTTCGAGCCCCATCAGCCACCCCAGTATTTTCTTTGAATGAAATACTTTGACTAATTCCCATTGGTTTTCTTGAAAAATCTAGTTTGAAGACTCTCGGTATTGGTTTTTATATGTTGACTTCATCTTTTCAACATGGTCTTCTCAGTTACCACAGGTATTATCTGATTTAAATCGTTTGTGATTTTTTGATGAATTGATAGCAGCTTATGTGAAATTTCTTCTCCAAGACTTAGTACATAATTTGACTTGAATCCCAACTCTTCTGTCATTGCAATCAGTTGCTTACGTCCAATTTTTGTTGATTAAACAAATAAAGTGTTTTGTCTAGTTCAGACTGAATATATTTCTTGAATTGTTGAGAGGTGCCGCCAATCGGTTCAGCACCTTCTTTCAGCAGTTGCTCTTTAACCGAGGGATCTTGTAAACAGCTATTCGCAGCGCGATTTATTTTTAGGATGATATCTAAAGGGGTGCCCGCTGGCGCTAACAGTCCGTACCATGATCCCGTTGAGTATTCTGGAAATCCAGCTTCCACCATCGTTGGAATCTGTGGGAACGCAGAGCTGCGCTTTTTACTCGTTACAGCAAGCGCTTTTAGACGATTGCTAGTAACGATGGGCGCAATTGCTACCATACTGCTAAACATGATTTGCACTTGTCCAGAAAGCAGATCCGATAGAGCTGGTGCTAGTCCTTTGTAAGGCACATGGACCATTTTTACATTTGCCATGGACTCATACATCATGGCAGCAAGTTGTGCGGAACTACCATTGCCGTTGGAAGCATAATTAATTTGCGTTGGATGAGTCTTCATATACTCAGTTAACTGTTGGATAGAGTTCACAGGTAGTTTAGGTGTTGCAACCACTATGAGTGGTGCCTCGGCTAGTAAGATAATCGGTTCAAAATCTTTAGTCGGGTGATAGGGGAGACTTTTGTTGAATACGGGATTGATTGCTAAACTGCCGATGCCGCCTAAAAAAATCGTGTAGCCATCAGCTGGTGATTTAGCAGAAAAATCGGCGCCAAGAGTGCCTCCAGCGCCAGGTTTGTTATCAATAAAAACCTGTTGACCCAGTTTTTCGGTTAATTTTGCAGCAACTACACGGGCAACTGAATCATTTCCACCTCCAGGTGAAAAGGGGACCACTAATTTAATAGGTTTGTTTGGATAATCAGCGCAGTAGGGGGCCTTGATACAACACAATAAACTCAAAAAAAAGCAAAGCTGAACTAGGTAAGGTCTCATTTTATTCTTCTTCATCAGTATTTGAAATCCTGATTGTAGGATTTTAATTGACTCAATTATATTACTCATGAGTTCTGTCAGCTAAATCGTTGGACTGTCTTTGAGTGTTTGACTCTGTTTTAGGAAGAACATCTCACAGTTCATAGCAATCTGAATGTGCTGAACACCTTAAATTGTTTAGCCTATTAAGTTTGAATCTTCATTCATTCAATGTTATAAATTATATAAAAACAATCAGTTAAAAATCTGGTTGTTCGAGCACCCTATACAAATCATGTTTCTATTTTTTCTTTGCATACGTATCTAATTCATGGCCCGAATTTATCCGAATGATGATCTTGATAACTACTCAAATCAAATATTTAGTAGTGAGTATCAGACCTTAGAACAACTTCGAGATGGCTTATCCGATCAATTTGAGATATTTCATGGTGTTCATTGGACGAATCTTACAGGTAGAGCCATTTATGGGGAAATCGATTTTTTAGTCTTACATCCGAATGGACGATTGTTAGCAATCGAACAAAAAAATATTGAGCTTGAATTTCAGCAAGGTAAATTAATTACCTCTTATGGTGTCAATGAAGAAGTAAAAGACGTTAGTTCGCAAATTACCAGAAACATTGCCAACCTTCGTAAAAAGTTTTCACAAATTCACCCCCATTTAGCATTGCAAATTGATCATATTTTGTATTTGCCAACATCAAGGTATCTTGATGAGGTACCCATCAATGTTGGGCGTATTGTGGACTGTGCCTCTGAACTACCATTGCCAGAAATTGTCCAAAGCATCTTAGAGGATTACAGCACTACTTTACCGACGAATTTAGCTGATGTTACCTCGATTCACCGCTTTTTAATGGGGCACCTCAATCTTGTACCAAATATTGGTATTCTCAGTAAACAGGCCAAAGAAGTCAGTTTTAACTTATCACGTGGCCTAACCGATTGGGTGGAACGCTTAGACTTTAGCCCGTTTCGTTTATATATTCAAGGAACGGCTGGTTCTGGCAAGACTCAACTTGCTTTAAGCGAATTAACAAAAGCACATAAAAACCATTTATATGGACTTTATCTATGCTTTAATCGGCCTTTGGCAGATGCAATTAAAAGCCTTGCCCCTAATCCACAAATTTGTTCTACTTTTCATGAACTGGCTAAAAATATTGCTGAGCTTTTAAGTTTCCCAGTTGACATAACATCCGACCAAGCATCTATTCAATTAGAAAAAATATTTTTTACTCAAGCGGAAAAACTAGCAAATCAATTCGACTTCCTCATCGTTGATGAGGGACAAGACTTTAAGCCCGAATGGAGGGAGTTAATTTGTAACATGGTAAAACCAAATGGGAGGATTATTTGGATGGAGGATCCATCTCAAACGATTTATCCAGACAGAACGACGAGTGACTGGTCAAGTTGGGTTCAATTTAAATCACCAGTTAATTATCGGTCTCCTCAATTAATTATTGAGTTGATCAATGAACTTGAGTTGACCCAAAGAGAAATCATTAGTGGTAATCCATTCGTTGGTGAAGTTACTGGATTGAGAGCCTATCAAAAAAATGACGAAAGTAGCTTATTTAAAGCCACACAAATCGAAGTGCAAAATCTGTTGAGCCTAGGTTATAGCTGTGAAAGTATTGCGGTAATCACTTTTGGTGGGGTCAATCGTAGCAAACTACTTCACTCTAAACAGACACAAATAGCTGGCAAAGGGATTAAGAAATTACTTGGATATACATCTGACAATCAAGCCCAATGGTCGAGTGGGGAGATATTATTTGACACGATTTATCGTTTTAAGGGACTCTCAGCAGATGCCGTCATCATCACAGAAGTTGATTTTAATGAGTTCAATCCTCAGATAAAAAGAAAATTATTCGTGGCCTTAACTCGCGCTAGGCTGAAGGCAGTGATTGTTGCCAGCGTTGAAGCTGCAAGGGTCATTGAAGAGATTTTGCAATAATATTGCAATCACAACCAAAAAAAAATCTGTAATGAAATTCAATGAATTTCAAGTACAGATTTTACCAACGTGAAGTAACTAACTTGTACCAAACATCTCAATTGAAATGATGGTATTCGTCAATTCATTACATAGGCTGAATGTTACTAGCTTGCTTGCCCTTAGGACCAGTAGTTACTTCAAAAGAAACTTTCTGACCTTCTTTGAGGGATTTAAAACCATTGGAGTTAATTGCTGAGAAGTGAGCAAATAAATCTTCGCCACCTTCATCAGGAGTTACAAAACCAAAACCTTTAGCGTCGTTAAACCACTTTACAATACCTGTTGCCATAAATACTTTCGTTAAATGAATCAAATTAAATAAAAAAACATCAATTCCTATTTGATATCACCAAAAATAGATTCTAGTTAGCCCCATTGATTATTCCTTTAAAAAAGGATCAATGAGTAAAAAAAAATTTAGGGGATATGTAGATAGGAGAAAGAACAAAATAATTTCTACCGAACAAGAGTTACTTTGACGTAATAGAGTTGAACGGTAGAAAATTTGAAAGGTAATTAGGCAGCTTGAATATTGCTAGCTTGTTTGCCCTTAGGTCCTTGAGTCACTTCAAAAGAAACTTTTTGACCTTCTTTAAGGGTTTTAAAACCATTCATATTAATCGCTGAGAAGTGAGCGAATAAATCTTCACCACCTTCATCAGGAGTTACGAAACCGAAACCTTTTGCATCATTAAACCACTTTACAATACCTGTTGCCATAAAAAAGAACTTTCAAATAAAAAAATTAAACTGATAAATCTGAGAATGAATATGTAATCAATCTCACCACGATTCGCTATTTACCAGTAACTTACTAAAAATAACGAATTGAATAAACATTTTGTTATTTGTTTAGTGATAAGTCAACGAATATTATTGATTTTTTTGGTTAAATAGATAAAATAATCACTTTTTTTTGAAAATTTCCATAATTTATGCTAAAAATTAGCATTTTTTGAATTCAAGGGGAGTTTTTATCGCATTTTCGAGTGGATTTAATCTCATCTTAACACCATGTGTCAGTTAAAATTTAATGATGAATACACCACAAATTGCATTTTTAACACCGGTTGCGAAAAAGACTGCCGATGAACTTTATCGTTTACTACCTAATGGTTTTGAACTGAAAATTGCCAATCAAAATGATCGAGAAGAGCATCGAGAGTTGCTAAAAGAGGCACATTATGCATTTCTTGGTGGTACGCACCTCGATGCTGATTTAATTCAAAGTGCTCCTAAATTGAAGTTAATCCAAAAATGGGGCATTGGGGTTGATAAGATTGATTTAATTGCTGCCAAGGATAGGGGCGTGCCAGTTGCCATTACTAATGGTGCGAATGCTTCACAAGTTGCTGAGCATGCCATTCTGCTCATGTTGGCGACTCTCCGTAAGTTACCCTATGCTCGCCAATCATTAATCGATGGTCAGTGGATTAATTCAGAATTAAGAGTTTCCTGTTCTCAATTAGTAGGTAAAACGGTTGGTATTTTTGGTTTGGGAAACATTGCTAAACATGTGATTAAACAGTTACGTGGTTTTGATACGCCTGTAATTTATTACACACGAACTAGGTTAAGTACCGCCGAGGAAGCTCGATTAAATATTCAATATGTGGATTTTAAAACCCTACTTCAACAAAGCGACATTTTAAGTCTTCATGCGCCATTAACTGACGCAACTAAAAATATCATCAATGCTGAAAATTTAGCGCTCATGAAAAA
The DNA here is from genome assembly GCF_900176405.1 of Polynucleobacter kasalickyi. Lineage (GTDB taxonomy): Bacteria > Pseudomonadota > Gammaproteobacteria > Burkholderiales > Burkholderiaceae > Polynucleobacter > Polynucleobacter kasalickyi. The sequence continues at coordinate 60,819 of NZ_FWXJ01000007.1, read as the reverse complement.
AGATGCAATTATTATCAATACAGCGAGAGGGGAGTTGATTGATGAAGATGCATTGGTGAAGGCTATTCAAACTAAAAATCTTCGCGGAGCTGGCTTAGATGTGTTTGCGAATGAACCGCCGAATCCTGATAATCCATTATTGAAATTGGACGGTGTAGTCGCTACACCTCATGCGGGAGCTAGCGTCATTGAAGCTGTCATTAGCGTGATAGAACACGGTATGAATAATATTGCGAATTTTGAGAAGGGGATTCCTTTGGATCCCGCTGATTGGATTGTTCGCCCTCCAGCAGTTTGATTCAAGAATTACTCTAGTGTTTTCCTGACATTGCATGCTAATGTCAGGAAATTACTCAAGGTTTATTCTGCTTTAATCCCTGCGTCTTTGATGACTTTAGATAAGCGACTGACTTCTGATTTAATCAAGTTGCCGAATTGTTCAGTAGATGGACTAGCCACTAGTTCAATTCCTCTTTCGGCAAATTTTGTTTTAAGTTCTGGCTGGCTCCAGGCTTTTTGAACTGCAAGGTTTAGTTTATTAGTGATTTCTTTTGGTGTCCCAGCTGGAGCGAGCAAAATGGTTAAAGTAACATCTTCATAGCCTGGAAAGCCTGATTCAGCGATGGTCGGAATTTCAGGAGCTAAGGGTGATCTTTCAGCGCTGGTAATTGCTAAAGCACGAACTTTGCCAGCTCTCATATTAGGTAACGCGGTACTAATTTGGTCGAACATCATTGGCACTTCGCCACTCATTACATCGATCATTGATTGGGTGTTTCCTTTGTAAAAAATATTGGTATATTTCGTACCAGTTTTTTGAGCAAAAACCTCTGTCGCAATATGTCCCGTTGATCCATTACCGCTACTACCAGAGGCCATATCTGGATTATTTTTTGCTAACTGTATAAACTCTTGAATCGTCTTGGCCTTCACATTCGGGTTAACTAAAATGAACATCGGCACTTTGCCTGTCAGCGAAATAGGCGCAAAGTCTTTTACTGGGTCGTATCCTGCATTGACAGAAATTAAGGGTGATGAAAAAAATGTACTGGAATTAGCTAGTAAGGTATAACCATCAGGAGCTGCCTTCGCTACAGCTTGAGCCCCTACAATTGAACCCGCACTGGGTCTGTTTTCAACAATCACAGACTGATTCAGAATTTTGCCAATTTCAACGCCTAGAGTTCTGGCAATAATATCGACATTTCCCCCCGCTGCAACAGGCACAATAATCCTAATCGGTTTATTCGGGTACTCATTGGTTTGTGCATGCAAAGGTTGGTTCAAACTGAACACTGAACAGATAATTGGTAGGATCGTAAATAGCGTTTTCTTCATTTGAAAGCTTTCGAAAAATACTCCGGGTTGTAGTTAGGGGCGTAGATTTACATCAAGCATCATAGTGAGGGTAGCCAGAGCTTTTCGACTCAGCCTCAAGATACCTGATCATGGCATGCCACTCTAAAACCCCATAGGGTCTTCTTGTTCCGGGTTGGTAAAGATGAGCAGTCTTTTCTAATACTTCTTTACTCGGAAGATTTAGCGCTTGTCCACTAGCCATTGCATCGACTTGTGCGCGGCAAGAAAGCTCTAATTGATACATGGTATTGAAGGCTTGTTGAATCGTCGCACCACAGGTCAATAAACCATGATTTTTTAGAATCATCGTGTCATGATTGCCCAAGTCAACGATGAGTCGTTTACGTTCTTCGAGGTCAATTGCTGGTCCTTCAAACTCATGATATCCATGGTGTCCAACAAATCGAATCGATGTTTGGGTAATCGGTAATAAACCACAGGCCATGACGGAAACTGCCATACCAGCCCTAGTGTGGGTGTGAATCACAGCGTTCACATCTTTTCTGGCTTCGTGGATACAACCATGAATGACATAACCGGATTTGTTAATACCATAATCAGTTTCAGGGCTTGACAAGATATTGCCGTTGATATCGATTTTCACTAGACTAGAGGCGGTAATCTCTTTATAGAGTAAGCCATAAAGATTAATTAAAAGATGCTCCGTACCAGGAATTTTCGAAGTGATATGGTTGTAAATTAAATCTGACATGCCGTATAAATCAATTAACCGATAGCAAGCGGCAAGTTCAACTCTTGTCTGCCATTCTTCAGGACTGACTTGGTCTTTGAGAGAGGGGAAATTTGTTGAGTAGTTCATGGGTCTCATTGGTAATTTTTTAATAAAATGCTTTAGGTTTAATATTACTACGATAAATTAATCATTCAAAAAATATGGAGAGATATGCTGCCAAAAGTAGACCAAGAAAAGATTCAATTTACAGTTCCAAAAGGAGCTTGTGATTGTCATGTGCATGTATTTGGCCCAGAGAATAAATACCCATATTCTGAAGATAGAGCCTATACCCCCAGCGATGCAAGCGAAGAAGATTTAGGACGTTTGCATCAGCAAATTGGTATTGAACGTTTGGTGATTGTTCACCCAAGCCCTTACGGCGTTGATAATCTGCGCTCTCAAGATGGCATCGCTTTTTTTAATCAAAATGCGCGGGGCGTAGCCGTTATTGATGAGGATCAGATATCCTTGCCTGACATTGAGCGACTGCATCAATCTGGTTTTAGAGGTGCGCGTTTAAATTTAGAGACAGCTGGAATGCATGAACCAACGGCCGCAAAAGAAAAGTTTCTAAAGACGGCCAAGTTGATTGATGCTATGGGTTGGCATATTCAAATTTATTCTAATATTGCGCTCATCGTCCAATTGAAAGAAGTGATCTTGAAGGGTGATATTCACGTTGTTCTAGATCATTTCGCTAGAATACCGGCGGATTTAGGGTTAGATCAAGAAGGTTTAAAGGATATTTTTGAGTTACTCGAAAGTGGTAAGGTCTGGATGAAATTATCAGCTCCCCAGCGTATTTCAAATGATCCAAATGGTCCGGCAGTAACTGAGTTAGCTAGAAAATTAATCCAAATTAACCCTGACCGACTCGTATGGGGCAGTGATTGGCCTCACTCCGGCGCGCATCCTGGAATTCCTAGAGTTAAAGAATTGGTTGAGCCATTCCATCCGATTGACGATGGACATGCACTTAATCGATTTGCTGGTTGGGCGCAAGACTCTCTAACCATTAAAAAAATCTTAGTCGATAATCCCACCATACTTTATCAATTTTAATGACCCTTCAATTTTTTGAAGGGTTCGATCTGAGGATTTGAATGACATCTAATTTAACTAACAAAAATTTAATTAAAGCTGAGCAACTCATTGACTTTTGTTCTCGAGTTTATCAATCCATCGGGGTTCCCCTTGAGGATGCTCAATTTGCAGCAGATACCCTAGTACAAGCTGACTTATGGGGGCATCAATCACATGGCGTGTTACGACTTGCCTGGTATTATGCACGCCTCAAATCAGGTGCGATGAAAGCTAATACGAAGGTAGATACGGTAATCAATGCGGGCGCTGTTGGCGTCATAGATGGCAATGATGGGATGGGGCCAGCAATTGCGAAGGCGGCAGTGATACAAGCCTGTGAGCGTGCCAAGTTACATGGTATTGGAGTGGTTTCTGTCAGAAACTCAAATCATTTTGGTACTTGTATGTATTACACGCGCATGGCTGCTAAGCAGGGTTGTATTGGGATGTTAATGAGTAATGCCGGACCCAATATGGCCCCTTGGGGAGGGCGTAAGAAAAAGATTGGTACCAATCCATGGTCGATTGCTGTTCCTGGCGGCAAACACGATGCCATCGTCATGGATATGGCGAACTCGGGCGTTGCCAGAGGCAAAATTTATTTAGCGAAGAATCGGGGCGAATCAATCCCAAATGATTGGGCTATAGATAAAGAGGGTCGACCAACTAATGATCCTGCTGCCGCCATTGAAGGGCTGATCTTGCCGATGGCTGGCCACAAAGGATATGTTTTTGGTGTCATGATTGATATTTTGTCTGGAGTTCTTTCCGGGAGTTCATTTTTAGATCAAGTGCATGGTCCCTACGATCCCACGAACCGGAGCGGTGCGGGTCATTTAATGATTTGTATGAATGTTGATGCTTTTCAACCCCTGGCAGAATTTGAAGAGAAAATTGAAGCATATGTAACTTCCTTAAAAGATGTGCCACTCGCTCAAGGTTTTGATCAAGTTTTTTATCCAGGTGAAATGGAGTCAATCGCAGATCAAAAAAACCGTTCAGAAGGAATTTTGTTACCAGAAGAAACACTCCAAAGTCTGTTGAACCTATCAAAAGAGACTGGAGTGAAGTGGTAGATTCGAATTTTTGGTAAATATTCATTAATGTAGTGCAAAAATCCATAAAATTTAACGATTTACCGGAAAAGAGTTCTAAAACCTTTTTTAGTTTGAGCTTGCAATTTATACTTAGGTAAATAATTAATCAAATGATTAAAAAGAGTAGTCAATAAATAATAAATAAATAAAGGAGATAACCATGCAAGCTTTGAAATCAGAAATTCGTGATGGGATGAGAATCGATTGGGATATGCCCATTCAGATGGATGATGGCCTTATTCTGAGAGCAGATATTTTTCGCCCAATTCACGAAGGAAAATTTCCAACACTGTTAACTTATGGACCCTATGGTAAGGGACTGTCATTCCAAGAAGGTTATAAGACGGCTTGGGAAATTATGGAAAAAGAGAATCCTGATGTAATGCGTGGGACTACCAATAAATATCAGAATTGGGAAGTTGTAGACCCTGAAAAATGGGTCCCAAATGAATATGTTTGTATTCGAGTTGATTCAAGAGGTGCTGGCCGTTCCCCTGGTTTTATGGCGAACAATAATGCTCGAGAAACTAAAGATATTGCTCAGTGTATCGAGTGGGCTGCTTCTCAAGAATGGTCAAACACTAAAGTTGGTATGAATGGGATTTCTTATTTCGCTAGTAATCAATGGCGAGCAGCTGCAGTACAACCACCACATTTAGCTGCCATTTGCGTTTGGGAAGGTTGGAATGATGGGTATCGTGAGTCACATCGACATGGTGGCATTGCTTGTACGTTCCGTAAAAATTGGATGGAAATGCAGGTTAAAACCGTGCAACATGGCGTTGGTGATCGCGGTAAGCGTAATCCAATTACTGGAGACACGGTTTGTGGACCTGAGACCTTGTCACCCGAAGAACTCATTCAAAACATAGAGAATGTATGGCAAAAGGTGCTCGATCAAGAAATGTTGACAGATTGGTATGTTGAACGGACTGCTGATTTAAATAAAGTTACCGTACCAGTTTTATCCTCAGCAAACTGGGGTGGTCAAGGTCTCCATGGCAGAGGAAATTTTGAAGGCTATGTTCGATCAGCCTCCAACCAAAAATGGTTAGAAGTTCATGGCGGTTCACATTGGGCACCTTTTTATACTGATTATGGTATTGATATTCAGAAAAGGTTCTTTGATCATTTCTTAAAAGGAATTGATAACGGTTGGGATAAAACACCACCTATTTCCTTATTGGTGAGAAGTCCCGGTGAAAAATTCGTCCAACGTGATGAACATGAGTGGCCCTTAGCTCGGACACAGTGGACTTCCTGCTTTTTGAATGCCGGCTCTATGCAACTTGAAAATGCAGTCCCTGGCTCCAATTCGGAGTTGAGCTATGAAATGATGGGTGATGGTGTTACCTTCTCTTTACCCGTGCAAGCGGAAGAGGTGGAACTTACCGGACCGATGGCATTAAAACTCTTTATTTCGTCTAGTACAGTTGATGCAGATATTTTCGCTATTGTGCGAGTGTTCGATGAAAACAATAAAGAGCTAACCTTCCATGGTGCTTTAGATCCTCATACCCCTATTGCACAGGGTTGGTTAAGAGCGTCCCATCGAAAACTGGATCCTAGCAAAAGTCTGCCTTATCGTCCTTGGCACAGCCATGATGAAAAACAACCCTTAGTAGCAGGTGAAGTTTATGAGTTAGATGTTGAAATTTGGCCGACTTGCATTGTGGTACCAAAGGGTTATCGGATTGCGTTAACAATTCGTGGTAAAGATTATGAGTATGACGGTGAAGCAGCAGTGTTATCGAATATGAAGAACCCGATGACGGGATGTGGACCATTCATGCACGATGATGAGACCGATAGACCGCCAGCAATATTTGGTGGGGAAGTCAAAATCCTCACAGGTCCAAATTACCCATCGAATTTACTTATTCCAGTAATACCCAAAAAACAATCAACTTAATTAGGAGATATTGATGAACAACTCTCATTGGAAGTTCCGTGTGGCAATCGGCATCTTTTGTGCAATTACCAGTAGTTTGGGAGTTGCTCAAGGTAATAGTTATCCGAATCGACCCATTAAAATTGTCATTCCATTTCCTCCAGGAAATACGACTGACATTATGACTAGGATGATTGCTCCTAAACTTCAAGAAGCAATGGGGCAGGCTATTGTTGTTGAAAATAGAGCTGGTGCGTCTGGTACGATTGGTATGGATTTTGTGGCTAAATCCAAGCCAGATGGTTACACCATCGTTGCATCACAGGGCGGTAACATGGTCGTTTTACCCCATACTAGTAAAACAATCCCCTACAACCCGATCAAGGATTTTGCACCAATCTCTTTATCTACAGCGAATTACCTAGTGGTCATTAGTAATAAGGATGTACCATTTAAAACGGTTGGGGAAATGATTGCATGGGCCAAGGCAAATCCTGGCAAATTGACTGTTGGCTCAAATGGTGAGGGGGGCTTCCCTCATTTAACCTTTGAACATTTGGCAAAAGCGGGTGACTTTACTTTTACTCATGTACCCTATAAAGGTTCAGCTGCAGTGATTACCGACATGGCTGGTGGTCAAGTGATGTTAGGCATTGACGGGGTTAGTGGTCCAACTCCTCATATTCGATCTGGTTTAATCAAGTTATTAGCGGTGACAAACAAAGTTCGAGTCAAAGATTGGCCAAATACTCCTGCAGTTGCAGAAACATTGACTGGATGGGATTCTAATGGTTGGTTTGGATACTCAGCTCCTGCCGGCACTCCTAAAGAGATCGTTCAGAGATTAAATACAGAAATTAATAAGGCAATGAGGTCACCTGAAATTGTTGAGCAAATGGCGCAATATGGTTTAACGGTGGTTACCGAGTCACCTGAGTATTTTGCTCAAGAGTTATTAAAAGACTATAACAAGTATGGGAAATTAGTTAAAGATATTGGTTATCAAGCCCATTGATTGATTGGGTTGCTTAGATTTATCTTGGTGCTAACTTCCTGAGAGCGAATGGGAAGTTAGCATTAACCATTAGTTAATGGCTCGGCCAAAACAATCAAACTAATCACAGTATAAATAATCATTACCAAACTCAATGGTAGGGTCGAAGCTCCAGCCGCTCTGGGTGATTTAAAAAGCTTTAAGGCGCTCAAATGACAGAGCCAAATCGAGATGACATGACCGATTAAAATTGCCGTAATCGCAATGTACCAGGTTACCTTAGCATCAATTAAGGTGATATCAGGTCTAAAGTTCGCTGTTCCACAAATATCCCAACCCAATTGATAGGGGTCTGAGAGTAAGGCTAGGAAATTTTGACCTTGTAATATCAGGCTTGAAAAATTATGAGCTATTAGGTAGGCCATTGCAATTGGGACAAGTGTTGGCGCAAAATTTTTCACCATAGACTGAAAATCAATCTGTATTTGGGGGAAAAAATGACGGCTAACAATGAGGTTGAGAGAACAACTCAAAAGAAAAATCCCATACAGCACGAACCAAACAAGGAAGATCCCCAATGCCCCTGGAATATAGCCATTGATATCTAATAGCTTTGGTAAATGTTTGGATAAAAACTGCGCATAGTATTGCCAAGCATCACTCCCATGCAAGCCATCAAATAAGACCGTAGCCAACATCGCAATAATGAAGCCAACCGATCCTGGAATAGAGGCTTGATCAGCACTTAATAAGGATTTGAAAGGGAATACTATCGTAATTTTTTGAGCCTCTTTTTCCTTGTATTGGAACGGTGACATCATCCCAAAGTAAGAAAAATAAATGGCGAAAAAATCGATATGGTGTCGAACGTAGTCTTTAGTAAATACAATTTTTAAAACGATAGAGGCACCAAACCAAATGATCACAAAGGTACTAATGTAATGAGGCAACGCTGCATTGGGATAAATGACTTCTATCCAACACCATAATAATAATAAAAAGGTGGCTGGCCAACACCCCAACCAATATGGATATCGGAGTAAGGGCTTTAAAGAGTTTCTAAATAATCGGGTAATCCCATTAAAAGCCGTATCGATAGGACTTAGTACCTGTAAAACATTGCCAAATAACATAAATAAAAGGGGCATACCAATCCACCAATTGACCCATAAAACATGGGGAAGTAAATTCATCAATGGATTTTGTGGGCCAGTTAGCCCCACGATCAGTAAGCCTCCAACCGTCATTAAAAAGCATAGTTGCAGGAGTTTTACAACATAACGAAATTTAGTACTGGTAAAAATTAGTGTTTTACCAGGAGGAGGCTTATTTTTACTGGGTATCTCAGTTGGAGATTTTAAGAAAAAAAACGCTATTAAATAAGTCAGTCCAACCGTTGCTGCTGCACCCCATAAAAAATAGTCCATCGGTAATGGCAGATCGTATTTTTCATCAAATGCATGTGCAAAGACTTGCGTTGAAAAAAAGGCTAGAAAAAAAACAAATTTACTGAGGATAAACTTCAAGATATACCGAGGGTGAATGAGTTGATTTGGGGTTTGTATTTACGGGATTGATTTGAGGATGCCACTCGATTTGAAATTTACCGGTAGCTTTGGCCTGAAATTTGTAAACCACTAATTGATTTTTAGGTACTCTCACTTCGATGCCATAGGCATGCATGTGCAACTCGCCAGGCTTATTACTAGTTATTTGCCACTCAATTTGGTCGTGTTGCTTCACTTTAAAACGAATGGGGAGGGGGGCAGAATGGATGAATTGGTCATCTGTTAATTGGAACTGCAAAACTCTTTGCGTAGCTTCACTAAAACCTTCAGTTGGGTGAAGCATCACCCAACTGAAGAGGATCAAACAGAAGACTTTCTTCATTGAAAATTTGAATTACTTGATTGCAGCATTCCAATTTGCAATTTTCTTAGCTGGACCAGTTAACTCAAGAATATGCATACCAGTATTTGCACGATCAACGATATAAATATATCCTCGTTCATCTACTTCTACGTTATTGGTTTGGATAGCTACTTTAGTTGCTGCTTCAGTATATGGGAGCTTCGCACCGGCTGAACTTGCTGGTGTTTCAAGGGCTACCGTGTTTTTGTTAATCGCAGGTACAAAAGAGGCAATTTCTTTTGGTGCAAATGGGTCTCTAACATCTAGTGCTCTTACGCCAGAGTTAAAGTAAGCGAAGAACATAATTTTCTTGTAGAAAACATCTGTCATGTTCTCATTGGAAGAGTGCGCACCATGTCGACCACCTTTTTTACATAAATTACCTGGCATATCTGGTAATGCCCAGTTTGACACACCATAAGGTTTTGTCTCAGTGGAGATATCCATAAACCAAACCATTTGACGACCTTCCAAGCATTCCTTTTGAATAGCTTCATCAGTGATCACTAGGATGTCACCTTTGTTGCCTGATAAGCTATTTTTGAACTGTGGAAACTCCATATCCAACATCGGGAAAGTAGTGTGGGCGCCATGCATTGGCGGTAGTTCTACTCTAGAAATTTGTGGATACAGTAAATTCTCTGGAGTTGGTTCTTTGGGGCCGTTGAGTAATTTTTCACGATCAACAATTTGGATAATTCCTTCGGTATTTGTGCCGTAACCAAAATATACTCTGTTGCCTTTAGGGCCTGTTGAAATAGGACCGTGGAGGGCAATAGGGACTGCGCCACTAGAGCCTGGATTTTGTCCAACCAAACCATAGTCTCTAATAAATACAGGCTTCGTAGGATCTGATAAATCATAAATTTGCGTCATACGATTTGTACGCCATTGTGGGTTGCCTGAAACTAAATAGGCAATACCAGTGTCACACTCCCAGAAACTTTTATGGGTTCCTTTGAGCCCCTTCACCACTGTTGTCAGCAGGCTAGGATTTTCTGGCTGAGTTACATCCCAAATTTCGTGTGATTGATTTCCAAAAACACGCAACATATAAAACTTACTCTTATCTGCCTTTGGTAAAGTGGCACCGGAGCAAACCCGAACCATTTGTGCACCACCTTGTTCAGCTTTACCTTCTTCTCCAGGGAGATGCTTCAAATATTTTGGTTTTTTCGGATCAGTCACATCAATGATCGATGTGCCATTATTTTCCATTTGCCCGTTTAAAGGATTTAACTTGTAATCACCATGATGGCCGACATAAGCAATCCAACGATTACCTTGTTTTTGAATAGTTGGTTGATAAGCCGTTCTGCCTTGTAAGTCATTGTAACCCGTTAAAGCCATATTTTTTGCTTCAGATACACCTTGAGCAAAAGGTTGAAATGAGGCAACAGCTAACGAAGAAATCAGAATCGATTTGAAAAGGGGATGCTTAAAGCAATTTCGCATTACGTGTCTCCATTGGTTATGAAAAAATATATTTTTGTTTTTTCAATTCTATTCTATTTTTTTCGGTTGAATCGCAATTTTGGGGTTTGGTTTGTAAAAAATACAATGAGATAATAGGTAAAATTGATTATCTAACTCGAAAAGAATTTTTTATGATGAATATTACCCCTGTCATTCTATCTGGTGGTTCAGGATCCAGGCTATGGCCATTATCTAGAGCTTTACGTCCAAAGCAGTTTCTCGGGGTGACTGAAGATCGGTCATTATTTCAGTTGACCCTAAGCCGCTTAAAAATGGATTCGAAGGATTTGTTCATCGATGCACCAGTCATTGTTGCGAACGATGACCATCGTTTTTTAGTGGCTCAGCAATGTTTAGATATTGCGGTAAAGCCAAAATCATTAATCTTAGAACCTATCGGCAGAAATACTGCACCAGCCATTGCTGTAGCTGCGTTCTCCTTGCTCGAGGAAGACCCCATTTTATTAGTTCTTCCTTCAGACCATATTTTTGCCAATGACCAAGCCTTTTTAGAAACAGTGAAAATTGGTGCACAAGCCGCAAAAATGTCTGGATTAGTGACTTTTGGGATTGTTCCTACTGCTCCTGAGACGGGCTACGGGTATGTTAAGTCATCCGTTCCACTGGACCCGACTAAAGCCGTGCCCGTTGAGAAATTTGTTGAGAAACCCAATCTTGAGACAGCTAAACAGTATATTCAAGAAGGTAGTTATACCTGGAATAGTGGTATGTTCATGTTTAAAGCTTCCGTCTTTTTAACCGAATTAAAGAAGTTTCAACCCGATATTTATGATGCAGCTAAAAATGCCTGGGAAGGTGCTAAAAAAGATTTAGATTTCATTCGTTTGGATTTAGAAAGTTTTGGGAAGTGTCGCTCAGATTCGATCGATTACGCTGTTATGGAAAAAACAAGTAATGCTTTGGTTGTGCCATTAGACGCAGGTTGGAATGATGTTGGTTCCTGGTCTTCGGTTTGGCAAGCATTACCCCAGGACGAAAAAGGTAATGTGCAAAGAGGTAATACCTTGATGATGGACTGTTCAAATAGTTTTGTACATGCAGATCACCGCTTTGTGGCTTTATTAGGGGTTGATAACATTGTCGTGGTTGAAACATCCGACGCCATATTAGTCGCGAATAAGGATAAGGTCCAAGATGTTAAAAAAATTGTGGAAGAACTCAAAGCGAAAAAAAGTTCTTTGACAGAGTTACATCGTGAGGTACATCGCCCATGGGGGGCTTATGATTCCATCGATCATGGTCAGCGATATCAGGTAAAAAGAATTACTGTAAAACCAGGGGCTAGACTTTCAGTACAAATGCATCATCATCGAGCAGAACACTGGATTGTTGTTTCTGGAACTGCGAAAGTGTTAATTGGTGAAACAGAACAACTGATTAGTGAAAACCAGTCAGTGTATATTCCGATCGGTGCTGTTCATTGTCTCGAAAATCCGGGTAAATTACCCCTCGAATTAATCGAAGTGCAATCAGGCTCGTATTTGGGTGAAGATGATATCGTACGCTTGGAAGATCGCTACGGTAGAGGTTAAGGGGGGAAACTTGGAGCCTCAGCAGTAAAGGTTCTACTGCGCAACGCCCAACCATTTACTGGTAAATAAACTTTAGGGTCTCAACTGGAAGGTAGAGACCCTAAATGCCTAATCAGACCTAGAAATTCTACGAGAGGTCTTTGACTTCAAACTTGTGAACATAATCATCGTCAAAGAAATAATAGAAATTAGGCCAAATAGGATAAATAAAATCGGGAATTTTACTAAGGTCCAGTAAATGAACTCGATGATATTTAAACTACCAACATCATAATAATTACCATTATCGAAAGAACTTACCTTGTCATCATAAATAAGTGCATTGGTACCTTCAATCGGATGTTTGAAATCTGCCGGTTGAAGAAGAGCATTCTGAATATTATCAAAATCAAACTCAGAAGTACCTTTCAATAAAATGACACTTTTATGACTCTTCAGGGGTGACTCGAAACCAATAATCTTCCCTAATCCTGCGTTGGTATCATTGACTTGGACAGGCTCATCTTCCTCAACGGGTGAGTTATCAATCATACTAATGAGCTTACCAAATAGTTTTGTTGCCGCTTTATTCAACGTGAGAGCTAAACTATTGTGTTCTTCTGGGATACTCCAATTTTTTAATACTTTAGAAGAGTTATTTTCATCAATAATCAATAAATCTTTATTTCTTAGATCGTTAATCTGATCATCTAAAGCGACTTGAACTTTAATCGCTGGATAGTGAGTCTTACTACCCAAAAAGCCCAACATCGTTAAGTAGGTTGAAATCGATTGTTCATTGAAGTTTTTATTTAAAATCACTCCAGTATCTGATAAATCGGCCAGGCGAGTAAACGGGAAACCTTTTTGGGCAAAGACACTTAAATTAGGTAACTCAATGAAGTGCGACACATGCGAAACATCAATGGATGAGTTCGTATATAACATTTTTTGTGTCAAAGGAATGGGAGTACTAGCAACACACTCTAAGTCTCTAGGATATTTATAGTTAAAGTAAGCGCGCAGTTTTAAATCTGACTGGTTCGGAAACAGAGGAACTTCAAATTTAACGTGGTTTTCTTTCACCTGATCAATTCTTGCAATATCACTTTCTTCAGAATCAGCTAACGATTTAGCAAAATTAATGTAGTAGGCTACCTTGTTATTGAAATAACTTTTTAATTTACCAAAAGGGCTATTTTCTTGACTAGTTAAAGTAAAGTCTCTAACAAAGCGTTGATCATCTGAGATGGCTAAAGAGGCAGACTCCCCTTTAGAAGCATCAGGTAATGAGAATGCAAACTTTAAGTCGACCTTAATCCCACTGCTACCTTTGATGTGATACAAGTCTGGGGGCAAGGGAATATCGATTGGCACAACTGTACTGCCGTAGCTAATTACTTTTAAATTATCGCTAGTTGGTGCACCAGAAATATCAGAAATTTTGATTGGTTTATTCGTTTGCACCCAGGCCGGAGCATCATAGGGTAATCGTTTCGGAAACTTAGGCAGTTCATCATTCAATTGCACAAAGTTACCACTTAATAGTCGCTTTTTATCAATTAAATTAAGAACACTCGTTTTATGGGCATTACCATTTGCTCCCATTACGAGCAACAATTTGCCTAAATTATCAAAGGGATTCTCGATAATTGCTAAGGACGGCTCAGGATTAATTCTTTTAACATTTAAATTCAGGAGATACTCTGGATCTGAAACAAAAATTACCGCATTACCAGACGTTGGAATTTTATTAAAGACACTTTTGAATTTAATTTTTTGTTGATAGGCTGAAGCGCCTAGGTAAGAGCTGAGAATACCCGCAGCCTCCAAAGTACTTTTATCAGGCGAACCGGCAAATACAAATGGAATCGTCGAAGGAAATTGTTGATCAGGATCTATAAAAGGGATTGGGAAAGCAGATAAGTCATTTGCGGTGGCAAACTGACTAGTCGTGATTTCCACTTGGCTCTTGTTACCCAATACAAACCATAAGCGAGAATCTCTCGGATCTTCACAATTATTGGAGTAGTGACCACGAAATTTATAAGTAATTAAATTGTTCGCGGTTAAGATTTGATGAGGAATCTCAATCTCTTCGGTCGTTAGTTGATTCCCTTTCGCACCATCTAGTTTGATTTTCTTGATGACTTGGTCATTTACTAACACTTCAAGTTCGGAGTTGTCTTGTAAATATTTTGAAAAGTAAAACTGCAGTTTTAGTTTAACGCCCAAAGCAACTTCATCTGATCGAACATTGAGTAAATGATCATAGCGCGCATCTAAGCCCTTCATTAAAACCGGATCTATCGTCCCGATTTCCTTAAGGGTGTATGTATTAGACTTCGTCTTCGATAAAAAGTTAGGGCTACTTTGAGCAAATATAGTTGGCCCATTGAGTAGGAAAGCCCCCATACAGGCAAGGTAAAGGATTTTCTTATGCATACTATTCGGTAAAGGTAGTGGGAAAGACATTAAACTTTCCTCACTTTATTATTCGTCATCACTTTACGCGGACTCAATGGACCATGGCCAATTAATTCCGAGAGTGATTTAAGCGGAGATGCTTTACGGTTATTACCCCAGTCCACAGCCCAATTGTCAGCTCTAGAGAAGGTTACTTGCACAAGTTTTCTGTAATTATCTAAATCCATTGGGGAGAATTCAACGCCAAGTAAATTGCCACCTTTTCTGACAACCCCCTTGAACCTAACTTCTTCTGTTTCTCTAAAAATACCAATATCTAATATTTTATTTGGCCCGAGATTGATGCCATCTGGTAATTTCAATGACATACCCCGGTTGGAGAAATCGACTGTTGAGCAAAAAATTGTTCTTCCATTTGGCAGAAAAATCGTAGCAGGTAATTCCATATCGACCCTTGGGGTCCTTCTTAATTCTTTTGCTTCTTTAGCAACGAAAATACAAGCGCCAAGAATTACTAAATTAAAAGCTACCCATACTAAATTTAAAACTGCTGTCCAATATTCGCCGTATCCACCCAAAATATTATTAAAGATACCGTACGCTGCACCAATCACATTTAAGGCAAATAAAATGATACTAGGCATGGCAATTTTGGCATCGAATTGGTCTTTCGTAAACTTTGTCTGGCCCTTAACGGTTACGTTAAAACTACCTAGCTTAGGATTAATAATCGCCAAAATGACTGGTAAAAGAACATATGGGGCTAGCAATGTATCGTAAATTTCCCCCCAGAAGGAATGCCTATATTGAGATTGAACTTTATGGTTTGCAATTTGAGCCATAAAGACGTGAGGAATTGCGAATGAGAAAACAGTTAAGGCAAAAGCATGATAAATTTCAAAACCGAATAGGAGATAAGCCAAAGGTGCAAGTAAAAAAACTAATCTTGGAAAACCATAGAAAAAGCCCATCATCGCAGTGATATAGCATAACCGTTGACCTATTGTGAGACCCCGTCCAAGTAATGGGTTATCGATTCTAAAAATTTGTGCCATACCACGAGCCCAACGAGTACGCTGTCTAATATGCGCAGGAAAGCTGTCCGTAGCAAGTCCAGATGCTTGCGGAATTGACAAATAGGCTAAGTTATAGCCCTTACGACTCAGTTTAAGAGCCGTGTGCGCATCTTCAGTTACAGTATCCGTCGCAATGCCACCAATCTTTTCGAGCGCCGTTCTTTTTAGAATTGCACAAGATCCACAGAAGAAAGAAGCATTCCAAAAGTCATTACCTTCTTGTACTAGCCCATAAAATAACTCACCTTCGTTGGGCACATGACCATGAACATCCAAGTTACGTTCAATTGGATCAGGTGAGAAGAAGTGGTGGGGAGTTTGAATAAGTGCTAATTTTGGATCTTTGAAAAACCATCCCATCGTCATTTGCAAAAATGAGCGTGAAGGAATATGGTCACAATCGAAAATGGTTACATATTCACCATTGGTTTGATTTAAAGCGTGATTCAAATTGCCAGCCTTGGCATGCCGGTGATCTAGTCTAGCAATATAGTTCACTCCTGCTTGCCTTGCGAACTCTTTAAATGTTGGTCTACCACCGTCATCTAGAATATGGACTTTGATTTTATGGGAAGGCCAATCAATTGACTGAGCTGCCAACACGGAACATCGAACAATATCCAAAGGTTCGTTGAAGGTTGGAATAAAAACATCCATGGTTGGCCAAAGATTTGTATCTTTAGGCAGGGGGACGTACTTTCTATTGAGGGGCCAAGCACTTTGGAAGTAACTCAAGAACATAATGGACACGCCATATAATTCAGCAATTAAAAGGCAGTAGCCTAAAAAGCTTTCCGCCGGAGAGTTAAAGTCCAAAGTGGTCGTGAAGCGCCAATATAAATATCTCAGCGTCATGATTGAAGAAAAAATCATGAGCAATAAAGATACAAATCGATTATGGAAATATTTCGAAATCAGAGAACCGCTAATTAAAACGATAATCCCAAAGGCAAATTGGTATTTATAGTCCAATGGGAAACTAATAATAACAATAAGGAACGGCAGAAAAAATAGGGACGTTACTATTTTTGGTAGGGGTGCGCTCCAGTCAATCTTTTCCATCAGCTCAAAAAGAGCATTATGTGGGATTGAATGTCCTGGTAAGGGAAGTTTAGTATTCAATTACTTTCCTAAGAAATAGGTTTCAAGAATTTGAGCAGCATCAATCATATCTTGTGCACCAAGGCTTTCTGGGGCATAAGACAAAACATTCGTGCCACATGCTAATGCTTCTGGAATTGCTTGGTCTTGATGAATTTCTGCAAAAACATGATTCACAAATTTTGTTTTTATGATTTCTGTAATGTTTGTATTCAACTCAAAACTACGGTTCACCTGGTTGAGGATAACCATAAAACCATCAAAGTTTGGACGATTTAAACAGTGTCGTTTTAACATCGTAATACTTTGCGGCAAGGTTAAGTAGGAGCTTGCATCAGCTAACAATGGAACTACCACAACATCACTGGCATTTAATGCTTGTTGAGAATAAATCGTTGACCCAGCAGGAGCATCAATAATCACGATATCAGACGCATTTAGATTCATGCTCTCAATTTCTTTTCTGAGCATCATAGGGTCTTGCAGTAATAGTTCTTCGTAAGCATTCAATTGATCATCATCTAAATTACCAAAAGGTAATATCTTTGAACGATCAGGACTTACTTTAATTTGGTTCTTTAAAGACGTTTTGCTTAAAGTTGCAAGCGCATGGCCATCAATACTTGATTGGGCAAAACCGAAGTGATATCTCAGCGAATTATTAGGATCAAAGTCGAGCGTGATCACATCACGACCTTCAAGTAATGAAACTGAGCTAAAGTTCGCGCTAATTGTAGACTTGCCTACTCCACCTTTGGTTGAAAAAATGGTTACTATTTTCACTTTTGTTCCAATCTTGAGAAAATTGAGTTCAATGGACTTGCAGTTTGTGTATTCGGTTTTGTTTCAGGTGCGTTGGCACTTTTCGTAACAGGAGTTGGCTCAACTGGTGCAGGAGTAAAAGTCGATTGCAAATTCGAGTTTGCTGAAGTAGTTGGTTTAATGAAGCTTGACGTAAAAGTTGTCGAAGTCGAAGAGTTCACTGGGCTATTAAAACTCGTTGCGAATGTAGGTACAGAAGGAATGGCCGTTGTACTATAAACTTTTGGGGCTGGGGGCATAGACTGGGGAGCATTCGCCGGCTTATAAACAGGGGGAGTTAATGGCTCTAAAGCTACTAAAGGTTCAGGTTCTTTCAACTCAACAATGGGTTCGGAAAACGTGCTAGTTTGTGGAGCATCGCTATTTTCGACCGGGGTGATGGTTTGTTTCGATTCGATCACTGGAGAGGTATATCTTTCGACTTTAGGCGCAGTGATAACCACATCTGGGGGGGTAAATGCAGCCACCTTTTGAACTGGGATTGCTTCACTAATCGGAACCTGCGTAATTGGAGTATTTGTCATACTGTTCGCTGCATTGTTCCCACTAGGATTCACAGGGCCATTTTCAAAAATAGAAATTCCCTCTTCATTTGGGTTTTCGAGTTGAATATTCTTTAAATAACTCCACTTATCTAGGGCATGGAGGCCATTTTTCTCGTGATAAAACTCCTTGTAGTCATTGGGAGATTGACCGATTAGACTAAACAAACTTTCTATATCGTTGATGTTTGCCATAATGTTTAGAACCTATTTAAAAAAATAAATTGAAGAGAGTTTTGAAGATATTTAAGTGAAAGAATGGGACACATGGATTTTCAAATTAATATGCAGGAAACTGTGAATAAGGCGATAAAAGAGGAGAAATCGGTAGTTTTAATGACTGAGTAATTTCCTCAAAACTGTATCTTAAGAACAAGCTTGCCGCCCATTGGTTGTAATTGCCGGAGTTCTCAAACTGCAACACACCACCTAAAAAGAGTTGAGGCTCTAACTTGTAAAGCGTCGATGCATTGAGGCTATAGGATAAGTTAGACACAGAATTACTTGGGTAAATGGCAGCTGATTTACCAAATTGTGGATTCGCCGCAAGACTTGCATTCGCCGCATTTTGCATGCCAATGTTGGTTGGGAAAAAGTTAGAACCATCTTGATTAAATGATTGCCATCCTAAGGAGCCTGTAACAGAGTAAATTAAATCTTCCTGTTGTCCTTCAACCGATAAAGGAATACTGACCGCAAGATACTGTTGTGGACTGAAGTAACCACCTTGACCGTAGGTGTAATAACTCAAGTCTTTGTTAAAGCCAAAGTTGGTCATATTTAAACCAATACGAAATCTCTCACTACCGGTTTGTCTAAACTCTTTGTACACACCACCACTAAACTCAGTTCTCGTGTTGGAGTCTACATTGTTTCCTTCAATCGCATGGTAGGACGCATTTGCATAAAGCGCATTCGTATTATCGATGCCGAAAGATTTACTGACCCCAATGCGTCCACCAGTAGCCGTTACGCCACCCCACGATAAGTTGGTTCTATTGTCGGTCACGCCACCAAATGAAAGTACGCTATCAGTGACGGGTCTAGAAGAGAGAGCACCAGTCACTCTGATCGTGTTCGCCGAATTTATATAAGTACCGTAGCGAATGCCACCGGTAATGGTTGAGTACTGAAAGCCTTGAGGCGTCATGCCAATATCTAAACCTAAGTTATTCACATCATAGGCAAGGGATAGGCCTAAACCACTAACCTGTGGTGTATTCACGGTGCCGGTTGCGAGAGGACCTGAGCCGTATGTTAAAGAACTATAAGTGTTTTGTGCTACTGAGCCAGAGTTGAGATTCACTGGTGTGACACGAGCCGCCACCTTGCCATCGCCAAGCGGCATTCTAATCTCAACAGGTGTTTGGGTATCTGTCAGTCTTGATGAGCCAGAATCTCCTGTCCGACTTCTAAATGATAAACCTGCGAGGACTTGTGGGCTTTGCGTTTCTTTAATTTCTTGCAAAGCTTCTTCAGTTGAAGTAGGTTTTACATTGATGTTGTTTGCCAGGTATTTTGGTAATGCAACTGGATTAGGAATTTCAGTATCCATTGCAAAAGGATCACTCAGAGGATTTTTACCTCTTGCTGCCATTAGCCTTGAAGGTTCAGGTTTAGGAGGAATTTTACCCTTATAGAAATCGGTCGGAATGGTTCCTAAACTTGTAATATTTGCAAGGCTAGAACTTGAACTTCCACTCGAAACAGCATTCCGTTCCTTATTTTCTATCGACGCATTAAAGTACTCTTGAGCAGTTGTCAGCTTGTTCATGCTTCTATAAGCACGGCCAGCTTTATCTAATATGTCTGGATTATTCGGGTCAAAAGTTATGTAACGTTCTAGGTGACCTAATGCTTTGGGAAAGTTTCTTGACTGAATATTAGCAAGTACTAGGCTATAAATAATATCTGGATTATTTGGGTATTTTTCTTCCAAGTTTTGCAATAATTCAATGGCCTTGGGACCTTGTCCATTCGCAGCATACGCATTACTTAAGGCAATTAAAGTACCGCTATCGGTCGGGCGTTGGTTCTGCAAATCTACCAAAATTCTAATCGCTTCTCTTGGCTTACCCAACTGAACTAAGGACTCAGCTTGCTTAACGGAGTAAGCATAGACTAATTGATCGAAATTTTGTTTTTGCTCAGCAGACAAGCTTTTTAACTGCAACTGCCTGAGGATATTTGAACTTTCTACGGATTGATTCGTTTTTAATAAAACGTTGCCGTATTCAATCAATAAATCCGTTGATTTTCCAGCACTAAGAGTAACTTTTTGGCGTAATAAATTGACACCTTTATCGGTCATACCAGCGTCAATATAAGCACGAGAAAGTTTTCCTAGTAGGGCAGGGTCTTGACCAGCAATGATCTCTGCACGATTGAAAACTGACATACTTTGGGTCGTAGAACCCTTTCTGGCAAATTCAACAGCATAAATCAGTTGCACTTCCATCCATGCTGCCCGTTGAAACTCTGCAATTGAAGGGCTTCTTAAGCGTGGGTTAACTTTTTCGATAAATTTTAAAGCGTTTGGCCAATCATCCATCTGGGAGTAAAGCATCGCCGTTGCATAAATGGTGTTTGGATCGTTCGGCTGACTTGAAAGCAAGCCATTTACGAGGCCAATGGCTTCTTGTTTTTGCCCCTCTTTTAGATAAAGTTTGGCTAATTCAAACCTCGTCCAAGGGTCAGTTGGATCTCCGGCTATCCCATCTTGCAAAATTTGGAAAGCCATTTGATCATCGCCAGCAGCAAGAGCCGCTTTAGCATCTCTTAATATTTTAGGATTATGGTATGGTTCACTACTTACATTCGCTCTGACAGCACCAGACTTGCCCTCTGCTAAGAGTGCTCTGATTTCAGCATCATCTGGTACTACTTTTAGATAACGATCGAATTGGGCAGTGGCACGACTATTTGGAGGCCCCCCCCAAATTAATGCTTGTCGCCAATTTTCAACCGCAGCCTCTTTTAAAGTCGGATCACTTGCCAAACCTGCTAAACGATTAATACCTTCGGTTCTACTAGACTCCACCGTAATCAATCTTTTGGCATATTCTAGTTGGATAAGAGGATCCTCAGGGGATTCTTTAGCCATCCGTGCGAAACCTTCAATCGCTTCTTTTTTAGACTCTTTGTTGCGATCTAAAACACTGTAGTACTCAAGCCCCAAAGGGCCTTGAGGTTTGATGTTGCCAAGGGCTTGTTCAAATAATTGTTTAGATTTCTCAACGTCACCGCGTTGACTTGCTTTTCTTGCTGACTCAATCAAGGTACCAGAGTTCGTGCTACGAAGAACGATTTCTTGCTCCAGAGAAATAATATATTTACTATTTGGCGATACGGATTTCAACTTCGCAAGGTAACTTTTAGCGTTCTCAGGATTTTTACTATTTAACTCACTAATAGCAAGTCCGTACAATGCCTTGTCATCTGCAGGATCAATTAATAAGATTTTTTTCCAAGATTGTGCAGCCTTTGCATAATCACCCTTGGACTGCCAAAACTGGGCTTGATCGGATAATACTTTAAAGGCACTATCAGCCTGAGAAAAGGCGACTGGAGAGCTTGCCAGCAGTAAAGTACAAGCTGTTAATTTTAAAGGGGAAAATTTCAAAAAAACTCCAAATAATGATTTAAAGTGAAAAGCACTAATTAAATATAAATAAATTTTATTATAACGATGTTAAATTTGGACAAATCATTGATTGTGAAATAAATATTATAAAAAGAATCTTAAAAAAACAACATTTATTGATAAGTTACATTAAATTTTGCACAATTATTGTGCATCCAACTCGTTTCTAAGAAGCCATTGAGATTGAAGCGGTAAAAACCTTCGGTAAATCCTAGGCCAAACAAACTCAAAGAGTAATCGTAATAACGTAACCTATTCGTATTCGCATTTTCAGGCGATTGACTTTTCTTAATCATCCAATTAGCTCTTGATACTTGGCTTTGAGCCGTTTCTTTGCGACCAATCGCGTAAAAATAGGGTGCTACAGCTGCAGAAAACCCAAAGGGAGAGTAAGCATTATTAATAATCTCCCCGGTAAAGGCGTCAATTTTTTCAGGAACGTATCCTTTAATCGTAATTGCATTAATAATTCCTGAAATTGACAACAGAATATCTTTCCGGAGGGGGTCATCCGGATGAGTCACTCCAGCCCATAAATAGACCCTGATAGCATCAAAGCTACTTTTTTGTCCTCGGGTTTGGTCAAAGTAGAATTCAGGAATATCTCCATCATTAAGTTTGTAGTAAATCCAGTCAGCGGGAAATTTTTTAGGACTGCCTTCTCGAATCACTCTAGGAACATTGGCAACGATTTCGTCCCATTGCAAGTTATTCCTTTCTGCTGCAATTCTTCTTAACAGAGGTAAAGGGTAATAACTTGGATTCAGTGACCATTTTGTCTTATTTAAACTGGCTTTTTTAATATATCCTGTAGAAATCATTTTTCCAAAGCCAGGAAGATCTATAAACTCTCTTTTTTCAATGAGGTTAATCATTTGGAGTCCTTGAGTTGTATAGGTTTTATTCTTCCAGATACGACCAGCTTCAAGAAGAGCATAAGCAAACCATAAATCAGCATCTGAGGCTGAGTTAAAGTCAACTACTCCCCAGGTATTATCGGCTTTTTTCCCCCACTGCCAAGCAGGTAAATTGTTATTTAGATCGTTATCGAATAAATTGGCAAGCGTCCAGTTCCAAATTCTTTGAAAATTTTCTGGGTCATTATGGATGAGGGAAAACATCATGCCATAAGATTGGCCTTCAGAAGTAGAGTGTTCAATTGGTGTGGCATAGTCGATGATTCGCCCATCTTCTTGTAGAAATTGTTTTTTGTAATGTTCCCAAAGCTCCCATTGGTTCGCTTGACACCCGAGATGATTCGTCAAGGTTTCAGCTGCAACAACCTGTTCTGTATTCAAAAAAAAAGATAAAGTCAGACTAATGCATACCGTACAGAAAGTATGTAGTAAAGAATTAATTTTTTTTTCTGACATTTCTTCTCTTTGGATTAGGTGATTCAATTGGCGAGTATTTAATGGTGTGATACTCGTTTTTTAACGTTCATCCTCAGTGCAAAATAAAGTATCAAGCTAATGATAAATAATGCAAAAAAAGTAAGACCGGTTAATGTCAATGGGTGGTTTTTAAAATACCAAAAAATACTTTCAAACGGTTTGAGTTTGCCCACATAGTAGGTTTCAGCCACATCAGCCGCATTAATCGATTTATTGGTGAACTCAGAAATTGAGCCCTTAATATAAATTCCTTTACTGGCCTTTTCTTGAAGGGCATCTGTGATTGCAGTTAAATTGGCTGGGTCTTGACTAGCAAATACAACTACGCTTTTATTGCTGTTATAGGGCGACTTAAAACTGACCAGAAAAGCAGCTTTACTATGGTTTTTTAAAGAGTGGATACCATCATCAGCTTGAAAAAAATTAAAGAAGTTTTTAATTTTGGCTGTAAAACCATCTTGAGTACTACCGGAGTAAAAGCGACTTAAATAGCGTTCAATTTTCCATGTTTTGTAAAGCATTGACTCATTATTCATGCCAAGATAAATAAGATTTTTTTGCTCAATATCTTTGAAATCATTATCTAACCTAAGGCTCATATTGTAGGCGGGGTTTTTAACCGTAGAACCTAAAAAACCAAGGACATTTAAATAACTAGTGACTTCGCTTTGATTCGGCGACGAAGGAATGATAATTGCTGTATCTGATAAGTCAGCCATTACAGAATAAGGAAAGCCCTTTTGACTAAAAGAGTACAAGTTCGGCATTTTGATGAAATGTGAGAGCTTTGAAATATCTACAGTAGAGTTTGGATCAATATTTTGCTTGTAGAGCGAGGTCTGCTCTGGGGCAACATTACAATTCAATACGGGTTGGGTATCGTAATTGAAATAACTTCTCAGTTGAACATTATTGACTTGATTGGTTACAGGGGTGCTAAAGCTTACTTGGTTGAAAAAGGTATTGTTATCAATGGTTGTCGGTTGGTTAGCCCTTGAACCTAACAGTGGTTGTAAAAATTTATAGGAATCGTTCTTTACCTGAGGAAACAAGGGTAACTGTTTAATGAATTTTTTCTCATCATAAATAATTAACTGTGCATTCGGATTTTTTTCAAGAACGGTGTATTGGTACTTTAAATGAAAGTCCACACCATCCTTGTAAGTTAAACCGAACAAGTCAGGCGGCAACTCAAACGCAAGAGGAATACGGCTATCGCCGTAACCTGAGGAACCCAGGTTGTCACTACTAGGAATGATCTCACTAAACTTTAAAGGTCTTTTGCCAGAGATCCAAGCAGATGAATCATAAGGTTCACGCTTGGCAATGGTCGGAGCTTTGGTGAAATTGATTCTATCGCCGTCTAACTTGCCAACATTATTAATCAAGTTCGTTACATTGATTTTTGTGAATGAGCCATTCTTTGCGTTGAAAATTAATAATTTACCATAGGGATCTCTAGGATTTGTTACTTCTAAAATGCCCACCTCCTCTGGAAAATTGATGCCTAGGAGTGAAAGTTGGTTCACATCGGACACGAACAAAACGCCATGCCCAGACTTTGGAATATCATTAAATAAAGCTTCGTATCGGTGAGTGCCGTACTCAGATGTGCCGAAATAGGACGCTAATACTCCAGCTGCTTCTAAAGTATTACGATCCACATTACCAATAAAAGAGAATGGTAATTTTCCTTTTCTTAAACTTTGATCATCGACGTAGGGGTGAGGGAAATGGTTTAAATTATTTTTAAGATGGAAACGATTCACAGCTAGTTTTAGCGTGCTTGCATTATCAATAATTGCCCATAGTCTTGAATCTTTAGGGTCTTCACATTCCGAGGCATAGTGACCATTAAATTGAAATTTAATGGTATTTTTATCGGCGATTAATTGGGCTGGAATCGTAATGACCTTGGTCAGAACCTTATCGCCCTGAGAGCTATCGACAGATAAGGATTCAATGAGTTGCCCATTCACCAAAATATCGATTTGAGACAACTCATTTAAAAGTGCTTTTGAGTACGAATAAGCAAGGTTTAACTCTGCTTTTGTAACAAGTTCATCAATATGAAAGTTAAAGCCAATCTCAAATTGATCATCACTACCTTTTAAACTAATCGGAGTAGGAGCACCTAATAATCGAAGTGGAATGTTGTAGTCTTTTAGGGATGGTGACTTCACCGATATATATTGATCAGGGTTGGCGTTAAGCGGTTCATCTTTTGCCAAACTAAGCAAGGGAAATAAACTTAATTGACAAAATGCAATTAACTGAATGAAAGATACAATCCGGATAAATTTGGCAGACATAATGAGTTATATTTATTTTAATTTTTTAGAGGGACTAAGTCTTCTGTGATTAAGGAGAGCATGTCCCATTAACTCTTTAAAAGAGGTGAGTGGGTTTACTTGACGGTTAATCCCCCAGTTTTGCGCCCAATTATCTGCACGACTAAAAGTGACTTCAACTAATTTACGTTGGTCCTGAACACTTAAATCACCGATTTGCAACCCTAATATGTTGCCACCTGTTTTAACTTCGAATGGCAGACGAATTTCTTCTACGCCACGAAAGATTCCGATTTCAATCGTTTTTCCTGCCTTTAATTCATAACCTGGCGGCAGTTGAAGAGAAAAGCCTTTGCTAGAAAAATCACGGGTTGAAGCATACAGGGTTTTTCCGTTTGGG
The DNA here is from genome assembly GCF_900176405.1 of Polynucleobacter kasalickyi. Taxonomy (GTDB): domain Bacteria; phylum Pseudomonadota; class Gammaproteobacteria; order Burkholderiales; family Burkholderiaceae; genus Polynucleobacter; species Polynucleobacter kasalickyi. The sequence continues at coordinate 35,044 of NZ_FWXJ01000007.1, read as the reverse complement.
AGATAAATAGCGGCGGGTAGTTCCATCTCTACCCTAGGTGTTGATCTCAATTCTTTGGATTCATAGGCGATATATAAACACGTTAGGAGAATAACGATATTAAATATTACCCAAAATAGATTTAAAAAAGTCGTTTGAAGATTGCCATGCTCTAAATAAACATTATGAAATATACCGAAGCCAAGACCGATTAAATTAAACCCTAATAGCGCTAGGGTAGGGGCTGCAATTGGGAAGTCAAAATGATTTTTTTCGAATCTAGTGACACCTTTCCTAGTAACCCCAAAGTTTCCTGCCTTGGGATTAATCATTGCTACTAGGACAGGTAAGAGCAAATAGGGGGCAAGTAGAGTATCGTAAATTTCTCCCCAAAATGAATGTCTGAACTGATTTTGAATTTTATGTCCAGCAACTTGAGCCATAAATAAATGCGGTAAGGCATAAATAAAGACGGACATGGCTGAGGTTTGGTAAATTTCCCAACCAAAAATAAGATAGGCCATTGGGGCAATCAGGAAAATTAACCTTGGTACACTGTAGAAGAAGCCCAGCATGGCCGTCGCATAACAAAGCCGCTGTCCCAGCTTTAAACCCCTGCCAAAAAATGGGTTATCAATTCTAAAAATTTGCGCCATCCCGCGAGCCCAACGAATTCTTTGGTTAACGTGTGCATTTAAACTTTCTGTAGCAAGTCCGGCCGCTTGTGGCACAGAAATGTAGCCAAGGTTGTAGCCTTTTCTACTCAACTTTAAGGCGGTATGTGCATCTTCTGTCACCGTTTCGACTGCTATACCCCCAATGTCGTTAAGGGCAGAGCGTTTTAAAACAGCGCATGATCCACAAAAGAAGGAAGCATTCCAGTAATCGTTACCTTCTTGAACGACACCATAAAACAACTCACCTTCATTTGGAATATGACCATGAACTTTTAAGTTTCTTTCGATCGGATCTGGAGAGAAAAAGTAATGGGGGGTTTGCATTACCGCTAATTTATGATCCTTTAAAAACCACCCCATCGTCATTTGTAAAAAAGACCGAGTAGGAATGTGGTCGCAATCAAAAATAGCAACGTAGTCGCCTTTAGACCTTTTTAAAGCAGCATTTAAATTGCCCGCTTTAGCATGCGTATTTTCAGTCCTGGTTAAATAATGAACGCCGGCATCTTGGGCAAATTTTTTAAAACTCTCTCGGTTGCCGTCATCTAACAGATAAATATTTAACTTATTGAGCGGCCAATCAATGGACTGTGCTGCAAGAATAGTGGTACTCACAATACTGAGTGGCTCATTGTAAGTTGGTATAAAAATATCAACGGTTGGCCATAACGCCTCATTATCTGGCAGTTTTACCAATGTTCTTTTAACCGGCCAAATACTTTGGAAGTAACCTAAACTCATAATGGTTACCCCGTAAATCTCTGCCGACAATAATAAGAAACCTAAAACGTATTCTATCGGTTGCGTAAAACCGAGAGTGGAAGTGACTCGCCAGTAAAAATAACGAGCTGTCATCGTGACAGAAGACAAAATGAGAATAATAACAATTAAGCGACTATTAAAAACTCGTCCAACAATCAGACTTACCAGACAAATAGCTATACCAAAAGCAATTTGATCATTTTCTTCTAAAGGAATTGCGATGATTAAAAATAAGAAAGGTAGTACCGCTGCCAGCATCAAAAAAATAACTAGATTGTTGTTCCAATTAATCCTTTCGATTAGGAATAGTTCCAACCTTCTTAAAGTAGAGCTGAATGAGTGTTTTAATATTTTCAAGGAAGTACCTATTTTTAAAAGTTCTCAAATTCGTTTATCTTAAAAACTTACATTACAAATAATTTGCTAAATATGAAGTTCAATGAGTTTGATCGCTAAACTACTGGGCTAGTGGAGAGTATGGCGAAAGTAATGGATTTACCGGCAATGTCAAAGCCCTGTTCATATTTTCAAACGTGTATTTCAGTGATAAGCCTGCACTCCATTGACGGTAGTTACCTGAGTTATCTAATAATAAAATGCCGCCTAGGAAAAACTGAGGGGCTAACTGATATTCAGACGCTGCATACAGGTTGTAAGAAAAACCGGATTGGGTTGAACCTGGATAAACCGCCGTATTATTTCCAAATACCAAGGGGTTATTTGCCATGGTGTCAACCGCTTGACTTTGCCTAGCTGCATCTGTTGGGAAAAATACATTACCATCTTGCGTAAATTGATGCCAGCCAAATGCTCCTTGCAATGAGTATCTGAAGTCATAGCCCTGTTTCTCGAAAGTAAAGGGCACAGATAGGGTAATAAATTTTTGTGGACTGAAGTAGCCGCCATTACCAATCGTGTAATAGCTTAAATCCTTATCAAATCCTACAGCACTGCCACTAACACCGAGCTTAAATGAGGAGTTTGCAGTTTGTGAAATCGTTTTAAAGACACCAGTGACTATTTCTTTGCGAGAGTTGGAGTCAACATTGGTACCTTCGAGTTGATGATACGCACCAGAAATAAAATAGCCATATTGTTTTTGATCTCCAAACAAATGGGTGAAACCAACTCTACCACCGGTGGAAGTAACCCCACCCCAAGTTTCTCCGGTCCGAGAGTCGGTCATGCCACCAAAAGAAAGGATGCTATCGGTAACAGGTCGAATCGATGCATTTACGGCGATAAAATTTGAATTTTGAGCATCCAAACTACCTTCATATTTGATGCCACCAGTAAACTTGGAGAATAAAAAGCCGAGTGGCGTTACACCCGCATCCACGGTAATACCGTTTTGAGTTGCACTAGCCGATAACCCAACACCAGTTGCTGTTTGATCGCCCAAAGGGGCGGCTTGACCATTCAATTGGGCAACTAGAGCATCAGGCCCACCACCAAAAGTGGACTGACTATAAGCATTGTTTTGTAATGTTCCTACATTAATGTTGACTGGTGAAACTCTGATGCTAACCTTGGCATCATCGATTGGAAACCTCACCTCAATTGGCATCTGGGAGTCTTTAATAGCTGCTTTACCAGGGTCACCATTTCGTCCTCTGAAAATGGTTCCAACTAATACTTCTGGAGTACGTTCTTGACGAATATCGTTGAGTTCATTTTGTGAAACACGCTTACTATATGTTATCGGTTGGCTAGACAAGTCATTACCTGTTAACTTTGTTGGAGCAGGGAGTTGAACATCGTAACTGGTGGTACCGACTAAAACGGCTTCTTCCACCACTGTTTGATTCGGCTTAGGTTTCGCTTTTGCCAAGGCTGGTCTTGCCGTTGCAAAATCCTTTAAATACTTCTCCGGCAAAGTTCCGAGCGTCATTGGTGAGACTGAACTAGTGAAACTTGTTGACGGCTTTGTATAATCTGGCAGATTGTTCGACAACTGGACTGATTTTTCGGCGTAGTATTGGGCGCGATAGCCTTTACCCATCATGCGATAAAGTTTTGCCACATTGTAGTAAGCTTCGGGATTATCTTTTTCCAATCTTAAATAGGTTTCAATCGTTTGGTTGGCTAGAGTTAGATTCTTGTTTTGAATAGCAACTGAGGCTAACTCTGGATAAAGAGAGCTTCTTTGTGGGTCGTTCTCGATTAACAGTTCGAAGATTGCTTGCGACTTTTGGAAGTTATCTATATTGGAATAGGCTCTAGCTAGGGTTTCTTGCAAAAAAACGCTGTCTGCATTGTTGGCTTTTAATTGCTCAAGTAGGATGACGGCATTTTTACTTTTACTAGGTATTTTGCTCATCAATTCAGCTTGCTTAATCGTATAGTTAAAACTCGTTTCATCAAATGCAATTTTTTGTTCTTGAGTGAGTGAGCGTGTCTTTAACTGTTGCAATACACCAAAAGATTCAATGCTTTGGTTGGTTGCTAAAAGGATATTTGCATAAGAAATTAAAAGGTCATTTGAGGCCGCTTTGTTATCAGCAATTTTTTTACGAATTAGATTTAATGCACGCTTGGTATCCCCAATTTCGTTATAAGCATTCACCAATGTAACGATACCGGATTCATCTTTATCAAGATGCTGCTCAACTTTTAAAAGTAAGCTATTTGCTTGGGCCACTTTATTCGAGTCAAATAATTCTTTAGATAGTTGAGCTTGCGCATGTATCCAAGCTGATTTTTGAAATACTGCCATTTCAGCTGTTCTAGATTTATTAGGAATTTCTTCTACAACTGATAAAGCTTTACGCCAGTTACCAGTGGACGATTGAAAAAGCGAATAGGCAAAAATTGCTTCTGGATTTTTAGGTTGTGCGGCGATTAATTCTTCAATAATTGCATTTGCTTCTGCAGTTTTTCTCAGTGTGAGGTAATTTTTTGCTAAATCTAGTCGAAGCCATGGGTCATTCGGCATTAATTGCAACATCGCTCTTAATGTTTGATCTATTGCAATTGGATCTCTCAGTGTCTTCGCCGTTTGTAGATTTTTGCTTGCTTCTAAATATTCAGGAGTTTGACGAATATCAGTGTAACCACCAGATCTTCTTTGATTATTTAAACCCGCAGTATAAGCAGCTTTGACCTCAGCATCATCAGGATTGGTTTTTAAGAATTGTTGATAATAGGTGAATAGGGTTGCAGGAGCGACGGTCGCCCACACGAGGGCACTGCGAATTAATTCGTTCACCTCAACGCCATACAACTTATCTTTACTCAGCTTAAATAAAATCTCTAAACCAGCGGCTCTTGAGCTTTCTCTGGTAATAAGAAGTTTGGCGTATTGCAGTTGCATACGCGTGTCACTTGGTGACTCCTTGCTAAGCCGACTTAGACCTTCAATTGCAGCATCTTTGCCATTTTGTGTTCTAGCTAATAGGTTGTAATATTCAAGCGCAATTTGACCTTGGGGTTCGTTTTCTCCGAGCGCTTGTTTAAATAATCCGACGGCTTTTTCTGGGTTTTCAGACTCACTTGCTGCGCGTGCACTTGTAATTAATTTTTGTGAAGCGGGTGAGCTGAGTTGAATTTCTTGTTGTAATTGAGTTGCTAATAGACTTTTCGGATTAACTGCTTTAATTTGGTTTAAATACTGATTAGCAATGTTTATTTTTTTTTGGTTAACCGCAATGACGCCAAGCCCATACAATGCATTTTCATCTTTAGCATTGAGCAAAATTAATTTATTCCAAACCTGAGTGGCATGATAATCATCTTTTATTGATAAAAAGTAATAGCCTTGATTCGTTAATAATTTTTCAGCCTCTATATCTTGTGCTTTAGTTGGAGAGACGGAGATCAGCAAAAATAGAAATAGAAATTGCTGTAAACGAACAGGTGGGTTCATTGTTTTCAAACGAATTAACATTGTTTATTTATATTCCTCGTACTCTCAATTACTTAATCTTGCAAAGTTTATCAAGTTCTTCTTTAAACTTTGCCACATTCATTAATGATAACTATATTTTTTTAAACTATTAGAATTATAAAGTACAAAAATATAAAAAAACTCAAATGAATCAAAGCTTAGGGAGTATGAGTTGTTTAATGTGAGACTGTTATAAAAATTAAACTTAAATTCAGCATAATCTACCTTGGCAGGTGGATTATTTTTCGTTGTTCAGCTGAGGTAGTTAGTAACTAAAGTCAAAATTAACATACCAATTGAAAGGCTTAATAACATACTTTTTGATAGGTAATAGCTCACAATCGTTGCGATACTTGCGTAAATTTGGGCTGAATGCATGGCAAATTGATAGCTCTTAGTCACAATATCTTTTTCAAAAAATAATTCTGGAATCACAATCGCTATTAAGGCACCCGTAGGGGCGTATTGAATCAAATTTCTGATCTTGGGTGAGAGTTTGAGATTTGCACCAATAGTGAGAAAAAAGCTTCTTGTAAAAATAGTTACAAGACTTAAGGTGATCATGCAAGACCAAAAATAGATATCAGGCATTTTTCCTCTGAAGTTGTTCAATTAAAAATCCTGAGCACATTGCCGCTAAAACGGTACTTAGAATGCCGAGTCGATAGGGTAAGTTAATCGTTAAAATAGCGACTAAAACGGATACTAATCCGATCGTAATTTCTTTCGGGGTTTTAATGTTGGGCGTAATCAAACAAATTAATACTAAAGTACCCGCAAAGGCAAAATTCCATTCATCAGGAATCTGCATCCCAAAGAATAAGGCCACCCCGAGCCCAAGTTGCCATACTAGCCAGTTCATCATGGCTGAGCCTAAAAAATACTGATAGATACTTTTTTTTGAGTCATTCGTATCTGCCGTGGGATATTTTTTTGAAAATACAGCAAAAGAGATATCGCCATTTAAAAAACCAATCAGACATCGGTGCGGGAAGGACAGGTGTTGAAAGTGGGGGGCAATCGCCGCACTATAAACAATAAAGCGTGAATTAATAACAATCGTGGTTAATAAAATGATCCAAATCGGAAAATGACCATTAATTAAGGGGATCGATGCAAGTTGTGCCGAACCTGCATAGACAGTGAAAGACATTACGATGGTATGGAATATGGCAAAGCCAGTTTTGATAATTGCCAGATTTAAGACGATAGACCAAGTAAAAATCCCTAGCGAGGGACCTAACATATCATTGATTCCTTGCTGTATCTCGGCCGTTTTAAAAATTTTCATTAATTGATGTAATCTAGATATGGAAGTGATGAATAGGATAAGAAATGAAAACTTAATGTTGCTTGATTTTAGCTAATTTAATTTTACCTGTTTACGTTCAATCTCCCTATTGTATGATTTTCTTGAAAATGTTAACTAGAGTGGCCTTTCAACATTCAGACGGTTCATACTAAACATTACTTGCTTTCATTGCGATAACTGTTTAAATTAGTTTTTCTAACTTTTATAAAAACTATCATGCACGCGTTTAACTGTTTGAAAATATGCAGCTTGAAACCTTATTCAACGTTTTTTGTTTGCTTGAGCTTACTTTCTGCGGCACCTATTTTTGCTCAAACTAAGCAATGGCCTAATCGACCGATTTCTTTAGTGGTAACCTATCCGCCAGCAGGAACGGCTGACATTATGGCGCGAACGATTGCAGAGCCTTTAGGAAAGTTTTTAGGGACAAGCATCATTGTGGAAAATAAGCCTGGTGCAAGTGGGCAGATTGCAGCAAATTATGTGTCTAAATCAAATCCAGATGGTTACACGCTGATGCTTGATGCGTCTTCCTTTGCAGTGAATCCGAGTCTTTTCAATAAACTCCCTTACGATACGTTGAAAGATTTCAAGATTTTGGGTGTAATTGCTCAATATCCTAACGTATTGCTCGTCAATCCTGGTTTTCCTGCTCGTTCTGCAAAAGATTTAGTAAACCTTGCCAAAAAAGCACCTGATAGTATTTCTTATGCATCTTCCGGCAATGGCTCAGCTCAACATTTGTCGGGAGTACTGTTTGAGTTGAGATCTGGGGTACAAATGCAGCATATTCCCTATAAAGGAGCTGGATTAGCATTAAATGATGTGCTGGGGGGACAGGTTCCCGTATTTTTCGGTAGTGTTGCGTCTACCAAGCAATATGTTGATACAGGAAAGTTAATGGCACTAGCTGTGACTAGTAAAAAAAGAGCATCCTCTATGCCCCATGTTCCAACGATGGTAGAAGCTGGCGTGCCAGAATATGAAGTGTATGAATGGAACGCAGTATTTGCTCCCAGTGGGATTTCTGATGAGCTTTCTCTAAAGATCTCGGAAGCACTCGCTAAAGTACTACAAACCCCTGAAGTAAAAGCAAAAATTCTCAGCTTAGGAGGTGAGATTTTTACCGGCGGTCCACAGCAGTCTCAAGAGTTTGTTAAATCTCAAATTAATGAATGGTCCAAAGTTATCAAAGAAAAGAAAATCAGCATTGATTAATCGAGTTCAATAAAAGGCTAAAATTAAACCTTAAAAATATTGGTACTAATCAATGATGAATGTAACTAATCCAGAAATAATCTATTACTTAGTCTTAGGTGGTTCTTTTTGTACCACTTTAATGCTTGGTTACATCATGCAGAGAACTAATTTTTGTACGATGGGTGCTATAAGTGATTTTTTTCTGATGGGCAGCCTTACTCGCGCGCGTCAGTGGGTATTGGCAATTGCAGTATCCATTCTAGGCGTTGGTTTCTTAAAATATTTTCAATTGATTATTCTGGATGACTCTATTTATGTTGCCCCTAAGGTACTGTGGTTATCCGTCTTACTGGGTAGTCTCATGTTTGGCTTTGGGATGGTTTTTGCTTCCGGATGCGCAGGACGTAATCTAATGCGCATTGGGAGCGGTAGTATTCGTGCTTTAGTTGTGGTCATTTTTACGGGCTTATTTGCTCAGATGACCCTGCGGGGAATTTTTGCGGTCATCCGCGTCAATACCGTTGATCAAGTTTTTTTTACTCTGCCATCCAATCAAGATCTAATGAGTATTTTCCAACAGCTTTTGCATTTCAGCCCCTTTGTTACTTTAGTGATGACTATCCTGATCGGCCTAAGTCTAATACTCTGGGTTTTTGTGGATAAGAAGTTTTGGACCTTGGAAAACTGCCTGATTGGTTTGTTTGTTGGGATATGTATTATTTGTTTTTGGCTGTTAGTAGGTTATTTCGGTTTTCTTGAAGAGGATCCTAATACTTTAGAGAAAGCTTATTTAGCAACGAATACGAATCGTCTTGAAATGGTTTCATTTGTGGCACCGATAGCTTATTTGCTCGACTATCTCACCTTATTTAGTGATGCCTCGAAGAAAGTAACTTTGGGTATTGTGAGTATTTTTGGCATGATGGGTGGCTCATTTCTTGCTGTGAACTTTCATCAGACTTGGCGCTGGCAGGGGTTTACCAGTTTTTCTGATCTGAGTCGCCACTTGGTTGGAGCCGCGCTGATGGGAGTGGGGGGCGTTACAGCTCTTGGTTGTACTTTTGGGCAGGGGCTGAGTGGTATTTCGACTCTATCCATCAGCTCCCTGATTGCCATTACCGGTTTTATTGGCGGTGCTTATGTTGCTCTAAAATATTTAGAAAGCAAAAATTAAAAACCTTGCAGTTTCAACCATTTAGTCGCTTCGTCCCAGCCAAGCTTGGCATCAGTGGGGTTATAACTTGGTCGGTAGTCGGCATGAAATGCATGGCCTGAATTTGGATAAATTACAAACTTTGAGTTTTTAGCAGCTATATTATTATTTTGTACTTTTAATAAATCAGACATTTTTTCAACTTGCTGAGTTGGAATTCCCGTATCTTTGCCACCATATAAACCGAGTACGGGAGCACTTAATTGATTTGCTCCATCGATTGGATGGGTTGGATTATTCAGGGATTTTTCACCGCTCAGTCGACCATACCAAGCAATACCGGTAGTTATTTTTTCTACTCGTTCACATGCTAACCAAACAATTCGACCACCCCAACAAAAGCCGTTTACTGCAATCTTGTTAGGATTAATGTTTTTACCTTTAGACCATTCAATGACCGCCTCAATATCTCTTAAAACTTGGATATCAGGAGTCTTAGAAATGATATTGCTATAAAGTTCAGCCATTGTTCCCATGCTTGAGGGATCGCCAGCACGATAAAAAAACTCAGGGGCAACCGCGAAATAACCTAACTTCGCGAAGCGACGCGTTACATCGGCAATATATTCATGTACACCAAAAATTTCACTAATAACGATGATTAGCGGTAGTGGTCCCTTAGCATTTTTGGGATATGCAACATAAATCGGTAGCTTTGAATCTTGATAGCTTACCGTATCTTCTTTCGCTTCAATGCCTTCAAAATCAGTTTTAATCGCTTGCGCTTTGATGGCATCAGAACAAGTGGCAAATCCAACCCCAAGGGTTCCTAATGAGGTCGTTTTAATAAAGTCTCTTCTACTGAGTTGCTCATCAAATTTTTTCCCTTGTAGTGCTTCAATATCTTGGGTAGTATTTTTTAACATGTTATATCCTATTTTGTTCGCTGGTGTTAATGGGACAAAGTTAAGCAGGTTTGACAACTTGTGTGACGATCTCAAATAAATTTTTTAAGACTTCCTTGGGGATATTCCTTGTAATAAAAACAATCCGCGAATCATGATCCTCACTAGGCCACCGATCAAGAGTGACGGGTGGGTGAAAAATATGTTGAACCCCTTGTATCACAATGGGCTTATCCTCAACATTGATGATCCCTTTGACGCGGAGCAAGTCAACACCTCGAAGGGTAGTTAATAAGTCAAGCGCAGAAGAGAAAGCTTCCCAAGTGAAAGGTGTTTTAAAACGAAGTGTTTCTGTTTTGATATTGCTGGAGTGGCGGTTTGCAAAATCCCCCAGATACTTTTCATTCAGTTGGCTTTGATTTTCACCCAAAAAGGTCAAGGTTTTTTCACTTGCCTTCGTGGAACTCAAGCCAATCCCCATTAATTCATTAGGATCAATGTTGCCATGGACAATGTTTCTGATTGGACTCGAGGGATTGATGGTTCGAATCAATTGAATGACCTCATCCATTTGAGGCGGATCGATTAAGTCTGTTTTAGTAATATAAATTCGATCAGCAATGGCTAATTGTTTTTCAGGCTCTTTTAAAGTGTTGAGCTGATCAGGAAGATTCACCCCATCCACTAACGTCACTAATCCGTCGAATCTAAACTGTGCTTCTAACAAGGTATCACTGACCAATGTTTGTAATATCGGTGCAGGATCTGCTAGGCCAGTCGTTTCAATAATAATCCGATCAAAATCGAAAATATCACCAATGGTCCTGCGAGTAAACAAATCTCTGAGAGTCTCTTGCATGTCCGTTCTTACTGAACAGCAAATGCAACCATTGGCTAACAGTGAAATACTCTCTGAACTTAAGGTCACTAAGTCTTGATCAATCCCAATTTCGCCAATTTCATTGATGACAACTGCTACTTTATTCATCGAAGGATGAACCAGCAGTTGTCGAATCAGAGTGGTTTTACCGCTGCCTAAAAATCCAGTAATTATCGTTACCGGGATCTTGCCAGAAATGACATCTCTCTTGAAATTCACAATTAAATATTCATTTCTAAGATGTAGACCCCTCCACCAAAACGATCAATCGCATAAACAATGGCATTTTCATCCACAAAAACATCGTTTATTTGAATCGCTCCAGCGGGGGACATTTTTGGAGCACCAGGAACGTAGTAAGCAATTTCTTCAACGCGATAAGGATTGGTGGTATCAAAGACTCTTACACCACCATTGAAGAAGGTACCAATAATGATGGTGTCTGAATAGAATGATCCTGGAATAGGCAGATTTTCATGCAAGTTGTGGGCGCCAAAGCGACCACCTCGTTTTGTAAAGACCTCAGGGTTTGGCATGGGGAAAGTACCAATCGAAACTGGATTTTCTTCATTTCTAGCATCAACTACCCAAACTAATTTAGGCCAATCGGCACCATCATCCATCACACACTCATCGCTGACAATCCACAGGCCACGATCAAACAATGGCAAAACAGTGTGAATAAAGCCATTGAGAGGAGGTGAGTGATTCCAGTGTGAAATCACTTTGATGTTTTTCATATCTGAAATATCTAAGACAAATGCGCCACCGTCGATATAACCAACATAAGCACGGTTTGGCTCTCTTGGAAATACGTTCGTATTATGAACCCGATAACCAGTATCTAGTTTTGGCATTCTTGGTGGCGGCGGGCTGCTATCACCTTTACGTGTACCTGGATACCACCAACGACCTGCCTCAAATGGTTGGGTTGGGTCAGAAACATCCAGAATTCTATAAAACTGGTCATCTAAAGGATGCGTTGGTTCAAAATCTTCTGAACCGGATGACATGTGAATGTATTTACCATCCACAAACCATAGGGCATGCACTCCTCTAGAGTGAGGACCGGAGCAATCAAAATGAGATAAAAGTTTAGGCTCTTCAGGGTTACTAATATCAAATAGGTCTACGCCGGCAGGTTTTAAACCAACGACCTGTGTTTGGTAAGCGACAGCCAAAATATTGCCAAAAACATCTAATGAATTTGATCGAACTTGCATGTGCGGCAAGTCCGTTTGCACAATCAATTTTGGGTTTTTGGGGTCAGTAACTTCAATACCACTAAAGTTCTTGGGAGCTGACTCATGAGCCACCCACAAAATACGTCGTCCATCATTGGTGATTTGTAAACTGATTCCTTCGCCAAGACCACCGAACCCATTCAGTTCATGGTGGGCGAGTAAAGTCATATTTCTAGACAAAGTTTGATCAGATTTACCTAAAGGGTTAGGGGATTGCATAGCAAGGCGTCTCTCAAGTAGTTAGTGAATAATCAATTTAGCAATATCATACGACATGATAAGATATTTTGACTTGAAAATTATCATCCTAATAAAAATTAGGAATAAATATAAATACATAAATAATTGGGGATTAATTTTGTTTTGGATGCTTTTAAAGCGTTTTCAATTTTATTTAAGTGGTGTGACTTTAGTTGCTTGTGTTTTGGCGATCTCAAATTTAGCCACAGCCCATACGAATAACTTTCCAAATGCGCCCATCAAAGTAGTTGTAACCGATTCAACTGGTGGTAGTTCAGATTTAATTACCCGCATTGTTGGCCAACAACTAAGCGATATTTGGTCTCAACCTGTCGTGCTTGAAAATCGTCTAGGTATAGCAGAGGCAATTGGTATGCAACATGCTGCGAATCAGCTAAAAGATGGGTCTGTTTTAACGATTGGTAACTTGGGTCCCGCTGGCGTTAATCTAATGATGACAAGGAAAGGTTGGCAAGTTTAGATATCGAGCCAATGATCATTCAACCCGAAGAAGCAAAAAAATTCTTAGAATTAGAAAAAGTGAAGTATGCTAAATAGATTAAAGATAACAACATCAAAGCTGAGTAAATCGGAATGACAAAAATCCAAACCCATCTGCCTCCAGAGGCGATTCAACTAAGTCACATGGGTATCTTTGTGAATAATATTGCCGTAATGTCCAATTACTATCAGGAGGTTTTGGATTTTCGTATTACTGATAAAGGACAATTAGCAGATGTGCAGTTAGTCTTTTTGAGTAGAAACCCCCTAGAGCATCATCAGATCGTGATGGCCACGGGTCGTCCTGCAACCATTGATTTCTGTGTGGTAAATCAAATTTCTTTTCGGGTACCGAATTTAGAGTATTTGCGACTTTTTCAAGCACGGGCAATGAGTCATCCCGACACGAAAGATTGTGTAAGTATTTGTCACGGCAATGCCTTGTCGATCTATTTACGTGATCCCGAAAATAACCGTGTAGAAATTTTCATCGATACTCCTTGGTATTGTGAACAACCCGTGCGCGAGCCGATTGATTTAAATTTGCCGGATGATGAAGTCATGGCAAAGGCTTTAGCAAGTGCTCAGTCCAGACCTGGGTTTTGTTCTCGAGAAGATTGGTTAAAAAAAATGAATCAGTTAATGGGTCTTTAAACTATGGAGAAGCTCTTGAATCCCTCTAAAACAAGGTATGGCGTAACAGTCTTTGGATCACTTCTCTTATTGCTAAGTTTGTTGCTGGCAAATGCGGTCAGTGCCCAAACTACTTGGCCAAATAAACCCATCAAAATGTTACTGGGTTATCCCCCAGGTGGCGGTTCAGATATCGTCGCTAGGCTGATTGCCAAAAATTTAGGCGACCGACTTGGCCATAATGTGATTGTAGAAAATCATCCGGGTGCGGGTGGCATCATCGCAGCTGATTTAGCCGCTAAATCTACACCCGATGGTTACACGCTGTTTTTTGTGCCGAGTGGTCATGCAAGTATTGCTGCATTAAAGCGTAAAAATTCCCCTTATGATGCTGTCAATGACTTCACTTGGATCAGTACAGTGACAACCTACCCATTAGCTTTGACAGTCGCACCAGATTCGCCATTTAAGACTCTGGATGAATTTTTATCAGCTGCAAAAAAAGAGCCCGGTAAATATACTTACTCTTCCGTTGGTGTCGGAACTGCTATGCATATCATGGCAGAGTGGATTTTTTCAGAAGCAAAAGTTGATGTGGTGCATGTTCCATTCAAAGGGGGAACTCAGCCATTTCAAGAACTACTTGCTGGTAGAGTTGATTTGATGATTGACACCATGACCTTAACCGCCAATTTGTTAAAAGATAAGCGGGTGAGATTATTAGCGGTAACTTCTCCAAAGGGCATGAGTCCGATTGCAGGTGCTTCTACTGTTGCAGACTCCTTACCTGGAGTGCAATTTGAGTCTTGGTTAGGAGTTGCGGCTCCCGCTAATTTATCAAGTGATATAACAAATCGTCTGAATAAAGAAATTTTAGCGGTAGTGAATCAAGCCGATGTGCGACAAAGATTAATCGACTTTGGGGGAAAACCTCAAACAAGTACATCTGTCGAGTTTAAAAATAGAGTTCAAAAAGATATCGATAGTTTAAGTAAAGTCGTTGATGCTCGCGGCATAACAGCTAACTAAGTGAGCTCCTCGCGATCTTCATCGAGAGGAGCTTGGTGCTCGATTGCTACTTCAATGCAGCTTTTTACGCGCAGTGATTTTGAATAGCATGAGTAAGAAAAAGGCGGCAATGCCTAAGCTGATGCTATTACCCGCCCAAAACCCTTTTGCTCCTTGAAGTATCTCAGGTACATGGGGAAGCTTGTTAAAGGCCATTAAATAACCTCCAAGTAAACCAATACCCCAAAGTGATCCAGCGTAAATTACCATTGGCCAAAATGCTACTTTATAGCCTCTCAAAATAAATGCCGCAGTCACTTGCATGGCATCACAGACTTGGTAGAGGGCAATAAAAAAGATCAGTTGTTTCGCAATCAATCTGGCCTCTTCTCTCGGCGCATAAAAGCTGAGAAGAGTATCTTGAAAAATCCAAACCATTGCGCCAATGACAACACTGACAAACACATTAAAAATAACTGCAGACCAACCTACCTCTTCAGATCTAACATCATCTTTTGCGCCAAGATGCTGCGCAACCACGGTCATGGTCGCAATCGATAAAGATAAGGGGACCATATAAATAACTGTACCCATATTGGCAATAATTTGATGTCCTGCTAATACGGATGTGCCAAATCTAGCAATAAATAAAGCCATGAAAGCAAATGAGGTTACCTCAATCAGGTAACTAAATCCAATCGGAGCGCCAAGCTTCAGAATCTCCCAAATTCTTCGAAGATTTGGTTTACTAAAAGTTGTAAAAATATGAAACTGCTTATACGATGAACCATTCCAAATAATGAGTGTTAGAGTAATGACCCAAAACCACTGAACAATGGAGGTGGCAATGGCACATCCAGGACCGCCCATCGCTGGTATGCCAAGTCCACCAAAAATAAATAGGTAATTTAAAGGGATCTTTAACATTAAGCCAATCACTTGGAGAGTGGTAATCATTTTAGGCATGGAGATAGCATTGTGAAGTGCTATGTAAGTTCGCATGATCATATTTGCGGGGGTGGAAAAAGACAAGATCATCAAATAGAACTTTGCTTTTTCGGCAATTTCCGGAGATACTTCACCAATTGCAATAAAGAGGTCAGGGTGGTTTAATACAAACATCCCAACCCCAGCTAAGATTAATGATAGCCATAGTGTTTGACGCGTTTCTTCACCAATCGCCTGATATTTTTTTGCACCAAATAATTGTCCACCGATTGGGTTGAGGGCCGATAAAATACCGGTAAGTCCAACATAAATACTAATGAAAATTGAAGCTGCCATGCCTAACGCCGCTAAATCATCAGTGGAGTACCTAGCTGTCATCGCCGTATCCATCACACCGAAGGTGATGATGGCCAGTTGACCTAATAAAATAGGAATCGCTAGTTGAAGAATTTGCGGTACGTCACGACGTAAACGGGCATACCAGGGGAGTGTAAGGGTATTCATATGAACTTTATTGGTTTTTACTAACTCGGTATAGTCTCAAGCGCTCATCACGATCGCTGTCACGACGATCTTCCCAGACAAGGTCAAGCTTGTAGAGATTAAGAATTTCTGACGACAGGGCTTCTTCAGAGTTATGGGTTAATTTGTAATTACAGCTTTCATCATCTCTTAAATTGAGTGAGGTGAAATAGTGAAATGAAGCTAGTTGCGCATCTCCTAAAAAGCTACTATCGATACATTTGGCATCTTCTGGAAGTGCCTTTGCAAACCTTATAGCAACGGGTTGGTAGGTTTTTGCATAGTTAATTGTTGGTAACCATAAATTCATTAATAACACCCATAATAGGATGGTGCCACTGGTAGAAATAATTAAACAACGCCAGATTACTTTAGGTGCTCTAGATGTTCGCCAACGAACAATGGCAAACCAAACTCCAGTAATAATGAGAGCAAAAAATAAATCTAAAAAATTAAAGCGTGCTACAAAACCAGGCAAATAACGTGCAATATTATCAGCCGTAGATTTTGGATATCCGGTCATTTTCGCAAACCATACAACCCAAATAAATCCACCTGCGAGAGTGAAAGTTAACAGTGATAACCAATCAATAAAACTGATGAGACCTCGTCGTAAAAACGGCAGTCCGAAAGCCGCAAGTATTGCCATTGGGGGTGAAAGTAACATCAAGTCACGCTCGCTAAGATCTTTGTATAGCAAAAACAATAAAATCTCTGCTACAAATAGCAAGCCGGGGATCACAAGGTGAGCAGCATTCACCCCAGATTTTCCTCTAGTACTCCATAAATAAAGACTCCAAAAGCTGAGTGGCCAAACTGGCCAAGTGTAAGCCCAAAAATTCACTGATAAAAACTCCAATGAACCAAATGAAATAGTCGCTTGAAGTTGGTCTCTACCTAACCAAATAAACCATGCATTGGATATTTGTTCAGGAGGTAGGCTCATCAGGTGCCAAAGGATTGGCCAACTCGAAAGACCTACAGTCGTGATCAAAAGTGAACCAACGATCCACCCAGTGAGGCGCATATTCTTCCGAGTATAAAAACCGATGAATGCTGCAACCCACAGAAAAACTGCCGTCCACAACATGCCCGATAAGCCAATTGCAACCATCCCTAGGCCAGAAATGACGCCTCCTTGCCAAGGCTTATCGTAGGATCTTACAATGCCGTAAATTAAGAGGGTAACACCGAGTAACTCGACTAATAGTGGGGATGCTTCATGCACCCGTTGTGCCAAACCTACACAAGCCAAAAAGATTAATAGTGCGCCATCCGCTAAAGTTTTTCCGTATTCTTTCGCGCTAGGTTGACCACCCAAGGCAAACTGCATGGGTTGTACTTCTGTTCTTCTTGCAAGCAAGTAGGTTGCATACCAAATACTAATTGAACTAATAACAAAGCAGATTGCTGAAACTAGTCGAGCTGCATTAATCTCACCAATTTGACCACCAAGAATTTTTATTGAAGTTGCCCCTAACCAATAAGGGAGTGGTGGACCTACTAAAACCCCTCTTCCTTGCAGGTGGGGAAGTATCCAGTCATTGATGGAGCCATGCGCTAAAGTCCACATCACACCAAAGCCGACCGCATCATCATTTTTCCATGGATCATGGCCAAATAGACCTGAGAACGCGTAAATCAGGGTGATTAACAACATCACTGACCGTGGGATCGAGGTTGTTGCAGCGGCGGTTAATTTAATTGGATTTTGCATATCAACAATAAAAAAGGCAGCAAAGGTAATCCTTTGCTGCCTAATTTAAATAAGAATTTAGATTAACTCTTTGTGCTTGACTTCGCACCTGCTTTAGCACCAAACTTCTGACGGAATTTCTCAACTCTACCAGCAGTATCCATAATCTTTTGAGTGCCCGTATAAAAAGGGTGTGACTCAGAAGACGTTTCGATTTTAGCTAATGGGTATTCGTTGCCATCTTCCCATTTAATGGTTTCACGTGTATTAATCGTGGAGCGTGTTTTAAAACTGAAGTTGTTTGAAACATCGACAAAAACAACTTCTCTGTAATTTGGGTGAATTCCGTCTTTCATGATTGATCCTTATAGTTTAGGTAGCCATTACACATTGCACATCTAAAAGCATGTTAGAGGTGTAATACTTTCCAGAAAAAAGAGTATTATGACATATTTTAAAATTAAGCAGATACTTTAATCAAAGAATCTGCTTTAAATTACGTCATTCTAGTTAAATTTAGCCACCTCGGCGCATTAAATCAAAGAACTCTGCATTGCTCTTCGTGGATTTCAACTTATCTACGATAAAGTTCATCGCTTCTACATCATCCATATCTGAAATCAGTTTTCTGAGTACCCAGATTTTTTGGAGGATGTCAGGCTTAACCAATAACTCTTCGCGACGTGTGCCAGATTTATTCAAGTTGATTGCTGGATAAACTCTTCTCTCGGCCAATCGTCTTTCTAGATGAACTTCAAGGTTACCAGTACCTTTGAATTCTTCGTAAATTAAGTCATCCATCCGACTACCGGTCTCAATCAAGGCAGTCGCAATAATTGTTAAAGAACCACCTTCTTCAATGTTTCTAGCAGCACCGAAGAAACGTTTTGGACGTTGAAGTGCATTGGCATCCACACCCCCTGATAAAACCTTACCAGAGGAGGGAACGACAGTGTTGTAAGCTCTAGCTAGTCGAGTAATCGAATCTAAAAGAATAATCACATCTTTTTTCATTTCTACTAAACGCTTGGCCTTTTCAATCACCATTTCGGCAACTTGTACGTGACGAACTGCTGGTTCATCAAAGGTAGATGCAACAACTTCACCGCGCACGGAGCGTTGCATTTCTGTAACTTCTTCAGGACGCTCATCCACCAACAGGACAATTAGAATAGCATCAGGGTGATTCGCCGCGATGGCATGTGCAACATGCTGCATCATCACTGTTTTACCAGATTTAGGAGAAGCCACAATCAGGCCACGCTGACCAAAGCCGATCGGTGAAATCATATCAATAATTCGACCAGTTAGATTTTCCTCTGCCTTGATATCGCGTTCCAGTAACATTGGGCGATCAGGATGCAACGGCGTTAAGTTTTCGAACATGATTCGATTTTTTAACGCTTCTGGGGCAATACCATTTACTTTATCTACTTTAACCAGTGCAAAGTAACGTTCACCTTCTTTTGGTGTTCTTACTTCACCTTCTACAGCATCACCTGTATGTAAATTAAAGCGACGAATCTGAGCAGGTGAAATGTAAATATCGTCGGGTGAAGCTAAGTAGGAAGATTCTGGGGATCTTAAAAAGCCAAATCCATCAGGCAAAACCTCTAAAACACCATCGCCAAAAACGGTTTCACCATTTTTCGCCCTATTTTTAAGGATCGCAAACATTAATTCTTGTTTGCGCATTCTTTGTGTATTTTCAATTTCTAAGGATGCAGCCATTTCTAATAGTTGAGAAACGTGCAGTATTTTTAATTCGGTTAGTTGCATAAATATATAAACAGTTAAATGTAGGGAGTCTGAAGCGAGTGGTCAGAGTTGAGGGAGAGGGTGGCTAGGATAGGTTGATTAGGGTAAGAAGGAATTAAGATTCGAATCTACAGAAAAGAAAAATGGGGACAGTTTTGTTTTAAAAAGAAAAATCAAAGAAAAGAAACAATCTTTGGTTAAACATTCAAGTTATGCAATTGATATGAGCAATTAACTTGGAAAAGTGACGAAACAACTTTAAATCTGATTCTAACACTAATTGTGAGGTGTTCTATATTCTTGATGAATTTACAACACCTCAATTGATTAGATCAAACCACTAAGTGCCCATAAAAACGAATATGGGCAGTTTTTTTACAGATGAGAGTCGATAAATGCAGTTAACTGTGATTTAGCTAAGGCACCAACTTTTTGCGCGGTCACTTCACCGTTCTTAAATAGGATGAGTGTTGGAATACCACGGATACCAAATTTTGCAGGGACTGCTTGATTTTCATCCACATTAATCTTTGCGATTTGGATTTTATCGCCATAATCTTTGGCAACTTCTTCTAAAATGGGGGCAATCATCTTGCAGGGGCCACACCATTCAGCCCAAAAATCTAAAAGTACAGGTTTGGTTGAGTTCATTACATCTTCTTCAAAAGAACTGTCTGTAACGTATTTAATTCCTTCGCTCATATTGCGTCCTTAATTAACTGAGTAAGTAAAAATTATATTAATCTTTCTAATATGTCATTCTACATCTGTTCTAAAAAAAATTCTAAGGCTCACTTTTTGATCCTAAATGGTGATTTAATGAAGCATTCCCTCAAACTTTAATTTCAATGCCGATCGAAAAAATTTCATTTGAACCTAACCAAAATGCGCTTGAACAAGTTGTGAATACGATTTGGGATATTTCACAAAGACAATTGCAAACCCCTTTGGTGATATTAAGTACCTCAGGCCCTATTTTTGAACTTCGACAAACTTTAGAAGCGAAAAGGCCACCGGTATGTCCGCCTGAAATAGCCTTTTTACCGGCTTTATTTGGACTAGATCAGTGGTTAAATTTAACGAATGATTTAAAAAATTATCCCAACCCGTTTTCTGATTTTCAACGTTGGGAAATTGTTTTTAAACAATTAGAAGTTCATTACGAAATTACTAATCGGCTTGGACTTCATGGTGATGGCAGTAAATGGGCTTTGAGTCAGTCCATTGTGCGGGGATGTGATTATCTTTCTGGCGCATACCTCTCCCTAACAGAGTTGTCTGAACGAGGTCAAGCCTTAAATTTAGATAATGTGGAGATGGTTTTTCAAGAAGCTTTACAGCGTGCTTACCCGAACTCTGAGCAATTTGTTTTGCCTGAAGCCCATATACTCCTCACTTTTTGGAAGTATATTACGTCAATTCAAGATCCTCCTATCCGAAGGCAGTTATCTTGGAAATTTAGGATTCAGGAATTGGAGACTATGGCTAATTTACCTCCTCTCATTTGGCTTGAATATACGCAAGCCAACGGTGTTGAATTAACAGCACAAGAAGAATTTTTAAAACAATATGCGATCCATGGTGTGGTTTATCGTTTAACTCCAGATTGGTCAAGAGCCGCTTTGTGGCCAGAGTGTTTTCCTGTAGGGGAGCAATTTCAAGAGAACAAATCTCTAAATGATTTAATAACGAATAATCGGCAGTCGGCGGAAAAGTCACATTGGCAACTTATTTCACCACCCAGTTTTGAAAAACTCGCTTGGACGACAGTGCAAAGAGTGGCACATCATATTCAAGAATCAAGAAAAAATATTGCCATCATTGCTCAAGATCGTTTAGTGGTTAGGCGAGTTAGAGCCCTTTTAAGTCGTTACCCTGGCATCTCCATTCAAGACGCTACTGGATGGAAGTTGTCTACCACGGGGGTTGCTGCAGCAGTCAATAGTTGGATAGAAATCGTTCGATCCCCTACTGGGCCAAATTTACATCAAATCATGGGGTTTTTAAAGAATCCCTTAATTGATTGGCCGAAATTGATCCAGGGAGTTGATGAAGGTTCAACTCCTGTTGATCCCGATGAGTTCATGAATTTTATTGACCAACAACTATTAGATTTGATGATTGGTAGCGGATGGGATGCTATTTTCAATGTTTTTGATAAGACCACTTGGAGAGAGGCACCCTCTGATACAACATTAAATTGGGAAGTGTTAAACGATCTCGCCCTCAAGGTGGTCCAGTTTACACAATTAAAAACGCTTGAATGGCATGGAAAATCTCAAAAAGGCGATTATTTTTCTGGGTTGTTGCAAAATCAACTAGAGCAATTTGCAATGGCTGAAAATTTGCAGAAGGATGAAGCTGGTCTTACTTTTTTGCAGTTGTTAGTTGATTTGCAAAGAATGAATGATGTCAATTTACAGGCAAATAGCTGGTTTAGTTTATTGGATTTAAGTATTGAGGAATCATCCTTTATTGAAAAAAGTTCCCCTTATCCAATGAATATTTCGATTATTCCACTTTCAGCGATTCGTCTGCAAAAATATGATGCGGTCATTGTTGTTGGTTGTGACGATGAGCACTTTCCGAGTAAAAGAAATGAAGGGTTAATTTTTTCGCAAAGCCTAATGCGCGAATTAGGACTGTTATCGATCGAGGATGATTATCAACAACAAGCGAGAGATTTATCGCAATTATTACAGTCTCATCAGTACGTCGATTTTTTATGGCAAGAATATCAGAAAGCTGGTGAAAAAAATCGACGATCATCTTGGTTAACTAGGCTCATGATTGACGTTGTGGATTTTTATGAAAAGCCAGTTAACCCTATAACTGATAAAGTGGTTAGCTCTTATTTGACCACATCAGTTACAAATTTAGGCGCTAAGCACCCATTATTGCCAACTCAATTAAGCCCAAGCTCTTATAAAACATTACGAGAATGCCCATACCGTTTTTATGTGACGAGATCGCTCAAACTGAACTCACCTAATGCTTATCGTGAGGACTCTATTTATGGTGCTATTGGTCAATTACTGCACAAGATTTTAGAAATTTTTTATCGCGCATTAAAACTTGCTAGCGAACAAGATCATCAGTTGAAATTGAATAAAGAATATCGTCGTGACTGGATGATTCAAAAACTAACAGAAATTTCTGCTAATGAATGGCTGGCGATTACCCAATCGAATGGACAACTACTAGCGAATGAGCAAGCATGGAACAATCAAATTCCAACATTTATCGATTGGCAACTTGCCCATGAAAACAGTGGTTGGACATTTTTTCAATCAGAAGAGTGGTTTGAGTATGACTTTAAAGTAAATGAGTTTTACACCATCAAGATGCGTGGAAAAATCGATCGGATTGATATCAGTGATGATGCCACGATGGTGCTTGATTATAAAGTTCAGAGTTTAAAAAAATTGAAAGAAAAAGAGCGTCAATTAAATGACGATCCGCAACTTTTTATATATGCGAATGCTTTAGAACATCGAAATGCTTCCATTGATCGACCAGTGCAGACCATTGAATGGGTGAGTTTGAAGCCTGATAAAACTGATAAGGATATTATTCTTGCAATTGATGCAACACCTGAACTCAAAAATAAGCTAGAACAGCAAATGCGAGATGATCTGCAGTCAGTCTGGGAGGGTTCCCCCATGAGGGCAAGTGGCCCTAATCATGTTTGTCAATATTGTGATGTTAGAGGAATTTGTCGGAAAGGGATGTGGATCAATGAGTGATAAAAACAATTTGATTTCTATAGCTTGTAATCCTGAGCAATCTGCTGTCATAGAAGCTTGTGCTGGTAGTGGTAAGACGTGGCTATTAATTTCTAGAATTTTTAGATTGTTATTAAGTGGTATTGCACCCCATGAAATCCTAGCTATTACCTTTACCCGTAAAGCAGCGCAGGAAATGCGCGATCGCTTGGAAAAAATTCTCATTGATTTTACAAAGTTTGATGACTGTCAAATTCGCGAAGAATTACTCATGCGGGGAGTTACAGAAGCTGAGATTGATTCATTCATTCCTCTCGCTCGAGGATTGTTTGAAAAAGTTTTGTCGAATCCTCAAGAAATTTCTATTGATACTTTTCATGGTTGGTTTAGCAAAATTTCTCAAGCAGCGCCATTGACGTCGGAGTTAAATATCCAGGGTGTGATTCGCGATGATCAAGCTCGTATGATGCAAGAGGCCATGGAATCTTGGTGGGAAAAATTAGGACGAGGTGAGGGGGAGTTTGCTGACCTTAAATTGAAATATTTGGATTTATTAAAGATATTTTCTTCCAGTGCACTAAATGAATTGATTGTTGGTAAATCCAGTTTGATGCAACAAAAGGCGACTTGGGATTTATTTGAAAATCATTGTTTAGAGCAACAATTAAGTATTGAAGATGTTCTAAAGGAGCAGTTTCCCTTAGCCAGTCTACCGAATCCTTTAGAGCATCTATATGATGAAACCATCTTTAATTGGGGAGGTCTGCAATTGGCTGCAGATTTTTTAAACAATGGTGGCGTTAGCGATGTAAAAAATGCAAACTCTATTAAAGAAATTATTTTAAAAAAACAATCGAATACTCCTAGTAAAGAATTGATACCCCTTTTTAAATCTTTGTTTTTTACCAAAGACAAGGAAACTAAGGTTAAAGATGCTTTTACTAAGGTTAGTGGCACTGTTAAAAGTTACTTAAATAAGAATAATCAATCGCATTTAGAATCAGAAATTAAAGATATTTATAAAAAGTGGGTTGAGCAGATAGAGGCTTATATGAGTTGGTCCACTGATGTTGAATTAATAGAGTGTAATTTGAGGTGGGTAGATCTCGCTAAATCGGCCTCAGAACATTATTTGCGGTACAAGCAAAATAATCGGCTACTTGATTTTAGCGATTTTGAATATAACGCATTTCGCTTAATGTCAGATGAGAAAACGGCCATCTATTTGCAAGAGCGTTTAGACGCAAAATATAAACATATTTTGATTGATGAATTTCAGGATACGAATCCGCTCCAGTGGCAAATTTTAAAAGCATGGTTAGATGGTTATCAAGGGGCGTCCCAAAAACCTTTCGTATTTTTAGTAGGTGACCCTAAGCAATCGATTTATCGCTTTAGAAGGGCGGATGCAAGGTTGTTTGAATTAGCAACGCAATATCTAAATGAGAACTTTAGAGCCAAGCCTTTTGATCACTCTACTACCAGACGAAATCCACAAGAGGTGGTCGATGTGGTCAATGCTTTATTCAATAAGGTCAAAGAGGAGATCACGGATTATCCTTATAAAAAACATGAGACATTATGGAAAAACCCTAACGAGGGATACATCACTCCTAAAGTTTTTCGACTGCCATTGATTGCTCGAGCCCAATTGCCAACTGATGATCTGGAGCGAAATTCATTAAAAGTTCCTATGGTAGACCGCAATATGAAAGTGGACTCTATTCAAAGTGAAGAGGAAATTCAGCAAATTGGTCGGTTAATTCTTCACTGGTGTAAAACAGAATGGGTTGCTACTGGTTCTGAAAGTGAACCAAAATATAGACGGCCTCATCTAGGTGATTTTTTGATTTTGGTTCGAGTCAAGAAGCATTTACAAGTGATTGAAAAAGTATTTAATCAATTAGGCATCCTCTGTGACACCCCAAGAACTGGTGGCTTACTGCAATCATTAGAGGCCCTCGATATTTTGGCATTGCTCAAAACCTTACTGATTCCTGCTAATAATCTTACTTTGGCGCATGTTTTAAGATCCCCTATCTTTTCTTGTACCGAGCAAGATCTAGAAGCCTTAGCCCTGTATGCAAAACATCACCAAAAAAACTGGTGGACGGGCCTTCAGTTGATTGAGAATGAGCGACTCAAAAATGCCTTTCAGGTCTTAAATGCATGGAAGGATTTAGCAAAATTTTTGCCGGTCCACGATTTACTAGATCGTATTTATCACGAAGGCCATATTTTGCAGGTATATGCAAGTACCTCACATGAGCTCATTCGAGCCAAAGTGTTAGCCAATCTAGAAGCTTTTTTATTACTTGCTCTAGACACCAATGCAGGAAGGTATCCCTCATTAAGTCGCTTTATTGAGGAACTTGAAATACTATCAAAGGGCGATTTACAAGAAAGTCCCGATGAAGGAGAAATGCAAGAGGATGTATCCGAACAAGATGAGGCAAAAGCTGGTAGCTCAGTGGAAGATGCTCGATTTGTGAGAGTGATGACGATTCATTCTGCTAAAGGTCTAGAAGCTCCCTTTGTGTTTCTGACAAATGCGAACACGAAGAATAAAAGTGCAGAAAGTAGTGGCATATTATTTGATTGGCCTCTTGGTGAAAACACACCAAAGGGTGTCTGTATTTATAAATCGAAACCTTCTGCTGATTTTGTTACCAATCTGATGAAGATTGAAGAGGGCATTGCGGAGAAAGAAAATTGGAATCTTCTATATGTTGCTTTAACGCGTGCAAAGCAATGTGTAGTTGTGACTGGTTTAGGAAAAGAAAGTACCGTATCTAATCCAAGTTTGGTGCATGATGGGTCTTGGTATAGTTATTTGATGTCAACGGGTATGCGCGAGTTGTCTCTGGATGACGCACTAGACCAAAGTAAAGTTTGCCTTGAACATGATGTTCCTAAGGTAAATGATGCTGAGGTTGTTGAAACGACGGATACTTTAGTAGCTTTTCCAGTATTGCCAACCATCTTGACAGGAGTTACTCCTGAAATGCAGTCGCAATTGATGGATGAACGCAAAAAATCAAGTGTTTCTTATGCGCAAGAACTTGGTACAGCAATTCATTTGATCTTAGAAAGACATCTAAATGAAGCTCACCAACGAAGAACACTTGCAACCTTACCAGATATAAAAACCCTACAGAATTGGTTGCAAATTGATTCAAAGGTAATGCTTGATGCGTTTGAAATAGCTCAGACGATGTTAAGTCAGCCTCATTTGTTGAACTTTTTTGACCCAAACCTATATATCAATGCATGGAATGAATTGGCTTTAATTGATGAAACTGGCAGCTTATTAAAGGTTGACCGACTTGTTGAATTGAATGAAAAATTAGTAATTCTTGATTACAAATTAAATATTCCTGATCCTGGTACGGATTCTATGAATCAATATGAAACACAATTAAAACGTTACGCAGACCAAATTAGTAAACGTCGACCTGATAAGAACGTGGAAGCTTATTTAATTGATCAAAAAGGGAATATTTTCTTTATCGAACTATAAAGGCTGCCGAAATGTGATTTTATGATGTATTACGGAAGTGGAAAGGGACGAGCCATACCCCCGGCACTACTGGTGAATGGGTTTGGCTGCTTCGTTCCCGACCTGACCAGATTGCCATGCCAATATGCGGGGAGGCCCGTCTTAATTAAATTATACCTTGTTGCTTGTTAGAATAGAGATATGTCTGATTTTAATTTATTCGAAACCCCATCTTCTGCTGCTCCAGCAGGTTTAGCACTCGCCAGAAAATGGCGTCCGCGTGACTTTAGCACCTTAGTTGGCCAAGATCATGTGGTCAAAGCCCTAACTCATGCCTTGGATCAAAATCGCTTACATCATGCTTGGTTGTTTACAGGAACAAGGGGCGTAGGTAAAACTACGATTTCACGAATTCTTGCAAAATCATTGAACTGTGTTGGATCACAAGAACATCCAGTGCTTGCACCCACCTCAAAGCCCTGTGGAACATGCTATGTCTGTCAAGAAATTGATGCTGGTCGATTTGTTGACTACATTGAGATGGATGCCGCAAGTAACCGGGGTGTTGATGATATGGCGGCATTATTGGAACGGTCCATTTATGGGCCCACTAGTGGTCGCTTTAAGGTCTTCATGATTGATGAAGTGCACATGCTGACCAATCATGCTTTTAACTCAATGCTAAAAACATTAGAGGAACCGCCACCGCACCTTAAATTTATTTTAGCGACCACGGATCCACAAAAGATTCCAGTGACAGTCCTTTCGCGCTGCCTGCAATTTAATTTAAAGCAAATGCCTTCTCCAGTTATTGTGGAGCATTTACAAGATATTTTAGGTAAAGAACAAATTAATGCAGATGCTAAGGCACTGCGCATTATTGCAAAGTCAGCAAGAGGTTCTATGCGGGACGCTCTTTCTTTAACTGATCAGGCAATTGCTTACACCTCCGGAGAAATTACTGAAGAATTAGTGCGTAATATGCTGGGTTCACTCGATGATGCATATTTAATTCGTATATTAGATGCACTAGCTTCTCATCACGGACAGGAATTAGTTGATATTTCTAGGGAAATGGCAACCATGAGCATGTCATTTTCGATTGCTTTACAGGATTTAGCCTCTCTGTTACAAAAAGTCGCAATGGCACAATTAATCCCAAACTCTATCTTACAAGAGTGGCCGGAGGCAGAGGCAGTGGAGAAAATGGCAAGCAGTTTTAGTAAAGAAGAAGTACAGCTTCTTTATCAAATTGCTATTACTAGTCGAGCAGATCTACAAATGGCACCCGAGGAAGAGGTTGGCTTTTTAATGGCCTTATTAAGGATGTTGGCTTTTAAAATTGATGAAGGATCCAACAATTCAGCGCCATCACCATCAGTGCCACCAAGAGTATTGACGGCGAAAAGTACATTAATGGCTCAGTCAAGTGCTGCCAAGCCTGTGATTGCAGAGCCTGAAAAAAAAACTTTAACGCAAACTAAAGTAACTGAGGAAACTACTCCAACATCAAGCTCTGGCAATATGAATCCAGCCGAGTGGCAAAACTTAGTGAAAAAATTGCCATTAAAAGGTTTAGTTGGACAATTTGCGCTTCAGACAGCTTTAAAGTCATGGGTAGAACAGGGTGGCTTCATTAATCTACATTTAACTAGCGAGTTACCTCAACTCGCTACGCCGTTTTCAGTTGAGAAGTTGACCGAAGCCTTGGAACAACATTTGAATCGAACGGTAAGAATTAAGGTCGATGTTGGCGAATCAGAGCACACAGTGGCAAAGTTAGAAGCTAAAATGCAAGCTAATGAGCAATTGGTGGTAGAAGCCTCTGTTGTAAAAGATCCCTACATTCAGGAATTGCAAAATATTATTGGTGTAAAAGTCATTGAAGGTTCCATCCGACCTTTGAGAGAAAATAACTAAGATTTCAAAATAACTTATTGAGGAAAGAAACGATGATGAAAGGTCAAATTGCTGGATTGATGAAACAAGCCCAGCAAATGCAAGAAAAAATGAAAAAAGCTCAAGAAGAATTGAGCAATCTAGAAATCGTTGGGCAAGCCGCTGGCGGACTTGTGAAAGTTACCTTGTCAGGCAAACATCTAGTAAAGCGGGTAGAAATTGATCCAAGCGCAATGGATGATCGTGAAATGCTAGAAGACCTCTTAGTAACCGCTTTGACAGATGCTCACAAGCATGTAGAACTAGCTGCTGAAACTAGGATGTCTGGCGCAACTGCTGGCATGCCGATGCCTCCAGGTTTCAAACTACCATTTTGATGAATAAGAAATTTCAGGAGGAAGTTCAGCAAGATGCTTTAGGGCGATTAATTTCTGCCCTAAAAATCCTTCCTGGGATTGGGCCAAAATCTGCACAAAGAATGGCCTATTATTTATTGCAACATGACAGAGCGGGTGCTCAGGTACTAGGTGAAACACTCCAGTTTGCAGTGAATCACATTGGCCATTGTAGGATGTGTAATTCTTTTTCTGAAATTGATCTATGTAAGACTTGCTCTGATGATCGTAGAGATTCAAAAATTCTGTGCATTGTAGAAACCCCCTCCGATCAATTGATGGTAGAGCAAACATTATCTTTTAAAGGTCTTTACTATGTTCTGATGGGGCGTTTGTCGCCAATGGAGGGACAAGGACCTAAAGAGCTTGGCTTTGATGTCTTAATGAATCGAATATTTTTAACGCCAACAGATGGCCGAGAAGCGGTTTCAGAAGTGATTCTTGCAACCAACTTTACTAGTGAAGGTGAGGCAACAGCTCATTTTTTAGGTGAGGTTTTAAAGTCAAAAGGAATCTCTATTTCTCGTATAGCCAGGGGAATTCCGGTCGGCGGTGAACTTGAGTATGTTGATGCAGGCACTTTAGCTAGAGCGATGATGGATAGACGACCTTTGGGTAGCTAAAGGAACTTTGCTCCAAAGATTGTATTTAAAGTATCAAAAGATTATTAAGCTGTAATTTCAGTAAAAAATACCCCCAAGAAAATAATTCATTTTATTTATAAAACCTTAACTTTAGTTGATAATAGTCATATGCACTTACTAGTTTCGAATGATGACGGCTATCTAGCTCCCGGTTTACTTGCTTTAGTGAAAGCTATGCGCTCACTCGGTAAAGTAACAGTGATCGCTCCTGAGCAGAATCACAGTGGCGCTTCTAACTCCCTTACTCTGTCCAGACCATTGTCCGTTCATCGGGTCGCTGGTGGCGAGCGTGATGGATTTATCTTCGTTAATGGAACCCCCACGGATTGCGTTCATATTGCTTTAACGGGGTTTTTACCTGAAAAGCCAGATTTCGTTATTTCAGGTATCAATCAGGGCGAAAATATGGGCGAAGATGTTTTGTATTCTGGAACAGTTGCTGCCGCCATTGAAGGAGTAATGTTTGGTGTCCCGGGGATTGCCTTTTCTCAAATAGACCGGGGTTGGTCAAAAATTGAGGATGCAGCTCAGGTAGCTCGCGATATCGTTGCACATGCGATTGCATCCGGTTTAAAAAACGAGCACACTCAACATGCTCCTTTATTGAATGTAAATCTCCCTAATCTATCTTATGAACAATTTAAGGGCTGGAGAGTCACCAAATTAGGTAATCGTCATCCTTCACAGCCAGTCATTGAGCAAAATAGTCCTCGTGGCGATAAGATTTATTGGATTGGGGCTGCTGGTGAAGCTAAGGATTCATCCGACGGCACCGATTTTCATGCTATCAATCAAGGTTATGTTTCAATTACACCGCTTCAATTGAATTTATCGGATGAAGAGAGACGTTTGAAAATGATGCAATCTTCATGGAATCAGGGATAGAAATTGTGGTGAAACAAGATTGGACAGATTTAGATGCAGCAAGAAGATCCATGGCACAGCGACTAGCCATGTCGGGTATTACCCATCATGAAGTGTTGCAAGCAATGGCAACTGTTCCAAGGCATGCTTTTGTTGAACCAGCGCTTGAATCGCAAGCTTACGAGGACTCCTCTTTACCGATTGGTAGGGAACAAACTATTTCAAAGCCTTCAGTTGTTGCAAAAATGATTCAAGCCTTAATGCAAAAACAAAAGAAAATGGGACGAGTTTTAGAGGTTGGAACGGGTTGTGGCTATCAGGCTGCTGTTCTCAGTTTGTTATCTGAAGAAGTGTATTCGGTAGAAAGAATTCGTTCCTTGCATGACATTGCCAGAGCGAATTTACGACCTTTTAGAATTTCTAATTTAAGGTTGATTTTTGATGATGGCATTAAAGGCATTCCACAGGCAGCACCGTTTGATGGCATCATTCTTGCAGCTGCTGGTTTAGGGATTCCGGATCCTCTTCTTGAGCAGCTAGCCATAGGCGGCAAATTAATTGCTCCTGTAGCCAAAAGTGATACTCAGCAGCAATTACTATTAATTGAGCGATTAAGTTCAATGCGTTATCAAAGAACCACCATGGATGAAGTATTTTTTGTGCCTTTACAGTCAGGAACTATCTGATGATAAGTGATGAAACCTTATTAAATTATCCATGCAACAATCAAAAAATATCTTCCAACCTAAGGTTGGAATCATTCTCCTTGGTGGTCGTTTTATTTTTATCAATTTATCTCGTTGGATGCTCTGCCAGTAAACCGGCCCCAATTTCTGAACGAAACGGTAGTTTGAGTAGTACCAAAGAGCTTCCTAGTCGTTCGAATTCAATCAATTCAAATCCAAATACGGCTAAAGTGAATCCGGTCCCAACGCCTAGACCGATGGTTCAGAAAAACAATCCGAAAGAAATTGCTAAACCAGAACCTAAAGTAGAGCCTTCAAAAGTGGCTAGTACTTTGGAAAGTGGTTTTAAATTATTAAAGCCGAGTAACGCACCTATCATCACGAACTTTAATGAAGTGACGAATAAAGGCATTGAGTTTTCAGGTAAGCTCGGCGATCCCATTCTTGCAGCAGCAGATGGTAAGGTGATTTATTCAGGAAGCAATCTGAGGACTTACGGTAATTTAATTATTCTGAACCATAGCAATAGCTTTGTAACCGTTTACGCCAACAATAAAACGCTTCTTGTGAAAGAGGGTGATACGGTCAAGCGTGGTCAAAAAATCGCAGAAATGGGCAACTCAGAGTCAGATAAAGTGAAGCTGCATTTTGAATTAAGAAAAAACAGCAAGCCGATTGATCCAAGTAGTTATTTTTCTGAGAACTAATCAAAGCAATGAAGACAGTTCTTGTTTTTGATATCGAAACGATTCCAGATGCTACGGGGCTTCGTCGACTGGGTGATTATGATTCACAAATATCAGATGAACAGGTCGTTGAATTAGCAAAACAGGCGCGTTTAGAGAAGGGGCAAAATGACTTTTTCCCGCTTTATCTACAAAAAATTGTCGCTATTTCTTGCGTTATTCGTCGTACGAGGAAGGATGGCACTCCGCAATTTAAAGTTGGGACGATTGGTAAGATTGATAGTACTGAGGGAGATATTATTCAAGAGTTTTATCAATTAATTGATCGTCATACCCCTCAATTAGTTTCATGGAATGGTTCGGGTTTTGACTTACCTGTTTTGAACTATAGAGCGTTGGTTCATCAGGTGACAGCCTCAAGGTTTTGGGAAATGGGCGAGAGTCAGGACTATGATGCTCGTGAGTTTAAATATAATAACTATATTGCCAGATACCATTTACGACATTTAGATTTGATGGATTTACTCGCTTTTTATCAATCAAAAGCAAACGCGCCACTCGACTCTTTAGCAAAACTTTGTGGATTCCCTGGCAAGATGGGGATGGATGGCTCACAGGTTTGGCCCGCTTACTTAGACGGAAAACTGTTAGATATTCGAAGGTATTGTGAAACCGATGTTGCAAATACCTATTTAATGTATTGTCGATTTCAGCTTTTAAGAGGAGCCTTCTCGAAAGAGGAGTACGAATTAGAAGTTGAGTTTGTGAAGAAAAATTTATTGCAAGAGGCTAATAAACCAGATGGTAGCCATTGGCATGAGTACTTATCTGGTTTTATGAATGATGTATCTTGAGAAAAAAATCTATTAGTCCATTGCTTGGACAAAAAAAATCCGTTGAAATTTATGCGATTGATTTAGAGGCGAATGGGATTGGTCGACTGCCTGAGGATGATCCACACGCTCCCGGAAAAGTTGTTTTTATTAATGGGGCGATGATCGGAGAGAAGGTTACTTACGCGATTACTCAGGATAAAAGCCGATTTCAAAAAGGGAAGATTAACAGCATTCAATCAGAGTCTTTTTCTAGAATCAAACCACGGTGCGAATGGTACGGAAATTGTGGTGGTTGCACCATGCAGCATATTGACTCTAGGACTCAAATTGCAATTAAACAAAGAGCTCTTGAGGATAACTTGCGACTTATCGGTCGGGTTACTCCCCAATTAATCATGCGTCCGATTGTAAGTTCTGATTGGGGCTATCGACATCGTACTCGGCTGAGCGTTGTGAATCGCTCAATCAAAAAGGGGACGGTACTTGTCGGGTTTCACGAGCCACAGAATCGCTATGTGTCTGATATGACCTCCTGCGAAATCCTACCAAGCGAATGGTCGGATTTACTTGTCCCGCTTCGTGAGTTAGTGATGGAGTTGTCCATTCGTGACCGAATCCCACAAATTGAATTATCCCGAGGTGATGCATCAATTTCGCGTAAATCCGTGATGGTGATTAGGCACTTATTGCCTTTCACGGAAACTGATGAAGAACTTCTCAAAAAGTTCTCTGATCAGCATGGTTTGTGGATTTGGACCCAAGCGCAAGGGGTCGAAACTACCAAACCTTTTTATCCAATTGAAGGTGAATTGTTTTACACCATTCCTGAATTTGGCTTGAAATTACACTATCATCCCACCGATTTTACGCAGGTGAATCATGCGATGAATCAGGTGATGGTAAAAAAGGCCATTGAGCTCTTG
This sequence comes from Polynucleobacter kasalickyi, assembly GCF_900176405.1. GTDB lineage: Bacteria > Pseudomonadota > Gammaproteobacteria > Burkholderiales > Burkholderiaceae > Polynucleobacter > Polynucleobacter kasalickyi. The sequence continues at coordinate 1,583 of NZ_FWXJ01000007.1, read as the reverse complement.
GTGATTGATCCAAAGGATCGCATCTTAGATCTATTTTGTGGGATTGGTAATTTCACCCTAGCGATTGCTAAAAAAGCGCATCAAGTTTTGGGTATCGAGGGCAGTCATCAGTTATTTGAAAGAGCTAAAAATAATGCCCTGATAAACCAGGTTGACCATAATACAGATTGGTTAGAGGCTAACTTATTTGATGTAACCACAAACACCATAAAGTCTTGGGGGCTCGCCAGTAAATGGTTGATTGACCCGCCAAGAGATGGCGCTTTTACTTTAGTGAATGCTTTGGCCGAGTTGGGTAAGTCACTCGATGCAAATGATCATCAATTTTTGCCAAAAAGAATTGTTTATGTTTCTTGCAATCCAGCCACGCTGGCACGAGATGCTGAGGTATTGGTGCATCAGACCGGATATCAATTATTGCAGGCTGGAATTATGAATATGTTTCCTCATACCTCACACGTTGAATCAATCGCTGTATTTGAGCGAGCGTAAAAAAAACTGCCTTGAATGAACTGACCCCCAAAAGTTGGACGAAATGTCTAACTTCTGGGGGTTTAGTTTTATGACAAAGTATTCATCTGAGTTTAAATTAAAGATTGTTCAACAATATTTAGAGGGAAAAGTTGGTTATAAGGCTTTAGGTCATATACATGGCGTTCATCATCGTCATATAGGCAACTGGGTCAAGCTATATGAACAGCATGGAACTGAAGGTCTAGCCAAGCGTCATACCAATTACAGTGTTGAATTGAAGTTGAATGTTCTTAAAAAGCATTTGGAAAACTCTTGGTCTAACCAACAAACTTCTGCTTACTTTAATATACCGTCACCTAGCTTGATAGGAGTTTGGCTACGGCTTTACAATCAAGGTGGTGAAACTACTCTTGAGCCTAAGCCGAAAGGACGACGACCTGTGAAACGAACCTCCAAGGATATCCAAACTCTTCTCAAGAAGCCAATCAATGAACTCTCCCATGAAGAATTACTGCAAAGAGTTCATTACGTGGAAGTGGAGAACGCCTATCTAAAAAAGCTAGAAGCCTTAGCTCAGCAAAAGGTATTGGCAAACAAGACCAAGTCCAAGTAATTACTGAGCTAAGGCAAGACTACCCATTAACCATCTTATTAGAAGTAGCGCATTTACCTAGGAGTGTTTATTACTACTGGCTTAAAGCCAGTAGTAATCCCGAGGTCTACCAGGATGCGAAGCAGAAGATCAGGACCATCTTCGATCAACATAAGGGGCGCTATGGATACCGACGTGTGAAGGACGAGCTAGGTCACCAGAACTGCCACTTAAACCCTAAGACGGTACAAAAATTAATGGTACAGATGGGGCTTAAATCTCTGGTTCGACCGAAGCGTTATCAATCCTACAAGGGAGTAGTCGGTAAAGCAGCGCCAAACCTGCTCAATCGCGACTTTGAAGCCAAGAGACCTCACCAGAAGTGGGTGACGGACGTCACCGAGTTCAATATTAAAGGCGAAAAGGTTTACCTCTCACCTATCCTCGACCTTTATAACCAAGAAATTATCTCCTATGAGATCGCACAACAACCCCATATAAGTATGGTAATGAACAT
>NZ_FWXJ01000017.1 GCF_900176405.1 Polynucleobacter kasalickyi | reverse complement strand
CGCCGATGATAGTGCGGATTACCCGTGTGAAAGTAGGTAATTGCCAGGCACCTTTAAGAAAAACCCAGATCTAACGATCTGGGTTTTTTGCTTTGTGGGGTTTTTACTTTATTACTCCTATTTCTACTTCCTATCTTCTAGCTATCACTTAGACTTCTCTTTGTGGGGAGGTGTTTTTTTAGGAAATTAATCTTTCCAACCAATGGTAAGCAGTTGGCAAAATTTGAGATTATCTTGTTAGAGGTCATTTTAGATACCGTTATAACCAACATTGACTTTGTATTTTCGAGCGCATTGACGCCGTCAATATCTTTTTGAAATAATAAAACACGACAAAAACAAGGTGTTCACATTCCTTCAACAAGGTGTGATGTATGTAAGACCTACGTAAGGATTCCGTTTTGACTCAGTAAGGACTTCATGTAGGCTGAGGATAAGATTTGTTTACGAATAGCCCGACTTCGCTTACTTTATCAAAGGGCTACAACTACAGCGACTAATCTCTGCTTAAAACTATCTCAGATGTTTCTTCCGAATCTATATAGATAGCATGCTGGTGACAAATGAACCATAAGATGTTCAAAGTCAGTCATTGCAACAAGTCAGCAATTCATAATGCCAAAACCATGCAGAGTGATAGCACTCACATTACCTAACTGATAGAAATTAATGAATAGAGATTAAGAATTATTTAGATTGATTTAACAACTTTGCCGCATCAATCGCAAAGTAAGTCAAAATACCATCAGCCCCAGCTCTTCTAAATGCCATTAGAGACTCAATCATTACCTGATCATGGTTAAGCCAACCATTGGCTGAAGCTGCCTTCAGCATCGCATATTCACCGCTTACTTGATAGACGAAAGTTGGATAGGAAAATTCTGACTTGACGCGACTCAGGATATCAAGATAAGGCATTCCTGGTTTAACCATGACCATATCAGCGCCTTCCGAAATATCCAAAGCAACTTCTCGAAGAGCTTCGTCACTATTGGTGAAGGACATTTGATAGGTTTTTTTATTACTTTTACCTAAATTCTTCGCAGAGCCAACTGCGTCTCTAAAAGGACCATAAAAGGCAGAAGCATATTTAGCCGAGTAAGCCATGATTTGGGTGTGAATAAAGCCATTACTTTCTAAAGCTTGTCGAATTTTGCCAATTCGACCATCCATCATGTCAGATGGAGCAACAATATCAACACCAGCCGCAGCTTGTACCAAAGCTTGCTTAACTAAAATTTCTGAGGTGATTTCATTTAAAACATATCCATCATCATCAATGACTCCATCTTGACCATGACTTGTATAAGGATCAAGGGCAACGTCAGTCATGATGCCAAGATCAGGAAAGTGCTCTTTAAGTGCTTTAACCACCCTTGGAACTAAACCATTAGGGTTGTATGCTTCCGCACCATCAAGTGACTTCAAAGGTGCTTCAATGACTGGAAAAAGCGCTAGTACAGGAATCCCTTGTTCAACACACTCTTTAGCAATATTCAATAAATGATCCAAAGAAACACGAAATACACCGGGCATAGAAGCAACCGCATCTTTTTTATTTGAACCTTCCTGCACAAACACAGGATAAATAAAGTTACGAGGACTAAGATCAGTTTCTTGAACTAATTTCCTAGACCAGTCATGCAGACGTGATCGTCTAGGGCGATGGGTAGGAAATTGTAAAGAAACGTTCGAAGATTGGTTAGCCATATAGTCCTAGCAAAGTTAAATACTTATGTTGGAATCGTCAGATAAACCCAGCCATTTACAAACCAAATCATCTGCCTCTTCAATCCCAATGCGTTTAATACTAGAAAACAACTGTGCAGTTAAGGTACCAAACTTGGGTTTCGTTGAATTTAATAATTTTAGTTCATCACGGACAGACTTTAAAACTAGTGCTTTATCTGATTGATTTAATTTATCAGCTTTAGTAACAAGAATATGTACAGGTTTACCTGTAGGACAAAACCATTCAAGCATATTACGATCAAGATCTGTCAAACCACGACGAGAATCAACGATAAGAACCATGCCCTTTAATTGGGCGCGTTCTTGTAAATACGAACTTAATAGTTTTTCCCAGTGCGCTTTTATTTTAAAATCAACCTGTGCATACCCGTAACCCGGTAAATCAACTAAATGACCAAGTAGGGTCTCATCTTTATCGGGAATACAGAAATAATTAATATGTTGAGTTCGTCCAGGCGTCTTACTGGAAAAAGCTAATCTTTTTTGATTACACAATAAATTAATCGCTGTGGATTTACCTGCATTTGAACGACCTGCAAATGCGATTTCAGGGATCGGATCTTTGGGTAAATCAACTAAGTGATTTACCGTAACAAAAAACTTAGCTTGTTGAATTTTTGACATAATGATCCATTTTATGAAGGTATTGTAAAATTACAAAGATAAAATTAACTCAATTACTTGGGAAACTAATAAATGCAAGCCATTACCTTAAAAAAACTTTCATCTAGCCTCAGATATGCTGTTGTATCAACTGCGTTAGCGTCTTTAGCCGCAAGTATTTGCATCTCGAACCTAGCAAATGCAAATGAGCCTTCCGCACCGCAAAAAATTGATATTAAAGCAGGTGAAGCACTCTATTCTAACGGAGATGCTAGCAAAGGAATCACAGCTTGCGTAGGTTGCCATGGACCAAATGGTAATAGTGCTTCAGGCGCATGGCCAAAATTAGCAGGCCAACATGCTGGATATGTCAGCATGCAGTTAAAACACTTTAAAGCAGGAGAACGCGCAAACCCAGTCATGATGGGAATGTCTGCTATGTTACAAGAAACAGATATGGCCAATATCTCTGCATACTTAAATAAACAAGTGGCTAAACCAGGAACAGCAAAAATTAAAGAAACGATTGAATTAGGTCAAAGCATCTATCGTGGCGGTATTGCTGCTAAAAACGTTCCTGCTTGTGCATCATGCCACGGCCCAGCAGGCGCTGGTGTGCCAGTTCAATTCCCGCGGGTTGGCGGACAATGGGCTGAGTATACAGAGACGCAATTGATTTCATTTAGATCTGGCGCCCGTAAAAATGTACAAATGAATATGATTGCAGCCAAACTTTCAGATACAGAATTAAAAGCAGTCGCAGACTATATCGCTGGCTTGCATTAATTCAGCGGTAAGCTTCAATAAAAAAACCTCCAAGTTGTCAACTGGAGGTTTTTTTACGTCTGATAAAAATGAAAAGTAAAACCAATTATTTGGGACAAAAACTAGAGAAAAAACTGAACCTTAAACGACGCTATTCAATAGAGGTTTTAAAACCAAAAAATCTTTAATTATTAAGAACTTAAAGCGATTATGAGAGGGTTTTTTCACCTTGCAGTAATTGTTCAAAGGTTTCGCGCTCCCTCACGACATGTACCAAAGAGCCATCTACTAAAATTTCAGCAGCCCTTGGGCGCGTATTGTAGTTAGAGGACATGCTAAAACCATATGCTCCAGCGGATAAAATTGCTAAAACATCACCAGGTTGAATTGCTAAAGTCCTATCACGACCAAGCCAATCACCCGTTTCACAAACGGGTCCTACAACGTCATACAAAGTGGGTTCGACATGGGTTGACTGGACAGGAACAATCGCATGATAGGCTTCGTACATTGATGGACGCATTAGGTCATTCATTGCCGCATCAACAATACAAAAGTTTTTGGTTTCACCGGGTTTTAAATACTCGACTAAAGTAAGTAGCACCCCAGCATTACCAACCAAAGATCTACCAGGTTCAAAGATAACTTCCAATTGTTGAAAACCTTTTGACTCAATATGATCCAATAAAGTATTGGCGAAATAGGTGATATCTGGAGGAGTATCTCCACCATAATCAATTCCAAGACCGCCACCTATATCTAAGTGATGAATAGTAATACCAAGTGATTCGAGTTCACTAATTAAGGATAACACTCGATCAAGGGCATCTAAGAACGGACTAATATCTAAAATTTGAGAACCAATGTGGCAATCAATCCCAAGGATTTGAATGTTTGGCATTTGATGAGCCACTTGATAAGTATGAATAACATCCCCGAAAGAGATGCCAAACTTATTGTCTTTTAAGCCCGTTGAAATGTACGGATGCGTTTTCGCATCGACATCGGGATTTACGCGCAATGAAATTGGCGCCTTTAACTGAAGACTACCCGCAATTTCATTGATTCGCTCAAGCTCGGGAATCGATTCAACATTAAAACATTTCACACCAGCTTTCAAGGCAAGAGTAATCTCGGCCCGTGATTTACCAACGCCAGAAAAAACACAATCAGAAGCTTTACCACCAGCCGCTAACACACGTGTTAGTTCGCCACCACTCACTAAATCAAACCCAGTGCCTAATTTAGAAAAAATATTCAAGATTGCTAGATTGCTATTTGCTTTCATTGCAAAGTGAACGCGTGCACGCCGCGTCCCATCTTTTCTATAACAAGCTTTATCGTACGCAGAAAATGCATGCGTGAGAGCTTTTTTTGAATAGACATAACAAGGAGTACCAAATTCATTTGCAATCGCCTGAAGAGATACGTTCTCTGCAAACCATTGGCCATGTTGCTCTGTGAAACCGATTAATTGGGGAAGTGAAGACATAAATTAATTTTTAATAGTTGGGCTAAAAGTCGTCATATTATCTGACGGAATCGAAGTGGGTTTTGAATCGTTGCTGCCTGCAGATTTAGGAGCTGACTGGTTTGAAGTCACTTTTTCTATCGGATAAAGTTTCCCAACAGGCTCCTCTGCGCTTGGTTTGGTAGGCATTGGACTGGGCGGCGGTAAAAAAAGAGGGCCCTTAACACCACAGGCGCAAAGAAAAAAGAATAAAAAATAACTACAATAGGATTTAAAGGAATATTTCATTATTCATCAAGTGGAAATTCAAAGCAAAAACAACATAAGGCTGACTGAATATATCATGCAAAACCCAATAGAAAAAATTGAAGATTCCGAATTTAAAGAATTCGCCAACTTAGCTATCGATAAAGTCGAGCAGGCCTTAGAAAAACTTTTTGAAACTACAGATTTTGACGTTGATACGGAAAGACAAGGTAGCAACGTTCTCAATATAAAGTTTCCCAATAATACCGTTATTGTAATTAATCTACAAACTCCTTTGCACGAACTATGGCTTGCCGCAAAAGAAGGTGGTTATCATTTTCGTTGGGCAGGGACCAAAGCATCGCCATTATGGCTTGATACGAAAACAAATGAAGAGTTTTTTACGGCAGTTTCAAGACATATATCAAAGCAGGGTGGCGTTAACTTAACCATTAATTAATGATTTAAACGCAAAAATTCTTTCTTCGCAAAGCGATCGGTCATCCCAGCAATATAGTGCGCTACGCGACGATGTGGGTCATAGTGCTGACCAGATAAAAAATGCGCAGGAATTTCATGTGGAAATGTCGTGTAGTGCTTAAACAAGAAGCGAACTTGTTCTGCCGCCTCCATCGTCACTTTCACTACTTGTGGGTGTCGATATAAGTTTTGAAACAAGAACCGCTTCAGTTCAATCACTTGTTCTTTGGTGGCTGGAGAGAAGCCAATCATCTGCGGCATCTGACGAACCTCGTCGATCGTCCTAGGTTGAAAATGATTTAATTGTTCTAAGGAATGACTTACTAAATCATTGACTAAGAAATGAATCATATGTCGAATGACCTCATGCTTAAGTCTTCGCTCATCAAGACCGGAATAGATTGCTTGAACTTTTTTGAGTTGTTCCTGCCAAATTGCGACTTGATGAAAGTCTGCCATGTGGAGTAACCCAGACCGAATCCCATCTTCGATATCATGATTGTTATAAGCAATCTCATCTGCCAGATTGGCCAATTGGGCCTCAAGACTGGGTTGCTTCCCATCTTCGAACCTGTTCGTCAACGGGCCTAACCAAGTCTTATGTAAATGAAGATTTTTATTCGAAAGGTGCTTCAAAATACCTTCACGCGTTTCAAAAGTAAGATTTAAGCCATCAAATGTCGGGTACCGAATCTCCAAAAAATCGACTACCCATAAACTTTGCAGATTATGTTCAAACCCAGAATGGTCTTTCATACAATCATTTAGTGCATCCTGACCAATATGCCCAAAGGGGGTATGACCTAAATCGTGAGCTAAACAAATTGCCTCCACTAGATCCTCCTGAAGATTGAGTCTCCTGGCAACGGACCGACCAATTTGGGCCACTTCTAAGCTATGCGTTAAACGGGTGCGAAAGTGATCACCTTCGTGGTTTAGAAAAACCTGGGTTTTATATTCAAGTCGTCTAAAGGCACCACAATGAATAATGCGATCACGATCTCTTTGAAAAGGATTTCTGCCTGAATTAGTCGGCTCTGTTTGTTCTTGGTGAACACGACCTTTGCTATTTTCAACCCTTACAGCATAGGATGCTGGGGTAGTCATTAAATAGCCCCAGCAACCTTTAAGGTGGAAATAACGAGGTCATCATCAACCTTTTGCACTTTGGCTTGACCTAACTCTTCGAGCACAATGTACTTAATTTGCCCCGACTCCGCCTTTTTATCATGCGACATATAGGATAAATACTTTGACGTGTCCCATTGGGGAGCCTTAGTCGGTAAATGTAGGGTTTGAATGATACGGATGAGGCGATTTTTATCTTCTAAGGATAGGTATCCGAGTTGTACGGAAAGTTCGGCCGCAATTGCCATGCCACAACCTACCGCTTCACCATGTAACCACTCACCATAGCCCATCCCCGTCTCAATCGCATGACCAAAAGTATGGCCAAAATTAAGGTGAGCACGAACACCACTTTCTTTTTCGTCTTGTGCTACGACTGCAGATTTAATCTCGCAGGACTTCACTACTACATGCTCTAGGCAACTTAAATCATAATTATTTAATGCTGCGGCATTGCTTTCAATCCAATCCAAAAAGAGGTGGTCAGCGATAGCGCCGTGTTTAACCACTTCAGCCAATCCTGCAGCTAACTCTCTTTTGGGCAGAGTGAGTAGTGTTTTTAAATCGATAATGACTGCGATTGGTTGATAAAAAGCACCAATCATATTTTTTCCGAGCGGGTGGTTGATACCGGTTTTACCGCCTACAGACGAGTCAACTTGCGAAAGTAAGGTGGTTGGAATTTGTACAAATTTAATTCCCCGCATGTAAGAGGCTGCAGCGAAACCAGCCATGTCTCCAATCACACCACCACCTAGCGCAAAGATGGTCGCTTTACGGTCAGCGTTTGATTCTAATAAGCCAGTGAAAATCGTTTGTAAGGTCTCCCATGTCTTAAAAGATTCACCATCGGGCAAAACAATCCGAATAACTTGCTGACCATTCGCCTTTAAACTGGCTTCTAATCGGTCAGCATATAAGGGCTCTACGGTCGTGTTGGTTACGATGAAAGACGCGCTGGAGGTTGCAAACTGGGAGAATAACTGAGCATCATCTAACAGATCTTGCCCGATAAAAATAGGGTATGAGCGGTCGCCAAGATTAACGTTTAAAGTTTTCAATTGAGTAACTCCAGTTGCATAACCAGTTGATTGGTTAATTGATTCACATTGGGTCTACCAGTATCAATAATTTGATGAGCGATTGAGGTATAAAGCGGATCCCGAATAGCAAACAATTCCCTAAACTTCTTTTGAGGATTAGGTGTGTTAAGTAAAGGCCTTGATTTATCGTGGCGAGTTCTTAGCCACAAATCATGTGGGTTTGCTCGCAAATAGATGACGTAGCCAAACTCGCGTAAATTTTCTCGATTTTCTGGTAATAAAACACTACCACCGCCGGTTGCTAACACAATATTGTCGAGCGCAACGAGGTCTTTAATAACGGATGCTTCACGTTTACGAAAGCCATCCTCCCCTTCCATTTCGAAGATGGTAGGAATTTTGACGCCACAACGTTTTTCGATTTCATGATCGCTATCAATAAAAACTTTGCCAAGTCTTTTTGCCAAGACTTTACCAACAGTCGTTTTACCTGCTCCCATTAAACCAACGAGGATAATATTATTTGGAACTCCATTCATAACCTCAATTTTACGGTGTCTTTTGGCTTACCAATAAAATCTGCAAAAAAATAGATTATTTTTGATGAATTAACTGCTTTCCATGATGGTCAATTAGAGAAGGGGTTAAAAAAACTAATAGCTCGGTTTTGTCTTTTAACTTGGTTTGATGCTGAAAAAACTTTCCAAAATAAGGAATATCACCCAAAAGGGGTATTTTGACGATGTCTTCCCGATCCGTTTGCAGATAAATACCGCCAATTACCACAGTACCACCATCTTCAACGAGGATTTTGGATTTAAGGTGCTTGGTGTTGATGGCAAATCCCTGTTCGGTTTTAATGCCTATCGAGTCTTTACTAATTTCTACATCTAAAAGAATATGTTGATCCTCAATGGTTGGAGTGACCTCTAACTTGAGATTCGCTTTGCGAAATTGAACTTTAGAACCATCTTTATTACTTGATTGGTAGGGAAGTTCAGTGCCCTGTTCAATGGTTGCGAGGGTTTTATTGGCTGTCACGATACGAGGATTAGCAATAATATTTCCTTGCCCATCTGATTCGAGTGCGGTTAACTCAAAATCTAAAAAGGGTAATACGCCTTTTTTGAGCATCGTAATGGCCGCAATGGGTGAATCAAAACCGTTGAGTCCGTTCGCGGATAAATCTGATGCAAATTTACCTTGAACTTTTGAAGAGCCTTGATGTTGATAGCCAAGCTTTACCCCCAAGTTTCTTGCAAATCGATAGTCTGCTTCAACAATTCTTGCTTCAATGAGGACTTGTTGAGATTTGGTTAAATCTGAAGTCTCTGTAGGTTTTGAAAAATAGTTCTTCATTTCCTGTAACTCTTTGGGTGCCCCGATAATCAGAGATTGATTGAGGTAAATGGATGATAAGCCGTGATTTGAAAGTAAATAAGCAAAAGCGACTTGCCACGGAGTGTTATTAAAATGTACCGACGTTTTTCCTTCGATTTTTTCAATCCCTATCATGCTGAGATTGCCTAGTTTTGCCAAGAAAGCAAAAGCATCTTTAATCGGAATTTCATCAAAATTCATTTGAATTGGATGATTCGGTAATAGATTATTTGACAAATCTTGATGGTTTTTTTCTTGAACACCTTTAGCTAAGGCAACAGAAGAAAATATCCAGAAGATAAAGCAGTAAAAAATAGTTTTCAAAATAATGGCTTTTTCCTAGTAATGTTTTGAATCATCCCGGTAGCATGGGAGAGGGTAATATGCTGGGGATAAATGGCGGTTAATTGCCAAGAGTCAATGAGCAATTGCCCCGTTTTAAGCTCTTTTTTTTCATCTTTCACGGTTATCAGTGCAATTGGTTGATCGGGAGTGCCAAAAAACCCCAGGTAAGACACGTTTTTCAATAAGTCACTTGGAGATGCTTTTTTGGGAGCCTGGAAAGTGGCGGGTTTATTGGCACTTTGCAGATGATTTTGTAAAGCGTTCTCGAGATTTTCAAGTTCGTTTGATAAATTCTCTAATTGGTTAAACACTTCCTCGGTTTCATCATTGGAAGAAGTTACTGTCTGCAAGCGATTCATGGACTCATCTAAAACTGAAACTTTGGCAGATGTTTGAACAATTTCTTGAGATAGTTTAGAAAATTCAGTCGAATAGACGAAATAACCAATGACACAAATCATCAGACTGAAGAAAAAACTCGCTCCTATGGTGATGAAGACAGATAAGTTACTAGTTAAAGCCTCTTTTTGTGGTAACTGCACCTTGTTAAATGCGCGTGCAGTGGAACGCTCTACTTTTTGTTTTTGGTTGACTGCGGTGGTTCGATTTGGAGTGGGTAATACCTCTCCTGTCTCTAAATCAACGGTTGACGCCTCATTAGTCATTGATTTATTTGATAAATCCCTCGTTGCAAGAGGGTCTTGAAGAAAATCTTCAAAACCATCTAGAGAGTCATCAAACGATTCGGAGGTTATTTTTCTATTGAACATAGTTTATTGTGGCAACTAACTGTCCTACTTGGTGCTGAAAACTGTGTCAGAAAAGTCTTACTCATTTAGACGGTGACGAACGAATCGATGGTATTTATAATTGCGATATGAAAAAACTACTTATTATTTTTGCAGCACTTGGTCTCAGTGGATTAATTGCAGCAGGATTATTAGGGGCTTATGCAGTTTTAATAGCGACCCCACACCTACCATCTCTTGAGGTAGTCAAAGATTACAGACCTAAAGTCCCCCTGAGAATTTTTACGAACGAAGGTATTTTGATTGGTGAATTTGGGGAGGAGAGAAGAAATCTCACACCAATTAATAATTTCCCAATGGCCCTTAAAAATGCAGTGATTGCCATTGAGGATGATCGGTTCTATGAACACAGTGGTGTTGATTTGCAGGGTTTCGCTAGAGCACTCGTAGCGAATTTAAGTGGACGTTTCAATCAAGGCGCATCCACCATTACGATGCAGGTGGCTAGGAATTTTTTCTTATCCAATGAAAAGAAATTAAGTAGAAAACTTTACGAAATATTACTTGCTTTCAAAATAGAGCAAAATTTATCCAAGGATCAAATTCTAGAGTTGTACATGAATCAAATCTACTTGGGTCAGCGCTCCTATGGCTTTGCGAGTGCGGCTAGGATTTATTTTGGAAAAAACGTTGCTGACTTAACGATTGCGGAGTCCGCTATGTTGGCTGGATTGCCGAAAGCGCCTTCTGCATACAACCCAGTTGTAAACTTTAGACGCGCCAAAATTCGACAAGAATACATTCTGCAAAGAATGCGTGATCTGAAATATATTTCTCCAGAACAGTATGCAACGGCGATGCTTGAGGAATTATTTGTCCGAGGTCTTGGCCGTGAGTTTGAGTTACATGCTGAATTTGTTTCCGAAAATGCCCGTCAACTTTTAATTGCGATGTATGGTGAAAATGTTTACCAACAGGGTTTGAATGTCTACACAACCATTAAAAAGGTTGATCAAGAGGCCTCCTATAGCTCATTGCGTAAAGGCATCATGGATTACGATTTCAAGCATGGTTATCGGGGACCAGAAGGCTTCGTTACTGTGCCCAATGTGGCCATTGATAGTAAAGAGATGAAAAGAGCCTTAGATGATGCCTTGATGGATCATCCGAGTAGTGATGAAATTTTAGCTGGCGTCGTGTTGAAATCTTCCATCAACGAGGTGAAGGTGTTTATCTCGACTGGTGAAGTGGTAGTCATGCAGGGAGAGGCCGTTAAATTTGCTAAAGATGCTTTAAGCCCTTCTGCCCAACCAAAAATGAAAATCTCCGTTGGCTCGATTGTGCGTGTGATGCCTAAAGTTGGTGGTGGATGGCAAATTACCCAGTTGCCTGAAGTTGAGGGCGCCTTGATCTCCGTAGATACAAATTCTGGAGCTATTTTGTCGATGACAGGCGGCTTTGATTTTAAAAGAAACCAGTTTAATCATGCCATGATGGCAGAGCGTCAGCCAGGCTCTTCGTTTAAACCCTTTTTATACGCTGCTGGTATTGAAAAAGGTATCATGCCAAGGACTATCGTCAACGATGGCCCTTTATCATTTAGTGGTGTTGAGACTGGTGGTAAGGCTTGGGAGCCTAAAAATTACGATGGCAAAATGGAAGGCTTGATGTCGGTTCGAACCGCTTTAGCCAAGTCTAAAAATTTGGTTTCTGTCAGAATTATGCGCGCTATCGGACCACACTATGTGCAAGACTTTATTCAACGGTTTGGCTTTGAACCTGAGAAAAATCCTCCGTATTTAACCTTGGCATTAGGTGCAGGATCTGCAACACCGTTACAAATGTCATTGGGTTACAGCGTTTTTGCAAATGGAGGTTATGAGATACAACCTTACTTAATTGACCGTATCGTTGATGCCAAAGGTAATGTCTTGTTTCAATCTTCCCCAAACACTGTTGAAGAGGGCGCAAAAAGAGTATTAGACGCAAGAACGGCCTTTGTCTTGGATAGTTTGTTGCAGGAAGTTACTAAATCAGGTACGGCGGCTTCAGCTAGAGGTCGATTAAAGAGATCTGATATCGCTGGTAAGACAGGAACTACCAATGATTCTCATGATGCTTGGTTTGCGGGATATAACCCCAAAGTTGCAGCAGTCGTTTGGGTCGGCTTTGATAAACCAAGAAGTTTAGGTGCAACTGAAACTGGTGGGGGTTTAGCGCTACCTATCTGGATCAATTATATGGCTCGAGCCCTACAAGGGTTGCCTGAAAATTCCCGTGAAATACCAAGTGGAGTGGTGTTGGAAGATGGTGATTGGGTTATTCCGGAGTTTAAAGAGCATGCTAAATATTCTAATTTAACTGACTAAACTTAACTTAACTTAACTGACTCAACCACCCACATGGCAAGAAAAGCACGGTTGCTATCTCCAGGGAGTCCAATGTATGTGCAGGCAAAAGGACTACCCTCATTAAAGATTTTTGCTAGTGATGAGATGAAATTAACTTTTTTGGCTTGGTTAAGGGATGCAGCCAAAACTTATCAACTGACGATTCATGCGTACAGCATTTTGCCAAATCAATTAGAGATGTTAGTGACCCCCAAAGATGAGTTCAGTCTTTCAAGAACAATGCAATCACTTTGTCGGCGATTTACCCAAAGATTTAATCAGCAACATCATAAAACCGGCACTGTTTGGCAGGGAAGGTATCATTCAAAAATGATTGAATCAGACCAAGATCTTTTGATGTGTCAGGCAATGATTGATTTGGGCAGTGTTAAAGAAAAATTGGTAACGCATCCCGAGCACTATATTTGGTCAAGTTATAGAATCCACACCGGTCAAGAATCGAATTATGGCCTAGTTGACGTTTTACCCTTTTGGCACTTAGGAAACACCCCTTTTGAACGCCAACAAAACTGGCGGAATTGGTTGACGGAATTATCATTCCAGCAGAGTTAATTAACTCTGTCCCCATTTCCACGGTCTCCAAATTGGTGCAGAATAAAATTGGGGGACAGAGTGGTTGTAATAACATTTGTAATTATCGGGGTATTCCCCTATAGTTTAAATCTTCAGCTAATTATCGGGTGTTTTGACAGATTCAATCGTCAAGAAAAGAATGGGAAAAATATGACTCAACAAACTAATTTACGTCCGCAAGCACAAGGCTTGTACGACCCACGCAATGAACATGACGCATGTGGCGTCGGTTTTGTAGCCCATATCAAAGGTCATAGAGCCCATGAAATCGTCACCCAAGGGTTAAAAATTTTAGAAAATCTAGACCATCGCGGCGCGGTTGGTGCTGATGCCTTAATGGGCGATGGCGCAGGTATATTAGTACAAATTCCAGATCAGTTATTCCGTGAGGAAATGGCTAAAAATGGCGTCGAATTACCACCTGATGGTGAATATGGCGTAGGCATGGTGTTTTTGCCTAAAGAGAATGCCTCTAGACTAGCCTGTGAGCAAGAGCTAGAAAGAACGATCAGAATTGAAGGTCAAGAAGTTTTAGGTTGGAGAGATGTACCGGTTGATGCAAGTATGCCGATGTCTCCAAATGTAAGAAAAACAGAGCCAGTCATTCGTCAAATCTTTATTGGTCGTGGCCGCGAAATTATGACTACGGACGCTTTAGAGCGTAAGTTATACATCATTCGTAAGTCCGCTAGTCACGCCATTCAAAATCTGAATTTGAAGCATGGCAAAGAATATTTTGTAACATCCATGTCAGCTAGAACCATTGTTTACAAGGGTTTATTATTGGCAAACCAAGTTGGTGCTTACTATACCGACTTAACAGATGTACGATTTGTCTCTGCACTAGCGATGGTGCATCAACGTTTTTCAACCAATACTTTCCCAGCATGGGAATTAGCGCATCCTTATAGACTGATTGCACACAACGGTGAAATTAATACTGTGAAGGGTAATGTCAATTGGATTAATGCTAGAACCGGTGCCATTAAATCGGTCGTACTTGGCGATGATTTGAAGAAATTATGGCCACTGATTTATCCTGGTCAATCAGATACAGCAAGCTTTGATAACTGTTTAGAGTTGCTAGTCATGGCTGGCTATCCATTGACACATGCCATGATGATGATGATTCCAGAAGCATGGGAACAACATAATTTGATGGATTCTAACCGTCGCGCATTTTATGAATATCATGCAGCGATGATGGAGCCATGGGATGGTCCAGCAGCAATTGCCTTTACAGATGGCAGACAAATCGGGGCTACTCTTGATAGAAATGGATTACGTCCAGCAAGATACTATGTCACCGATGATGATCTCGTCATCATGGCTTCTGAGGCAGGTGTACTTCAATTCCCAGAAGGAAAGATTGTTAAAAAATGGCGCTTGCAGCCAGGTAAGATGTTCTTGATTGACATGGAACAAGGTCGCATTATTGAAGATGAAGAACTAAAAGAGTCTTTATCAAAAGCCAAACCATATAAGAGCTGGATTGAAGCAGTTCGTATTAAATTAGATGAGTTGGCCTTAAAAAATATTGCGGTGGAATCGACTAGTATCAGTCGTAGTCCCGCAACGTTGCTAGATCGCCAACAAGCATTTGGTTATTCACAAGAAGATTTGAAGTTCTTGATGGCGCCAATGGCTCAGTCAGGTGAAGAGGCAATTGGTTCAATGGGTAACGATAGCCCATTAGCAGTGCTATCGAATAAGAACAAAATCCTATATAACTACTTTAAGCAGTTGTTTGCTCAAGTGACTAACCCACCGATTGATTCAATTCGTGAAAATATGGTGATGTCATTAGTATCTTTTATTGGGCCGAAACCCAATCTTTTAGATACCAATAACATTAACCCACCAATGCGTTTAGAAGTGTCTCAACCAATTTTAGATTTCGAAGCAATCTCTAAAATTCGTAATATTGAGCAATATACCGGTGGTAAGTTTAGAACGCATGAACTTGATATTTGTTATCCAGTTGCTTGGGGTAAAGATGGTATTGAGGCGAGATTAGCTTCATTGTGTGCTGAGGCTGTAGATGCAGTCAACTCAGGATTCAACATCTTAATCGTCAGTGATCGTCAAGTATCTGCTGATTTTGTGGCAATACCAGCGCTGTTAGCGACATCCACAATTCATCAACACTTGGTGCAAAAAGGACTCAGAACTAGTACTGGATTAGTCATTGAAACAGGTTCAGCACGTGAAACTCACCACTTTGCATTGTTAGCAGGTTATGGCGCTGAAGCCATCCATCCTTACTTGGCAATGGAAACTTTAGTTGAACTAGCGAAGAACTTACCGGATGATTTATCTGCTGAAAAAGCAATTAAAAATTATATTAAAGCCGTAGGTAAGGGTTTACAAAAAGTGATGTCAAAGATGGGTATTTCAACATACATGTCTTACACCGGCTCACAAATTTTTGAAGCAATCGGACTCTCTGAAGAGCTAGTCAATAAATACTTTAGTGGCACAGCATCAAATGTGGGCGGTATTGGCGTATTTGAAGTGGCTGAGGAAGCCATCTTGATGCACCACAAGGCCTTTAGTGAAGACCCCGTATTAGCAAACATGTTGGATGCCGGTGGTGAATACGCATTTAGAATCCGTGGTGAAAATCATATGTGGACACCAGATTCCATTGCAAAACTACAGCACTCCACAAGAACTGGCCCAGAAAACGGTGGTTATCAGACTTATAAAGAATATGCGAATTTGATCAATGATCAAAGTAAGCGTCATATGACTTTAAGAGGCTTATTTGAATTTAAGATCGATCCAAGTAAAGCCATTGATGTATCAGAAGTTGAATCTGCAAAAGAGATTGTTAAACGTTTTGCTACGGGTGCCATGTCATTGGGATCTATTTCTACCGAAGCGCATGCTACCTTAGCTGTGGCGATGAACCGAATTGGTGGTAAATCCAATACGGGTGAAGGCGGAGAAGATCAAAATCGTTATACCAATGAGCTTAAAGGTATTAAGATTGGTACGGGTGAAACACTTGCTTCGCAACTCGGCAAAGATGTGATTGAAGCGGATATCCCATTGCAAGCTGGCGATTCATTACGTTCGAAAATCAAACAAGTAGCTTCAGGTCGTTTTGGCGTCACCGCAGAGTATCTAACCTCGGCTGATCAAATTCAGATCAAAATGGCTCAGGGAGCAAAGCCTGGTGAAGGTGGACAACTGCCTGGTGGAAAAGTATCTGACTATATTGGTAAATTAAGATATTCAGTACCTGGCGTTGGTTTAATTTCGCCTCCGCCACATCATGATATTTATTCTATTGAAGATTTAGCACAGCTTATTCACGATTTAAAAAATGTGAATTCTAAAGCTGACATCTCTGTAAAACTGGTATCAGAAGTTGGCGTTGGAACGGTAGCAGCGGGTGTTGCCAAAGCGAAGGCAGATCACGTGGTGATTGCTGGTCATGATGGTGGCACGGGTGCTTCACCATTGTCATCGATTAAACATGCTGGTTCACCATGGGAATTGGGGCTCGCTGAAACGCAGCAGACGCTTGTCTTAAATGGCCTACGTGGACGTATTCGCGTTCAAGCCGATGGACAAATGAAAACAGGTAGAGATGTAGTGATCGGCGCGCTATTAGGAGCGGAAGAGTTTGGTTTTGCGACTGCTCCATTAGTCGTCGAAGGCTGCATCATGATGAGAAAGTGCCATCTCAATACATGTCCAGTTGGTGTTGCGACGCAAGACCCAGTGTTAAGAAAAAAATTCTCAGGCAAACCTGAGTATGTTGTTAATTTCTTCTTCTATATCGCAGAAGAGGTCAGAGAAATCATGGCTCAATTAGGTATCAGAACCTTCGACGAATTAGTCGGACGGGTTGAATTATTAGATACCAAGAAGGGTATAGAACATTGGAAAGCCAAGGGCTTAGATTTTAGAAAAATCTTTGCTACACCTGAGCAAATGATTAATTCAGATTTACGTCAAGTGCAAATTCAGGATCACGGACTTGAAAAGGCCTTAGACAATGAATTAATTGCGAAAGCGAAAGGTGCCATTGAAAAAGGCGAAAACGTTTCATTTATTACTCAAGTCAATAACGTGAACCGTACGGTAGGTGCGATGTTGTCCGGTGAAGTTGCCAAAAAATACGGGCATGCTGGATTGCCAGATGACACGATCCATGTTCAATTAAATGGTACTGCTGGCCAAAGTTTTGCTGCATTCTTGGCACATGGTATTACCTTTGATTTAGTTGGTGATGGGAATGATTACGTTGGTAAAGGTTTATCAGGTGGTCGCGTAATAGTTCGTGTACCAAATGAGTTCAAAGGTAGTCCAAGTGAAAATATCATCGTGGGTAACACCGTATTGTATGGTGCGATTGCTGGTGAAGCCTACTTGAACGGCGTTGCTGGTGAGCGTTTTGCAGTCCGTAACTCTGGTGCAATTGCTGTCGTTGAAGGTACGGGTGATCACGGTGCAGAGTATATGACGGGTGGTACGATTGTGGTTCTTGGAAATACCGGTAGAAATTTTGCGGCCGGTATGAGCGGTGGTATTGCTTATGTTTATGATGATGACGGGTTGTTTGCCAAACGTTGCAATACAACGATGGCTACATTGGAGCCTGTCCTCTCTAAACAAGAACAAGAAAAGCAGATTCCTGTCTCGCAGTGGCATGCTCCAGAAGATGTTAAAGAAGGCGGCGAGCGCATTTGTGATGAACTGATCTTGAAAGATTTGATTGAAAAGCATTTCCGTTATACCGGCTCTGAGCAAGCTAAAAAAATACTTGGCAATTGGGATAGTGAGAGAACACGCTTCATTAAAGTATTCCCGACAGAGTACAAACGCGCTTTAGGTGAGTTGTGGGAAAAAGCTCAGGGCTTAGCTGATAAAAAAACTGAAACAGTTTAACGAAAGAATAAGAGAGATTGCTATGGGAAAAATGACAGGATTTATGGACTTTGAGCGTCAGTCCGAGCATTATGAAGCGCCATTAACACGTGTAAAGCACTACAAAGAGTTTGTGGCTCCATTAACCAATGAAGAAGCAAAAACCCAAGGTGCACGTTGCATGGATTGTGGCATTCCCTTTTGTAACAATGGGTGCCCAGTCAACAATATCATTCCTGATTTTAATGAACTTGTTTATCAGCAAGATTGGCAAGCTGCCATTCAGGTATTGCATTCAACCAATAATTTTCCAGAGTTTACTGGCAGAATTTGTCCGGCCCCTTGTGAGTCAGCTTGTACTTTAGGCATTAATAGTGACCCAGTTGGCATTAAGTCGATTGAACACGCAATTATTGATAAAGCTTGGGAAAATGGCTGGGTTAAACCACAACTACCAACGCACAAGACGGGTAAAAAAGTGGCGATTGTTGGTTCAGGGCCTGCAGGCATGGCAGCTGCTCAACAATTAGCTAGAGTTGGCCATGATGTATCTGTTTATGAGAAAAATGATCGTATTGGTGGACTGTTGCGTTACGGCATCCCTGACTTCAAAATGGAGAAATGGTTAATCGATCGACGTGTAGAACAAATGCAAGCCGAAGGCGTTACTTTTGTTACTGGCGTATTTGTTGGTAAAGAACAGTTAGATCCTGCGATTAAAGATTACTCGCAAAAAAGAATAGATCCAGACGAGCTTCTAGCAAAGTATGATGCAGTCATTATTAGTGGCGGAGCAGAGCAACCAAGAGATTTACCGATTCCAGGAAGAGAACTCAAGGGTGTGCACTATGCTTTAGAGTTTTTAATTCCTCAAAACAAAGAAGTTGCTGGCGATACTAAAAACGGGATTGATGCAAAGGGTAAGAATGTCATCGTGATTGGTGGTGGTGATACTGGTTCGGATTGCGTTGGTACATCGAATCGGCATGGCGCAACATCTGTTAGTCAGTTTGAATTATTACCTCAGCCGCCGCAGGAAGAAAATAAGCCATTGGTTTGGCCTTATTGGCCAACGAAGTTACGTACATCTTCCTCTCATGAAGAAGGTTGTTCGAGAGATTGGTCAGTTGCTACGAAGCGCTTTGAAGGCAAAGATGGCAAATTAGAAAAACTCATTGGTGTTCGTTTAGAGTGGAAAGATGGAAAAATGTCTGAAGTGCCAGACTCTGAGTTTGAAATGAAAGCGGACTTAGTCTTTTTAGCCATGGGTTTTGTCTCACCAGCGCAACAGATTCTTTCTGGCTTTGGTGTTGAAAAAGACAATCGTGGCAATGCAAAAGCAACGGTCGAAGGCTCTAAGGCTTACCATACGAACCAACCGAAAGTTTTTGCTGCAGGCGATATGAGAAGAGGTCAGTCTTTAGTGGTTTGGGCCATTCGCGAAGGTCGTCAGTGCGCAAGAGCCGTTGACGAGTTTTTAATGGGCACAACCGAGTTACCAAACTAAATCATTACCACTGACTGTAGTTTGATTCCCAAAGGTTAGAGGCAAGCTCTAACCTTTGGGACAGTCAGTTTACTTCTCCCCGCCTGAAACGGCATAGATTCCAGCAACGTTCAACCGTCAGTTTTCACCTAAGTCGATTGACAGCGACCTCATACCTTATCTAGTTATTTTCTGCCCTCACCCTACCTAAAAATAAGTTGTGGTAAATTAATTCAACAATAAAAAATTAGGGGACAAAATGACAAGAAAATTAGTCGATATTTCGATTTTTTTAGACAATGAAACGATTAGTGATCCACCATCGTTTAAACCAAAAATCGAATATTTTACGCATGAAGATACAGTAGAGCGGATCGCTGAATTTTTTCCGGGATTAGAAAAAAATGAATTGCCAGATGGTCAAGGTTGGGCTGTTGAGGTGGCAACTATCTCAACTCACAACGGTACGCATTTAGACGCACCTTATCATTTTCATAACACGATGGATGACGCTTTGGGTGAGAAAAAACCCTCTATCACCATTGATCAAGTCCCACTTGAATGGTGTTTTGCGCCAGGCGTAAAACTTGATTTTAGACATTTTCCAGATGGTTATGTAGTAACCGCACAGGATGTGGAAGACGAATTAAAAAGAATTAATTACACCCTGCAACCATTGGATATTGTGGTGGTAAATACCCGTGCTGGGTCACGATTTGGCCACTCTGATTATGTTTCATCAGGCTGTGGCATGGGATATGAAGCGACAATGTATTTGTTAGAACGGGGAGTACGTTTAACCGGTATTGATGGTTGGAGTTGGGATGCTCCCTTTGTGCATACCCAAAAAAAATATGAAGAAACCAAAGACGCTAGTCTTATTTGGGAAGGGCATAAAGCGGGACGAGATATTGGGTATTGCCATCTAGAAAAATTGCATAATTTAGAAGCCTTGCCTGCCTTTGGCTTTTATATCAGCTGTTTTCCACACAAAATAAGAGGTGCATCAGCGGGATGGACTCGAGCAGTTGCGATTTTTGATGACAAATTATTTGCCTAATTAGCAAAACTACAGGAAAAAGGGCTTTTTGGCTTCAGGAGGAGGCCCTTTTTATCTGCTTTGTAGAGAAAAATTCAAATAAACAACAAAATGATTCAAAAAAATAAAATTTAAGGAACTCTAGCAACACAAAAGCTCTGAGATTGCGAATTAAATCACAAGAAAAACTTTTGCAACCCAAAATTGCATGATAATAATGGGATGGAATCCACGTCTGCAGACATTATTGCCTCATTAAACCAAGTTGAATTTTCTTATGCTCCTGGGGAAAGAAAAATCCTTAGTGGTTTAGAGATGGAATTTCGCCGTGGCAAAGTAACTGCTGTCATGGGTGGGTCAGGTTGCGGTAAGACGACGATTCTGCGCTTATTGGGCGGTCAGGTTCTGGCAACATCTGGACAAGTCAAGTTCGAAGATCAAGATATTAGTCGCTTAGATCATGAGGGATTGATCGCTGCTCGTCGCAAGATGGGGATGCTATTTCAGTTTGGCGCACTCTTTACGGACATTAGTGTTTTTGAAAATGTGGCATTTCCTTTGCGGGAACATACCAATTTAGATGAAGAGATGATTCGTGACCTCGTCATGATGAAACTGAATGCGGTTGGTTTAAGAAACGCTAGAGACTTAATGCCCTCCCAAATTTCTGGAGGGATGGCTAGGCGAGTCGCCTTTGCCCGAGCGGTCGCATTAGATCCACCACTCATTATGTATGATGAGCCATTTGCCGGACTAGATCCGATCGCATTGGGAGTTACGGCGCATTTGATCAAAGATATGAATAGTGCACTTGGCGCAACCAGTATTTTAGTGACACATGATGTCCCTGAAACTTTTGGTATTGCTGATTATGTCTACTTTATTGCCGATGGCAAAATTGCAGCGCAGGGAACGCCAGAGACACTAAGAGCTTCAACAGATCCATTTGTTCAGCAATTTATCCATGCGCAACCCGATGGTCCAGTACCTTTTCATTACCCTGGAATTGAGATTGGGCAAGACTTTGGCCTGGATAGCCAGCCAATTAGCCAGCCAATTCAACAGAATAAAGTTAGCTGATGATGATTGCAGAACAAATCACAAGATTAGGCAGTTTGATTAGAACAAATGTTCTGAGTGTGGGCTATGCTACCAGAATGTTTTTTGCTATTTTGCTCAGGTCTGGAAGTGTTTTTAAGCGTTTTCGACTGGTAAGAGATCAAGTCTTTTTCTTGGGTAATTATTCATTTGTCATTATTGCTGTATCAGGTTTATTTGTGGGCTTTGTATTAGGTCTGCAAGGGTATTACACCTTAAATCGTTATGGATCGGAACAAGCCTTGGGGCTCTTGGTTGCCCTATCACTGACAAGGGAGTTAGGGCCAGTAGTAACAGCATTGTTGTTCGCTGGCAGAGCCGGGACTTCTTTGACGGCTGAAATTGGCCTCATGAAAGCGGGAGAACAGCTAAGCGCAATGGAAATGATGGCAGTTGACCCCCTATCTCGCGTTTTAGCACCAAGGCTTTGGGGTGGAATTATTGCGATGCCAATTTTAGCGGCGATCTTTAGTGCCGTTGGCATTATTGGTGGTTACTTAGTCGGCGTACAGTTAATTGGGGTCGATTCTGGGGCATTCTGGTCACAAATGCAAGGTGGCGTTGATGTTATCAAAGATATTGGTAATGGCGTCATTAAGAGTGTTGTCTTCGGTGTAGCCGTTACTTTTATTGCCCTGTATCAAGGTTTTGAAAGTAAACCGACACCAGAGGGCGTATCTTTAGCGACTACACGTACAGTTGTGATTTCGTCTTTAACGGTTTTAGCACTCGATTTTTTATTAACAGCAGTCATGTTCTCGACATAAATGTCATTGAATTCAATGGTGGTATCAAATGAAAAAAAATAGCTTAGATTTTTGGGTTGGACTTTTTGTCCTAATTGGTTTTGCGGCGTTATTATTTTTAGCGCTCAAAGCGGGCAATATGAGTACGTTTAGTTTTTCTAAAACGTATAGCGTATCCGCTGTTTTTGACAATATCGGTGGCTTAAAGCCAAGGGCGCCAGTGAAAAGTGCTGGGGTTGTGGTCGGTCGTGTCGCTTCAATTGATTTTGATGATAAAAATTATCAGGCCAAAGTAACCTTAAATCTTGATGAAAAGTTCCATTTTCCGAAAGATACATCTGCTAGGATTCTTACTTCAGGATTGCTAGGCGAACAATATATTGGCCTAGAAGCGGGTGGGGATGAGAAAGTTTTGGGTGAAAACAGTAAAATAACCCAAACTCAATCAGCAATAGTCCTAGAAAGTCTTATTAGTCAGTTTTTATATAGTAAGGCAGCGGATGCTGGCAAAGATCCTCAAAAGTAAATACATTTAATGAATACATTTCAAACATCCTGTTCTCTAAAGATTCAACGACTTGGTCTGGTTCTTTTGACTTTGTGCTTGGTCTCATGCGCTTCTATCCCTGAGGGGCAGGTTCGTATTAAAAAAGATCCTTGGGAAGAAACAAATCGGGCAGTACTCATTTTTAATGATAATTTGGATGATTATTTAATTCGCCCTTTAACAAAAGTGTATGAATTCGTAGTGCCAAGCCCCGCACGGACCGCGATCCGCAACGTATTTTCAAACGTTGGCGATGTTTACAATTCAGTAAATAACTTATTACAAGGTAAACCGAAGGCTGCTGTAGATGACTTGGTCCGAGTCTTTGTAAATACCACTATTGGTTTAGGAGGTATTTGGGATGCAGCCTCTGCAGCTGGTGTAGAAAAGCACAGCGAGGATTTTGGACAGACTTTTGGGGTCTGGGGAATTCCAGATGGTCCCTATATGATGTTGCCATTATTAGGCCCAAGCACTGTGAGAGATACTGCTGGGTGGTTCTTTGATATTCAAACGGACATCTTAATCAAACAAATCGATAATATCCCTTTAAGAAACTCCACAACTGGTTTAAGGATTATTGATCAGCGAGCAAAATATCTGGGTTCAAGTGACATCTTAGAGTCCGCTGCATTTGATAAGTATAGTTTTATTAGAGATGCTTATTTACAAAGAAGACGAAGTAAGCTGTATGATGGCAACCCACCGCCGTTGGTAGATGAAGAAGAAAATGACAATGTCCCTGATTACTCGAGTGAACAGAAGAGAATACGGTAGATAAAAACCCTCTCGAGGGCAATGTAAAAAACAGATAGATGAAAAAGAAAGAAATTGAAATGAATGTAGTGAGTAATAAAAGTCCCCAGTCTTTATCTCAACAAATGACACAATGGTTTTTAGTGGCTATGTTATTTTGTGCCTGCCTCATTCCCTTAAAGCCATTTGCGCAAACTATTGACTCTACTCCTGATGGCTTGGTTCAAGCGATTGTGAATGATGTATTAACCACGGCTAAAACGGATAAAGATATTCAATCAGGCAATTTAAATAAAATTATTGCGTTGGTTGATCAAAAAATTGTGCCTTATTCTGATTTAGCCAGAACTACCCAGTTAGCAATGGGTAGACATTGGTCAAAGGCAACGCCTGAGCAACAAAAATTAATTATTGCTGAATTTAAGTTACTCCTCATTAGAACTTATGCTGGCGCACTTTCTCAAGTAAAAGATCAATCTGTTCAATTGCGTCCATTTCGCATGAATCCTGACGATACGGAAGTAGTAGTGCGCACGCAAGTGATGGGTAAGGGCGACCCAGTTCAATTAGATTATCGATTAGAAAAAACGGCTAACAATGTTTGGCGTGTGTATGACTTAAATGTTTTAGGCGCTTGGTTGGTAGAGGCCTATAAGGGGCAGTTTAATAATCAAATTAGTCAAAGTGGCATCGACGGGCTCATTACATTTTTACAAGAGCGTAATAAAGCACTCTCAAAGGCGAAGTAATATCATGTTTGTTTTGCCCGCTACGATCAATCACCAAAATGTTTTAAGTATCCGCAAGGAAGGTTTAATTGCGTTAGAAAAAACCCCGGATGATTGCGTTGTGAGCGGTGCTGATTTAACACACTTCGATTCAACGGCATTATCGGTGCTGATGGCATTTGTCAGAGCTTTTCCTAGCTTGCAAATCATTGATGCACCCAAAAAATTGGTGTCACTCTCAAAAGTGTATGGTCTGGAAGCGATACTTCCCTTGGTAGCCAGTGTCGAGTAGGCTTATGTCCGCAATTTCCATCCAACATGTAAAGAAATCCTACGGTAGTTTGCAGGCACTAGCTGGGGTTAGTTTAGAAATTGAGCAAGGTGAGTTTTTTGGCCTGTTAGGACCTAACGGTGCTGGTAAAACCACCTTAATTACTTCGATGGCAGGACTTTGTAAGCCAGATTCAGGATCGATTTCAGTCATGGGTTTTGATGTCCAAAAAGATTTTAGAATTTCCCGGCGACAATTGGGTGTCGTTCCTCAAGAGCTAGTATTTGATCCGTTTTTTACCGTACGCGAAACCTTACGATTCCAATCGGGGTATTTTGGGCTGCGGAAAAATGATGATTGGATTGACGAAATTATGGCCAATCTAGATCTTACGAATAAGGCAGACTCGAATATGAGGGCGCTTTCTGGTGGGATGAAGCGTCGCGTATTAGTTGCCCAAGCCCTCGTCCATCGCCCACCGGTCATTGTGTTAGATGAACCAACTGCGGGAGTTGACGTGGAGTTACGTCAATCCTTATGGCAATTTGTGAGTCGACTAAATAAAGCTGGTCACACCATCGTTTTGACAACCCATTATTTGGAAGAAGCTGAATCCTTATGCGGTCGGATTGCGATGTTAAAACAAGGACGTCTAGTTGCTCTTGATACGACGGCGAATTTATTAGCGAAGCATCGTCCTGCTGGAGCTCCAGTAAGAGTTTTAGGTGATGATGGTGCCGCGGACTTAGAAGCGGTGTTTGTCAAAATCATGGCGCAGGCTCAACATGAGTAATTTTTCAGATAAAGCACTCATCCCCTTAGATCAGTTGCCACCAGCGCAGATTCAAAGTGGTTTTTTAACTCTCCTGCACAAGGAAGTGAAGCGGTTTTATAAAGTTTCCTTTCAAACGGTAGGCGCACCTGTCTTGACGGCAGTTCTTTATTTATTGATTTTTGGTCATATTTTAGAAAACAGTCCCAAAATTTATGGCTATAGTTATTCGGCATTTTTGATTCCGGGTCTCGTCATGATGAGTGTTTTACAAAATTCATTTGCGAATACCTCTTCATCCATCATTCAATCAAAAATAACTGGCAATTTGGTGTTCGTCTTATTAGCTCCGCTATCGCATGTTGAGTTTTTCTGCGCGTATGTCTGTGCTGCCATGATCCGTGGGTTAGCAGTTGGGATTGGCGTCTTTTTGGTCACAATGGGGTTTGCTAGTGTTCCTTTTGAGGCATTTGTTTGGATTATCGTGTTTGCAACCTTAGCCTCAGCCTTATTGAGTGCCATGGGGTTAGTGGCTGGTATTTGGGCCGATAAATTTGACCAATTAGCTGCCGCACAAAATTTTGTAGTGACCCCCCTCACCATGCTCTCTGGCGTGTTTTATTCCATTCATTCTTTGCCGCCTTTTTGGCAAAAAGTCTCCCACTTTAATCCATTCTTTTACATGATTGATGGGTTTCGGTTCGGTTTCTTTGGCCAATCGGACGTATCGCCTTGGCAAAGTTTCTTGGTCTTAGCATTTGCTTTTGTCGTGGTCACTTTCGTCTGCTTAAATTTGTTAAAAAGCGGATATAAATTAAGACACTAGTCTTAAGAAGCTAAAATAGTGTTCAATCTTTTTATTTAGAAATTAGCAAATGAATCCAACCCCAGAGCAAATTAAAGAATATATCGAGTTAGGCTTGGAGTGTACGCACGTATCGATGGATGGAGACGGTCAACACTTCTATGCAACGATCGTGAGCCCGAAGTTTGAGGGACTACGTCGCATTCAGCGCCATCAATTAGTTTATGCAGCCCTCGGCGATAGAATGAAGGCGGAAATTCACGCATTGTCTTTTAAAACCCTCACGCCAGAAGAGTTTGGGCAATAATGAGCCATCTATAGCCTGCTATAGATGCTTCGATTAATTATTTCAGTAAAGTGTAAACATGGATAAATTATTCATCCAAGGTGGCAAACCGCTACATGGCGAAGTCAGAATTGCGGGAGCTAAAAATGCGGCCTTGCCCATCTTATGCGCCGCCTTGTTAACCAAGGATCTCGTAACGCTGCGTAATTTACCTGATCTGCAAGATGTTAGAACCATGTTGAAGCTACTTTCGCAAATGGGAGTGAGCGTTAACTTTCCAGATCCATTAGACCGTACCGTGGTAGAGATCCAGGCACACACCATTGCCAAGGCTGAGGCAACCTATGACATGGTCAAAACCATGCGTGCTTCTATTTTGGTATTGGGCCCGCTATTAGCGCGTTACGGCAATGCTCGAGTCTCCTTGCCTGGCGGTTGTGCGATTGGTGCTAGACCAGTTGATCAACATATTAAGGGAATGCAGGCAATGGGTGCGAAGATGCACATTGAGCATGGCTACATTCAAGCGAATGCCCCACAACCATCGGGTCGTTTGCATGGCGCTAAAATTCTGACTGATATGATCACTGTGACTGGTACAGAGAATCTGATGATGGCAGCCGTCCTCGCGGAAGGAAAAACCGTTTTAGAAAATGCGGCGAGAGAACCTGAAGTAACCGACCTTGCCAAATTACTTATTGCGATGGGTGCCAAAATTACAGGCCTTGGCACGGATCAGCTGACTATTGAGGGTGTGGAAGCCTTACACGGTGCCGAGTATGAAATTATTGCTGACCGGATTGAAACGGGAACTTTTTTATGTGCCGTTGCTGCCACAACAGGTGAAATTAAATTAACCCATTGTCGACCAGATACTTTGGAAGCTGTAATTACGAAACTGCAAGAAGCTGGTCTAGAAATGAGCATCGGTGATAACTGGATTTTGGCAAAAATGCAAAAAAGACCACAACCCGTTAGCTTTAGAACCTCAGAGTACCCTTCCTTTCCGACAGATATGCAAGCGCAATTCATGGCATTAAATACGATTGCCAACGGCAGTGCGCGAGTTACCGAAACCATTTTTGAAAATCGTTTTATGCATGTTCAGGAAATGAATCGTTTAGGCGCTTCGATCTCGATTGATGGCAATATTGCGATGGTCGACGGTGTCGACCACTTATCGGGTGCCACAGTAATGGCAACCGATTTAAGAGCTTCCGCTAGTCTCGTGATTGCAGGACTCGTGGCTCAAGGCGATACTTTGATTGAGCGGATTTATCATCTTGATCGCGGATATGATCGGATGGAAGTGAAGTTGAGTGCTCTTGGAGCCCAAATAGAAAGAGTGAAATAAGCATTCGCTGGAAAGCAATTGATCACTGTTTGCAATCAAATTCAGATAAAGATTTACAATAACCATATGTTGACACTTGCGCTGTCCAAGGGACGAATTTTTGAAGAAACGATGCCAATGCTGGAGAGGGCAGGAATTCGTGTAAAAGAAAATCCTGAAACTTCCAGAAAACTCATCATTGAAACCTCACATCCCGATTTGAGAATTATTATCGTCAGAGCATCGGATGTTCCGACTTATGTCCAGTTTGGTGGTGCCGATCTCGGCGTAGCAGGCCAAGACGTCTTGATCGAAAATGGCTTTGAAGGTTTATATGTCCCCATCGACCTAGGTATTGCTAAGTGCCGGATGTCCGTAGCTGTCAAACAAGGATTTGATTACGCAAGTGCTGTAAAAAAAGGGGCTAGATTAAAAGTGGCCTCTAAGTACGTACAAATCGCTAGAGATCACTTTGCTACCAAAGGGGTGCATGTGGATCTGATTAAATTATATGGTTCGATGGAACTCGCACCACTGGTTGGTTTGGCCGATGCGATTGTCGATTTGGTTTCAACCGGTAGTACGCTCAAAGCAAACTTTTTGGAAGAAGTAGAACAAATCCAAGAAATCAGTGCGCATTTAATTGTTAATCAAGCAGCACATAAACGTCAACGTGCCTCGATGCAAGAGTTTTTAGATGCTTTCGCCGCGGCCGCATCGCCAAATTAATTAGCTAATAACAGCTACTCTATTGATAAAAATATTCTGATGATGCGTCGACTAAATACCCAAGATATCAACTTTAGCCAAGATTTGGCAAAGTTACTCAGCCTTTCTGAAGAAGATCTATCCAGTATAGAAGCGGTTGTTACGAACATTTTGCAAGAGGTAAAAACACATGGTGACGCTGCGGTATTACGATTAACCAATCAATTTGACCGCCTTCACGCTACGAGTGTTCAAGAATTAGAGTTATCGAAAGAAAAATTACAAGAAGCATTGACGGCATTACCAGCAGAACAAAAAGTAGCCTTAGAGTCTGCTGCACAGAGGGTTAGGTCCTATCATGAGCGCCAAAAAATAGAGTCAGGTTGTACGTCTTGGGAGTATGTGGACGAGCATGGCACAACATTAGGCCAACAAGTAACCCCATTGGACCGTGTTGGCATTTATGTTCCTGGCGGTAAAGCTGCCTATCCCTCTTCGGTACTGATGAATGCCATTCCTGCCAAAGTAGCAGGTGTAAAAGAGGTGATCATGGTGGTACCAACTCCAGATGGGACCCATAATCCTTTAGTTCTTGCGGCCGCTGCAGTGGCTGGCGTGGATCGTATTTTTACAATTGGTGGGGCACAGGCAGTGGGGGCATTAGCCTACGGAACTGCAACTATTCCTGCCGTAGATAAAATTGTGGGCCCTGGCAATGCCTATGTGGCTAGTGCGAAAAGACGTGTATTTGGTATCGTGGGAATCGATATGATTGCCGGACCCTCAGAAATCTTAGTGATTTGCGATGGTACAACCAATCCAGATTGGGTGGCGATGGATCTGTTTTCCCAAGCTGAACATGATGAATTAGCTCAGTCTATTTTATTGTGCCCAAGCGAACACTATTTGAATGAAGTTTCACATAGTATTAGTAAACTATTGCCTCAAATGCCTCGTAAAGCAGTGATAGAAAAGTCCCTCAGAGATCGCGGGGCAATGATTTTAGTCAAAGACATGGCGCAGGCTTGTGAAATTTCTAATCAAATTGCACCAGAACATATGGAAATTTCGGCCGAAAATCCAAGGCAGTGGCTAAAGTTGATTCGTCATGCTGGTGCCATCTTTTTAGGTAAATTTACCAGTGAGTCCTTAGGCGACTACTGTGCTGGACCGAATCATGTACTGCCAACTTCAAGAACGGCAAGATTTTCATCACCACTAGGTGTTTATGATTTCATTAAGCGTTCGAGTTTGATTGAAGTCAGTCAAACTGGCGCAAATCAACTCGGCAAAATTGCCAGTGTATTAGCGCATGGTGAAGGACTGCAGGGGCATGCAAGAGCTGCCGAAATGCGAATCCAAGAAGACTAATTGCAAAAAATTACTTGGTAAAGTTTTGCAATTAGTTGTTGAGCCTATCTCAATTCAAAATTTCTTTTAGTGCAACAATCAGTTGCGCACATTCTGCATCTGTACCCACGGTAATTCGGAGATAGTTGTTGATTCTTGGCAAATTGAAGTACCTGATTAAAATATCTCGCTTACGAAGTTCTGCGTAGATGAACTCAGCTTGTAGGGTGGCATGGGTTGTAAATACGAAATTAGCTTCCGAGGCTAAAGTGTTAAAACCAAGACTAGATAAATCCGCAATCAGTTGCTGGCGAGTATGCTGAATTTTTTGAATCGTTGCGTTCAAATGTTCCGTATCTAACACAGCTGCAGTGGCACCAGCTTGGGCCAAACGACCTAAAGGATACGAATTAAAACTATTTTTTACGCGTTCTAAACCTTCAATTAGGTCAGCATTAGCGATGGCATAACCAACCCTTAAACCAGCCAAAGCTCTTGATTTTGAAAAGCTGTGCGTCACAATGAGGTTCGGATATTGATTCACGAGTTGAACACTGGATTCACAACCAAAATCTACATAAGCTTCATCAATGACGACTACGCTTTGGGTATTGACTTCTAGTAAACGTCGGATTTCCGACAAAGGCGTGATCAAACCGGTTGGAGCATTGGGATTGGGGAAAATGATTCCCCCATTGTTCGGGATCGCTAAATAATCATCAATTTGAATATGAAAGTCTTGATTCAGAGGAATTTGTTGATAGGCAATCTCGTAGAGGCTGCAATACACTGGATAAAAAGTATAGGTAATATCCGGGAAAAGAATCGGGTGAGCTTGTTTAAATAGACCTAAAAAAATGTGTGCCAACACCTCATCCGAGCCATTCCCAACAAAAACTTGATTTGCTTGCACTTGATAGGTCTGCGCAATACTAGCTTTTAAGAGATCTGAATTAGGCGGTGGATATAAGCGAAGTGCGTCATCACTTGCACTGCGAATCGCTTCTAGAGCCATAGGCGATGGTCCATAGGGACTCTCATTTGTATTAAGTTTAATCAAATTTTTAGCCTGAATTTGTTCACCCGGCTTATAGGGAGTCAGTTCTTTGACTGTTTTGCTCCAAAATTTAGACATAAAAAAGGTTCCTTAATTAAAAAATCAACACCAACGAATGATATTATGACGGTATGAGAGAAATTGCTGTTAAACGAGATACTTCAGAAACCAAAATTTTCATTGAAATGAATTTGGATGGGACCGGTCGCGCCGATTTAAATACAGGCGTTCCTTTCTTAGATCATATGCTCGATCAAATCGCCAGACACGGTATGGTCGATTTGACGGTACACGCTACTGGCGATACGCTCATTGATGATCACCATACCGTTGAAGATGTTGGCATTACTCTTGGCCAAGCTGTTGCAAAGGCCTTAGGCGATAAAAAAGGTATTACTAGATATGGCCACGCTTATGTCCCACTAGATGAAACTTTATCTAGGGTGGTGATTGATTTTTCTGGTCGTCCTGAATTAGAGTTTCACGTCCCATTTACTAGAGCACGCGTTGGCACCTTTGATGTTGACCTGAGTATCGAGTTTTTTCGCGGATTTGTGAATCACGCAGGCGCAACCCTGCACATTGATAACTTAAGAGGCATCAATGCCCACCATCAAATTGAATCTGTATTCAAGGCTTTTGGTCGTGCCCTCAGAATGGCAGTTGAGATAGACCCTAGAGCAGTTGGTCAAATACCATCTACCAAGGGTAGTTTATAAACCGATAGAGCTGATGGAATATTGCTTTGACTAAGATTGCAATCGTAGATTATGGAATGGGTAATATTCGTTCTGTAGCACAAGCCGTTATGAAAGTTGCACCTGAGTGCACGGTCGTGATTGCGCATACCCCAGAAATGATTGCTTCGGCAGATAAAGTCATTTTGCCTGGACAAGGGGCAATGCCTGACTGTATGACGAATTTAAAAGAGTCAGGCTTGTTTGAGGCTTTATTAGTCGCCATCAAAACCAAGCCTTTATTAGGGGTTTGTGTCGGTGAACAAATGCTTTTTACGACAAGTGCAGAAGCACACCTTCCGCAAAAAAGTACGGACTGTTTAAACATTTTTCCTGGCAAGGTTATAAAATTTGACCTAGAAGAGAAGGTGCAGTTAGATGGCAGCCATTTTAAGGTGCCACACATGGGTTGGAATGAGGTAAAACAACAACGTTCTCACCCGATGTGGGAGGGTATCCCTGACGCATCTCGGTTTTATTTTGTGCATAGTTATTATGTTGTACCTGATGATGAAGAGTATGTTTTTGGCACGACGCATTACGGTAGCGAGTTTACCTGTGCGGTGGCTCGAGATAATATCTTTGCTACGCAGTTTCACCCTGAAAAAAGTGCACAACTGGGCTTGTGCTTGTATAAAAATTTTACACGTTGGAATCCTTAAATGTTATTAATCCCTGCTATTGATCTCAAGGACGGTCATTGTGTTCGTTTAGAACAAGGTGACATGGATAAAGCGACTGTTTTTTCTGATGATCCTGCCGCGATGGCGCGTCATTGGGTAAATCTAGGTGCTAGAAGACTGCATCTCGTCGATTTAAATGGCGCATTTGCTGGCAAACCAAAAAACGAGTCTGCAATTAAAAAGATTCTGAAAGAGGTTGGGAATGAAATCCCTGTGCAATTAGGCGGCGGTATTCGTGATTTAGAAACGATTGAGAGACTGTTAGACGATGGTTTAGAAACCATCATTATTGGGACCGCAGCTGTGAAGAACCCAGGCTTTTTACAGGAGGCTTGCATCGCATTTGGCGGCCACATTATGGTTGGTCTCGATGCGAAAGACGGCAAAGTAGCGACTGACGGCTGGAGTAAACTCACTGGCCATGAAGTGATTGATCTTGCTAAGAAATATGAAGATTATGGCGTTGAGGCGATTATTTATACCGACATTGGTCGTGATGGTATGTTGCAAGGAATTAATATTGAAGCGACGCTAAAACTTGCTCAGGCTGTCTCTATTCCAATTATTGCGAGTGGTGGCTTAACCAGCATGGTGGATATTGATGCTTTGTGTGCTATCGAAAATGATGGTGTGATGGGGGTAATTGCCGGTCGTGCTATTTATAACGGTAATATTAATTTAGCCGAAGCACAAAAATACGCGGATGAAAAAAATCCGCCGGAATATTAAACGCGATGTTAGCTAAACGAATCATTCCTTGTCTGGATGTTACTGCAGGTCGCGTTGTCAAAGG
This sequence comes from Polynucleobacter kasalickyi, assembly GCF_900176405.1. Lineage (GTDB taxonomy): Bacteria > Pseudomonadota > Gammaproteobacteria > Burkholderiales > Burkholderiaceae > Polynucleobacter > Polynucleobacter kasalickyi. Next base: position 19,906 of record NZ_FWXJ01000017.1, on the reverse strand, counting down.
AGTGAACTTTGTTGAGTTGCGTGATGCAGGCGATCCCGTTGAGATTGCCCGTCGTTATGACGAACAAGGTGCCGATGAAATCACCTTTTTAGATATCACCGCAACGAGTGATGAGCGTGACTTAATTTTACATATCATCGAGAAAGTGGCCGAGCAAGTCTTTATCCCACTGACCGTAGGTGGTGGAGTAAGAGAAGTTGCTGATGTCAGACGATTACTGAATGCAGGGGCGGATAAAGTCAGTATGAACTCCTCAGCGGTGGCACGTCCTGATTTAATTTCAGAGTCTTCTGCCAAATATGGTGCTCAGTGTATTGTGGTGGCTATCGATGCGAAGCAAACGAGTCCTGGGCTGTGGGAAGTGTTTACCCATGGTGGGCGAAAAAATACTGGTATCAATGCACTTGATTGGGCTAAAGAAGTGGACCGTAGAGGCGCCGGTGAAATATTACTGACGAGTATGGATCGTGATGGCACAAAAAATGGTTTTGACCTTGAGTTAGTTCGCTTAGTGAGTGATTCCGTCAAAATTCCAGTGATTGCATCTGGTGGAGTTGGTAATCTGCAGCACTTGGCCGATGGCATTTTGCAAGGCCACGCCGATGCAGTGCTTGCTGCAAGTATCTTCCATTATGGAGAATATACCGTTCGCCAAGCCAAAGAGTATCTTGGGCAACAAGGTATTTTGGTTCGTTAACCTAGCGGTAACATGAGCCATTGATGACGTTTATGCATTCATGTACTCTATAGTGACAAAAAATCCTGCCAAATTTGCTTGTTCGCATACTAATCAGCAATTTCGACACTAATCAAATTACAAAATTCGACAGCGCTGAATTAAAATCTTGTTATGAATACGATGAACACAACATTACAAGGCAAGGTTTCCACTAATTGGTTGGATGCAGTTAAATGGAACTCGCAAGGTTTAGTTCCTGCTATCGCGCAAGAAGTGGGCACTAATAAAATATTGATGATGGCATGGATGAATTTAGCCTCACTGCAAGAAACCGTGGAGTTGGGTCAGGCCGTTTATTGGTCACGTTCCCGTGGGAAAAGATGGCATAAGGGTGAAGAATCGGGGCATTTCCAGAAAGTGAAGGAGATTTTGCTCGATTGTGATGGCGATACCATCGTACTCATGGTTGAACAAACGGGGGTAGCTTGCCATACTGGGGCACATTCTTGTTTTTTTAACCTCCTCGATCAATCTCAAACACCATATGTTTGGCAATCTGAGACCCAAAAAAACGACCACTAGTTAGCTAGACATAGAACTTTGAGGTTTTTAGGGAAGATGTTTGAGTAAAGAAATACTACCAAGGGTGGAGAATTCCATGAGCAATCAGCTAAATCAGATTTTAGAAGTCTTAGATGCAACCATTGCTAGTCGACGGGCTAGTGTACAAGAGGGCAATGTGGATGCACTGTCTTATGTGGCAAAACTCATGAAGAAGGGCGATGATGCCATTCTGAAAAAAATTGGTGAAGAAGCGACCGAAGTGGTGATGGCGGCAAAAGATAGTCGTACAAATGTCATCGAAGGACGGTTTAATAGTGAATATCAGGCAAAGTTAGTTGGTGAAGTGGCTGATTTATGGTTTCATAGCCTCGTTTTGCTCGGGCAGTTCGACTTAACTTCTAAAGACGTACTTGGAGAGCTGGGCAGACGCGAAGGTATGAGTGGGATCGTTGAGAAAGAATCAAGAGTTAAAGAATAAAAAGAGTATCTGGTAGAAGTAATCGTCCAATAGGGCAGGCCTCAATCAAAAAATGGAGCAAGACATGGGTGGTGATAACTGTATTTTCTGTAAGATTATTGAAGGGAAGATTCCTTCCAGAAAAGTGTATGAAGATGAAGAAATGTTAGCTTTTCATGACATCAATCCAGCAGCCCCAATTCACTTTTTAGTGATACCTAAAAAACATCTGCCAATGCTTTGTGATGCAAGTAGTGAAGATACACAGTTATTAGGTAAAATAATGTTGAAGATACCAGAACTTGCTATTCAAGAGGGTGCAAATCCAGGGCAAACAGGTGGGTTCAAAATTTTAATGAATAATGGTGCAGAAGGTGGCCAAGAGGTATACCATATGCATTTGCATGTTTTAGCTGGCAAACGTCTTGGAAATCAGCAGTTGCCGGGTGGAACTAAATAAATATTTAAATCGATAAAATTGAAGGAGTTGACATGGGTGGAATGAGTCCAATTCATTGGGTAATCGTGTTAGCAGTTGTATTGCTGGTTTTTGGAACAAAAAAATTACGCAATATCGGCTCAGATATGGGTGCCGCAGTAAAAGGTTTTAAAGAGGGCATGAAGCCTAGCGAAAAAGAAGAGGCTTCTACGGAGACTACTGCTGCTACTCAACAGGTTACGCAAAGTGCACAAGCTACAGCGCATGACCCTAAGACAGTGGATGTTGCTTCCAAAGAAGTTCGTTAATTTTTTGAGTGACCATTGAAACTACTATGTGCAAAACTCCACAATCATGAAAGTCGTTAATTAATGATTGATATTGGCTTTTCTAAAATTGCTCTCATTTCAGTGGTTGCTTTAGTTGTTTTAGGTCCTGAGCGCCTCCCAATGGTCGCCAGAACCGTCGGTAACCTCTTCGGCCGCGCTCAAAGATATATGAATGAAGTGAAGCAGGAGGTCAGTCGTCAGATGGAGCAAGAAGAGCTCAAGAAGATGAAGCAAGAAGCGACGGATGCCTTTAATGCGGCAAAGAGTGACTTTCAAGGACTTAATGAGGCAGTTTCTTCGCAAATTTCTGAAGTCAATCAATCCATCGGTAATTTCTCGAATGATCTCAATCAAAGTTTGAATGATCAGACTACCGATTACTCTGCCGAGTCAATCGGAGTAGATACTTCCACTTCGAGATATACCCAATATAAAAGTAATCGTCGTCAAGGAAGGAATTCTTGGCGGAATAAAAAGGGCGCCATACCGATTTGGTTTAAGCAATCCACGGGTATCAAGACACGCGTTCAGTCCGGATCAGCTAGAGTGAAGCGCTTTCGTCGCGCCGCCAGTCAACAACGCCCTTCAAGCTCTTTTTTCTAAATTACTAAACAACTTTGGTGTTCAATACCAAATCAACCAGTCAGCGAATGGGCATAAAACAGGTCTAATAACTTTATGAGCGATGATCAAAAACAATTAAATGCGCCCCCTACCCAAGAAGAAACCTTCTTTACACACCTTGTAGAGTTGCGTGATCGAATTATTAAGGCGAGTGCGGCCGTTTTGATTGTGTTTGTTAGCATGGTTTATTGGGCGCCTGATATTTTTCACTTGTTAGCGAAACCCATGTTAGATGTTCTCCCTAAGGGAGCACATATGATTGTGACGGATGTAACCGGCTCCTTCTTTGTGCCGATTAAGGTGACCTTAATGGCGGCGTTTGTGGTCGCATTGCCAATAGTAACTTATCAAATATGGGCTTTTATTGCGCCGGGCCTCTACCAGCATGAGAAAAAATTAATCTTACCTTTAGTGGTGAGTACCTATACCTTGTTTTTAATTGGCATGTCTTTTGCCTACTTTTTAGTATTCCCAACAGTGTTTTCCTTCATGGTGAGTTATAACGCCCCGCTAGGCGCTGACATGAGTACGGATATTGATAAATATTTAAGTTTTGCGATGACAACCTTTTTAGCCTTTGGGTTTACCTTTGAGGTACCAGTGGTAGTCGTAGTTTTAGTTCGTATGGGATTAGTACCCCTTGCCAAGCTAAAAGAGATCCGGCCTTATGTGATTGTTGGCGCATTTGTGATTTCAGCGGTAGTCACTCCGCCGGATATCATGTCGCAATTACTATTGGCGATTCCATTGTGCGTTTTATATGAGTTTGGACTGTTGATTGCGCGGTTTTACGTGCCAAAGCAAGAGGATGCAGTAAGTTAATACTAGCTTATTGAAAAATAAGATTTTTTCTAAATAGGCGGTTAAAAAAAACCCTCAGATTTGATGATATTCGGGCGTTGTCAAGAAACAACATGATCCCAAAAGATTCGTCAATTTCAGCAAGAAAACAACACTATCAACAAAGTTTTAATGAAATTGGCACAACTTTGTTGGATGATAGGATATTCCTCGGAAACGGGGATGATGTTACAAATAACTTTTCTTTTTAATTTTTTGGAGATTTACGAATGAAAAAATCACTATTCGCTCTCGCAGCATTAAGTGCTTTCGCTGGTGCAGCACAAGCTCAGTCTAGCGTTACTTTGTACGGTACTATCGACGTTGCGTTAACTTATATCAACAACGCAGGTTTGGCTACTGGCGCTTCTGGTACAACTTCAACTTCTACACCAACAGCTACTGGTAATGCATTAGCAATGACTGACTACGGTATTTTCAGTAACGTTTGGGGCTTAAAAGGCGAAGAAGATTTAGGTGGCGGTTTGAAAGCAATTTTCAACCTCGAAGGCGATATTAACGCGTTAAACGGTTCTGTTTACAAAAATACAACGACTGGTATTGATCAAATTTTCCGTCGTTCAGCTAACGTAGGTTTAGCTGGCACATGGGGTGAAGTACGTTTAGGTCAACAAGGTAACCCATTAGTTGCAGCTTCTGCAAACTTGGTTCCAGTTGAAGGTAACTCAGTAAACTTAATCCGTTCTGCAGCTGGTTACTCAATGGGTGACTACATGTCAAACGCGATTTCATATCAATCTCCTAACCTCAATGGTTTGAGAGTTAAAGCTGCATACTCAGCATCACAACAAGTTGATGATGCAACAGGTGGTTCAGCTTTCGCAGCAAACGCATTTTATAACCTCGGTGGCTTAATGTTGACAGCTGGTTACAATCAACAAAATGCAATGAATAACTTGACTGGTTCTGCTTTGTCTAGTTCAAATCTACCGACTACTGACATATCATCAACAGCTTGGATTCAAAACTCATCTAAGCCAGGTGATTTAAAAGGTTACGTATTAGGCGCAAGATACAAAGTTTCTCCAACTTTTGAAGTTGGTTATGGTTTTGGTCACGCAGATTACAATTCTGGAACTTCATTGCCTGCAGCTTCAGCTGCCAAAACTTACAATAGCGTTACACACATTGTTGGTCTTGGATACAATGCTAGCCCAGCATTATTGTTAGGTTTGAACTATGCTGTTACTAACTCAGATTCAAGCTTGTACAATGCACAAGCACGTTATAGCTTAAGCAAGCGTACAATGCTTTACGCTCAAGTTGGCGTAGCTAAAAACGGTGCTGGTAGTTATGCTGGTTCAACAACTGCATACGGAAACTTCCAACCAGTTCAAGTTAACACAAGCCAAAACCCAACTGCTGTAACAGGTTACGCTGCATTGCCAAACACAACACAAACTTCTGTTGGTCTTGGTGTAGTTCACAACTTCTAATTTGATGTAGGACTTGAGCCTACTTGATTAGATAGATGTTGTAGTAAATACGTTGTAATGAAAAGCCACTGTAGAAATACAGTGGCTTTTTTCATAGTTATTGAAACCGGTAAAAACACTGTAGATATAATGAAGGGTATGAGACCGCCATTAACACCGACATCTAAAAGTAATGCAGTAGCAGACGCGGAGATAGCTTTTCAAGAAAATCGATACGTTGATGTCATCGAAATTTTAAAGACGCTCCCGCAACACACTGCCAGATCCAATGAGTTAATGGGATATTGTTATGGCCGCTTAGGAAATCTGAAGGAAACCGAAAAATACCTGCTTGCAGCCTCAAAAAAAACAGAATCGTCTATCGAAGTTTTTTATTATCTCGGACTGCTTTATTTAGAGAAAAATAAAACATCCACCGCGATCAATTACCTAAAAACAGCGATCTCAAAATACGACCATTTTTATGAGGCACATTATCTGCTGGGAACCGCTTTAGTAAAAATAAACAAATTAGATGAGGCGCTGAAGCATTATTTAAAGGCTTTAACGATAAATAGTCACTCGGCTGATCTCTTATTCAATCTTGGGAATACGTATGAGGCAATGGGTGAGGTAAACATTGCTATTACGTATTATGAAAAGGCTTTGGAAATAAACCCTAGTCATATCAACACTATCCTGAATTTTGGTGTTATTCAAGGTCAACTCGGTAATCACGCTAAGGCTTTAGATTGTTTCAAAAAACTAGTAAATGCAACGCATATCGACCATTTAACTTTAGCTGATGCACATACCAATTTAGGGCTTTTGTATAGTGAATTAGGTCATTACGCACAAGCAGAGAAATCGCTTCAACGTAGTATTGAGCTCAACCCCTTGTTGGCAGAGTCTTTTTATCATCTAGGCATCCTAAATGACCAACAAAAGAGTTATGAATTAGCCAATCATTTATATAAAAAAGCATATCAATTAGAGCCCAATAAAGATTATGTGATGGGTAGATATACGGTCTCTAATCAATTGATTGGTCAGTGGGGAGAGTCAAAGGATTTAATAAAAAAAATTGAAGAGAGTGTTCAATTAAAGAAAAACATTATTAATCCCTTGGATTTATTGTATATTTCGGACCAGCCAAAGTTGCATTTTGAATGCGTAAAAACATACTCAAAAAAAAGATTAATCACTCCATCAAGCCCATTTCAATATCAAGCGAAAGACCCTGCTCAAAAAATCAAGATAGCTTACGTATCACCTGATTTTAAAAATCATGCAGTCACAAATCTAACAGCAGAATTATTTGAGTTACATGATCGAACAGCGTTTGAAGTGATTGGCATCTCAATCAAAAAACAAGCACAAAACGATCAAATGAGAGAGCGTGTCATGAACGCTTTTGACACCTTTTATGATTTGGAAGACACTTTATCCGATGATCAACTTTTAGAGCTTTGTCGAACATTAAACATTGATATAGCCATTGATTTGGCTGGGCATACCCTACATTCACGACCAAGTATTTTTAAACAACGTATCGCACCTATTCAGATGAGTTATTTGGGGTTTTTAGGTTCCTTAGGTTTTGAAAATATGGACTACCTCATTGCCGATAAAACTATTGTCCCTGAAACCATTAGTCAGTATTTTTATGAAAAGATGATGTATTTACCTGAGTGCTTTCAAATCAATGACTCTCGAAGAATACGGCCTGTGAATAAAGTTAATCCGCCATCATTGGGCTTGCCAGAGGATGGGTTCATTTTCGCTTGCTTAAATAATCGCATCAAAGTTACCCCTAAAATATTTCATGCCTGGTTAGCAATGCTTAAAGCTACGAGCAATACTTTTCTGTGGCTTATTTCTGAAAGTCCGGAATCAGACGATCGACTCAAGAAGATGGCCCAGAAGGAAAGCATTGAACCAAGTAGAATTATTTTTACCAATAAACTACCGTTTGAAGATTATTTAGCCAGTTATTTGTCAGCTGACCTCTTTTTGGATACCTATCCATATAACGGTGGTACGACAATTAGCGATGCATTGTGGATGGGCTTGCCCGTGTTAACTTTAAGCGGTCAGTCGATGCCAAGTCGAATGGGCAAGAGTTTGCTAAAGAACTGTGGTTTGGAGGAACTAGTCACTGAAAGCCTTGACGAGTATATTGCGTTAGCAATTTCATTAGCTTCTTCACCATCAACCTATCAACACTATCATGAATTATTGGCAAAAACGCTCAGTACAGCACCATTGTTTGATACTCCACGGACGGTTCAGTACATCGAATCAGGATACAAAGAAGCGATGCGTCAATTCACGAACAATCTGGGTCGGAAAAATATTGAAGTGAAGCCAGTCGAGAAACTGTAACTTATAGATGTCTTAGGTTAGTTTGTTATTACCTTCATTCGGACTGAACTAATAAAGAATCGATCGTAAGGAAATGAGCAACTTGTTCAATATCATCGATCGAGTAAGGTGTTTTGAGAGTCGGTTGGTAGGGAATCACGCCAAGGCACTTCGCCTGATATTGATGCCATAGCATCGATTGTAGGGTTTGAATATTTTCTTCAGAATAAGGTCCGGGAGGAGCGGTGAAATTGGCAACCCATCCAACTAGACGTAGTTTGTGCTGATCAATAGATGCAGCCGTTAATAAGGCATGATTGATACATCCAAGACGAATATCCACGACTAAAATGACTGGCAAATTCAATAATTCAGCAAAATCCCCCAAAGTTACGGATTCGGAGATTGGCACGAGAAAGCCCCCAGCCCCTTCTACGACAACGATATGATGTTGATCAAGCAATTTTACAAAAGCACTTCGCATGGTTTCTAGGTCGAGTACGATACCTTCTTCATGCGCCACCAAATGGGGAGCCGCAGCGGAGTGTAGGGTGTACGGGCAGATTTGTTCATCAGTTAATGCATCTGCTGGTGATTTGTTACGGTTCGAAATAGTCAGTAAAGTCTCTAAATCTTCATTCATCCAACCTTGTTCAGCTGACACCAAACCAGCTACAACGGGTTTAAATCCACAAACGCTATAACCTTGTTCTTGTAATTGGTAAATGATTGCCCCAGTAATTAAAGTTTTACCAACTTCAGTATCAGTCCCAGTGATAAAAAAACTAGTCATTCAATTTCCTTTAAGCGATGAATCAGTAGCTCAAGGTGGTCAAGTTCATGTAAGACATTTAAAGCAATGCGAAGTCTACCCGTATTCGCTGGCACGGTCGGTGGTCGAATGGCAGGTACCCAAAGGTTGGCGTTCGAAAGTTCTTGAGAAACTCTCAAAACCTCATGATTTGAACCAATGAGGAGAGGTTGAATCGCTGTTTGGGAGGGAATGGTGCGCCATTTAGAAAATTTGGCGTTAGCTGACCAATACTCAATTAATCTATTTAAATGTTTGCGACGCTTAGCACCTTCCTCACTAGTGATGAGGTCAATGCTTTTCATCAAGGCAAAGGCCAGATTGGGCGGCGGAGCAGTAGAATAAATGACCGGCCTGGCTTTTTGAATGAGCCAGTCAATCCATTCTTGAGAAGCTACGACAAATGCACCTGCTATGCCAGCAGATTTGCCAAGAGTACCCATATAAATTAAGTTATTCGCCTTCATGTTGAAATGCTCTAGAATTCCGTGACCCTGAGTGCCGAGCACGCCAAAGCCATGGGCGTCATCGATATATAAGAGCGCATCAAATTGATTTGCGATACCTAATAGTTGTGGCAAGTCAACAATATCGCCATCCATGCTGAACACACCATCGGAGACAATCAACTTTAAAGGGTTGTCATCTAGCCTGAGTAATTGACTCAATTGTTCGTAATCTGCGTGCTGATAGATATAACAAGTTGCTTGGTGAGAAGCTTTGGCCAAGCGAATCGCATCAATAATCGAGGCGTGATTAAGTGCATCCGAGTAGATTGAGATATTGCCTAAAGTCGATAGGGCGGTGATCACTGCGATATTTGCCATAAAACCGGTGCTGATATAGGAGGCACCGGCATTCGGAATATGGTTGGCTTGAGTTTTAGCAAGTCGTAACTCAAGTTGTGCATGTACTGAAGTGTGGCCACTAATGAGACTACTAGCTCCACTCCCAGTGCCATACAACTCAGATCCCTCATGCAACGCGGCAATTAGCTCTGGATGATAACTGAGCCCTAAATAATCATTGCTACAAAAAGCTAATTTCTCTTGTCCATTTAATGTTACAAACGGAGCATTCGGTGATTCACGAATTTTTAAGGATCGAATCAGCCCCGATTGATCGAGCTGACCCATCGCCGCCTGTAAAGAATTTAACCAAGCGCTCAAAGCTTTTCCTTTAAAAGTGCATTGATACAAATTTTGATGACATTGCTCAGAAATTCAATTTCAGACGAGGAAATAATGTAGGGTGGCATGACATAAACTGTATTCCCGATAGGACGGATCAATAAGCCATGCTCTAAGGCAAGGCTAGCAAATTTCCTAGAAAAATTCTGTGGCAGTCGATTGACCATCACATCAAAAGCAAGAATGGAGCCTAATTGTCGAATATTCGTCAGTCGGTCATCCACCTTTACCCATTCAAAAGCGGTTGATAGCTGATTAGCTAGATCATTGACTAGCGCTAAGGCCTTAGATGTTTCAAATAAATCCAAGGTGGCTACAGCTGCGGTACAGGCGAGAGGGTTGCCCGTATAAGAGTGGGAGTGTAAAAAACCTAAACGGACATCATCTTGGTAAAAAGCTTGATAAATAGTTTCGGTAGATAGAACCACTGAAAGTGGTAAGTAGCCTCCCGTTAAGCCTTTTGATAAGGTCATGAGATCGGGCCAAATACCCGCGTGTTCACAGGCAAAGAATTTGCCAGTACGTCCGAAACCTACGGCAATTTCATCCGCAATCAGTAATACTTGGTACTCTGAACAGAGTGCTCTCGCAGCTTTTAGGTAGTCGGCACTATACATTTGCATACCAGCAGCACATTGAATCATGGGTTCTAGGATGAAGCATGCTATTTCTTCATGATTTGCTGCCAACGTCAGCTTTAAGTCATTAATTGCGATTTGAGTTGCTTCTTCCAAAGATACTGAATCACTTAAAGGAACCGGTGATTGACAAAGAATCGGGCGTTGAATCAAGGGGCTGTAGGTATCACTAAATAAAGGAATGTCCGTAACACCCAGAGCCCCCAGTGTTTCGCCGTGATAACTATTTTGTAAACAGACAAAACGAGATTTCTTGGTTAGACCGACATTACGCCAATAATGAAAACTCATCTTTAAAGCAATTTCAACCGCAGAAGCACCGTCAGATCCGTAGAACGCCCGACCAAGATGATGGCCAGTTAAGGCGCTTAATCGTTCTGATAATTCCACTACGGGACGATGCGTCATTCCAGCAAGCATCACATGCTCAACTTCACCCAGCTGGTTGATGATGGCTTGATTAATTGAAGGGTTGGCATGGCCAAATAGATTAGTCCACCATGAACTAATCGAGTCTAGGTACGAGTTACCCTCATAGTCATATAGAAACACTCCTCTACCATTTTTAATCGCAAGCAATGGAGACTCTTCATGAGCCTTCATTTGGGTACATGGGTGCCAAACAGCGTTTAAGCTTCTATCAGTCCAGTGTTGATCAGTCATTTATTTATTATAGATTCACTGCATCCACTTCAGTTGATTCCAATAAAAGACATAAGAAATTATTAAAAAGTGGCGCAGATGGGTGATATGCGCCAAAAATTGTGAAAAACCATGGCGCAGATGACCCATCTGCGCCATAATTAGTACATATTGTATTCAATCTGCGCCACAATGACTAAATTAACCACAATCGAGTTACTGAAAAGTATCCAATCATCAAAAGACGGACTAGCTTTATTTGAACTGTTGGAGCGGCATCCTGAGATTCCTAGGCGTACCATCCAGCGACAGATTGTAAATTTGATTAAAGCGGGTGAAATTTTAGCGAGTGGAAATAGTAAGTCGCGCCGATATTTTGATGTCAGTCGTGAAAAGCCTAAAAACGAAGTACCAAAAAGCGGAAAAGAGGTATACCCAAAATTTATTCCACTGTCAGCTGATAGTAAAGATATCCTTTCGTATATTGATCAATCTTTTGAGGCTCGAAAACCGATTGGCTATCAGAGTGATTTTTTAGAGTCATATCGACCAAATGAGACATGGTATTTATCCGAACCACTTCGTAGACAACTCTATAAGATGGGTAAAGCTGGAGAAATTGATGAGCCAGCGGGAACTTATAGTCGAGCCATTTTAAATCGTTTATTAATTGACTTATCGTGGGCGTCCAGTCATTTAGAAGGAAATACCTACTCTCGTTTAGATACGCTTGAACTTTTTGAACATGGAAAGGTAGCACTTGGTAAAGCGGCTATCGAAACACAAATGATCTTGAACCATAAAAGTGCGATTGAGATGTTAGTGAACAATGTTGATACAGCAGAATATAATCGTTATACCTTGATGAATTTGCACAGCGCGTTAGCTGAAAACTTATTACCTAATCCAGCTGATGAAGGTCGAATTCGCCAACACACTGTCCAAATTGGAAAAAGTGTTTACAGACCTTTAACGACGCCTCAGCAAATTGATGAGCAATTAGATATTTTTCTCAGCAAGGTAAATCAAATTCGTGACCCATTCGAGCAGTCATTTTTCACAATGGTGCATTTACCTTATTTACAACCATTTGCCGATATTAATAAACGTACCTCTCGACTAGCTGCAAATTTACCATTGTTTCAAGCAAACTTATGCCCCCTTACATTTTTAGATGTACCTGAACAAGCATACAGTCGAGCAATCCTAGGGGTTTATGAAATGACCAGAGTGGAATTGTTACGAGATCTTTATGTTTGGGCATACGAGCGTTCTACACAAGAATATTTAGTAATTAAACAGGATCTAGCTGAACCCGACCCCCTTCGCTTAGTTTGGAGGGACTTCATTAAACAGACAATCCATGATGTGATTACTCACCCAGAACTTGACCCATTTATATCTATTCAGCAAGCAACTTCTAGAAAGGTTCCAGAAAATGAGAGGGCAAGCGTGCAAGCGCTAATTGTCGAAGAGCTTCGGCGTATCCACGAGGGATTGCTAGCTCGCTATGGCCTGAGACCATCCGAATACCTAACATGGAAGATGAGACATGGTTAGTAGGTAATATTTTTAGACGAAGGAGAGTTTGAAAATATTACCTACAAATAGAAAGTTAAAGCTAGTCTTATAGTTAAAAATATTATCTTTTTACTTCTTTAGGAGATGGTCTGGTCCCAATCACTACTGCAAAATTAATCGTTTGGCCTTTACGATCCACGCTTAAATTAGCATTTGTACCCGGTTGCAGGTTCGCAACGGCATTTAATAAACTTTTGACGTCAATAATTGCTTGATCATTCACTTGTTTAAGTAAATCACCAGGCTTAATACCACCTTTTTCAGCGGGACCATTTTTCAGCACTCCAGAAATTAAAACCCCTTTTGCATTTTCAGATAATTGAAACGCTTGTATTACTTCAGGGGAAATTTCACGTGGTTCAACGCCAATCCAACCCCTAGTTACAGAGCCGGTTTTAACAATCGATTCCATGACTTGTTTAGCCAGATTGACAGGAATCGCAAAGCCGATTCCCATAGAGCCACCACTTTTTGAAAAAATAGCCGTATTGATACCAATTAAACGACCTTGGGTGTCGACGAGAGCGCCTCCAGAATTGCCTGGGTTAATGGCGGCATCAGTTTGAATAAAATTCTCAAAAGTATTAATGCCTAGATGATCGCGCCCTAACGCAGATACGATGCCAGAAGTCACAGTTTGTCCGACCCCAAAAGGATTGCCAATCGCAAGTACGACATCTCCAACCCGCACAGAACCAATATCAGCTAAAACAATAGGTTCAGGTAAGTCTTTTAAATCAATTTTTAAAATTGCCACGTCAGTATCTGGATCACTACCTACTAAAGTAGCCTTCGTTTTTCGCCCGTCTCCTAGTGCAACCTCAATTAAATCAGCCCCTTCGATGACATGATGGTTGGTCATGATCAGGCCTTCTTTACTGATAATTACGCCTGAACCCGTACTAAATTCAGGGGATTCATCTGGTTGACTGTTGGGATCCCCAAAGAAAAAGTTAAACCACTCTTCTTGACTATTTGGCGTAGGTTTTTGCGAAGGTTTTGATTTATGGGGATTACGAGGTTTTGCGACTTGTTCAGTTTTGCTCCCAAAAATATTCACCACTGCTGGCATAGAAAGCTTCACTGCATCATGATAGGAGCCGGGAGAGACAATATCAGAACTACTAGCGGATTCCTTTAATGTAATCGAAGAAATGGGGCTAAAAACATTCAAACCCGATAATAAATTCGGCTTTAAAGTACTAATAACAAAAATGATTGCTAGGAAAACTGTTGTTACTTGAGCAAAAATTAACCATAATCGTTTAGCCATAAAACATATCTCTTTAATCAGATTGAAAACAATGAAGAAAAAATCACTTAACCGTAATAAGTTATCAGAATATCTAGAAAGTTATTTATTGACAACGGATTTCAAAGATTATTGCCCAAATGGCTTGCAAGTGCAGGGTAAAGAGCAAATTAAAAAAATTGTTTGTGGGGTAACCGCTTCAAAAGACCTCATCGAAAAAGCGATAGACGCCAATGCAGACGCAATCATTGTGCACCATGGTTGGTTTTGGAGGAATGATGATGCTAGGATCATTGGTCAGTTATATGATCGCCTAAAGTTACTGATGGACCATCAAATTAATTTATTTGCTTACCATTTGCCCTTAGATAATCATTCGGCAGTAGGAAATAATGTCCAGTTAGCAAAATTGTTGAATATTAAAATTAAAGGCCAACATCCACAAAATCCCATGGTGTGGTTTGGCGAGCTAGCTCTTAAAAGAAATACTTTACAAGATCTGGGTCAGCACGTGACCAAAGTGTTAAACCGCGAACCCTTAATCATCGGTGATATGACCAAAAGGGTGAAAAATATTGCTTGGTGTACGGGGGGTGCCCAACATTACTTTAAAGATGCCATTGACTTAAAGGTTGACGCCTATGTCAGTGGTGAAATCTCGGAACCCACTTTTCACCTAGCCAAAGAGTTTAATGTGGCTTACATTTCGGCAGGACATCATGCTACTGAAAGGTGTGGCATCACGGCTCTTGGTGAGCACATACAAGAAAAATTTGGTTTGGAATGCCAATTTATTGATATTCCAAACCCCGTATAGAGATTAAAAACGAGCAGTAAAACGAATTATTTTTTTAAATTGTCACGGATTTCGCGAAGAAGCATTACTTCTTCAGATATTGGTGCTGGAGCAGGTTCTGGCGCTGCGGCAGCTTCATTTTCTGCTGAAAGTCGAATTTTATTCATCAATTTAACAAGTTGAAAAATTACAAAAGCAAGAATAATGAAATTCAACAGAATAGTGAAGAAGTTACCGTAAGCAAACATCGGAACTCCGGCTTTCTTCAGTGCGTCATACGTTCTATTCACTCCCTCAGGAATATGGCCAAGAACAATAAATAAGTTACTAAAGTCAATGCCACCACCAGTAATAAATGCAATGACCGGCATAATGATATCGCCGACCATAGAGTCGACAATCTTACCAAAGGCACCACCAATAATGACACCAACAGCTAGGTCCATTACGTTTCCTCTAACTGCAAACTCTTTGAATTCACTAATGATTGACATTTTTTTCTCCGAATAAAAATTTCGCACTATTTTGTACAAGAATAGTATACGAAAATTAAGACCTTAGAGAGAATATTGGGCATCAGCGCAATCATTTTCAAAAAGGTTGTTTATAATGTCGCTTAGGGAATACTCTTATAAATAATTTATTGAGATTGTGATGAGCGCTGAAGAAAATACAAATGTACAGCCAGAAACCTCTGCTGATTTAAACAAAGATCGCCGCAACTGGTTAATAGCCACTTCCGTTATGGGTGGAATAGGTGGGGCTGGTGTAGTTTTGCCCTTAGTTAATACTTTTGCACCCTCTGAGAAAGCAAAAGCTGCTGGTGCTCCGGTAGAAATGGATATCACAGGTATGCAGCCTGGTGAACTCAGAACTATTGAGTGGCGTGGTAAGCCTGTGTGGGTAATCCGCAGAACTCCTGAGCAGGTTGCAGATCTGAATAAAAATGATGCTAACTTAGCAGATCCGAAATCTGAAAGATCTCCGGATGCTTTAACACCAGTATATGCTCGTAACGAAGGAAGATCGATTAAGCCTGAATATTTTGTTGGGGTGGGTATTTGTTCTCATTTGGGTTGTTCTCCAAACGCCAAATTTGACAAAGGTGCTCAGCCTTCACTGCCAGGTGATTGGTTAGGTGGTTTTTTATGCCCATGCCATGGTTCTACTTTTGATATGGCTGGCCGTGTATTTAAAAACAAGCCTGCACCAGATAATTTAGAAGTGCCACCACATATGTATTTAACCGACACCAAGATTTTGATTGGTGAAGACAAGAAAGCTTAAGGAGATAAGTAATGGCATTTCATGAAAAAGAAGTTCCAGCAAATGCAAGTAGTGGCGAAAAGTTATTGGCCTGGGTTGATTCCCGCTTTCCATTAACAGCTACTATTAAGGGACATTTAACTGAGTATTACGCGCCAAAGAATTTTAACTTTTGGTACTTTTTTGGCTCTTTAGCAATCCTCGTATTAGCTTTGCAAATCATTACTGGAATTTTCCTAGTAATGCATTACAAACCTGATGCAGAAAAAGCCTTCCAATCTGTTGAGTACATCATGCGTGAAGTACCATGGGGCTGGTTGGTGCGTTATATGCATTCAACCGGCGCATCGATGTTTTTCATCGTCGTTTACATGCACATGTTCCGTGGATTAATTTATGGTTCTTATCGTAAGCCACGTGAATTAGTATGGATGTTTGGTTGTGCGATTTTCTTGTGCTTAATGGCTGAGGCATTTTTTGGCTATTTGTTGCCTTGGGGTCAGATGTCTTACTGGGGTGCACAGGTTATTGTGAATTTATTTTCAGCAATCCCTCTCATCGGACCAGATTTGTCACTTTGGATTCGTGGTGATTATGTTGTTGGTGACGCTACATTGAATCGCTTCTTCTCATTCCACGTGATTGCTATTCCGCTAGTATTAGTTGGTCTAGTCGCTGCGCACATTGTGGCCTTGCATGAAGTGGGCTCCAATAACCCTGATGGTATTGAAATCAAAGAAAATTTAGATTCCAAAGGTATTCCATTAGATGGTATCCCTTTCCACCCGTTCTACTCTGTTCATGATGTGATGGGTGTTGGTGTCTTTGCAATGATTTTCGCTTTTGTAGTTTTCTTCGCTCCTGAAATGGGTGGATATTTCTTAGAAGCGAATAACTTTGTGCCTGCCAATCCACTTCAAACGCCTCCACACATTGCACCGGTATGGTATTTCACACCGTTCTACTCAATGCTTCGTGCGACCACTTCAGAGTTCTTGATTCCAATGTGGATCTTTGCAGCAGTCATGTTCTGGATGGCCTCTAGAGGTGCGGCGATGAGAACTAAAGCGATCTTTGCAGGAATTTTGCTTGCTTTAGGATTAGGCTTCCACTTTTTTGATGCGAAGTTTTGGGGTGTATTAGTAATGGGTGGTTCTGTTGTAATTTTCTTCTTCCTCCCATGGTTAGATAATTCACCTGTGAAATCTATTCGCTATAGACCTGATTTCCATAAATATATTTACGGTGTTTTCGTTGTTTGTTTTGTGATCCTAGGATATTTGGGTATTCAGCCACCGTCACCTACGGCCGAGAAAATTGCTCAAACTTGTACTATTTTCTACTTCAGTTTCTTCTTAGCAATGCCATACTGGAGCAAGATGGGTCAATTCAAACAAGTTCCAGACCGTGTTATTTTTGCAGCGCATTAAGGTTGAAAATAATGAATAATAAAATGAATACAATCTCAAGTTTTTTTAAAGCTGCGTTAGTTGCCTTAAGTATTTCTATTGCAAGTATTGGCGTAGCGAATGAAGGTGGATTTCCTCTCGATAAAGCCCCAGATCGTTTAAACGATATGAGTGCTTTACAAAATGGAGCGAAAATTTTCGTGAACTATTGCCTGAATTGCCACAGTGCAGTGAGTATGCGTTACAACCGTTTGAGAGATATCGGTTTAACTGATGAGCAAATCAGACAGAACCTCTTATTTAGCGGTGAAAAAGTTGGGGACTTGATGAAAGTTTCCATGGCAGAAAAAGAATCAAAAGAGTGGTTTGGTAAAGCACCACCAGACCTATCTGTTGAAGCTAGATCCAGAGGCTCAGATTGGATTTACACGTATTTGCGTACTTTCTACCGTGATGACTCAAGACCAACCGGTTGGAATAATTTAGTTTACAAAAACGTTGGTATGCCACATATTCTTTGGGAGTTGCAAGGAGAGCGCGTGGCAAAATTTGAAGAGGTTGCTGGTGCGCACGGTGGTGCTGGCGAACATCATTTTGCTGGATACGAGCAATTAACTCCTGGCAAAATGAATCAGCAAGAATACGATAGTAATATGGCAGATTTGACGGCATTTTTAACTTGGATGAGTGAGCCTGGCCAGTTAGAACGCAAGAGAATTGGTGTTATTGTGTTACTATTCCTAGCGGTATTTACAATTTTCGCTTGGAGATTGAATGCAGCTTATTGGAAGAGTATTCATTAATATTCTTTGATGTGAGCTTAGGCAGATGACCGAGGTCGTCTGCTTTTCTATTTATGGTTGATAAGGAAATGCTCCTATGATGGTTCTTTACTCGGGCACAACATGCCCATTTTCACAACGTTGCCGCCTAGTTTTGTTTGAAAAAGGGATGGATTTTGAAATCCGTGACGTTGATTTATTCAACAAACAAGAAGACATTTCAGTAATGAATCCTTACGGTCAAGTTCCAATCTTGGTCGAAAGAGATTTGATTTTGTATGAGTCAAACATCATCAATGAGTATATTGATGAGCGTTTCCCACATCCACAATTAATGCCGCCTGATCCAGTGGCAAGAGCACGCGCCAGACTTTTCTTATTTAATTTTGAAAAAGAGTTGTTTGTACACGTGTCTGTTTTAGAAAATGAAAAAGGCAAAGCTGCTCAAGCGGTTCTTGATAAATCAAGACTTGCCATCAGAGATCGTTTAACGATGTTAGCGCCAATTTTCGTAAAAAACAAATACATGTTAGGTGAAGAGTTCTCCATGTTAGATGTTGCAATCGCACCATTGCTTTGGCGTCTCGAGCATTATGGTATCGATTTGTCACGAAATGCAGCGCCATTGCTCAAATATGCGGAAAGAATTTTCAGTCGTCCAGCTTATATTGAGGCGTTAACACCATCTGAAAAAGTAATG
This sequence comes from Polynucleobacter kasalickyi, assembly GCF_900176405.1. GTDB lineage: Bacteria > Pseudomonadota > Gammaproteobacteria > Burkholderiales > Burkholderiaceae > Polynucleobacter > Polynucleobacter kasalickyi. The sequence goes on along the minus strand of NZ_FWXJ01000017.1, from coordinate 1,107 downwards.
CGTCGTTAATATGCAAATTGGAGACGAAGCGCAAAGAACGTCGGTACCGAGTACAAAGCCTTATTTAATTAGGGCTTTGCATGAATGGTGCATTGACTTTGGCTTTACTCCATATTTGTCAGTTTTTGTTGATGAAACCGTGCAAGTCCCTATTGAGTATGTAAGAAAAGATGAGATTGTTCTCAACATCGGACCTACAGCATGTCAGGAACTCTTAATTGATAACGAATGGATTAGTTTTAAAGCAAGATTTAATGGCATCTCTAAAGAGCTATTAGTGCCGATTACGCATGTCATGGCAATCTATTCAAAAGAGAATAGTCAGGGGATGAGTTTTCCAGTTCATATTCCGGAAACGAAGCCAGAATCAAGTACGAAAGTAACAAAAGAGAACCAAGATACAACAAACAAAGTAAAATCTCATCTAAAGTTAGTAAAGTAGTATAAAATATCTATTCTTAATTAAAGCCCCATTAGCTCATCTGGTAGAGCAACTGATTTGTAATCAGTAGGTGGTCTGTTCGAGTCGGACATGGGGCACCAAATAAACAAAGGGTTTGCAGTCAATAGACTTCAAGCCCTTTTTCTTTATATCTCGCTATGTAAGCACTATGTAAGCACTAGAGGGGAATTAAGCCCTTTATTAGGTCTAAAAAAATAGATTTCGACAGATTTCGATAGTTTATAGATAGCTGAATCTTTATTTGAAAAACAATCAAGTTTTATCAAATACCTTTTATTAGAGAATTAAAGGAAATAGTAAAGATAGTATGCTCAAAAAAACTCATTTAAATCAGTTGTTTAGGAACTGTTACGGATGGGTTTAAACACTAAAAAAAATTGGCAAACTAATGCCATATAAATCACTAACTTAGGAATTGAGTTAAGTATCTTTCGGAGTTATAAAAAGAATAAAATCGGAGTTATAAAAAAGATTAAGCCAAGAAGGGTGCCTACTCAAAATGTTAAATATGTTTAAAGTTAAAAAAGTTATCAAAGTATCAAAAGTTTAGAGGCTGTAAATAATTTTGTGTAAGTTGATATTTTGTATTAATCTGCCAACAATGGCAACAAAATGGAAACTTGCAAGATGGACAAAGCGAAATT
>NZ_FWXJ01000032.1 GCF_900176405.1 Polynucleobacter kasalickyi | reverse complement strand
GAGGGTGTAAATTAATCTGTGTAAGTTGATTCCAGTTTTTAGTGAAGGTTTAATCTTTCACCAAATTCAATCTCAAATCGATTCATCGCAGATCTCCAATTTTGAATCGGCATCGTCCATTTTTTAGACGCTTGCATGATTGCTAAATACACTACCTTCATGGCTGAGTTCTGATTCGGAAATAATTTTCGACGCTTTGTTGCCGATCGAATCACGCTGTTTAGAGACTCAATCGCATTGGTAGTATAAATTGCTTTTCGTATCTCAGGTGGGTAGTCAAAGATGGTTCTTAAGTTGACCCAGTTGTTGGTCCATGATTTTGCTATTTGAGGGTATTGACCATTCCAAGTGATGCCAAAGTTTTCTAGCGCCTTGAGCGCCTGTGCTTCAGTGGTAGCCTGGTAAACTTCTTTTAAATCAGTTGTGACTTTCTTGTAGTCTTTCCAAGAAACATACTTCAAGCTTCCCCTGAGCATATGTACGATACACAGTTGAATACGGGTCTCAGGATACTCAGCAGCAATGGCTTCAGGAAAACCTTTGAGGCCATCCACACAGGCGATCAAGATATCTTGAACACCACGGCTCTTGAGTTCTGTGAGCACGGATAGCCAAAACTTAGCACCTTCGTTTTCTGACACCCAGATACCCAGTAAGTCCTTATGGCCATCCATGTTGACGCCTAAGGCTAAATAAATAGCCTTATTAATCACCGTTTGATTCTCACGAATCTTAATCACAATACAATCAAGATAAACAATGGGGTAAATCGCATCTAGCGGTCTGGCTTGCCAGCTAGTAATTTGCTCTAATACCCGCTCAGTAACTTTCGAGATCAAGGTTGCTGAAACATCTGCGTCGTACATTTCTTTGAAGGCTTCCACAATTTCTCTAGTCGACAGACCCTTGGCATACAGAGTCAGAATTTGATCATCCATTTGCGTGAGACGACTTTGGTGTTTAGGGAGTAGTTGAGGCTCAAAGCTACCATCACGGTCTCTTGGAGCGATTATTTCAATGTCGCCATGGCTTCCCTTCAATCTCTTTTTGGTACTACCATTCCGCGCATTCGTTCCACCTTCAGGGCTACTTTGATGCTTCTCATAGCCCAAGTGATCAGTTAGTTCAGCATTTAAAGCCGTCTCAACTGCCATCTTGGTGAGCATTTTTGTGAAATCATTCAGGTCATGCTGAGTTTTGATTCCTTTGGCAAATTCATTCGCTAGTTCTTGTAATTTCGCTTTGTCCATCTTGCAAGTTTCCATTTTGTTGCCATTGTTGGCAGATTAATACAAAATATCAACTTACACAAAATTATTTACAGCCTC
>NZ_FWXJ01000005.1 GCF_900176405.1 Polynucleobacter kasalickyi | reverse complement strand
ATCTATTTGGGACATTGGTATTACCTATATTAAAAAAGTTCGTCGAAAAAACTAGTTTAATAAATACCTTTGTCCCCCGTTTATGATGTAGAGCCAGTCTGTACACCAAAAATGAATAAGCCGTAGATATTGCAATACAAAGCTTACTTGGAAAGCTCAGTTGGAAAGCTCAGTTGCATATAACTGTAAACTTTTCTTCATCTCAGCAATTACTTTTTGTTTGAGAGTCTTAGGCTCTAAGACTTCAACCTGAGAGCCGTGTTTTAGAATATCCATAATGAGCTCTGGATCTTGGTTAAAGTCAAATTCAATGATTAAAAATCCATCTGTATCAATCGATGAAACTTGATCTGGATGCCACAATTCTTTTTGGATGTAGCGAGCCCGCTCTGGGGCAAAGCGCAGTTTGGCTCTCTGGGAAGCCTTCCCGCTGAAAATGCCATAGCTTTCTGTATAGTGCTCGTTTAGCTCCTTGGTACTAAGGTCTTGAGCAGTAAGATCGGTCAATTTCGCACTCACGATTCCGTCTAGAGAAAAACTTCGTAGATCTTTTCGTAAATGACAAAAGGCATCTAAATACCAATTTTCACGATAATAAATCATCTGTTGAGGGCTAATCATTCGAGTAGTAAGTTCGTCTCTAGCTTTGACATAATACTCAATCTCTAGTCGTTTGCGTTTCAGTAATCCTAGGCCAACCTCCTCAAAATTAATAATCGAGGATTTACGGCTAGACATACCGATTACTTTGATGCGTTGTCGGAGTTGTTGTGATGAGGATTTATCATCGTTGAGCACCTTATCTAAAAAGACGGAGAAGGGCGCAAGTCTTGGACTAATAATGCCAGATTGATCAAGTTCCGATAATAAGTGCTGCATCAATACTAAAGCAGTCAACTCTGCCTGTGAAAACCAAAGACCCGGTAAGTTTTGTTGAGGGCCTGCTAGCGGGGCACCGACTGTGTAAGCCTCTTCAGTCCGATCATAAAGAATAGGCAAGTTATAAGTGTCCCGAAGTTTTTCAATATCTCTTTTAAAAGTGGCAACCGAAATTTCTAATTTATTGAGAAACTCTTGTTTGCTGGTGTATTTTCGAGCGGTGAGCATTCTTTGGATGGTAATTAAGCGCTCAGTTTGGGCCATTTTTGTCCTTATTCTTCTTATTAAGTTTGATTGAATCTGGCGGTATTCACATTGCAAAAGTTATAACTAACGATCAAAAAACTTACTTAATACTTCGAAAATCGTACGGCATGTAATTTTAAAAGTTGTTTAATTGTTAGGAGTGTTTTTAACCGTAAATTGTTATTTCGTGGTGTAATATTTTTGCGATATTTGTCGAATAATCTTTAACAATATGTCAAATTTAAATTGAAGTAAACCGATAACAGCGCATAAAAACTGCAATTACTGAAGTAATCAAAACTTCTGGAATCCTTCATTCTTCTTTTCAAAATATTCCTGATTGCCCCTTCTGAAACTTCAATGAATGCAAAAAGTCGAAATGCAATTCAGGTAGGATCGCTAGTATCAGTATTGAAAGATGCTTATACAAGGATTGACATAATTGCGTCAAAATTCATCGCACATGGCACCATTTTTAAAGTGGCTTCAATGCCTGTTGAGTGGTCATTCAGTTGGCATAAGTTCTTTAAATACTATGCTGAAGAAAGTAGCGTGGTTTCACAATGAAATGTGAGATATCGTCTTACACACCAGCCAATTATTTCTAGGTAGAGAACTGTAAATCAGCTAAAGTGGAGTAGATACCACCTTGCGCAATAAGTTCTGCATGCGTTCCAACCTCCACGATATTACCCTCATCGAAGACAACAATGCGATTGGCTTTTTTGACCGTTGCTAAGCGGTGAGCAATCACGAGGGTAGTTCTATTTTTAGTGGCTTTTTCGATCGCTAACTGAATCAAACTTTCTGATTCGGAATCCAGAGCACTTGTTGCTTCATCTAATAATAGGAGGGCGGGATTTTTAAGTAAGGTTCGAGCGATACCAATCCGTTGCCGTTGACCACCGGAGAGTCTGATTCCTCGATCTCCTAAGAAGGTTTGGTAGCCTTGTGGGAGTTTTAAAATAAACTCATCGGCAACAGCCATTTTTGCGGCTTCAAAGATTTCCGAATCGCTAGCAGTTAACTTGCCATAACGAATATTTTCCAGTGCATTATCAGAGAAAATAACGATATCTTGGGGAACGATGCCAATCATTTGTCGGAGTTGATTGAGATTGAGATCGTGAATATTCACACCATTAATTTTAATAGCGCCTTGTTGCGGATCATAAAAACGTTGTAAGAGTTGAAAGAGTGTTGATTTACCAGCCCCTGATCGACCAACAATAGCGACTAATTCACCGGGTTCAATTTCAAGTGAAATATTTTTTAATACGAGATTGGAATTAGACGGATAGTGGAAGCTGATGCCCTCAAATTGTAAGGCAACGCCTTGTTCAGGGATGGCTGGTAATGCTCGGGGTTCTAGAGGATTTTCGATATGAGATTTTAGTTTTAATAACTCGAGTAATCTTTCGCTTGCTCCAACTGCCCGTTGCGTATCCCCTAAGACCTCTGCCAAACCTGCTATTGCTCCGGCCACAATCGCAGAGTAGAGAATAAACTGAGTGAGTTCACCACTGCTTAATTGCTGATCAAGGACCGCATAGGCACCTAACCATAAAACTGCAATGATGCTACTAAAGCCAAATACGATAGCGATCAAAGTAAGAAGAGCGCGAGCTCTAATGCGAGTTCGCGCAGCAAGGAAGGCATCTTCTACATATTGATTAAATAAAGTACTTTCTGCCTTCTCATTCGTAAAAGATTGAATAGTGTTCACCGCATTGAGTTTTTCACCTGCCAAACCTGAGGCGTTAGCAATTTTATCTTGGGTGTTTTTTGATAACTTACGGACCTTCCTTCCCAAAATCATAATAGGGATGACGATCAGTAATAACATCACAAAAATCATGACAGACAATCTTGCACTGGTGACAAACATCATGATTAAACCGCCAGTAAACAATAAGCAATTTCTGACAAACATGGAAACGCTTGTACCAATTAAGGTTTGGATCAGGATCGTATCAGTATTTAGCCTAGATAAAACTTCGCCACTTTGAGTGACTTCAAAAAATTGGGGACTCTGAGAAATCACGTGAGCATAAACTTTCTGTCTCACATCACTGGTGATGCGTTCACCCAACCAAGACACCGCATAAAAACGTAAAGCAGTAGTAATCGCTAAAATAACCGCGATCAGCAATAGCGTTAGAAAGGTCCAATTGATTTGTCCATAATCACTATGACTGGAGTTCACAAAGCCAAGATCAATGATTTGTCGGAAAGAAAATGGCACAACTAAGGTGGAGCAGGCGGCCAATATTAAACTAACCCCTGCTACTAACAATTGTTTTTTGTACGGCTTGAGGAATGGCGCTAGGGCTTTTAGTGGTGTAAGTCCAGAAGAATTAATTGTTGGTGTTTTCGCTTGGGTTGCAGAAGGAGTCGGAGATTTCATGAAATTCAATGTTGTGTTTGCGGTTGCTTTTTTATTTAATGGATGACTTTTGAAAAATACCGAAGGGTTCCGCATTCGGTAAGAAGTAATGCCTGTAATTAGGTCATCATGATGATTGTCCGATAGACCTCATTCGCTGATACAAAACGACTTATCTCATGAAAGGTTGAACACCAATTAGAACTCGGTGTAAATAAAATGCGAAAAATCCCCAAGTAAGGACGCCAATACAAATAGCTGGGAAGGTTCCTTGCCAATTTGCAGTGGTTACATAGTCTAAATCTTCATTACCTTGTAGAGCATCACGTTGGCGTGAAGATCTAAAATCTAAAATTGCCCAGACTAAAAAACTACCAAATAAAACCATTGCGGCCAAAGTACCATTCGCTAATAAATGCGCGAGAGCCCAAATTTTGACGGCAATAATCATGGGGTGTTTCAGTGAAGCATAAATTAAATTTTTAGGTCGCTTAGAACTGGCTAACAGAATAAAACTGAGGAGTGTTAGTAAACCCGTTAAATGTCCCGCCCAAAATGGTGGTGACCAAACTAATACTCTTGATTCTTGCGCATGGGCATAACCCTTGATAATGAGAAAAAAACCGATCAGAGATACAAGGGTATAGCTAATTTTCCAAAAACTTGGGCCACGTTTTTTTGTTTGTGCATTTGCCCAATCATTGGCAAAGATTCGCACAGAATGCGTTCCTAAAAATAGGAACAGTCCTAAAAGTAAAAGTGTCATATTTAGTCAAATTATCAAATGTAAAAATTCATCTTACCAAGTAAACGCATGGAAGATGCAATTAATTAAAAACAGAGTGTTCTCGAAGGTCTACTGAAGCAGTTCCGGTAATTAAGGCTTCATAATATGCAAACAGCGTTTGGGTTCCTGTTGAGGGGGTCAGTGTTGCATCGTATTGCTGGGTGAGTGGGTTTAGTACTAACATCGACTCCGTTGCATAATAGCGGCCAATCCTCGCGAGCTCAGCTTTGTCTTTACAGGCTGGAATCATCCACCCTAAAAGGGACAGTGTGGCAATGATGCAGTCCATTAGACCGACTGGTACTTTAGAAAATTTTGGTGATTTCCCCAATAGTTCAAATATTTTTTTGCCTTGTTGTAAGGGGGTAATCGCTTCACCAGGGCCACCGATGGGGAGAATTTGATCATGCTTTGTGGAATCATCGATACAGCTAGCGATGAAGATTCCTAAATCTTGATCACTAATTGGTTTACAGGCAGTTAACTGCCCATCCCCAAAGAGTAAAAAAGATTTTCCATTTTGTACTCGCTTGATTTGACCTGAGAGTGATTTAAAAAAAGCTGTTGGCCTGACGATTGAATAATTTAAACCAGAGTCAATTAAGTTTTTTTCGAAGGCTAATTTCGCTTGTTGAAAAGCTAATATTGGCCTTTGGACGCAAATGGCGGACAGTAAGATCATTTGTTTGACAGCTAATTTTTTAGCGCATTCTAAGATGTTTACATGGGCTTGATAGTCGATTTTCCAGGCATCTTTTGGGGCTCCTGTGCGGGAGGCTAAACAAGATACAATCACATCAAAATGTTCTCCACAAAAACCATCCTTCAGTAAAGAGGCAGGATTCGTTACATCACCAAATCGAATCTGAGTACCTTCTAAAAATGGATAGGTAGCAGATCTTTTCCCTACATCGTTTTGTTCTTTCGGACCTCTGATGAAACAGGTGACAGTAAATCCTTGTTGCAGTAATGCTTGTGCTGTTGCTTGTCCGATCGTACCTGTGGCTCCGAATAAAAGGACTCGTCGACCAAGCGAGTTTAATGAAGAATTAGGGGGAAGCATATGATGAAGGAATAGAGGAGGTGTTTCTGAGATTAGTGTTGAATGATCTTGGATAAAAATTCTTGTGCTCTAGGCGATCTATTTGCAGAGGCATTAAAGAATTCATCTTTAGAACAGTCTTCAACAATCCTACCCTGATCCATAAAGATGACACGATTAGAAACCTTTTTCGCAAAACCCATTTCATGGGTGACGCAAATCATGGTCATGCCATCATGAGCAAGTTGCACCATGACATCTAACACTTCGCCCACCATTTCAGGGTCAAGTGCAGATGTCGGCTCATCAAAGAGCATCACTTTAGGTTGCATACACAGTGCACGAGCAATGGCTACTCGTTGTTGTTGCCCGCCTGATAATTGCCCGGGAAACTTGTCTTTATGGTCAATGAGGCCAACCCGATTTAAATACTTTAAACCTTGTTCAGAGGCCATTGATTGATCTTTTTTTAGCACTTTCATTTGGGCTAATGTGAGATTGTCCATGACAGACAAATGAGGGAATAATTCAAAGTTTTGAAATACCATACCGACTTGTGATCGTAGTGCTGTCAAAGAAGTTTTAGAATCGCCAACGGATACTCCGTCTACTAAAATTTTCCCGGCTTGAAAGGGTTCTAAACCATTTATCGTTTTGATTAAAGTGGATTTACCAGAACCAGACGGACCGCAGACCACCACCACCTCACCTTGTTCAATAGTGGTTGAGCAGTCAGTAAGGACTGCAAAAGAGCCATACCATTTTGAAACATGTTCTAGTTGAATCAGCGACATAAAATAAACCTTAAAAAATCATCGGATGATGGCGACTTTAGATTGAATGATGCGAACAATCCTAGATAGGCTAAAGCAAATTAAAAAATAGACAATAGCGGCTAATAGGTAGGCTTCAATTGGCCTACCAAAGTTTTTACCTGCGACTTCAAAACCTTTCAGTAAATCATAAGCGCCAATGGCGTAAACCAATGAGGTGTCTTGAAACAAAATGATCGTTTGAGTCATCAACACCGGAATCATATTTCTAAATGCTTGCGGTAAAACGATATATTGCATATTTTGCGCATAGGACAGGCCAAGAGCCCGTCCCGCAGCAGTTTGTCCTTTCGCAATGGAACCAATGCCAGCTCGAACAATTTCTGAAAAAAAAGCGGCCTCAAATGCAATAAAAGTAATATAGGCAGATAGTTCTGCGCCAATCGATTTACCGATAATACTTGGCATAAGTAAAAAAAACCATAGAATCACCATCACCAGTGGAATCGAACGCATTAAATTTACATACCATGTCGCTGGACTCGCTAAAACTTTTTTACCTGATAGGCGCATGAGGGCAAGTATCGTCCCTAGGAAGATACCCCCGATTGTCGCTACGATGGTCAGTTGTAAACTGAAGATTAAACCTTTTTGTAAGAAGTTTTTAAATAGATCAACATTGTAAAAACTAAAGTCCAGTTCCATCAGTGTGCTCCATTCGATGCAGATAATGACAGCCCAGGAATTCTTGTTTTACGTTCAATCAAACCCATTATTCGATTGACAGAGAATGCAGTAATTACATATAGAATCGTGACAGCCAAATACATCTCGATGCCGCGTGATGTTTCCTCTTGTGTTTGCATTGCAAACATCGTTAATTCGGAAACAGACACTGCAAAAGCGACAGAAGAGTTTTTGACAATATTCATTGCCTCAGAGGTGAGGGGCGGAATGATGATCCGTAATGCCATGGGTAGAATCACGAAGCGATAAGACTGATAAGTATTCATACCCAGTGCCAAAGCTGCCGCTTTTTGGCCTTTGGGTAACGATTGGATACCTGCTTTCACTTGTTCAGCAATTCTGGCTGAAGTGAAAAAAGCTAACGCAAAACTTACCAACAAATAAGAGGGTATTAACTTGAACATCGGTAACATCAAAGGAATGACGTGATACCACATAAAGACTTGCACTAGCACAGGGATATTTCTGAATAGTTCAACCCAGCCATTCGCAAAATATAAACTAAGTCGACCGACCAATGTGGCTCCTGCTAAAGTTCTAATCGTACCAATTGTGATACCAAGAAGTAGGGCTAGGACCAGTCCAATCATCGAGACACTTAAGGTCCATCCCCATGCTTGTAGTAACCAATCTAGATAAGTTTGATCATTTAGACCATGTAAAAGACCATAGAAGGTTTGCCCAAAGCAGGTTGGCGAATATTCGTCCTCTAGGGTACTTTTACAAAGGATAGATAAGTCAAAGGTCATAGGGGCCTGGGCTGACCTTCATTAATTATTTTTTACTATATTCTTCAGCCGGCTTATCGTTCGGATTGGCCCAAGCATCTTTTGTGTTTTGTGAGAGTTCTAGTCCCACACGGATATTTTTGGGAGGGATTGGATCTAAAAACCATTGCTGATACATTTTGGCAATAGTGCCATCTTTCATGATTTTGATAATTGATGCATCGACTAGTTTTTTGAACTCCGGATCTTCCTTAGGCAGCATAATCGCAATCGGTTCAGTATTTAATACTTCACCGACAATTTTAAAATCCTTAGGATTCTTCGACATCGCAATATTTCCCGCTAATATCGACCCGTCCATGACAAATGCATCCGTTCTACCAGATTCTAGGAGCAGAAAGCTATCTGCATGATCTTTACCAAAGACTTCTTCAAAATTTACACCATTTGCTTTTTCATGTTTGCGCAGCAGTTGTACTGAGGTAGTCCCTGTAGTTGTGGCAACTTTTTTATTAACCAGTTGCGCAATCGATGTGATACCCGAATTTGCTTTTACGGCAATTCTGACATCCTCAACATAGGTAGTTACTGCAAATGCCACATCTTTTTGACGAGCAGCATTATTCGTGGTTGAGCCACATTCAATGTCAACCGTACCATTTTGAACGAGTGGAATTCTGTTTTGTGAAGTAACTAACTGATATTTAACTTGCAATGGTGTTTTGAATTGTTTTTCGAGGTCGGCTATCACTTTTTTACAAATCTCTACATGAAAGCCTGTATATTTACCGTCCCCCAATGTATATGAGAGAGCACCTGAAGAGTCCCTGACACCCATCGTAATGGATTTACTGCTTGTGATTTTATCAATCGTACTGTTGGCAAATGAATTGCCAGTAACGGATAAACCGATAGCACCAATAAGGCTAAGGATGAATCGAGTAGGAAAATGGGACCGCTTGGTAAGATTTGCTAATTTTTTTGTTGGCATTCGAATAAACATAAGTTGATTGTAAAAAATTAAATGAGGTTGTCATCAACAAATATTACCTTGCTTTTGAGAAATGTACCTATTTGACGCAACGAAAATTCACCAATTAGATCTTTGGAAATGATCTTGCTGCCCAGTAAATAGTCCCTTCAGCACCATATTTTTCAGCATGGGGGGTATCAGGCTCCATGGTAAAGGTATCACCTACCTGCAAATGTTGGGTATCCTCGCCACGCGTCATCCACATTTCGCCTTTTGCAATAACGGCGTGTACAGCAAATTCATGGGTATGGGTGTCACTTACCGAGTTAGGGGCCCAGTCTCTAATGGATACCCCTTCATAGCCCATGTCTTTTGTCAGTTGAGTAAATTCTTCTAAAGTAGGTAAAGTTGCCATTTTTTTCTTCCTTAAGCTAACAAAGGTTTAATTTTGTTCGGCGTTAAAGGCAAATCATAGATTCTTTTGCCAATTGCGTTTGCGACTGCATTTGCAATAGCTGCCCCACCAGGACCTTGAGAGCCTTCACCAACACCCACAGATTTTTCATTGGGACGGTTAATTAACTCGACATGAACAGTTGGTACATCCTCAAATCGCAAAATAGGGTACTCTGCCCACGAATTTGCCAGGATATTATTTTTGTCAAAAGGTACATCTTCTAGCAGAGTCCAGCTCGCAGTTTGTACCAGTCCACCTTCAATTTGATTCTTAAAGCCATTGGGGTTGATGATCAGTCCTGCATCAGCAGCGCTATACATGTTCAGGACACGTACTTTACCCGTCTTTGAATCTACTTCAACATCGGCAATCACAGCGCAATACGCTTGAAGATTTTTATATTGTGCAAATCCGACCCCTCTACCAAACAGCTTATTACCTTTTTTGGTATTGGTCGGGACGTTTTTATTCCACTTTGCCATACTAGCAGCTTTAATAATTACGTCTTTTGCACGTTGATTTTCGAGGTGATTCAAGCGGAATTCAACAGGGTCAATTTTTGCAGCTTGCGCTAACTCGTCCATCATCGATTCAATGGCAAAGACGTTCGCATAAGCTCCTAAAGTTCTTAAGGCGGAGACTCTGATCGGCATCTCTTCAATGAGATGATTTTTCACTTTTTGATTCGGAAATGCGTACAAAGGTAAAGCATTCCGATGCGAGCCACCTGCTGGTAAGGGAATGTTTCCTACGGGAGAGCGTGTCTGCGGTTGTTCCATATACCAACTCGAAACTAGGTTATTACCTGTTTTATCCCCTGGCCTCGTGCTGTGTGTATTACTCCATAAATCATACTGCCAATCAACAATCTTACCTGTGTTGTCAATAGAAGCTTTTACTTTCATTGACATGGCACTGCCGTAGGGCTCCCATTTGAACTCGTCCTCACGCATCCATTGCATCCGGATTGGTTGTTCTGGGAATTTAACTGCCACGAGCGCTGCGTCGAGTGCCACATCATCTGCGCCACTTTGACCATACATACCTGAGCCTTCAACGTGCATGCAGACAACTTTATCAGATGGCATCCCCAGTGCTTTGACGATGTCAGTTCTTAATGGGTACATGCCTTGACTATGGGTGTAAATTTTTAAAACACCAGAATTCATCACCGCAATTGCACAAGATGGACCGATACTGCCATGTGCTGTAAATGGTTTCGTATATTCGTGTTCAATCGTTTTTACTGCTGGGTTAGTTGTTGCGGTTTTAACACCATGTTCAGTATCGATGGACTTAGCTGTTTTCATTGTGTTCAACCAACTATTCAGATTGGCTGGTAGATCGTTTGCCAAGTCCCACTGAGCTACTTTTTTAGCCTCTTCCATTGCCCTAATGGCTTGCTCTTCGCGCTTAGCGACCACCGCTAGGAAACTGCCATTGCGAACTAGCCCAACCACACCAGGCAGTCCAGTTATTAAGTTTTCATTGATACTTTTTAAAACTGCTCTTGGTGCTGGTGGACGAATGACTCTAGCATGTAACATCCCCGGCATACGCATATCTTGCACATAAGCAACACCACCAGAAACCTTCGCTGGAATATCTACACGAGGGAATGATTGTCCAATATATGTATGTTCATTGGCAGCCTTGGGTTTGTACTTGAGATTTGCTTTTTGTTTCAAAAGTTCTGGTTCTACCAGTTTCCAATATTCAACCGATTTTCCATTACTTGCATGAATTACACCATCTTTAATGGTTAAGGTTGATTGTGCAACTTCGAGTTGCTTCGCAGCTTTTTCGAGAAGGGTACCTTTTGCTTGAGCACAGGCATATCTTAGAGCTAATCCACCATATTCAACCGATTGGCTACCAGAAGTAACGCCTTCATTGGGGGATAGGCCAGTGGTGGTAGGAACCATGAATACTCTTGAGATATCAACATCTAATTCATCTGCAGCAATTTGTTTCAGTGCCGTGGTGATCCCTTGGCCAAATTCCACTTTACCGGCATAAATGATAACCATCCCTTTAGGATCAATCGCTAACCAAGTATCGATATTCGGGTTATTTGGTAAGTCTCCTGGTAATACTACGGCAGTATTTTGAGCAATAAGACTTGGCATCCAACTAAAGCCAATGACTAAACCGGCACTTTGTTTTAAAAAACTACGGCGAAGATTTTTAGTAGGGGCGTTCATGCTAACTCCTTTGCTGCACGTTGAATCGCTTTTAAAATACGTGTTTGTGTACCACAGCGACATAAATTACCATTCAACGCAACTTTAATTTGTTGCTCCGTGGGGCGCTTATTGGTATCCAATAATGTTTTTGCGCTCATCATCATTCCTGAAATACAAAAGCCACATTGCACCGCTTGCTCAGCAATAAAAGCTTTATTTAAAGCATTTAAAACGCGATCGCTTTCATAGGACTCCAATGTAGTGACATTGGAGTTCACGCTATTGATTGGAGTAATGCAAGAACGAACAGGCGTGCCATTAATAATTACCATACAAGCACCACATTGCCCTAGTCCACAGCCGTATTTGGCAGAGTTGATATCGCAATCATTTCTTAAGGCGTACAGTAAAGGTGAGCTTGGGTCGGTTTCAACCGTTTGCAATTTCCCATTGACTTTTATTGAGGTTGTCATTGAATCTCCGTTTTTAAATTATTAAATTACTTTTATTGGTCAATATTAAACTAAAGCTGCTATTTAAGGCAATCTTGTGGGAAACAAACATTGAAAGTGCGATTTAGAAAAACTTGATGGCTAAACCAGTGATTAAAGACCCAGTGAAGGCTGCAATAATTAACCACCAAGCTGGTACTTGCGCCCCGTCATTGCCAGCATTCTTTTCTGGTAGAGAAGTTGAGGTCGTGTCATGTTGAAGTTCAGTCGGTGTTGAATTCTCCCTATTTTGAGAAGGAGTGGTTTCTTCCGTAACTTTAACTTCAGATGGTGGGGGGCTCAATTCCCGATTGAACGCTTTAAAGAAATCATCTGACATTTTCTTTGCAACACTGTCAATTAGTCTTGAACCAATTTGCGCCAACTTGCCACCCACATGCGCTTGGGCATTGTAAGTAAGTTCAGTACCATTTTCTACCGTAGTCAGCGTTACCTGAGAAGACCCCTTACCAAAACCAACCGCACCACCTTGTCCCTCAAAAACCAATACACAGGATTCTGGTGGATTAGCCTGAGTTACTTGTAAGGTTCCTTTGAATTTTGCCTTTAAGGGACCAATGGCAGTGGTGATCGCCACCTTGAATTGATCAGGAGCAGTTAGTTCAACTGATTCACAACCAGGTAAGCAATTTTTTAGTACCTCAGGACTATTTAAAGCATTCCAAACAGTTTGTTTGTCTGCTGGGATAATTTGGGAACCTAATATTTCCATTTTTTTCCTCAAAGATTTGATTTAGTTATGTTCAAAATGATATCAGTTTGAACATTTACATTACAAATTGGCTCAAAAAGCCAAAAAGCGTAAAATACGCTGATATTTAGCAATACTTATAAATATTCTCTTACTTCTAAAAAACAGGAATCAACAATAATGAAAATCGTAGTCTTAGACGATTATGAAAAATCAATGATTTTTCTAAAAGATAACAACAAAATTAGCAGTAAGGCATCGATTCAAATCCATCATCAACGTTTAATAGGTGATGCTTTAGTAGATGCGATTCGGGATGCCAATGTAGTCGTTTTAATGCGTGATCGTACTCCGTTTAGAGCTGAATTAATTAATCAATTAAACGAATTACAGTATGTCATCTTTACCGGCAACCGTAATATGGCAATTGATTATGACGTTTTGGCCGCTAAAAATATTCCGGTAAGCTATACGGAGTTTGGGCCTTCCAAAGAGACCACCGTAGAATTAACTTGGGCGCTCATTTTAAGTGCCTACAAGCGAATTGGCGAACAAAATTTGGTCGCGATGTCTGGTGCTTGGCGCAATGAGCATTCTGTACTACCCGCTTTGCATGGTGAACGTCTTGGCGTTTTAGGTTTGGGTTCCATCGGTTCCAAAGTGGCAAAAGTAGGTCTAGCGTTTGGGATGGATGTGGTGACTTGGAGTCCGAATATGACTCCCGAGCGAGCTGCCGTGCATGGTGTAAAGGCAGTTAGTTTGGAAGAGTTGTTGCAAACCTCAAGAATTGTTTCACTTCATTTAGTGCCTGGAGAAGGGACTAAATATGTAATGAATGCTGAACGACTGGCAATGATGAGAGCCGATTCTTTTTTAGTGAATACCTCAAGATCCACTCTAATTGTGACGGCCGATTTGGTCCAAGCATTACAAAATGGCAAGCCATCGATGGCACTGTTGGATGTATTTGATCAAGAGCCGATCAATCTCGAAGAGGAACTATTTAAGCTTCCTAATGTTTTCATTACCCCGCACCTAGGATTTGTTCATCAACCTATTTTTAAGAATTTGACGATGGGAGCGCAAGCTGCATTAGAAGCTTGGGTGAGTGGTGAACCGTTAGTCAATCAAGTGCAGTAAAAAGAATTAAAGCAAGCTATTCTCTGCCAATTTAAAAGCCGGTCGGAGTTGAATCGACCGGCTTTTTTTACTCTAAAATAAACAACTTAAGTAAATTAAAAGTACCAGTAATAATACGTAAATTCTTTTTGAATCCATTAAGCCTTGATAATTGGTAATGATCGGATGCGTTGGTCATTTGTCCTAGCGATGGCATTCACCACAGTCGAAGCAACGCTTGGCACGCCAACTTCAGCCTTACAAGAGGGCTTATCACCACCTTTGGTGATTGTAATATCGATGATTGGTACCTCAGAATTTCGCATCCAGACTCGCTGAAACCATATTTAGACTAATCGAATGGTAGAAATCATTGGTTATCTCAACTTCTCGCGTGTCCACAACCAGGGAATAGTTTTACCAAATGCAGATGATGACCTAAGGCCCCAAGCAGGGAAGTATCGTCTTGCACATCAACATGCTGTTCTTTGTCATTAATGCTAAGTTTCATTGAAGTCTCTTGTAGGTGAGGTTGCTTAATAGGATTAAATGATGCGCTTTTTTTGATTTGGTTTCGGGCTAAAAATATACACTGAGTCGATTAATAAAAGGCTAAATTAATTGAACCTATAATAAAAAACAAGGATGAACTAAATAATAATCTCATTTTAGTTACAAATATTAATAAGTTTATATTTTTCAAAGGTTATTTGTATTGTATTTAATTTTAAAGTCTACCTCTCTCGAAAAATTGAGCCTTGTGCTCATCGTCTTTTTGTTAGGGTTTTTTGCATCCCCACGCTTGCCAGTTGCACAAGTTAGAACCTCTGCGCCGATTATTTTGGCTGCAGCTAATGTCCGTTTACCACTAGAAGAAATTGCGGTTCATTTTGAGCGATTATCAAAAATAAAACCTAAAATAATTTATGGCTCATCAGGTAATTTCTATCAACAAATCCTTAATGGTGGAAAGTTTGATCTTTTTTTGAGTGCAGATGAGCATTTCATTGATTTGCTGCAAGAGAAAAAAGTTGTTCAACTAGGATCAGTAGTTTATGCGAAGGGTAGATTGGTTATTTGGGTATCAAAAAGAGCGTTCTCCGAACCTGTGAAATTGGAGGCCATTCAAAATACTCTACTTTCTTCAAAGGTGATGAGAATTGCGATTGCCAATCCAAATTTGGCTCCCTACGGCAAGGCAACTGAGCAAGTATTGAGAAAATGGGGTATCTGGCAAGATGTTCAGAAAAAAATTATTATGGGAGAAAATGTCGGGCAAGTAGCTCAATTTGCTTTATCTGGCTCTGTTGAAATCGCATTTTTACCTGTTTCGTATACTATGCAGGCAGAAATGCAAAAAAATGCTTATGTTTTACCAATACCTGACGATCTCTATGCGCCATTGATGCAGAAAATGGCATTACTGAGTAAGCAATCAGAAGCAAATGATTTTTACCAATTTATCTTAGATCAACAAAATAAAAAGATATGGGAAAAATATGGGTACACAGTACCTTAATGGATATTTAATATAAAAAAATAATTAAGATGGATCTACAAGCGCTTTATTTATCAATTCAATTAGCAAGCCTTACGGTACTCATATTAGTCCCGCTTGGTGTTCTCATGGCACATTTTTTCCCTTCGAAAAACAATATTGGATCATTTGCCAAAGAAGCCATGATTACTCTTCCTCTGGTATTACCTCCGACAGTTCTCGGTTTCTATTTATTAGTCGGATTAGGGGGCAATAGTTGGTTTGGACAGTGGTTCGAAGCACTTACCGGTCAAACATTAGTTTTTTCATTTTTAGGCATTTTGTTGGCTAGTTTAATATTTAATATTCCCTTTGTCATGATGCCCATTCAAAGAGCCTTTGAAGCTATTCCTCAAGACTTACGGGATGCTAGTTCTACCTGTGGCTTACCACCATGGCAACGGCTTTTCAAAATTGAGATACCGCTGGCAAATAAGGGAATCATCAGTGCAGCTGTAATGACTTTTACCCATACTTTAGGTGAGTTTGGAGTAGTGCTAATGATGGGAGGAAATATTCCCGGACAAACGAGAACCTTATCTATCGCCATTTATGATAGTGTGCAATCTCTTGAGATGCATAGTGCGGGTGTCATGTCCTTATTTTTATTGATTTTTTCTTTTGTGACTTTAATCTTTACTCAACGGTTATCTTTAAGTAATAGAGACTTTCAAGGAAATCTCAAATCATGACTTTAAGCGTTGACTTTAAACAAACTATCGACATCCCGTTAGATGTTTCTTTTACCTGTAAGTCTGGAGAGTTATTGGCTTTAGTCGGCCCTTCCGGAAGTGGTAAAACAAGTACCTTGAGAGCTATCGCTGGTCTGATGCCGATTCAAGAAGGTAAGATTTCGTTACAAGATCAACAACAAAACTATATTTGGTTAGATACCGAGAAAAATATTCTCATGCCAAGTTTTCAGCGAAAAGTTGGCATGGTTTTTCAGAACTACGCATTATTTCCCCACCTGACTGTCCTGGAGAATATCGCCTTAGCACTTCCTAAGGGAGAGTCTATTGGGAAGGCGAAGCAGTTGATGGAAGACATGGGTTTAATTGACTTTCATCATCGACTGCCAGATCAATTATCTGGCGGGCAAAGACAAAGAGTGGCCTTAGCTAGAGCATTTGCTAGAGATCCTCAAGTACTGCTCCTAGATGAGCCATTTTCAGCGGTCGATCATCCGACTCGCAAAACGCTATATGAAGAGTTAATTAAGTTGCGAGAGAGGATTTCCATTCCCATTGTGATTGTGACTCATGACTTAAGAGAAGCTAGGTTGCTGAGTGATCGTTTATGTATTTTGGATCAAGGAAAATCTTTGCAGATTGGGCATCCAGAGCATATTGTTTCCAGCCCCAGGAACGCTCGTGTGGCGGAGTTGGTTGGTTTAACAGATGTTTTTTCCGCCACTTTTTTAAAGGCACAACATCTTGAGGAGTCTGAGCAACAGCATGCAACCCTTTTATGGGGTCAAGGGGTTGAATCCTTTCCACTAACAATTTTTGATAAAGGTCGGTTACCAGATCAAACCGAAGTGAAGTGGGTGATTGCCAAAGAGTTTGTTGAAATCAGGAATGAACCTATTCAGAAGATCAATACCCTTAGTGCCATCGTTTGTCGTATTCGAAGATTGGGTGAAATCTCCTCGGTTGATTTTAAAGTTGAACTGCCATTTCAACCAATGATGCATTTTGAGTTAAGTACCAGAGTTGTCAATGATTTGAACATTGATGTAGATGATCTTGTCTATCTGCACTTGGATCCAAAAGGAATTCACATCATGCCAGTCTATACAAGTCCTATGCACAAACAGTTGGAAAAACAAAAACGCGATCGACCATTAAAAATTGCGACTGTAATACTGATTGCAGGAGAGGGATCGCGCCTTGGTGGAATTCCTAAATCCCTCATTAAAATCGAGGGCGAAACCATTTTAGAGCGTCAATTGAAAGCCCTCAAGGAACTACAAATTGAGGACATCGTGCTAGTGACTGGCTATTATCAAGAAGCGTATCATCATTTGAATTTGCCCGACAAATCTTTCATTGTTCACAATGCAAATCCTGCAGATGGGCAAGGAAGTTCAGTACGACTCGCTTTACAAACCGTTTACGAAAAAATTGTGGAAGTTGATGCCATTATCATGCTCCTTGGAGATTTACCACAAATTAATGCAGCAGATTTAAGGCAACTTATCGAGCAGTTTAAGATTCGGACTTTTGGCGACGTCGTCATGCCTTTAGTGGGCTCGCAACGTGGCAATCCGGTGATTATCTCTCATAAAATTTTGCGCAAGATTATTGACTCACCTGGTTTAACTGTTCGCACTTGGATGGATAAGCATCCAGAGGAAGTTGTGAGTTGGCAAACCGAGAATCAGCATTTTGTTTTTGATTTTGATACGCCGGAAAATATTGAATCCTTCACAAAAAAAATGGGTGTTTCAGTTGAATTACCCGGTAAGTACTAATTGAATTTGTTAAAAATTAGTGCATCATACACAAATACCTACTCATCATGGATTTAAATAATTCGTAATCATGGAAAATATTGACATCACAGTACTACGTGAACTCCTCCACTGGAGGTTGAATGACAAAGCAGCTAAGTTGGTTACAGTCGTTCGGACTTGGGGATCATCGCCACGACCTATTGGGTCGATAATGGCAATTTGTGACAATGGAAAAGTGATGGGGAGCGTTTCGGGCGGTTGTATTGAAGATGATCTCATTCGAAAAAACACCCAAAATCCGATTACTTCGCAATCCCCTCCAGAGTTTTTAAAATACGGCATTTCCGCAGATGAAGCACATCGATTTGGCTTACCTTGTGGCGGGACGATTGAATTATTTGTTGAATTTAACCCAGATATTGCCGCATTAAAAACACTCATCGGACATCTTGATCAAGGAAAACTGGTTAAAAGATCTGTCAATATTCAAAGTGGTAAGGTTGAACTAGCGATTACTACGAATCCTGCTGAGTTAGAAATTTCAGGCTCTTCACTGATCAATACTTTCGGCCCTGAGTACCGTATGTTAATTATTGGAGCTGGTCAATTAAGCGAATATTTAGCCACCATGGCTCTTTTTAATGGTTTTGCTGTGACTGTTTGTGATCCTAGAGAAGAGTACGTCGGCCATTGGGCTGTTGCAAATGTTAATGTTGTCACCAAGTCACCAGATGATGTGGTTGTGGACTTTAAACCTGATGCGAGAACTTGCGTTGTAGCGCTTACCCATGACCCGAAATTAGACGATTTAGCCTTGTTGGAAGCCCTAGAAACCAACGCATTTTATGTGGGGGCAATTGGTTCTAGAAGAAATAACGCCGCAAGAAAACAACGCATGATTGATCATTTTGATCATACTGATACTAGTTTAGCGAAACTTCGGGGACCGATTGGTATTTTCATCGGTAGTAAAACCCCATCAGAAATTGCTGTCAGTATTATGGCGGAAATTTTAGCCGTGAAAAACAATGTTCAATTACCCAGAGAGATGGAAGTTGCCATTGCAAAGAATGCACTACTCATCGTTGAAAACGACGACTTAAACGATGAAAATGCGTGTAAAACTATTTAAAGCTTTATTTTGGGGTTGAAATAATTGTTTCAACAGAAACTTTTGTAAATGCAATTTTCATTAAACTTCAGTAAGATAAGATGATGCTGATTAAAAACAATCTATCTTCTGTCTTTCTCTCCATTTGTGCACTGAGTATGCTTTCGGGGTGTGCTAATTTTCTCGATGTCAAAGTAACTAGATTCCATAGCTTACCGAACCCAAATCTACCACCTAAACTAGAGGCGAATAAGGTCGATTCAACTCAACTGGTTAAGAATAAACCTAATCTACCTGTTTTTAATGGCCAGCATTTTGGTATGGTCAAGGCGATCAATCAAATTGAAGATTTAGAGTTTAAGTCCTTCGCGCGGTTAATTGCATCAGAGTTGACGCATTTAGGCTTAATTGAAGGGGAACCACACGATTTCCTAATTGATTTTTCAATTACGACCCCAGCTCATGTTGGGGAAAGAATGCAACCTTACAATATTCCTTACAGCAGGATGAGCTGTTTTAGGGATGTCTATGGTAATCCCAATTGCTTACCATTTACTTCCTATCAGACAAACTATTACCCCGTCAAATATACCTTTTATACAAATGAACTCAATCTTTTCGTGATGGATGCGAAAACAAACCAGAGGATTTGGCAAGGTCGAGCGGAGGCAGTAAGTAATGATGCGCCAAATGTTCGGGATCTTTTACCTTATCTTACAAGAGCTGCACTAACGCACTTTCCCGGACCATCAGGCGTGAGTGAAACGATACGGTTTAATCTAGATCAAAAATAATTCTTTTGATTTTCGCTAAAGCAAAAGTCTTTGGGAGTAACGACCTAGGTGTTGCAGTAATGCGTATTTATATTTGGTTAAGAGAATGCCAAATTAACCCAATACCTGCACATGCAATCAGCAGTTGAATGACACTTACCTGATAGCGAATCAGAGCAAGTGTCGACAGCGCAATGAGAGTCGATGCAAAGCCACTTTGGAGGAGTGATAAATTAGCTCCCAAGTCATTTGGAAAAATCGTGTGATACATGAAAAACAGTGATAAACTTGCGATGACCCCGGTAACTGCGCATGAAATACCATTCATTAGGGGAGCAAATTTAAACTCCTGCCGAGTTGATTCAATCAATGGACCACCCAGAAAGATAAAACAAAAAGAGGGTAAAAAGATAAACCAACTAACGATACATGCTCCCAAGACACCGGAAAGTACTGGAGCCTGCGCAAATGCTGTGTTTAAATAAGCAGCAATATAACCCACGAAGGCAACTACAATGATTAACGGACCTGGTGTCGATTCACCCAGTGCCAAGCCATCCATCATTTGGGTCGTGTTTAACCAGTGAAATTGCTCTACCGCAGATTGAAGCACATAGGGTAATACTGCGTATGCTCCACCAAAGGTGAGTAATGCGGCTTTTGAAAAAAAGATCGCTAATTGGGGAAAGATGCTGTCCATACCCCATATGGCAATGAGAGCTCCAAGCGGAACTGCCCAAAGTAAAATAGAGACCCCTAAAATCTTTAAAAATTGACTCTTTTGAAATCGAGTATGCTCCAATTGAGAGGCATGATCGTTGATTACTGCTTCTAAGTCTTCCTGATTCGATTTGCTACCATGCTGGGTTGATGACACAACGAACCATTTGGGTACATAGCGATTTACTAACCAGCCTAGTGTGCCTGCAGTGATAATAATAAATGGATAAGGAATGCTTAGAAAAATCCCAATTAAAGCACCGATGGCAATCCCAAGTTGAAGCGGTGTTTTAAGGATTCTTTTTCCAATCTTATAACCTGCTTGGATAACAATCGCCGTAACGGCAGGTTTTATTCCTAAGAAAATCCCTGTCATTACAAATGTATTGCCAAATACCATATAAATTATAGATAAGAGAATCAATAAGAGCAGGGCAGGGAGTATAAAAAGTAAACCTGCCACCACGCCACCAATCGTTCGGTGGAGCAGCCAGCCCATATAAATGACTAATTGCAAAGCTTCAGGACCAGGCAATAGCATGCAGTAATTCAGTGCATGCAAAAAACGTTTTTCAGAGATCCATTTCTGCTTGTCAACCAACTCTTGATGGACGGTTGCTATTTGCCCGGCTGGTCCGCCAAAACTAATAAAGCCCAGTTTGAACCAAAATTTTAAAGCTTCCCGAAAAGGAACTGAAGTGGGATTTTGGTTCATTAAAAGGAATTGATGGTGAAGTTAAACTTCATCCATGCCACCAACAACATGACTAAAACCGGCATCAACATAAGTGATTTCACCAGTAATACCACTTGCTAAATCTGACATGAAAAAAGCTGCCGCATTACCAACATCATCAATGCTGACATTGCGACGCAGTGGAGCATTCTTTTCAACAAAGTCGAGAATCTTACCAAAGCCTTTAATTCCTGACGCTGCTAAGGTTTTAATCGGACCCGCTGATATACCGTTAACACGAATATTTTTTGGACCTAATGAACCAGCGAGATACCGCACACTTGCCTCAAGTGAAGCTTTTGCTAAACCCATCGTATTGTAGTTAGGCACATTTCTCATGGAGCCTAAGTAGGTTAGTGTTAATAATGCTGAGTTTGGATTTAACATGGGCAGGGCTGCTTTGGCCATTGCTGGGAAGCTGTAAGCTGAAATATCATGTGCTATGCGAAAAGATTCGCGTGATAGCCCATCCAAGAAATCTCCAGCAATCGCTTCGCGTGGGGCAAAGCCAATAGAATGAACTAAGCCATCAAAAGTTGGCCAAGTAGCCGATAAATCTTTAAAAAGTTGCTCAATTTGTTCATCACTGCCTACATCACAATCAAAAATTAAAGTACTATTAAATTCTGCAGCAAAATCTGTAATACGATCTTTAAAACGCTCGCCTACATAAGTAAAGGCTAATTCTGCTCCCTCACGATGACAGGCCTTTGCGATACCGTATGCGATTGAACGATTTGATAATAAGCCCGTCAAAACTATTTTTTTTCCGCTAAGAAAACCCATGTATATTTCCTCAAAAAACTTGTTAAATGAACAAAAAAGACCTAACTTTTTTGTCCTCATTACAATTGTTACATATCAATATCTTGAAACCGTGATTTGAATGTTAACTACCGAATGAGAATCTTCCTAATTTTATTCTTTTTTTTCTGTCAGCCACTGAATAGTTGGGGCTCGCATGCCTTTGCGCAGTATGGTACTCCAAAATATCCCAAAGATTTTAAGTACTTTGATTTTGTGAACCCTGATGCACCGCAGGGAGGAACCCTTACATTAGCCAATCCTGACCGTCGAACCAGTTTTGACAAATTTAATCCCTTTACCCTTAGAGGGGTAAGCGCTCCAGGCGTAGCGGGTCTCATGTTTGAATCATTGGCAATTGGTAGTTCTGACGAAACTTCTAGTATTTACGGACTTATTGCCGATGATATGGTGCTAGCGCCAGATCATTTATCAATGACTTTTCACTTGCGCCCGGAAGCCAGATTTAGCGATGGTAGTCCGATTTTGGCCTCAGATGTGAAGTACAGTTTTGATACTTTGATGAGTAAAAAGGCACATCCTCAATTCCGGACTGTCTATGCCGATGTTAAACAGGCAGTTGTTTTAAATGATCATCTTATCCGTTTTGACTTCCACGCTAAGAATGGACAAGCACCTTTGTTAGTTGGCACCATGCCAATTTTTTCACCGAAATGGGGTGTTAAGGCCGATGGCAAAAAAGTCAGCTTCGATGATCTAGCATTTGAAACACCTATTGGTAGTGGCCCCTATCTAATTGATTCCTATCAAATGGGGCGGAATATTGTGTTTAAAAAGAATCCACAGTATTGGGGAAATCATCTGAATGTTCGGATTGGAAGCAATAATTTTGAACGGATTGTTTATAAGTTATTTAGTGATGATACGGTTCGCCTAGAGGCTTTTAAGGCCGGAGAGTTTGATGCAATCGTTGAGTACCGTGCAAAGTTGTGGGCAAAAAGTTATGTAGGCTCAAAATTCAAGAGTGGCCAACTCAAGAAAGAGGAGTTTGAGCACCATAACGGCGCTGGCATGCAAGGTTTTGCAATGAATACCCGTAGAGAGATTTTTAAAGATCCTAGGGTGCGACAAGCTTTAGGTTTGGCGTTAGACTTTGAATGGTTAAATCGTCAAATTTTTTATAACCAGTATCGAAGGCTAGATAGTTACTTTTCGAACTCATTGTTGGGCGCAAGTTATCAGGCCAATAGCGTTCCGAAAGGTGAGGAGCTCGCGCTTTTAGAAAAACTCAAAGCGCGTTACCCCAATGAAATTCCGGCCACTGTATTTGGTCCGATGCCCTCGGCAAACAGCACGAAATCGCCAAACTCATTAAGAGGGAATTTACTAAAGGCGAGGGAATTATTGTCCCAAGCAGGTTGGAATTACAAGGATGGTGCTTTACGGAATGCAAAAGGTGAAGCATTTGAATTTGAAATGTTAGAAGATAGTCCTTTTTTACTGCGAATTTTGTCTGCTTATGTACGTAATTTAGAAAAGTTAGGTATTAAAGCGAATGTCAGAACGACTGATTTCGCCCTATATCAAAAACGGCTAGATCAGCATGATTTTGATATGACCACGATTCGATATATGGATAGCCAAAGCCCTGGTAATGAGTTATTAGATCGTTTTGGCAGTATGGCGGCAGATGAAAATGGTTCCGACAATCATATTGGGGTGCGTTCAAAAGCGGTGGATCAATTGATTGGGGAAATTACTAATGCAGCAACACCCGATAAATTGTATTCTGCCTCAAGGGCTTTGGATCGTCTCTTAATACACCAGTATTTTGTCGTCCCACATTGGTATAACCCTACTCATCGAGTTGCTTATAGTGCCGAGATGGGATTTCCACCTCCGCCACTTTATTACACTGCTGAATGGTGGATATTGACAAATTGGTGGCGAAAATCAAATATGCAGGAAACAAAATAATGCAACATGGTTTATTACCCTATATTTTTAAGCGTATTTTATTAATGATTCCTACCTTAATTGGTGTGATGACTTTAACGTTTGCGGTGGTGCAATTTGTACCAGGTGGTCCAGTAGAACAAATGGTTCTAGAGCTAAAAGGTCGCGGTGGTGCTGGCGTTGGCGCTGGTGAAGCGACCGGTTCAGGAAGCAACTACCGTGGACGCCAAGGGATTGACGAAAAAAATCTCGCAGAAATTAAGGCGCTTTATGGCTTCGATAAACCACCACTGCAAAGATATGTGGACATGTTAAAACGTCTCGCAACGTTTGATCTTGGCGAAAGTTACTATCAACATCAAAGTGTTTGGAGTTTGGTGGTTTCTAAATTTCCTGTGTCTATTAGTATTGGACTTTGGACATTTTTTATCACCTACCTGATTTCTGTTCCGCTGGGCATTATGAAAGCCATCCGAGAAGGAACTCGCTTTGACACGATGACCAGTATTGTTATTCTGATTGGTTATGCGATTCCAGGCTTTGTGATGGGTGTCGTATTACTCGTGTTATTTGGCGGCGGTACTTTTTTACAATTATTTCCTCTACGTGGCTTAGTTTCTGACCAATGGGAGACTTTCTCATTGGGTGGCAAAATTGCCGACTATATTTGGCATTTAGTCCTGCCAATTACGGCGTCTGTGTTGGGTAGTTTTGCAGTGATAACGATGCTGACAAAAAACTCTTTTATTGAAGAAATTCGCAAACAGTATGTGGTTACAGCAAGGGCGAAAGGTCTTTCTGAACAGCAGGTGCTATGGAAACATATATTTCGTAATGCCATGATACCGCTTGTAACGGGTTTCCCAGCCGCCTTTATCGGAGCTTTTTTTGCAGGTTCCTTACTCATTGAAACGCTGTTTTCTTTAGATGGCTTAGGGTTGATGTCCTTTGAAGCGGTATTGCGAAGAGACTATCCCGTGGTTTTTGGAACTTTATATATATTTACCTTAATTGGATTAGTTACAAAATTAATTTCTGATGTTGCTTACGTTTTAGTCGATCCTCGGATTCAATTTGACGCAGGAGGAGCTTGATCATGGCAACGATTAAAAACGCTTCAAAACGAAATACTGCTTGGAAACGATTTAAGAAAAATCGTTTGGGCTACGCTAGTTTTTGGATTTTTCTGATCATTTTTGGCATTAGTCTGTGCGCCGAATTGGTGGCTAATGACAAGCCGATTATTGCTGTTTACCAAGGGCGGGTATTTTTACCAATACTTCAAGATTATCCTGAAACAGCGTTTGGTGGTGATTTTGAATCAAGCACCGATTTTCATGATCCGATGATTCGTAAAAATCTCTCAGAAAAAGGTAATTGGGCGATATATCCTCCCATCAAATTTAGTTACTTAACCTTGAATTATTTCGCTAAAGAACCAAATCCTGCCGCACCAAGTTCAGATAATTGGTTTGGTACAGATGATCGCGGTCGAGATGTCTTAGCAAGGTTAATTTACGGATTTAGGTTGTCAGTTTTGTTTGGTTTGGCATTAACCCTTGTAGGGGTGGTGATTGGAGTGTTGTTGGGTGGACTAATGGGCTATTTAGGTGGCAAGTTTGACCTTATTACCCAACGAATTATTGATATTTGGCGATCCTTGCCCGAATTATATTTACTCATTATTTTTGCATCAGTATTTAGCCCAAGTATTTGGTTACTCGTCATCTTACTTTCTTTATTTAGTTGGATTAACTTATCAGATTATGTGAGAGTCGAGTTTTACCGAAATCGAAGTCTAGAGTATGTGCGGGCTGCAAGAGCACTTGGCGTTTCAAATTTTCAAATTATGCGAAAGCATATATTGCCGAATAGTTTAATACCGGTAATTACATTTTTACCATTTCAGATGAGCGCAGCGATTTTATCGTTAACTAGCCTAGATTTTTTAGGTTTGGGTGTCCCGCCAGATACTCCAAGTCTTGGCGAACTCTTGTCTCAGGGCAAGTCTAATTTGGATGCATGGTGGATTTCTTTAGCAACTTTTATTGTTTTAGTTGGCACCCTTTTGTTGCTCACGTTTATTGGAGAAGGTCTTCGAAATGCTTTTGACCCTAGAAGAGGGGGGCAGTCATGAGTTACGACTTAAGCGTTCGAGACTTGAGTATTGCCTTTGGTGATGGTCGTAAAGAAAAAAGCGTGGTCAATCAGATCAGTTTTGATCTTCAACAAGGCCGTCGATTGGCCATTGTTGGTGAATCAGGCTCAGGTAAGTCAATTACCGCAATGTCAATTTTAGGTTTACTCCCAGAAACTGCTCAAATTCACGGCCAAATTCTTTGGAATGGTAGTAATTTACTTGCTTTGAGTAATGAGAAGATCCGTCAAATACGTGGCAGGGAAGTGGCCATGGTTTTTCAAGAGCCAATGACGGCTCTTAATCCGCTGTTTACGATTGGAAATCAAATTGCTGAGGCGGTAGCGATTCATGAAGTGAATTGGTCTAAAGCACAATGTTTGGAGCGTGCTCTGCAAATGCTTGAAAAGGTAAGGTTACCTGATGCTAAGAATAAGTTAAAAGTCTATCCTCATCAGTTATCCGGTGGACAAAGACAAAGAGTGATGATTGCGATGGCTTTGTCTACGAAGCCAAAATTGTTAATCGCAGATGAACCGACCACTGCTTTGGATGTAAATCTTCGTCAACAGATTCTTGATTTGATTTTAGATTTACAAAAAGATCCTGAGGGTGAGGGGATGTCCGTATTATTAATCACCCACGATTTACACTTAGTGAAGAAATTCGCTCAAGATGTAGCTGTAATGTATCAAGGGAAAATTGTCGAGCGCGGTACGCTGCAAGAAATTTTTGAAAACCCCCAACTCCCCTATACCCAAACTTTAATTAATAGTCGCCCTGAAAATAAGTTGTTGCCAATCGTCCCATTGGCTACGGAGTTATTAAAAGTCGATCATCTTTCCGTGTCTTACCCAATTCCAAGGGGAGGCTGGGATCAGTTTAAAAAGGTATTTCGCCCGACTGATTTTAAGCACGTCTTAAGTGATGTATCTTTTGATTTAAAACAGGGGGAAACAATCGGGATCATAGGTGAGTCTGGCTCAGGTAAAACAACTTTAGGGATGGCGCTTTTAGGCCTATCGCCCGGTATCTTTTCAAAGGTAGAAGGTTCTGTGGAGGTCTTTGGCAACCCTTGGTTGTCACTTTCAGACCGTCAAAGAAGGCCATTACGAGCTAAAGTGCAGGTAATTTTTCAAGATCCTTTTGGTTCATTGTCCCCTCGATTATCTGTGGGAGAAATTATTGGTGAAGGGCTTTCCGTTCACTTTAAAAACCTTACGCCTCTTCAAATTGAGCAGATGGTTACTGATGTCCTAATTGAAGTCGGTTTAGATAAGAGTTCCGCAGAGAGATATCCTCATGAATTCTCAGGGGGACAGAGACAGCGAATCGCCATTGCACGTGCCTTGATCTTAAAGCCTGAAATTTTAATTTTAGATGAGCCAACCTCAGCATTGGACGTTACCATTCAGAAACAAGTTTTAGCTTTGTTAACAGATCTTCAACATAAATTTAATTTAGCCTACGTTCTCATTACGCATGATATTTCTGTTGTCCAAGCGATGTCTCATCGATTAATGGTGCTTCAAAATGGTGCAGTCGTGGAACAAGGTGATACACAAACGCTAATTTCTAATCCTGCACATCCGTATACTAAAAACTTAATTAATGCTGCTTTTTGATTAACCCCAATAAAATGAAGGATGAATGAACGCTTGAATTTTCTTCGAAAGGTGTCTAGAATATTAAAAGACATCATTATTCGCATCATTTATAAAGAAACCATGAATTTTCAAAGACTTACGAAAAAATCACTACAAGTTGTATTGATTGCTACTACTGCAGTAGCCACTGTAAGCTATGGTCAAAATAGTGATGAAAATAATCAAGCAAGCGCTCAAAATTCATCTGGAAACCTTGTTTCACCGAATCAAAACAACATTTCGGCAAACACTTCTTCAAATTCTTTATTGAATTCAACCGTAAAATCGAATTTCTACGGCAAAGTAACGATGCAGCTCTCTGAGAGCTCTTCAACCCTCATTAATAATGCGATGAAGTTAATCGGTGTTCGTTATCGTTGGGGCGATCAAGTTCAAACTGGTTTTGATGCAAGTGCTTTCGTAAAGTATGTTTTGAAGGATAATTTAGGATTCTTGTTCCCCGTTAAAACCACGGATGATATGAGCAAAGTTGGATTGCAAGTATCGAGAGAAAGTCTAAAACCTGGTGATCTCGTATTTTTCAATACCCTTAAACGTGAAAATTCACATGTGGGTATTTACGTTGGTGAAAACAAATTTATTCACTCTCCAGCGAGAGGTTCTGGCGTTCGTGTGGATGACATGAACTCAGTTTACTGGGATATGCGCTTTGACGGTGCGCGTCGCGTAGATCAAGCAAAAAATTCAAAAGAAACATTACTTTCACAGTAGACACTTTCTTCAGTAATACCTGAGGACTACTTAGATACCTTCGGTCGCATGTAATAATCGTCAATTTTCTTTTTCAGTAATTCTAATTGCTCTTGCATCGCTTCTTCTCCAGCTAGAATTGCGGAATTCCGAGACTTAAAGTCAGTTCCCTTCATTGATGGTAGTTTAGGAACCACAATGACATCCGCTAAAGGCATTTCATAGAGACTAATATTGCGACCCATGATGGTGGTCGTTTGTAATAAAACACCAAAAGTTCCAGCAACACTTTGGTCAGAAGGATCCGATGAGATATTGACTGCAATGACGATATCGGCCCCCATCTGTTTAGTAAAACGAATGGGGATAGGGGAGGATAGTCCACCATCTACGTAGTCTCTATTGGAGATACGTGTAGGAGAGAAAATCCCTGGAACAGAACTTGAGGCCCGCACTGCCTGACCTGTATCTCCTCTTCGAAACAAAATTGCATCGCCAGTTTGTAAATCTGTAGCAACGATTCCAAGAGGAATTTCCATTTGATCAATCAATTTATTGTTGACTAATTTGTTTACATGATTTTGAAGTGCATCACCTTTAATAACGCCACCAAATTTATTCGAAAAAGGATTTGCCCAATCAGTAATACTTGCTTCATCCAAATTAATTGCAATTCGATTCAGTTCACTTGCAGTGATTCCAGTAGCGTAAACAGATGCAATGACACTTCCTGCACTTGTTCCAACGACTAATCCTGGTTTAATTTGATTAGCTTCTAGTACCTTTAAAACACCGATATGAGCAAATCCTCTAGCAGCCCCCCCGCCTAAGGCAATCCCAATAACTGGTGGCTTGCGCACGGCTAGATTCGTAGCGCTTGGAGCTTTTGGTGTTTGGCATGCCGATAGACTCAGCAACAAGATGCCAATAGAGGAAACATAGATGATTTGCTGAATACTCATCTGTAAGGTTTTTGGTAACTTGATTGATATCATTGAGACTTAATTAATTCGTTAACTGGGTATTATCGCAATTTATGGCGATTAAACAAAATTCTTCTTTCTTTGATTCTACTAAAACGGATTTAACCTGTTATCACTGTGGATCAATGTGCGATGGTAAAGATCTTTTACCAGGTGAAATAGCTGGTGAATTAAAAACATTTTGTTGTGTTGGTTGCCTATCGATTGCGCAAATGATTCATGGGCAAGGCTTAGAGGTTTTTTATACAAGACGCGATGCAAAAGATTTTTCATCGAATCGTCCGAATCTGGAGGGGCAAGCGAATGAGGATCAATTTTTAGTATATGACCATCCTGCCATGTTGGAAAAATATGCTCCAACATTAAAGGATGGAACAGGTCATCGAAAGGTCACCTTGCGGATAGAAAACATTCAATGTGCTGCTTGTGTTTGGTTAAATGAGCAACATTGGCGCAGGTTGCCTGGTATTCGAGACGTACAAGTGAACTATATCACTCAAAGGGCTGTGATTGTTTTCGATAGTAATTTATCTAACTTATCCGATTTACTCATCGCTTCACAACAAATTGGTTATCGTGCATGGCCTTTTGAACTTTCAAAAAGCGCAGAATTAGCTAAAAAAGAAGAGCGTCAAATTCTCTTTCGATTAGGTGTAGCGATGCTTGGGATGATGCAAGTAATGATGTATGCATGGCCAACTTATGTTGACCCTATAGAGATTGACGAAGCATACTTACGTTTGATGGGCTGGGCGGGGTGGTTATTGACACTACCGGTTATCTTTTTTTCTGCGGCACCGATGTTTCAGAATGCCTATAAGAGCATTCAGTACTTTTCCAAAACAAGAACTTTACATATGGATGTGCCTATTTCGGTAGCTATCGGTATCTCTTGGTTATTTGGAACTGCCCATTTAATCATTAATGTGGGAGCAACTTACTTTGACTCCATTACGATGTTTGTGGCACTTTTATTACTCGCTAGGTTCATAGAGCTGAAAGCCCGTCACCAGACGCAAAATGCGGTTGAAGGTTTAGCAATGCAATTGCCGACAACTTGTAATTTGGTGAAAGAAGTTGATCTTACGCGTTTAGGGTCTAAACGTGTTCAGATTGTCCCGTTACAAATTATCGAAATCGGTAATATTCTTCAAGTCTTTCCGGGTGAAGTCATCCCAGCAGATGGGATTGTTTTGGAACAAGCCGTTACCGTAAGTGAAGCCATATTAACGGGGGAGAGTCAGCCGATTTCTAAATTGCCAAATGAGCAGGTATATGCCGGAAGTTACAACTTAGAATCGACCCTCTATTTACAAGTCACAGCCCTAGGCTCTCAAACAAAAATAGCTGCGATTGCCCACTTACTGGAAACGGCGTTGTCACAGAAACCTCAATACGCATCTACCTCTGAAAAATTAGCAAGCTATTTTGTGATGGGTTTATTGTTTGTAGCTGTTGTGACGGGTGTTGTTTGGTATTTACTGGGGAATGAACATCCCTGGGAAAGAGCCTTGGCCGTTTTAGTCGTCACTTGTCCATGCGCACTCTCATTAGCTATCCCATTAGCACTCGCAGCGTCGCAGGGACTCTTTGCAAAAAATGGATTAGTTGTTATTTCTCCTGATGGTCTCGACAAACTCAATCATTTTGATATCGTCTTTTTAGATAAAACGGGTACTGTAACGCTAGGGGAAATGCAAGTAGTAAAGGTTTCTAATTACCAGCAGCAACTATCTTTAGCAGAAATTCGTGGTATCGCAAAAGCGCTAGAATTCGAACAAAACCATCCGATTGCGAACGCAATTTGTAGTGATACCAGTTGTAGTCTGACCGAATATGAATCGATGGAACGGTTTGATTTAAATCAGCCTAAGCAATATTTAACTGGTTGTGGCGTCATCTGTGGAGATTGGCGGATTGGTTCACCAACCTGGATTGAGGCAGAGCTGAGTCAACCACAGTTACTGAGGGATGAGTTATTGAATTTATCTCCCGGAACAACTCCAATTTGCTTAATGTATCGAACTAACTTAGTAGCTATTTTTGAATTAAGGGATGTCTTGAGACCAGGTGTTCGGGAGTTTGTTGATAGCCTATTGCAATTGGGTAAAGTACCTTATTTGATTTCTGGAGATGATCTCGTTAGCGTCCGGTATTTTGCTGAACAATTGGGGATTCATCAGTACTTTGCAAATTGCACTCCCGAAGAAAAGCTCAGGCAAGTTGAAGTTTTTCAACAACAAGGGAAAAAAATATTAGCCATTGGCGATGGTGTGAATGATGCCCCCTTTTTAGGCTTAGCTAGTATTTCAATTGCTATGGGGCAGGCTGCGCCACTTAGTCAGGTTGGGGCAGACCTTATTTTGTTCAGTGCCAACTTCGATGTTTTAAAGAACGCTCTAATACATGCCAAAAATACTCAAGTAATAATTCAGCAAAATTTGATTTGGGGGTTACTATACAACTTGTTAGCATTACCTTTGGCGATGATGGGATACGTTGGGCCATTAGGTGCTGCTGTAGGGATGTCCATTTCATCGATTTTGGTTAGTTTCAATGCGTCACGTCTTGGCAAGTGGAAGCTTCGTTCAACTCACTAGGTAGGTATTGATGGAGAGTCTGTTTTTATTAATACCCATGTCACTCTTATTAGTTGGATTTATTGTCTTGGTCTTGTATTGGTCTATAAGAAATGGACAATTTGACGATTTAGAGGGACCTGCATATGAAATTTTGATGGATGACGATACGCATCACGAAAGTTCGCCATCGATCAAAAAATGATTTTGAACTAAAAGCCTTCAAATTGGTTAGCCGGTTCATGAAGGTTTGGGCTAGTTGATTCTAGAGAAATTTTTTTGAATAATTGATGAGATTTAGACCCATTGAATAACGTTGTAACGAGAAATTAGCATAGTGCCCCGAGTAGTTAAATAGTTTTAGGAGAATTGCAATATGGGAAATACTATTTCCAAACTTTCAAAAGAGAATTTTTTTAATTACAGCGTAGTTAGTAAATTCGCCCTAGTGACTGTTTTATGGGGAATTGTTGGTATGAGTGTCGGTGTCATACTTGCTGCCGAATTAGCATTTCCAGATTTGTTTGCAGGCATTCCGTGGTTAAGTTACGGTCGTTTAAGGCCACTTCATACCAATGCAGTAATCTTCGCCTTTGGCGGCAGTGCGTTATTTGCTGCGTCTTATTACGTTGTACAAAGAACCTGTCAAACTAGATTATTTTCAGACGCGCTCGCAGAGTTTACTTTTTGGGGTTGGCAAATCGTTATTATTGCTGCCGCCATTACTTTACCCCTCGGACTAACGACCTCAAAAGAGTATGCCGAGCTTGAGTGGCCGATTGATATTTTAATTACAGTGGTTTGGGTGGCATATGCAATTGTGTTTTTTGGCACGATTATGAAACGTAAAACAAAACACATTTATGTCGCCAATTGGTTCTTTGGCGCCTACATCTTGACCATTGCGATGCTGCATATAGTCAATAATTTAGAAATTCCAGCTGGTATGTGGAAATCTTATAGTGTCTATTCTGGTGTTCAGGATGCAATGATTCAGTGGTGGTATGGACATAATGCGGTGGGATTTTTCTTGACCACCAGTTTCTTGGGCATGATGTATTACTTTATTCCTAAGCAAGCTGAGCGACCAATTTATTCTTACAGACTTTCCATTGTCCACTTTTGGGCACTGAACTTCCTGTATATGTGGGCTGGACCTCATCATCTTCAATACACCTCATTGCCTGATTGGACGCAATCATTAGGGATGGTTTTTTCTATCATTTTGTTGGCACCTTCATGGGGTGGCATGATCAACGGCATCATGACTTTATCGGGAGCTTGGCATAAATTAAGAACAGATCCTATTCTTAAATTTATGGTGGTAGCTTTATCGTTTTATGGTATGTCGACCTTTGAAGGCTCCATGATGTCGATTAAGACAGTCAATAGCTTGTCGCATTATACGGACTGGGTGATTGGCCATGTTCACTCGGGCTCTTTGGGGTGGGTGGCGATGATTTCGATTGGCTCTTTGTATTACATGATTCCAAGACTAGTTGGTGAAAAAGAGATGTACAGCAAACGTTTAATAGAGATCCATTTTTGGATTGCAACCATTGGCGTAGTGATTTATATTGCCGCGATGTGGATTGCTGGTGTGATGCAAGGTTTGATGTGGCGCTCATTTGAAGCGGATGGAACCTTGACTTACAGTTTCGTTGAGTCTGTTAAAGCGAACTTCCCGTTTTATGTCATTCGTTTGTTTGGTGGGTTTTGTTACTTGGTCGGAATGCTGATCATGGCTTATAACGTATTTAAAACTGTCTATAACAAAAAAATTATTAGCCCAGAAATTCCTTCGATTCAACATACCTCCTCAGACATAGCTCCAGTTGTTAATGGATCCAATGACTCTGCGGTTTTAAATTCAAACAAGGCCTAAAGGAAGAATCATGTCTGATAGTAAATTTTTCTCCCACGCTACCTTAGAAAAAAATATTGGTTGGCTAATTATTTGTACCTTGATTGTTGTTTCTTTTGCAGGTCTTGTGCAAATTGTGCCGTTGTTTTTTCAACACTCAACTACTGAGCCTTACCCTGGCGTAAAGCCATATTCGGCAATTCAATTAGCAGGTCGAGATATTTATCAAAGAGAGGGTTGTTTAGGGTGTCACTCTCAACAAATTAGAACACTACGTTCTGAAACGGAGCGCTACGGTCCCTACTCTGTAGCAGGTGAGTCTGTCTATGATCATCCATTTTTATGGGGTTCGAAAAGAACCGGTCCTGATCTTGCCAGAATTGGTGAGAGATACTCTGATGATTGGCATAGAATTCATCTTCGTAATCCTCGTAATGTGGTGCCAGAGTCGAATATGCCAGCCTATTCATGGTTAGAAAAAACACCTGCTGATGCCAAAACAATTTCAGCTCATATGCGTGCCCTAAGAATGGTGGGCGTGCCATATACCGATGAGCAGATTACCAATGCACCTAAAGAATTGGCAGGAAAAACGGAAGAGGATGCATTAATCGCTTACCTTCAAGG
Organism: Polynucleobacter kasalickyi; assembly: GCF_900176405.1. Classification (GTDB taxonomy): domain Bacteria; phylum Pseudomonadota; class Gammaproteobacteria; order Burkholderiales; family Burkholderiaceae; genus Polynucleobacter; species Polynucleobacter kasalickyi. Next base: position 166,007 of record NZ_FWXJ01000005.1, on the reverse strand, counting down.
TCTAGGAACTGCTCGTCGTGCAATCAATGTGACTGAGCAAGTTTCAAATGCGCCATTACCCGAACCCATGAAGTGAACTTACCATGAATTCAATCACTGTTTTTCTCTCAGCGGCATCAACGATACTCGGTTTGATTTTTTTCTTAGGCATTGTCTATTGGGCTTTTAGTGCCCATAGTCGTGAAGCAAATGAGGCCAGTGCGAAATTACCTTTTGAACTACCAGATGAATTTAAAAAGGATTTATCATGAGCGATTTTTTTAATATTGGTTGGAGTTACTTTATTGCGGTAATTTCAATTGCAGGGGTGATTTTTTGTTTATGGTTATTGTTATCACAACGAAAAAATAAAGTGGCTTTAAATCCTGATGGCTCGGTCTCCGATACGGGGCATGAGTGGGATGGTTTGCGTGAGTTAAATAACCCCTTACCGAGTTGGTGGATGTGGATGTTTTTGCTATCTATTATTTTTGGTGTTGGGTACTGGATTTTGTATCCAGGTATTGGTTCATATGCAGGCTCTTTGGGATACACTTCTGCCAAAGAACATAATGAAAGTGTTTTAAAAGCAAATACTGAGTTAAAGCCTTTTTATGAGAAATATATGGCCTTAGATGTGCCGAACTTAGCTAAAGATCCCCAAGCAAAACAAATCGGTCAGCGTTTGTATCTCAATTATTGTGCTCAATGTCACGGCTCAGATGCTGGCGGTGGCAAAGGGTTCCCCACTTTGAGCGATAAGGATTGGTTGTACGGTGGCGAGCCTGATCATATTAAAACAACCCTTATTAATGGGCGTCAAGGGAATATGCCTGCGTTTAAAACAATCTTGTCTTCAACTGATATTAATCATGTTGCTAATTACGTAAGATCTTTATCAGGTCTGCCATCCAACCCGATTAAGAGGTCACTCGGTGAAGTGGTCTTTAAAAATAACTGTATTGGATGCCATGGCGCGGAAGGTAAAGGGAATATCCTAGTTGGCGCACCTAATCTTACTGACAAAATTTGGCTATATGGAGGTTCTGAGGCCACTATTACAGAAACACTCTTAAATGGACGAAATGGCAAGATGCCAGCACATCAGGAAATTTTAACGCCGGAAAAAATTCATTTATTGACAGCTTTTGTATGGGGCTTGTCTCAGTAAATAGATGAATGAAGAGAGAATGAGTAATACAGAAAAGACCACGGTCTCACCCATCCACTTTGTTGACCAAGATCTCTACGAGATCCGCAATAAAATTCATCCTCGCTCAGTCAGTGGGGTATTTGCCTATGCGCGTATCTTGATGGTGGTCTTGACGCAGTTATTATTTTATGGCTTGCCGTGGTTGTCTTGGAATGGTCGACAAGCTGTTCTATTCGATTTGGTGACACGTAAGTTTTACATCTTTAACTTAGTCTTATGGCCCCAAGATATTATTTATCTCACCTTACTTTTAATTCTGTCGGCGTTAGCACTATTTTTATTTACGGCAATTGCGGGGCGACTTTTCTGTGGTTATGCCTGCCCTCAAACCGTTTATACAGAAATTTTTCTGTGGGTTGAGCGCAGAGTAGAGGGGGATCGTCTAGCTCGTATGAAGCTGGATGATGAGAAATGGCCTTGGAGCTTTAAAAAACTACGCCTCAAAATTTGTAAACATTTTATTTGGTTGTCTATTGCTGTATGGACAGGTTTTACTTTTGTTGGATATTTCACTCCTATCGTTGAATTATGGCGTCACTTCATACAGTTTGATCTGGGTGTTTGGCCCACGTTTTGGTTATGCTTTTATAGTTTTGCCACTTGGGGAAATGCAGGGTTTTTAAGAGAGCAAGTCTGTAAATACATGTGTCCTTATGCTCGCTTTCAAAGCGTAATGGTTGATAAAGATACCTTTGTAGTAACTTATGATAGTCATAGGGGAGAGCCTCGTGGTGGAAGATCTAAAAGTGTTGACCATAAAGCAAGTGGCCTAGGCGATTGTGTTGATTGTAGTATTTGTGTCCAAGTGTGCCCAACGGGTATTGATATCCGAAATGGCATGCAATATATGTGCATTGGTTGTGGAGCTTGTGTCGATGCCTGTAATCAGGTGATGGACAAGGTTGAATATCCGAAGGGGCTCATTCGATATACCACCCAGCGAGCAATAGAAGAAAAATTGGATAGCTCTGCTGTTAGAAAGTACCTATTTCGACCCAGGATTCTGATTTACTCAGGCATTATGGCAATATTGATTACAGCTTTTGTTACCTCCTTAGTGATTCGAAACCCCTTACGTTTTGATGTGATGCGAGATCGAGGTGCTTTAGCAAGGGAGGTGAATGGCGATCAAGTCGAAAACATCTATCGTATTCAAGTGATGAATAGCTCAGAAAGTCCGATGAAACTTGAACTAGCAATTAATGGACTGGAACATCCTGAAATTTATGACTCCCAAAATCAAAGAATTGAACAAATTGAAGTTCCTGCAAGTGCCAACATGATGCTACCTGTAAAGGTTAGAATTTCTGAAGATTCCCTCCACAAAGGTCCTAACCCAGTTGTATTTGTAATGCAAGGGCACGAAATAAGTGCCAAAGGTGTGATGATACCGAGGAAAAAAGAAGAAAAATCAACTTTTATTATGTTGGATTAACCTGAAGCGACTTTGACAAATGACGAACGAACGATTATCTCAACCTCCCTGGTATAAGCATCGTTGGCCTTGGATATTAATGAGTGGGCCTTTTTTAGCAATGCTTGCTTGCATCGTTACCATTTATTTGGCTTTTCAAAAGCAGGATGTTTTGTTGGTCAATGGGGTCAAAAAAACGGGCTTAAAAATTATCGAAGTGCCTTTAGTTAAGGATGCTGAGCTTAAGGATAGTGTGCCGACCGAAAAAAAGATCACTGAGGCTAAACCATGAAAACTCGAATATTAATGTGGATTTTATGGCCCTCTTTTATTGTGGCAGGTTTAGCTGAGGGATTCATTTTTACTCTGATTAACCCTGCAGATTTAATGTTCTTTAATCAACCCGTAGAAATACCTAAAGAAGGTATTTATACCTTAGGTTTTTTTGTTTTATGGCTCTTTTGCGCCTTATCTAGTGCTATGACCTTGTTTATCATTCCCGATAGTTGGAAGAGCCAAGCGCCTGAGCAAAAGTCTAACTCTTTGATTTAATTTTGACGACCGCTTTACTTTTAGGTGTTTTTTTAAGCGCATTAGCTAGTGGTTGGCATTGTGCTCTTATGTGTGGTGGGATTGTGTCGAAAAGTAATGTTTCGATCATTCGTTTTAGCACTCCCCAAACAGTATTTATTGAACAACTGCTGATGCATTTTGGACGAATTATCTCCTATGCAATGTTGGGAGCCCTTGCTGGGAAATTAGGTGCACTCCTTTGGTGGCAAGATATCGTGCCAATTCAACGTGGCTTATTTTTTGTTGCATCTTCAATATTATTGATCAATGGGATAAAAACTCTCTGGCCGTACCCGCCGAAATTCTTGAAAATGACTTGGTTGATTCAAGTCGAAAAAAAGTTGGCGCTTGGCTGGTCCACGCTGTTTAAAGTCATGAGCCCTCCATTTCAGTCGGTTTATTTACAAAAACTTCTCTTTGGATTAGCCTGGGGACTAGTACCCTGTGGTTTGGTTTATTCGGTCCTAGGATTGTCCTTTTTGTCGGGTAGTAGTTGGTATGGAGCCCTATTCATGCTGGCCATGGGTTTGGGTACCTTACCAAATTTACTAATGATTTCAGGGGGCTTAGGTAAATTAAATGCTTGGATGGCTCAGATGGGTTGTTCTAAGCAATTAAAAATACTGACCGCTTGTTTATTTTTTAGTAGTGCATTATTTGGCTTCTATCAAACATTTACCTTGTCATCTCAAATGATGAAAAATGGATTTTGCTTTAATTAGTGTTAATTCGATATATAATGGCGTTATTCTTAGAACGAAACATCTTTTCGCCATAAAAAAGATTGTTTCCATGATGACACTTAAAGCAGAATTAAAAGTTAAATTCGAGTACTCGTACTCACACAGATTCCTTGCTAATTACCATTGAAAGTATATTAAGAGCAATTATTATTGCTAAATAACCATGATTGAAAACCATTACAAGTTAGTCCTTGAGACGGCTCTATTGTGTTCAACTGAACCGCTTTCCTTGAATGAGTTAGGCCGTTTATATGGGGATGAAGTTACCCCTGAAAATATCATTGTCTGGATTAACCAATTGCAAAATGATTGGGCTGAAAAAGGTCTTGAATTGGTTCAGGCTGGAACTGGGTGGCGGTTTCAAAGTAGGCTCTCAATGCGAGAGTATTTAGATCGTTTGAACTTTGAAAAACCACCTAAATACTCTAGAGCAGTGATGGAAACTTTGGCGATTATTGCTTACCGGCAGCCGGTGACTCGTGGCGAGATAGAGGAAATTCGTGGGGTCGCTGTTAGCTCCCAAATTATTCGCCAATTAGAGGATCGTAATTGGATAGAAGTGATTGGCCATAAAGATACAGTGGGTAGACCTGCGCTTTTTGCCACGACGAAACAATTTTTGGATGATATGGCGATTACCGGATTGAAGTATCTTCCGCCCCTGGATGATGGCACGCCGGTAGCTGATATTGCGCAGCAAGTAATTAATTTTGAAGAGGTAATGCAAGATACACCCCCCGATTTAGTCCATGAAGTTGTTGAAGTGACAGAACTTCAAGAAACTACATTCCAAAATTCATCGGAGGCTGAGCCTCCTATTGATGACCTTAGTCCTTCCGAAGTGGTAACTAGGGAAGAAAATTCAAGCAGCATAACTGAAATAAAAAATAATGAATGAAAATGAAACAAATAATTTGCCTAATAAAGCAGATAAAACAGAAAAATTAACGCAACAAGACACTTTTGAGGCGGGTAGCTCGGTCTCGCCAAATACTACAAATGGATTGGAAGCTACTGATGCCATGGGCGAATCAAAGCCAAGACAAAGACGTTCCAGAAATCCAAAATTTAGACTGAAATCGAATCGTCAACCTGGTCATAAAACCACATCTGATCAAGAGTCGCCAGTAGGTGAGGATGTAAATGTCGTGTCGGGTGAGTCAAGCGCTGCTTTGCAGGGTGCTGAAGGTGCGGATGTTAAAACTAGCGGAGTAGATGGTAATCCCCCTCCTAGAAATCGTAATCAACCTAGAGCGGGTCAATCCCGTGATCGGAACTCTAGGGGTGGAAAAAATACTAAACCTGGTCAAAGATCCAATAATGACTCTAGAGAGTCTAGGCCAAGACAGTCAAACTCTGCAGGTAATCCGTTAAATACTCAGAGCCAGGAACTGTTTGCAAAAGTTGTGTCTGGTGAGTTTGATGCTTTATTAGATACGCCAGAGTTGGTTTTGCAAGATCAAAAGCCTTCTTCTGGTGAGGGTGAGTTTTCTCAACATGCGATTGTTGATAGAAGTTTACAAGCGCTCGAACAGGCTGAACAAAACGAAAATAGTAGAAGCGGTCAGGAACATAACGATGAGTTATCTCAGGATGAGTTAGAGTACTCCGGCAATAACAATCAGTACCAGTTTTCAAATTTAGATGATTTGCCAATGTCGTTGCGCGATGAAGTTTGGTCAGATTTAGACGGTTTGGACGATGATGCAGATGATGAAGATACGGTTAAATTGCATAAGGTCCTGGCTGATGCTGGCATGGGTTCAAGGCGTGAAATGGAAGACCTCATCATTCAAGGGCGAGTCTCTGTAAACAGTATGCCTGCTCATATTGGTCAGAGGATTGGTCCGACTGATCAAGTAAGAATTAATGGTAAAGCGGTACATCGCAAGTTGGTCACGAAGCCACCTAGAGTATTGATGTATCACAAACCAGCCGGAGAAATTGTCAGCCAAGCAGATCCTGAAGGCCGTCCTTCTGTGTTTGAGCGTTTACCAAAGCCCAAAGGTGGCAGATGGATTGCTGTCGGGCGTCTAGATTTCAATACGGAAGGTCTGCTGTTATTTACTACTTCAGGTGAGTTAGCGAACCGCTTAATGCATCCTCGCTATGGCATTGAGAGAGATTATGCAGTTCGTATTCTAGGGGAGTTGGAGCATGAACAATTAAGTCATTTAAAGAATGGCATTAATTTAGATGATGGCATGGCGAAGTTTTTAAGAATTAGTGATGGTGGTGGTGAGGGTGCAAATCGTTGGTATCACGTAGCGCTTACCGAGGGTCGTAACCGCGAAGTTCGTCGTATGTTTGAGGCTGTTGGCCACATTGTCTCGCGCTTAATTAGAACGCGATACGGGATTTTTGTGTTGCCGCCGCGTTTGCGTAGAGGGAAGTTTGAGGAGGTACCAACTGATCAGGTTGCTCAGCTAATGAGAGCTGCTGGTCTAAAAGTTCCTCAAAATATTCAAGGAAATAGCTCATCCAGCCCTTCAAGGTCACAGCGGGGCAGCTCAAATCAAGATCAACCAGATCCGATGCAAACTTCTGTCTCCTATTGGGGTTCTAGAGAAGCCTTAAAAATGGCTGATAACCATCATGGAATATCACAATACAAGACAAATTCTACGGGTGGCTCTGGCAATGGTCAGTCTAAAAACCAGTCTGGTGCGAAATCTGGGCGTAATGGCAGATCAAGTACTTCGATGAAAGTATCTCATGAGCACGGATTTGCTCCATCGCCGGGTGAGTTGCGCAATGCCAGCTTAAGAAGATCTCCCAAAGGTCCAAAAAAACCTGCTGGTGGTGGCTATAGTGGTAAGCCTAAATCAGGGTTTTCAGGTGGTAGAGGAAGAAAACCTAGCGGAAACACGTAATTTAGGATATAATCTTCTTTTATTGAACTTTGCGTGAAAAGTTCAGCAAAAATGGGCAATTTGCCCATTTTTTTTTACTAAATGAATAAATGTTTGAAAAATTTATGAGTTGATGTAAAAGTTTAATTGTAAAACCTGTGAGTGAAGCAGAAATTTTGGATCAAAATCTAGTTATAACTGAAGTTGTCGAAAGTCTTGGATATTGTCTCGTTGATATTGAGCGAGAGGGTAGAGGTTTGCTTCGTGTAACCATTGAAAATCAAGATTTTAATCAATTAATTAATGTTGGCGACTGTGAAAAAGTGAGTCATCAACTTACCTACACTTTGGCTGTAGAAAATGTAGCTTTTGAGCGTCTTGAAGTTTCATCACCGGGACTTGATCGTATCGTAAAAACACCGCAAGACTTTGAGCGTTTTGCAGGTTTAGAGATTACCTTAAAGCTTCGTGTAGCAATGGGTAATCGTAAGAATTTTTCTGGAGTGTTGCAAGGCCTAATGAAAGGTGATGCACAGTCTAGAGATGCTGTTTGGGGGTTGTTGATTGAGCCAAAACCTGGCGAGTCAGCAATGCTTGAGTTCACACTAGCTGAGGTTGAAAAAGCAAGGCTGGTTCCTGTTCTAGATTTCAAAGGAAAAAAATCATGAATCGTGACGTTCTCATATTAGCTGATGCTTTAGCACACGAGAAAAACGTAGACCGCAAGGTGGTATTTGAAGCGTTGGAAATGGCGCTTGCTTCTGCTACAAAAAAATTATTTGCTAATGATAGTAAAGATGTGGATATTCGTGTTGCCATCGATACCCAAACCGGTGAATACGAAACGTTTCGCCGTTGGTTGGTTGTTCCTGATGAAGCAGGCCTCCAAGAGCCAGATAAAGAGATATTACTATTTGAAGCTAAAGATGATATTGCTGATATTGAAGTTGGCGAACATTTAGAGTACCAAATTGAATCTCTTGCCTTTGGTCGGATTGGAGCCCAAGCTGCTAAACAGGTGATTTTGCAAAGAATTCGTGATGCAGAGCGTGAACAAATATTAAATGACTTCTTGGAGCGTGGTGAGAAGATCATGAATGGTACTGTTAAGCGTAATGATAAGAATGGTCTGATTATTGAATCAGGTCGGGTAGAAGCGATTTTACGTCGTGATCAAATGATTCCAAAAGAGAATTTAAGAAGTGGCGATCGCGTAAGAGCTTATATTTTGAAGGTTGATCGTGAAGCACGTGGCCCGCAAATTGAGTTATCACGGACATGTCCTGAGTTCCTCTTAAAACTATTTGAAAATGAAGTTCCTGAGATTGAGCAAGGTCTCTTAGAGTTGAAAGGGGCTGCACGTGATCCTGGTATCAGAGCTAAAATTGCGGTAGTTACTCATGACAAACGGATTGACCCAATTGGGACTTGCGTTGGTGTGCGTGGAACGCGTGTTACAGCCGTCAGAAATGAGGTTGCTGGTGAGGCAGTCGATATCGTTTTATGGTCTGAAGATCCTGCACAATTTGTGATTGGCGCACTTGCTCCGGCTCTCGTTACCACGATTGTTGTGGATGATGAGAAACATAGTATGGACGTGGTAGTTGATGAAGAAAACTTGGCGATTGCGATTGGTCGCAGTGGTCAAAATGTTCGTTTAGCTAGTGAGCTCACTGGCTGGCAGATCAATATCATGACGCCTGAAGAGTCTGCTAAGAAGACGGAAGATGAAGTCCAAAAAATTCGTCAAGTATTCATGGATAAATTAGATGTGGATAGCGAAGTAGCAGATATCTTAATTGAAGAGGGTTTCAATACTTTAGAAGAAGTGGCTTATGTGCCATTATCTGAAATGTTGGAGATTGAGGCTTTTGACGAAGACACTGTTAATGAGTTGCGTGATCGAGCAAGAGCATCTTTACTGACCATGGAAATTGCTGTCGAAGAAGGTAAAGAGCCTGTATCGCAAGAGTTGAGTTCTGTTGAGTCAATAACCCCAGCGGTGATTGATCAACTAGTTGCGAACCAAGTGAATACAAGAGAAGATTTGGCCGAGTTGGCCGTAGATGAACTAATTGAGATGACCCAAATGGATGAGGAAAGCGCTAAGCAACTCATTATGAAGGCTCGTGCTCATTGGTTTAATTAAAAATGAAGGGATCGCATGGCGACCACAACTGTAAAGACATTGGCTGAAGAGCTAAAACGTTCGACCGACAATTTACTGGAACAATTGCGTGCTGCTGGTATTTCCAAAAACGCCGAATCAGATGACATATCTGAAAACGATAAAAGGGTTTTATTAGAGCATTTGCAAAAATCTCACGGAACTGTTGCAACCGATGTAGTGAGAAAAAAAATCACGCTCACTAAACGTGAGACTAGCGAGATTCGTCAATCAGACTCAGCTGGAAGAACTAGAACAGTTCAGGTTGAAGTTCGTAAAAAAAGAGTAATCGTTAAACACGAGGATGAAGTCGTTGCTCCAGTTGTAGCACCTGAAGTCGTTACTCCTGAGGTCTTGCCCGAAGTCGCTCAACCTTCAATTTCGGTAGATGAAGAGCAGGCTTTATTAAAAAGAGAAGCCGAAGCGAATCGCGAAGCTGAGCTTTTGAAGGTCCAAGAAGCAGAAATGCACGCTGCAAACGAGGCTAGAAAATTAAAGCAAAAACTCGCTCAAGAGCTTGCTGAAAAAGAAGCTTCTGAAGTGAATGCTTTGCAAGTTAAAAATACGGCTAAGCCAACTGAGATTAAAGTAGAAAAAACTTCACCAGTAATATCTGATACGGACAGGAATGTTAAAGATACGGCTGCGGTTGCTAATGTTGCTGAAGCTGCTAAACCTGAACTTGTTATCGAACCAGAAAAAGTAGCCAGTACAGAAGAAAAAGTCGCTGTTATTCCACCAGTCCTTCAAGAAAATAAGGCGCCGGTTGTAAAAGAGCCAGTGAAACCTGTTGTCAAGGATACCTCTGAAGCAGACTTGGAGTCGATTCGTAAACGTCGTGCAATTGCTGAAGCTGAAGCTTTAGCAATTCGTCAAATGATGAGTTCACCCGGAATTAAAAAAGCACCGCCACCACCGCCACCCGTTGTGGCGCCAGTTGCGGATGATAAAAAGGGTACGATTCATAAGCCTGTTAAGACAGAAACTGCTGATGATAAGAAAAAATTAGCCGTCAAACCAACTGGCAAACTAATTAAAGCTGCAGAAACATCATCTACATGGCAAGAAGAGGGCGTCAAGAAAAAGTCTAGCCTTAAAACTAGAGGCGATTCTTCTGGTGGAATTGGTGGCGGATGGAGAGCTGGTGGTGGTCGTAAAAAATCGAACTCTCATCAGTCTGATGTTCAGACAAATTTTGTGGCTCCTACCGAACCAGTTGTTCGTGATGTTCACGTGCCGGAAACGATTACAGTTGCTGACCTATCTCATAAAATGTCTGTTAAAGCTGGCGAAGTAATTAAGCTGTTAATGGGTATGGGTCAAATGGTTAGTATTAATCAGGTGTTAGACCAAGATACGGCGATGATTATCGTTGAAGAAATGGGACACATCGCACATGCTGCTAAATTAGACGATCCTGAAATTGACCTAGGGCAACAAGCACATGATTCCGTAGAAATTACAAGACCTCCTGTTGTAACGGTAATGGGTCACGTAGATCATGGTAAAACCTCGTTGTTAGATAAAATTCGTCTCTCTAAAGTGGCATCCGGAGAAGCTGGTGGTATTACCCAGCACATCGGTGCTTATCACGTTGAGACACCAAAAGGCATGATTACCTTTTTAGATACTCCAGGTCATGAAGCGTTTACTGCAATGCGTGCCCGTGGTGCTAAAGCTACTGACATTGTCATTTTAGTAGTAGCGGCAGATGATGGCGTAATGCCACAGACTAAGGAGGCGATTGCTCATGCAAAAGCTGCTGGTGTACCTATTGTTGTTGCAATTAACAAAATTGATAAACCAGAGTCAAATCCTGATCGTGTCAAACAAGAGTTAGTGGCTGAACAAGTGGTGCCTGAAGAGTACGGTGGTGATTCACCATTTATTGCAGTATCTGCTAAAACAGGTATCGGTATTGATGAATTGCTTGAAAACGTTTTACTCCAAGCAGAAGTGCTCGAATTAAAAGCTTCAGTAGATGCTCCCGCAAAAGGACTTGTCATCGAAGCTAGATTAGATAAAGGTAAGGGCCCTGTTGCGACCATCTTAGTTCAATCGGGTACTTTAAAACGTGGCGATATGTTGCTCGTCGGCCAGTCATTTGGACGCGTGCGTGCCATGTTGGATGAAAATGGTAAACCTTGTTCTGAGGCTGGACCATCTATTCCTGTGGAAATCCAAGGTTTGTCCGAAGTTCCTGCTGCAGGTGAAGATGTTCTAGTAGTAGCTGACGAAAGAAAAGCGCGTGAGATTGCCCTCTTTAGACAAGGCAAGTTCCGTGATGTAAAACTAGCTAAACAACAAGCTGTCAAACTTGAAAATATGTTTGAAAATGTTGGTGAAGGTAGTGTTGAAACGAAATACTTGCCAATTATTATCAAAGCTGATGTGCAAGGTTCACAAGAAGCTTTATCTCAGTCATTAATGAAACTATCTACTCCAGAAGTTCGTGTACAAATTGTTCATGCTGCGGTTGGTGGAATTTCTGAGACGGATATCAATTTAGCGGTCGCATCGAAAGCAGTAGTCATTGGTTTTAATTCACGAGCAGATGCATTGGCAAGAAAATTAGCTGAAGCAAACGGTGTGGATATTCGTTATTACAACATTATTTATGATGCTGTTGATGAAGTAAAAGCTGCTATGAGTGGCATGTTAACACCTGATAAGAAAGAAGAAATCACTGGTTTGGTTGAAATTCGTCAGGTATTTACTGTCTCGAAAATTGGTTCTATTGCTGGTTGCTTAGTCGTTGATGGTGTTGTGAAGAGAACTTCTAAAGCACGTCTATTGCGTAATAATGTAGTGGTATGGACTGGTGAACTTGACTCCTTGAAGCGTTTCAAAGACGATGCGAAAGAAGTTCGTGCAGGACTTGAGTGTGGTTTATCACTCAAAAACTACAATGACATTAAAGAAGGTGATCAGTTGGAAGTCTTTGAAGTTACCGAAGTTGCGAGAACTTTATAAGTCTTCTGATTCTTTATGAAAACATCAAAACATCGTAATCAGCGTGTGGCCGATCAAATTCAACGTGATCTCGCGGAGCTTATTCCTCGCGAGATCCGTGATCCTTCGATGGGTTTAGTAACTCTTCAGTCTGTTGAGTTAACCCCTGATTTGGCGCATGCAAAAGTTTACTTTTCAGTATTGGGTGCTGAGCCGGAAGTCGCTTTAAGAATTTTCCGTGAAAAAGCTGGATATTTGCACTCTTTATTGTTTAAGCGACTACACATTCACACAGTTCCTACCCTTCATTTTTTGCATGATCAATCGATTGAAAATGGTTTAGCCATGTCTCAATTAATTGACCAAGCGATGTTAACCACTGCCCCCGAAAAACCTAAGGACTAAAACGTGCGCGACACTATGCCGCGCTGGACCGATGGGGTAGTGTTATTTGATAAACCTCTTGGAATCAGCTCACAAAAAGCAGTAACGATCGTTAAACACGCCTGCCTAGCTAATAAAGCTGGACATACGGGAACGCTTGATCCTTTGGCAACTGGTTTACTCGCCGTGTGTTTAGGCGAGGCCACAAAATACTCTCAAGATTTATTTAATGCTGATAAAACTTATATTACAAAGATCCATTTTGGGGTAAAAACTGAAACAGGCGATGCTGAAGGAAAAATCATCGACCAGCGTACCTACGATGGTGATACAAGTCCTGAGGCCTTTTTGGCAAGTTTAGAAAAGATTAGTCCAAGTTTTATGGGGGCAATACAACAAGTGCCACCCATGTATTCTGCTATTAAGAAAGACGGTCGCCCTCTATATGCTTATGCACGCGAAGGGGAAATGTTTGATTTGGCTGCACGTGAGGTACATATTCGTTATTTAAAATGGCGAAGTGTTGATTTTCCATATGCCGAATTAGAAGTCAGTTGTAGCAAAGGTACCTACATCCGCAGTTTGGTGAGCGATATGGGGGAGTTACTTGGCTGTGGAGCGCATTTGACCGCATTGCGCAGAACTCAAATAGGTCATCTCAAAATTGAAGATGCCCAAATTGAGGAAGAAATTAAAGTTGCACCAAACTTAATGGCCGTTGACTCATTAATTACGCATTTACCCGCTATCATCTTGAATCAGGAAGTAGCGTTGCGTTTTAAGATGGGGCAAAGGGTTGCAGCAAAAGACATTGAGTTGCCAAATTCTTCAGAAATTTCAACTGGGGAAGAGACAGCAACAAACATATTCAAAATCTATCATTTAGAGAATGGTCCAGAAATGTTCATGGGAATAGTAGAACTCAAGAATGGGGTATTACATCCAAAACGTTTAATGGCCACTGATAGGTTGGAATACCTACTTGGATTAGGTGATTCTGGTCAATTTTTAGGAACTGACATATCCATTCGGCATCATTTAACAAAACCGATTCATTAGTTTAATTTTTAGAGAGTAACAAGATGACTACAAGAGCGATTCGAAATATTGCAATTATTGCCCACGTTGACCATGGTAAGACCACTTTGGTTGACCAATTATTACGTCAATCAGGCACATTTAGAGAAAATCAGGCGGTTTCCGAACGCGTGATGGATTCCAACGACCTTGAAAAAGAGCGTGGTATTACTATTTTGTCCAAGAACTGTGCTGTAGAGTTTGATGGTACACACATTAATATTGTTGACACCCCAGGTCACGCTGACTTCGGTGGTGAGGTTGAGCGTGTTTTATCGATGGTTGATGGCGTGTTATTACTTGTTGATGCGGTTGAGGGGCCAATGCCACAAACTCGCTTCGTTACTAAAAAAGCATTAGCGTTGGGTTTAAAGCCGATCGTCGTTGTGAATAAGGTGGATCGTCCAGGTGCTCGGATTGAGTACGTTGAAAATGCTACTTTTGAACTTTTCGATAAGTTAGGCGCAACTGAAGAACAGTTAGACTTCCCGATTGTTTATGCCTCCGGTTTGAATGGTTTTGCTGGTTTAACTCCTGATGTGAGAGAAGGAACCATGCGCCCCTTGTTTGAAACGGTATTGAAGTATGTTCCTGTTCGAGATGACGACGTCACAGGCCCATTGCAATTTCAAATTTCATCAATTGACTACAACAGTTATGTAGGAAAAATTGGTGTTGGTCGTATCTCTCGCGGCACCATCAAACCGGGTATGGATGTGATTTGTATGAATGGCCCTGATGGCGTTCCTTTCAAAGGCAGAGTCAATCAATGTTTGAAGTTTAAAGGTTTAGAGCGTGAACAAGTTGCTGAGGCGATTGCTGGTGATATCGTACTAATTAACGGTATTGAAGATATTTCTATTGGTACAACGATTTGCGCGGTGGACCATCCAGATCCGTTGCCAATGTTAAAAGTTGACGAGCCAACGTTGACCATGAACTTCATGGTAAACACAAGTCCGCTTGCTGGTCGTGAGGGTAAGTTTGTAACGAGTCGCCAATTACGTGATCGTTTAGATCGTGAGCTAAAAGCCAATATGGCGTTGCGTGTTAAACAGACAGATGATGATACGATTTTTGAAGTATCAGGTCGTGGTGAGTTGCATTTGACTATTCTCATTGAAAATATGCGTCGCGAAGGATACGAATTAGCTGTATCACGTCCAAGAGTGGTTTTCCATGAAGAAGATGGCGTCAAAAAAGAACCCTATGAAAATTTAACGGTTGACGTTGAAGATACTACTCAAGGTTCCGTCATGGAAGAGTTGGGTAAGCGTAAGGGTGAATTATTAGATATGGTCAGTGATGGTAAAGGCAGAACTCGTCTTGAATATCGCATTCCAGCACGCGGCTTAATCGGTTTCCAAGGGGATTTCCTAACGATGACTCGCGGAACTGGTCTGATGAGTCACACATTTGATTGCTATGATGATGTCAGAGATGGTATTTTGGGTGAGCGTCATAATGGGGTTCTCATCAGTCAAGACAATGGTGAAGCAGTTGCCTACGCTTTATGGAAGTTACAAGATCGCGGCAGAATGTTCGTAGTTCCGGGTGATCCATTGTATGAAGGAATGATTATTGGTATCCATAGCCGCGATAATGATTTAGTTGTGAACCCAATCAAAGGGAAGCAGTTAACTAACGTTCGTGCATCTGGTACCGACGAAGCAGTCCGCCTTGTGCCAGCTATCCAAATGTCATTAGAGTATGCAGTAGAGTTTATTGCTGATGATGAATTGGTTGAAGTAACGCCTAAGAGTATTCGTTTGCGCAAGCGCTACCTCAAAGAGCATGAGCGTAAAAAAGCTTCACGCGAGTAATTGAGTCTAACGATGTATTAACACGGGGATGATGAGTTTGTCTAATATTCAGATTCCCATTCGTGATGGCGTTGGTGCTAGTAAGGTCTTTCTACCAGAGGGACCTTACGTAACCATCCTTGATTTTTTAGAAATTAGATTTCCACGTGGCTCACGCCAGGGTTGGGAAACTCGGATGAGAGAGGGGAGAGTCCTTAATCAATTTGGTAAGCCAGTCTGGCCAAATGCTCCCTACACCCCTAAACAAATTCTATATTACTATCGTGAATTAAAGGCTGAGGCGAAGATTCCGTTCGTCGAAAGTGTGATCTACGAAGATGAGTGGATTGTGGTGGCAGACAAGCCTCACTTCATACCTGTGACACCGATAGGCCCTTATTTACAAGAAACTCTCTTGGTACGACTCAGAAATCGGCTCCAGGTGGACCATTTAAGCGCTGTACACCGTCTTGATTTAGAAACTGCAGGCTTAGTCTTATTTACTAAACAAGCGCACACTAGAGATACTTACGCGGCCTTGTTCAGAAATCGTCAAGTCAAAAAAGAGTACTTAGCTATCGCAAGATCCTCGAATGAGTATGATTGGCCGATCACGCATTTTAGTCGAATTGAAGCGGCTGAGCGCTTCATGCAAATGCAGGAAGTTAGTGGTACCCCCAACTCGGTCACAAACATTTCTTTGGTCGAAACGATTCAAACATGGGCACTCTATAGTTTAGAACCTATTACGGGTAAAAAACATCAATTACGAGTGCATATGAATGCCTTAGGGCTACCAATTCAGGGTGATCAAATCTATCCACAATTAGCGGATTATGTGGTTCCTAGTCAAAGAGACTATCAATCTCCCTTGCAACTGTGTGCTAAAAAATTGAGCTTCAAAGATCCTATTACTGGCAAAGATCATTCTTTTGAGTCAAAGATGTCGCTAAATTGGCCACCGAATAGCGCTGACTAGTTTTATCCATCTGTTGAGGGAAAACCATAACTTTCTGATAGTTATTAAAGGTGTTATAACTAACAGGGAAGGGTGTGTCCCCCTGCTTCAGAATGCTTGTTAGCAAATTTATCCTAGTGAACGATCGATGAATAAAAACTTATCTTTAAATTTTATTTAATTGATCATAAATATATTAATATTTATTCATTTTTTGAGTAGTAAATAAATGTCCTTTAATTGATGTATTACTTTTAATTAAATAATTTTATTTATTAAAAACAGTTATTTACTGAGGAGTTTGGTGGCTGATGGAATGGCGAATGGACAAATTGTTAAACGTATTTTATTTGCTATAAGGGTTTTCCATAACTGGTATTTTTTTGTAAATAGATTAGCATTTGATCATTAATTATCAAAGGAGATAAATATGTTGCATGGTAATTTTCGTAGAAGTATCTTGATAGCATCACTAGCTATCATGGGTACAGTGGGCCTTGGCTCAATTAGTGCTCAAGAAAAGCCACCAATTCGGATTGGCTTTGGTATGGCAGAAACAGGCCCGATGGCTGCAAACGGTAAAGCTGCTAAATTAGCGATGGAAATTTGGCGTGAAGACACGAATGCTAAAGGTGGTTTACTTGGTCGTAAGGTGGAGTTTGTTACTTATGATGACCAAACAAACCCATCATTAGTTCCTGGTATTTACACCAAGTTGATTGAATCTGACAAAGTGGACTTAGTAGTATCTGGTTACGGTACAAACTTAATCGCTCCGGCGATGCCGACGATTATGCAAAGAAACTTAACATTTGTAAGTTTGTTTGGTACTGCCGTTAATCAAAAATTTAATTACCCACGTTATTTCCAAGTCATGCCTAACGGTGAAGATCCTGCTGTTGGCTTGACATATGGCTTCTTTGAAGCTGCAATGCAAGCACAACCAAAACCTTTGACAGTAGCCTTAGTTGGTGGTGATGCTGAGTACCCTGCATTGGCCTTAGAAGGTGCTAGAATCAACGCGAAAAAAATGGGCTTAAAGATTGTTTACGACAAGACTTATCCACCCAATACAACTGACTATGCACCGGTTATTCGTGCGATTCAAGCAACTAATCCAGATATAGTATTTGTGGCTTCTTATCCGCCAGACACAGTTGGAATGATTCGCGCTGCCAATGAAGTTGGTTTGAAAACTAAAGTTTTCGGTGGCGGTATGATTGGTTTAGGTTTTGCTGCAGTCAAGAAACAATTAGGACCTTTGCTTAACGGTGTGCTTGGATTTGAACTTTATGTTCCAGAGCCAACTATTAAGTTTCCTGGTGTTGAAGGATTCTTGAAAAAATATCAAGGTCGTGCTGAAAAAGAGGGTGTTGATCCTTTAGGTTTTTACTTACCACCTTACGGCTACGCCATGATGGAAGTTTTAGGAACTGCAATTGAAAAAGTAGGTAGTCTCGACCAAGGAAAAATGGCTGAGTACATGCACAAGAATACTTTTAAAACAGTGGTAGGTGATATTACTTTTGCTGATAACGGCGAATGGAAGGTTGGTCGTCCTTTGTATGTGCAATATAAAGGTGTGACAGGTAATGATATTGATCAATTCCGTAAGCCTGGTAAAGCACCGATCATGTTCCCTAAAGACTTGAAATCTGGTGAACTTCGTACTCCTTACGAAGAAGCTCGTAAACAGTAATTCTTTCCTCTAAAGCCCTCTAGCTTTTTAGCTAGAGGGCTTTTTTAAATATTAGTGGATTTATGGACATTTCTTTTGATTTATTAATCAATGCAATTATCTCTGGCCTATTATTAGGCGGTTTTTATTCTGCATTGTCTTTGGGTGTATCTATCTCGTTTGGTATGCTTGATATCGTCAATATCGCTCATCCAGCGATGGTGATTCTTGGTGCTTACTTAACCTGGTGGTTAAATGAAAAATTTGGTTTTGACCCGATCCTTGCTGGATTTATTTTAGGGCCCTTCTTTTTCTTAGTGGGTAATCTAATTTATCGTATTTACTACGACCGTTTTGAAAAAGGTAGTGGTGGTGATTCATTGCGCGGACTCGCATTTTTCTTCGGAATCTTATTCATCATTGAAATGATTTTGATTCTTGCCTTCGGGGTGGATTATCGTAACGTCAATACGAGTTACACAGATAAAACGATTGATCTAGGTCTCGTTACGGTTGCCTATCGTTTGCTGATACCATTTGGCATTTCAGTAGCACTATTACTGATAATTCGTTGGGCTTTCAAGAAAACTTATTTTGGCCGTGCGGTAAGTGCTGTTGCCCAAGATCCTTTGGCTCTCCAATTGATGGGGGTTAATCCAGTAAAAATTAAAGGCTATGCTTTTGGTCTTTCATTATTTACCGCGGTAATTGGTGGTGCCATGTTGATTATTATTCAATCAGTACAACCATCTGCTGGTCGCGAGTACATTGGATTAGTTTTTGCTATCGTGGTTTTAGGTGGCATGGGTAATTTAACAGGTACTTTACTTGGAGCGATGATTTTAGGTGTTGCTGAAAGTATGACAGCTACGTTCGCAGGACCTTCTTGGGCACCTGCAGTTTCATTTGGATTACTTTTATTAACGTTAGTGTTTAGACCACAAGGTATTTTTGGAAAATGAATAACAATCGTAATTTCTACCTCGGTCTGGTTTTGGTGGTGCCATTTTTGGCGTCACTCCCGTTTTGGGTGCAATCAGAATACTTCTTCTTTGCGGCATATTCCGTGTTGCAATTCGTTATCTTAGCGGTTGCTTGGAATATCCTAGGCGGCTATGCAGGCTATGTAAACTTTGGTTCAGCTGCCTTCTTTGCCATTGGTGCTTATTCGACCATTGTTGGCTATAAATTTCATTTCCCTCAAGGGGTAAATATTCTACTAGGTACTTTCATGGCTGGTTTAGTGGGTCTTGGTATGGGATATATTACCTTACGACTCAAGGGCGTATTTTTCTCAATTGCGACTTTAGCGATGTCAGTGGTGTTGTTGACAATTGTGACAAACACACCTTTCTTGGGCGGTGCCCGAGGCGTTTATGTAATTGTTTCTAGAGAGTCACCCATTGGTACAGGTCCATATGTGCATTGGCTATATTTTATGATTTTAGCTATGGCGATCATTTCAGTCATTATTTCGAGAGTCATTGAACACTCATGGCTTGGACAAGGATTGATGGCCATTAGAGATGACGAAATGGCGGCAGAGGGGCTCGGTGTTCCGACCCTTAAATTAAAGCTGATGGCAACTTCTATTAGTGGTGCTTTGATGGGTTTGGCTGGTACAACCTTCCCTTACTTAATTACCTATGTGGAACCAACAGCAACCTTTAATCTCTCTTTTGCGGTGAATAGTATTGCGATGCCAATTGTGGGTGGTTTAGGGACTTGGATTGGTCCATTATTAGGTGCTTTATTATTGGGCTCAATTCAGCAAATAGCTTCCGTAACGCTTTCTTCATCATGGAATCTACTCATTGTCGGTGGTGTTCTGGTTTTATTTGTGACACTCGCGCCAAACGGTTTAGTTGGATTTTTTAAGAAATGGTCTGGTAAATAATGGAAAACACAACACAGACACAAATGCCTTTAGTCAAGGTAAGTGCAGTAACCAAGAAGTTTGGTGGTTTTACTGCCTTAAGTAATGTTGATTTAGTCATCGCACCGGGGGAACGAGTTGGTTTAATTGGCCCGAATGGTTCCGGTAAGAGTACGCTCGTTAATTGCATCTCTGGGATGTTGAAAATTGATGGTGGCACGATTGAGTTTGCTGGTGAAAATATTTCCAGTTTGCCTCCTCATGCTCGCGTACATGCTGGAATTGCTCGTAGTTTTCAGATTCCAAGACCCTTCAAGACGATGTCTGTTTTTGAAAACATCATGGTAGTTCTGAATTTTTCTGGGAATGATCGTAAGCATGCCGATGATACTCGCACCACTGAAGAACGAGCACTTGATATTGTTCAAGGCGTTGGTTTATTCGGTAAGAAGGATCATGTCTCGGCAAGTCTGACTCAAGTAGAGTTAAGGAAATTAGAGTTAGCGCGTGCAATGGCTGCAAATCCTAAGGTTCTGATTGCTGATGAGGCTTTAGCGGGACTTTCTGGGGCTGAAGTTGATGAAATTTTAGACCTTATTATGGGTATGAAAGAAAAAGGTGTTTCAGTCTTGATGATTGAACACATTATGAGTGCAGTGATGCGCTTTTCTGAGCGTTTAGTGGTTCTGGTGGCAGGCAATAAAATTGCCGATGGGTTGCCCCAGGATGTGATTAATAATCCTGAAGTGATAAAGGCATATCTTGGCGAATAAGATCATCTTAAAAGAGATTAACGCCGCCTATGGTGCGGTTCAAGTCTTACATGGCATTTCTATGGAAGTTGGCAATGGTGAAACTGTTGCTCTACTTGGTACAAATGGTAACGGAAAATCAACTTTGATTAAGGTCGTTGCTGGTCTGGTCAAACCTACTGCAGGTCAAGCTCTTGCAGTGATTGATGATGTTACGCATGATTTAGGTAAACTAAGTCCTGAGGAAATCGTTAATCTGGGAATTGCGATGGTGCCAGAAGGGCGTCGACTGTTCCCATTGTTAAGTGTTGAAGAAAATCTATTGCTAGGAGCTTCTCGACCTTTTGCGCGTTCTCATGTGAATGAAACCTTGGAATTTTGTTTTGAAGTCTTTCCGAAGTTAAGGGATCGTCGTACACAAAGAGCGGGCAGTATGAGCGGTGGCGAACAACAAATGGTTGCTCTTGCTCGTGCTCTTATGACAATGCCCAAGATTCTCCTGATTGATGAACCATCTGTGGGCTTAGCTCCTATTATCGTGAAGCAGATGATTGATAAAATAGCGGAGTTAAAAGTTCAAAAGGGTCTTACTGTTTTAATGGCCGAACAAAACTTCACTCAAGCAATGAGAATTGCTGATCGTGGTTATGTGATTGTTCACGGCGAAATTAAGATTGAAGGCAGTGCGAAGGATTTAGCGAATAACGACGTAGTTCGTCAACTTTATATGGGTATGTAATTTCAAGGAATAATTTATGTCTTATGCTTTAGCTAGTGATCGTGTACCATTTTTGCCAATTGTAGATCGTCCTGAATGGAAAATTCCAGGCGGTAAAAATTTACTCGTATGGTTAATTGTGAATGTGGAACATTGGACGATGGCCAATCCAATGCCTAGAACCGTTCTAAGCCCACCAATGGGTCAACCACTTCAACCCGATGTACCGAACTGGTCTTGGCATGAGTATGGCATGCGTGTCGGTTTCTGGCGCATATATGATGCTTTAGTGGCTAGAAACATTGTGCCTACTTTGGCTACCAATGGCATTGTTTGTGAATCTTACCCAAGAGTAGTTGAGTCAGCAATGAAGCACAACTGGGAAATGATGGGACACTCCTATATTCAAGGACCAATGCATAAATTAGAAGATCAATTAGCGACCATTCAAAAAACAATGGACACGATTGAGCGCTTTACTGGTCAACGTCCTGTTGGTTGGGAAAGTCCAGGTCTGACGGAGACTGAAGTAACCATTGACCATCTGTCTGCAGCTGGTATTGAGTATGTGGCAGATTGGCCACTTGATGATCAACCTACTTGGATTGGTGCCAATCCTAAGCCGGTTCTTTCAGTGCCATATACAGTTGAAACCAATGATATCCCGATGATGTTATTGCAAATGAATCGTGGCGAAGAGATGCTGTTGCGTGGTAAAGAGCAATTTGACCGCTTGTTACAAGATAGTAAGACGATTCCACGTGTGATGGCTATCAGTGTGCATCCTTACATCACTGGTGCACCTCATCGTATTGGTTATTTTGAAAAACTCTTGGATTATGTTCAAGCCTCTGAGGGTGCGACCATCTGTACAGGTAAGGATATTAATGACTTATATCGGGCCCAGTTCCCTGCTTAAGTTTTTTAATCTCTAATTAAAAAAAAGTCCAACAGAGTAATTTGTTGGACTTTTTAGTTTGGCAGATGAGCAATTAAATCATCTTAGGCTTCCTGTAGCTGTTTAGAGATATCTACCGCAGTCTCTAACATGACACGCTTGGCGATGCCAGGTAAGTCTTTTTTGAGCTCTTCTTGGCCTTGTTCTGTCATATATTCACCTAGGTAACGTGCGCGTTCGATCACTCGTTGGCCAACTGGTAAACGAATCTTTTCATAGGCACGAAGAGCCTCTGCATTAGCGCCATATTGATCAATGACATCGCAGATGCACATCGCATCTTCCGCTGCTTTAGAAACGCCCATGCCGACGTGTGGTCTGGCGACAAAACTAGCATCTCCCATGAGACCAATACGATGAAATGCTATCTTCTCAGAATAAACGTCGTAAATTGCTTGGAAAAATACTAGGGCTGTTTTTTCTAAAAGTTCTGCCCATTGCGGAGCCAAAGTCTTTCGTGCAGCGTCTCTAATCTTTGCGAGGTTTCTCCAACTCACTTTAATCGGTGAAATACCTTGGGGGTAATAGTTACCATCGGCATCGGTTAATAGATCAATTAATTCGGCATCACTCGTTTTGCGATACCAAACAAAGTTATAACGCCTAAACCCAGGTTGAATATTGTTATTTGAGCCTGCCACAGGATAACCTAATATTTGCTCTCCTGGAGGAAGTCCAAAACCAAAGGTTTCAAATAAGGTTGTTAAGGAGAGTTTACTGAGAAGGTGTTCATCACAAACACCTCGCCAAGCCACATAACCAGCATATTCCGGCACGACATCTGGCGCAAGTAAATTTCTAACAGAGGAACGTAGACCATCTGATGCAATCACCAAATCCCCCGTGTAAGAGGTGCCGTCTTCACAATGCACGGTAGAGCTATTGTCATCTTGATCAAGCGCTTTTACAGACTTCCCATCTAGATACAAATGACTTGGTAAATTTTCTTTTAGAAGATGATAAAGCTTACTCCAGGAAGTTAAAATTTGAGGCAAGGTCATTTCTGCAATATCATTTCCTAACTGGTCTAGAGTGACCCGTCGATCAACTGGGACCCCAATATTGTTATCGGTTTTAATGCCACATAATGTCAATGCCTGCATGAGGCTTGGGTGGGTAACAATGCCGGCACCACGTCCATCTAATGAGCCAACTACTTTTTCTAATACGGTAACTTCATGACCTCGATGATGCAGCAAATTTGCTGCAAATAACCCGCCTAATGAACCACCTACGATGATAATTTTTGCCATAAATTTAATTGATTGAGTTTGTTGCTATTAATTTCGAGTCAAGATCAGTTCTTTCATGTGCTGGATAATTTAGCTCAATCGTGATACCGTTCGGATCTTCTAAAAACACCTGATGCAATTTAATCGTTGGAACTAAGCGTTCTCTAAATTGCACCTGGTGATGTTGTAAATGGCTCAACATCTTTTCTAGTCCTGTTGCATAAAAGGCAACATGATCGATTGCACCGGAACCTTTGAGAGAAGGCATTTCTTTATCACCCAAATAATTAATCAAACCACTTGGATCGTTCATGTCGATTTCTACAATATGAACAACTGCGTTTAAGTAATTATCGAGATCAGAGTCGGCTTTATACATCCAATAACCCGGAAACGGAAAATCAGGTCTAGGTCCAGGAACTAACCCTAAAATGGTCTCAAAAAAATTCTTCGTGGAATTCGCATCTGGACTGCGAATCGCTAGATGATTAATAATGAATTCACTCATGCTATTTCTCCTTCTTCAATAAATGTTGCGCGCTTAATAAATAAGATGTGATGCGATCTTGAATAATTTCTTCATCGCTCATTTGGTGTGTTTCTGATTGAAATGATGCGCCATAAATCCAACGCCTGATACCTAAATAAAAGATACCACCATGGAGCCCTAATAGTAATTCCATTTCTTTTTCGCTGGTAGGTTGTTGGACTGGGACTTTACAATATTTTCGTGTTTCAAAAATGAGTAAGGGAAGGATTTTAGTTTGAAGTAATTTAAAAAATCGATCACTAAAAATTTTGTCGGATAGTCCGGAAAAAACTAAAATTCTGACAAAATCGTGTGTGAGAATTGTTTTTGCATAATCAATATAAAATTCTACAAATTTCGCTTCTGTCGATTTTCCTTCATCTGATAATAACATTTGCCATTCTGGTTTCCATCGATCAACAACCACCTCTTGATAAACTCTTTCGATCAAATCTGCTTTTGTTGGGAAGTAGTGGTATAGCAAGGTATGAGTAATACCTAAGTCCTCAGTAAGCGTTCTTAATTGACCCTCAAACCCATGTTTCGCGAAAAAAGCAATTGCTTGATTAACAATTTGTCTCTCTCGTTTTTCAGGACTCATCCGTCTAGGGGATGGAGTTTCTGACTGAGATGTAGAAAATGAAGTTTCCTCAGTGGGTTGAGTTTGCATAAGAAGGATAAGGGTTTACACGAATAGGTTCTTATTGAACATTTGTTAAATAATAACAGTATTGTAATTTTAAATAAATCTTTATTAAGATACCAGTCAGAATTTTGGAGATAGAATGAAAGCAGCAGCCTTTGATTACCGTAAAGTTCAAACGATCGATCAAGCCCTTAGTTTGTTACAAGATTTTGGTGATAATGCCAAGTTGATTGCAGGTGGTCAGAGTTTATTGCCATCGTTAAATATGCGATTATCTGCACCAGAGTTATTGATTGATTTAAATGGAGTGGATGAATTAAAAGGCATAAAAGTTCGATCAGACGGTCATCAAGAGGTGATTTTTGTGGGGGCGATGACGACCCATACTGAAATTGAAGACTCTCAAATCATTGCTGAGAAATTACCACTATTGAAGAAAGCAGTGCCACACATTGCTCACCGTGCCATTAGAAATTTGGGTACATGGGGTGGTTCAATTGTCTATGGTGATCCGGCTGCAGAATGGCCTGCCTGCGCAATTGCTCTAGATGGTGTGATGGTGATTGCCAGTCCAGACGGACAGCGCAAAATGAAGGCAAAAGATTTTTTTAAAGATTTATACACCACAGATTTACAAGCTAATGAGATTCTGTTGGGTACTGAATTTGTCATTTCTAGTCTGCTAACTTGTGACTATTTTGAAGAATTAGCAAGGCGACATGGCGACTATGCAATTGCTGGGCTCACCGTGCAATTAGAGCATATTGCCGGAATCGTTAAAGAAGCACGGATCGTTTATTTTTCCGTTGCATCAACTCCCATGATTGCTTCTCAAGCTCAAAATTTACTCATTGGAAACTCGTTGGCAAAGATGAAAGAGCTGGATTTGATTGCCCAGTGTCAGTCAGCTGTTCGATCTGAAATTCAGACGATGTCAGACTTAACCAACTCTGCAAAAATGAAAACTCATTTGATTGGTGTTTTGATCGAAAGAGCTTTGAAGTCTTTAGCAAAATAATTATTACTTAATTCAAATCAAGAAAATATTTTATGGCAAATAAAACAACTATTCACATGACCTTGAATGGTCAGTCGATCACTACAGAAGTCGAACCAAGGCAGCATTTGGTTGATTTTTTGCGCGATGATCAATGTTTGACTGGTTCACATTTAGGTTGTGAACAGGGCGCTTGTGGTGCCTGTACTGTGAAATTAAACGGGAAAATTGTTCGTGGATGTTTAGTGTTGGCTGTGCAGGCTGACCAAGGCACGGTAGAGACGATTGAGGGTTTAACTTCTTCGGGTCATTACAAGGATCTCCAGCAAGCATTCTTAAAGTTTAATGCGCTGCAATGTGGATTTTGTACCTCTGGCATGTTACTCGCTGCTGCTGAGTTAATTGAACTAAAACCATTAGCTACTAGGGAAGAAGTCCGTGAGTGGATTTCTGGAAATTATTGTCGTTGCACTGGCTATCAAGCAATTGTTGATGCAATTTGTTACGTTTTAGAAGAACGGCTTGCACTTGCTGTGAATAAGTCTTGATTGAAAAGGAATTATTGTGAATAAACCTAGCGAAATACAAGAAAAATTAACCCCTGTAACGACTGAACAACGTTATATTGGGATGAGTGAACCACGTCATGGGGCAAAAAGACTCACTGAGGGGAATGGTAAATATATTGATGATATTTCATTGCCCAAAATGGCCCACGTAGTGTATTGGCGTTCTCCCGTTGCGCATATGAAAATTATCAAGATCATCAAAGAGCATGCTTTGAAGATGCCTGGGGTAATTGCAGTAGTTGATGGCAATGAGTTGGCAACCGTTTGTAAGCCTTGGGTCGCAACCCTGACCCATTTGGCGGGTATGAAATCGGCTCCTCAATATCCTCTCGCGATTGATCGTGCCTGTTGGCAGGGTGAGCCAGTGGTGGCCGTTGTAGCAAAGACGCGGGCACAAGCAGAAGATGCGCTACCTTTTGTTGAAGTGGAATGGGAAGATTTACCCGCTTTATTAGATATGCAAGCAGCTTTAGATCCCAATGTTCCTATGATTCATCCGGAATTAGGCGATAACATTTGTTTTAAAAGAACTTTAGATACGGGTGATGTCGATGCTCAGTTTGCCAAGGCAGATGTGGTTGCTTCTGCAGAGTTTCGTTTTGGTAGGCACACTGGCGTGACCCTCGAGCCACGTTGTCAAATTGCTGACTTTGGTGCAGATGGCAGGTTGACGGTTTATCACTCTTTCCAAGCACCGCACATGATGCAAGATTTGTATTGTCGACAGTTTGACTTAGTAGAATCGGATGTCCGCGTCATTTGTCATGATGTAGGTGGCTCATTCGGCATTAAAGTCCATGCGTATCCTGATGATTTTGCTACGGTGGGTTTATCTATTATGCTCAAACGTCCGATTAAGTTTGTGGCTGATCGACTCGAGTCTTACTTGAGTGATATTCATGCTAGAGAGCATATTATTCAAGGAAAGATTGCAGTTACTAAAGAGGGTCAGATTTTAGCATTTGAAATCGACGATCTCACTGGTATTGGGCCTTACTCTATGTTCCCACGAACCAGTGCCATCGAAGGTAATCAAGTCGTGAATTTAGTGGGTGGTCCTTACAAGCATCTTCAATACCGAGCAAATTTGAATGTGGTTTTTCAAAATAAAACACCTACCTGCCAGTATCGTGGTGTAGGACATCCGATTGCTTGTGCTGTGACTGAGGGACTGGTTGATCTTGCCGCTATGCAACTCAAGATGGATCCATTGGAAATTAGAAAAATCAATGTGATTCCTGATGATGCTTATCCCTATACAGGGGCTTCTGGTATTAGACTTGAAGTGCTTTCTCACGAGCAGTGTTTGGCTAAATTAGAAGAACTCATGGACTACGCTAGTTTAAGAAAAGAGCAAGAAGAACTTCGCAGTCGCGGTATTTATCGTGGGATTGGGATAGCCACCTTAATTGAGTTAACGAACCCCAGTCCTGCCTTTTATGGTGTTGGTGGTGCTCGCATTGCTTCCCAAGATGGTGCAACGATTCGCTTGGATCCATCAGGCGTGATTGCTGTTGCAGTAAGCGTTGGGGAACAAGGACAAGGTAATGAAGCCATCTTTGCCCAAATTGCAGCAGATGCCGTTGGTCTACCCATTGAACATGTGCGTCTAATCACCAGTGATACTAGTGCGACACCATACGGTGGTGGAACTTGGGCATCCAGAGGAGCGGGTATTGGTGGTGAGGCTGTATTACTTGCAGGTCTGGCATTAAAAGAAAATATCTTAAAAATTGCCGGTGCAATCCTTAAAGTTGATGCTTCAAGTTTGGCATTAAAACAAGGGAAAGTCATTGACCGTTTGACGAATGAAGAGAAACTTCCTTTGAGCGAGGTGGGGCGAGTTGGTTATTTCAGAACCGATACTTTGCCAAAAGATCTTCAAGCCGATTTGACGGTAACTCGACATTATTCACAAAAGGATTACCCCTTTATCTTTACCAATGGTGTCCAAGCTTCTTATGTCGAAGTGGATACGAATACGGGTTTTGTGAAGTTGCTAAAACACTGGGCCGTGGAGGATTGTGGTCGGGTTATTAACCCAATGCTAGTCGATGAGCAAATTCGTGGCGCTATTGTGCAAGGAATTGGTGGGGCTCTATTTGAAGAGTGTTTATACGATGAAATGGGGCAAATGATCAATGGCAACATGGCTGATTATTTAGTGCCAATGGCCTCTGAGATGCCTGATATTGAAGTGGCACACGTGCAAACCCCAACGAAGTCCTCTTTGCTGGGTGCTAAGGGTGCTGGTGAGGCGGGTACAGCTGGCGCTCCTGGAGCGGTCATTAACGCCATTAATGATGCTCTAGCGCCGTTTAATGTGCATAGCTTTGATCAACCATTAACACCAGAAAAGATTTTAAAAGCATTAGGAACGATCTAATCTTCACTAAAAGTAAATCTATTTTTGGAGAGATGAAAACTATTCGTTAGAAGGGATAGTTTTCATCGAAGTGTCAAAAAAACTGGTTGCTTCTAAATCCAAAACTTCGATATTCAATTGAGTAAACACCTGCCAACGCCACTTTAAAATGCCGATATGGGGTTTGCTATTAGAAAAGCGATGATCAATCACCGTTGTTTGCACAAATAATTCATCACCAGGTCTGACCGGGGCCGGCCACCGAAGATATGCTAGCCCAGGTGAACCATTTGACTCTGAGCCCTCTAATATTTCATTTGCAACAAGTCGCATGGCAATGCCGCAAGTCATCCACCCACTCGCGATGAGACCTTGGTAAGGCCCTTCATTTGCTGCTGCAATATTCGTATGAAACCATTGAGGATCATAAGCTTTAGCAAACTGAATAATTTCTTCTTCAGTTATGAGATAAGAACGAGTTCTTAAAACTTGATCTTTATGAAAGTCAGCAAATTTCATTAAATTTTTACTTTTGAAAATTCAGGAGATTGTTTTTCTTGAACAGCTTTTAGTCCTACTTTCACATCACTACCTGCGAAACCTAAAATCTCTAATGTCAATGAATGTTCAAATGCTGGCCAAGCGGCTCTTAACCAATGATTGAGGGAGCGTTTTGTAAATGCTAAGGCGGTCGGACTGCCACTCGCCAAGGTCGTGGCAACTTCACGTGCCTTTGTAAGTAACTCTTCGTCAGGTACCACAAGACTTACAAGTCCAATACGTTCAGCTTCAACACCGTCGATGGTGTTGCACATCAATAAATGGTATTTTGCTTTGGCCATCCCACAAAGTAATGGCCAAATGACAGCAGCATGATCGCCTGCAGCTACACCTAATTTCGTATGACCATCAATGATCTTCGCTTTCGTCCCAGCAATCGAAATATCAGCTAATAAGGCCAGAGCGGCACCCGCCCCAACTGCCGCACCATTAATTGTAGAAACAATTGGTACGTCACAATCAATCATACTTTGGACAAGCTCTCTTGCTTCACGCAAAACGCGTAGTCGGGCATCCTGAGAATTAATCATGCCCTCAACCATAGAGAAAGCACCGCCAGCACAAAACCCTTTACCCTCACTGTGGATAAGAATTGCTCTCACAGAGGGATGTTGATTGAGTTTCGTAAAAACTGTGCCTAAGGCGGCGTGCATGACATCGTCTGTCATTGGCATACCACCAGCTGGACCAATGATTAATTCAGCAACACCATTCGATAAAATTTCTACTCGTAAATTAGGGCAAATCTCTAAAATTTCATTCATTGAGCAATTCCTCACAAGATTTTCTACGAAGCATCGGGCTCACACGATATCGTTCACCACGATAAAAGTCATCCATGCTGTCTAATAAAAATGCCACATCTGCCGCAGACCATTGTTCTAACCAATCAAATGGACCTTGTGGATAATTAACCCCTAGACGCATCGCTTGATTCACTGCATCTTCAGTACAAACCGCCTGGTTTACCGCGTCACAGGCCTCATTAATGAGCATTGCAATTGTTCTAGCCACAATCAGACCAGGTGAGTCAATCACCTTGATTGGTTGAATACCTAAAGTGATTAAGAAATTTTCAACTGATTTCATTAATTCTTTAGTTGCCGTTGTTGAGTGCGTCCATGCTAAATGCATCCCAGCAAACGGTGCAAAAGATTGATCAATGAGAACGGCGTTATGATCCATTTCTGTCGCCATTAAACCATCAGTAATGCGGATTTCGATTTGGTTATAGGCTACTCCTGACCAGTCACTTTCTTCATCGAATTCATATTTGATGTTCAAGGATTCTAGTTGCTCACTAAAAAAAGTAATTAGTGGTTGATCACCGTGTAATACGATTTTTAACTTTGATGGCAGTGGTTTTGCTTCTGGAGTGAGAATCGAAGGTTTTACAGCATCCGCAGAGTAATCGTAAAAACCACGACCGGACTTTCTGCCCAGTAAACCTCCGTCAACTAACTCTTTTTGAATTAATGATGGGGTAAAGCGCTTATCATAAAAATTCGCTTCATAGACACTGGAGGTGACTGAAAAATTTGTGTCATGACCAATTAAGTCCATTAGTTCGCAGGGTCCCATCTTAAAGCCGGCAGACTTTAAACAACTATCGATTTCAAAGGGGCTAGCCACTTGTTCTTGCAACATGCCAAGTGCTTCCGCATAAAAAGGTCGTGCAATACGATTGACAATAAATCCTGGTGTTGATTTAGTATGCACGGGCACTTTTGACCAAGCTTGAGAAAGTGTAAAAATGGCGTTTGCTACCTCAGGATCGGTTTGTAAACCGCTGACTACTTCGACTAGCTTCATGACCGGCACTGGGTTGAAGAAGTGCATCCCCACCAATTGTTGTGGTCGTTTCAAACCATTTGCAATTGCAGTCACTGAAATTGAAGACGTGTTGGTGGCTAAAATACATTGTTCGCTAACAACTGTTTCGAGTTGTTGAAATAACGCTCTTTTAACATCAAGTTTTTCAACAATAGCTTCAATCACTAGAACTACATCTTTGGCATCTGACAACTCTTGAATTGGACGAATATTTTGCAAAGTGGTTTGCATTAATTCAGGGGACATCTTTCCCCGAGAAACTAAGTTTTCTAAACTTTTCGTTAAGGATTCGATGGCTTTTAAGTTGGCGCCTTCCTTGGCATCAAATAGTGCTACTTGATGGCCGGTTTGAGCAGCAACTTGAGCGATGCCTGTGCCCATAATGCCAGCACCAATGACTAAGATTTTTCCCTGCGATAGTTCAATCATGATTGTGGAATCCAATTTGCAGGTCGTTTATTTAAAAAGGCATCAAATCCTTCTTTTGCCTCATCAGTTCCTCTGACACGGCTAATTGTTTGAGCAGTGAGTTCAACAACTTCAGGCGTTACTGGGCCATGCGCCAGTTGACCAAATAATTGCTTAATTTCTTTAATGGCATTGGGGCTGCTAGCTAACAACATGGTTACATTCTGATTAACCACAGCATCTAATTGATCTAGCGTTGTTACTTCATGAACTAAATTGATTTTGAGGGCATCATTCGCAGAGATTTTCATGGTGGTCAGAGCAAGACGTCTAGCTTGCCTTTTACCAACAGTATTAATTACATAAGGACCAATGGCGGATGGAAGTATCCCAAATTTAGCTTCACTGATTGCAAAACTTGCTTGTTCTGCGGCAATTGCAATATCACATACACAGGCTAAACCAAATCCACCGCCGAGAGCGGCTCCTTGAATACGTGCTACTACAGGTTTAACTGATTGATCAATGGTACTTAACATTTTTGCGAATTTTCGCGCATCTTCAAGATTCCATTCTTCAGATGCCGTACTTGCTCTTTTCATCCATTGCAGATCGGCTCCGGCACTAAAGTGTTTGCCAGTCCCTGACAGAACAATCACGCGGATCTCAGGTGAGTTATTAGCGAACTCAAAGGCATCTTGCATTTCTACAATCATGGTTTCGTCAAAGGCATTAAAGACCTCAGGGCGAGACATTTCAATTTCGAGCACGCCAGGTGCTCTATTTTTTAGAATTAA
Organism: Polynucleobacter kasalickyi; assembly: GCF_900176405.1. Lineage (GTDB taxonomy): Bacteria > Pseudomonadota > Gammaproteobacteria > Burkholderiales > Burkholderiaceae > Polynucleobacter > Polynucleobacter kasalickyi. Next base: position 133,974 of record NZ_FWXJ01000005.1, on the reverse strand, counting down.
AGTGGTGTAGTTTTTCATGATCTTATTAAGTTAAAACCCCTATAAGGGCGAGGTGAGGCTAGTAAGTTTCTAAATGTAATCGACCTTCAAGTTTTAGTTGATTACCGAATTCATTCCAGTTTAATCCATCCTTTTGAATAATTTCTTCTAAAGCTTTTATAACGCCATCTTCCATTGCTTTTAGACCGCAAACATACACATAGGTATTGGGGTTTTTTAGGAGGGTTACAAGATCTTGAGCTCTTTCTAGCATAGCGTCTTGAACATATTTTTTAGGCTCATTCGGGGTTCTAGAAAAGGCTAAATTGATATCAATAAAGTCTGTTGGTAAATTTTGTAATGGACCAAAGTAGGGGAGTTCTGCTTGCGTTCTGGCGCCGAAGAAAAGCATTAATTGGCCATTTTTAAATTTGCCAGTTTGTCTTAACCTTCTTCGCCATTCTGTCATTGCTCGCATTGGGGCACTGCCGGTTCCCGTACAGATCATGATGATATTTGACTCTGGATGATTTGGCATTAAAAAACTTGAACCAAATGGTCCAATGACCTCAACCTGATCCCCAATTTGTGAGTCACACATAAAGTTTGATGCAACACCTTTTACTGGATTTCCAGCGTGGTCTTCTAAAACACGTTTAATGGTTAGTGAAAGGTTGTTGTATTCAGGGCGTTCACCATTACGAGGACTAGCAATTGAATATTGGCGCGCATGATGTGCTTTACCTTGATCATCAGTACCTGGGGGAATGATGCCAATTGACTGACCTTCTAAAACTGGAAATGGCGTGTCATGAAAATCTAACACAATATGATGGGTGTCGTAATTCGAGCCCACTTCAGTTACTCTAAAGTTTCCGACAATCGTAGCTTTGACACTTTTTACAGCCGACTTGGGGCCGTATAAGTTGACATAAGGATGTGCTGCTGACCATGGTGGAATGGTTGAACCAAAATTAACGGGTTTTGCCATCGGTAAAGGGGTATTACTACTTTGAGCAACTGAACTCTCTTTTTGCTCCATTGATACAGACGAGTTCGATAAACTTGATTCAGCAGGCTTCATTTCTGCTAGGGCATCAGCCGCAAGAGCTTCCGGCAAAATATCCCAAATGAGTTGCTCTTCGATACTATATGCACGTGATTTTGGAATTTTTCGCCAATTATCGATTGAACCAGTTGGGCAAGGTGGAACGCAGGCCATACAAAGATTACAAATCTCCGCATCTACAACATAATTTCGAGAATCATGCGTGATGGCTCCGACTGGGCAGGTAGCCTCACAAGTATTACAACGAATACAAATTTCTGGATCAATCAGGTGTTGGTCGATAATTTCTGTGGACATAGGTAGGGATATTCTAAGCAATATTAATAAAGTGACATTACATTCTAAAAGAGAGCACTTAAAGTGCTCTCTTTTTTTATGATGCGTTAATTAAAACGCACATATTCAAAGTCAACCGGTTGACGATTTACACCCATGACTGGTGGCGCAATCCAGTTTGCAAATTTACCGGGTTCGACACAGCGTCCCATTAAACTTGCCACAAATGCACGGTCTTCAGGTGTTGGCAGCCACTCATTTTTACGAGCTTGCCATTCGTTTTCAGAGATCATTTGACCAGCTGGAGAAACTTTTATACCTGATAATGCACCGATATTACGGTGGAAAGCTTTATGAGGAACACTTAAACGGAAAGGAATTCCAGCTTTTTCAATCACCTTATTCCAACGTTCAATACCACCGATGCTATCTTTAATATAGTCATCACGGAGTACTTCATTTAATGCATTTAACATCGGAACTTCTTTTTCAACTAAGTTGCCGTTGCTTGCGTGCAAAATACGATAAGAATCGTTTTTGAGAGAGTGATCGTCCATACGTTTACCTTCTTCGTAGCGACCTTTTAAACCAGTCGAATAGAAAGTCGCCGCATTGCTAGACTCATCCGCACCAAACAAATCAATCGTGACACTGAAATGGAAGTTGAGATAGCGTTGAATGGTTTGTAAATCAATCACTCCAGCAGCTCTTAATTTGCTAGGGTCATCCGTCTTTAATTCATTCATTACTTGGCAGGTACGATTAATCACACGTGAAATACCACTTTCACCAACAAACATATGATGAGCTTCTTCAGTCAACATGAATTTAGTTGTGCGTGCCAGTGGATCAAAGCTGGACTCAGCTAAAGCGCATAACTGAAATTTTCCATCACGATCGGTAAAGTAGGTAAACATAAAGAAACTAAGCCAATCAGGCGTTTCTTCGTTAAACGCTTCTAAGATTCTAGGATTATCTTCTTGTCCACTGCGACGTTGTAATAATGCTTCACCCTCTTCACGACCATCACGACCAAAGTATTTATGCAACAAGTACACCATGGCCCACAAATGACGGCCTTCTTCTACGTTAATTTGGAATAAATTACGCAAGTCATATTGGCTTGGCGCAGTCAAACCTAGGTGACGTTGTTGTTCCACAGAGGCAGGTTCTGTATCACCTTGCGTAACAATAATTCTTCTTAAGTTGGCACGGTATTCACCAGGGATGTCTTGCCATACTTTCTCACCTTTGTGATCACCAAAATGAATTTTTCTTTCGGCATCACCTGGATTTAAAAAGATACCCCAGCGATAATCAGGCATTTTTACATGGCCAAATTGAGCCCACCCTTGGGGATCTACACTAACGGCTGTTCTCAAATAGACATCAAAGTTTCCAGAGTGATCTGGTCCCATGTCATTCCACCAGTTAATATAGTTCGGTTGCCATTGTTCTAAGGCACGTTGTAACGTACGGTCTTCACTCAAATTCACATTATTAGGAATTTTTTCGTTGTAATTGATGCTGCTCATATTTATCTCCGAAGGTTAGTTACTTCAATTAATAATTAAACACGGTTCCAATCAAATTGCGCTTTCTCTCCTTTGCCATAGACCTTTAACGCACCTTTTTCACCAACAGCGTTCGGTCTTTGGAAAATCCAGTTTTGCCACGCAGTTAACCGACCAAAAATTCTTGTGAACATATTCTCTGGTCCGTTAAAACGCAAGTTTGCTTCCAAGCCTGTGAGTGAGTCAGGGGACATTGATAAACGTTCTTCAATGGCAATGCGAACTTCATCATGCCAATCAATATCATCTGGATTCATGGTGTTGAGACCAATTTCACTAGCTTGATCTGCATCCAGAAGTTGTCCAGCTTTGGAGCGAACTGCATTCATAGCGGGTTCCTCATCATAGAAGCGACGACCTAAGCGACTTTGATTGGTAATCATTGGGTATGTACCAAAATTCACATCATTCACCATGATTCTCGGCGTGGCATCCATATCGTCAGGTAACACTAAGTGATAAATACGATCGCAAGTGAGTGCGAGTTCAAGGAAAGTACCGTTGAAGCAAGATCCTTCATCAATTAATGCAAATAAACTTCTCGAAGAAACGTCAAGACGACTGAATGTTCTGCGGAGTAAACCGATGGTTTCTCTGACGAGCCAATGTTGTTGATGGTTCACTAAGGTGGCATCCATCGCAGTTATATCGTCATGGTTGCCGTGAGTCTTAATGATCCACACGCCAATATCTAGTTCATTCGTACGCATCATTAAAATAGCATCTTCTAATTCACGCGCCATCATGAGTGGGTACCAGTTAGAGCTGGCAGCTTCAATACCTGCAATATCGGTTGGTTGACTACCTGATGGCCCTTTGATCGTGAAAGTTGCAATACGTTTCGCACGATCAATTTCAACGGTGACATACTTGTACTTTAGGGCATCTGCTTCAATTGTTCTATCGAGAGGAATTAATGCAACTCCTGTAGCAACATCAGGTCGAATACTTTTCTTAGCAAGTTCTGCCGCTCTTTTTTGAACGGTTTCTAAGAATACGGCTGGCTTTGCAATTTCATCGACGAGTCTCCAGTCTTTTGCTTTTTGGCCACGAACACCTTCACTAGTCGTACAGAAAATATCGGCTAAATCATGTCTGACATGGCGCTTGTCGGTTACGCGCGTTAAACCACCCGTACCAGGAAGTACGCCTAATAGGGGTACTTCAGGTAAGCTGACAGCGCTTGAACGATCATCAATTAAAACAATTTCATCGCACGCTAAAGCAAGTTCATATCCACCACCAGCACAAGCACCATTGACAGCTGCTAAAAATTTCAACCCGCTATGAGTGGAGGAGTCTTCTAAGCCATTCCTGGTCTCATTGGTGAACTTACAGAAGTTTACTTTCCATGAGTGACTAGAAACACCGAGCATAAAAATATTCGCGCCAGAGCAAAATACTTTATCTTTGCCACTGGTCATGATGACGGTTTTGACTTGTGGGTGTTCGAAACGAATTCGATTGACTACATCATTGAGCTCAATATCTACGCCAAGGTCATAGCTATTAAGTTTTAATTTATATCCTGGACGCAGCCCGCCATTTTCATTGAAATCAGCAGTGATGGTAGCGAATTCGCCATCAACTGATAATTTCCAATGTTGGTATTGGGATGGATTAATTTGGTAATCGACATGTACTGAAGTATTCACGAAAAGTCCCCTTTTTCAAATCTAACAATTAAAAAAATACAATAAGATGAATAATAGTGCATCAATTTTAATTGTCAAGCACTTTTGTGCATATTTTTTTATTCTGAGATTTTTAGTGCATTTCGGACGATATTTTTTAATAAAAGGAAGCTTTCTTCAAGGGACTGATCACTCGTATTGATATTAAATTGTGCTTGAGAGTAGAAAGAGGCACGTCCAATAAGGATTTTTTTAAGATCTTCCATGGCCTCTTTGTTATCAGCCATGGGGCGTAAATCACCTTGTTTACGAACTCGTTCCATATGATCTTCTGGTTTTGCTTGCAACCATACCGTGGTGCAATGGTTCAACAGAAGATTGAAGCTTGCAGGGTCAGAGACAATGCCACCAGGTGTTGCAATGACTGCCTCTGGGTATATTTGAATAGTTTCTTCCAGGGCCCGACGTTCATATCTTCGATAGGCATTGACGCCATACAATCCTTGAATTTCAGCAACACTACATCCTGCGAATTTTTCAATTTCACGACTTAACTCTACAAATTGAAAGCCAAGATCCTCAGCTAGCATAAGGCCCAAGGTCGATTTACCTGCTCCGCGCAAGCCAATTAATGCCACCGTTGAATTGAAGCCTTTCGTTGTGACATCAATCTCGCTAATTTGTTCTTGTATCAATAGGCGAATTTTTTTTAGTGTATTTTCACTTTGAGACAGTAATAATTCCCTGAGGAGGAGCCATTCTGAGGAAGTGGTGGTTGGGTCGCCAATTAATTCAGCCATCGTACATTGCATGGCATCCGCTATTTGAATCAGCACCAGAAAGGATGCGTTACCTTTCCCATACTCTAGATTTGCTAGGTGCCTTTCAGAGACGCCTGATAACAGTGCCAAGGACTTACGTGTCATTCCACGTCTTGAGCGGATAGTAGCTACCCGCTCTCCAAGGGCTTTTAATGCCGTATTTTCTTGTATTAAAGTATTTGCCATGATTTATTTTATCAGTATTTACCCTGAAACATGAATTATAGTGCTTGACTTCGTAGATTTAACAAATTAAAGTTCAGTATGCACAATAATTCATATTAAAGGAATTTGCAAGTTGAGTGAAATATCTAAACATCATCAGTTGGAAATGAATCAGGTTGACTTTCGTTTGCAGTTATCAGAGCTTACCCAATTAATTGGACTGCGTGCTCTAGATCAACACCTTGAGCAATGGCTTAATGAAGAGTATGGCTATACAACAGCCTGGTATCAGAAGATGAAGAATGTATGTCTTGCTGGTATCGATCAGGGGTGGTTATGTAATCGTGAGGGTGGTGGCATTCGATATGGCCGAGTTTTTAAACCCGCTGATGATTTGGCAGGGTTTTCTGTGGATGTGGTTGATATGGAAAATATTGCTGGTCCACACCATGTTCACCCATTAGGGGAGATTGATTTAATTATGCCGATTGATGATGGAGCACTATTTGATGGTCATGCAGCCGGCTGGATGGTGACAGCGGCAGGAAGTGCGCATGAACCGACTGTTAGTAACGGCCGGGCTCTTGTTCTTTATTTATTACCTGAAGGACAAATTCAATTTAAGGAAAAAAATATATCATGACTAAATTGTTAGCTAACTACGTTACTGATCAGTGGCTCGTTGGGTCCGCTGAAGGTTTCACCTTGAAGGACCCGATTACTGGTGAGTCCTTAGTTAGAGTAGATTCAACAGGCCTCGATTTAAACGCGGTATTTGAATACGCTAGAAATATTGGATGCGCAGAACTCAGAAAACTAAATTATCAGAGCCGTGCACTTCTGTTGAAATCAACCGTCAAGGTTTTAAATGAAAACAAGGATAAATATTACGAAATATCACTAAAGAACAGTGGTACGGTCAAAAATGATTCTGCAGTGGATATTGAAGGGGGCATTTTCACTCTTGGATATTACGCAAAATTAGGAGAGTCTTTAAGTGATAAAAATTATCTTTTAGATAGTGATTTTGTAAGCTTAGCTAAAGATCAATCCTTCGGATCACAACATATTTATGCGCCACTACCAGGCATTGCACTTTTAATTAACGCTTTTAATTTTCCGGCCTGGGGATTTCTCGAGAAAATGGGGCCAGCAATTTTATCTGGGGTACCTATTATTTTGAAACCAGCAAGTTCCACTGCCTGGTTAGCTCATGAGATGGTACAAGACATTATTCAAGCGGGTATTTTTCCTCCTGGAGCAATCACTTTAATTTGTGGCAGTTCTAAGGGGCTTCTAGATGCCCTCAAGCCATTTGATGTGGTCTCATTTACTGGTTCTGCTCAAACTGCTAAATTAATCCGCTCTCATCCTGCAATTACCGAATTTTCCGTACGAGTCAATATTGAAGCGGATAGTCTGAATTCAGCTTGGTTGATGGAAGATGTCCAATCAACAGATCCTGTTTTTGAACTATTTATCAAAGAAGTTTGTCGTGAAATGACAGTCAAATCAGGACAGAAATGTACTGCAATCCGCAGGATTTTTGTTCCAGAAAAGTTATTTAGTCATGTTGCACAGGCAATAACCGCAAGGCTTTCGAAAACTTTGGTTGGTAATCCCAGAAATGATTCTGTACGAATGGGGTCAATCGTTAATTTAGAGCAAAAAAATACTGTTTTAAAAGGAATCAAAGAATTATCTAATCAAGTTGAAATTATTTTTGATGGTAATTCTGTTGATTTTGTTGATGCCTCTAAAGACTCTGCTTGTGTTGCACCAGTACTCTTTGGAATTAGTACTGCAAAGGAAGCTGGAGAAGCAACTAGTGTGCATGAATTAGAGGTATTTGGGCCTGTCGCCACCTTGGTGGCCTATAAAGACACTTCTCAGGCGATTGAATTAATTGCCAAAGGTCAAGGTTCCTTAGTGGTCTCATTATATGGTGAGCAGCATGAAAGTCTAATTAAAGGGGGCTTGGCAATAGCGGCTCTTCACGGACGTGTTCATATTGTTACTTCAGAAACGCTTGCTCAGACTGGTCATGGTAACGTGATGCCCCAAACAATTCATGGGGGCCCAGGTCGATCTGGTGGCGGGGAAGAGTTAGGTGGTATCCGAGCTCTACATTTTTATCATCGCAAAGTTGGGGTGCAAGCACACCCTAATTTATTAAATCGTTTGTAAGAATTTAAGGAGTATTTATGCAACTATCTAGTCATCAAGATTTCTTAGGAAAACAATTTAACTTTGCCGAGTTTATTCGGAATAAGAATCAAAGTCGTTTAAATAAAATAGCTTACATAGACGATATTGGGCAGTTAACGTATGCTGATTTATTTGCGCAAATGGAAAAGTTGGGTAGTGCTCTGATTGCAAATGGTGTTAGACGAGAAGAGCGAGTATTACTTTTAATGCAGGACTGTAACGAATGGCCGATTAGTTTTCTAGGTGCAATGTATGCTGGTATCGTGCCCGTTGCGGTAAACACGCTATTGACTGCTGATGACTATGCCTACATGTTAGAAAATAGCCGTTCGCAAACAGTTTTGATTTCTGATAATTTGATGGGGACACTTAGTAAAGCATTAGAAATTATTAAAAAAGATAAGGTTTGTGAGGTTAAATCCGTCATTGTTCCGAATCTAACTCTAGAAACCATAGATGCCTTTCAAAAATCGCACCCTGAAATTTTAGTTCAAGATTTTTCGAAATTGATTTCTTCTGCGAAGCCTTTGGAGTCAGCTAAGACAGCTCCGGATGATCCTGGTTTTTGGCTTTATTCTTCTGGCTCAACTGGTAAGCCAAAGGGGACTGTTCATACCCATGCTAATCCTTATTGGACTGCTGAGTTATATGCAAAGCCAGTATTAGAAATTAAAGAAGAAGATATTTGTTTTTCTGCCGCCAAATTGTTTTTTGCCTATGGGCTTGGGAATGGCTTAAGTTTTCCACTAAGCGTCGGAGCTACTACGATTCTGATGGCAGGACGTGCAACACCAGATGCGGTTTTTAAAAGGTTTGTTGAATTAAAACCGAGTATTTTCTTTGGTGCACCAACTGGTTATAGCGGCATGTTGGCAAGTCAAGAGTTACCTCCAAAACATCAAGTTGCTTTAAGAATGTGTTCCTCCGCTGGAGAAGCCTTGCCAAGAGAAATTGGTGAGCGTTGGACTAAGCATTTTGGCTGTGAAATTATTGATGGTCTTGGTTCCACTGAAATGTTACATATCTTTTTATCCAATCGCCCAGGTGACGTTAAATATGGCACATCTGGTAAACCAGTAGCAGGGTATGAGTTAGAAATTCGTGGCGAAGACGGCGAAGCACTGGGGGATGGTGAAATTGGTGATCTTTATATTAAAGGACCTAGCTCAGCGACAATGTATTGGAATAATAGAGATAAATCACGTGAAACTTTTCAAGGGGCATGGACTAAAAGTGGTGATAAATATATCCGAGATACAGAGGGTTATTACACCTATTCAGGCCGTAATGATGACATGCTTAAAATCAGCGGAATCTATGTTTCTCCCTTTGAAGTTGAGGGTACCTTAGTGCAACATCCTGCCGTTTTAGAAAGTGCCGTGATTGGTGTTTTGGACGAATCAGGTCTTGTGAAAACGAAAGCCTTTGTAGTGCTTAAACAAGACTTGGAAGTATCGAAGGAGGAACTTCAAGCTTTTGTGAAGGACAAATTAGCACCTTACAAATATCCACGAATGATTGATTTTGTCACTGAGTTACCTAAAACTGCCACTGGAAAAATTCAGCGATTTAAGTTAAGAGAACAAGAAAAAAGCTCTAATTGATATTCTTACATTAAATAAACTATGCCAACCACTCCTATTTTTTGGAAGAACAAAACTGTTGATATTGAATATCAATGGGTGAATGAAGAACGAATAGATTCACCAATCATTGTTTTTTTACACGAAGGTTTAGGCTCTATTTCTTTATGGAGGGATTTCCCATTGAACTTGTGTAAAGAATTAGGGGTTCGGGGGCTTGTTTACTCAAGACCAGCATATGGTTGGTCTACGCCTCGAGGGGTAAAAGAAATTTGGCAAAATGACTTTATGCATCAACAAGCGATGGATGTATTACCTAAAGTTTTAGAAGCTCTTCAGGTCAAAGAGCCAGTGTGGATTCTAGGTCATAGTGATGGGGGATCGATTGCTTTGTTGGCCGCTTCACATCATCCCCATTTAGTAAATGGGATTATTCTGATGGCTCCCCACATTTTCGTTGAAAATCTAACAATCTCAAGTATTGAAGTAGCTAAACAACAATATTTACATGGTGACTTAAAAGGAAAATTGGCCAAATACCATCAGGATGTAGATTCTGCATTTTGGGGGTGGAATGATATTTGGTTAAATGCGGACTTTAAACATTGGAATATTGTTCAAGAAATTTCATCGATTCAATGTCCATTATTGGCTATTCAAGGATTTGAGGATCCATACGGCACCATGGCTCAAATTGATGGAATCAAAGAAGTTGTTTCCCAAGCTAGTTTGGTAAAAATTCCCAATTGTGGTCATTCTCCGCATAGAGAACAACCTATAATTGTCCAAAAAGCAGTAAAAGATTTTTTACAGTTACATGAAGCTTTAATTTAAGTTGTATTTTTATAATCATCTGGAGATTAGAAATGAAATTAATAAAAGTTAGTTTATTGGCAGCCAATATGGTTTTGGCTCTGAGTTTGGGGACCGCCCAAGCACAAAATGCACCAAAACTTAAAGTAGGTATGATGCTGCCTTATAGTGGTACTTTTGCTTCATTAGGTAATGCAATTGATAACGGCTTCCAACTCTTTGTTAAAGAGCAAGGTGGCAAAATTGGTGGACGTGAAATTACTTATGTCCGCGTTGATGATGAGTCAGAGCCATCAAAAGCAACAGACAATATTAATAAATTAATCAAGCGAGACAACGTAGATGTTGTGATTGGCACTGTTCATTCTGGTGTTGCAATGGCAATGGCAAAAGTTGCTAAAGAGTCTGGTACCTTGCTAATCATTCCAAATGCTGGCGCAGATATTATTACTGGACCAATGTGTGCCAAAAATATTTATAGAAGCTCCTTTTCAAATAGTCAGCCTGGCTATGCGATGGGTGAAGTAGCCGGTAAAAAAGGCTTGAAAAGTGCGATGACCATTACTTGGAAATATGCTGCTGGTGATGAGTCTGTCAAAGGATTCAAAGAGTCTTTTGAAAAGGCTGGTGGTAAAGTCACGAAGGAATTAAGCTTGCCATTTCCAAACGTAGAGTTTCAGGCTTTACTCACTGAAATTGCTGCGGCAAAACCAGATGTAGTGTATTCGTTCTTTGCTGGAGCAGGAGCTGTTAAGTTTGTAAAAGATTATGCCGCTGCTGGCCTTAATAAAACGATTCCACTCTACGGAGCAGGCTTTTTAACCGATGGAACTTTAGATGCGCAAGGGGATTCTGCAAAAGGAATGTTAACTTCTTTGCATTACGCAGATGGATTAAATACCAAACGTGATAATGCATTCCGTTTAGCGTATGCAAAAGAGTTTAAATTACAGCCCGATGTTTATGCAGTCCAAGGTTACGATGCCGCTCAGATGTTGGCAATCGGTTTAAATGCAACGGGCGGAGATGTTTCGAAGAAAGATGATTTTGCTAAAGCAGTTACTTCAGCAACTATCGATAGTCCACGTGGGCCATTTAAGTTATCTAAAGCGCACAATCCAATTCAAGATTTTTATTTACGTGAAGTTCAAGGTAAAGAAAATAAACCTATTGGAATTGCATCAAAAGCTTTGGCCGATCCTGGCCGCGGCTGCAACATGTAATTGAGAAGCAAATATGGACTTCTTTACCTTCTTAATTCAAACCTTAAACGCTGTTCAGTATGGGTTACTGTTGTTTTTAGTTGCGGCAGGCTTAACCCTTATTTTTGGCATTATGGGTGTTATTAATTTAGCTCATGGTAGTTTTTACATGATAGGGGCATATCTTGCTTATGGATTGTCTCCTATCGTGGCATCTATGTTTGGTGGTGGTTTTATTGCAACCATGTTGTTTGGTTTAGTGGTATCCGTTTTACTAGGGTATTTTTTAGAGTGGGCTTTTTATAGCTACCTTTATCAACGAGATCACCTCCAGCAAGTATTAATGACCTATGGTTTGATTTTAGTTTTTGAAGAAGTCCGTAGTATTTTAGTGGGGGATGATGTGCATGGCGTTGCCATGCCAAATTGGCTGTCAGGTAGTATCCAATTAAATGATGTAATGACCTATCCAAGTTATCGTTTGTTTATTTCTGGCATGTGCTTATTACTCGCTGTTGGCATGTATTTTGTTTTGACTCGTACAAAGCTTGGCATGATGATTCGGGCGGGTAGCGTTAACAGAGAAATGACTCAATCTTTAGGTATCAATATTCAATTTTTATATCGAGTAGTTTTTGCTTCGGGAGTTGCAATCGCGGCATTTGCAGGTATGGTTGCTGCCCCAGTGTCCTCAGTCTATCCAGGGATGGGGCAGGGGATTTTAATTATTTGTTTTGTAGTTGTCGTGATTGGTGGCATTGGTTCAATTAAGGGGGCGTTTGTAGCTGCTCTATTAATTGGTTTTGTAGATACTTTTGGGAAGGTTTTTCTTCCTCAAATTGCCGGTGTTTTAGTTTATATCTTAATGGCAGTCATACTTTTGTGGAAGCCTAGTGGGCTCTTTAAGGCTGGGTCATGAAAAAATTTCCAATTATTTTCTTAGTTTGTTTGTTCCTTTCTTTGTCAGCAATTCCTTTATTTGGAAGTGATTACGGGATTGATTGGATGACGAAAACAATTATTTTCGGTATTTTTGCTCTGAGTCTTGAGCTATTAGTCGGAAGAACAGGTTTGGTTTGTTTTGGTCAGGCTGCATTTTTTGGCATTGGCGCTTATGCTACGGTCATTTTGTCAACGGAAGTTGACCAGCCATTAGTCGCTGTTTTACTGCCAATGAGTGTCATCCTAGCAGCTGTTTATGCTCTTTTTGTCGGTGCATTGTCCTTGCGGACAAAGGGCGTTTATTTCATTATGGTAACTTTGGCATTTGCCCAAATGGCCTATTATGTGATTCACGATACACCTGTAGGAGGTGGGACAGATGGGATTTATTTGTACGTCAAGCCAAATCTACCAGGCAATATTTCCTTAAATAGTTCATTAAGTTTTTATGTATTTACTGTTTTAATCTTATTTGGAGTATTAGGACTTTTAGGTTTAATTACAAGATCTCGTTTTGGTAGAGCTCTTCTTGGCATTAAGCTGAATGAACAAAGAATGAAAGCTACTGGATACAACACTTATTTTTATAAACTCGCTGCTTTTGTGATTTCAGGATCGATTGCTGGCCTAGCTGGTTTCTTATTCGCGGTGAAAGACGGTTATGTAAATCCAGAACTCTTGAGCTGGCACCAATCAGGAACAGTTCTGATTATGATTATCCTCGGCGGATTAGGTCATTTAAGAGGTGCTCTTATCGGCGCTTTTGCCTATAACTTATTAGAAGAGTTTTTTAGATCAGAGGCCATCTTTGGGGTTTATACAAAGCACTGGCATTTGGGGCTTGGCTTTGCCATTATTTTGTCCGTTGCGTTATTACCGAAGGGGCTGATTGGTTTGCCTAGTCTTTGGCAAAATAAACTTGTTGGCAAATCTTCCGAGGCAGCAGATACAAATGATCAAGTAAGTTCTTCTGGGGGAGGGCATTCATGATGACAAATTACAATCAAAATATTGTCCTAAGAGGAACTAACTTAACTAGACGCTGGGGTGGTTTAGTTGCGGTTAATGCAGTGAATATTGAACTCGTTAAAGGCCAAATTCATGCAGTCATTGGTACAAATGGTGCTGGAAAATCTACCTTGATTAACTTACTTTCAGGCGAGATTGAACTATCAGACGGGCAGGTTGAATTACTTGGACAGGATGTTACTCATCGCCCTCAACATCAACGAGCCCGTCTAGGATTAGGTAAGAGTTATCAGCGAAATACAATTTTTAATGAATTAAGTGTTTTAGAAAATTGTCGACTATCAGCCCAAGCGAATTTTCAGCATCCATGGAAATTTTGGCAAGATGGAAAGTCTTGTCAGTCAAGTAATGAAAAAGCCATGTTCGTGATTCAAAAAACAGGTTTAGAACATATTATGCATCGCCCATCTGGTGTTATTTCACATGGTCAAAAGCGTCAATTAGAAGTTGCTATGTGCTTAGCCACCAATCCTCAAGTTTTGTTGCTTGATGAGCCTTTAGCGGGTATGGGTGCTGATGAAACAGATCGAATGCTTAATTTCCTGATGGAGATTAGAAAAGATCATGCAATCTTATTAGTTGAACATGATATGGATGCTGTTTTTAAAGTGGCTGATGTCATCACAGTGATGGTGAATGGTTCTGTCATTGCCCATGGCACCGCTGCCGAAGTCAAAGAAAACAAGGATGTAAAAGTTGCTTATTTAGGGGAGGATGCGTGAATCACTTATTAGATGCTCGTGATATTCATGCTTGGTATGGATCTAGTCATGTTTTACATGGCATTGATTTACATATTCAAAGTAAAGAGACAATTGGTCTTTTAGGCAAAAATGGCATGGGAAAAAGTACTCTCATTCGAACATTACTTGGTCATGTGACTCAGCGTGAAGGGCACATTGCTATTCGCGGGGTTGATGCCATGCAGATGCAACCTTATCAAGTCGCAAGACTTGGCGTTGCTTATGTTCCAGAGGGTCGTGGAATTTTCGGTAATTTAACAGTTAAAGAAAATTTATTAATGGCTGCTCGACCTGGTCGTCATGGTGAGGTTGATTGGACCTTTGATCGTGTCTTAAGTACCTTTCCTCGTCTTGCTGAAAGATTAACTAATTTGGGTGATCAATTGTCGGGTGGAGAGCAGCAAATGCTGTCCATTAGTCGTGCATTAATGACTCACCCTGAGTTATTAATTCTGGATGAAGCTACGGAAGGTTTAGCACCATTAATTGTTGCTGAAATTTGGCGAGTGATTAAAGAAATACGCAGCAGTGGTATTGCTACGTTAATTGTTGATCGTGATTGGCGCAAAGTATTACAACACTCTGACCGAGCTTTAGTCTTACAAAAAGGACAAGTTGTTTTGCAAGGTGATGCTAAAGAAGTCTTTAATCATCCTGATTTATCAAAATATTTAGGAATTTAAAATTGATGAAACAATTTCAATTAAATAATGATGACTAATCAAGCCCACAATTCCAATATTTCTACCTCAAAAATTGACGACTTTCGTTGGCCATTTCAAGATACGAGTCAAATACCCTTTGAAGTATATACAAATCCAGAGATCTATAAAGAAGAGTTAGATAATTTTTTTTACAAAGGCCATTGGTGTTACGTTGGCTTAGAAGCTGAGATTCCAAATCCAGGTGACTTCAAAAGAACCGTCATTGGAGAACGCTCGGTAATTATGGTGCGTGGACAAGATGCCGAAATCAATGTTGTAGAGAATGTTTGTGCCCATAGAGGGATGCAATTTTGCCGTGAAAGACACGGCAATAAAACGGAGTTTGTTTGCCCCTATCATCAGTGGAACTATAGTTTAAAAGGTGACTTACAAGGTGTACCTTTTCGACGAGGTGTTAAGAAAGACGGTCAAGTTCAAGGTGGTATGCCCAAGGAATTTAATCCTAAAGAACATCACTTAACACAGTTAAAGGTGGCTAAGCGAGGTGGAGTAGTATTCGCCAGCTTTGATCTTGAAGTTGAATCTCTCGAAGACTTTCTAGGTGAAGAAATCATTACCTATTTTGATCGTCTTTTTGATGGTAGAGAACTAACCATTCTGGGATATAACCGTCAAAAAATTCCAGGTAACTGGAAACTGATGCAAGAGAATATTAAAGACCCGTACCATCCTGGGTTATTGCATACCTGGTTCGTTACTTATGGACTTTGGCGTGCCGATAATGAGGCCAAATTACTGATGGATAAGCATTACCGACATGCGGCCATGGTTTCGCGTAGAGGTAATGCTGGAGTTAAATCGACAGAGGTTACTGCTGGAGTTACGACGTTTAAAGACACCATGGAAATTCAAGATAAACGCTTAATTGATATCGTCGAAGAGTCTTGGTGGAATGGACCAACAGCCGTGATGCTTACCCTCTTTCCTTCGGTAATTATTCAGCAGCAAGTCAATAGTGTTTCAACGCGTCATATTCAACCCAATGGTAACGGCTCATTTGATTTTGTTTGGACCCATTTTGGTTTTAAAGACGACAGCGAAGAAATGACTCAAAGACGCCTGATACAGGCCAATCTATTTGGTCCTGCGGGCTTTGTTTCAGCTGATGACGGAGAAGTCATTGAACTTTCCCAAAAAGGCTTTGAACAACATCCAAGTCACCGTGCACTTGTCCAATTAGGTGGTCATACAAGTGAAAATACGAACCATATGGTGACTGAAACTCTAATTCGTGGAATGTACCAATATTGGCGCAAAGTGATGGGGAAATAGTCAATGGATTCAACAAACTTACTATCAACTATTATTCAATTAAATGCGCAGTATGCCAGTGCAATTGACCATTCGAATTGGGAAGCGTGGATGGATCTTTTTGTTGAGGAATGCACTTATAAGATTCAACCAAGAGAAAATTTTGATCGTCAAATGCCTCTATGCACCCTGGCGTTACTCTCAAAAGGCATGCTGAAAGATCGTGTATACGGGATTACCAATACCCTGTACCATGACCCCTATTATCAAAGGCACATTATTAGTCTACCAATGATTACAGAGTCAAATGAACAAAGAGTTCTTTGTGAAACCAACTATGCTGTGTTTCGAACCAAGTTTAACCAAACTTCTGAGGTAATGAATGTTGGTCGATATGTTGACGAATTAGAATTTGTAAATAATCAGTTAAAGATCAAATCAAGAAACTGTGTATTTGATTCTGAAATGATTTCTAACTCGATTATTTACCCTATTTAACAAAATTCTCAGAAAGAAATCTCCCTTCTTCTGAACTGACCCATGAAAGTCGGACAGTTTAATTAGGATAGCAGATGGGATTGATTACGATAATTTACCCGACTCAATGCGGTCAGAAACATTCTTGCGCTCGGGCATGAGCGTCTCGTAGGAGGAATCCGCGTCCTTTAGTGCCGGGAGGATGTCAAAGTTGAATGCGTTTCTTTGGCAGTAATTTTTTGTTGTTGTAGTATGGGGTTTTATTTAAAACTTTTCTTAGACTTTAATTCGTTAGATAATATACTTATGAGAGTAAAAATTCACGTAGATTTCGTTTCAGATGTGGCTTGTCCTTGGTGTGCTGTGGGATTGGGGCATCTTGAGCAAGCAGCCCTCAATATGGCTGATCAGGCAGAAGTTGAGATATTTTTTAGACCATTTGAATTAAATCCAAATGTGCCAAGAGGTGGGATGAATACGATTGATCATCTGACAGAAAAGTATGGCTCTTCTGCGCATGATATCAAGATTAATCAAATAAAAATTCGAGAGCACGCTAGGTTAGCGGGCTTTGATTTTAATGATGAAATTCGACCAATGATTTACAACACCTTTACTTGTCATCGCTTGCTTCATTGGGCTTTGGAAGAGCATGGATATGTTGCACAGTATCGTTTGAAGAGAGAGTTGTTAGAAACCTGTTTCTGTCGCAATGAAGACTTAGAGGACCCCTATAAATTATGTGCTGCGGTGGAGAGAGCAGATTTAGATCCATTACAAGCTTTAGAAATTATTAACTCTGGACAATATGGTCAAGAAGTTCGTGAAATGGAAGAGCATTATCGTCATTTAAATATCAACTCCGTACCATCGATTATCATGAATGAAAAGTACTTGTTACAAGGTGCGCAACCCATCGAAGTGTTTGAAAATGCATTTCAGGAAATTGTCGATGAGTATTTGGCTCAGGCTGATCAACCTATTATTGCCAAAGATTGAATGTTGCTTTGATAGAAATAACTTCTGAATATGAAGCGGTTCTAGCCGCGATTGAACGTAAAGATCCTTTTATTTTTATTAGTGGTAGAGCTGGAACCGGTAAGTCCACTTTAGTTAATTATTTAAGAACCAACTCTACCCAAGAGTTGGCCGTTGTTGCTCCAACGGGTGTTGCGGCTCTGCAAGTTCGCGGCATGACGATTCATTCTTTCTTTAAATTTCCACCGCGTTTGATTTTCCCTGAAGAAGATATTAAGAAGTTAAAAGATCGTCGTCTCTACAATAAATTAGGCATATTGGTTATTGATGAAGTCTCAATGGTAAGAGCTGATATGGTGGATGCGATTGATATGTTTTTAAGAGTCAATGGCCCGCGTGAGGGAAGACCTTTTGGTGGCGTTCAGGTTATTTTTGTAGGCGACTTATTTCAGTTACCACCCGTAGTTCGAGCAGAGGAACTTGAGGTGCTACGAAGTCGGGATTATGAAGAACCCTATTTTTTTCATGCCATGGCACTTCGTGGTCGTGAGTTAACTTTTATTGAGCTCAAAAAAATATTTCGGCAAAAAGATGAGTCTTTTACGAGTTTGTTAAATCAAGTACGAACCAATCAAGGAGTTGAGCAAGCGCTACGGATCATTAACGATAGTTGCTACCAGCCAAGCTCCGTCAACAATGAGAATGCCATTGTCTTAACCACGACCAATCAACGCGCTGATAATATTAATCAACAAGCTATGAGTGCTTTAGATACTACGACTAAAGTGTATCGCGGTCGGATGGAGGGGAAGTTTGTAGTTGATGAGAGAAATTTGCCATCACCCCTAGACTTAACTTTGAAGATTAACGCGAGAGTGATGTTCACGGCCAATGATAAAAATATCCCTAGGAAATGGATGAATGGTTCACTGGGAAGAGTAGTCCAGTTTTCTAGCGATAGCGTAACCGTAGAAATTGATCCCCCAATTGGTAAATCGTCGAAGTTTTCAAATTTTGTAGAAGTGCCAGTTTTTACTTGGGAATCTTATCAGTATGAATACGACGATAAGTTGGATCAAATTAAACCTGTCGTGAATGGTAGCTTTCAGCAATTCCCATTGATGTTAGCGTGGGCTGTGACGATTCATAAAAGCCAAGGGAAAACTCTGGAGCGTGTAACGGTTGATTTAGCAGGTGGTGCATTTGCACCAGGTCAAGTTTATGTGGCTTTAAGTCGTTGTACGACACTTGAAGGTATTAATTTAGCGAAGCCAATAAAAACATTGGATGTGCGCAGTAACTCACACATCCAACATTTTTATCGCAGATTAGGTCGATAATCTATTACTTGGTTTTTTTCTTTTTAACCGTTGCTTTATTTGCACTCGTTGACCAATTTTCTAATACTTTATATACCACAGCAGTATCATCTTTTTGATGCCCTAATGCAGCTGCAGCGTGATAAATTGGCATACATGAACTGAACAAAGGAGCTGGGACGTTGTAAGATTTAATCGCCTCGCCAATCAAGTGCATATCTTTTGCCCAAACTTCAATCTTCATAGTTGCTTCATGCCAAGTGCGGTTGGCCATTGAAGGGCCACGTACTTGGAACATTCTTGAACTACCAGCACCATCGCCAATAACTTCCACTACTTGGTTAGCATCTAAGCCCATTTCAGCACCTAATAAGATTGCTTCGGCAGCAGCTACATTGTGAATGGCAACAAGATGATTGGCAACTAATTTCATTTTCATTCCTTGCCCAAATTCACCAACGTTATATCTTGCGCGGGCAAAGCCTTCAAAGACAGCATCCATTTTCGCAATTGCTTTTTTATCACCGCTGGCATAAACAGCTAAGTCTCTAGTTTTTGCTTGTGCACCAGTGCCTGAAAGAGGGCAATCCAATAAGGTAATACCTTTTGTCGCAAGTAATGCGCGGGCAGCTTCTTTGGCATCATGCGGTAATGTACCTAATTCGGCAACGATAGTACCTTTTTTGGCATTCGCAGCAATGTCTTCAGAGACCGCTTTTAAGGCATAAACGGATGGGAGTGATAGTAATAAAAAGTCACATTCTTTCGCTACTTCTGAGACTTGTTGGCAGATCGTGATACCAACTTTTTTTAGTAATTTTTGTTGCTCTTTGCTCGGATCAAAGCCGAAGACAGAAAAGCCTGATGCATGCAGATTGGTAGCGATGGAAGAGCCCATAATGCCCAACCCAACCACACCAACTTTGGTTGGAGCTGGAGTGGCATTAATTGTCTTGGTAGGAGCTTTTTTCGCTACAGATTTTGTTGGAGCCTTTTTGGCAACGGATGTACTTGATTTAGTTGTCATCTTTGAGATCTTTAAAAATTAATAATGAGTTAATCGGAAATTAAAAAATGATTTTTTGTTTAGCTATTGATGAAATGATCAATGGCTGCAAAAAAGGCTTCAGGATCTTGTAATTGTGGAACATGAGCAAGGCCTGGCAAAATATTTAAGCTAGCATTTGGCAATAGACTTGCGAGCTCTTCTGACATAGCAGGAGGGGTGGCCTCATCAAATTCACCGCAAAGTACTAAAGAAGGAATTTGTAAGTCTTTTACCAAGGGTCTTAAGTCCATGGTCGATAGGGCATTGCAAGCACCATGAAACGTCTCTAAATTCATACTTAAGAAACGTTCTTTTCTTTGCGCAATTAATTCTGGATGTTGTTCTTGATAAGCTGGGGCAAACAAACGGCGCATAGCCACATCTGCGATTGCAGTTAAACCATTATTCTTGGCATTTTCTGACATACCACGGAAAGCTGCACGACCCGGTTCAGAAAAACATGCACCACAATCTGCTAGGACTAATTTGGATGCAAGTGAAGGGTGTCTAAGCGCTGTGTTGAGGGCAACAAAGCCACCGTAGCCATTACCAATAAAGATGGGTGCTGGTGATAAATTGAGTGTTTTTAATGAACCCGCAATTTGATCAGCAATGGTATCTAACGCGCCACCAACAAAACTTGAAGATTCGAAGCCCGGTAAACTTAAAACGATGACCTGATGGTTTTTCATTAAACTTGGCAACACTTTTTCAAAACTAGTTTGATCTGCAAGCAAAGAGTGGAATAAGACAATAGCAGGGCCAGTGCCATAAGTTTTGATGCTGAGTTGATGTTGATTAAATTGAATATTGACTGATTCGAAATTGAGTGACATATTAGTTTTCCAAAAATGAGCTGTAAGTGTTTGAAGAGTCTCTTTAATAATAATTTTTCATGATGAATTGCATTTCCGAAAAGATTTATTTATGAATTAAACTTTTTTCAATCGCCTAAATATAGCATAATTACTCCACGATTAATTAGGAGATAAATATGCATCTTAAAAGAAAAACACTAGCTATTCTAATTGCTTCATTAGGCATTGGATTGGGTTCCTTTCAAACAACTTTTGCTGCTTCAACAGATCCGATTAGGGTTGGTTTTTTAACCATCAAATCTGGTGCTTTAGCTGCTGGTGGAATTCAAATGGAAGAGGCTATAAAACTCTTTTTAAAAGAAAGAAACAACACAATTGCTGGTCGAAAAGTGGAGTTATTTACTGGTGACACAGGTGGTCAACCAGCGATTACAAAAGCAAAAATGCAAGAAATGGTTGAAAAGCATAAAGTCCACGTTGTGATTGGGCCTCTTGCGGCTTTTGAAGCGATTGCGGTTGATGACTATATTAAACGCTCTGAAGTACCCACTATTTCGCCATCTGCCGGAGCTGAGGACTTAACCCAACGTAAGCCTAATCCTTGGTTTGTGCGGGCTGTTGGTAGTTCTGCGCAGGCGAACCATCCTCTCGGTGAGTATGCTGCAAAAGAGCTTAAATATAAGCGTATTGCAATCATTGGTGATGATTTTGCCTTTGGCCATGAAAACGTTGGTGGTTTCCAAAGAACCTTTGAAGAAAATGGTGGTAAGGTTGTCCAGAAACTATGGGCTCCTTTAAATACGGCTGATTATGGAGCCTACATTAGTCAAATTAAACCAAATATTGATGCCGTATATGTCGCATTTGCGGGTAGTAATGGCGTGAAGTTTCTTCGTCAGTACAAAGAGTATGGCATGAAAGAAAAATTGCCTGTGATTGCGAATATGACGGCAGTGGATGAGGGAATTTTAGGATCAATGGGAGATGAAGCCTTAGACATCATTTCTTCAGGTTGGTACGCTGAGACAATTAAAAATCCTAACAATGAAAAATTTGCACAGGGTATGATTAAAGACTTCAAACAAGCACCCGGCTATTATTCTGTAGGTGCTTATGGCGCAGCCTTGATGTTAGAAAAAGCTTTAAAAGAAGTAAAAGGAAATATTGAAAATAAAGCTGACTTTATGAGTGCGCTGCGCAATGTTACGGTAAATGATGATCCCCGTGGAAAAATAACCTTAGATGCTTTGGGTAATCCAATCATGAATGTATACATTCGTAAGGTAGTGAGGATTGATGGTCGTTTAACGAATAACATTATTAAAACCTATCCAAACGTAACTCAATTTTGGAATTACAAAACGGCTGAGTTTATTTCTAAACCTGTTTATTCAAGAGACTATCCAGTTTCAAACAATATCGAAAAATAAGCGCTTCCGGAATAACAAAATGCCCTCAGTAAATGAACTGAGGGCATTTTTTTGCATGAAATTTGATGAATATTACTTCATTTTAATTTTCATCATTTTGACAGCATTACCACCTTCAATCAACTTGCGATCGTCAGCAGATAATCTCTTAACGCCTCTGATGGTATCTAATGGATGATCATCAGCCATGTCATATGGGTAGTCAGTTCCAAGCATCACGTGATCTGCACCAAACCGACGGATTAAATTACCAAGCATTTCTGAATCATGCGTGATGGTATCGAAGTAAATCTTTTCTAAATAAGAAGAAGGCTTTTTCTTGATTACTGTGCGGCAATCTTTACGAGCACCCCATGCGTGATCCATACGTGCCCAGTAGTGAGCTAAAAAGCCACCACCGTGAGCAGCGATGAATTTAATTTTTGGATAGCGTTGGATGATGCCATCAAAAATGAGATGGCTAACTGCTACTGTTGTTTCTAAGGGATTACCAATAACGTTATTAAAGTAGTGGTTTCTGAGGCGATCACCTTGTGTAAAGCCCAATGGGTGCATGAAAATGACGCAACCAAGTTCATTTGCTTTGGCAAAAAACTTCTCGAGTCCAAGACTCGGATCAGTTAAATTTTTACCGTTCACATTCGTGCAAATCTCAACACCTTTAAGCCCTAAAGTTTTAACGCAATACTCAAGTTCTTTGACCGCTAATTCGGCATTTTGAAGTGGAACTGAACCAAGTCCAACAAAGCGGTCAGGATTCCCTGCTACTACGTTAGCAATACCATCATTCACGTCACGAGCTAAGCTCGCTCCTAGGCCTGCTTCTGTAAAGTAAAAGTAATGATATGGAGCTGGAGCAACTGCTTGAATATCAACGCCCATTTTGTCCATATCTTTTAAACGCTCATCTACTCCCATTAATTTAGGAGCTCTCGTTTTCATTTGAGCAGTATTCGTTTCATTTGTAATATCTGTAGCAAAAATTACTGTTGGATCATAAGAGGCAGCGTTCAGATGGGCTGTCTTAGCATTAACTTCTGGGTTTAAATAATGGCAGTGAATGTCAACAACCAAATGTTGACCTTTTTTGTTTTTAACCATTTTTTGAGTAGGCGCTAAAACTTTCTTTGCAGGCGTTTTAGTTGCAGTTTTTACAGCACCTTTACTACTGGCAGACGCTTTTTTTGTTGCGCTAGTTGCCATCATCTCTGCAGAGTCAGAAGATCCGTGGTTATGCGCAGGGTTAGAACAAGATGAAGAACAAGTGTAAAACATGATGACCTCTATTTAAAAAGAAAAAGTTAAAAAACACCAAGATGCTTAGTTGCCAACTCAGGGTTCTCGTGAACATCTTTGGCTGGGCCTTGATAGGCAATTTCACCAGTATTTAATACAACTACATTATCCGCTACGCTCATCGCTAATTGAAAGTTTTGCTCAACCAAGATAATCGAAAGGCCTTCATTTTTGATCAACTCAATACCTCTTGCGACTTCAGCAACGATCAACGGGGCAAGACCTTCGGATGGCTCATCGAGTAATAAAACATCGGGATTACCCATAAGAGCACGGCCAATCGCAAGCATCTGTTGTTCGCCACCGGATAACGTGCCAGCACGTTGCTTGATGCGAACTTCAAGTTGGGGAAAAAGTTCATAAACTCTTTTCAAATTCCACATTGCTTTAATTGGACGTTTTTGCTCGGCAACCAGTAAATTCTCTTCTACCGTTAAGCTTGGGAATATGCGGCGCCCCTGAGGTACTAGCCTAACTCCAGCTTTAGCGATAACCTCTGGTTTCTCTTTTGCGATATTTTTTCCAAATAATAATATCTCACCACTCTTTGGCGTTAACAAACCAGAAATGGTTTTCATCAGCGTTGTTTTTCCAGCGCCATTACGACCTAACAGGGCGAGTAAAGTGCCTTCCTCTAGATCAAGTGATAGATCATATAAAACATGGCTATCACCATAGTATGAATTAACATTTTTCAGTTCGAGTGCATTAGTGACCAAGGTACACCTCCTGAACTTTAGGATCATTCACCACCGTATCACGGTCTCCATCAACAATTACTTTGCCATATTGCAATACTAAAATTTTCTCTGCAAATGCAAGAGCTACATCCATATCGTGTTCGATCATTACTATTGCAGTTTCTTTTGAAATTGATTTAATTAAATCAGCCACTAAAACGCGCTCATCTCTTGATAGTCCAGCCAAGGGCTCGTCGAGTAATAGGACCTTTGGTTTTTGGGCTAGTGCTAAAGCGATTTCTACGCGTCTTTGCTCTCCGTAAGAAATCTCGGTAACACGACGATGCGCTTGAGCTTTTAGACCTACGCTATCTAGTAGTTCTATGGCTTCATCATAAATCGGATCATTCGCAGGTAAACCCTTAAAGATTTGATTTTTTCTTTTATGAATACCAAGGAGTGAAAGCACGACGTTATGAGCAAGACTATCCTTTGAGAATAGCGTAATAATTTGATAAGTCCTACTCATGCCAAGGTGGGCTCGATTATGGACTGGTTGGCCAATCATGTTTTTACCATACAAAAACACTTGACCAGAGTCAGGCAGTAAATCACCAGTAATTTGCGCGAAGAGGGTGGTTTTGCCAGCTCCATTAGGGCCGATAATCAGCCTTCTTTCACCAGGCATTACTTGTAAATTGACACTCTGGGTAACAGCTACACCACCAAAGCTTTTTTTAAGATCTTTAACTTCTAGAGCGATGGTCATTTTTTAACTCCAAACAAACGGTTCTTGAGTTGAAGAATTCCAGGAACCATTCCAGTCGGCATAAAGATAACAATAAAGACGAAAATAATTCCTAACAGCATATTCCAACGTTCCACAAAACCAGAAACATAATTTTTTAACATAACAATGAGGATCGATCCTAAAATTGGACCTGCAAGTGTTCCAGCTCCGCCAGCAATCACGCACAATAGAGCCTCAGCCGAAGAGGTGATGGACATCACACTTGGATGGACGTATTTATTAAAGTAAATGTACAAGAGACCAGAGATAGCACCGAAAAAGCTTGAAATAACAAAGCTAACCCAACGAATTTTCCAAACGTTAAATCCTAAGGCACTCATCCGCTTATCTTGATCACGCGTTCCCTTTAAGCTTGCTCCGAAGGGAGAGTTCACAATCAGACCAATAAAAAATAAACAGCCAATCGTAATGATTAATGTAAACCAATAAAAGTTGGTGCTGTTTTCTAGGTCCCAACCGAAAGGAGATGGGCGTGTTAAACCAGATAAGCCGTTATCACCATTGGTGAGAGCTACCCAGCGATAGCCGATTCCCCAAATAATTTGAGATAAGGCCAGAGTCAGCATTAAAAAACTTAAGCCAGAGGCCCGTAGGGAAATCCATCCAAAAATTGCACCAATGACGGTTGTAAAGACAATTGCAATAATGGCTGTAGTGCCGTGGTCCCATCCAGTTTTAAGGAATAACCAGGCAGACGTATAGGCTGATAAACCTAAATAAGTTGCGTGACCTAAGGAAGTGAGACCACCATACCCCACCAAAATATTAAGGCTTGCAGCAAATACTGCCGCAATCATAATTTGGCTTCCTAAATTGACGTAATACTCCCCAAAAAATAATGGTGCAATCGTCAGAATTAATGCAACAGCTAAATAGAAATAATTATTTTTCAAAATCATGCTTTCATCGTCCCAAAAAGCCCGGATGGTCGGAATGCAATTACAAAAACCATCGGTAAAAACAAAATAACGTAGGCAAGATCTGGAACTAGAGCAATACCAAAGGTATAAATAAAACCAATGATGAAACTCGCTACAAAAGTACCAATTAAACTTCCAACTCCACCAAGAATTACTACAATTAGTGCTAATGGAAGCATGTCAGCATCTAGTCCCGGATAGGCATTTAACATTGGACCACCTACTGAGCCACCAAGACCTGCCAAAAGTGCACCAAGGCAGAAGACTACGGTGAACAATAAGGATGCAGGTATGCCTACAGCACGTGCCATTTGCATGTCATCAACTCCAGCGCGAATCATTGCACCAAGACGTGTTCTTTCCATCAATAAATAGAGGCCAATGGCGATCACAATCGACACTACTAAAACCACTAATCGATAGGTCGGGAACATAAAACCAAACATTTCGATCGGTGATCTAAACATTTCAGGAGCGTTGATTGGAATTGGATCACCACCCCAAATCATTAAACATGCATCCGCTGCAACAAAAGATAGACCAAGAGTAGCTAAAACTTGTCCTTGTGAATTATTGCTCAGTGCACGTAATATAAATCGTTCGATTAAACCTCCGATGATCGCAACGCCTACCATCGCTACTATCGCAGCGACAAAAAGGCTGTAGCCTTCTCGCAGTGTGGCAGCAGCTAAATAAGCTCCAATCATAAATAACGAACCATGCGTCAAGTTCGCGATGCGCATTAACCCAAAAATCAACGCAAACCCAGAGGAAAGCATAAATAGCAATCCTCCGAGTGCGAGACTATTAAGGGTTTGAATTACCCAAAATTGCATAAAATTAACCTAATTACTTAATGTGATGATCGATATTGCTTAAGACTCAAGGTTCTTCGCTGGTGGGAAGTCTCTAGAGTAAACAGGATTTGCTAAGAACGCTTTTTGATCATATGTCCAAAATTGGCTTACGTTCGTATAAGTCTTAGTAACTGTATTGACTAAACGACCGTCTTTACGTTCTACTCTTCTGATATAAACGTCACCAACAATATTACCAAAGCTATCAAATTTTACTGGGCCTCGAGCAGTTGGGATATTGGTTTTTTTCAAAGCAGCCATTAAAGCTTCTTTGTTTGCCACATTACCATTCACTTCTCTAATTGCAGCATCCAAAACAGCCGCGTTGGTATAAGTTGCAGCAGCGTAGAAACCAGGGTCATATTTATTCGCAGCACGGAAGGCTGGAGCAAATTTATTATTGATTGGATTGTTTAACTCGGCAGAGTACCAGCAAGCAGTTTCAATACCTAAAGCTTCGTTACCCATGTTCTTTAAAACGGCTTCATCAATTGCTGTCATACCACCCACAATTGCCATTTTGCCATTTAAGCCATATTCATTAAATTGGCGAATAAATCTAAAGCCATTTGAGCCAGCAAACCCTAAGAAAATTGCATCTACTTTTGGATTCAATTGAGCCAAGAAACTACCATAATCAGGCACTGTTAATGGTGAGAAAAGTTTTTGAACAATCTTGCCACCGTTTTCTTCGAATACACGTTGGAAACCGGCATTCATTTCATGACCATATGCAATGTCGTCGGCAATCATGATCATACGTTTGTAACCCTTCACCTTTGCGCAGTATTCTGCCATTGGGTGAGCACATTGTGATGATGTAGATGTCGCTCTAACGAACCATGGATTTGGTTTACGTTGTGTCATATCTTCTGCCGCAGCGACAGATAATGTTGGGATTTTTTGAGCTTTAATATAATCATCCACAGCTAAAGCTTCAAAGGCAGCTAAAGGCCCCATCACTGCATGGACCTTGTTACGCTCATACAATTCTGAAATTTTAGTTTTTGTGTTGGCAGGAACTCCGCCAGTATCGGCAACTGTCAACTCAACTTTTTTACCACCCATCATATTGTTGTTTTCAGCTAACCACTGTTTCAAGCCCAATTCCATGTCAATGCCGCCTGAGGCGAGAGGGCCAGTTTTAACAGTTAACAAACCAATTCTTACAGGCTCATTACTTTGTGCTAGTAAGATGCTAGGAGCTGCTAGGGATAAACCTGCTGCTGCAGTACCTTGTATAAAAGAACGACGATCTAAACTCATGGTGTCTCCTCCAATGTTGAAAAAAGTAATACCTTACTAAAATTCGTAAAAAATTAACCTATTTAACTCACTAATGATTACTTGATCAGTTAAAAAATTGAGACCAAATTTATCAATTATTTAAAGTAACGATCAATCACATTAGGGAGATTAAAGGATTCTATGGCTTTAAAATATAAGGGTATCTACCTATTTTTGAAAAAATTGAACCAAAATGAGGCATTTAGTTGATATCTTTAAACCTCAATCGCTCGTAAAAAAAGATTAAATAATTGAACTTTATTGATTCTTTGATCACTATTAATTATCATTTGAAAAGTCAGCGATAATACAACGCTAAATTGAGATATTTCTAATCATTACTTTATGGAGACTTAGATGAAACTAGGATTAATTGGTACTGGCAAAATGGGTGGAGCGATGGTTGAGCGACTCATTCAATGTGGTCACGAAATGATTATTTGGAATCGATCTTTAGAGAAGACTATTCCTCTAGTAGCTCTTGGCGCAAAAACCGCATCATCTCCAATGGATGTCATCAATCAAGTTGATATTATGATTTCCATGCTGACTGATGCTTCAGCTATTGATTCAGCATATCGCGGCGAACACGGAGTCTTGAAAGCTAATTTAGCTGGCAAGTTAATTATCGAAATGAGTACTGTTCGCCCTTCAACCTCAATTGCATTAGCGGAAGAGGTGAAGACTTTAGGCGGTGAGATTGTCGACTGTCCAGTCGGTGGCACAGTTACGCCGGCTCGTGATGGTAAGTTATTAGGACTCGTGGGCGGTAGTGATTCAGCTGTGGCCCGTGCTCGACCCATCTTAGAGCAACTGTGCCGTCGGGTTGAACATGTCGGCGCCAATGGCTCAGGAGCTACTTTAAAGTTGACTGTTAATTTACCCCTCTTGGTGTTTTGGCAGTCCTTTAGCGAGGCTTTATCTATCTCATCCAAGTTAGATATTTCTCCAGAGCGCTTGATGGATATCTTGTCAGATACATCTGGTGCTCCAAATATGATGAAGGCCAGAGTCCCTGCCTTAGTTTCTTGCTTAAAAGGTGAGCCACAACCTCCAGCAGCCTTTACACTTGATAATATTCGTAAAGATTTAAGAACGATGATTGAAGAAGCGCAATCATTGGGGTGGGATGTCCCTGTCACTCAAGCCGCACTTGCTGAACTAGATAAGACATCTGCTGCAGGACTAGGAAATTCTGATGGAACAGCTGTGCCAGCTTGGTTTATTAATACCTACTGTAAGTAATTTTTATTAATCACATTTAATTTTTTCTTTTAACTTATGTCAAACTCAACTCAATTTCAACTCAATGGAAAGTTATGTGAAGTAACTACCAATGAGAATACCCCATTGTTGTACGTACTCCGGAATGATCTGGACCATAAAGGTTCCCGCTTTGGCTGTGGGAGTGGTAACTGCGGCGCCTGTACAGTGATTGTTGATGGTACTGCTACCCAATCTTGTGACACACCTTTATGGTCAATTAGTCAAAAGGAAGTATTGACGGCCGAAGGTCTTGAGTTAGACCCCATTGGCAAATTGGTTCAAGAAGCTTTTATAAAAGAACAAGCTGCTCAATGTGGTTATTGCATTAATGGCATCATGATGTCGATTACTGCTTTGTTAAAGAAAAATCCAAACCCTAGCAGAGCTGAACAAAATGCAGCACTAGATGCAAATTTATGTCGTTGCGGAACACATGTTCGAATTTTCCGTGCACTTGCTAGCGTCGTTGAGACTTTATCAAAGGAGTCAGTAGTATGAGTACCAACAATCAAACAAATCCTTTACCTACGTATATTCAATCTCATCCGATGTTAGATCAATGGTTTGGTTTAGATCAATTACCATTGTTATCAGTCTTTAGCGGTAAAGTAGAGTTGGGCCAGGGGATACAGACAGCTCTGCAGCAAATTGCCTGTCAAGAACTTGGCATTACCTTAGATCAAATTCATTGGGTTGCAGGTAATACCTTTCATTCGCCAAATGAGTGGTATACCGCAGGTAGTCAATCCATAGAAAATGGTGGGGCCTCATTACGTTGTGCATTGTCACATGCTCGTTGGCTCTTTTTAAATGCGGCGGCTAAAGAACTGGGTGTTGATGTTCAGCAGATTGAAATTAAAGCTGGTATTTTTTCTTGCCCAGGCAAGGAAAAAACAGTTACTTATGCTGAGCTAGCTCCTCAAATTGATATTCATATCAAAGTTCAATCCCTTCCAGAAGCAGTTGCATCTGCATCTCAAGCGAAAGAATCTATTATTGGACAAAGTGTTCCTAGAAAAGACTTAGTAGATAAGTTATCTACGGGCGCATTTATTCATGACGTCGTCTTGCCAGAAATGTTCCATGCCAGAATGATTCGGCATAGTCATGCTCAGTCAACCATTCAATCGGTTGACCTAGAAGCTATTAAAGCTTTAAACGGTGTTGAACAGGTGGTTCACAGTGGTAGTTTTTTAGCGATTTTAGGAAAAAATGAAGCTGCTTTAGTTGCAAGTTTGACAAAAGCCCATCAATGTGTTCAATGGAAATTGCCAGCATTTGTTGAGCGTCAGCGTCCTATTGAAGAAATTTTAACGACTCTACCATCTAGTGATGATATTGTATTTAACCGTGGTGAGTCTGGCACTTCTGTCACCAAGATGTCGGCAAGATACACTAGACCATTTATTGCTCATGCCTCAATTGGACCAGCTTGTGCTTTAGCGCAAATGGTTGATGGACATTTAACTATTTGGTCGCATACTCAAGGTTCACATTTGTTAAGGGATCAAATTGCTGTTGGTCTTCGTCAAGATGCCTCGACCATTGATGTGATTCACTTGCACGGCGCTGGTTGCTACGGGCACAATAGTGCTGATGATGTTGCTTTTGATGCTGCATATATTACACAACAAACTGGGTTGACAGTGCGTGTACAGTGGACCAGAGAGGAAGAATTATCTGCTACGCCTTTTGGCTCTGCAAGTTTGATGCAAATTGATGCTGGTCTAGATCAGGATGGCAGAATTGTTTCTTGGCAATCTGAAGTTTGGTCGCCGACTCATATTGCAAGGCCTGGATGTTGGCAAGGAACGATTAATCTATTAGGTGCTTGGATGATTGATCCTCCTCATCCTGTAGATGCAACCCAAGATGTCCCATTGCCTAATGGTGGTGGTTTAAGAAATGCTGTTGCGATTTACGACTTTGCCCATCAAGAAATTCGTCATCATATGTTGCCCCAAGTGCCAGTAAGAACTTCGGCACTTCGTAGTCTCGGTGCCTATTTAAATACTTATGCCATCGAGTCTTTCTTAGATGAGTTAGCCGAATCGATTGGGCAAGATCCAATTGCACTTCGCTTATCTTATTTATCTGATCCGCGATCGATTGCCATTATTCAACGTGTTGCTGAAATGTCTAATTGGTCGAATCGTGATCAATTACCAGAGGGAACTGCTTTAGGGATTGGTTTCGGAAGGTATAAAAACTTTGGCGCTTATTGTGCCGTAGTTGTTCAGGTTCGTGTAGAAGAAAAAATTTATGTTGAGAAAGTTTGGTCAACTGCCGATGCTGGCAGAATCATCAATCCTGATGGATTATTGAACCAAATTGAAGGGGGTATTATTCAGGCAATTAGTTGGACTCTCAAAGAGCAAGCAACTTGGGATGATTTGAATATTACGTCAAATACTTGGGATACATATCCTATTTTGAACTTCTCTGAGGTGCCTGAAGTCGTAGTGGAGTTACTTGACCAACCCAATGCGCCAAGTCTAGGTGGCGGTGAGGCGGCTGCTGGTCCAACTGGAGCTGCTATTGCTAATGCTCTGAATGCTGCTCTTGGTGTTCGGGCAAGGCATTTGCCATTAAGTGCTGAGCGTTTAGCCCAATTAATTGCTAGCTAATTAAAGCAGTACTTGTTCAATAAAAATGCCCTGAATACAAAGTATTCAGGGCATTTTTAATTTACTTTATCTTAAATTACTTATCGCCAGTATCCGCAACTAAACCTGCTGCAGTTATACCTGCAACTGCGCAGATTTCATCATTAATCGATGTATCGCCAGTGATACCAACAGAACCAATAATTTGACCCTCAGCATTACGGATAAGTACGCCACCAGGAACTGGGACCATTTTGCCACCAGACATTGCATTCAAGGCCACAAAGAAATTTGGCATTTGCTCGGCACGTCTTGCCAACTCACGTCCACCAAACCCCATACCAAGAGCTCCCCACGCCTTACCCATTGCGATATCTTGTCTTAAAATGCTGCAATTATCTTCACGTAATAATGTTTTCGTTTGACCACCAGCATCTAATACGATCACTGTAAGGGGGTGAAACTTCATTTCGCGACCTTTTTCAAGAGCTGTTTTAGCAATTAATAAGGCTTGTTCTAAATTAACGTTTGACATGGGAATCCTTGAATATTTATAAAGTTAGTAATTAAAAATTATTTAGCTATTATGCAACATGGTCCGCTGCAGAGTGATATTTACCCTTCCAGAAAAACAGCGGGGCAGTGTGTTCTGAAGTGTTATAGGAATAGCTTAAAACTTTACCAATGAAGATTAAATGATCGCCACCTTCAACTTCATTTTCTTTGGTGCAAATGAAATGACCAAGAGTGCCATCCAAAATTGGAATGCCATGTTCGTTCAAGTGGTGAGGAATATCTTTAAATTTGTCTTCACTAGGTCTTGCAAAGTGATTTGAAATATCTTTTTGATCTTCCGCCAAAATGTTAACGATGAAATAGGGTGACTCAATAAAAGCTTGATGGCTGGGAGCCGCTTTCACTTGTGACCATAAGACGAGTGGTGGCGACAAAGAAACGGAGTTAAATGAACTCGCCGTAACTCCGTAAACCTTTCCACTTTTATCAATCGTTGTAATCACAGTGACACCAGTTCCAAAATGACCTAAAGCATTTCGAAAATCTCTTGAATCAAATTCGGGGCTTTGTTCTTTGGTATCTTTACTTTGATCCACAGGGCTCATATTAATCTCCTTAATTTTTAATAAATAGTAATCGTTTGATCATTAGAAGTCAATCTGATGAAGGAAAACATTTGTTGTAAATTTTATTGTCGACTGATTTAGGCGGTAAAAACTTCAATCTTATTAGGGAAAACCCATATTACATTAGGGGATTTACTTCATTGTTTGGTTGGATGCTTGTCAAATTCGATTGTCTATATTAAAGTGATCAAACGATCGTTATTTTTTAAAACAATACACAATAAGAGACAGTTATGACTATTACTTCATTTCAATTAGAAGGTTGCAGTAATGCGCCCGTTTTAGTGATCGGCAATTCTTTAGGTGCTAATTATTCCATGTGGGATGATCAAATTGAGGCCTGGAAAAAGGATTTTCTGGTCTTGCGTTACAACTACCGTGGTCATGGTGATACCCCGGCAGTTGGGGCAGTTGCTTCAACTGAAGATTTAGCAAAAGATATTATCGAGTTGGCAGATCAATTAAATATTCAAAAATTTCACTGGTTAGGCTTATCTTTAGGTGCGATGCTTGGTTTGTATATGGCTGCTCACTATACGGATCGTGTTTTAAGTCTTTCAGCAGCATGTTTTAGACACTCACAAACGGATGAGTCAAAAGCTCAATGGTTAACTCGTATCGCAACGGTGAATGAAAAAGGTGTTCAAGCCATCGTGGATGGTACTGCTGATCGCTGGTTAACTGAAGGCTATCGTCTAGCAAATCCAGTGGATGATAAAAAATTACGTCAAATGATTGCAACGACAAGTAACGATGGTTATATGGCTTGCGGTAATGCTGTGATGACTTACGATGCTAGACCTTATGCGGCAAAGATTCAATGCCCGACATTGTTAATCAGTGGTGAATTTGATATGGGTGCTCCGACTGCAGAGGTGGCTTCATTAACTAACCTCATTCCCAATAGCAAGCATGTTATGTTGCCAAGCGCACATATTGCCAATGTCGAATGTAAAAGAGAGTTTGAATCTTTAGTATCAAATTTCGTTAAAAATATTTCTGCTTAATGCGAGAGTAAAATGAATCCTGTAAATGTTGCTGTAATTGGTTATGGTTGGTGGGGAAAAATTATCACTGCTACTCTTCAAGCAAGTGAGTTTTTAAATGTTGTTATGGTGGTTGAAAATGACCCTAAAGTTGCTGTCCAAGCGACCACAGATGGTTCGACCATGGGCTTTGAGGTGGGAGCTGAATTTAAGAATGCGATTGAAAATCCTGCTGTTGAAGCAATCATTTTATGTACGCCACATCAATTTCATGCCAACCAAATTCAATTAGCAGCCAATGCAGGTAAACATGTGTTTTGTGAAAAACCACTATGTCTTACATTTACTGATGCTCAAGCTGCTATCGAAGCATGTAATAAAGCTGGTGTGAAATTAGGTATTGGTCATGAGCGTCGTTTTGAGCCAGCTATTGTAGCTTTGAGAGAAGAAATTGCGAAAGGTACTTTAGGTACTATTTTACAAATAGAAGCGAATTTTTCTCAGGATAAGTTTTTTGCTTTACCAAAAGATAACTGGCGTCTTTCCAATAAATTTGCCCCAGTGGGTCCTTTGACGGCTACTGGCATTCACTTAGTGGATCTCGCTATTGCTATTTTTGGACCGGCCAAAGAGGTTTGGGCACGTCTTGCCACTAGAGGTAGTGATTTTGAAAATGGCGATACTTTAGGGATTATGCTCGCTTTCGAAGGTGGGGCGAATGCACTCATTAGTGCGATTCTGGCTACTCCTTTTGATGGTCGTTTTTGTGTTTATGGCTCACATGGTTGGATTGAAATTAGAGACAATACCCACCCAGAAAATCCAACAGGTTGGAACGTAACCACTCAATTACGTGGTCAAGAACGTACGACACATTTTATGCCGCCAGCACCAACGGTAAGGTTTAACTTAGAGGCTTTTGCTAAAGGTATTCGTGGTGTAAGCCCTTATCCTGTGCAGCAAGCTGAAATGCTTGCTAACGTAGCCGCACTTGAAGCAATTATGAGGTCCGTGGAAACAAAGCAGCTCGAAATTGTGAAACATTAATCTTCGAAAAAGTGACTTTTCAATGGTGAAGGCAAAAGACCTCGTGGTTGATAAACAAATAAGTCCAACCCCTCGGAAGCGTTTAAAACGTGAGGAACGTGATCGAGAAATTGCGGCTGCTGCGGTCGCTTTTTTTGCGGAGGTAGGGTTTGATGGCGATACTAGGGAGTTAGCACGTCGGTTGGGAGTAACTCAGTCACTGATCTTTCGATATTTCCCTAGTAAGGCAGCCTTAATTGAACGCGTCTACCAAGAAGTTTATGTGGGGCGTTGGAATCCTTATTGGGAAACGATTATTGCTGATCGGACTGTTCCCTTAAAAGACCGACTTTTAAGGTTTTATAAGGATTATTCAAAAATATCGCTCACTTACGATTGGGTCAGAATTTTCATGTTCTCTGGCTTAAAAGGTGAAGATATTAATACCAGATATTTGAAATTCTTGAGAAGTAGAATTTTAGAACCAATCGCTATTGAAGTGAGGGCAGAGTTAGGATTGCCAAGTATTCAAGAGATTCCTTTAAAGGAAAGCGAAATTGAATTAGCTTGGGGTATTAATTCAAGAACCTTTTATTTAGGACAGCGACGTTGGATTTTTAATATTCCTCTATCTTTGGATATTGATGAAATTGTTGAACATACGATCATTACTTATTTAGCCGGTGCTAAAACAGTTGTTCCGATGTTAATTAAACAAGATTAAGTTGTTGATTTAATTATTTTATTTTTTAAGCTTTAAAAGAGAAATGGTTTTTTAAATAAGACCATTTGTTTCTGAAGTTAGGGTTTTTACTGATTGAATCGATCTTTTTTTAGGCTTATAAATGATCAATTGATTACTTTGCCTTATAATTTTAGAAGTTTAAGTATTTTGTAACCATTTTATGCAGTTCAATCAAATAATACGGACAAGCAAATGAAAATTAGTACCTTTATGATGCCGATTCATCCTCCAGGAAGAAACTTGGTGGAAACATTTAAAGAAGACAGAGAAGCTGTCATCCTAGCTGATCAACTTGGCTACAGTGAAGCCTATGTGGGTGAGCACGTAACCGATGCAGCTGAGACCATCACGAATTCAATGATTTTTTTAGCAACCTTAATTCATGCTACTAAGCAGATTAAATTAGGTACTGGCACCATTAATTTACCGAACTCTCATCCAGCAGCAATCGCCGCTCAAGCAGCGATGATGGATCACATGTTAGAAGGTAGATTTATTATGGGTATTAGCCCAGGTGGATTAATGTCTGATGCAGAAGTTTTTGGTAACTTTAAATCAGATAGAAATGCTATGTTTGTGGAGAGTATCAATACGATTTTAAAAATCTGGGATGGCGAAGCTCCTTACAACATCGAAGGTGATTACTGGAAAATTTCAACGCAAAATACGATGATTCCAGAAATTGGTCAAGGTTACATCATGAAACCTTATCAAAAGCCTTATCCGTTAATTGTTGGTACAGCGGTTGCTCCATACTCTAAAGGCGTTACAGAAATGGCGAAGCGTGGATGGCAGCCAATTTCTGCAAACTTTTTGATGCCTGAATGGGTTGCAACTCACTGGCCAAAATATGTTGAAGGTCGTGAAGCTGTAGGCGCAGTAGCTCATCCTGATGAGTGGCGTGTTGCCAAGAGTATTTTCGTAGCAGATGATGATGCTACAGCACGCCGTTATGGTTTAGAAGATGGTGGTCCTTATTATGCTTACTTTAAATCACTCAGCCGTAAATTAGTTAATGGCGGCAGAAGTAATTTATTTAAAGTGGATCCCAATATGCCAGACTCAGACGTAACTCCTGAATATGTTACGAATAGATTAGTGATTGCTGGTTCTGTAAACTCAGTAGTTGATCAATTACTTAAGTTTAGAGAAGAAGTTGGCGATTTTGGTAATTTACTCTACGCCTGTCATGATTGGATGGATCCAACTTTAGCAAAACGCTCTATGGAGCTCATGGCGACTGAAGTGATGCCTAGAGTCAATGCAGCTCTTGGTAAGTAATTCTTGAAATAAAAATAACTATCTTTGTAGTTTATCTAAGCCTCTATTTAGAGGCTTTTTTCTTTTTGAATCTGCAATAAAATTTCTTAAATGGTGATTTTTCCGGCTTGAATCACCTCTTTCCATCGCTCGGTATCCTCTTTTATCCATTTCATAGTTTCTTCAGGCGAATCCCCAATCGGTTCAGCACCCATTTCTGCTAATTTCTTCTGCATGTCAGGTGATTTTAAGATGGTGGCGATAGATGTTGATAGTTTATTCACAATAGATGCTGGGGTTTTGGGTGGCGCTACAATGGCAAACCAAGTTGTGGCAATCATCCCTGGAATATACTCATTCAAGGTTGGCGTACTTGGAAATGATTTATTGCGTTTTGGAGTCGTTAGTGCAATGAGTTTTAATTTGTCTGATTTGACATACTGCATCGTTGCACCAATATTACCGAACATCACATCCACATGTCCTGCTAATAAATCAGTAATTGCTGGCGCATCCCCTTTGTAAGGAACATGGAGCATTTTCAAGCCCGTTTTTAGTTTAAATAATTCAGCCGTTAAGTGGGCTGTCGAGCCACTTCCTTGGGAGGCGTAGCTTAATTTATCCGGATTGGCTTTTAAATAATTTAGGAATTCTGGCACAGTATTAAAAGGTAGTGCAGGATTGACGATCAGAGCATTAGGTACCGCCGCTATAACTGTCACTGGGACAAATTGCGCCGCTTGATAACTTAACTTCGGATACAAGTTAGCATTAATGGATAGTGCTGGAGGAGGGGAGGCAAACAAGGTATAACCATCTGCATCTGCATTGAAAATATATTCAGCCGCAATATTGCCAGCCGCACCGGGCTTGTTTTCAACAATAATAGATTGGCCAAGAATCTTCGATAATGGCTCAGCAAGCAGTCGGGGTAGTGCGTCTGCAGTGCCACCTGCAGGATTGGGAACGATGAGTCGGATCGGTTTTTGCGGCCAACTGGTTTGAGAAAAAACAGACCCAGTGATGACTGCGCCAGATACTGCTAAAGATTGTTTGATAATGGTTCTTCGATCAAGATTTATTTTAAACATGAAATGAACATCCTTTAGATAGGAATTACTAATAAGGTTTCAATTGCTCTTGAATCAAACACAAGGTGTCTTTTTGTGAAAAGAGTTGTTTCTTCATCCATGAAGATTAAATCTCTTGCTTGACCTGTAAAAACAATTTGAATCTGTCCATCTAATTCCATCGTTCTGATAATGGAGAAATTTGAAACAACTTCTAATTGCTGGTGTTCTTTCTTTAAGATTTGGATCCCAGAAATCATGTGTCGATAATGATGCGGTTCATAAATATTCGCAATTCGCATGGAAAGGATGCGGTCTCTTAATTGCGCGGGACTATGACAGTCTATGGAGCAATGGGGCAAATTTCTATCCAGATTAAACCGAGACTGAACTGTATATCTGCCACTAGGTGTTAACAAATCGGCAATTTCTTCAACACGATTTTCATCAATCCTTCTGGCCCATTCATAAATTAATTGTTCAACTTGACGATAGTCTGTTGCATGGAAATGAGTATTTTTCATCATTAAAAATCTTTACTTTAAAGGTTCATATCTTGACGGTAGTTGTGCCAAAAGTTCCGGATTGCGCGTTCGGATAATTTACTAGAACCACCAGAAGTAAGATCTACACCACCCATTTCTATAAAGGAGTTACCCACTTGTCCATCTGCAATGGCGCGGTAAGTCATCTCGCAGACTGCCGCGTCCTCCACCGAAATCATTCCGGCTGATCCGGCGAGGTTGATTTGAATCAATCTTCTTTGGGTTGTTTGTTCATCGTCATCTGCAAAGCCAAAATAAGTCCAGACTAGATCACATTGATTTTGTCCTTTTGGCAGGAGTTGTCTAGTTGCTAAACTGTTAGCAATTTGATGAAGCACAAAGGATGGGTAGGCTGACAATATTTGCACACTTACGCCATCACCGATCTCATCCACCCACTTCAAAATTGATGGATCCTCTAACTTCAGTTGATCATTATGTGATCTTAACTCTGAGGTGGTGTTTTGATAATTAGCATCATTTTTTTCAGTTCCTGCTTTGGTATAAAAGCAAGAATGACGCCCCTTCTTATCTAGAACCATTCCCGATTCTTGAGATTGCCTTGATAAGCCAAAAGTGCCATAAAAAGTATGCAAGATATTTGCATGATACGAATCCCTCGGGTTTTCGTGATAGTTTTTCCAATTGGATTTGATTCTCTGCGTATCGTACCCTAAAATTTTTAATGGGCGAGTTAATAATCGTTTAATGCCGTAAGCAACCTCACCAAGCCATTCCTCTAATGGTTCAACCGTCTGACTAAAAGTTGCAAATACTAAGCCACATAATACTTCTGTCCGTAGTTTGGTGAGGCCGTGATTCGCCTTATCAAAATCTTTGGGTAACCCACCTTCACCTCGAATACCTCGGCTAAAAGCAGCATTTTTTAAATTACCCTTTAGGTCGTAGTTCCAAGCGTGATAAACACAATAGAGGGATTCTGCTTTACCGAAAGCATCCCGACAAACCATATTCCCCCTGTGAGCACAGCGGTTCACCATACCATTAATTGAACCGTCCTCAGCCCTGACCATGAGCACAGAAGTATCACCAATGTAAGTAGTTTTGTAATCACCAGTTTCAGGAACCTCTGCATTCATTCCTAAATAATGCCATGCATTTCCTCGAAATATATTTGCTTGTTCCAACAAGTAAATTTCAGGGTCAGTGTATACCCAATAAGGTGCTCTGCTGACCCCTTCAGAGGGCCATGTTTTAAGATTGTTAAGTTTACTTATCGATATGGTTTGCGCTGTCATTGTCATCTCATTCGTTTTGATATCTTTTTTGATTTTAGCAGTGAGTATGCCTACTTTTTGAGAGTTTGAGGAAGCTATATCGGATATTTTAAGTTTCTTAGTGAACTCGATTTTGGATTACCTATCGGTAACATTGGGGAAGCGATCTGGGCCTTAAAAATTCATGAGGAAATTTACATGAATTGGATGGTATTGTCTTAACCATTGATTAAATTGTTAACCGTCATCATATTTAATAGCAATTTCTTTAAAAACATCCTCTTCAGCAATAAATGCATCAACTACTAAAGGATCTAAATGAATGCTTCGTTTTGACATGATTTCTTTCCGAGCCTCTTCATGAGTCCAAGCCTTCTTGTAAATTCGTTTACTTACTAGGGCGTCATACATATCAGCTAATGCCATAATGCGAGCCTCAAGTGGAATTGATTCTCCAGATAATCCACGTGGGTAACCACTACCGTCCCATTTTTCATGGTGACCACCCGCAATTGCGATTGCTATTGAAAATAAATTACAGTCATCATTGATCTCATCATCGGCTGCTTTCAGAATTGATTCACCAATTAAGGTATGCGTTTTCATCACAGCCCATTCTTCCTCTGTAAGTGAGCCATTTTTTAACAAAATACGATCAGGTATTCCAACTTTTCCAATATCGTGAAGTGGGGCAGCACGAAACATCATATTAATATGATGGTCAGATAAACTTTCAACATGATTCTTGTCATTTCGAATTCGTAAGGCTAAAGTTTTGACATAGTTTTGGGTGCGAATAATGTGATTGCCAGTTTCATTATCTCGGGCTTTTGCAAGTGCATTTAGTGAGGTTAAAAAATTTATTTCGGATTGCTCTAGGAGCTTTTTTGCGGCATCTAACTTTATTGCATTGATTTCATCACGTATGCGTGAATTTTCAAAGCCGAGCCTCTCAATTTTAAAGTTGATGATTGCTACATATGATAAGACGATACATCCAAATAAAACGCTCCTTACAGTGCCAGGCAAAAAGTGCTCTTGGTAAATGTGGAGTGTTTTTGGTGGGTCGACAGAATAAATGAGATATAGCCTTAGCACTGTTAGTAAAAGTTCTAATACAATGGTGATATCCAAAAAAATAGAAAAAGGAATATTCTGTCTACGGTTAATTTGTAATTCAGTAATTTGCCATATAAAAAAAATGATGCCCAAAGTGCTAACAAAACTCACACGATTGATAAAACTTCCCCATTGCATTAGGCATACCATTACTACCCCAATGAAAAAAATAGTCAACAGAATTGATAATTTAAATTGGAATGTAAGTGGAGTTCGCTGAGATCGGTAGTATGCCGCCACAAAAATATATCCGGCTAACAAAAACGTATTAGCTAATATAAGAAGTCCCAGGTTTACTGAGGAGGCAATTGAAAATAACGTAAAAGAGCTGGCAGTACAGAGTAATCCCAAGTACCAATATTCACTCGAATAAAAGATTTTTTTAAATTGGATGAAAGATTTTCCACCAATTGCTAATCCCCACATTATTACGGATATTACAATGAAGAACAGTTCGTTTGTTTGCTGCATTTTAAGAGTGTTTATTCATAAATTAGAACAAATAAAAATTGAAGCAAGTTGGGTTAAGTTAAATTAAATAGTTGATGGAGTATAAAAGAAAATTTTTGATAGCCTAAAAAAGTCATTGTCCAGCAGTCCATTGAGGAGGCTTAAATAGACAAGTTGATTTATGCTTTGAGCTAGTGAAAAGAGTTTATGGGCGAAAAATCAAATCTCTGGTTAACTAATGGCCATTGTTTAGTTTGGGTTCAGAAGCAATACCCACTAAAATCATGAATGTGAAATGGTTAATTAAAGGTGTCTATGGAAAATAAAGATAAAAAAATACTCGCCGTAGCGCCCATGATGGATTGGACCGATCGGCATTGTCGGTCATTTCATCGCATTCTTTCTAAGCAGGCTATTCTCTATACGGAAATGATTAATACGGGAGCCATCATTTATGGCGATCGACCTAAGCATTTAGACTTTAATCCGAATGAACATCCGGTCGTTTTACAGTTAGGTGGTAGCGAGCCAGAAGATCTCGCAAAAGCTGCCAAAATTGCTAGTGAATGGGGCTATACGCAAATTGATCTAAATTGTGGTTGTCCCTCAGAGCGAGTTCAACGAGGGTCTTTTGGGGCCTGTCTAATGGCAGAGCCTGATTTAGTTGCCGATTGTGTCAAGGCCATGAAAGATGCTGTAGATCTTCCGATTAGTGTAAAACATCGTCTAGGCTTGAATGACATGGATCCAACCCAGGAGGGTGATTATCAATTTGTGCTTGATTTCATGCTCAAAGCTTGCGCTGCTGGAGCATCACAATTAACGATCCATGCTCGTAATGCGGTCCTTAAGGGCTTATCTCCCAAAGAAAATAGAACGATTCCACCGCTGCGATATGAGGTTGCTAAACAACTGAGATTAGATATCAAGCAACAATTTTCTGAGGTCCATATATTACTGAATGGTGGCCTTGAAACGAATCAAGATATTGTAAATCATTGGGATGATTTCGATGGTTTTATGGTGGGTAGGGCGGCATACCATACCCCTGCTCATTTGTTAGCCTGGGATGACATGATTGACAGTTCCGGTAAAAATTTCGGTTATTTTTTAAATGCCCAGACCTGGAAAAGTGTTGAAGAAAAATTAATTGATTATTCCATTGCTTGGTATCAGTTTTGTCAACAAAGTAATGGCGTTCATGTTTTTAACATTGCAGCCATCACCCGACATGTTTTAGGCTTTGCTCATGGTATCGGAGGATCTAGGTATTGGCGACAAATTTTATCCAATCACCATCTCTTGAATGATGTTCAAGATGAAGCTCAAATTCGTGAATTCTTTGTTTCGGCGAGTCAGTCCTTGCGGATTTTTTCTGATGTGGAAAAAGAATTTATTAACTACGATGATTAATTAGTAGTCTTTAAACAGAATTAAGAGCGTAATCCCGGAATTGCCTTGCATATCCAGTGTTATGCCTTTTACCAGGCTAGGGTGGCTTTTCCTAAATTCTTCTAGTCCTGATAAACCAGGTTTGAGTGCCTCACCATAATATACTTCCGCAATGGCATTGGACCATTTGCCATAATCCATTGCATCGCGAAAAGCTTTCTTTATTTTCCCAGTTTGCCCCGCAGATCCTTGGCCATGAATGACCTTGAGTAGTCGAATACCGGTTTTTTCAAGTCTAGTTAGGTAGTGTTCAAATCTTGAAAATGCCTCATCAATGGTTGG
This sequence comes from Polynucleobacter kasalickyi, assembly GCF_900176405.1. Classification (GTDB taxonomy): domain Bacteria; phylum Pseudomonadota; class Gammaproteobacteria; order Burkholderiales; family Burkholderiaceae; genus Polynucleobacter; species Polynucleobacter kasalickyi. The sequence goes on along the minus strand of NZ_FWXJ01000005.1, from coordinate 90,852 downwards.
TAGGCCTAACTCTAAATTAATGGTGAAGGCTTTCACTCTAGCTTCTGCATCTGATAAAAAATCACTTTCACCACAATAGGGGCATTCTCGCAATGTAAATTGGCGAGGGTTACCACACATGGCGCAAATTATTTGATGAGTTTTCATGATTTTTAATGGAGCATCAAGGCGTGTGAATAAATGCTTGGCTCATTCTAGTTGAAAACTAAAGTGCCACTCTATCCTTCGATCAAGTGGCTTAGAGCTCCGGTTTAATCTCACCTTTTCTCCGTTGTTCTCTAAATTCCCATGGTGGAGTCGGGTTTTCTTGTATCCATAAGCCTTTTTTAGTTTTTTTTGCGAATTCCTGCGCTAAGTCATAGCGCTTTGCTTCTTCAGCCGGTTGATCTTTTGCATAATGTTTGTAATGCCAAGCAACGCCCTCATGGATGAGATATTCATTAATATCTTCTTCGCCTAATCGAACGATCCCCAAAGTTCTGTTATATCGATCGATGCCTCGAATTTCAACCCTTACCACATTGCCAAAGACTTTTTCACTTAATAGTCTTTTGGCTCTGTTACCAAAGGCCTGATTTTTCTCTGGGCAATCAATCCCAGCCAAGCGAATTTTTAATTGAGAGTTATCGTCATTGAGGAGAGTGATGGTATCGCCATCAGAGATGCCGATCACTTTAGCAACAATAATTTCGTGTTTTTGATGTTTAGGTGCCTCCTTGGCGAGAAGACTTTGTGATAAAAAAGAGAGTGAAAAGCCAAAGAGGATGGAGATTAAGGCATTTTTTCTAAATATGGATGTCATAGCATTTCTTATCAATTTAAAAACCTTTTTAACTTAATCAATTTGAATAACTTAAATGTTTTTAGGTTAATTTCATACTATCTTATAGTAATAACAAATATATGTTTTACATCGATTCTATTAGAATTTTTTTATAGTCGCTGATTGAGGCAATTCTTGGATTGGTAAGGTGACAATGATCTTTTAAGGCACCTTCAATAATTTGATCAAAATCAGCCTCGCTTACTCCGAGGTCTCTTAATCCACTAGGTAGCTTTAATTTTTGCGAAAGCTTGAACATTGCTTCAGGCACTAGTTTTGGGTCAAAAATACCAATAGTCTTGGCAATCTTCATCATCTTTTGTTGGTTCATCACCGAAGGCGCATCTGCGTTAAAGCGAAGTACTGCGGGTAAAAATACGGCATTTAAGGTGCCGTGATGCAGGTGAGGAAACAAACCTCCAATACTGTGGCTCAGGCTATGGATACAACCTAAACCTTTTTGAAATGCCATAGCACCATGCATTGAAGCTGTCATCATTTGTAACCTAGCTTCTGAATTATGGCCTTGTTCAGTCGCTATTTCTATATATTGCCAAGCACGCTCTAAGCCATCGAGTGCAATCGCATCTGCGGTTGGATTGAAGGGGGCATTTAAAAAAGTTTCAACACAATGCGCGATAGCATCCATGCCAGTTGCAGCAGTTAGATGGGGTGGTAAATTCAACGTTAGATCAGGATCACAGATAGCTGATTTGGGGAGGATATGCCAAGAATGGAAACCTAATTTACGACCGTCATTTAAAATCAGAATTGCACCCCTTGCGACCTCACTCCCGGTCCCACTTGTTGTCGGAATGGCAATCAGAGGAGCGACTTGTGCTGTGATTTTGTGAGATCCGCCCTCAATCGTGGCATAGTTTTTCAGGGGTTCAGGATGGGTAGTGATAATGGAGATCACTTTTGCACAATCCATTGAAGAGCCACCGCCTAAAGCAATTAAGCCATCGCAGAGTTTTTTTTCATAAATCTCTTTACCTTTTTCTGCCGCTTGTTGGGTGGGGTTCGATGGAGTTTGATCAAACACAGCGAAGTCGATTCCGATCAAAACCTGTTCGATCGTTGATAGGATGCCAGCAGATCTAATTCCTTGATCCGTAACTATCAATGGCTTTTTGATACCAAGTCGCAGACACTCGGCAGGAATACGTTGAATGGCGCCTGATTCAAGGTAAATTTGGGTTAAATATTGAATCTGTGCCATAAGAATCATCTCTTCAAAATAAGTTATTTCAGATGATTTTTACATAAATAACAGACCAATTAATTTTTTTTTAGAATTACTAGGATTAATTATCCTCAAACTCGAAAATGCTTTGTTTCTCCAAACAAATGTCTTCATGAATTGATAACGGTAAAGTCACTTCTCAAGTGGTTTATTATTGTGTACTTGAGACAATATTTTTTAAGGATGATTCATGAAGTATGTATTTAACCCAGAAGCAATTCCAAGTGTTCCAGTAAAAGGCACCGATGCTTCTTATGCGGTTTCTAGAATTTTTTGTGTTGGGCGCAATTATGCCGCTCATGCCAGAGAGATGGGCTTTGATCCTGATCGTGAGCCACCTTTTTACTTCACTAAACCTGCTAATGCTATTGTTTTGAGTCCCGCGACAACTGCATACGCTCTTGGTACGAATAATTTACATTACGAAATGGAATTAGTGATTGCGATTGGTAAGCCGGCCTTTAGAGTGGCGGTTGAAGATGCTGAAGATTGTGTTTACGGTTACGCCTCAGGCCTTGATATGACACGTCGTGACTTGCAAATTGCGAGCCGTGAAATTGGTCGTCCTTGGGACTTTGGTAAGGCTTTTGAAGAGTCTGCAGTGATTACCGAAATCATTCCTAAATCAGTTACTGGCCCTTTGAATAATGGCAAGATTGAATTAACTGTAAATGGTCAAGTGAAGCAAACGTCTGATTTAAACGCCATGATTTGGAGTGTTGCTGAGATTATTTCTAATCTATCTCAGTACTACCATCTTAAAGAAGGTGATTTAATTTATACCGGCACACCAGAAGGTGTTGGAAAAGTGGATGTTGGCGATCATTTGGTTGGCACGATTGATCAATTACCTACGCTTGAACTCACTATTGGACCTAAGCAATAAATAAGAAATCCTATGATAAATAAAGTTTCAGTAGATATGGACCAGCTTTTTGCTGGTCTAAAAGATGGTGCCACTATTATGATTGGTGGTTTTGGTGGCTCTGGTATTCCTCATGAACTCATTGAGGGACTAGTTGGACAAAATGCTCGTGATTTAGTCATTATTACTAATAATGCAGGTAGTGGTGAAACGGGTATAGCGGCCTTATTAAAAGCCAAAAGGGTCAGAAAGATTATCTGCTCCTATCCCCGCATGGCTGACTCCTATGTATTTGACAATTTGTTTCGTGCCAAAGAAATTGAGTTGGAGTTGACCCCACAAGGCAATTTGGCTGAGCGAATTCGCGCAGAGGGAGCTGGTTTAGGTGGCTTTTTTACCCAAACTGCATATGGAACTCTACTCGCTGAGGGTAAAGAAACCCGAGTAATCAATGGCAAAAACTATGTATTTGAGTCGCCCTTGAGTGCTGATTTTGCTTTAATCAAAGGGAACAAAGGGGATCGTTGGGGTAACTTGGTTTATCGTAAAGCATCTAGAAACTTTGGTCCAATCATGGCGATGGCGGCAAAGAATACGATTGCCCAAGTGAATGAGGTGGTCGAATTGGGTGCGCTTGATCCAGAAAGCATTGTGACACCAGGTATTTTTGTGAAATACGTTGTGCCAATGGGCCAAAAAGGAGAAAAATAATGAGCCAACAATCAGCAGATGTATCTTCATTAAAGCCGGTAACGCGTAATGAAGTTGCCGCAAAAATAGCTTCTTACATACCAGAGGGTGCCTATGTGAATTTGGGTATTGGCATGCCAACCATTGTTGCAAACTACTTACCCGCTGACAAAGAAATATTTTTACATTCTGAGAATGGAATTTTAGGAATGGGGCCAGCACCAGCTAAGGGTGAAGAAGACTGGGATTTGATTAATGCAGGTAAACAACCCGTCACATTATTAACTGGCGGTGCTTATTTTCATCAAGCTGATTCCTTCGCTATTATGCGAGGCGGTCATTTAGATATTTGTGTATTGGGCGCCTATCAAGTTTCTGAGTCAGGGGACTTAGCGAATTGGCATACTGGTGATGCAGATGCGATTCCTGCTGTTGGTGGCGCGATGGATTTGGCTGTTGGGGCCAATAAGACCTTTGTTATGATGGATCACTTAACCAAAGAAGGTAGCAGTAAGTTGGTTAAAAATTGTTCTTATCCACTCACAGGAGTGGCATGTGTTGCGATGATTTTTACTGATTTAGGTGTCTTTGAAGTAGTTCCTGGCGGATTACTTGTACGAGAAATTTTCAATAATATGTCTTTTGAGTTATTGCAATCTGTTACAGAAGCAACACTCTTAAAAAATTAATGGGGTAGCTAAATTGTCAATCGAATTAAAACCAAATACAGCTTATATCTGCGATGCTATTAGAACGCCAATTGGTCGTTATGCAGGCTCTTTATCTAGTGTGAGAGCAGATGATTTAGGTGCAGTACCAATTAAAGCTTTGATGCAACGTAATCCTCAGGTTGATTGGACGCAAGTGGATGAAGTGGTTTATGGTAATGCCAACCAAGCTGGTGAAGATAATCGAAATGTTGCCAGAATGAGTTCTTTGTTAGCTGGTATGCCAGTTGATGTACCTGGTTCAACTGTTAATCGTTTGTGTGGTTCTGGCATGGATGCGATTGGTGTCGTGTCTAGAGGGATTATCTCCGGTCAAATCCATTTGGCAATTGCTGGTGGTGTGGAGAGTATGAGCCGTGCACCATTTGTAATGCCTAAAGCTGATACTGCTTTCTCAAGAAGTAATCAGGTTTTTGATACTACAATCGGTTGGCGTTTTGTGAATCCTTTGATGAAGCAAATGCATGGCGTTGATTCAATGCCAGAAACTGCAGAAAATGTAGCTGGAGATTTTAGTATTTCTAGAGCCGATCAAGATGCATTTGCTCTTCGATCTCAATTTAAGGCATCAGAAGCGCAAAAAAATGGTCGCTTAGCTTTAGAAATTACGCCGGTAACAATTCCTTCTAGAAAAGGTGATCCAGTAGTCGTAACTCAAGATGAACACCCTAGAGCGACGACCATTGAAGCCTTACAAAAATTAAAACCGATCGTCAAGCCTGATGGTACGGTTACAGCTGGCAATGCTTCAGGAGTTAATGATGGTGCCTGTGCCTTATTAATTGCGTCAGCAGATGCCGTATCACAGTTTGCCCTTAAACCAAGAGCCAAAATTCTTGGTCTTGCGACTGCCGGTGTACCGCCAAGAATCATGGGGATTGGACCTGCTCCAGCGAGTAAAAAAGTTTTAAAGATGTTGGGGCTTGATATTTCTCAGATGGATGTGATTGAGTTAAACGAAGCCTTTGCTTCCCAGGGTCTTGCAACGTTAAGAGACCTCGGCGTTGCAGATGATGATGCACGCGTGAATCCGAATGGAGGTGCCATTGCCTTAGGTCATCCATTGGGGATGAGTGGTGCACGCTTGGTTACTACTGCGCTGTATGAACTAGAGCGAATCGGTGGTCGCTATGCGCTTTGTACGATGTGTATCGGTGTTGGTCAAGGGATCGCTATCGTTATTGAACGTGTTTAACTGAATGTGATGACACCCATCTTAGAAACTACCAAAATTGTTGATGAAGTGATGCTGGCAAGGCGCTCCGTAAGGGGCTTCTTGCCGACGCCGGTACCTAGAACAATCATTGAAGATATTCTGAAGGTGTCTGCTAAAGCACCATCGGGATCTAACATACAGCCTTGGAAAGTTTATGTAGTCACTGGTAAACGTAAAGAACAAATTACTGAGGCTGTGTTGGATGTATTTAACGATCCGGAAAAAAATGTTTTGCATCGCCCTGAGTATATTTACTATCCCAAAAATTGGACGGAGCCCTTTCTTGCGAGAAGAAGAAAAGTGGGGTACGACTTGTACGCTCTAGCTGGCATTGCTCGTGGCGAACACCAAAAAATGCATCAATTTCATGGAAAAAACTATGAGTTTTTTGGCGCACCAGTTGCTCTAATGCTTACTATTCCAAGGGTGATGGAGCAGGGTAGTTGGTTGGATTATGGGATGTTTGTTCAGAATATTTTGCTTGCGGCAACCGCTAGGGGACTTGCTAGTTGTCCCCAGGCTGCCTTTATTTCTTATCATCAGATAGTGACGGATATTTTAGAGATTCCGGCTGATGAGCAGTTTGTCATGGCGATTAGCTTAGGCTATGAGGATACAGCGGAAACGGTTAATCAGCTGGTGACCGAGCGGGCAGAAGTAAAAGATTTTGTAAAGTTTTGTGATTAATTTTTCTTCGCTTTCTCATCTAGCCCTTTTAAAAACTTCATTTTTTCCTGAATTTGGATTTCTAAACCACGGTCAGTCGGTTGATACCAATTTGGTGGTGGCATTTTTTCAGGAAGATAGTTTTCTCCTGCAGCATAAGCATTTGGTTCATCATGCGCATAGCGGTATGCATGACCATAGCCCAACTCTTTCATGAGTTTAGTTGGGGCGTTTCGCAGGTGTATCGGTACTTCTCGAGTATGATCATTTTTGACAAATGCCTTTGCTGCATTAAATGCCTTATAACCCGCATTACTTTTTGCAGCCATCGATAAATAAATCACTGCTTGCCCCAAGGCAAGCTCTCCTTCCGGTGAGCCTAGTCGCTCGTAAGTACTAATAGCATCATTGGCAATTTGCATAGCTCTCGGATCTGCTAAACCAATATCTTCCCAAGCCATACGTACGATTCTACGAGCCAGATATAGTGGGTCTGCGCCACCATCGAGCATTCGACATAGCCAATAAAGAGCAGCGTCTGGATTGGATCCTCTAACAGATTTATGTAATGCGGAAATTTGATCATAAAAATATTCTCCACCGTGATCAAATCGACGACTTTTCGTACTGAGCAGATTTTCAGTAAAGGTTAAGGTGATGAGTTTTAGATTGGTAGATTCTGCAGCACGGAAAACTTGTTCGAGAATATTTAAGAAACGTCGTCCATCACCATCCGCAAAGGCACAAATCATCACGATGGCTTCCTCATCCCATGCCATTTCAATAGGAATGAATATTTTTACTTTCTCTAAAAGCTTGAACATATCATGCTGTTCTAGGGACTTTAAAACATAGGTTCGAGATCTAGATAACAATGCTGAATTTACTTCAAAAGAAGGATTTTCAGTAGTGGCACCAATAAAGGTGATTAAGCCGGACTCAACAAATGGTAAAAGAGCATCTTGTTGGCCTTTATTAAATCGGTGAATTTCATCCACAAATAGTAAGGTTCGCCTGCCGAACTGAGCAAGATTCATTTCAGCTTGTTCAATGGCAAGTCGAATTTCTTTGACTCCAGCAAGAACCGCAGAAATGGCAATAAAGTGACAGTCAAAAGCGTCAGCCATTAATCTGGCCAGAGTTGTTTTACCAACCCCAGGAGGTCCCCACAAAATCATGGAATGGGGTTGTTTAGACTCAAATGAAAGTTGTAGAGGTTTACCTTGGGCTAATAAATGTTCTTGACCAACGACTTCATGAATCGACTTTGGCCGAAGTGCTTCAGCTAGGGGGATGTTGGGCCACTGGTTCATAGAGGCCACTTTTGAATCGGGTAATTTGGACATGAATTACATTTAAAACCTTTAGATTTATAATAGAGAGCATATACGAACTTTCTACTGTTATGCAATTTAGGTGATGAATGATTCATCTTCATTTTCTCAGTGGTTGGATTCTCTTTTTTCATCCTAGCGGTAACTCACCTAAAATTACATGAATCAATTAAGTGCCAATCAATCTTTAATCAATGAAAACATTCATCATGCTGGCTATATCTTAACGATTTCTTGCCCTGATCGACCGGGCATTGTCCATGCTGTGAGTGAGTTTTTGCATCTAAAAGGCGCAAATATTCTTGATTCGGCTCAATTTAGTGATACGTTCACTGGTCGTTTCTTTATGCGGGTTCATTTCGTTGAGGCGGAACCTAGTGTAACTTTAAGGGGCTTGGAAGACGAGTTTGCGGTAATAGCTCGACGCTTCTTTATGGAGAGTCATTTTTATGACGCACAAAAAAAACCGAAAGTCCTGGTAATGGTTTCAAAGTTTGGGCATTGTCTCAATGATTTGCTCTTTAGAAGCAATAGTGGTAGTTTGCCCATTGAAATTCAAGGGATTGGTTCTAATCATCATGACTTTGCTGAATTGGCAAAATCCTACAAAGTTCCTTTCCATTATTTCCCCATTACTTCATCACAAGATGAAAAAAAGTCAGATCAAGAAGAGCGTTTATTAGCTTTAATTGAGGAACAAGAAATTGACTTAGTGGTTCTGGCAAGATATATGCAAATTTTGTCGACAAAATTATGTGAAAAATTAACTGGTAAGGTCATTAATATTCACCATTCTTTTTTACCTAGTTTTAAAGGGGCTAAACCCTACTGGCAAGCTCATCAACGAGGTGTCAAGTTAATTGGTGCAACCGCCCATTATGTAACTTCAGACTTAGATGAAGGTCCAATTATTGAACAGGAAGTGCAACGGGTTAATCACTCGATGGATCCTGATCAGTTAGCAGCTGCAGGGCGGGATGCTGAATGTATGGCTCTTGCTAGGGCGGTTAGATGGCATGCTGAACATCGTATTCTATTAAATGGTAAAAGTACTGTAGTCTTCTGATCTGTTTGCAAAGAATCAAGAAATCTAGATTAAAGTGTGCTACCTTGATTGCAAATACACGTAACTTTATTAAGTTTTAATAGTTTGGTATAAATAACTCATCTCCAAAATTTAAACAACCATGCTAATTGTCCTATCCCCTGCTAAATCTTTGGATTTCGAATCCCCAATCCCTGACGTAACTGCTACTTTACCTCGTTATATTGATAAATCCTCGACCCTAGTGAGTCAACTGAAGAAGTTCTCACCAGTGGAGTTATCTGAACTGATGGATATTTCGGATAAGCTTGCGACATTAAATGCTGTGAGGTTTTCGAGTTGGAGTAAGAATTTTTCAAGTGAAAATAGTCGCCCGGCAATCTTTGCTTTTAATGGTGATGTATATGAAGGGTTGGATGCAAATTCCCTGAATCTAAAACAACTCAAGTTTGCTCAAGAACATATCCGAATCCTTTCCGGATTGTATGGAATTTTAAAGCCGCTAGACTTAATGCAACCTTACCGTTTAGAAATGGGTACTTCACTTGCTAACAAATCTGGTCGGGATCTGTATGCTTTTTGGCGCGAAAAACTTACAGAGGATATTCATGATGAGTTATCGAAACACAAACAAGCCTATTTAATTAACTTGGCCTCTGATGAATATTTCAAGGCTATTGATGTGAAAAAATTTGAATACCCAATTATTTCGCCAGTTTTTTTGGATGAAAAAGATGGTAAATATAAGATCATCTCCTTTTATGCAAAAAAGGCTCGGGGCTTAATGGCTCGTTATGTTGTTGAAAACCAAATTAAAACGCCTTCCGAGTTAATCAACTTTGACTCTGATGGGTACCAATATTCCGAGCAGGAATCCACTCCTTTACGTCCAGTTTTTAAGCGTAAATCAACCGTCTAAAGGGCACAGAATGAGTACGCCACGAATGAGAGCGAAGGTAAGAACCTCTCCAGAGGTTGAAAAGCTTGTATCTGAGGTTTTGGCTTTAGCCTCTTCAGGTAGTAAAGTTGAAGACATCTTTTGGGAAGGTAAGATTTTTGATCGTCTATCAAGGCTATTAAAGGGACAGTATCAAACGGTGATTGATACCTCCCTTGATCTTACCTTTAAAAGTCAAACCTCCGCGTTTGAAATCCTTGCAGATGCGGCTGAGACAGCGGCAGAGTCTTTCGTCTATGAGTTCGATGGGAAAATGTATGATGTGTTGTTGATTTCCCTGCCCATCATTGCTCAGACTAAGTACAGTATTCCGTTCGGCGCAATTTCTACCGAAGTTGCAGCTACTATTGTGGATTGCTTGAGTGACTGTGTCATCGCTGGTAATGTCAAGTTGAGTATTGCTCCTTGGCTTTATAGTATTGATCAGATTCCACAGTCTCACTCTCAAACCCGTCAACTATTAGAAAAAATGGCAACCTGTGCCGTTGAACAAACGGATCTGTCTTATGATTTAAAAGAGATGCCAGATACTATCGCCGTATTAGCTGATCCACGTTTTATCCTATGTGCCCTTGCCACTGAAAAAGGTCAACCCTTCTTTATTTGGCAAGAGGATGAGGCAGAGCGGGTAGAGCGTACACAAAGTTTAAAAAACTTACAAGAGTCCATCCAGCCAACTTTAGTGAATTTACTGCCGGGGTGTGAGTTTGAAGTTATGTTACCGGATGCTTTTTATACAAACTGTCGAGATGCAGACAAGCGAGTAAGACCACTGAGTCTGAAGGCTGCCGTAAATTTTTTAGAAACTACTCTAGGTTTACAACCGTCTGAACTCAGTTGTGTTGTTGCTCCTTTTGGCAATGAAATAGCGGATGAATTTCGTATTTCTTTTGCTATAAAAGGACATCCAGAAATTATTTATGGGGTTGTTTGGCCACTATATGATCGTGAAACAGTCTCTAGTGAGGATATTGAGGCTGGCGGAGATAGGGATTTAACGATTCAACTCATCTCTGCCACTCTGGTTGAGGCTGGAGTAGGAGATGTTTTCAAGCATGCCATGTTGTTTACACCTGAAATGTGCGAGGATTGTGGAGTGCCCTTATTTCCTAATCGTTCTGCTGAGGTTGTGCATGCTCAAATGCCAATTGATACCCCTGCACAACAAATACTATTCCACTAATTATTTCATTAAATCTTCTTGATTCATCCGTGGTGAGTTGGCAACTAGTTCAGGCGTTTTGCAGTAATCAAGAACGCGCTGACCTATTTTAAAGTCAAATAGCATTGCTTTATCAGGAATTTCAATCCAATTAAGGTGGTAAGTATCGTTGGTATATCTTTGTACGCCTCGTAGAGCGTCAATCTTACTCATGACATATAGTTTGTTATTCCAAAGCATGAGGTAGCCCTGAGAAGATTCAGCTGTTTTGACAATGACATTATTTTCACAACGCCAAATACTTGCATCAGTTAATTTCATCTCATCAAATTTTTTAGCATCAGATTTATTGCTTGCGGCAGAATTGTTTTTTTGTGTCTTTTTTTCTGCTGCTTGAACTTGCACCATTCCAGTAAGCATTGGAATACATAGCACTACTAAAACAAAGGTCTGATAAAAATAATGAATAGGGAAGGGAGCCTGTTTATGATTGCTCATAGACATAGACGTCACAATTAAAACCATCCTAAATTGGCAATTTCATCTAATTTATTTGGGTGGGATTGGTGGGCCTTTTGTAAAATCATCCAAAAGTACCTAAAGCTTGCTCTATCGTGAAGTTTGCCTTCGTACTGAATAGGACCCCAATTTGCTGCAACAGCACTCTTTAAAATATTGATAGCCTCAGTAATTTGTGCATCACTAGGACTAAAAGCTTTAACAATCAAAGGAATTTGCATTGGGTGAATACTCCACTTACGAGTATAACCATAATGGTTTTTAGCCTGTAAGCTATCACTAGTGACAACCTCTGCGGAGTGGATGTTGGTGCAAACGTTATGTGATGGAGTTTTGCCGTAAGTGTGGCAAGCGGCAGCGATTTCACTCATGGCTCTTGTAACTAGAGGGTGATTGAACTGATCCTGAGCCATGGCATCACTTGGAATTGCACCGTAGTGACCTGAAACAAAATCCATCAAACCAAAACTTAAACACTCTACTTGGGGAATTGCGGCAATTTGGAAGACATCTGCTAAAGCCAAATTGGTTTCAATTAAGACATGGATAGGAATCTCCCTAATGCAGTCTAATTGGTGAGCGAACTCATTAATCTGTTCTATTAGAGCGCTGGTTTGCTTTGCCGAATCAATCTTCGGAATCACAATATAGGCTACTTGGTTACCGACTGTTTGTACAATCTTTTTTACATCATTAATAAAGTGCGGACTTTTAGGGTCGTGTACCCGAACGCCGATACGATTAAATTGATTGGCAGGACTTGCAATTAAATCACATACTAAGGCGGCATGCTCCGTTTCTTGACCAATTGGAGCGCCATCCTCTAAATCAAACGTAATATCAAAACAAGGCCCCATCTCATTCTGAAGACCCATTGCTTTTTTCATCCGTAATTCAGTACCGCAATAATGATCACAAACGGGAATTGTTTTTGGAACAATACCATCAAATAGAACTTCAGAAGGAGTCATGGGAGCCTCAGGTTAAATTAAAGTAGATCTTGAACGCCAGCTTTTTCTTCCAACAACTCATTCAAGGTGAAATCCATTCTTTCACGGGAATAAGCATCAATTTCTAAACCTTGAATCATTTGATATTCGCCGTTTTCACAAGTTACCGGTACACCATAAATGATACCTTCAGGAATACCATAAGAACCATCAGAAGGAATTCCCATGGTTACCCATTTACCATTTGTACCTAAATGCCAATCATGAATATGATCAATGGCTGCATTTGCAGCAGATGCTGCTGATGAGAGTCCGCGTGCTTCAATAATCGCACCGCCACGCTTACCTACAGTTGGGAGGAATACTGTTTTATTCCACTCTTCATCATTAATCATTTCTTTGATCGATTTACCAGCAACATTAGCAAAGCGGTAATCTGGGTACATTGTTGGGCTGTGATTGCCCCAAACTACTAATTTTTCGATATCTGCAACGGCAATATTTGCTTTAGCTGCTAATTGAGATAATGCTCTGTTATGGTCTAAACGCAACATTGCTGTGAAGTTTTTCGCTGGTAGATCTGGCGCTGATTTCATTGCAATATAAGCATTTGTATTCGCTGGATTGCCAACCACTAATGTTTTAACCGTTCTTTTAGCAACAGCATTCAAAGCTTTACCTTGTGCTGTGAAAATTTTTGCATTTGCTTGCAAAAGGTCCTTACGTTCCATTCCTGGGCCACGTGGACGAGCACCAACCAACACTGCGTAGTCGATATCTTTGAATGCAGTCATGGCATCGCCGTGTGCGCTCATGCTGTTTAGCAGCGGAAATGCGCAGTCATCTAATTCCATCATTACGCCTTTGAGGGCATTTTGAGCTTTCTCATCAGGAATCTCAAGCAAGTGAAGATTAACTGGTTGATCTTTGCCAAGCATATCGCCATTGGCAATACGAAATAATAATGAATAGCCGATTTGACCCGCGGCGCCGGTGATTGCAACATTTAAAGGTGCTTTTGCCATGAAATTAACTCCGTTTATCGATAAAAAAGTTGTTGTACTACTAATTATAAATTTATAAAAAATTTTTAATAACTTCTAATGATAAGCACTAATGAAACCTTAACCTATCAAATTTAATGATTCTGAGGCTATTTATTGCCCATTTATCGAGAATTTTTCTAAAAAGATTCGAATTTATTATGAATTTAAGAAGGAAGACAATTTTTTTCAATTTAATTTACAGTTGATTTCATTATTTTATTTACACCAGGATGTTTTCAGTCGAATACCCCAATATTCGCTTCAATTTGGTCTTCAAAGTTTGAATTCAATTCATTCAAGTAAATTTGAAACTTCAAAATACAGTTGTCCAAATCATTGATTTATTTGGATTAATTTTTTTTATTTACTGGATTTCCAAATCTTCTAAAGAATATGACAAAATAGAGCCTGTCAGTTGTTGATGATCAAATGATTTTTTAATGTGGTTGTCAAAAACTGTAATGTAATTAAATATTTACACCCCATGCTTAATACATAAGGTTATTTAATGTCTGAAAATTTAAACCCAAGTGGCCGCAAAGCCCGTCCTCAATTTAAGAATATTGGCTATCTTCAAATTCTGACTTCTTACAAATTGCCGTGGTCTGGAAAAGTATCGATTTTGCATCGCGTAAGTGGCGCATTATTGTTTTTATCTCTACCTTTCATTCTTTATCTCTTTGATAAAAGTGTTACCTCAGAAATTAGTTTTTTGACATTTTCTGATATGGTTTCCAACCCATTGATTAAATTGTTTATTTTGGCTCTCATTTGGGGTTTTTTACATCACTTTTGTGCCGGAATTCGTTTTTTAATGCTCGATACGCACCGTGGTTTAGAAAAACACCAAATTCAAAAATCAGCGATCAGTGTTTTGGTCGTGAGTTTAGCCTTGACCTTAGTTCTTGGCGCTAAATTATTTAATTTGTTTTAAGGAAAATCATGGCTCAAAATAACATTGGATCGAAGCGCCTCGTTGTCGGTGCTCATTATGGCTTGACTGAATGGCTACTTCAAAGAGTAACTGCAGTCATTATGATAGTTTTTACGGTAATCCTTTTAGCGGTATACCTCATTTACGGTAATGCTACTTATGAAGGTTGGGCATCATTGTTTGCTAATCAATTGATGAAGGTATTAACCTTTTTGACCCTCATGTCACTTTTTTATCATGCTTGGGTTGGTATCCGTGATATTTGGATGGATTACATTGGTTCCGCAGGTCTGCGTTTAACATTACAAACCTTAACAGTTTTATGGTTAGTTGGTTGTACTGCTTACGCTGCTCAAATTCTTTGGAGGGTTTAAATGGTTGCGAATAATTCGGCAATTCCACGCCGTCGTTTTGATGTTGTTATTGTTGGTGCTGGTGGCGCAGGTATGCGTGCATCTTTACAATTAGCTGAAGCTGGATTGAACGTTGCTGTTCTTTCAAAGGTTTTCCCAACTCGTTCACATACGGTAGCTGCCCAAGGTGGTATTGGCGCTTCTTTAGGTAACATGAGTGAAGATAATTGGCATTATCATTTTTATGACACGATTAAAGGTTCTGATTGGTTGGGTGACCAAGATGCGATCGAATTTATGTGTCGTGAGGCCCCAAAGGTTGTCTATGAATTAGAACATTTTGGTATGCCATTTGACCGTAATGCTGATGGCACAATTTATCAGCGTCCATTCGGTGGGCACACGGCTAACTATGGTGAGAAGCCTGTTCAACGTGCTTGTGCTGCGGCAGATAGAACTGGTCATGCAATGTTGCACACCTTGTATCAAAGAAACGTTCGTGCAAAAACACATTTCTTTGTTGAGTGGATGGCACTTGACTTAATCCGTGATGCAGACGGTGATGTTGTTGGTGTGACTGCGATGGAAATGGAAACCGGTGAAATCCATATTTTAGAAGCAAAAATCACGATGTTTGCCACCGGTGGTGCTGGTCGTATTTGGCAAGCTTCGACGAATGCCTTCATCAATACTGGCGATGGAATGGGAATGACCGCACGTGCAGGTATTCCGCTCGAAGATATGGAGTTCTGGCAGTTCCATCCGACTGGTGTTGCTGGTGCCGGCGTCTTGTTAACTGAAGGCTGCCGTGGTGAGGGTGGTATTTTAAGAAATAAAGATGGTGAGCGTTTCATGGAACGTTATGCGCCAACTCTGAAAGACTTGGCACCTAGAGATTTCGTATCCCGTTGTATGGACCAAGAAATTAAAGAGGGACGTGGTTGTGGACCGAATGGTGATTATGTGGTGCTTGATCTAACACACATTGGCGCTGAGACAATTCATAAGCGTTTACCTTCTGTATACGAGATTGGCATTAACTTTGCTAACGTTGATGTAACTAAAGAACCAATTCCCGTAGTACCAACGATCCATTATCAAATGGGTGGTATTCCTACCAATATTTATGGTCAAGTTGTGGCGCCAAAAAATGGCAATCCCAATGAGGTTGTGAATGGTTTCTATGCAGTTGGTGAATGTTCATGCGTTTCTGTACACGGTGCAAATCGTCTCGGTACTAACTCATTGCTTGACTTACTAGTATTTGGTCGTGCGGCAGGTAACCATATTGTTGCTTCAGATATTAAGAAAAAAGAGCACAAGCCATTACCTGAAAATGCAGCTGATTATTCATTGGCTCGCGTTGCAAAATTGGATGATTCTACCTCTGGTGAGTACACGCAAGACGTTGCTAATGATATTCGTAATGCAATGCAAAAACATTGTGGCGTATTTAGAACTCAAGCCATTATGGATGAGGGTGTCGCGATGATGGCTGAACTGACTGAGCGTGCAAACCACATTCATTTAAAAGATAAATCTAAGACCTTTAACACTGCGAGGGTAGAGGCGTTAGAGTTGGCTAATTTAGTTGAAGCCGCAAACTCAACCATGATTTCAGCAGCTGCTCGTCAAGAAAGTCGTGGGGCTCACGCTCATGACGACTGCCCTGAGCGTGATGATGTTAATTGGTTGAAACATACTTTATGGTTTAAGGATAATAACCGTCTTGAATATAAGCCTGTAAACCTTAAGCCTTTGACTGCAGAGTCTATTCCACCTAAAGTTAGAACATTCTAAAAGGAATTATTATGAGTGAAATTCGTATATTTGAAGTGTATCGATATGATCCAGATAAGGATGCAGCACCACGCATGCAGACTTATGAATTAGAGTTAGATGGTAGTGAGAGAATGTTGCTTGATGCTCTAATGAAGCTCAAGAAATTAGATGAGACCTTGTCGTTCCGTCGTTCCTGTCGTGAGGGTGTTTGTGGTTCAGATGCCATGAACATTAATGGTAAGAATGGTTTAGCTTGTTTAACCAACATGCTGACTTTGCCGAAGAAAATAACATTACGTCCGCTGCCTGGATTGCCAGTTGTGCGGGACATGATTGTTGATATGACGAACTTCTTCAAACAATACCATTCAATTCGTCCTTATTTGGTAAATGAAACTCCTCCGCCAGAAAAAGAGCGTTTACAGTCTCCGGAAGAAAGAGAAGAGTTGAACGGTTTGTATGAGTGCATTTTATGTGCTTCCTGTTCAACATCTTGCCCATCATTTTGGTGGAATCCTGATAAGTTTGTTGGTCCTGCCGGTCTTTTACAAGCTTATCGCTTTATTGCCGATAGTCGTGATGAGGTAACTAGCGAGCGCTTGGATAACTTAGAAGATCCATACCGTTTATTCCGTTGCCATACCATTATGAATTGCGTTGACGTTTGTCCTAAAGGGCTCAACCCAACTAAAGCGATTGGTAAAATCAAAGAATTGATGGTTCGTAGAGCAGTATGACGGTTGACTCAGGTATTCTTTCTAGGTTGCGATGGAGTGCTCGCAGGGGCTTATTGGAAAACGATTTAATTATCGAAAGATTTTTTAATCGTTTTTCACCAAACTTGACCATGGAAGATGTGTATTCTCTCGATCAGCTATTTGATTTAAGTGATAATGATTTATTGGATTTGTTTTTAAGTCGAACTGAGCCAACTGGTCATTTAAATCAACCAAATGTGATAAAAGTGCTACAACAATTGCGTCAAGTGTAAATAAATACGTTGAAGTTAGAAAATTTTCTCATTGCAACTAACTTCAACTAAAATAAACGAAAAATAACGTAAGGACAAAACAATGACACCCTCTGATATCAAAGCAACCCTATCCTTTTCTGATGGTTCACCAGCTATTGAAATGCCTATTTATAAAGGTACAGTTGGTCCAGATGTAATTGATATTCGTAAGTTATATGGTCAAACAGGTAAATTTACTTATGACCCTGGCTTTATGTCAACTGCATCTTGCAATTCAAAGATTACTTTTATTGATGGTGATAAGGGCGAGTTGCTTTACAGGGGTTATCCAATTGAAGATCTCGCAGTAAATTGCGACTTCTTAGAAACATGTTATTTGCTTCTCAACGGTGAGTTACCATCGCCAGAAGTAAAAAAGGATTTTGCTGATTTAGTGATGCACCACACCATGGTACATGAGCAAATGCAATTTTTCTTGCGTGGTTTCCGTCGCGATGCCCATCCAATGGCCGTTTTAACTGGCTTGGTTGGTGCGATGGCAGCTTTCTATCATGACGGCTTAGACTACTCGGATGCTAGAATTCGCGAAATTGCTCAGATTCGTTTGATTGCTAAAATGCCTACCTTGGTCGCGATGTCCTACAAGTATTCCGTAGGTCAACCATTTATTTATCCAAAAAATGACCTTTCTTATACTGCTAATTTCATGCGTATGTTGTTTGCAACACCGTGTGAAGAGTATGTTGTGAATGAAGTATTAGTTAGAGCGCTAGACAGAATCTTTATTTTGCACGCAGATCATGAGCAAAATGCTTCAACTTCAACAGTTCGTTTAGCTGGCTCTTCTGGCACTAATCCATTTGCTGCAATTGCCGCTGGTGTTGCTTGTTTATGGGGTCCTGCCCATGGCGGTGCAAATGAAGCTTGCTTACAAATGTTAGAAGATATTCAAAAAAATGGTGGCGTTGAAAAGATCGGTGAGTTCATTGCCAAAGTGAAAGATAAAGATTCTGGCGTTCGTTTGATGGGTTTTGGACATCGTGTTTATAAAAACTTCGATCCAAGAGCAAAATTAATGCGTGAAACTTGTTACGAGGTATTGAATGAACTCGGCCTTGGTGACGACCCACTCTTTAAATTAGCGATGACTTTAGAAAAAATTGCCTTAGAAGATGAGTATTTTGTTAGCCGTAAGCTCTATCCTAACGTTGATTTCTACTCAGGTATTGTGCAACGTGCATTAGGTATTCCTACCGATATGTTCACTTGTGTATTTGCTTTAGCAAGAACTGTTGGATGGATTGCACAGTGGGAAGAAATGATTACTGATGCTGAATACAAAATTGGTCGTCCACGTCAATTATTCAACGGTTATACTACTCGGTCAGTTAAATAGAAAAATAGAATTAAATCAATACTAGGAGAATCCATGGCACGTACCTTATATGACAAACTTTGGGACGACCATGTGGTTCATACAGAAGAGGATGGCACTGCCATTCTCTATATTGATCGGCATTTATTACATGAAGTAACCAGTCCTCAAGCTTTTGAAGGACTTGATATTGCCCATCGATCCATTTGGCGTAATTCTGCCAATTTGGCTGTATCTGACCACAATGTCCCCACCACTGATCGCACTAATGGTATTACTGATGCGGTTTCAAAATTGCAAGTTGATACCCTAGATAAAAACTGTGATCGGTTTGGCATTACTCAATACAAGATGAACGACTTACGTCAAGGTATCGTTCACGTCATTGGCCCTGAACAGGGAGCGGTTTTACCCGGCATGACTGTGGTTTGTGGTGATTCACATACTAGTACTCACGGTGCATTTGGGGCATTAGCTTTTGGTATTGGGACCTCCGAAGTTGAGCACACCTTAGCAACGCAAACGATTCTCATGAAGAAGAGTAAAAATATGCTTGTGAAGGTAGATGGTAAATTACCTTTGGGTTGCTCTGCAAAAGATATCGTGTTAGCAATTATTGGCAAGATTGGAACCGCTGGTGCTACTGGTCATACAATTGAGTTCGCTGGAGAAGCTATTTCTCAATTGTCAATGGAAGGTCGAATGACTCTCTGTAATATGGCTATTGAAGCTGGCGCTAGGGCAGGTTTAGTCGGGGTTGATGAAAAGACGATTGAATATGTTCAAAACCGTCCTTACTCACCTAGTGGACAATCTTGGAACTTAGCGATTCAGTATTGGCGTAATTTACACACTGATCCTGGCGCTACTTTTGACCAGGTAGTGACTTTACGTGCTGAGGAAATTAAACCTCAGGTTAGTTGGGGCACCTCGCCTGAGATGGTTTTACCAATTGATGATCGTGTACCAGATCCTGATAAAGAAAAAGATGCCAACAAACGATCTGCCATTGAACGTGCGCTCGTCTATATGGGCCTAGAGCCCAATATGCCGATTGAATCAATTCAAGTAGATAAAGTTTTTATTGGTTCATGTACCAACAGTCGTATTGAAGATATTCGTAGTGCTGCTAGAGTTGTTGAGCGAATTGGGAAGAAAGTTGCCTCGAACGTGAAGTTAGCCTTGGTAGTACCTGGTTCAGGCTTAGTAAAAGCACAAGCTGAAAAAGAAGGGCTGGACAAAGTATTCAAGGCGGCTGGATTTGAATGGCGTGAGCCTGGTTGCTCGATGTGTTTAGCGATGAATGCTGATCGTCTTGAACCTGGAGAACGCTGTGCTTCGACTTCTAACCGCAACTTTGAAGGTCGCCAAGGTGCTGGTGGTCGTACACATTTAGTGAGTCCTGCAATGGCTGCTGCAGCGGCGATTGAAGGTCACTTTGTAGATGTTAGAAAGATTTCTTGATACGTCGAGGACTGAATGGGAACTATGAAAATTAACAATTCTCTACTCAAAATATTGGGATTAACTTTAACCTTGTCTTTTACCTCTTGTTCAACGATTGAGGGGATTGGTAAAGATGTGCAAGGACTCGGTCGTGTGATTGAAAAAACTTCTTCCTCTGTATCTGGAAAAAGTTCAACCACTCCTCTAACACCTTTAGAGAATAACCAGCCTGCGACTAGTGGTGCTGTTGTTACACCTGTTAGATAAGATAGAAAGATTTTTATGCAAGCTTTTAAAGTTCATCAAGGTATCGTAATTCCATTAGATCGCGAGAACGTTGATACGGATGCGATTATTCCAAAGCAATTTTTAAAGTCGATTGCCAGGACTGGTTTTGGACAAAATTTATTCGATGAATGGCGTTATCTTGACTTAGGTGAACCTGGACAAGACTGCTCAACTCGTCCTATCAATCCTGATTTTGTATTAAATCAACCAAGGTATAAACAGGGCAGTATTTTATTGGCAAGAAAGAATTTCGGCTGTGGTAGTTCAAGAGAGCATGCACCGTGGGCTCTGAGCCAATATGGTATTCGTGCATTGATTGCTCCCAGTTACGCTGATATTTTCATGAATAACTGTTTTAAGAATGGTATTTTGCCGATTGTATTAACGGATTCAGAAGTGGATCGTTTATTTAATGAAACATTTGCTTTTAACGGTTTTCAACTCACCATTGATTTAGAAAAACAGTTAGTGATCGTGGGTGATGGAACTAGTTACTCTTTTGACGTTACGCCTTTCAGAAAATACTGTTTATTGAATGGTTTTGATGATATTGGCTTGACTCTGTTGCACTCGGACAAAATTAAGGCTTACGAAGCAGAGCGCATTTTAAAGATGCCTTGGCTAGACACTAAATTACCTTAATTTTAAACTCTGAAACCTATAAAGAACGATAGAAAGTTGTTATGAAAATTGCTGTTTTACCTGGTGATGGTATTGGTCCAGAAATTATTGCTGAAGCAAAATTAGTCTTAGATGCTTTAGGTGAATCTTTTGAGATAGAGGAAGCGCCAGTTGGTGGAGCAGGGTATAAGGCCTCTGGACACCCACTTCCTGATGCAACATTAAAGCTGGCTAAAGAAGCCGATGCAATTTTATTTGGCTCTGTTGGTGATTTTCAGTTTGATAATTTACCGAGAGAGTTAAGACCTGAACAAGCTATTCTTGGTTTGCGTAAACATTTATCCTTATTTGCGAACTTACGTCCGGCTATTTGCTACAAAGAACTGACAGCGGCATCATCCTTAAAGCCTGAAATCGTTGCTGGCCTTGATATCTTAATTGTTAGAGAGCTCAATGGTGACGTGTATTTTGGTTCGCCAAAAGGGATTAGAACCTCGACTGATGGTCTATTCCCTGGCACCAGAGAGGGTTTTGACACGATGCGCTACAGTGAGCCTGAAGTCATTCGGATTGGTCATGTTGCGTTTAATGCGGCTAGAAAACGTCAACGTCGTTTGTGTAGCGTTGATAAGTCAAATGTTTTAGAAACATCACAATTATGGCGTGATGTTATGACTGAATTAGGTAAAGAGTACCCTGATGTAGAGTTAACCCACATGTATGTTGACAACGCTGCGATGCAGTTGGTAAGAGCACCGAAAGCATTCGATGTCGTCGTAACAGGTAACTTATTTGGTGACATCCTCTCTGATGAAGCCTCCATGTTAACCGGTTCTATCGGTATGCTACCGTCTGCATCTTTAGATGCAAACAACAAAGGCTTATATGAACCAAGTCATGGTTCTGCTCCTGACATCGCGGGAAAAGGTATCGCAAATCCTTTAGCAACGATTCTTTCCGCTGCCATGATGTTGAGATATACATTAGGTCTGGAAGCGCAAGCTGCACGTATTGAAAATGCTGTGCAAACTGTTCTTTCACAAGGGTATCGTACAGGTGATATTTTTACCGAAGGTACTAAAAAAGTTGGTACACGAGAAATGGGCCAAGCCGTTTTGAATGCACTCGCTGATTAAATTTCTTTAGCCCGAGGCTAGTCTCTAAGAGATCAGCTCAGGGTTTAAACCTCATTCTACTGACAATTCAGCTGAAAAATTAGGGAATTTGTCGTTTTATTCCCTAATTTAAAGGGTCCAACGTGACTCTACCGTTAAAATAGTCTCTCTTCTCATTTTTTTAAGGAATGTTGTTGTATGTCATTGCCATTATTAGGTCTAGTTGGTTGGCGCGGGATGGTTGGTAGCGTCCTCATGGAGCGTATGATTGCTGAAAAAGATTTCGACTATGTTGAGCCGATTTTTTTTAGTACCAGTAACGTTGGTGGCGATGTTCCTTTAATTAATGGACAGGTCCTAACAAAAAATGAAAAAAAATTAAAAGATGCTTATGATATCGTCGCTTTGCAACAGTGCGACTATATCGTTTCATGTCAGGGTGGTGACTATACGAAAGAAGTGTTTGGTCAATTAAGAAATGCCGGATGGAATGGGCATTGGATTGATGCCGCTAGTACCTTGAGAATGGCCGAGGACGCTGTAATTGTCCTTGACCCAGTGAACCGCTCTGTTATCAATCAAGCAATAGTTGATGGTAGAAATAATTGGATTGGTGGTAACTGCACAGTGAGTTTGATGCTGATGGGACTTGGCGGTTTATTTAATGCCAATCTCGTTGAGTGGGTCTCAGCAATGACCTATCAAGCTGCCTCTGGGGCAGGTGCCCAGAATATGCGTGAATTATTAAATCAAATGGGAGCACTTTATCAAAGTGTTCAAGACGATTTAAATACGCCAAGTTCAGCAATTTTAGACATTGATCGTAAAGTAACGCAAACCCTAAGATCTGATACCTTCCCTAAAGCCAATTTTAGAAATACTGCTTTAGCTGGTAGTTTAATTCCCTGGATTGATGTTCCCGTTGAGAATGGGCAAAGTAAAGAGGAATGGAAAGGTGGTGCTGAGTGCAACAAGATTTTAGGATTACCTGCATTTAGACAACCCGGTAGCATTCCAATTGATGGCTTGTGTGTTCGGGTAGGTGCGATGCGTTGTCATTCCCAAGGTTTGACAATTAAATTAAAAAAACATGTTGCGATTAACGATGTGGAGCAGATTCTTGCTTCTGCGAATGATTGGGTAAAAGTTGTCCCGAACGATCGTGAACAATCAGAAAAATTCTTAACTCCTGCCGCCGTTAGCGGTACGATGCAAGTTCCTGTGGGTAGGTTGCACCATCTCGCGATGGGGCCAGAGTATTTAGGTGCCTTTACAGTCGGAGATCAATTGCTCTGGGGTGCTGCAGAACCTCTTCGAAGAATTTTACGTATTTTGTTAGAGGCATAAATTGACAATCAAACCACTCTGGTTCATTAAATCTCTACTTTTAGTAGGCTTATGGTTGAGCTCGAGTGTGTGGGGTCTAACACTTGGTAATATTAATGTTATTTCAGGTTTAAGTGAGCCATTTAAAGCTCGGATAGCTATTTTAGGAAGTAATCAAGAGTTAAGTAAGCTTTCTAATCTCAAGGTGCAATTTCCATCTCAGCTTGTATTTGATAAATATGGATTGAAAGTACCAGATGCTCAGAATAACTACTTACTATCAATAGAAAAATCGACAAATGGCCTGCCAGTAAGCATCTTTCTGAAAACTGAAAATGTTATTCCTGAGCAAGAACTTTTTAATGATTTATTGATTGAAGTGAGTTGGACGGGTGGAAAACTGATCAGGGCCTATACCATTCTTAATGTGAACAAAATGGTCATCACCGTTAATCCAGGTGATAACTTGTCAAGCATTACTCAATCATTAATGCCTGAACTACCCCAAGCTAGCTTTGAGCAGGTCCTGACTGCCATTTTTAGGTTAAATCCAAAAGCCTTTATAGCTGGGAATATTCATCGCCTGAGGGCAGGGGCCCCACTTGATATTCCAAGCAAAGCAATGGTGGAGTCCATTCCTGTAGATGAAGCAAGTACTTTTACTAAAAACGTACAAGAAAATTTTCAAAAAAAACTATTCACTGAGTCATCAGAGAAGTATTTTGATACTTCCTCATCAACCTCAGACCGACTCTTATTAAGCTCATCGGAAAATGTAACTGAGAAAAAACTACTAGAAACCAAGCTTGAAGAAGAGTTAATTGCCCAAAAGAAAATTATTGAACAAGCACAAGCGCGCGTGCTTGAGATTCAAAAAAATATCGTTGATTTAAATAAGCAGGTTGAGCCCCCATCTATTTATTCAAAAATAAGTTCTTTCCTACATTACCAATCTGTTGGGATGTGGGAGTTCGTTGCGTTAGTTGCCTTATTGATTGTTTTTATTTATGGCAACTTTATTCGCGTCGGTACATCCTTTTCAGTAAGGCCTGCTCAAAGTACAAGTTCTGATGACATTCCTGCTTTTGCAAAAAATATTTTTGCAACCCTTGATTTAAATTTAGATGATCAAGGAACCTCAACGCCTACTAATTCGTTGAATATCATTGCTAAAAGTGAAGATCACGGTATTGCAATTAATAACGTTAAACCTCACCGAAATATTCCAAGCGTCGCAGATCAAAAATTACGTCTAAATCTTGCTAAGTCCTATATCAAAATTCATGACTATCCCACAGCGAAAATATTATTACAAGAAATTGTTAGCTTAGGCGCTAATGGTAGCTCTGATGTGGTTCGCGACGCGCAAAAATATTTACTGCAAATAGCCTGAACTTTAGAGATCGGATGGAAGATCATTTTTATCGGATTGCTCTAGGTATTCAGTATGATGGTGCTAGCTTTCTAGGCTGGCAAAGTCAGGTTCAAAAAAATACGGTGCAGGATGTCTTGCAGCACGCCATTCAAAAGTTCATTGGTGGCGAAATCACTGATACTTTTCGTGTAGTAGTTGCTGGTAGAACAGATACTGGGGTTCATGCTATTGGTCAAGTTGTTCACTTTGATACGAATGTCATTCGGCCAATATGGTCCTGGATCAGAGGAATTAACACCTATTTGCCTGCCAGTATCAGTGTTGAGTGGGCTAAGGAAGTATCTCTTGATTTTCATGCGCGATTTAGTGCGTATGAGAGGTCTTATGCGTATGTTTTAATATCCTCACCTGTTAAGCTCCCTTTACTGAATAAAAAAGTAGGTTATGTCATGCAACCTACTGGTAAAAATTTGGATATACAAGCGATGCGAGAAGGTGCTAGCTATTTGATTGGCGAGCAAGATTTTAGCTGTTTTAGATCTGCAGAGTGTCAAAGTAAAACCCCAATTAAGACAATGTATCAAGTCCAGATCGTAGAAGAGGATACGAGAGTCTATATTTTTTTAAGGGCTAATGCTTTCTTGCATCATATGGTCCGGAATATTGTGGGAAGTTTGCTCGAGGTTGGTAAAGGCAGGGAGTCTCCATCCTGGATTGCCCACCTCATTGAGCAAAAAAGTCGTAAGATTGCAGCACCTACCTTTTCAGCTGATGGTCTCTATTTAGTCAAAGTGCAGTATCCTGAGGCTTTCGAAATACCAGAGCCAAACTTCGGATATAGTGTAATTCCGCCACACTTGTTAGAAGATGCATTTTCAAAATGTAAAAATCCTTAAAATATCGAGTAAAGGACTTAACCATGGGGCTTCTCAATCACCAAAATAGTTATACAAACATTAAGATTTGTGGCTTAAGTAAAGAGCAGGATATCTTGGTAGCAAATTCTTTAGCCATCGAAGCGATTGGTTTTGTTTTTTATCCACCGAGTCCAAGATACGTAAGCCCTCAACAAGCATTACAATTAGGAAATATATTGAGTGATGAGATACAAATTGTTGCTCTTGTTGTTGATCCAAGTGATGAGTTAATACAAGAGATTCGTTCTCAAGTTCGAGTTGATATTTGGCAGTTTCATGGCGACGAGTCACCAGCAAGGTGTGCAGAAATTGCCCAAGCAACTCCTTGGATGAAAGCAGCAAGAATTGACGATCAGTTTGTTTTGCAGGATTTTTGTCTTCAATATAGTGCAAGTGCTGCATGGATTCTTGACGCTGTTGTCGAGGGTTTTGGCGGTGGTGGGCAAACCTTTAATTGGCAATTAATACCGGATATATGGATAAAAGAAAACGCTCATCGGGTCGTTTTGAGTGGTGGATTGAACTCTCACAATGTAGCTGAGGCGATTGCCCATTTTCGACCATTAGGCGTAGATATATCAAGTGGTGTAGAAGCGAGTCGAGGGAATAAAGAGCCTAATTTAATGCAGCAATTTGTCGATGCAGTGCGTTCAACAGATCAATATAATTCAATTAAAGGTAGTTAATATGTACGATTTTCCAGATCAACGTGGTCATTTTGGTCCTTATGGTGGTGTTTTTGTTTCAGAAACATTAATGTACGCTTTGGAGGAGTTAAAAGAGACTTATGCCAAATTCCAACATGACCCAGAGTTTATTGCTGAGTTCAATAGTGAACTAAAGCATTTCGTGGGTAGGCCGAGTCCAATTTATCATGCAAAAAGATGGAGCGATGAAATTGGTGGTGCTCAAATATATTTTAAAAGAGAAGATTTAAATCATACAGGGGCCCACAAGATCAACAATGTGATTGGCCAAGCCTTACTAGCAAAGCGTATGGGCAAGCCCCGTATCATTGCCGAAACGGGAGCTGGTCAGCATGGTGTTGCCACCGCAACGATTTGTGCTCGCTTTGGACTTGAGTGCATTATTTATATGGGTAGCGTTGATGTAGAGCGTCAAGCGCAAAATATTTATAGAATGCGACTGTTAGGTGCTACTGTTGTACCAGTAGAGTCTGGTTCTAAGACCTTGAAGGATGCTTTAAATGAAGCGATGCGTGATTGGGTTACTAACGTAGAAAACACCTTTTATATTATTGGTACTGTTGCTGGCCCTCATCCTTATCCTGCGATGGTTAGAGATTTTCAGAGTGTAATTGGCACGGAGTGTATCACTCAGATGCCTGAAATGACGGGTAGACAACCAGACTATGTATTAGCTTGTGTTGGTGGTGGTTCCAATGCCATGGGGATTTTCTATCCTTACATTAACTATCCTGATGTCAAATTGATTGGTGTCGAAGCTGCAGGGGATGGTATTGCAACTGGTAGACATGCGGCAGCTCTTTGTGCAGGTACCCCTGGAGTGCTTCATGGTAATCGTACGTATTTAATCCAAGATGCGAATGGCCAAATTATGGAAACACACTCTGTCTCTGCCGGCCTTGACTATCCAGGAGTAGGTCCAGAGCATGCCTGGTTAAAAGACATCAATCGAGCACAATATACTGCAGTAACAGATGATGATGCCCTAGAAGCATTTCATAACTGTTGTCGTATCGAAGGAATTATTCCGGCACTAGAAACTAGTCATGCGATTGCTTACGCATGCCAATTGGCAAAAACATTACCGAAGGATCAAACGATTCTCGTCAATCTTTCAGGTCGTGGTGATAAGGATATGCACACTGTTGCTCAGCATACTAAAGTGAAACTGTAATTTTTAAAAACGAAAATAAAAAATCCATGTCTAGAATAAAACAAGTATTTGAAAATTTAGCTAAGAACCAAAAAAAAGGATTAATCCCTTTTATTACAGCTGGTGACCCAGATCCTGAAATGACTGTTGAAATGATGCATGTTTTAGTGGATGCTGGTGCTGATGTAATCGAATTAGGAATTCCTTTTTCTGACCCGATGGCCGATGGTCCAGTCATTCAAAGAGCCTCTGAGAGGGCTCTGGTGAAAGGTGTTAATCTCGAGAAGTGTGTTGGTATGGTGAAAGAGTTTCGTTTAACAAACCAACATACACCGATTGTTTTAATGGGTTATGCCAATCCTATCGAACGAATGGGGTGGAAACATTTTGCGGAAATCGCTTCAAGTGCTGGGGTTGATGGTGTTTTAATTGTCGATTACCCTCCTGAGGAGTGTGTTGAATTTACTGATGAATTGAAGAAGGTTGGGATTGATCCGATCTTTTTGTTGGCACCAACTTCAACGATGAGTCGTATTGAGCAAGTGGCTCACTCTGCGCAGGGTTATATTTACTATGTTTCTCTAAAAGGGGTGACGGGTGCTGCTAATTTAAATACCACAAATATTAGTTCAATTATTGGTGATATTCGTGAAAAAACCAGTACTCCAATTGCTGTTGGTTTTGGGATTAGAGATGCAAAAACGGCTAAGGCAGTTAGTCAAACAGCCGATGCGGTTGTAATTGGCAGTGCGATTGTGCAATTATTAGAGTCAGCCCCTCCACAAACAGGGTTAAAATTGCTCAAAGAATTTTTAAGTGAAATTCGTAGTGCACTTGATGCATAACTTTTTTTTAGGATGATTAAATGAGTTGGATCGACAAACTACTACCCCCCCAAATCCAACCAAGCAATCCCAGTCAAAGGAAGTCTGTTCCTGAGGGATTATGGGTTAAATGTCCATCATGCGAGGCTGTTTTATACAGAGCGGATATTGAGGCAAATTTGTCAGTCTGCCCTAAATGTAGTCATCATATGCGGATCAAAGCACGTGCCCGTTTAGATTTCTTACTTGACCCGGAGGGACGTTATGAGATCGGTCAAGAAGTTCTCCCGGTAGACTCTTTAAAGTTTAAAGACACTAAAAAATACCCTGATCGCCTTAAAGATGCGATGGAGTCAAGTGGTGAAACTGATGCAATGGTTGTTTTTGGTGGCACGATGCATGGTTTACCAGTTGTGATTGCTTGTTTTGAGTTTGAGTTTATGGGTGGTTCCATGGGCTCTGTAGTTGGTGAGCGGTTTGCACGTGGAGTACAAATGGCGATTGAACAGAAAGTGCCATTTATTTGTATTTCTTCCACTGGTGGCGCCAGAATGCAAGAAAGCCTTTTATCATTGATGCAAATGGCTAAAACCAACTCCATGTTAACCCTTTTATCAAAAGCTAAACTGCCATATATTAGTGTTTTAACGGATCCTACCATGGGTGGAATTTCTGCTAGTTTTGCCTTTATGGGTGATGTGGTTATGGCTGAGCCAAAGGCCTTGATTGGTTTTGCTGGTCCACGAGTGATTGAGCAAACTGTTCGTGAAAAACTACCAGAGGGCTTTCAAAGAGCTGAATTTTTGATGCAAAAAGGTGGCATTGACATGATTGTAGATAGGAGAGAACTGCGTTCAGAGATCGCCAAAATTTTGACTCTTTTGCTCAAACAACCTCAAGAATTGATTGATTAATGGACCGAGAAGTTGTTGAACTGTTTTCCAACCTGTTATGAGTGCCGCCCTCCCAATGTATTTTGATGATTTAGATTCATGGCTCACTTATTTAGAGTCAGCCCACCCTGTTGGTATAGATATGGGGCTTACTCGTATCAATCAAGTTAAAGATAAACTGAATCTCGCATTCAACGTCCCGGTAATCACCGTTGGAGGTACTAACGGAAAGGGTTCAACTTGCGCTTTTTTAGAGTCAATTTTCTCAAATGCAGGATATAAAGTTGCTTGTCATACTTCCCCGCATTTATCAGTGTTTAATGAACGAGCCAGAATTAATCTAGAAAATGTTGATTCTTCGACCTTATTAAATTATTTTCGACAAGTTGAGCAGGCTAGGGCAAGCCTTGACCCAGCAGTAACTTTGACTTATTTTGAGTTCACCACATTAGCTATTCTTTTATGTTTTTCGATGGCTCCTGTCGATGTTGTGATTCTTGAAGTTGGTTTGGGAGGGCGTTTAGATGCGGTTAACATAATTGATGCCGATTGTTCAATTGTTACTAGTATTGATATTGATCATCAACATTTTCTAGGGAATACTCGTGAGGCAATTGGCTTAGAAAAGGCGGGAATTTATCGTGCTGGTAAGCCTGCTATCTGTTCAGACCCCGTGCCACCCAAAAGCTTAATTGATTATGCAAAATCAATTGGCGCTGACCTTTGGCAACCTGGAGTAGATTTTAATTTTCAAGGTGACCAGCAACAATGGGCCTGGAATGGTCGTGGTAAAAGATTTTCTGGTCTTGGCTATCCGGCTCTTCGAGGGGCAAATCAATTATTAAATGCTTCAGGCGTTTTAGCAGCTTTGTGCGCACTCAGGGACAAACTCCCTGTTAGTGTTCAAGATATTCGAAATGGTTTTGCCATGGTTGAGCTACCTGGTCGATTCCAAATTATTCCGGGTCAGCCAACCATTGTGCTTGATGTTGCCCACAATCCACATGCTAGTGCCACGTTATCTAAAGGTCTGGATAAGATGGGCTATTTTCCTTATACCTATGCAATTTTCGGAGTAATGCAAGATAAGGACATCGATGCAGTAATTAAGCCTATGCTTGAAATAGTAGATTATTGGTACTGTGTTGACTTGCCAACACCACGTGCTGCAACTGCAGAGAACCTATCCCAGCGTCTCAGAGAGTTGGGTGTTAAAGATACTGATATTTCTGGGATTGATATTTTCACTTCTCCATCACTTGCATATGAAAAAAGCCTCAATAAGGTCAGTCAAAATGATAGAATTGTGGTGTTTGGATCTTTCTTCACGGTATCTGGCGTACTAGATTATCGTAAGAGCAAAAAACATTAATTGACTAATAAGCTTGTAAGTAAGCGTTCAAAAATAGGTATTGGAAAATTTTGTTAATGATTAAAAAAGCTGTTTTATTTGCTAATGTGATGTTCGGCCATCTAACCGCATGATTTCTTTACCCTCTTTTTTTAAAAGTAAATTACCTCCTCCGGAGCAACCGAAGGTTGAGCCTAGTTTTAGGTCGCGCCAATCCAAAGTAGACCTAGAAAAAGAAGATGTTTTGACAGAAAACCCGGAGGTTCAGAGAGCTAGACATCGCTTGATAGGCGCTGGATTTTTGTTATTAATTGCGGTAATTGGTTTGCCAAGATTGTTTGATGCACAACCCAAGAAAATAAATAATGATGTAGTTGTGAAAGTGGTTCAATCTGTCACGAATAATCCTAGTACTGGGAATGTCTCAACGGTTGAAGAAAAAGTGATTTCATCAACCGGTTCTGATTTGACTGCATCCGTTAGTCCAACGAAGTCTTCTCCTCCTGATACGAGCTTGCCTCCTGTGGTATCCCAGGAAAAAGCTAAAGGTCCAACTGATAGTAGTTCCTCTGCAAGTCTTGCCAATAAGAAGGAGAAGGGGAGTCTTCAAACTGACCCTGGTGAGGTAATTGTTAATCCCCAAAGTATCAATGCTTCTAAGCCATTATCGAAAGATGCTACAAAAGAAACGAGTGCGAATAAAGCCGATGCCAAAGGGTCAAAGTACATCGTACAAATAGCTGCATTGTCTAGTACTGAGCGTGTAAAAAATTTGACAGTAAAAATTAAAGATCTAAACATTACTACCTATGTGATTGAGAAAAAACGAGATGCGCCTGAATCGCCTGTAATTTTTTTAGTAAGGGCCGGTCCTTTTAACTCGAAAGAAGAAGCTGTAAATGCGGAGAAAAAAATTAGTGCCTTGGGTATGGGGCTCTCCCCAACAATTGTTGAAATCAACAAATAAAGCATATGAGTAATATTGCCTTCACAACCATCGATTTTTTTGTAATAGGAATTGTGTTGCTTTCAATTCTTGTTGGGTTGTCGCGTGGTTTTATTAAAGAAGCATTGTCATTGGTATTCTTTGTATTAGCCATTTATCTGTCAGGTGTTTATTACCAAAAAGTCATTGATTTAGGGCTTCACTCGCTGGGAGTAGGTCACACGATTCAAGTGATACTGGCGTACTTATTAATTTTTTTAGGCTCCTTAATCTTGGGGCGAGTTCTTACTAGCTTTATTAGTAAAGTGATATCCTCGGTAGGATTGTCACTGTTTGATCGTTTGTTAGGTGGAGCTTTTGGGACTTTTAGAGGAGTTCTCATTGTGGTTGTTATCTCTACTTTAGTAGCTTTAACAGACCTTCCAAAATCAACTGAATGGCAAGATGCTTTAACAAGGCCAGCTATTGAAACACTCGTAGGAGTTCTTCATAGCTGGCTTCCTGAGGATTGGGCGAATCAATTGTTAAATTCTACTGATATTCGAAAATCCAAATAAATCTGAAAGTTAACTATGTGTGGAATTGTCGGTTTTGTAGCAAATGAACCAGTAAACCAATTGATTTACGATGCTTTATTGCTCTTACAACATCGTGGTCAAGATGCCGCAGGAATTGCCACGACGAATGGTCGTTCCTTTTATATGCATAAAGCAAATGGTTTGGTGAGGGACGTCTTCCGAACTAGAAATATGCGTAGTCTAATTGGTAAAGCGGGTATCGGACAAGTTCGTTACCCAACAGCTGGTTCTGCTAGTAGCGAGGAAGAGGCACAACCTTTTTACGTAAATGCTCCATTTGGAATTGTCTTAGCACATAACGGCAACCTTACTAATGCTGGGGTACTACGTGAAGAGATGTTCTACCGTGATCGTCGTCATATCAACACGAGCTCTGATACCGAAGTGTTACTCAACGTTCTAGCCGATGAAATTCAGCACTCGACGGAAGGAATTGCTTTAGATGCTAACTCTGCATTTACCGCTTTAGAGAAAGTCTATAGTCGTTTACAAGGTTCTTTCGCGGTAGTCAGTATGATTGCTGGATATGGGCTACTTGCTTTTCGTGATGCCAATGGTATCCGTCCGTTGTGTATTGGTCGAATGGATATTGGTCAAGGTAAGACGCAATGGATGGTGAGTTCCGAGTCGGTTGCGATTGAGGGTATTGGTTATGAGTTCGTTCGAGATGTGGCTCCTGGAGAAGCAATTTTTGTTGATTTAGATGGTAATTTTGCAAGTCGTCAAATTGTTGCTGATGCTGAATTGAATCCATGTATTTTTGAGTATGTGTATTTAGCCAGACCCGACTCTTTCATGGATGGTGTGTCGGTATTTGACGTACGTATGAGAATGGGCGACTATTTAGCGAAGAAAATTAGTCGAGAAACAGACATTAATGATATTGATGTCGTCATGCCGATTCCTGACTCAAGTCGACCAGCTGCAATGCAAGTAGCAAAGCATTTAGGTATTGAGTACCGCGAAGGTTTTTTCAAAAATCGTTATATTGGTAGAACCTTTATCATGCCTGGTCAGGCCGTTCGTAAGAAGTCGGTGCGTCAGAAGTTAAATGCGATGCGGGTTGAGTTTCACAATAAATCCGTTTTAATCGTTGACGACTCAATCGTAAGAGGTACTACTTCTTATGAAATTGTCCAAATGGCCCGTATGGCTGGTGCTAGAAAAGTTATTTTTGCTTCTGCTGCACCACCAGTCTGCTTTCCGAATGTGTATGGTATTGATATGCCTACTCGCAGTGAGTTAGTTGCATATGGACGCACCCATGATGAGATCAATGAAATGATTGGGTCGGATCAATTAATTTATCAAGATGTAGAAGATTTGAAACAAGCTGTGAGAGATATTAACCCGATTATGACGAACTTTGAGGCTTCCTGCTTTGATGGTTTTTACGTCACTGGTAATATCACCACTTCTTATTTAGATGCATTGGAAGCGTCGAGGATTAATCCTGAGGCCACTTCCGATCGTGCTGGTGATAATTCTGACTTTTCAAGATCACAATTACATCTTCAATTAACTCAACAAGAATAATTAAAAAGATCAAAATGACTACCGATTCATTTTCCTCCAAGCCTCTTCACCCTGAGACATTAGCTGTTCGAGCGGGTACCCTTCGATCAAGCTTCAATGAACATTCCGAGGCAATTTTTTTAACCTCTAGTTTTGTATATGCGAACTCAGCTGAAGCAGCAGAAAAGTTTGCTCATGCTGAGACAGGATTTATTTATTCAAGATTTACGAACCCAACCGTATCGATGTTTCAGGATCGTTTGGCCGCGCTAGAAGAAGCCGAGGCTTGTGTTGCAACTTCCTCGGGCATGTCAGCAATTTTTGCAATCGTCGCAGCGCATCTTAAGGCTGGGGATCATATTGTTTGTTCAAGGGCTGTTTTTGGTTCGACGATTCAGCAGTTTAGTAATATTTTTTCACGCTTTAACATTGAAACGAGTTATGTCGATTTAGTTGATCTTCAAGCCTTTGAGAATGCCATGCGCCCGAACACCAGAATGGTGTTCATTGAAAGTCCTTCAAATCCATTAACTGAAATTGCGGATATCGCTGGGATTTCTAGGATTGCTAAAAAACATGATGCCTTGTTCGTGGTGGATAACTGTTTTTGTACTCCCGTTCTGCAAAAGCCTCTCAAGCTTGGCGCTGATGTTGTTACCCATTCAGCAACTAAATTCATTGACGGTCAGGGACGTGTTTTAGGTGGTGCGATCCTTGGTTCTAAAGAATTTATTTCAAAGGTTTTTACTCTCAATCGAAGTGCTGGTTTTACCCTGTCAGCATTCAATGCTTGGGTATTATTAAAAGGTTTAGAAACCCTTTCTTTACGAGTTGAAAAGCAAAGTCAAAATGCTTTAGATTTGGCAAAATGGCTTGAACAACAACCAGCGGTTGAACGTGTTCTTCATCCTGGTTTAGCCTCACATCCACAACACACTTTAGCGATGCAGCAGCAAAAGATGGGTGGTGCAGTTATTTCATTTATTGTCAAAGGTGGCCGACAAAATGCTTGGACTGTAATTGATAATACAAAAATTTGTTCAATTACAGCGAACCTTGGTGACACAAGGACGACCATTACTCATCCTGCAACTACGACGCATGGCAGAATGCCGCCGGCTGATCGTGAAAAGGCTGGTTTAGTTGAGGGGTTAGTGCGACTATCTGTTGGCTTAGAACATGTCGATGACTTAATTAACGATCTAGCTCTTGGATTATCTCTCATTGGGTAATTCTGGTATTCAATTCAATCATATTTAACTTCATCAATTAATAAGGATTTTTTCATGTCAGTTTCAATCATTTCTCATAACAGTGATTTTGGTACTACGGGTCAAATTTTCCAAGAGGATATCCCTGAGATTGTTGCTGCAGGTTACCAAACAGTGATAGATAATCGACCTGATTTTGAGGGAGGACTTGATCAACCTCAGCATACAGACATTGAAGAGGCAGTAAAGTCTGCAGGACTTACTTTTGCCTATTTGCCTGTCATTAGTGGTCAAATTACTCTGGCACAGGTGCAGCAAATGGCCGAACTATTGGATACCTTACCAAAACCAATCCTGGCCTTTTGTAGAAGTGGTGCCAGATCAACCAATCTTTACCAACTTGCATTACAACTCGGTTAATTGGTTAGGCTCGGTGCATAAACTTTGGCTTCTAACTAGTTTGTTAGTTTGGTGTTTTGCACCAGTTGTAAATGCAAGTCAAAGCTTGCAAAATGAATTGTTGACACTTGATCAAATCCAAGAAAAGATTGATTTAAAAAGGGATTGGATGAAATATCGTTACGATATGGAGTTTCAAACTTGTCAGGATTTGTTTTTTACAACGAGTTGCACCACGAAGGCAAAAAAACAATTACAAAAAGAAGAAAAAGATCTATTTGATCAGGAAAATCTGCTTCATACTCGTCAAAGAGATATCAAAAAAGCGCTAAAAGATGAAGCGGAACAACTTCGGATTGCCGAAAGAGCTGATCCGAAACAGGTTCAGATCAGAGCAAATAATCGAGCAAGTTTTGAGGAAAAACAACGTGAAAAAGCTTTACGTGAAGCAGATGTTGAAGAACGCCGCAAGGAAGCTGCTAAGCGTGCCCAGGAAAATCGTAATACATCTCCATTTTAATTTTGGCTAAAAATAAAACCCAATATATCTGTAATGCTTGTGGCGCTGACTTCCCAAAATGGCAGGGCCAGTGTCCTGCATGTAATGAGTGGAACTCTCTCGAAGAATCCATTGAATTAAAAACTCAACATCGCTATGCGAGTATTGCTAAAACAACACCTAATCAAAAACTCTCAGAGATTGCGCTAGAGGATTTCGGTCGAATTTCAACGCGTATCCCTGAGTTTGACAGAGTGCTTGGCGGGGGATTAGTGGATGCAGGGGTTGTTCTCATTGGCGGAGACCCAGGTATTGGTAAATCCACTTTACTCCTACAAACGTTGGCAAATTTAAGTCTTGATGGGATTCCAGTAATGTATGTGAGTGGGGAGGAGTCAGCGGCTCAGATTGCTCTTAGAGCGCAAAGAATTGATAGCGATGCTCCAGATTTAGTTGTTTATCCAGAAATTCAATTGGACAAAATCCTTTACTCTTTAGAAACTGAAAAACCTAAAGTGGCTGTAATTGACTCTATACAAACGATCTATTCTGATCAGTTAACTTCTGCGCCAGGTTCAGTAGCTCAAGTTCGAGAATGTGCTGCTCAGTTAACTCGTTTAGCTAAATCTACAGGTATCTCACTCATTTTGGTTGGTCATGTTACCAAAGAGGGTAATATTGCTGGGCCACGTGTTCTTGAGCATATTGTGGATACCGTATTGTATTTTGAGGGTGATACCCAATCATCCTTTCGTCTTGTTCGGGCAATTAAAAACCGCTTTGGTGCGGTTAATGAACTTGGCGTATTTGCCATGACAGAAAAAGGTTTAAAGGGGGTCAATAACCCTTCCGCATTGTTTTTATCGCAAAGTAGCGATGCTGTTCCAGGCGCTTGTGTGTTAGTGACGCAGGAGGGGAGTCGGCCCATTTTGGTAGAAATTCAAGCTTTAGTTGATAGTTCACACATCCCAAATCCGAGACGTTTAGCTGTCGGGCTTGAACAGAATCGTCTAGCTATGCTATTAGCCGTCATGAATCGACATGCTGGGATTTCTTGTTTTGATCAAGATGTATTTTTAAATGCTGTGGGTGGGGTGAAAATTTCAGAACCAGCCGCTGATTTAGCGGTATTACTAGCGATTCAATCATCACTTAAAAATAAAGCGCTCCCAAAGGATTTAGTAGTATTTGGTGAAGTTGGTCTTGCTGGTGAAATTCGTGCTTGTCCCAGGGGGCAAGAACGTTTACGCGAGGCTGCTAAATTAGGTTTTAAGAAAGCAATTATTCCTAAAGCTAATTTACCGAAAGGTGTGCAATTTGATTCCATGGAAATTCATGCGGTGGAAAGAATCGAAGTTGCTTTACAGTTAGTGCGTGATTTTTAACTGTCAATCAAATTACTATGGCTAAAATACCTTCTTTAACGCGTTCAGATTTTCCTAAAATAATTCAGATATCCACACGTTGGTCTGATAACGATGTTTATCAACATGTGAACAATGTGGTGTATTTTTCATTCTTCGATACGGCAGTCAATCAAAATTTGTTAGAGCAAGGTTTAATTGATTTGCATTCTAGTAAAGTCGTGGGCTTAGTGGTTGATAACCATTGTCAATTTTTCTCCTCCATAACATTCCCAGATGAAGTTTATGTTGGCATTGCTGTTGAAAAAATAGGTAACTCTAGTGTGGTATATCGCTTGGGTATTTTTAAAAATGATGATCCCGGACTATGCGCTCTAGGGCGTTTTACTCATGTATACGTTAACCGAGATGACCACCGTCCAACACCAATTCCCTTAGAACTCCGAACAGCTTTGACTGCAATTACTCGTGAATGGAATGATGTCGAAGGTATTTAAAGTAATTAATTTCAGTCATTACTCAGGAAGATTTTCTTCTAAGATTAACAGTACTTGTTGATTTGAAGTAGATACTTCAAGCCACTGAACCTCTAGTTCCGGGAAGGCTTTTAGGAAGTTCTCATATTCATTACCAATTTCTAATACGAGTGCGCCACGTTCATTTAGATAGTTTTTGGCATCTTGTATGATTTTCCGTACAACATACATGCCATCGATACCTCCGTCAAGAGCTAAGGAGGGTTCTTTTAAATACTCTGGCGGCAATTGCTGCATGGACGCTTGGTTGACATATGGCGGATTACAAATAATTAAATCAAATCGATTTTCCTCGTTTGGCTCTGGCAGATCTTTCCACAAGTCGCTATGAATAATTTCGATGACTTCAGACAAGTCATAATTCAGAATGTTTTTTTGCGCAAGTGCTAGGGCATTCAGGTCAATATCACTGGCACATACTTCAATGTCTGGATAATTTAATGAAAGCAAGATGGCTAATGAACCATTTCCAGTGCAGAGATCAAGAGCTTTTCCATTCGGCGGCAGAAAATCATCTAGCTCACCTTGGGTGATTAACTCAGCAATAAAAGACCTAGGGATAATACTTCTTTCGTCACATTCAAAACAGTGTCCCATGAGCCATGCTTCTTTCAAAATATAAGCAAGGGGGGATCTAGTCTGAATGCGTTGTTCGACGATTTTTAAAGCCTGCTGAAAACTTTCAGGATCATAAGGCTCTTCCAAATGTTCTAAAGTCTGAACAGGTGAGAGACCTGCGCAGTAAGCAATAATCCAAAGGGCTTCACTAGGGGCCTCAGGTGCTCCATGGCCAAAATAAATATCCGCGCCATTTAAAATTTCTGTGATCTGATCAATGGCTTGATCAAAGCTTTGAGGGTCTTCTTCCAATGTGGTATCGATGTCTCTTAGGTAGTTGCTTAACGAAGTAGTAATTTTTTTAATACTTGCAAATAAATATCTTTCAATGATTCTATATCATCTAAATTGACATTTTCATTTACTTGATGAATTGTGGCATTAATTGGTCCAAACTCAACGACTTGCGGGCAAATTTTAGCAATAAACCGACCATCGCTAGTGCCCCCTGTGGTGGATAGTTCGGCATTGATTCCAGTTCTTTCTTTAATGGCAGACTGCAAAACATCACATAACTCACCTTTGGGAGTCAAGAAAGGTTCACCACCTTGATTCCATGAGATATTATATTCAAGTTGATGTTTTTTAAGGATTTCTTCTACTTTATGCGCTAATCCAGCTGCAGTACTTGCTGTAGCAAAGCGAAAATTAAAGTCGATAATCGCTTCTCCAGGTATCACATTGGAGGCACCAGTACCGGCATGAAAGTTTGAGGTTTGCCAGGTCGTCGGTGGGAAGTATTCATTACCATGATCCCATTCAATTTGAGCTAGCTCTGCTAATACTGGGGCGACTTGATGAATTGGATTGCGAGCTAGGTGAGGGTAAGCAACATGCCCCTGGATCCCTTTGACACTCAACTTGGCAGATAATGAACCACGACGACCATTTTTGATCGTGTCCCCAAATACATGACTGCTTGTCGGCTCTCCTACAATGCAATAGTCAAGCTTTACTTGGCGTTCTTTTAGCTTATTAACGACGACAACAGTACCATCCGTATTTTTTGGTCCTTCTTCATCGCTAGTTAGTAAAAATGCAATATTACCCAAATGATCAGGATGAGCTTGAACAAACTCTTCTGTTGCAACAACGAAAGCAGCTAATGAACTTTTCATGTCAGCTGCGCCTCTACCATATAGGACGCCATCTTTAATGACTGGTACAAATGGGTCGGTATCCCATTTCTCTAAAGGACCTGGAGGAACAACATCAGTATGTCCAGCAAATACTAAACACTTTGCTTGAGCACCGTTACTGCCACGGCGAATAGCCCATAGATTAGTGACTAAAAAATCATCAGGACCACTCATGATAGTTTCGCAACTAAAATTGATTTGTTTTAAACGGTTAGCGATTAATTGTTGAATTCCTCCATCCACCGGAGTGACAGATGGATGAGCAATTAAGCCTTGGGCTAGTTGTTGAGTGAGTGTAAGCTGCGGATCAGTCATTCTTGATGTTTAAAAAAATCGGTATATTTTGCTTCGTCGAAACCTAACAAAATTCTACCTTCTTGTTGAAGTACGGGGCGCTTAATGATGGATGGTTTAGATATCATTAGTTCAATCGCACCCCCTTGGGTTTGCGCTAATAGTTGTTGATCAGCCGTGAGGGCTCTCCAAGTAGTACCTTTTCGATTAATTAAGACATCAGATCCAACATTACTCAACCAACCAAGTAACAGAGACTCGGTTGGTATTTGTTTTTTGAAATCGATAAAATCATGATCGACATTGTTAGTGACCAACCAATCACGTGCCTTTTTGACCGTGTTGCAATTAGGAATACCAAAAATTTTGATCGACATTGATGTATTTAATCTCTTAGTAAATCATTGATAGCAGTTTTTGCTCTAGTTTGTGCATCAACTTTTTTCACAATGATGGCGGCATACAAGCTATATTTGCCATCTTTAGAAGGAATTGAGCCAGGGACAACAACCGACCCAGCTGGGACGCGACCATAATGTACTTCACCTGTTTCACGGTCATAAATTTTAGTACTTTGGCCAATATAGACACCCATTGATAAGACGCTGTTTTCTTCGATGATGACACCTTCAACCACTTCAGAGCGAGCACCAATGAAGCAGTTATCTTCAATAATGACGGGTCCAGCCTGAACCGGTTCTAATACACCACCGATACCAACACCACCTGAGAGGTGAACGTTTTTGCCAATTTGCGCACATGAGCCAACAGTTGCCCAAGTATCTACCATCGTGCCTTCATCGACATACGCGCCAATATTGACATAAGATGGCATTAAAACAACGCTTTTACCAATAAAGGAACCGCGTCTTGCAATCGCTGGGGGGACAACTCTAAAACCACCAGCAGCGAAGTCGGCTGCAGAATAATTAGCAAATTTACTTGGAACTTTGTCATAAAACTGCGTAAATCCACCAGCTGGCATTACTTCATTATCTTGTAACTTGAA
This sequence comes from Polynucleobacter kasalickyi, assembly GCF_900176405.1. Lineage (GTDB taxonomy): Bacteria > Pseudomonadota > Gammaproteobacteria > Burkholderiales > Burkholderiaceae > Polynucleobacter > Polynucleobacter kasalickyi. The sequence continues at coordinate 50,063 of NZ_FWXJ01000005.1, read as the reverse complement.
AGATAGTAGCACTGCTTTTTTTACCCATTGGTGAACGACCCAATTACCCACACTGACTCTTGTAGAGACACGCAAAGTTCCATTATTTAAGCCTTCAATCACTGTCGCAATAGCATTTTTTAAATCTGCAGTAGCGTTTTGAATATTGATATTGGCGCGATTATCCCATGCTGTATTAATGAGGTTTTCTAATGATTCGTTAGTTGTATTTGTCATAATTAAATTAGTGTTGTAATTTCAGTCGGTTAATAGTTAGTATTTTATATCGTGATGACTATTTCATGATAAAAGTCTTAGACTAGAGCTTACTCTTGCTATTATCTTAGTTTACTTGACTCAAAATTAATTGCTGTGAGACTTAAATCAATCAAACTTGCTGGTTTTAAATCCTTTGTGGATCCCACAAACTTTGACCTACCCGGTCAATTAATAGGCGTTGTTGGGCCCAATGGTTGCGGAAAATCAAATATTATCGACGCCGTTCGATGGGTTCTTGGCGAATCACGAGCTAGTGAATTACGTGGTGAATCCATGCAAGACGTGATTTTTAATGGTTCTGGCCTAAGAAAACCTTCAGGTCGGGCCAGCGTAGAGCTAGTATTTGACAATAGTGATGGTAAGGCTCAAGGTCAATGGGCAGCTTTTGGTGAGATTTCAGTGAAGCGTATCTTAACCCGAGATGGTACTTCTAATTATCTGATTAACCAGCAAAATGTTAGAAGAAAAGATATTCAAGACATGTTCCTAGGGACTGGTCTTGGACCCCGAGCTTATGCCATCATTGGTCAGGGTATGATCTCTAGAATCATTGAAGCAAAGCCTGAAGAGCTCAGAATTTTCTTGGAAGAAGCGGCTGGGGTTTCTAAATACAAAGAACGTCGTAAAGAAACAGAGTCACGGATTGAAGGGACGCAAGAAAACCTTACAAGAGTTAGGGATGTTCTTCGAGAATTAGAAAGTCAGTTAGCAAAACTTGAGTCTCAAGCTGAAGTTGCTGAAAAATATCAGGACTATCAAAAAAACATGACAGAAAAGCAGCAACTGTTATGGCTTTTAAGAAAAAATGAGGGCGAACAAGAGCAACTTTCTCAGGCTACTATTATTCGCGAACAACAGCTCGCATTCGAAGAGTTCACTGCAAAACTGCGGTCAGTTGAATCTGATCTGGAGTCTAAGCGAACCAATCAGTTTGATTTGCAAAATCAAGTGAATGATGCCCAAGGAAAACTATATGAAGTCAATGCACAAATTTCTCAATTAGAGTCTGAAATTCGATTCAATGAAAATTCCAAGCAACGATTGACCGAGCAATTAGCTGATTTAGCAAACCAATTTACTCGTTGGGAAACTCAACTTGAACTTGCTCAGGAACAAATTAGTCAGGTTGTAGAGGAAATTGAAGAGTCGATTGAAACAGAAGCTAGTTTTCAGGAGTTGCTAGCCCAGCATGCATCTGAAATGTCACTGGTAGAAGAACAATGGACAGACTCAAAAAATAAAGTAGAAACCACCCGTCAAGCGATTACTAACCAAGAAAAAGAAATCGCTCGTTTAAGTGCTGGAGCACAAGGGATCTCGACACAGTCACAACAAACTCAACAGCGAATTGCGCGCTTAAAAATTGAACTAGAACAGTTGATTAAGCCCGATGAGCAAGCCCTTGCCATGGCGATGGATCGTAATGAAAGTGCGATTAACAAACGGGATGAAGCACAACTCAAACAACAACAATCTGAGGCAAGTATTCCTGAGGCGGAACAAGCATCAATAAAATCTCAGGAAGTTTTACTACAAGCCAATACCGCATTGAGTCAAACTCAAGCAAGATTAAATGCCCTTAAAAATCTTCAAGCCCAAATTCAGTCTCAAGGTAAATTAAAACCTTGGTTAGATAAAAATAATTTAGCTAATTTGCCCCGATTGTGGCAAAAAATTCAAGTTGAGACAGGTTGGGAACCCGCTATTGAGGCAATCTTACATGAACGTTTAGGCGCAATTGAGTCTTCTCAATTAGAGTCCGTTTTAACCTATGTAGATCAAAAGCCTCCAGGTCGCGTTGCGTGGTTTGAACATAATGCCCAAAATGATTTTGCAAAGCCGATTCAAAATACTTCTTTTACGCCATTTGCTACCCGTGTAAAAGTGAAGGATTTAGGTCTGGCTCATGTGATGAACGAATGGCTGAGTAATATTTATGTAATGGATAGCGTAAATGAAGCACTTTCAAAACGGAAAGAACTGCCGGTAGGTGGCATCTTTGTGACGAAGTCGGGTCATATTATTTCTCGTGTTGGTGTTCAGGTTTATGCTGAAGATAATGAACAAGCTGGTTTGATTGCTCGTGCGAAAGAAATCGAGGATTTAGAAAAACAACTCAAGTCCGATATGATGATTTTAGAGGAAGCTCAATCGGAAAATGTTTCTGCTAGGGCGAATTACCAAGCAGCCTATGCTCAAGCTCAAGAGGATCGTTTATACGCTCAACAAGCTGTAAAAGATGCCCATCGGTTTGAAGTGGAAGCAATGCAATTGCGGCAAGCTGAAATTGACTACTTTTCAAAAGCGGAACAATTAAATATTGCTTTGCAAGAAGCTGAAATGGTTTTAGAGGAATACGCCGGTTCTTTGCTTGAGAATGCCGCCATCTCCGAGGAGCTTACAGCTCAAGTTGAGGAATTAAGTGCGACCTACCATCTATTGCAAAATGAAAATCAAGAGCTTTTAGCTCGTCGCGAAAAAGGAATGCAAAGACGACAAGAAATTTTGACGTCAGTGCAAGAAGCAAGCTTTTCCTTACGCTCCTTAAAACAACGTCAAGTCGATCTGACTAGAGATATCCAAACAGCGAATGAACAGATTGAAACGATCCAACAAAAGTCCGTTCAGAGTCGATTGGAATTAGATCAGGTAAGTGGCGATGAAAATATCGATCAACTTCAAGAGTTATTAGAGCAACGCTCCAAGTGTGAAGAAAACTTGACGCAAGCTAGAACGATTTTTGATGGATTAATGTTTGATATTAAATCACTCGATGAAAACCGTCTTTTCACAGAAAGATCGATTAATCCTATTCGCGAGCGTATTACTGCCGCGCAGTTAAAAGAGCAAGCTGCTAGATTAACAGTTGAACAATTTGCCGCCTTGTTAGAAGAAGCTCAGGCAAATATTGAAGAAATTCAACAGTTAATTTCACCAGAGATCAAGGTAAATCAATTACAGTCACAAGTGAATGAAATTCAACGGAATATCCAATCACTTGGCCCAGTGAATATGGCCGCTCTTGATGAGCTAAAGTCCTCAAGAGAACGCAAAGGGTTCTTGGATGCACAGTCAGCGGATTTAAACGAAGCTATTCAGACATTAACAGATGCCATTATGAAAATTGATGGTGAAACACGTGAATTACTTCAGGGAACCTTCGATGAAGTAAATAAACATTTTTCCCAGCTTTTCCCAGCTTTATTTGGCGGTGGTAATGCAAGACTTGTGATGACTGGGGATGAGATTTTAGACGCCGGTGTGCAAGTGATGGCACAACCCCCGGGTAAGAAAAACTCGACGATTCATTTGTTATCTGGTGGCGAAAAGGCACTGACTGCGATTGCATTGATTTTCTCAATGTTCCAACTCAATCCTGCACCATTTTGTTTATTAGATGAGGTGGATGCCCCTCTCGATGATGCAAATACTGCCAGATACGCTGACATTGTTGCCAAAATGTCAAAAAATACCCAGTTTTTGTTTATTTCGCATAATAAAATTACGATGGAAATAGCGAACCAATTAATCGGTGTTACTATGCAAGAGCAAGGCGTCTCCAGGGTTGTGGCGGTTGATTTACAATCCGCATCAAACTTGATACAAAGCGCTTAACTTTAGAATAATGTAGCCAGTGAGTACTATTAATTTACCTGAACAGATTGATTTACAACTTGCCCTCATATTAATCGGGGTCATTATTATTATTTCAATCATCATTTACAATATCGCTCGTTCAAACAAGTCAAAGTCAAAAAGAAATCAACAAGCTTCTTTAGTGGCTTCTACCAATGCCAATATTGCTAAGACGCAACCTGTGAACCTCATTTCAGATGAGTATGTTGCCATAGATGCAGGGCTTGAGCAGGGCCGTAAAGAGCCATCTTTGGGTACTTTAATGCCACATTCTGATGATTTAGATCTAGATACGTTGACAGAGGAGATTCAAACTTCTGCTTTAGATAAAACCAGCATCAGTGGAAATTCAATCACTCCATTTAAAGCAAATCAGTATGTGTCAAGAATTGATCCAAATATTGATTGCGTAGTTGCTTTTCGTTTTCCTTTGCCAGTCAATGGTGCAGAAATTATCGAGTGTATTCAAAAACTTTCAAAAAGTGACGACTTTCGAATTGCCTTTGAAGGACTTACAGAAACATCCTCTTATGCTGGTTCAGTGAACTCATCTTGGGAGTTAATCCAATTTAACAATTTGTATCGAGAATTACAAGCAAGTATTCAACTGGCAAATCGAAGAGGGCCTTTGGGGGCTGAGCACTTAGCTGAATTTATTGGGCTTGTACAAAATCTTTCTCAAGAGCTTGATGCTGAAATTGATATTCCACCAATCAATGACATTCTGAATGATGCTACCGATCTAGATCAGTTTGCCATTCAATGTGATATTCAATTAGGATTTAACTTAACTTCGAATATGTTGAGTTGGCAGTGCTCAGATGTTCAAAGTGTGTTGTTGAATCATGGTTTTATCTTATCAAGAGAAGGTTCTGCCTTCAACTACATATTAAATGATGTTCTTCTGTTTAAAGCTCAAGCAGCTTCTTTGAATTTTTTACGTGATGATCTCCAAACTGCACGTATCAACCAAGTATATTTTAGTTTTGATGTCCCTCTAATTCCAGAGAGTCTAAATCCATTTATTAAAATGTTAGAGGTTGGACAGCTATTAGCACAAGAGTTGGATGGAAGATTACTAGATGATAATGGTCAACCTTTGAGCGTCTTACTCACTCAAAATATTCAGAACCAACTTGCGCCGATTTACCAACTTATGCGTGAGCGTCAAATTGAGCCTGGTAGTGCATCCGCATTAAGACTTTTTAATTAAATTAATTAGATATGTCTGAGATATTGCAAACTAGATACTCCTGGTTATTGGCAGAAATTGCAAAGCATGACCATGCCTATTATTTAGATGACGCGCCGAATATTTCTGATGCGGAATACGATCAGCTATATCGAGAGCTACTTGAGATTGAGAAACTTCACCCAACTTGGGTATCCGCTGCTTCACCTTCACAAAAAGTCAGTGGTTATGCGAACGAGGTTTTTTCTCCAGTAATACATGGTACACCCATGCTCTCATTGAATAATGCACTGACTGAGGACGAAGCCATTGCTTTTGATAAGCGTTGCCATGATGGTTTGCAAATCCCTCAAATCGAATACTCCTGTGAGTTAAAATTTGATGGTTTAGCAATTTCTATTCTATATGAGAATGGGCGTTTAACGCGAGCCGCGACAAGAGGCGATGGTACAACTGGCGAGAATGTTACGGACAATATTAAAACGATTGAATCGATTCCAAAACAACTCATCGGCTTAAATATTCCAGAGAAAATTGAGGTCCGGGGCGAAGTCTTTATGCGTCACGATGACTTTTATCAACTCAATCAGATACAAAAAGAAGTCGGCGGAAAAGAGTTTGCCAATCCCAGGAATGCAGCTGCTGGAAGTTTGAGACAACTTGATTCCAAAGTAACGGCTAGTCGCAAACTATCTTTTTTTGCCTATGGCATTGGTGAGTTGAGCCCCAAGCAATGGCTTCCAACTGGTCATAGTCAATTAATGGATCGATATCAACAACTTGGGATACCGGTTTGTGAAGAGCGCTCCTTAGCGTCAAATGTGGATGATTTAATGTCATTTTTTAAGCACATTGCACAGAAACGGCCGAGTCTCCCGTTTGATATTGATGGCGTTGTTTATAAGATCAACAGCTATACCTTGCAAAACCAATTAGGCTTTGTTTCTCGTGCACCTCGATTTGCGATTGCACATAAATTCCCTCCTCAAGAAGCTCTAACTACAGTTCTAGCGATAGAAGTTCAAGTCGGGAGGACTGGAGCAATTACCCCTGTGGCAAGATTAAATCCAGTGTTGGTTGGTGGCGTAACCGTTACCAATGCGACCTTACATAATCAGGATGAAATTTCTCGAAAAGATGTTCGTATTGGTGATTATGTTTTTGTAAGAAGAGCAGGGGACGTGATTCCTGAAATTGTTCAAGTTGATTTAAATCAGCGCCCTCAGGATACCCAACCGTATCAGATGCCTTTGACTTGTCCGATCTGTAACTCCCATATAGAGAAACTCGCAGGTGAGGCCATTGCCCGCTGTTCAGGTGGACTATTTTGTCCAGCTCAAAGAAAACAAGCCATTATTCATTTTGCTCATCGTAGAGCCATGAATATTGATGGTTTAGGTGAAAAAATTGTCGATAAACTAGTTGATGAAAAAATAATCTCTAATCCTGCAGACTTGTACAAGTTGCAGTACAGCTTAAATAAATTGGTACAACTTTTTTATGTAAATGCGAACGATCCCTTAAAACAAAAAAAAGGACAAGATTTAACTGAAGGAAAGCAGATTCAGAATTTACTAATTGCTATAGAGAGTTCTAAATCTGCCTCACTTGCTAAGTTTATTTTTGGTTTGGGAATTCGACATGTCGGTGAAACAACAGCAAAAGATTTAGCAAAATCTTTTAGAAATATTCAAACCCTCATGAATGCCACAAGCGAAGACTTATTAAAGGTAAGGGACGTTGGTCCTGTAGTTGCTGAGTCAATCACCAGCTTTATGTCCGAAAGTCATAACCGTGAGGTCATTGAGCAGTTACTTGCCTCTGGATTAAACCCACAAGAACTATCAGAAGCTATCATCGAGTCTCCTTTTCAGGATAAGACGGTAGTAATTACTGGTACCTTACCAACGATGTCTAGGGATGAGGCAAAGTTACTTTTAGAAAAATATGGGGCTAAAGTTTCTAGTGCGGTATCTTCTAAAACGAATTATTTACTAGCTGGTTCTGATGCAGGTAGTAAACTTGAGAAAGCAACCTCCTTAAATATTCCTATCATCGATCAGGCAACCATGTTAGAAATGTTAGAAGGTTCTCAAGTTGCCACTTAGATACTAAGTACTTCGAATAATTCTGTTTCTAATTGAATTTGAAGCTTAGGATTTAACTTTAATTTTTCACCATCAAGTAATAATGTATCTTCTACTCGCTCGCCCAGTGTGTTGATACGGGCTGACTTTAAAGATATTTGATGTTTGACGAGAACTTTGGAAATTCCATAAAGTAATCCCACTCGATCACTAGCAGATAAGGATAGAATAAAGGAGTCACCTCTTTCATCTGGTACTAAACTTACTAACGGCTGCACTGGAAAGGTCCGAGACTGTCTTGAAATTCTGCCTTTGAATGCTTCGGGCAATGGTGAATTTACAGTGATGATTTCGTTCAATCCATATTCAATCATTTGAATCAAATCTCGGTAGGCCGCAATTTCAGTGCCCTCTAAATAACTAATTTGGAAAGTATCCAATGCATAGTGATGCTTAGTAGTATGGATATTTGCATCTAAAATATTGAACTTACTTCGATCAAAATAAGAACAAATTCTAGCGAATAAGTCGCCATGGTCTGGGGTATAGACAAACACTTGCAACCCTTCACCAATGGGTGAAATTCTGGCACAAACAATCGATTTTTGTGATTGCGTTTTATTAAATAAGTGTCTCGTTACCCAGGCGATATCATCAGCATCGTGCTTTAAAAAGAAACCAATATCAATTTGCTGCCAGAGTTCTAGATGGGCATCATTGCTTAAGCCATGCAACCTGAGTATCTCTTGGGCTTTTAGTTGGCATTGTTCTAATTGAGAGTGCGTGTCATACCTTGCCCCACCGAGGAATTTGAGAGTAATTCTATAAAGATCCTCCAGCAACTTCCCTTTCCAGGCATTCCATACCTTGGGGCTAGTCCCACGAATGTCAGCAACTGTGAGTAAATACAGAGCAGTTAAATGCTTCTCATCTTTTACTTTATGAGCAAAAGCTTCTACTACTTCAGGATCACTAATATCTTGTTTTTGAGCAATCTGACTCATTGATAAATGCTCTGCTACCAAAAATGAGACTAGTTCAGCATCCTCTGGAGCAAGTCCATGCTGTTTAGCAAAGATACGAACATCTTTTTTTCCTAAATCAGAATGGTCTCCACCTCTGCCTTTGGCAATGTCATGAAATAGTGCTCCCAAAACCAATAACCAAGGCTTATCGAAATTTGCTGCTAATTGTGAACAAAAAGGAAACTCATGAGAAAGTTCAGGAATAAAAAAGCGCCGAACATTTTTTAATACCGTCAAAATGTGTTGATCAACCGTATATACATGGAATAAATCATGCTGCATTTGTCCCACAATTTTTCTAAAAGGAGGCAGGTATCTGCCTAATACACTCGTTTGATTCATCAACTGTAAGGTGCGAGTAATCCCTTTGGGTTCCTTAATAATCTCGATAAACTGTTGGCGATTGTGGGGGCTTTCACGCCATTTTTTATCCATTAACTCCCTCGAGTTGTACAAAGAACGGAGTGCTTGGCTAGAGAAACCATCAAGGGATGAGTGTTTAGCAAATGTATGAAATGCTAAAAAAATCGACTCAGGATGACGTTCAAAAAATAAAGGATCAATAATTTCTAATTGATTATTTTTCTCAACAAAGTGTTCGGAAATCGGTAACGCTTGAGATGCTTCTTTTGGGAAAATTAATGCCTTAATATTCTGAATGAGAATCTCATTCAGTTGGTTCACCGCCTTTGCTGCCCAATAATAGCGACGCATCATTTGTTCGCTAGCTCTTTTTGCGGTTGTACTCGTAAGGCCAAAGCAGGTTGCAAGGGGAGTTTGAACCTCAAAAATCAACTGGTCTTGACGACGATTTGAAATGAGGTGTAAATGGGCACGAATTGTTTGTAACAACTTATGATTTTTATTTAACTCACGGGCTTCCCTCGGCGTTAAGATGCCACGAATACTTAAATCATTGATGTTTGAACCTAAGCCTGCAGCACGTGTCATCCAAAGAATTGCTTGAATATCTCGAAGCCCTCCTGGACTTTCTTTACAGTTAGGTTCTAAAGAATAGGGCGTATTTTGGTATTTTTGATGTCTTTGCCGAAGTTCAAGTAATTTCTCAACAAAAAATGACTTAGGATCCATCTCTGCGTCATAACGAGTTGAAAATAATTGATAAAGTTTGCGGTTGCCACAAAGAAATTTTGATTCTAAAAGAGCTGTTCTGATCGTAATATCTTTCTTCGACTCTTCAATGCACTCATCAACAGTGCGCACAGAAGATCCAATTTCTAGACCGTAATCCCAGCAAAGAGTAATAAATTTCTCTAACTTATCTTTGTATAAGTTGAATTCAGGATGATCTGAGCCAAAATGAAGCAAGACTAGAATATCAACATCTGAGTATGGAAATAACTCATCACGTCCAAAGCCTCCCACACCAACCAAACATGGAGATACGGCGTTGGGGAAATCGCAAAGACCTGCTTCGGTCCAAGCTTCTTCTAAAATGCTCTGTGCTGCTCGGCTAAGCTGTTTAGTAAGAAGATTGACTTTACCATTCTCATTAAACTCTTTAAAGATAAAGCTCTTCAGGGTTGCAAACTTATTCATCTTTGTAAATGATCTCAAATTACATTGAACTTATGCTTAACAATTTCAGGTATTGGTGGTGATCGATCTGATTTTGTTAGTACTTCTACACCGGTTGCGGTAACTAATACCGTATGCTCCCATTGTGCTGAAAGACTCCGGTCTTTTGTTTTCACAGTCCACATATCAGGCATGGTTCGGATATCTCTTTTACCAGCATTGATCATTGGTTCAATAGTGAAGGTCATGCCTTCTAATAATTCTTCACCCTGACCCTGCCGCCCGTAGTGAAGGATTTGAGGGTCTTGATGAAAAACCTTACCAATCCCATGGCCACAATATTCTCTAACAATTGAATAACCAGCCTTTTCAGCATGATTTTGAATAGCAAAGCCAATATCGCCTAAACGAGCGCCAGGTTTTACCACTGCAATACCTAACCACATGCACTCATAGGTAATCTGGCAAAGACGCTTCGCCAAAATAGATGGTTCGCCAATTAAAAACATCCTACTGGTATCACCATAAAAACCATCCTCGGTAATCACAGTAATATCTAAATTAACAATGTCACCAGATTTTAAAATGCGATCGCTAGGGATTCCATGACAGATTACGTCGTTAACGGAGGTACAAATAGATTTCGGAAATGGAGGGTAACCTGGAGGTTGGTAGTTTAAGGGCGCAGGAATCGTCTTTTGGACATCTCGCATATATTCATGGCAAAGGCGATCAATCTTTTCTGTACTAACGCCAATTTGCAAGTGGGGGGTAATGAAATCAAGTACTTCACTAGCTAATCGACCAGCTTCACGCATGCCATCGAGATCTGTTGAGTTGGTAAACAAAGGTTTCATTTTGTAGTAATTATCTTAAAAATATCTTATAATATTGAAACTTTGATGAATGGTCTAATAAATTGTTTATTTAACGCATCAAAGAATCGCGAGCCAAACCATCCGGGGTGACGTTTTTTAGCGTAATCAGGATTTGGCTTTAGTTTAAACCCTTAGGAGAAAAAAATGTCAGTATCCATGCGCGAAATGATCGAAGCAGGTTGCCACTTTGGCCATCAAACCCGTTTCTGGTCACCAAAAATGGCCCCATACATCTATGGCCACCGTAACAAAATTCATATTATCAATTTAGAAAAGACGCTTCCTTTATTTCAGGATGCGTTAAAGTTTGCAAAATCCATTTCAGCTAATCGTGGCACGATTCTATTTGTTGGCACAAAACGTCAATCAAAAGAAATTATTGCTGAAGAAGCAGCGCGTGCTGGTATGCCTTATGTTGATGCTCGTTGGTTAGGTGGTACGTTAACAAACTTCAAAACAGTTAAAGGTTCAATCAAGCGTTTAAAAGAAATGACTGCAGCCCGTGAAGCTGGTGATTGGGAACGTTTGTCCAAAAAAGAAGCCTTAATGAATGAGCGCGATGTTGAAAAACTTGCCAAATCATTAGGTGGTATTCAAGATATGGCTGGTATTCCAGATGCGATTTTCGTCGTGGATATCGGTTATCACAAAATTGCTTTAACGGAAGCTAAAAAGCTTGGTATTCCAGTCATCGCCGTAGTCGATACGAATCACTCTCCAGAAGGCGTTGATTACATTATTCCTGGAAATGATGATTCAAGTAAAGCTGTTTCTTTATATGTTCGTGGAATGGCTGATGCAATTCTTGAAGGCAAGGCAAGTGCTGTAACGCAAGTGCTAAATTCTATTAAAGAAAATGAAGAAGTAGCAATCGAAGAAGGGAAGGAATAATGGCGGCAATTACGGCAGCAATGGTTGGTGAGTTAAGAGCAAAAACTGACGCACCAATGATGGAATGTAAAAAGGCTTTAACTGAAGCTGATGGTGATTTAGTTAGAGCAGAAGAAATTCTAAGAGTTAAATTAGGCAGCAAAGCTAGTAAGGCTGCATCTAGAGTAACGGCCGAAGGCGTTATTGCCTCATTTATTGATGGTACTTCTGGCGTTTTAATTGAAATCAACTGCGAAACAGATTTTGTTTCAAAAAATGATGACTTTTTAAAGTTTACGAAAGATTGCGCTGAGTTGGTTGTCAAAAATGCTGTGGCTGATGACGATATTGCAACTTTATCTGGTTTATCAGTTGATGGTAAAACAATTGAAGAAACTCGTGCTGAACTCATCGGTCGTATCGGTGAAAACATGACTATTCGTCGTTTTAAGAGAATTTCTGGTGAAAATCAGTTGGTTTCTTATATTCACGGTACTCGTATTGGTGTATTGGTTGAGTTCAAAGGTAATGAAACTGCAGCTAAAGATGTTGCGATGCATATTGCAGCGATGAAGCCTGTAGCTCTTTCAACAGCTGATGTTCCTGCTGACAAGATTGCTACTGAAAGAAGTGTTGCTGAGCAAAAAGCAGCTGAATCAGGCAAGCCTGCTGAAATCGTTGCGAAGATGGTTGAAGGTTCTGTACAGAAGTTTTTAAAAGAAGTTTCTCTTTTAAACCAGACTTTTGTGAAGAACGACAAACAAACTGTTGAGCAAATGTTGAAAGCGAATGACACAACTATTCAATCATTCACTATGTATATTGTTGGTGAAGGTATTGAAAAGCGTCAGGATGATTTTGCTGCAGAAGTTGCAGCGCAAGTTGCAGCGGCTAAAAACGCCTCTTAAATTGATGCTTATAGTAGTATAAAAATAGGCGCTTTTCATAGCGCCTATTTTTTAGGGATTTATAATGTTTAATATCTGTATCTGAATGGAAAGTGAGTTTATGCCAGCTTATCAAAGTGTTTTATTAAAATTATCTGGTGAAGCCTTAATGGGAGATGATTCTTATGGAATCAATCCTCTGACCATTGAAGCGATGGCGACAGAAATCTCTGAAGTAGTTCAATTAGGTGTTAAGTTAGCAATTGTTATTGGTGGTGGAAATATTTTCCGTGGTGTGGCAGGCGGTGCCGCTGGGATGGACCGTGCAACGGCTGATTACATGGGGATGCTAGCAACAATGATGAACTCCTTAGCTTTACAAGATTCATTACGTCAAAAAGGGGTTGAAGCAAGAGTGCAATCCGCTCTAAGAATGGATCAAGTAGTCGAACCATATATTCGGCCAAGAGCAATTCGTCACATGAACGAGGGTAAGGTCGTAATATTTGCTGCTGGTACTGGAAATCCTTTTTTTACAACCGATACCGCAGCTGCCCTTCGGGGTGCAGAAATGAATGTTGATATCGTTCTCAAAGCAACGAAGGTAGATGGTATTTATTCAAGCGATCCTAAAAAAGACCCATTAGCAACACGTTACGATACGATTTCTTTTGATGAAGCCATCGTTAAAAATTTACAAGTAATGGATGCGACGGCTTTTGCTTTATGCAGAGATCGTGAATTACCAATTAAAGTTTTTTCAATTTTGAAACCAGGCGCTTTAATGCGAGTGGTGAACGGGGATCCTGAGGGTACCCTAGTACACGTCTAATGAGGGAGTAATTAATGTCATCAAGTGAAGTTATCTCAAACGCGGACCAGAAAATGGTGAAGTCGATAGACTCTTTTAAGAGTTCATTGGCGAAAATTCGAACTGGTAGAGCCCATACTGGTATTTTGGAGCATATTCAAATTGACTATTACGGTAATCCAACTCCAATTTCGCAGGTGGCTGCATTAGGTTTGGCGGATGCTCGGACGATTACAGTAACGCCATGGGAAAAGCCAATGATACAGGCTGTAGAAAAGGCCATTAGAGACTCTGATTTGGGTCTTAATCCTGCCACTCAAGGCAATGTAATTCGTGTACCGATGCCTGCCCTAACTGAGGAAAGAAGAAAAGACTTAGCTAAGCTCGTTAAATCTGAAGGCGAGGATGCAAAAATTGCTATTCGTAACTTACGTCGTGAAGCCAATGAAGGTCTAAAAAAACTAACGAAAGATAAGTTAATTTCTGAGGATGAAGAGCGTCGTAGTCAAGATGATGTTCAAAAGAGAACAGATAAATTTGTAGCAGAAGTTGACAAATTAGTGCAAGATAAAGAAAAAGAAATCATGACTGTATAGAGATTTCTCTAACTACTCAATTTATGACAACGACAATTAAGAGTTCTACACTAGCCGTGCCGCCCCCCAAGGCTGTTCCTGCCCATGTTGCAATCATCATGGATGGTAATGGTCGGTGGGCGAATCAACGCTTTCTCCCAAGAGTGGCGGGTCACTCAAAAGGCGTTGATGCAGTAAGGACCATCGCCCAAGAGTGTAGTAACTACGGCATTCAGTATTTAACTCTATTTGCTTTTAGTACAGAAAACTGGCGCAGACCCCCTGATGAAGTAAGTTTTTTAATGGCTTTGTTTTTCAAGGTTTTAAAACGTGAAATTAATAAACTTCACAAAAACAATGTAAAACTCGTAATTATTGGTGATTTATCTGCTTTTTCCGAAGAAATTCAATTGAGTGCTAAGGAGGCTCAACAAAAAACAGAAAACAATACGGGACTCGTTTTGACAGTAGCCGCAAATTATGGGGGTCGCTGGGATATCCTCAATGCGATGCGGTGTGCATATGAAAATAATCCTGATATTTTGCCTGAACAGATGACAGAGGAATGGATCAATCCCTATTTATCGATGGCATATGCCCCTGAGCCTGACTTGTTTATTCGTACTGGTGGTGAGCAACGTATTAGTAATTTTTTGGTATGGCAGCTGGCATACACTGAAATGTACTTTACACCAATATTTTGGCCTGACTTTGATAAACAAGCATTTGCCGATGCATTGTCTTGGTATCGACATCGTGAGAGAAGGTTTGGACAAACCGGTCATCAATTATTGGAAAGTCAAATTGTAAAAAATGCTTAAAGCAAGAGTTTGGACAGCAATTGTACTTCTGACACTATTTGGACCAATTCTTATCCTATTGCCGGCTTTGCATTTATATATATCACTCATAGGTATTTTATCCATTGGCGCTTGGGAGTGGGGGAGACTCCTATGGCCCTCCAATAAGTATCTACCGATAGCATATGCGCTTCTTGTAGGCATCTCATTAGCAGGCTTGCTAGGTCAACATCAGGGCATCATCCTTGATCTTGATACGGTCATGATGAACATCCTGTTCCAATACCCAATTTATGCTGGTGTAGCCTTATGGCTAGTGGTGGTACCTGTTATTCTTAAGAAGAGTTTAAATTTTTCATTACTGAAATTTTCTAATTTGTTATCCGTATTGGGCTTTCTCATATTTATAAGTGCATTTTGTTCTGCTCTTGTTCTGAGAGATCAGGGTAGATGGTTATTTCTTGCGGTAATAGGTATTGTTTGGTGTGCTGATATTGGAGCCTATTTTGCAGGAAAGAAGTTTGGTAAAAATAAATTAGCCATCAATATTAGTCCTGGGAAATCCTGGGAGGGTGCATTTGGAGGTGGATTGGTTGTTTGTCTATTTATCCTCGGTGTGTATTTAATTGCGAATCAGCCTGAACTTAACTTAACCTTAGTACTGCTTATTGGATTATTCTTAAGTGTGATGAGTGTTGTTGGGGATTTATTTGAGTCTTTAATGAAGAGGCTAGCAAAGGTTAAAGATAGTAGTGCTTTGTTACCAGGGCATGGAGGGGTTTTAGACCGAATTGATGCAATATTGCCCGTTTTACCGCTAGCGGCACTTTTGTTTAAGGTGATTTCATGAGATATCTTTGCGTATTGGGTTCAACAGGTTCAATTGGTGAAAACACTTTAGATGTGGTTCGTCAACATCCTGATAAGTACTGTATTTCATCTCTTTCAGCGAATACGCAAATTGAAAAATTAGCAAGCCAATGCTTAGAGTTTAGGCCCGAGATTGCAGTTGTCAGTACGGCAGAATTAGCAACCAAGTTAAGGGATCTATTAGGCGAATCACCAACTACCGTAATGTATGGTTTAGATGGATTAATTCAAGCTGTTCGGTTGACTCAAGTTGATACGGTGATGGCAGCAATTGTCGGAGCTGCTGGCTTGCTGCCTACCTTAGAGGCCGCGAAACTTGGCAAAAGGGTATTACTAGCTAATAAAGAAGCGCTTGTGATGTCAGGTGAATTAATGATTAACTTAGTTCGTCAAAGTGGGGCTGAGTTATTGCCCATCGATAGTGAACACAATGCCATTTTTCAATGTTTACCGCAGAATCAGATTGGTCAAAGTTCCGCCAATACTGTTAAAGAACTTTTACTAACTGCTTCGGGTGGACCATTTTTACATCGGGAATTGAATAGTTTTCCAGATATTTCTCCTGCGGAAGCTTGTAAACATCCTAATTGGGTAATGGGAAGGAAAATCTCTGTTGATTCGGCTACGATGATGAATAAGGGGCTTGAGTTAATTGAAGCAATGTGGTTATTTGATACATCCCCTGAAAAGATTAAGGTTGTAATTCATCCTCAAAGTATTATTCACTCAATGGTTCGATATATTGATGGATCTATTATTGCCCAATTGGGAGCTCCAGATATGAGAACTCCCATTGCTTATGGCCTTGGATGGCCAAACAGAATTTCCTCTGGCGTCCAAGAACTTGACTTTGAAATGATTTCTAATTTAAGTTTTCATGCCCTTGAAGATGCGAGATTTCCTCTCCTGAAATTGGCTAGAGCAGTAGCAGGGCAAGGTGGTACGGCACCTACAATCATGAATGCAGCCAATGAAATCGCTGTAGCAGCATTTTTAAATAACCAAATTCAATTTACACAAATAAATGAGGTTGTTGACACTGTTTTGAATACTCTGGAAGTTTGTAATGTTGATAATCTCGAAATAGTTTTAGAGACAGATAAAATGGTCAGAGACTTTACTAACAAACACATTCAAACTATTAATTAACTATGTCACTACTGGCTTTTTTGATCGCCATTTTTATTTTGGTTGGATTTCATGAGTTTGGTCACTTCATCACTGCAAAATGGTGTGGTATCACTGTGGAACGATTTTCGATTGGCTTTGGTCCAGTCTTATGGCGTAAAAAACCGGTTCGTGCTAACGATACAGAATTTGTCTTGTCATTGATCCCTTTGGGTGGTTACGTCAAAATGCTTGATAATCGAAATGGTGACTTCTTAAGTGAGGAACAAAAGCTGCGTGCTTTTAATCATCAAGTACTCTGGAAACGCTCCCTCGTTGTTTTAGCTGGGCCATTGGCAAACTTTTTACTCGCATGGGTTTTATTGGCGGTTCTTTTTTTAAGTTCACCTATTCAAGTTCGACCTATTTTGAGTGCGCCAGGTATCAATTCTATGGCTGCTGAATTAGGTATTGTTGAAGGAGATGAGGTTAGAGGTTTTTTAGAGCTCGATTCGACAATGACTGAACAAATTATTCAAACCGAATCTATTCAAAGTTGGAACCGTCTACGTTGGAAGCTTTTGAAAACTGTATTTACTAAGAACGGCTTTGTACTCGAGTTGGATCACGAGGGTAAGGGTCTATATCGTGTTCAGTTTACTAGTTCACAAATTCAAAACATTAATTTTCAGGGTGATTTGTTTGGTCAATTAGGACTAATTCCTTCAAAAACAGATGTTGATTTATTATTTAACTTAGATGTTGATATACCAACAGCTTTTTATTTGGCGACGGAGCGAGTCTTTGATATCTCCTATGTATCACTAATGAGTATTAAATCCTTGATTACAGGTGATGCCTCAATTAAGCAGATTACTGGCCCTATAGGAATTGCTGGTATGGCAGGTAAATCAGCTCAATCGGGAATTGTGGCTTATTTTGGTTTTTTATCCCTCATCAGCATTAGTCTGGGCTTAATGAATTTACTTCCTTTGCCCATGTTAGATGGTGGCCAACTGGTTTTTGATGCTTGGGAACTCGTAACAGGAAGTCCTATCTCCGAGGCATTCAGAGCCCTTGCTGTTAAAGTTGGACTGATGGGAATAATCTTAGTCACCTGCATTGCATTTTATAATGATTTTTTAAAAATTTTTAGTGGATAATTAAGTTTGAAATTCTCATCATTGACCAATTAACCTAATACAATATTGAATTAACCACATGATTTCTAAAGAACAGAAGAGCGCTCCGTTGAATACTAAAAATAAATTAAAAAACATTGTTGGAATATGGGTACTATTGGTTTGCTCTTTGCTGACAGTTTCTAATGTCAAGGCTGCCGAGCCATTTGTTGTCAAAGATATTCGTGTTGAGGGTTTGCAAAGGGTCGAAGCTGGTACTATTTTTAGCTACTTACCCGTAAAAGTAGGTGATACCTTTAATGACTCAAAAGGATCTGATGCGATTAGAAGTTTATTTAATACTGGTTTTTTTAAAGACGTTCAAGTTAGAAATGATCAAAATGTTTTAGTTGTTGTCGTTGAAGAAAGACCAACTATTTCTAAAATTGATTTTACCGGCATGAAAGAGTTTGATAAAGAAGCTATTCTTAAAGCTTTGAGGGCCATCGGTCTTTCCGAGGCAAGATATTATGACAAATCTTTAGTAGATCGCGCAGAGCAAGAAATTAAACGTCAATATGTCAGCAAGGGGTTTTATGATGCTGAAATTGTAACTACAGTTACCCCAGGTGAACGTAATCAAGTTTCAGTTTTCTTAAATATTGAAGAGGGATTAGTTTCTAAAATTGCTCAAATCAATATTATTGGCAATAAAGTCTTTACCGAAAGTCGCCTAAAAGAGGAAATGCAACTGTCAGTTGGTAATTGGGTTTCTTGGTACACCAAAAACAATCTCTACTCTAAGCAAAAATTAACCGCAGATTTAGAAACTTTAAGATCGTTCTATTTAAATCAAGGGTATCTTGAATTTAATATTGAATCTACTCAAGTTTCAATTTCGCCTGATAAAAAAGGTGTTTTTCTGACGATTAAGATTTTTGAGGGAGAGCAATATACCGTCAAGAATATTAAACTTGGTGGTGAAATGTACGGTAAAGAGTCCGAGTTGATGGCCTTAATCCCATTAAAAGCTGGAGATATCTATTCGGCTACAAAACTTAATATGGGAACAAAAGCGATTGCTGATGTGCTAGGTAGTTATGGTTATGCTTTTGCTTTAATTAATCCACAACCAGACTTAAGGAAAGAAGATAAAACAGTTGATCTTTTATTGGTTGTTGATCCTGGTAAAAGGGCTTATGTGCGAAATATTAACGTGGTTGGTAACGCTAAAACTAGGGATACCGTTATTCGTCGCGAAATGAGACAGTTTGAAAGTTCTTGGTACGATGGGGAGAAAATTAAACTCTCCAAGGATCGTATTAATCGTTTGGGCTACTTTACTGAGGTAGATGTTGGTACACAAGAGATTCCTGGTTCAAACGATCAAGTCGATTTGAATGTCAAGGTGACTGAAAAACCTACTGGATCCTTTACTTTAGGTGCTGGTTTCTCTTCTATGGAAGGTTTAGTCTTAAGCGCAGGTATTAATCAAGAAAATGCTTTTGGTACAGGTACTAGCGTTGGATTTAACATAAATACTGGTTCAATTAATAGAACCTTAGTCGTATCTCAGTTTGATCCGTATTTTACAGATGAAGGTATCAGTCGTTACACGGATGTTTACTATAGAACTTCTAGGCCTCTTTATTACCTCGGTGATGCAGACTATACGATCGTTACTGCTGGTACCACAACTCGTTTAGGTATTCCTTACTCTGAAACAGGAAGAGTCTTTGTTGGTTTAGGGGTGGAAAATTTAAGTCTGAATACGACTCAAAATACACCTATTCAATATCAGAAATATGCAGCCCAGTTGTCCGGTTTTGATCCGTCCCTCGTTGATGGAACTGCAAATGACCCACATCTAGGCATCTATTCCGCAAGTTCATGGAACGTACCGCTCACCTTAGGGTGGTCCAAAGATCGAAGAGATAGTGCCTTAATTCCAACAAGTGGTCTTTATCAACAGGTAAGCTTAGAGCTTGGATTACCAGTTGCTGAGGTTAGATACTATCGTGCTTATTATCAGTCTCAATTCTTTTATCCAGTTACTAAAACCAATGTTTTATCTTTGAATGGTACATTGGGTTATGGTGCATCGTATGGCGTCAATCCTTTTCCAATTACCAAAAATTACTATGTTGGTGGTATCGGTTCAGTTAGAGGCTTCACACCTGGCTCTTTAGGACCTCAAACATACAACCAAACCTTAGGCATTTATCAGCCTATTGGTGGACCATCAAAAATGATTGGTAACATTGAATACACCTTCCCAGTTCCCGGATCTGGTACGGACAAAACATTGCGTTTCTTTGGATTCTTTGATGCAGGTAATGTTTATGATGGAATGCCAAATTTTAGCGGCTTAAGGTATTCTTATGGTTTAGGTATTGCTTGGATCTCACCACTTGGCCCATTAAAGTTCAGTTATGCGCTCCCTATGAATACTACTGAAGTTGATCACATTCAAAATTTCCAATTCCAAATCGGTACAACCTTTTAATTTTCTAGGAATCTTTTCATGAAGCTGCTTAAAATTCAACGCTTAATAAATTTGTTAGGTCTTTCTTTATTAATTACTCTTCCTGTTTTATCTCATGGACAAGAGGCATCTGCAAAAATTGCTTATGTAAGTCTCGAGCGTATTCTCAATGAGTCCAAAATTGCCAAAGAAGCTCAAAGTAAAATGCAAAATGAATTTGGACAGCGTGAGAAAGAAGTCCGTGATGGTATTGCCAAAATCAAGACTGAAGCAGCTCAGTTGGATAAAGATGCTGCGATTCTCCCTGAAGCGGATCGTATCCGTAAACAACGTGAATTAGCAGATCATGATCGCGAACTTCAGAGAAAGCAAAGAGAATTGATTGAAGACTCGCAACGTCGAGGCGCTGAAGAGAGAGCTAAAATTTTTGAAAGAGCAAATCAAGTTCTGAAATCAATTGTTGAACAGAAAAAGTTAGACTTAGTTGTTCAAGATGCGGCTTATGTAAATCCTAGAATTGATATTACGAATGATGTGTTGTCAGCATTGAATAAGTAATTTATTTACTATTCTTTGTAAGTTATCTAAAAAGTATGTCCAACTCATTGAACCTTAGCAAACTAACTGGTCAATTTGACTTCGTGTTACATGGAGATAAAGATTTTGTAATTGAAGGCTTATCTCCCTTATCGGTTGCAAATGATAAGCAGCTTTCTTTTCTGGTGAATCCACTCTACCGTACTCAGGCTGTTACAAGTGCAGCTGGAGCTCTGATATTGAGTGAGGCTGATTATCAATTTGTTTCCGGCGAGTCTACGCAATCACGAAACTATTTAGTTGCAAAAAATCCTTATGCGCTTTTTGCTAGAGTTGCTCAAGAATTTGAGAAATTAACGAAGCTCGATGAAATTGGTTCTATTCATCCTACTGCGGTGATTGAGCCTGGAGCGGTGATTGCTTCTTCGGCAAAGATTGGTCCGTTTTGTACCGTAAAATCAGGAGCACAAATCGGTGAAAAAGTAATTCTTGAGGGCCATGTTCATATTGGTAAAAATGTGAAGGTCGGATCTTTTTCAAAAATCTTCCCAATGACAGTTATTTATGATGAGTGTCAGATTGGTCAGCGTTGCATTCTCCATGGTGGGGTCGTGATAGGTTCTGATGGTTTTGGCTTTGCTCCTGACTTTTCATCAACTGGAGGAGAGTGGGTTAAGATACCTCAAACAGGTAGAGTAATCGTTGGTAATGATGTTGAAATGGGGGCATCTACGACTGTTGATCGTGGTGCCATGGCTGATACAGTGATTGGAAATGGATGTAAATTTGATAATCAAGTTCAAATTGGACATAACGTTAAACTAGGTGATCATTGTGTCATGGCAGGTTGTTCTGGGGTAGCTGGAAGTACAGAGTTGGGTAATTTATGTATTGTTGGTGGTTATTCAAATTTTTCTGGGCATTTGCAAATTGCAGATAGGACAACTGTTTCAGGTGGTACGTCCATTACCAAATCAGTCACTACTCCTGGTCTTCATTTCACAGGTGTTTTTCCATTTACACAACATGCGCAATGGGAAAAAAATGCTGCGATTTTGCGTGGTTTAGATAAATTGCGTCAACAAGTAAGAAAGTTAATTAAAGGGTAAATAAATAATGACTGATCATTTGAATATGAATATAAATCGTATTCTCAAACTTCTACCCCATCGGTATCCTATCCTTCTTGTGGATAGAGTACTCGAACTTGAGCCAAGTAAGAGAATTAAAGCCTTGAAAAATGTGTCCGTGAATGAACCTTATTTCCAAGGACATTTCCCAGAATTTCCTGTAATGCCAGGCGTTCTCATTTTGGAATCTCTAGCTCAAGCTTCTGCTTTACTTGCTTTTTCTCAAGAGCAAAAACCAGATACAGTTTATTATTTTGCAGGCATCGATAATGCAAGATTTAAAAAACCAGTTACGCCTGGTGATCAATTAATCTTAAATGCTGAAGTCATCCGTAATAAGGCTGGAATTTGGAAATTTACTGCTTTTGCCACAGTAGACAATGAGATTGTTGCTCAAGCCGATTTATTATGTGCGATTCGTCAAAAGGGTGAGTGAAATGTCTCTTATTCATTCGACTGCTATTGTTGACCCCTTAGCAATCATTGATCCTACTGCACAAATTGGGCCGTATGCAATTATTGGGCCCAATGTGAAGATTGGTGCTCGTACGCAAGTGGGTTCTCATACAGTCATTGAAGGTAAAACCACTATTGGTGAAGACAATAAGATTAGTCATTTTGCCGCTGTAGGTGGGGTTCCTCAAGATATGAAATATCAGGGCGAGGATACCGAGTTAGTTATTGGTGATCGAAATACTATTCGAGAGTTCACGACGATTCACACTGGAACGAGTCAGGATCTTGGTAAAACTGTGATTGGTAATGACAACTGGATCATGGCGTATGTTCATATTGCTCATGACTGCCAAGTTGGTAACCACACGATATTTTCGAGTAACGCCCAGATTGCCGGCCATGTAATAGTGGAGGATTGGGCTATTTTAGGTGGTATGTCTGGAGTTCATCAATTTGTTCGGATTGGTCAGCACTCCATGTTAGGTGGAGCATCTGCCTTAGTTCAAGATATCCCACCGTTTGTGATTGCTGCAGGTGATAAGGCTTCTCCACATGGTTTGAATGCTGAGGGGTTAAAACGCAGAGGCTTTTCTGCTGAGACAGTTACTGCCTTAAGGCAAGCGTATAAAATTTTATATAAGGATGGCTTAACTTTTGAAGATGCCAAAGTTGCCATCCAAAATATGATTACATCAAGTAATAATATCGCGCCAATTTCTTTAGAAACTACCGAGAAGCTTCAGGAATTTTTGAATTTTATCACTGCCTCTAAACGCGGCATTATCCGTTAATTTATGACAAATCAAATG
Organism: Polynucleobacter kasalickyi; assembly: GCF_900176405.1. Taxonomy (GTDB): domain Bacteria; phylum Pseudomonadota; class Gammaproteobacteria; order Burkholderiales; family Burkholderiaceae; genus Polynucleobacter; species Polynucleobacter kasalickyi. Next base: position 26,990 of record NZ_FWXJ01000005.1, on the reverse strand, counting down.
ATCACCTGCGTTGCAGGCGAGCCATCTGGCGACCTGCTGGGTGCGGAATTAGTATCAGGTTTGAAGGGAAATCCTTTTACCTCTAATTATCAATTAAATGGTATCGGTGGTTCTCACATGGCATCCGTTGGTTTTGAATCGAATTGGGATATGTCGACTCTCAGTGTCCGAGGTTATGTCGAGGCGCTAAAACAACTACCCGCCATCTTATCGATTCGCAAACAATTAATTAAGAGTATCTATCAAAATCCACCCAGTGTTTACGTTGGTATTGATGCACCAGACTTTAATTTGTTTGTTGAGAAAAAATGTAAAACAATCAACATACCAACCGTTCACTATATAAGTCCATCGATTTGGGCTTGGCGTAGTAACCGACTCGATAATATTAAAAAAGCTGTGGATCACATGCTTTGTATTTTTCCTTTTGAGCCCGGTATTTATCATCAAGCTGGAATGAAAGCGACCTATGTTGGCCATCCACTTGCTAATAAAATTCCTTTAAAACCCGACCCAAAGAGCGCTAAGCAATTTTTGTTTGAGAATCAGTTTTTGAAGTTTGGGGAGATTGCTAGTGATGAAACTATCATTGCAGTTTTACCAGGAAGTCGAAAATCTGAAATTGAATACATTGGTAAGGGTTTCTTTGAGGCAATTGGTCATATGTATCAGATGCACCAAGGATCGATTCGCTTTTTAGTGCCGGTAGCAACTCCGCAGTTAATGGAAATGTTAGTCTTTCTGAAGAACGACTTATTAATTACTTATCCAAATGTAAAAGTTGAGTTGATTAATGGTAACTCTAGTAAGGTTTTAGAAGCTGCTGACTCTGTATTGATTGCTAGTGGCACTGCAACTCTGGAAGCAGCATTGTGGAAAAAACCAATGGTAATTTCTTATACAGTTCCATGGTTGACTGCTCAAATTATGAAAAGACAAGGTTATCTACCATATATCGGGTTGCCGAATATCCTATGTCAAAACTTTGTAGTGCCTGAGCTTTTGCAAGATCAAGCGGATCCAAAAGTAATGGCAAAGGCTACATTAGAGTGGTTAGAGCATCCTGCACAGGTTGCCCAATTAGTCGATATTTTTGAAGAGTTACATCACATACTTAAAAAACCTAGTGACGAAATTGCTGCTCAAGTAATTGAGGAAACCATTAAACAAGCCAAATAGAAGGCTAACCATGCAAATCATTTGTGGTATTGATGAGGTGGGTAGAGGACCCTTAGTCGGTAATGTTGTGGCAGCGGCTGTCATCTTGCCTGATCAGTATGTCTTACCCGGTTTAAATGACTCTAAAAAGTTGTCTAGTAAACAACGTGAAGAGCTAAATATCAACATCAAAAATGAAGCCTTAGCGTGGGGTATTGGTCAAGCTAGCCCTGCTGAGATTGACCAAATTAACATTTTATATGCTTCACTTTTAGCTATGACCCGGGCTTTTCATGAGATGTTGAATCATTTCCCTATTAAACCGGAGTTGGTGTTAGTTGATGGAAATCGTTGTCCAGAATTAAATTACCCATCGCAAGCAGTTATTAAAGGGGATACTAAAATACCCCAAATTTCGGCGGCTTCTATTATTGCCAAAGTGTATCGAGATCAACAAATGTTAGAGTTACATGCAAAATACCCCGAATATGGTTTTAATCATCATATGGGATACCCAACGAAGCAGCATCTTGAAAAAATCAAATCCTACGGTGTGACAGATGAATATAGAAAGTCATTTAAACCGGTAAAGGCCATACTGGCAGGGAGTAAATGATGAATTACGATTTGCACTCTTTTTTCAAAGTAATCCAATCAAAATCGAATGATTCAATTAAAGAGCTAATCATTCATCAAGAGGGCGGTTCTAAAGCGAACAAATTAAGAAAAGAGACTGGACTAGCCTTGATTGAAGGGATTCACCTATTAGATTCATGGGTGAAGTCGCAGCATCTAAATCAAATTCAGGCAATCTATACAACAGCCACAGGTTTAGAGCATCCTGAAATTAAAAACCTGTTACAGGTTGTGATTGAATATTTTCAAGACACTGGAACAAAATTTCCTGAACTTGTCATGTTGGATGAGGGGCTTCAAAAATTCGTTACCTTGATGCCGGAAGCACCTTTACTCCAATGCCTCTTAAAAATCCCAAGCGTTGTCGAAATTAATTACGCTGAGGATATGGTTGTTTTAGATTCGATCCAAGATGCTGGTAATGTAGGGACCATATTAAGAACCTGTGCGGCGGCTGGCTTTAAGCAGATTATTTGCTCGAAAGGAACTGCTGCTGCCTGGTCAAATAAGGTCCTGAGAGCTGGAATGGGGGCTCACGCTAATTTAAAAATCATTGAAGGTATAACACCATATCAATTATTGGCCGAGCTTGAGATTCCTTTATTGTGTTCTCAATTAGAGAACGCTTCTAGTCTTTATGAAATCTCAGAAAAATTAAAGACACCTTTGGCATGGGTATTTGGTAATGAAGGTCAAGGAGTCAGTCGGGAATTTCAACAAGATGGCTTTGGTGTGAAAATTCCCCAAGTAGAGTCGGTTGAGTCTTTAAATGTTTCAGCAGCAGCAGCAGTGGCTTTATTTGAAACCCGCAGAGTTCGGTTGATGCATAATTAAGAGAAACAATCGATGATCAAATCGAACATAATTACAATTACTCAATCCAATGAAGTGACATTTAATCAGTTGGTTTATCTATCTTAATCACTTGAAGGATGGTTGTTGCAATTTCTTCAATTGATTTATGGGTTGAGGATAACCAGGTGATATTCTCTCTTTTCATCATGGCCTCTGCCTCGTTAACCTCGTATCGACAGTTATCCAAGCTTGCATATTTACTACCTGGGCGTCGCTCATTCCTAATCTCTGACAACCGATTTGCTTGGATGGTTAATCCAAATAATTTATTTTGGTATTTTTTTAACTCTGACGGTAGAACCCCTCGTTCGAAATCATCTGGAATTAGTGGGTAGTTAGCTGACTTTACCCCGTATTGCATCGCTAAATAAAGGCAGGTTGGTGTTTTCCCACTTCGAGAAACACCCACTAAAATCACATCTGCGCTTTCTAAATTTTTGTGGGACTGCCCATCATCATGCGCTAAAGAAAAGTTAATTGCCTCAATCCTATTTCTGTAGCTCTCTGTATCAATATTTTGGTGAAACTGACCAATTGCATGGGTAGATTTAACTTTCAACTCAAGCTCTAATGGGGCGACGAAAGTATGAAACATATCCATTACCATCGCATTTGCTTGATTAATCACTGCATTAATTTCTTCATTCACTAGGGTCGTAAAAACGATCGGTTTTTCGCCACTCTTTTCAGCATGATGATTAATTTCTAATAAAGCTTGACTCGCTTTTTCTAGGGTGTTGATAAAAGGCAATCTTATTTGCTTAAATCTAATTTCAAATTGAGCAAGGATGGAGTGACTAAATGTTTCAGCTGTAATTCCTGTGCCATCTGAAATGATAAATACTGTGCGAACTTGATGATTCATATGAGGGATTGGCTGATAGAATGAAAGAATTAGATATTGTGCAGATTTTTTATTTTTAGAGAGTATTTATGACTAATTTAACTCATGCCACAGCTTATGTCATTCCTTTTGAGGAATTAAGAATGACAGACGTTGAAATTGTAGGAGGCAAAAATGCCTCACTGGGTGAAATGATTTCCCAGTTGCACGCCAAAGGGGTACGTGTACCCACAGGTTTTGCAACAACAGCTCACGCATTTCGGGAGTTCCTTGAACATAATCAATTAACCCAACGAATTATCGAACGTCTAAAAGATTTGAATATTGATGATGTGAAAGCCCTAGCAATCGCTGGCAATGAAATTCGTCAATGGATTATTGAAAGCCCATTACAACCCAAGTTAGAAGAACAAATTCGTATTGCCTTCAAGACCCTTGACAGTGATGGTCTAGGTTCATTTGCGGTTAGATCCTCTGCCACCGCAGAAGACTTACCAGATGCATCATTTGCTGGCCAACAAGAAAGCTTTTTAAATGTAGTTGGGATTGAAGATGTTTTAGTTCGTTTAAAAGAAGTGTTCGCTTCTCTTTATAACGACCGTGCAATTTCATATCGTGTGCATAAAGGTTTCCTACACGCTGAGGTTGCGTTATCTGCCGGCGTACAAAGAATGGTTCGTTCTGATAAGGCAGCTTCAGGCGTGATGTTTACGCTTGATACAGAATCTGGATTCAAAGATGCTATCTTCATTACGTCTAGTTATGGACTTGGTGAAACTGTGGTCCAAGGTGCAGTGAATCCTGACGAGTTCTATGTATTTAAACCATCCTTACGTTCAAATCATTATCCAATTATTCGTAGAAATTTGGGTTCAAAATTAGTTCAAATGCGCTTTACGGAAGAGGGTGAAGAAGGGCGTGTAAAAACGATTGACGTCCCGCTTGAAGCCCGAAATAGGTATTCTCTTGAAGATCTGGACATCATTGAACTAGCTAAATATGCCCTAATTATTGAAGAACATTATGGCCGCCCAATGGATATTGAATGGGGTAAGGATGGCGTTGATCAGAAAATTTATATTCTGCAAGCACGTCCAGAAACTGTCAAAAGCCAAGCTATTGGTAAGGTGGAGTTGAAATATCAATTAAAAGGCAGTTCAACAGTTTTAACCCACGGACGTGCTATTGGTCAGAAAATTGGTGCTGGTCCAGTGCGTATTATTCGCGATCCTTCTGAGATGGATCGTGTCCAGCCTGGTGATGTATTAGTGGCAGATATGACAGACCCGAATTGGGAACCTGTGATGAAGCGTGCCTCTGCCATTGTGACCAACCGGGGCGGTAGAACTTGTCATGCTGCGATTATTGCTAGGGAGTTAGGCGTGCCAGCCGTGGTCGGTTGCGGTGATGCTACCGATGTTTTGATGGATGGTGCGATGGTTACCGTCTCCTGTGCCGAAGGGGATGAAGGAAAGATTTATGATGGCTTACTAGATACTGATGTAAGTGAAGTTCATCGTGGTGTTCTACCTGAGATTCCTCTGAAAATTATGATGAATGTGGGTAATCCTCAGTTAGCATTTAACTTTTGCCAATTGCCAAATCAGGGAGTTGGGCTTGCCCGTTTGGAATTTATTATTAACAATAATATTGGCGTACATCCGAGTGCTATTTTGCAATATCCGAATATTGACGCTGATCTAAAAGTTGCTATTGAGAGTATTGCTAGAGGTCACTCTAGTCCGGAGGCTTTTTATGTTGATAAGCTCTCAGAGGGGATTGCTACCATTGGTGCAGCGTTCTACCCCAAACCGGTAATTGTTCGTCTCTCTGACTTTAAATCGAATGAGTATAAAAAGCTGATTGGTGGCACAAGGTACGAGCCGGACGAAGAAAATCCAATGCTAGGTTTTAGAGGGGCCTCACGCTATATTTCCGCTGATTTTGCAAAAGCATTTGAAATGGAGTGTGAAGCTATCAAGCGGGTCCGAAATGAAATGGGGCTTACGAACGTGGAGATCATGATTCCATTTGTTAGAACTGTTCAGCAAGCTGCAAAAGTGATTGATCTATTAGCAAAGAATCAATTAGTTCGTGGCGAAAATGGTTTACGGATTGTGATGATGTGTGAAGTACCTTCAAATGCCATCCTTGCTGATGAGTTCCTTGAATACTTTGATGGTTTCTCTATTGGTTCGAATGACCTGACACAGCTCTCACTTGGTTTAGATCGTGACTCCGGCATGGCATTGTTAGCGATTGACTTTGATGAAAGGGATCCGGCAGTTCTATTCCTGATTGAGCGAGCTATCCAAGCTTGTAATGCCAAAGGTAAATATATTGGTATTTGTGGGCAAGGTCCTTCTGATCATCCTGATTTTGCTAAATGGTTAATGGATAAAGGAATTGCTTCCATCTCCCTAAATCCAGATACAGTAGTTAAAACTTGGGAAGAACTCGCCAAGTAATTTGTTTCTTCTGAAAAGCAAAAGCCTTGATTTACATCAAGGCTTTTAATTTTTTTAAAAACTAAAATTAATTCTCGATCGTTGGAATTGGTCCTAATCGGTTTGAGTGAGTCGATATTTTTGTTTGATGATCTTGTTCTGACCAGTTCGGATCTTCCACACTCATAATAATTTCAGTTAATTTTTGTCCCCATAGATTTCTGAGCATACTGAAGTAGGGGTTTTGCTCATCAATTGAAATGGCTAAATGTTTCTCGATGGCATCTTTTTGATAAACCATTAAATCGAGTGGGAGTCCTACCGAGATGTTACTTTTTAAGGTTGAATCCATCGAAATGAGGGCACATTTGGTAGCTAACTCAAGGCTTGTTTCATAGTTAATGACACGGTCAAGAATCGGTTTGCCATATTTAGCCTCACCAATTTGAAAATAACATGTCTCTGGAGTTGACTCTACAAAGTTTCCAGCAGAATAAATATTAAAGAGACGATGTTTCTCGCCTTTGATTTGGCCACCAAAAATAAAATTACAGTTAAAGTCGATATTGGAACTATTTAATGCTTCCTCATCACGCGCTTTTACTTCTCGTATCGCCTTACCAACCACAAGCGCTGCATCATAAGAACTTTTAGCATTCCAGAGATTAACTCCATCAAACTTTTGACCTTGAATCAACATTTCTTTGACAGATTGGGTAATGGCAAGATTACCTGAACTCATCATGGTGAAAAGGCGGTTCTTATCCTTTTCAAAAATAACCATTTTTCTGAAAGTTCCAATTGCATCCACACCAGCATTCGTGCGAGTATCCGATAAAAAAACCATGCCTTTTTCAAGGCAAAGTGCAACGCAATAAGTCATAATTTCAATCTAGTTATTTGAGAAGATGTTAATTTAACACTCTTTTAGTGAAAAATTGGTAATTAAACTTTCCTCTCCACCACCAAATCTCACTCCTTTTACAGGAGAGATGTGGTCATAATCACGACCGACAGCTAATCTGATATGGCAATCATTAGTAAAACATTGATTGGTTATATCTATGCTTAACCATTCAGCTTTATCAATATTCAAACACACATCAATCCAAGCATGACTAGAATCAACCGGCTTATCAACGTCATACACATAACCACTAACATATCTCGCCGGGATACCGCTGTAGCGACAAAAACTAAGCAGAAGGTGTGTTTGATCTTGGCAGACGCCTTTACCAAGTTTAAATGCCTCTGAAGCTAAGGTTTTAGAGTGGGTTACGCCTGTAACATATTGAATTTTTTCACCAATATTCTTGGTTAACTCAAGCATTGACTGCTCAGTCCATGCTGCAGGAGTAATTTTTTTAAAGTACTCCATCATTTCTTCATTCGGAGCAGTTAAATCAGTTTGCTGCAATAAATAATAGGGTGAGACGGATTTGGGTTGATCAATAATTAAATACTCATTTTTTGTTTCAACTTCACCTTTTGCCTCAATGATGAGTTCCGAGTAATTTTTTTCCATCACAAAACTTTGCATAGCATTACCAAAAGCATCTACCGAATCGAATACTTTACTAGGGGCATTTACACGCCATCGAATTATTTCTTGGGTAGAGTGATTCTGTGGAGTTAAGCGCAATTCGTGAATCGAGTGATGCACAGGGCGATCGTAGTGGAACTCAGTTTGGTGATGGACTTGTAATTTCATTAGGAAACAGACAGTGGAATGAGATAACTATTGCTGAATTCATCAGCGATATGATTAATTTTTTCAAGGAAGCGCTGGATAAAATTATCTAGCCCTTCAGAGAAAACATCGTCCACATCAGAATAATCTAGTTCAGATTTTAATTTACTAACTAAATGCTCAATATCTCTAGATTGATGTGCCTTTAAATCACCTAACAAGCTAAGAATACTATTAATACACTTAGTTAATGACCTTGGTAATAAGGGGTTAAATACCAATAAATCGACAATTCTTTCAGGTGTAATTTGATCAGCATAGGTTTGACGATAAATTTCAAATGCCGAAACTGACCTTAACAGGGAAACCCAATGATAGAAATCAAAAATTTCATTGGAGTTTTTAGGGTTCAAATTCGATGTACTTGATTGGCTTTGTGACATGCCGGTACTACCCATCGTCTGTTGTTGACCTGCTTGATGAACTTGATATTTTGCTTTCAAAATTCGAGCTGTATTATCGGCGCGCTCTAAATAGGTGCCCATCTCTAGAAATTTAAAAGATTCATTCACCAGCATAGTACCAATCACAACACCATGAAATAAATGACAACGATATTTAACCCACTCAAAAAAGGCAGAAGGATCATCGTCCGGAGTATTCGGTAAAAATTTTTGTACGTTTAAATAAGTTAAATTTTGAGTTTCCCAAACTTCAGATGGAATTTTCCCCCGAATGATCCGAGCATTCACCCGAGCTGCATTTAAACAAGTGACTATACTAGATGGATTATCAGGATCAGAAATCATGAATTCCAGAACATTTTCACGGGTATATTCAGAGTATTTGGACTCAAATAAACTCTCTAATAAAGAAACATTAAGAATTTTTCTCCAATTTTCTTCCATCGAACTATTTGGATGTGGCATTAAAGAGGTTTGATAGGCTACGTCAAGCATTCTTGCCGTATTTTCAGCTCTCTCGTTATATCTTGACATCCAATAGAGACAATCTGCGGTGCGACTTAACATTTTTATGCCTCCAAAACCCATGTATCTTTTGTGCCACCACCTTGAGAGGAGTTGACTACTAAAGAACCTTCTTTCAAGGCAACTCGAGTGAGTCCACCTTGCACCATTTTAATTTGTTTACCTGACAACACTAACGGACGCAAATCAATATGTCTTGGTGCTACACCTGACTCCACAAAGGTAGGGCATGTAGATAGCGATAGGGTTGGTTGAGCAATATATTTATCTGGACTTGCTGTGATTAGAGAACGGAATTTTTCAATTTCTTCTTTGGTCGCAACAGGCCCAATCAACATGCCGTACCCACCAGCTCCATGTGTTTCTTTCACTACAAGTTCATGTAAATTCGCTAGCGTATATTTCAAATCTTCTGGTTTTCGACATTGGAAAGTCGGGACATTTTTAAGGATTGGCTTTTCCCCCAAATAAAACTCAATCATCTCCGGGACATAGGGATAAATCGACTTATCATCAGCGATTCCAGTACCAATTGCATTGGCAATACCGACATTACCTGCTCGATAGGCTGATAGGATGCCGGGGATACCCAAGGTTGAATCTGCGCGAAGGGAGAGTGGATCTAAATAGTCATCATCAATCCGTCGATAAATAACATCAACCAATTGTGGACCTTCGGTAGTTCTTAAAAAGACTTGTTCATTTTTAACGAATAAATCATTTCCTTCGACTAACTCGACACCCATTTGCTGAGCTAAATAAGAATGTTCAAAATAGGCAGAATTGTACATGCCAGGGGTTAACACCACGACATTGGATTTTTTCTTTGCACCAGAAGGAGAGCCTGTTTTAAGGCATTCCAAGAGTAAATCTGGATAATGCTCAACGGGTGCGACTCGATATTTTTCAAAGAGTTCTGGGAAGAGGCGCATCATCATCTTACGGTTTTCCACCATATAAGACACACCAGAAGGAACCCTAAGGTTATCTTCTAAAACAAAATATTCACCGGCATTCGCTCTTACAATATCAATGCCAGCAATATGGGCGTAGATATCTCTTGGTAAATTCACAAAGCGCATTTCTGGACGATATTGCGAATTGTTATAAATTTGCTGACGGGGAATAATTCCAGCCTTTAAAATATTTTCGTCATGATAAATATCTTTTAGAAATAAATTCAAGGCTTTAACACGTTGTTTTAAACCATCCTCTAAGACTTGCCATTCGGCAGCTGGGATGATTCTTGGCACCTGATCGAATGGAATCGTTCGCTCAGTTCCTTTTTCATCACCATAGACGGCAAATGTAATGCCGATACGTCTGAAAATGAGTTCAGCTTCTGCCCGTTTATAGGACATTTCGACATCATTTTGTTTTTTTAGCCACTGATCAAAAATCTCATAATGTGTACGAGATTTGCCAGAATCATGGTGCATTTCATTAAAAGGAGTATCCATGACTCTAAGATACAAGAAAATTGTTAAATTAGCCCGATTCTATGCATCAAAACATGGATTTATGCACTATTTTAGTGTTGTGGCGTCAATTTGGACAACTAATCATATTTCCCACGACTGATTTGCGCTTTTTCTCTTTGCCAGTCGCGTTGCTTTTCAGTCTCTCGTTTATCGAATTGTTTTTTGCCTTTAGCTAAACCGATTTCACACTTCACTCTACCTTTTGAGTAATGAAGATTGAGAGGGACTAGGGTAAAACCTTTTTGTTCTGCTTTGCCAATCAATTTACTTATTTCGGCGGCATGCAGTAATAGTTTTCTAGTACGAGTAGGTTCTGGATAAACATGTGTGGATGCTTCTGGCAATGGACTGATATGACTACCAATCAAATAAAGCTCAGCATCACGAATGACTACATAGGCTTCTTTAATATTGGCTCTACCCGCGCGAATTGCTTTTACTTCCCAACCTTGTAAAACGATACCTGCTTCGTACCGATCCTCAATGAAATAGTCAAAGAATGCTTTTTTGTTATCAATAATACTCATCTAGCTATTATATTTTCAAACAGTGATCTGGTATAGATAAATCTCAAAATCATTCATCGAACAGAATCATGGATAATAGCCATGTACGGGAGAATTATGGCAGATATACACAAATCACTATTAATAGAACATTCGGCGGAAAGAATGTTTGGTCTAGTTACGGATGTAGAAAAATACCCTGAATTTTTACCTTGGTGCGGAGGCGTTGAAGTATTCCAATCAACGGATGAGCTGATGGAAGCAAAAATACACATCAACTTCAAGGGAGTAAATCAATATTTCCATACCCGAAATATCCAGCACTTTCCTACAACAATCGATATGCAATTTGTCGATGGCCCCTTTAAAAACTTTGAGGGCAAATGGCTTTTTACGCCGTTACAAGAGGATGCTTGCAAAATTGAATTTCGTTTAAAGTATGAATTTTCTAACTTTCTCTTAGACAAATTAATCGGTCCTGTCTTTGGAATGATTGCCAATACTTTTGTCAATAGCTTTGTAAAAAGAGCGAATGATTTATTTGGCGAATGATGAAATTTTATGTAGAACTGGTTGATACCAGAATAAAACCTTTCCATATTCAGGAGTTTAGCTTTGATGTGCTAAACCAACAAGATACTTACCCTTTAAAAGAAGTACTTTTTAAAATCGGTTTGAATACCGTTGAAATTGATCGATTATTCGACGAAAAGGGGTTAGTTGGTGTTTTTGGAATCGTTTTGTTAGCAGATTCCCCTATTTATTCTGGGGATCGTATCGAACTCTATACACCAATTTTGATTGATCCTAAGCATGCTCGAAGAAAAAAAGCCAATCAAAATAAAGACGCACAACTAAAAGCAAAGGCAAAACAAAAATCTGATGAAAAGGCTTTTCGAGAAAGTTAATTCGTTTTTTGAGTAAACATTTATAATATTGTTTTGCTTCTAGGGGGTTTTATGCGTTTATTGAAAAAAGCACTTACCTTTGACGATGTCCTGTTAGTTCCGGCTTATTCTTCTGTGTTACCACGAGATACGCAACTTGGGACGAAACTTACCCGTCAGATTTCGTTAAATATTCCACTAGTGTCCGCTGCAATGGATACAGTTACTGAGGGTCGTCTTGCGATCGCCATGGCTTCTGAGGGTGGAATCGGTATTATTCACAAGAATTTAAAGCCAGCTGAACAAGCTAGAGAAGTTCTTAAAGTCAAACGTTATGAATCTGGAGTGTTGAGAGACCCAATCACGATTGATCCTGAAATGACGGTTAGGAATGTGATTGCCCTATCGAAAGAACATGGTTTTTCTGGTTTTCCTGTTCTTGAGGGAAAAAAAGTTGTCGGTATCATTACGAACCGTGACTTACGTTTTGAAGAAGACTTAGACTCTAAAGTCAGTAAAAAAATGACTCCCAAAGAGCGTTTAGTTACTGTGAGCGAATCGGCTAACTTAGATGAAGCGAAAAGGCTGATGAATAAGCATCGCCTTGAACGCGTGCTGGTCGTTAATGATGACTTTGAGCTTAAAGGTCTAGTTACAGTCAAAGATATTATGAAAGCCACTGAACACCCAAATGCTTCGAAAGATAGTTTAGGTCGTTTAATTGTTGGTGCTGCTGTTGGCGTTGGTCCTGAAAATGATGAGAGGGTAGAACTACTCGTGCATGCAGGTGTAGACGTGCTCGTGGTGGATACAGCACATGGTCACAGCCAAGGTGTCTTAAATAGGGTGAAATGGATTAAAGATAATTACCCTCATATTCAAGTGATTGGTGGCAATATTGCTACTGGATCGGCTGCTCTTGATCTAGTTAAGCATGGTGCTGATGGTGTAAAAGTAGGTATTGGGCCAGGCTCTATTTGCACAACAAGGATTGTTGCTGGGGTAGGTGTTCCGCAAATTACTGCTATAGAAAATGTTGCTACTGCATTACTTGGTACTGGCGTACCTTTAATTGCCGACGGTGGTGTTCGATATTCTGGTGACATCTCTAAAGCTCTAGCGGCTGGTGCTCATACAGTAATGATGGGAAGTATGTTCGCGGGTACCGAAGAAGGACCTGGTGAAGTGTTCTTATATCAAGGTAGATCTTACAAGAGTTACCGTGGTATGGGATCTGTTGGTGCCATGAAAGATGGCGCAGCAGATCGTTATTTTCAGGAAGACAATAGTGCCAACGTGGATAAATTAGTTCCTGAGGGCATTGAAGGTCAAGTGCCATTTAAAGGTAGCGTTATTCCAATTCTGCATCAGCTAACTGGTGGTGTGCGTTCCTCCATGGGGTATTGTGGATGTAAAACAATCGATGAACTGCATGAAAAAGCAGAGTTTGTTGAAATCACCTCTGCGGGAGTTCGGGAATCTCATGTTCATGATGTGATGATTACCAAAGAAGCCCCGAACTACCATATTGACTAACTATTAAAGAAAAAGACTCCATCAGTGCACGATAAGATACTCATTTTAGATTTTGGTTCACAAGTTACTCAATTAATTGCCAGAAGGGTGAGAGACTCTAAAGTCCTCTCAGAAATTTATCCTTATGATATTGATGAGGGGCGCTTGTCACAAATTGTTAAAAATGAAAACGTGAAAGGGATCATTCTTTCAGGTGGCCCTAGTTCCGTGACTGAAGGTGATACACCAAGAGCCCCAGCATTAGTATTTAACTTAGGTTTACCTGTACTCGGTATTTGTTATGGGATGCAAACCATGGCAGAACAATTAGGTGGTCAGGTACAGACAGCAGAGTCACTGGGCAAATCAAGAGAGTTTGGCTATGCTGAAGTTCGTGCTCGTGGCCATACTCCGTTACTTAACGGGATCATGGATTTTGAAACCCTAGAAGGTCATGGCATTCTCAAAGTATGGATGAGTCATGGTGACTCAGTCACTGCAATGCCTGAGGGTTTCAAATTGATGGCATCAACAGATTCCTGCCCGATTGCTGGTATGGCGGATGAAGTGCGGCAGTTTTATGCTGTACAGTTTCATCCGGAAGTTACCCATACAGTCCAAGGAACAGCTATTCTTGAAAAGTTTGTGCATGATATCTGTGCATGTAGGCCTGACTGGGAAATGGGTGACTATATTTCTGAGGCTGTTGCTACGATTAAGGCGCAGGTTGGCAGTGATGAAGTAATTCTAGGTCTGTCTGGGGGAGTTGACTCTTCTGTAGCCGCAGCACTCATCCATCGTGCAATTGGTAATCAGCTTACCTGCGTGTTTGTAGATCATGGTCTTCTGCGCTTAAATGAAGGTCAAATGGTAATGGAAATGTTTGCGAATAACCTCGGTGTGAAGGTGATTCATGTGCAAGCTGAAGAGCAATTTATGGGTAAACTCGCTGGAGTTAGCGATCCTGAACAAAAACGTAAGATTATTGGTCGTGAGTTTGTCGAGGTTTTCCAAGCAGAATCTGCAAAAATTGAAAATGCCAAATGGCTTGCTCAAGGAACGATTTATCCAGATGTGATTGAATCTGCTGGTAAAGGGAAGAAGGGGGCTCATACCATTAAGAGTCACCACAATGTTGGTGGTTTGCCAGATGATATGCATTTAAAACTTCTAGAACCTCTCAGAGAGCTATTTAAAGATGAAGTGAGAGAATTAGGCATCGCTTTAGGTTTACCCAAAGAAATGGTCTATCGCCATCCTTTCCCTGGACCTGGTTTAGCAGTCAGAATTTTGGGGGAAGTAAAACAAGATTTTGCACACCTTCTTCAAAGAGCGGATGCAATTTTTATTGAAGAACTACGAAACACCATTGACCCTTCAACTGGAAAAAGTTGGTATGACTTAACGAGTCAAGCTTTTGCTGTATTTTTACCTGTTAAATCTGTTGGTGTCATGGGTGATGGTAGAACTTATGAATATGTTGTTGCGCTCAGAGCTGTTCAAACCCTTGACTTTATGACTGCTCATTGGGCACATTTGCCACATGAATTATTGGGTAAAGTATCGAATCGAATTATTAACGAGGTTCGAGGAATTAACCGGGTGGTCTACGATATCTCTGGTAAACCACCTGCTACGATTGAGTGGGAGTAGTTTCTTTATCTAAGTACATGATTTATATGTTTATTCTCTAAAAATGAACGTCATTAAATATTTCATTTGTTTGTAATTGCATCATATCAATTAGATTAGCTACAAATCCTCGCAATTATTACGTATAATATGTATTGATACATAAATTACGAGGTGCCGAGATGCATGCAATTAGTGCAACTGAACTTGCTAGAAATACGAGAGAAGTATTAGACCGCGTGACTAGTCAAGGAGAAACGGTAACAATTCAGCGGAATCAAACCTCGATTGCTCAAATTGTTCCATCACCACGAACCATGAGTGCTACTCAAGCTCTCCAAGGCTTGGGTCTTTCTATGCTATCGCCAAAGCAGTCAGATGCTTGGTTAACCGATAGCAAGGAGCAATTTAGCGACGCGGTGCGTGATCCATGGGCATGATTTTGGATAGTTGTGTCTGGATTGGACTTGCCAGCAACCAAGTTAATCGACAGGCAGTAATTGAAGTTGCTGGCAACTTGCCCGTATTTATATCTGTTATATCTTTAGGCGAATTGAGTTTTGGTGTCGAATCTTGTAAAGATCCTTCCGAACGTGCCTTACGCGCTGCTTACATGCGTCAACTTGAGATTCGACCTACATTGGAAATAACTAAACAAACAGCTGCGAGTTTTGGGGTGCTGGCTGCAACTGTAAAACAATCTGGACGATCTCCTCGGCCTCGTTACAATGATTTATGGTTGGCAGCACAAGCAATCGAACATGGTTACGAGTTGTTAACTTTGAACATCAAAGATTTTGAAGACCTTCCTGGATTACGTTTAGCAAGCTTAAAATCTTAAACGTAGAGTACATAAAGTTCAGCTTATCCAATTTTGATTAATATCTAGATAACCTAGCTTACTCGTTAACTAGCAAAAAGTTGAGATAACTCAGCAAGTAAAGCTTTTACAGTGTTTTTACCTGTTAAATCGCTTGGAGTGATGGGTGATGGTCGAACCTATGAATAGGTTGTTGCCCTTCGAGCAGTTCAAACCCTCGATTTTATGACAGCGCATTGGGCACATTTACCACATGAATTGTTGGGTAAAGTATCGAATCGAATTATTAACGAGGTTCGAGAAATTAATCGGGTGGTCTACAATATCTCTGGTAAACCTCCTGCTACGATTGAGTGGGAATAAAACCTCTGAAAAATAGCTAGGTTTCTCAGAAAAAACTACTTGATTTGGCTGTGGGGCCAACAATTTCTCAAATTCAACACCTAATTATAAATTTGAGGGAATTCTTTATTGCTTATTTAAGCTCAGATTTTTTAATCAAAGCATCTTTTGGGTTGTATGATCCAACCCAATATCAGAAATTATTCAAAGATTTATTTTGCAAAGAGTATTTTTTTATCGATGTTTTCAGTCAATAAGCGATAAAAAAATCTGGAAGATTTGAAATATAAACTTTTCAACCGCCAAATTTTTTATTTAACAAAATCGATGTGACCTTACTTCGTGCTATTCACGAAAATATTCGTGAGTAATTGCATGGATAAACAATTTTTATTCAAGGGATAAATGCTTAAGCATATAAGTACTTTTTTTGAATAAAAAAAACCAAAAAACTTCTACAAAAATCTTTAACAATTTCTCATTGATTAATAAAAATTAGTATGAAATAGTTAAGGTCTTATTAACGAATTATTTAATGTTTGGAAGTTTGAATTAATTGGAAATATTAACAGCCATCTTGCGCCTCTTTCGGGAGGAAAAAGTTCAAGAGGGTAATTCAATGCTTTCTATCTTGATCCTGATCACCGTATTAGATTTTGAAAAAAGAAACATAGAGTTATCTTTGAAAAAACTCTACCTTGAGTTAGGTCAGTTCAGCGACGTAACCATCAGAAAAGATTTAAATAGACTATCCAAGGCTCAACTATTAAATATAGAAACGCCTAGTGATGATTTACGCTCAAAAATTATTACTTCATCACCTCGACTCAAATCCATTGAATTGAGAATTGCAAATTTAAATTGTGAGCAGCTATAGTTTCTGCCAGTTTATGGTTTATCAAAACATAGGCTATTGGTGAGAAATGAATCGTTACAAATGATTGTAAATTTTGGGAACTGATTATTTTACGACTTGCTTAATCTGCCCTTGTCTTCTGATGATAGATTGACTTAAGTAATTCCGTATTATTCTGATTATTTTTTTAGAAGAAAGTCCTGATTATTCATTTTGATTTTTAATAGTATTAATTTACTACCTAAATACTTCAACGAATGAAGTTGGAATCAAGGTGGGAGGGTGCTTTTCAATCAATACCGAATGAATCAATCAGTGAAAACCCTAATTATTCATTGCAAAAAATCCAAGTTTTAAAAACATAAGTACCTAATAACAATAATGAAAAAAACTTCACGCATTGAAGCCAATATCCCGACAAGCATATTCTAGACTTTAAATAAGACATTCAATTGTAGAACTGACACATTCTTAGTTTAATGAATATCCCATTGTGCTTCTTGATTTACGGCTTAGGCTTGTTAAAAGTATAAATAAAATAATTAAAATACACCGCCAAAAAAAGTCAGCATCGCTCATTTTCTGCCGATCTGAAAATCTTTAGAATCTGAAGGTAATTTCTAAGAGCTCGTTTAAAAATTTATCGTCAACATGCAATTCACCTTTTGGAAACTTCATAACGATTTGAAGTTTCTGATGGGAAAAGGGGTTGATTTAGAAATAACAGCAAAATTTTGTCTCTTTTTGACTATGAGATCGATTGGGGCATTGAGGATGCTGGTAATAAATTTTAATCAATTTTTTGAATTTTTAAAATAAAACATATAAGGTGGGTAAAGTAATGACTTCAACAATTGCACCAGTTCTACCAATAAACAGCACAGCTGATTTATTCATTCCTGACCTTGCCACAGCTGTGAGCGGAGCCAACCCCTTAAGCTCTAGATATGTCATAGACGCCAGAACAGGTGGCAATTACATTATCCGCGCTGTTCAAGTCACAATGGATGTTGGTCTTTTTGGTGCAGCGAATACGATTATGTGGGCTTACGAGCTAATCGATCCTACAACTGGTTCAGCAATGACTAGTTTGCCCAATATTCCGGGTTTGATTATGGGTGATCCAGTAAATTCTGCACTCACAGGTTCGGCTGCATTATCTGCTGGTGCCCCAATTCTGAATCCAACTTTCTTAGTACAGGGTAACTCTATCGTTGGAGATGGTACCAACGTGCCGATTTCAATTACTTGGCAAAATGGCTTACCTATTGGCGGACATTTATTACCATTGGACATGAGTGTTCCAATGGCTGGTATGGATAGCATGGGCAGTATGAGTGGTATGCCAGGCATGAATGCCTCTACAAACACGATGTGTACTGTGACTACACCAACCGGTGTATACATGGTGCCAATGACAACACACGTTCATGGTGCTCACGTTGCCGCTATTTATGATGGTAATCCGAACCTCACCATCACCCCAGATCAAGTGGTGACTTATGTCTATGACAATACTCAAAAAGGTGCCTTTATTTGGTATCACGACCACTCCATGGGGGTGACCCGCTTAAACGTATATGCGGGATTAGCAGGTGGTTATTTAATTGATAGTAACACTCGTGAACTAGTTGGCGAAGGCCCTGCAGCTAAAGCAGTTAATGGTTTACATCTCTTACCCGATATTTCAAAAGAAGTTCCAGTCGTTGTTTGTGACAAGTCATTTCGCACAGACGGTTCCCTTTTCTATCCTTCCCAACTTGCTGATCCATTGCCTGGAACAGGCGAAATTGTCGCTGATGTACAGCACGATATTTATGACATGCATGGACAACTCGTTTATTCCACAGCGAATCCGTTCATGCTGGACACAGCAGATTCCATCGCCAAATTAGCGGCGCTTAAAGATGCTTACATCATTAATCCGGATATTAAAGTAGTCACCTTGCATGCCGGAGAGTGTTTTGTATGTGACATGAATGGAAATTTGGTCAAAGATGATGGAAAGTTGCAATTCTTTTATGACGCAACTCAGCCTGTTGGAATGCGCTATATCCTCAGCACTCCTGAAAGTATCGCAATGCATAGTGCAACGGCAGATACAACGAAGTTATATGCGTTTGATTGTGAAACGGGCCGAATCTATAACTCACCAACTATCCCAACCAATCTTTATTTGCAAGATTCAAATGGTCAAGATATCGTAACGAAACATCAAGATATTGTCATAGGTGGTTGCTACGTTCATGATGAAAATAACCTTCTTGTCTCAGGTAATGCTCAATTACAGTACTTTCAGGATAATCAACACCCTGACAAATTTATTCTGCTAACAGCAGAAAGCGGAATCAAACATCATGTTGATGGCACAACACCGCTGTATGCACTTGATTGTCCTACTGGTAAGTTATATGCTGGCCCAACCGCGTCTGGCCCTTACCTGCAGTTGGTGGCAGGAACCGATGTAACGGTTCCACATTTTGAGCTCCAGCCGGGTTGTTATGTTCACGATATCAATAACATCCCAGTGATTGACAATGGTAGTCTGGAGTTCTTCCAATTGGCAAATGGCGAATTTATTCTAAGCACTCCTGACAGTATCACGACTTATCCTACTGAGAGTGCTACGGTTTACGCTTTCGATTGTATGACAGCCAAACTTTTCACAACTGGCCATACGACTGACAACACATTTGTCATTGATCCAAGCACTAACGTAGAAGCAATGGTAATGCATCACGAAGCACAGATGAGTGATTGCTATGTATTGGATATGAATGGTAATTACGTCAAAGATACCCCAGCCGGTCTTTTGTATTTCTTTGATGAAGCTTGCGGTCAATATACATTGGTAACTCCTGAGAGTATTGCCATGCATAACATCATGGAGACCACGCCTTTATATTTGTTGGACTGCACGAATGGCAAACTCTTTGATAGCACGGTGAATAGTGGGCATTATTTACAGGCCAATGGTGCTGATGTGACAGTCATGATGTATGACACTAATTATGTGCTCGATAACTTTGGTAATACAGTACTCGATCATGCCGGCGCATTTTTTATTGAAGATACGGCCAATCCAGGTACTTATGTATTGGATAATACACCGCATTTCAGCCTCAACGGTGGTATTTATACCTTAAGCGAAGCAGGTACTTTAATCCAAGAGACTCGCTATATTAAAGATACGAATATTCCACAGCATTATTCATTTGATAATGCTCATCTTACTTATGTGGCAAATGTAGACGGCTCTTATGTCGCTGATACCGCTAACCCTGGAAAGTATGTAGTCGATACAAACCCACATTATTCTATCGATAGCACAGGTGCTTACGTAATAGACAATGCGAACGGCACGTTCGTGCAAGACCCAACTGTTTATTATGTAGAAGACACAACGCCTCGCTTCACGCTGGATGCTGTGACGCATGCGGTGATCGACTCTACAGGTACTCCTGTTTTAGATGCGATTACCGGCGCACCTGTACTGGTAGATCATTTCTTGCCTCATTTCATGAAGTTGCCTATCCCAACAGCCGTACCAGAGTATTTCGGTAACGTCATTATGGGTAATGGCCAAGCATGGCCAAACATGACAGTAGCTCCTGGTGATGTATTGATTGATTTGCTCAATGGCTCAGACTCTCGATTCTACGACTTGATGTTGGACGATCCTGGCGTTAAAGTAACTCTGGTCGGTACTGACCAAGGACTTTTGGAACATCCAATTGTCTTGTTCAACGGCGATGGTGTTCAAGAGAAGGGCGAACATTTTATCTTTGCACCGGCGGATCGCTATCAGCTACTCTTTGATTTCACAAACGCCAGCCAGAAGATTATTCATTTAGAAAACGTTGGTACCGCCTACGAGCCATTCAAAGGGCTTAATGCAGACGGTGGTTTAGCTGGCCCAGTGCAGCATATTGACCTGTCTCAAGATCCAGTCGGTCAAGTAATGTCGTTTACAGTAGATCAGAATCAAGCGGCAACTGCATTTCACTCTGCAATTTCTGCAAAAGTAGATGCCATCAATGCTGCTGATAAGTTAGCAGGCACGCATAGTCTGAGTGCAGAGGCTCCTGCCGGTGAATCCGGGATGGGCGGTCATGTCTTAACGGATGCAAACTTGGTTTTAGATAATTCCTTTCAAACCTACAAGCTGGTTCCTACTAGTACTTTACCAACGGGTAGCACCGTGGATACTGTTACCTATGGTGATGGCACAGCTGTCACAGCAACGGATCCAAACACGATATTGGTCGATGCTGCAGCGGTAACCACTCGGAAAATCGGTGTGTTTGAGGTTGCTGATCAATATGGTCGCATCATGCCACAAGTAGGTATCGCCGAAGTTAAAGTTGACCAAACTGGTAAAACTATTCAGGCAGGTGGTTTAGGCTACGACCAGCCAACCACTGAAATCATTCAATTGAAGGACGGCTCAAAGCCTGTTACTGAAATCTGGGAGTTCTACAACGTTACTGCTGATGCCCATCCAATGCACATTCACCAGGTAAATTTCCAAGTCCTAGGCCGTTATTTGTTAACTGAAACGCCTACTTCTGGCCCAAATACTGGTGATACGAATGGTGATGGAATTGTATTAACGAGTGAGGCTTCTTATAACAACGACTTTGGTACAGAAATCCCTTTATATGCAACCGATGCTGGTGCCCAAGATACAGTTTGGGTTGGTCCTGGTCAAGGTATTAAAGTAGTAATGACTTTCGACCGTCCCGGTGATTACATGTGGCATTGCCATATTTTGTCCCACGAAGATCATGACATGATGCGTACCCTAAAAGTTGTCGGTGTTACTGGTGACTTTGAAGGAATGGTTACAGAAGATTCTGCTAATGCTGCAACTGGTTTGATTGAAATTGGTAAAGTTGATCAGGCAATGCAAGGATTTACAACAGATATTGACCCTGTTACTAAAGCTGATCTTGGTTACAAAATTTACCAGAGTCAGTTCGGTTCGCTGACAATGTATAAAGATGGCAATTGGAGCTACCACGCCGATAATACAAACGCAGCTGTTCAGGCAATCGGTTTAGCTGATAAGCTTACTGACACAATTACCATTACAGAGTTAGACGGCACTACCCACAATATTAGTGTTACTGTGAATGGTGTCAATGATGGTCCAGTAATTACCTCAAATGGTGGTTTAGCCACAGCCACTATTCAGATTGATCAATACGCTCCAGCGTTAATTACTACTCTGCATGCGACTGATGTTGATACTAATGATGTTGGCTTGCTTCAATACAGTATTGTTGGCGGCGCTGATCAAGCGTTGTTTAGTATTGACCAGGCAACAGGTGCATTGACACTGAATAATCCTACCAATTTTGTAGCTCCTACGGATACGAATAGTGACCTAAGCTATGAGGTGCAAGTGCAAGTAGCCGATGGTCATGGTGGCAAAGCTGCACAAATGATTGCCGTTAATGCGGTCTGGAGTGGCACTACCATTGTTCTTACTGAGGGGATTGATACCTATGTTGCTACTGGTTCAGCCGACTTCTGGATAAAGGGCTTGGGTAGTGATGATGTCTTAACTGGTTCAACTGGTAATGACTTAATTGAAGGTGGTACAGGCAATGACTTGATTACTGGTCGTGTTGGTAATGACAACTTAATCGGTGGTGATGGTATTGATACGGCTTCTTACGCAGCAGCAAGCGGTGGAGTCACGGTTAACTTGTCAACCGGCCTTGCTACTGGTGCTGATGGTAGCGACACCTTAAGCACGATTGAAAACATCATTGGTTCTGCTTTCGCCGATTCCTTAACGGGTGATGCAGGCAATAACGTCTTAACTGGTGGTGCTGGTCTTGATACTTTTGTTGTTACTGGTGGCACTGACACGATTACAGACTTAGGTAAGGGCGGGGCTGACATCTTAACCGTTGCTGTTGGCGCTACCGCCAACGCGACAGTTACTTCTGCATGGACAGCAACAGCCACTAGCGTTAATAGTGGTACAGAAAATATTACGTCCTCTGGCTTGGCTGTCAATTTAGTGGCCATTACTACTGGTAACGGCTTTACTGTGACGAATACGGGTATTGCAGCTAGTTTCACAGGTTCTAGCTTAAATGACACCTTAATTGGTGGTACCGGTAACGATACTTTGAACGGTGGTGCCGGTAATGATCTACTCCGAGGAGGCTTAGGTAAGGATGTCTTGATTGGTGGAACTGGAATTGATACTGTCTCTTACTCTGCTGCCACTGCCGCAGTCAACGTTAACTTGACAACCGGTTTAGCGACGGGTGCTGATGGTAGCGACACCTTAAGCACGATTGAAAACATCATTGGTTCTGCTTTCGCAGATTCCTTAACTGGTGATGCAGGAAATAACGTTTTAACTGGTGATGCTGGTCTTGATACTTTTGTTGTTACTGGTGGCACTGACACCATTACTGACTTAGGTAGGGGTGGTGCTGACATCTTGACTGTAGCTGCCGGCGCTACCGCCAATGCCACAGTTACTTCTGCATGGACAGCTAGCTCAGCAAGTGTGAATAAAGGTACAGAAAATATCACTTCCTCTGGTTTTGCTGTGAATTTAACAGCAGTCACTACTGGTAACGGCTTTACTGTGACAAATACTGGCGTTGCAGCTGCCTTGACAGGTTCAGGTTTAAATGACAACTTAATCGGTGGTGCTGGAAATGACACCTTAATTGGTGGTGCCGGAAACGATACCTTGACAGGTGTTGCTGGTAACGACATCCTTACTGGTGGTACTGGTATCGATACCTTTACCGTGAGTGCTGGTGTTGACACAATTACCGACTTAGGTAACGGTGGTGCTGACATTTTGACCGTAGCTACAGGCGCCACTGCCAACGCGACAATTACCTCTGCATGGACCGCAACAGCCACTAGCGTTAATAATGGTGCAGAAAATATCGCATCCGCTGGCTTGGCTGTCAATTTAGCAGCAGTCACTACTGGTAACGGCTTTACTGTGACAAATACGGGTGTTGCAACTAGCTTCACAGGTTCTAGCTTAAATGACACCTTAAATGGTGGTGTTGGTAACGATACTTTGAGCGGTGGAGCTGGTAACGACCTTCTGAACGGCGGTTTGGGTAACGACGCGCTTACTGGTGGTACTGGTATTGATACGTTCACGGTAAGTGCTGGTGTTGACACCATTAACGACTTAGGTATTGGTGGTGCTGACATCTTGATCGTATCAGCTGGTGCAACCGCCAATGCAAAAGTGACTGCAACTTACGCAGCAACAGTTGCAACAAGTAACGCTGGTATTGCCAACATCTCAACCGGTGGTTTTAATGTAGATCTCACTTTAGCGACTGGTACTGTTGGTTACAGCCTAACGAATACTGGTAACGCTGCAGTCTTAACAGGTTCTGGCTTAAACGATACTTTGATGGGTGGTACTGGTAACGATACTTTGAACGGCGGTGCAGGCGATGATCTACTGCGCGGTGGCTTAGGTAACGACGTCATCATTGGTGGGACTGGAGTTGATACCGTCTCTTATTCTGCTGCTACTGGTTCAGTCAACGTTAACTTGACAACAGGTTTAGCTACTGGTGCTGATGGTAGCGATACTTTTAGAACTATTGAAAACATCATTGGTTCTGCTTTCGCAGATACCTTAACTGGTGATGCAGGCAATAACGTCTTAACTGGCGGTGCTGGTGTTGATACGTTCACGGTGAGTGCTGGTATTGATACGATTACCGACTTAGGTAACGGTGGTGCTGACATCTTAACCGTAGCTGCCAGCGCTACCGCCAACGCTACAGTTACCTCTGCTTGGACAGCAACAGCTACTAGCGTCAACAAGGGTATAGAAAATATTAGTACCGCTGGCTTGGCGGTGAATTTAGCAGCCGTCACTACTGGTAATGGCTTTACTGTTACCAATACTGGGGTTGCAGCTGCCTTGACAGGTTCAGGGTTGAATGACACCTTAATTGGTGGTGTCGGAAATGATACTTTGAGTGGTGGCGTTGGTAATGACATCCTAACAGGTGGTAATGGTTCGGACGTCTTTGTTTTTAAGAATGCATTTGGTACGAATAATATTGATACCATCACTGACTTTTTATCCAAGACTGATACGGTACAACTCAGTAAGGCAATTTTTTCAGCTCTCGGCAATGTAAACCAATCAATTACGGCAAACCAATGGCTTGAGACCACTAACCATACCGCAACTTCCCAAACTCAGCGTGTTATCCATGATACGGTGGATGGTGGCTTGTATTATGATGCTGATGGTTGTGGTGCTATCGCTGCTGTGAAAATTGCCGTTATTGGGGTTGATCATATGGTGATTGGAGATATTTCAGTGATTGCCTAAACACACCTGGGATTGTTTAAATCCTCGGTATTTTTGGAGTATGAGACCTTAAGCATTTCGCTGCTTAAGGTCTCATTTTTTAGCTTGTATGGCTTATTACCGATTACTGTTAGTGGCTTTTTTTCATAGGAATAACTGTCACAAACACTTAAACCTACAAGATAAAACGTCCTAAACTAATAATTTAGTGATTGGAAAGTCAAGCAATCGAATTTGGTTACAGGTTCTTGGCCTGAAACATCAAGAACTTTATAGATTTTGTTGATTACGTTTGGTTTCATTGTGGCCAAAAATACAGTAGTAATTAATTTCTTAAGTGTTCAAGTGTAAAAATTCATTTGGTTGAAATAAAGAAGCACTGAGCATTAACTCATTGATATTATTCTGAAAGAATTATCTATCTAGGATCTTTTATTTGTTAGAATTTTACGTTGTAATCTTGTAGTGCCTTGATGTGATTAGATTGAGAATCCTATGGATATAAATTCAAGTTTAATTGCCAACATCATCAGGCATAAACAAGTTTTTTATATTGAATCACTTTTATCAATCCAAAAATTTTTGGATTGTGAACGACCGAATAAAATCTCTTGTACAAGACCATATATTTATTCAAGAACAAACTATGTGATCTTTAGGGAAAAATTGTTGTATGAAAATTTTCTAAATAGAAAATCCTTGTAGGACGATTTATTCGAATAAGATAATGTGCCTTGGGTGGAAGATAATTTATGGAATTGATGAATCAGGTTTTATTTGCAATCTTTACCTTGATCTTATTTGGGATTTACCTGTCATCTGCAAAAGGCATCGTTTTTGAGCTTTCTGGATCGAGGGCTTTATATTGGCGTTACTCTATCGCCTTAAGAGCCTTGGCATTTTTAGCTTGGGCATTAGTCCCACTCGTTGGCCCCAATGTCTTAATAGTTGCCAATTTTTCCTATGAAGCATCCGTCATCCTCTTGGCTCTTTTCTTAAGTAGTTGGCGAACAATCCCCAGTAAAAAATTATTAAGAATTTTAGTAATTTATTATCTTACTGTTTGCTTAATTTACCTCTATCTTTTTTTGATAGGGGATCACTTTGTCCAACGATCAAATCTTATCGCTATATCCTCATTAGTCATGATGGTCTGGGAAGTCGTAGAAGTTCTAAAGATTTCTAAAACTAATAAAGATGGCATCATCAAGGTCATTGCAATTTTTTTGCTTCTACAACTTGCTCTAGCAATTACATCGATTATCTTTATCAATACAAATTTGAATCAAGATGCAAAAAATATACTGCAAGCAAATTTAAAATCAAGTGTAATGCTTTGGATTGTTTTTGGAATTCACATCACAGTTTATACATTGATTAACAGTTATCTTTATAAGAAGTTATTAATCAGTGAGCGAGAAGCGAACTCAAAGTTTGATAAAGCATCTATAGAGCGATTAGAAATTCAGGCTTTGCTTGTGGAACGTGAAAGCCTAATTGCAAACTTACTCAAGACGAATAAAACTGCTGCTACCGGCGCTTTAGCTGCTTCTTTAGCCCACGAGTTAAGCCAGCCACTAGGTTCATCACTGTTGAATGCGCAGCATCTATTATCACTAATGAGTTTCGGTGATTCTAGTCTGGAAATTAATAAAAAAATCGTCGAATCGATAGAAGCCGATACTAAAAGAGCAGGGCAAATTATTCACTCACTTAGATCATTATTCTCTGGGGAAGCAATTTCAGTTGAATTGGTAGATGTGACCAAATTAATTCATTCATTAATCCAACTAGTTGAGCCTGAGTGTAAGGCCTCTAAAATCAAATTAAGCGTTAATACTCCTGAGAAATGTTTGGTTGAACTAAACTACATTGAAATTTACCAAGTTATTTTAAACTGGTGAATTCTAATACGAAGTGCAACTTTGAACAATGAGAGGAGGCTAAGGATGATTTAGTATCTAAAGCTTCTAGACCGCCAAGTCAAAGTAGCC
>NZ_FWXJ01000018.1 GCF_900176405.1 Polynucleobacter kasalickyi | reverse complement strand
TTAAATAACCGACCAAGAAAAAGATTAGGATTTAAAACACCCAACGAAGTATTTATGCAGTCCTTAAAACGTGTTGCACTTCGTACTTGAATCCACCACTATATAAAAATGAGCAAAATCATGACTATATTAACTGCAAGCGAAGCTCGAGCAGGTCTTTATCGTTTGATTGATCAGGCGGCAGAGTCACACAAGCCAATAGTCATTTCTGGTAAGCAGGCAAAGGCCGTATTACTTTCTGAAGAAGATTGGAGCGCCATACAGGAGAAGCTTTATCTATTGGCAATTCCAGGAATGCGCGAGTCAATTAAAGACGCAATGGCTGAGCCTATTGCTAAAAGTAAAAGGGCATTGAAGTGGTGATTTGGAATTTGGTATATTCCAAATATGCCACTAAGGATGCTAAAAAACTATCTACCGCAGGTCTTAAAGATAAAACACAGGCTTTATTGGATATTTTAGAAGTAGATCCACTCCAAAATCCACCACCTTATGAGGAGTTGGTTGGCGACCTAAAGGGGACTTACTCAAGCAGAATTAATATTCAACACCGTTTGGTTTATGAAATCTTTCCTAAGGAGAAGACAGTTCGAATCTTAAGAATGTAGACTCACTACGAATAAAGTAGACATTAGTCTAAGCGCGAATCTAGGCGTCCTCGGCCCTGGTCGATTCTGCCTCTGACCACCAAGCAACACCAAAACCACCTTCGAGTGGTTTTTTAATGCCCATGTGCTTCTAAGGTGATTGATGGTTCGGTTATTTGGATCTAGTGATGCTTGTCTGGGCTCAGAGTTCAAAATCTAAGCGTGGGGATGTTTGTCCTCTAACCGTTCTTGCGATAGATACTCTGTGATGAAATGTTTTTTTAAATGACAAACCTATTTGCCATTCCTTAAGCACAGTATTTAGCAATTGCGATATAGATGGGGATGCCAAAAATAATGTTCAAGGGAAAGGTGATGCCTAGTGACATGCCCATAAACAAAGCGGGATTCACTTCAGGCATGGCGTGACGTAGAACTGCTGGCACCGCAATGTAAGACGCACTTGCCGCAAGAATCATTAGTAAAATCGTATCACCAAGTGGTACTTGAAATAGATGGCATAAGCCGAGCGCAATCAGAGCATGAACGGGCGGTGCTATGAAGGCGTATAACAGTGTGATGGGGGGCTTTCCTTTGAGCTCCCTAATACTTCTGGCGGCAACTAGGCCCATGTCTAGCAAGAAGAATGCCAATAAGCCTTTGAATAAATCAATCGAGAATGGTGCCATGACTTTATGACCTGAGTCACCAGATATCAGGCCCACTACTAATGATCCTAGTAGCAGAAGTTGCCCGCCATCAGTAAACGATTCATGAAGTATTTTGCCTAAAGAGGTCTGCGAAGTTGTGGTGCCTGAGCGCTGTTGCCGAATCTGATTCGCAAGAACAATCGCAATAATGATCGCGGGCGACTCCATGAGAGCCATAGCTGCGGCCATGTGTCCTCCATAGCTAATGCCGTCTTGATCTAAAACTTGGGTAGTAGTAATAAAAGTGACGGCACTAATAGATCCATAGGTTGCGGCAATAGCGGCGGCATCCAGTTTATTGAGTTTATGTTTTAGTAAGTTGTAGCCCAGCAATGGAATCGCTATAGCTAAAGTGATTGCCAACCCCAGACTAATCGCAATCTCAGGAGTAAATCCTGATTTATTTAAAGCAAACCCACCCTTTAATCCCAGTGCCATCAGTAGATACAAGGATAAAAAACGAGAGATTGGTTGGGGGATTTCTAAGTTGGATTTAACGAGCCCAGCAAATATGCCGAAGATAAAAAACAGAATCGAGGGATCTAGTAAGTTTGTCATGAATATTCCTTTTAAAGTGATTCTAGGAAAATAGACATATAAAGTAAAATCGAAATTATGATAATTTTGTATAGGTAAAAACCTATGAATATTACTTTTAGACAATTACGCCTTTTTATGGCCTTAGCCGAGACTGGTAGCGTCAGTACGGCCGCCCGTATGGTTCATGTAACCCAACCAACCGCTTCAATGGGCCTCAAGGAGATAAGTGATGCTATTGGAGTGCCACTCTATGAAGTGGTAGCCAGAAAAGTACATTTAACGCAAATGGGTCAAGAGTTGGCTAAAACCGCTAGAGCGATTTCTGGTGAATGGGAATCCTTTGAACAGCAAGTCGATAGCATCAAAGGATTAACTCGGGGAAAGTTAAGAGTAGCCGTAGTGAGTACTGCCAAATATTTCATTCCAAGAATATTAGGAACTTTTTGTGCAAAGTATCCACAAATAGATATTTCTCTAGAAGTCCTCAATCGCGATGGTGTGGTGAAAAGATTGGAAAACAACTTAGATGATCTTTACATCATGTCTCAGCCACCACTTAATATGGATGTAGAAGACGAAGTATTTATGCCAAACCCTTTGTTATTGGTTGCTACAAAAGACCATGTGTTTGCTAAGAAAAAGAATTTTGATATCTGCTCAATAAAGAATGAAAAGTTTATTTTTAGAGAAAAGGGCTCTGGTACACGAATGACAACAGATGCGCATTTCAAAAAGTTGAAATTTAAGCCGGATGTTAGGCTGGAACTTGGAAGTAACGAGGCAATTAAGCAGGCTGTCATAGGCGGTCTGGGAATAGCTGTTCTGTCTAAATATTCTCTGGGGGATCAATCTGACCAAGAAGAAGTCGCTATCTTAAAATGTAAAGACTTTCCTTTTGAATCAAGTTGGCACATCGTGACTCCTAAAGGCAAAAAGCTATCGCCAATAGCGACAATCTTTAAGAAGCATCTATCTCAACAAGCCAAAGACTGGAAATAGAGTCGGGGACTCTGGACCCTAATCGATTCCCCCAGGGTCACCAAGAAACACCAAAACTACCTTCGGGTGGTTTTCTTCATTTGCAATTAGTATCTAGAAAATATCCTCAGAGCCCTAAATGTTGATAGTCAACTCAATCATTGCCTCTGTATTAACCATGTTTGTAAAGCGCTCTTTTGCCGTCATAGGCCTGAGAAGAAAGAATAAGGTTGGCTTAGGAAATGGTGATATTGATGATCTTGAGAGGGCTATTCGAGATCAGGATAACTTTGCTGAATATGTTCCCTTTGGGATTAGCTTGATTGCTTGTCTGGAATTAAATGGTGCCCCTTGGTCGATGGTTACAATTCCTGGCATCACTCTTATTATTGGTAAAGTGATCCATGCTCAAGGGATTAATCAGCCTCCGCCAAACTTTAGTAAACGTATCTTGGGGACAAAATTTACCTTTTTCACACTCATATCCCTAGGCGTTTTCAATTTGGGATGGTCTTTGTATCGCTTAATTATTTAGCGTTCGTTATCCAAGATTCTTTATCGGTTACAAAAATTTCGATTGCCTGCAGTTGAAATACTTCTCAAGAGTGGATCTAATAACTAGGCTAGAATTTTCAATATGTAATTTAGATGTGGTCAAAAAACCTCATACACCTAAAAAAAGGAAACAATATACATAATCGGTTAATAAGAAAAATGTTAAAGTATTCAAAATATTAAAAATATCTATTCCTTTTTTAGATGGAAATAGATAAATAATGAAGGAGACACTTTGAACCCGAGTTGTGGAGTTGGCTTACTATCGCGCTGTTATGTAAAACATTGGCAAAAGTTTCTAATATGCATGTTGATTGTTTTGAGTGGACCTATTGGGGCACAAGAGTATCCCAATAGACCCGTGCGTATTTTTGGTCATGGCCCAGGCAGTACTGCGGATTATTTGTCGCGAATTATCGCCCAAAAGCTATCTGAAAAATGGGGTCAACCTGTAATAGTAGACAGTCGTACAGGGGCTGGTGGTACTGTGCCAGCAGATATTGTTGCTAAAGCTCCAGCCGATGGTTATAGCTTGTTGATGGGCCATGCAGGCCCCATGGTGAGTTCCGTTGTTTTATACCCTAACTTACCTTACGATCCTGTAAAAGATTTAGTTGGTGTATCCATGGTTGCAACGGGTGTAACTGTAATGATGGTGCATCCAAGTATTCAAGCCAATACAGTTGCTGAGTTTATTCAATATGCAAAAAAAAGAAATGATCTCAATTTCTCCTCTGCTGGCAATGGCACGATTAGCCATATAACTGGAGAGTTATTTAAACAAGTTACAGGGGTAAATATGATGCATATCCCCTATAAAAGTGCTGGTGCGGGATTAACTGCTCTACTCGCCAATGAAACCCAAGTCTCTTTTTTGTCGCCAGTGACCGCTGCGGCACAGTTAAAAACAGGTAAATTAAAAGCATTAGTTGTCTCAACCAGCGATCGATTTCCTAGCTTACCAGAAGTCCCTAGCGCATCAGAAGCAGGACTGTCGGGCATGGATGCCAAATTATGGTTTGGACTTTTTACTGCAGCAAAAACCCCTAAAGCAGTCATACAAAAATTGAATCAAGATATTACAGACATCCTACGTCGCCCAGATGTAAAAGAACTGTTCTTGAAACAGGGTATTCAAGCATCACCTTCAACACCGGAGTCATTAGAAGATTTTGTGCAAACAGAAATTAAACGTTGGACTCCGATCATCAAAAACGCAAATATACAGGCTGACTAATATGACACAAACTACTAACGAACAGGCAAAAGATCCTCGTATTGAATCTGCAATTTCCCATTGGGCGCCACGCTTTGTTGCCAATGGCGTACCGATGACAGACTTTCTAGAAGTTACTGCCAGCTTGCAACATTGGGATAATTGGTGTCAAGCTTGGTCACAAAGAGCCGCTATCCATGAAGGATTAGGGCATGAAGCATTTAATGATGGCTTTGAATATTCAGCGAGCCAACATTGGACACGAGCGGCCGTATGTTATCACTTTGGAAAATTTTTATTTGTGAACGATTTGGAGCAAATGCGCCAAGCTAATATGAAAGCTGTAGAGTGTCGTAATTTAGCCTTACCGCATTTAAAGCCACCTGGGGAAAGAGTCGCTATTCCATACCAGGGTAAATTCTTATATGGCAATTTAAGAAAACCACTAGGTGTCTCAAATCCACCGGTTGTAGTGATGTGCATGGGGCTAGACTCAGCAAAAGAAGAAATGGACGATTATGAAAATCGTTTCTTAGTTCGTGGTTTAGCAACCCTTGCTTTTGATGGACCAGGTCAGGGAGAGGGGGAGTATGATTTTCCACTTTGTCCTGAGTTTGAAGAGCCGGTAGGAGCCGTATGTGATTATTTAGAAACTCGGTCGGACATTGATTTGAACCGTATAGGAATTTGGGGAGTTTCTTTGGGCGGTCATTTAGCTCCAAGAGCAGCCTGTTTTGAAAAAAGAATTAAAGCCTGCGTAGCTCTATCGGGCGCATATCAACGCTCGGCAAATTTTGAGGGAAGACCGGTAATCAATGTTGAGGCATTTCGTGTTCGGACGAAAAGTGCCAATCTTGAAGAGGCCGGAAAAGTGGCTTTACGGATGTCTTTAAAAGGGATTGCTAAAAATATTACATGTCCAATTTATATTGTTGCAGGGGATAAGGATCGATTAACCCCTGTAGAGCAAGCAAAGTTATTGGCGGAGGAGGTTTCAGGACCATGCGTACTATCTATCATTCCGGGTGGTAATCATGTGGTGAATAACCTTTGGTATAGATATCGCGATCAAACAGCAGACTGGATGTCACGACAGTTATATGCTATCTAGGACATTTGTTTCTTAAAAGAGTTAGTAATGTCCTGAGGGGTAAACACGCCTCAACAGGCGTAAGAAATATCTTTTTTATGGGTAAAACAAAAGTAAAGTGGACATATGTTCACTTTACTTGCTCTGTCGCGAACCGTTTGTTTGATTGGATTAATTAGTCGGGCAATCTTCTCACCATCTAAAAAACGAGATACAAATTTCAGCTTTTCATCTATCTTCGTACTTTCATTCCATGGCAGAAGTAGGCCTTCCTTATGCCTAAAACTGTAAAGTATGTGTCCGGTATAAAGTGTAAGGTATGCCTCAGGTCATACATCAGCTATGTACCGGTCACATGGTTGGGCTATTTGTATTCATGATTATGATTCAGCAAATATGATTAGGGTCAGAAAATGAGCAAGGAAAACATCACTGCTTCATTGAGGGGATCCACCATTGGTTGGGTATTTATGGGCTTTTTTGAAATACCTTTATCTGTTATTTAATTGATGGCTAATCCACAATAACCAGCGTTTTAATCGTACCTAGGGTGCTTACCTTACGAGTGGGGGTGGAAATTCTGTTGAACTCATCTAACTTTAAGGGGCTTTGGGTTCGGATCAACCCTCGCATGAAGTGTCCTGACAAAGGACAAGAAGGCTTTATTTAGCCAGTATCTTAAAAAGAGGATGGTTGACGGGCATTTCTAAATCTTTAACGGCTTCGACCATATCTGGAAAATACTCGACCACCTTATCTGATTCAGGAAATAACATAGACCATTTGGTAAAACTTCGATGAACAATAGGCTCTTTAGATAAGAGTTGGATATCTTTATGCCTTGTGTCTCGTTGAATCTTACTCCAGATACGTTCAATAGCGTCTTCATCACCTTCAATGACCTGAGCAAATTGATTGTTCTTATAGATTAATAAACCCGTGATGTTGTATTTTTGATTATTAAGAAAAGAGTGCGCTAATAATCTCAAACTTCCAAGAAAAGAAATTTCCTCCGTTGTATTGCTGGTATAGCATAAAGAAATTAATGGTGAATTTTTGTTCATAACTTCATTAAACCACCTTAGGAATCTTGTAACAATAGATATTAGCCCTAGTATTTTTCTTAGAAATCGTCCTCCTCTGGTATTGTCGATTCCACCGTGAACCAACAATAAGTACCAGTTACCAAGGTAATTACTGATTGAATTGAATGAAAGAATTGCATATACTCACGCTTGATGAGCAACTGTACTATTTCAAAAAATCAGTAGAAAATCTTTCATAGGGTGAGACATGCAATTTAAAAAAACGAATCGTTTTTGGATCTTTTCACTGATATTGCTTTTGTCCGCCTGCACCAGTTTGCCAGACAAGCCAGTACCTAGTAGAAGTTTCTTTTATGTCGGCGGCAGTTATGTCGGAAGTCCTGGTAAAGAAATTATGCAAGGACAAATGTATGTCGAAAAACTGCAGCCCCAGCAAGTCAAGCAACCATACCCATTGGTTTTGATTCATGGCGCAGCACAAACGGCTACCAATTGGATGATGACACCCGATGGTCGAAAGGGGTGGGCTGAACATTTTCTAGAGTTGGGCTATGTGGTCTATATGGTGGATCAACCAGCGCGGGGACGCTCGGCATGGCATCCTGAGGTGAATGGTAAATTGCGCATGTATACTGCACCGCAAATTGAGCAACTTTTTACCGCAGCAGCTACTTTGGGAAACTGGCCACAAGCTAAGCTACATACTCAATGGCCCGGCTCGGGGCGGCGAGGAGATGCAACCTTCGATGCTTTTTATGCAACACAGGTTGAGTCATTGTTGAGTGATGTCGAAACGCAGACCTTGAGTCAAGCGGCTGGTGCTGCATTGCTAGACAAAATTGGCCCCGCCATTTTGTTAACGCATTCACAGTCAGGCCCATTGGGCTGGGTGATTGCGGAGAGTCGTCCACAAAAGATCAAGGGTATTGTGTCCATCGAGCCTTCTGGCCCGCCATTTCATAACAATGCACCCGGAAACCCCAAAGCACGCGCTTGGGGTGTGGCCGATATTCCTCTTACCTATGAACCTAAAGTAACAGCACCTGAGCAAATCAAAACGCAAGTGCAAACATCACCAGATAGTCAAGGTTTAATTGGCTGCACCTTGCAAGCTGAACCGCCACGGCAGTTGGTCAACTTCCGACAGTTTCCGATTTTGATTACTGTTTCAGAGAGTTCGTACCACGCACCCTACGATCATTGTACTGCGGCGTATTTGAAACAAGCTGGTGCGCCAATCGATTTCATTCGATTGCCAGAGAGAGGTATTCGCGGGAATGGGCACATGGTGATGCTTGAAAAAAACAATTTAGAAATTGCTGATTTTTTACATCAATGGATGGTTAGTAAGATTAAGCCGTAAGCTATTGAAAATAGTTCAGCAAAAGGTAGTTTAATTTCTGAATCGTTGGCCGAGTTGATTTGCGAATGTCAGAATATTTAAACTTACAGTGAAGATCGCTGTTATGGAGAAGTCGCCAGATGATTTCAAAAAAGCTTTTGCCCTCAGCCTAACGAACCACAAAGTTATTTCATTCTTTGTGGCCTTCCTTCCTTTATTTTTAAAATCACACTCGTCGGTTGCTACTACGACCTTAAATGCCAAAAGTGCCCAAGAGATAAACAGAGGAGCAAGATTACCACGACCCACATGGCCAATTGGTTCAAGCTAGTCCCGGACCTGCAAACAGTATGAATGCAAAATTTAAGGGCAATTATTTTTACTTTAGATAAGTTCTTTGTACTTGTGAACGAGAATTTTGCAGAGGTTCATGACATTAAAGAGTAGCCGACGCCTACAGGCTTCTTTTAAACGACTTTAAGTTTGAATAAAAGATTTAGTTTAAGCTCAACGAGGGAGCGAACATTATTGGAAGACTACGGTTATTTATCTAAGCCTAACATCCGAGGGAAAGAACGACAAGAATTGACGATGCCTCTGATTTTCAATATGGAGACTGTAAAAAAAACGAGTAACGGGGTGCCAAAGATTGCCAAGCCACGGCTCGGCATGTTCTCAGGACGACTGATTATTTGACACCCTTCTCAGATTAAACTATTAGAACTTATAGCCAACGCCAATCGTTCCAACGGTAAGGGATGGCTGAGCGCTAACTCCACTCTGAATACTTTGTGAGCCGTAGTTAATTTTTTGTAGTTCGAAACGAAGGTATATACTTTCATTCAACATCAGCATTGAACCAATACCATACCCAATACCATCAAATGAATAACCAGGAAAGTTGCCAGCGTTAGTTACAGTTGCATTTCTATGGTTATAACCAATCGTTGCATATAGCAAGGTAGTGTCATTAATTGCATATCCTGGTTTAAAGTTTAAGCTGTAATGGTTATCACTTTGCAAGCTTGCAGTTGCAATATTCCCGCCATTCGTTTTAGCAAGGTCATAAGTAACAGATGCACCTAATACAAATTTCTCTGTAGTCGCGAAGTTATATCCTGCTTCAAGTGTTGGAAGTACCGTTTGGGCTCCCGTGCTAAATGCCGGTCCCGATCCATTGATATCCGTTGAAGAGCCAACAGAACTTACTAAGATGCCACCAAACGGGCCCTTAAAATTGCTTGCCTGGGCATAAGCTACTGAAGTAGCAAAGGACAAACACATACAACAGCCAACAGCCAAGATATTCATTTTCATATTGTTTTTCTACTTTTCTTAAAGTTATTCATTCTAATTAAACTGGGAGCCTAGTATATGCCCTAATCCGGAAAATGCCCTACAGTTAAAAGGAAGTATTAACTAAAGATAGTTGCCTTACGCCATATTATGAAATTCAAAGGGGATTCTAAATAGAAACAATGTTCTTTCTAACTGGGGTAGCGGTCACTCAAAGATTACTCAGACTTGGAGAGTGTTTGCCGCTAGCCAATGAATTTTGAAATTTTAGTAAATCGATGAAAGTCTTTATTTGCTTTAGACCGAAAGTGATAATCTTCAGTGCAAAAAAGTCACTAAGCTTTTGAACATAAAGCCTTCAAATGATGCAGTGAATTGAGCTATTTACAGAGGAAGTCTGCTAAGATAAAAATAGGTTCAGTTGTTGTGGCCATATTGGGAAAAATGAGGACATATTTAACTAGCTTACAAATTTCTTCGGTAGTAATTCTGTTAATAGTGATTAGCCCAAACATATGGGGGGCGTGCCTTGGTGATAAGGCATCTCCTAAAGAAATGAGCGTTGCAATTGTTCCTCAACTTTCACACGCTTTGACTTATTCGAAGTGGGCTCCCATCCTAGAGTATGTTGGCAAAAAAACTGGCCAATGCTTCAATTTAGAAATTCCTGAAACTATTCCTGCCTTTGAAAAAATACTATTTAAAGGCGAACCGGATTTTGCCTTTGCCAACCCCTATCATGAAGTGATTGCTAAAAAACGCAAAGGCTACATTCCCTTATTCACTGACGGCAAGACTAAGCTTACCGGCATATTGGTCGTCAAAACAGATAGCGCTATTAAAAACATTGAACATCTTCAGGGAAAAGAAATAGCTTTTCCATCTCCAAATGCTTTCGCCGCCTCACTTTTAATCAGAGCTGAACTGGCAAAAAAAGGGATATTCATCAAACCCAAATACCTTAAAACCCATGCAACTGCTTACCGTGGGGTTGCGATGGGAGACTTTGTTGGTGCTGGCGGAGTAAACAATACCCTGCAACGTGAGGAGCCAACTCTCAAAGAAAGTCTCAGAATCTTGTATGAAACTTCGGGGTATGCCCCACATCCTTTTATAGCAAATCCTAGAGTTCCTCTAAAAGTGCGCAATGGGGTAACGGAGGCATTTATAACTCTCAGTAATACCGAGTACGGTAGAAAACTCTTAGAGGATGTGCAAATTCCTCAGCCAATACCATCAGACTATCAGCGTGACTTTGCGCCCTTAGAAAATTTGAAGTTAGAGAAATTTTTGGTGCTCGATGAAGGTTGAAGTTTATAGACGATCTAGAATTAGTACTCGATCATTATTAAAGGGTACAGGATATATTGCGATAGGTACGATTGTATTTACCTTGATAGCGCTTTGGTTGTTTGATTTGAGAGCGCGGGATATTCGCATCTCAGGTCGTGAGAGTACCTCACAAATGATGGCTGATGGCATTGCAATTGCCATTCAGGATGATGTTATTGCCCGGAACTTCGCTCAACTCGAAAGTCGCCTGAGGCAGGCAATCTCAGATCCTCAAGTTCTTTCAATAATGGTGGCAGATTTCGATGGAGTTGTATTGTCTGAGATGCAACGTGATACTCTGACTGGAGAAATCAAGCCAACCTATTCTTATAAAAAGACTACAGCTCCATCTGCTGAAGAATCAGTCGATAGCAATAATTTATCGACCACACGTTGGTTAGCGTTAAAGGCGGGAGTTCCTATAGGCGGACTTAAGCTAGAAATTACTTCTAAATTGATCGACGATAAGTTAATTGATTTACGTCGGGATGTAAGTATTGCACTTTTAGGCGCCTGCCTCATTTTATTTGCTTCGATTGGATTAGTTTTAAGACGCACCCACAGTCTGATTCGTGTTGAGGAAGCTTTAATGGACGGTAAAAGCGAAGCCCTTGAGAAAATTGCGTTTAATGATCACCTCACGGGTCTGCCTAATCGACTTTTATTGCTAGACCGCATTGGCCAAGCTATTGTCTTTAGTGATAGAAGTGGTAAAAACTTTGTTCTCTGCTTTATGGATTTAAACGGTTTCAAATTGATTAATGACAATTATGGCCATGATATTGGGGATCTGGTTCTGAAAGAGGTTGCGACAAGACTGAAGGATTCCGTGAGAGCTAGTGACACAGTGGCACGCATTGGTGGTGATGAGTTTGTGCTCTTGTTGGTCGAAGGTGTGGATGGGGATGGTTTTGAAATTGTTTTAGATAGAGTTAAGAAAAGTATTCATCAGCCAATTCGATTGCTCTCAGGCAATATTCTTCAGGTGGGTATTAGCATTGGAGTTACAACTTATCCTATAGATCATAGTTCGCCATCAGACATGCTAAAGCATGCAGATCAAGCAATGTACCAAGCCAAAAGGTCAAAAGAAGATAAGTTTCGGATCTACAAGCCCTAAGAGACTAAAGTATGTCTCAGGCCCTACACGAAGCCCAGTTTTTTGGGCTACGTGCATTCAACTGACTCACTCTGATATTCCCTGGCATGTGTAAATGTGGCGGTCTATCAAAATAGAGATAAGTCATTTTATTTAACAATAACTACACCTTGAGCTGTTTCTGGGCTGAATTCACCTTCAAACTTGTAACGACCTGGTGAGAGTGGGCCAATATAAAAAGAGGCGCTACTTTTTGCTTTAATCAGAACTTCTTTCTTTAGATCATGGCTTTCAAACTCCTCTGGGGTGTCATCAAGATTCTGAACCACTAGTTTTACCTTCTTATTTGCCGGGATTTCAATTTCAGAGGGAGAGAAGCGCCCTTTTTGAATCTTGATGTTGATTTCTGATTGATTGGCACTCGCTGAGGTGGCAACCCCAAGCACGAGACAAAATAAGGTGTAAGCAATAGTGTTTTTCATGGTTTAGTCCTTTATTAAATAAGAATCATTCTCATTATACATGTTATTGAGAATGATTCCTATTAATAATAGAGGGGATAAATAGGCATGCTGTGTGTGTTTTGAGTCTCTAACCACCTCAGATGTTAGCGGGTTATTGGATTGAAAATTCTCGAGTCTAGTCGCTTCGGCAGCAAGCCATAAAGATTCCCGAGGAACAACAACAGATAAATCCCGCATGAAGTAGAAGAAAATAGAACTTCCATCAAACCATGTTGATCGGCATAAGTGTTGATTAAAAAGAAGCTGAATCAGTATTCGTTGAACATTCTCATCACAGCTGAATTGAACTCAAATATACAGAGAATCAAGATAGAAAAAAACATGCATTGGTTAGTCTAATTTAGCGCCAGCATCTTTAACAGCCTTAGCCCAACGAGGCATTTCTGCAGAGAGAAATTTAGTAAATTGATCTGCATTCAGATAGGCTGGGTCCGCTCCTTGATCTACCATTTTCTTCTGAATTTCAGGAGACTCTAATGTTTCTTTGAAAGCTTGACTCAATTTATTAAGTACTTCAGGTGGCATACCTTTGGGTCCCAAAATCCCATAAAATCCTACTACTTCAATATTTGCAACGCCAGTTTCAATTACCGTAGGGATATTAGGCAAGGCAGGGTTACGTTTAGCACTCGTTATTGCTAATACTTTTAATCGGCCTTGTTTGGCGTAGTTTGCTGCTTGAGGTAAAGACTCTGCCATAAACTGCACATGACCTGCAATCAAATCAGTAAAAGCGGGCGCACTACCTTTAAAGGGAATATGAGTCATAAGAATACTAGTTTCAGTTTTAAGCATCTCAGGAACTAAATGACTAATACCGCCATTTCCTGAAGACCCATAATTCAGTTTGCTCGGATTAGCTTTTGCATACGTAATAAATTCTTTTAATGAATTGACAGGTAGGTCTTTATTCACGATAAAAGCTAAAGGTTGTTGAGCTGTGCGCGCTATCGGCTGAAAATCTTTTAATGTGTCATAGGACGACTTGGCATAAATTGCGGGATTAATGACCATGGTCCCGGTATTGGCTAATAAAATGGTATATCCATCAGGAGGTGATTGTGCAACAAATTGGGCGCCAAGAACGCCCCCTGCTCCGGACTTGTAATCAACAATAATAGGTTGCCCTAAAATAGATTGTAGATTTTCAGTCAGTAGCCGTAAATGGGAATCCAATGGACCACCGGCAGAAAAGCCAATAATAACTTTAATCGGCTTATCGGGAAAGGCCGCTTGTACGGGATTAAACGAGAACAATAATATGAAACCGTACAGCAAGTTCCTGAAATTTGATAAGCGAAAAAACATAGATTTTAGGCCTTGGAAAATTTTTTGAAACACATGAAGGAAATGTCATTACAGTCTAGTGTAATTAACCAGCGACCACAATAGGTTAGGATAACGTTGATGTTGCACAAAGACCTGAAGAGGCATAATAAATAATATGAAATGACCATTTGGCAAAAACAAGTCAATGGCTCCCCGATGGAATGTGGGCTTGAAAATTAATTGGTTCAAAGATGAACCCCATCATTATTGAGCGTAAAGACTCATGCACTATTCAACATAGAGGCAACAGTTCAAAGATAACTTATAGAGACAATTAACCGTCACTTATTCATATTTTGTATTCTGGTTTGCAACTCTACTGAAACTTCAGCTAGTCCTTCATAAGCATTATGAAGATGATTTGGTAGGTCAGGATCTCCAATCATGACGCCTAAGGTTTCAGTAATGCTGTAGATTAGGCCCAAAGCAGCGCTGAGACTGATACTTTGATTTTTAATGGAGTGGTC
The DNA here is from genome assembly GCF_900176405.1 of Polynucleobacter kasalickyi. Classification (GTDB taxonomy): domain Bacteria; phylum Pseudomonadota; class Gammaproteobacteria; order Burkholderiales; family Burkholderiaceae; genus Polynucleobacter; species Polynucleobacter kasalickyi. The sequence goes on along the minus strand of NZ_FWXJ01000018.1, from coordinate 29,488 downwards.
AATATGATCAATTGCCGCCGCAATATCTTGTAGTTGATCTACTTTTGGCATTGCCAACCTAAGGCCGTTGAACAGATGATTGAATATTGGCATGCTCATTAATCGCTTCTTCGCTATAACGAAGGGCTTGCAGAGCGTGCCCATGAGCGATAAGCGCATGATTCGCCGATGCCTCATGATTGCCTAATGAACGCATTCTTGCGGCCTCCATATGGCTTTTTGCAGCTTGCTCGTGATGATTCGCCGCATGATCGTGATAATTGGCAGTGAACTGGTGGTGAATATGATTAGGGTCCTTGTGTGGCATGAGATTCCTCGATTGTATTGTTGATACTAGTATTTAAAAAATTAGAAAGGCAATTCAATTTAGAGTTAAAACAAATAACAAATCTACCTCGGTGAAGTGAACCCACACCTAGGAATCTTGACATTAATTGACGCAAGAGAAATTTTCTGTTCGGTAACGCACATTGCTTAATAGAACTTATAGGGGGAAATACAGAGTGTAAGAGTTAAGCGAAAAATTGCCGTCATCGGAGACTTAAGCTCTTGATTGTTTTAGAGGCTCATAAAAGTATCCGTGAAATAGTTTCTAGTCCATTGCCTTCTTTATTTCTATCGCTTATATTGCTATAAATGATAACTTCAATGTAAATACATACATATGCTTAACTGGATTTCTGAACCGATTTATTGGCCCCTCTTTCTTCTATTGCAGGGTTTGAGTGCGGTAGTTCTTTTAGGGGCTTTAATGCATACGCCACTTTTAAGATTTGCAGATAAGTTTAGATTTTCACCAAGTTTTATGGGTCGATTTTTATGCGTTCATTCGGTATTAAATGCCAAAGCAGTTGGTATTCGTTCTCTTGTTCCTGTTGTGTTAGTTCGATGCGTTAATACAAAATATCGAAGTGTCATCAAAATTCCTTTGATGCTATGTTTTAGTTCAGTCGCGCTGTTTAGTTTTGCTGGCGGAATGGAGTTTATGGCTGATGACACGAGTGCTCAAGGCCCTGCTTATTTTGGATTTGTGAAGGATGAGCAAGGAAACATTATCAAGTCTGCGTCAGTGATTGTGACAGCTAAATCATTTGGTGCTGCCGGTGTAACTGCCACATTTACCACGAATGTCTTGGGTTTATATCGAGGCCATATCCATCAAGAAGCCCAGACTGAAATTCTTAAGTTGACCTGCCTCAAAGATGGCTACCGGCAAACAAAAGTCATACGTAAATCAAAAACGAATAAGTTTTTGGAAACTGACTGTATTATGCAAAAACGCTAACTCAGTATATTTACTAGGTCATTAGAAAAGTACGTTAAAAATTTAAAAGGGCATTTCGACGAGACGGCTCCGCTCGGCTCAATTATCTTGAAGAAGAAATATTTTGATTTATTTTATTAGGTCGTGCACTCACATCACTTGCCAAATATCTACTAGCCAAGTAAAGTCCATTTTTTATAGTTGGGTTTTAAAAGCCTAAGTAACAACTCCTGCAATGACCTTGGCGCTAGAACCGCCTTCAGCTTAAAATTTTTCCACCACCATTCATACCCCTGGAGCATCAATGAGAATCACCGAAATTAGAGAGATCACACTTCCAATTAGTTCGCCAATCCGAAACGCGTATATTGACTTTAGCAAGATGAACTTAAGTCTTGTCGCAGTGATCACTGATGTGATGCGTAATGGTAAGCCTGTAGTTGGGTATGGATTTAACTCTAATGGCCGGTATGGACAAGGGACTTTAATGCGTGAGAGATTCATTCCGCGAGTTATGGAGGCGAATCCTGAAACATTGTTAGATTCATCGGGCAAAAATCTCGACCCACATAAAATTTGGTCAACCATGTTTATGAATGAAAAACCTGGAGGTCATGGTGAACGCTCTGTGGCAATGGGTACCATCGATATGGCTGTTTGGGACGCTGTTGCCAAAATTGAAGATAAACCCTTATTCCAAGTATTATCTGATCGTTATAGTGATGGAAAACCAGATCGGAAGGTTTTTGTTTATGCAGCAGGTGGTTACTACTACCCCGGTCAAGATCATGAGAAGTTAAAAGATGAAATGCGTAGTTATATTGATCGTGGCTACACCGTTGTGAAAAAGAAAATTGGCGGTGCTTCACTAGATGAAGACTTACGTCGGATTGATTCTATCCTTACCGTATTAGGAGATGGTCAACAGTTATGCGTAGATGCCAATGGCCGCTTTGATCGTGACACTGCGGTTCAATATGCTAAAGCCCTTTCTCAATATGACTTGTTTTGGTATGAGGAGGCGGGCGATCCTTTAGATTATGAACTCCAAGCTACGTTGCGAAGTTACTATAAGAATCCAATGGCAACAGGGGAAAACTTGTTTTCCATGCAAGATGCTCGTAATCTGATTCGTTATGGTGGCATGCGCTCTGATCGTGATTACCTGCAGTTTGACTGTGCATTAAGCTATGGTTTGGTAGAGTATTTGCGCACGTTAGAAATGCTGAAAGAGCATGGCTGGTCAGCTAAGCGTTGTATCCCACATGGCGGACATCAAATGTCTTTAAATATTGCCGCAGGTTTGGGCTTGGGCGGTAATGAGAGTTACCCAGACTTATTCCAACCATTTGGTGGATTCCCTGATGGTGTGAAAGTAGAGAATAGTTACATCACGATGCCTGATTTGCCTGGTATTGGATTTGAAGGTAAGTCTGATTTGATCAAGGTAATGCAAGAATTATCTGCATAATGGTTATATAAAAGCAACCTAAACGACTAAAAATTAATCAAAGACAAAATTTATGAAAAAATTATTATCACTAAGCGTAATGGCAATCATTTCATTGATCAGCCTCTCATTCATCTATGAGCTTGCAGCAGCGAATGGAAAAGAACCATCTGGTGGCAAGGTAACCATTATTTATGATGCCTTTGGTAAACCTTCTGATCTGGAACGTGGTTGGGGATACTCGGCTTTAGTTGAATATGATGGTAAGAGAATTCTATTTGACACGGGCGGCCGATATGAGGGTTTTAAAGAGAACGTCAATAAACTCAAAATTGATCTCACTAAAATTGATTTTGTCGTCCTCTCACACAGGCATGGGGACCATACGAGCGGATTAGCTTATGTACTTGAAAAGAATCCCAATGTTGTTATCTATGCACCGCTAGAGACCGGCTCTTTTGGAACTCCTTTCAGTGCGCCACAAGCTCTACAAAGGCAGGTTGATTTATTGCCCGAAGATCTTCAGTATTTTGATGGCAAAGTTAGTAAAGATAGTATCGATTCGCCTTGGAAAAATAAAAATATTACACGTATCATAGATACAACGGAAGTACTGCCAAATATTTTTCTGGTTAGAACGGTATCAGACGTTAAGGGCACTTTAGAGCTCGCTGAGGTCTCAATGGCCATTAAAACTCCCAAAGGGTTAGCGGTAATCGTAGGGTGCTCTCATCCTGGTATTGAGAAAATATTAACGAAGGTAAGTGAAATTAGCCCCAATATTTACACGATTGCTGGTGGCCTGCATTTAGTCGACAAATCAGATGAGGTAGTGAAGCAAACGGTGACAAATTTTAAAGATAAATGGAAGCTGCAAAGGGTTGCAGCTGGTCATTGTACGGGACATTTTGCGCAAGTGGAACTTACGAAGATTTTTGGTGACAAGCATGATCATTCCGGCCTTGGAGAATTGATTACACTGCCCTGAAGAAGTTTGTAATGAGGGGCTTAATTTTGAGTAATTGATTTATTTTTCGTAGTGACAGATTAAGTTCATGATCTTTTGGTCATGAACTAATTAAAGTTCAGGGCGGCTGTGAGCTTTACTACCCAATTATCACTCACAGAAGTAACACCCTTACCTACTCCAAAATGAAATGTTGATTTGCCGGATTTAACATCCATTACTAAATAGGCTGTATTAGGTTGTTGAGTAACGGTATACAAACCTTTAATTGGCAAGTTGTCAGCATAATATTCCGTACCAATATCAATCGTATGAGTTAGGTGGTAAGCAATTTTGGCCGACGGTGAAAATGTGACGGTACTGTTCTTGTTGAGTGTCATATCGATGCTGGGATTTACCGTAAATCGCCAGTCTTTCAATTGCAATGCAAGTATCGGAGTAAATTCATAAAAGGTGGTTTCTACCCCGTCGACATCTTTGATGTAATTAATTTCATTCTTGACGCCATAGTGCCAAAAACCTTCTTCATCGTGGGTTGGAATATACAGATGACTGATCTTGCCGCCATTCACATAGCTCACGCCGTTGTAATTGCTGAGATAGATGTTGATGCCAATTTCACTCTTTTCTGTAATGCCATATCCATACTCAAGCCTAGTTTGAAAAATATTACTTTTGAAACCTTGCGAGGCAGGGGCTTGGTATAAGTTTGTTTCAATTTCAAATGCTGAGTGTTGGTAATCGGCAATCAGCTCATCATGAACTTTGATTTCAAAAGGAGCAGAAATAGCGTTGCCACTTATTGCAAAAAATAAGAGAGTAAAAAAAGGAAATTTGGAAAAATGAAGTTGTAAAAACATTTCATGATTATAAAGATGTTGAAGAAAATCTAAAAAGTAAGCAAGAAATTAGCTTCTAAAAAAGCCCTAAAAAGATAGTTATTTATAAGGGTTTTAGTCTAGCAAGGAGGTTGAAAACGTTCATAACGGAGCTTTAATATTTATAAACCACCTGTAGATATTTTTTGAATTGCTGATAAGTTCCTAGAGTAAAAAAAATTGATTTTCAGAAAACGAATAATCTTCAATAGAAATTGAAAATCGCACTTCAATGATTGATTAGCGAAACGTTAGGTGAAGTCATTAATGCATCTGTATGAACAATAAGTTAACAATTAATAAATAAAGTAAAATATTTTAAAGAACATTTCAATTGGTAATAAATTACATATGCAAATTCAAGTTCGCCCATCTATCACTACTGTAAATCCACGTCTTGGCGGAGAGGATTCAGTCGACCTATTATGGCTGTCTGCAATTCTCAAAGATATCAAGGCGGGTTCTTCATTGATTGAAGCAGCGAAAAAAGCTGGTACATCTTACCGGGGTGCCTGGGAAAAATTGAATTCCGTAGAGGATGCGTTATTAACACCAATCATCATTAGAACCAAGGGTCATGGCTCCAAGTTAACTAGTTTTGGAGAGTTCTTTCTTAAATTTATTGATGACCTGCGGGATAGTAATCAGCAATATGTCAAACCTTATCAAGAAATACTAGCCAAGAAAATTGGTGAGCTAGGAATTGAAAATGACAGGCGCTGGAGATTTGCGTCGAGTAGCGACGCAATTATTCAACAGTCTGTAAGTGAGGTGAAAGGATTTGATTTAAAAATTGCTGGCTCTAGTGAGGCATTAGAGAAATTATTAAACAATGAGGCCGATTTGGCTGGATACCATGTGTCTGATAAGAAGAGATCAAAAGTTATTCATAGCCACTTATCTAAAAATGATCTACAAATATATCCAGTAATGAAAAGGATACAAGGCTTAATTGTTAAAAAGGGAAACCCATTGGGAATTCAGTCGATTGCCGACTTAACGAATCCTAAAGTACGTTTTATTAATAGACAGACTGGGTCAGGGACGCGACTATTATTAGACAGCTTATTAAAGGATGAAGCAATTAGTCCGTCAGAAATTAATGGCTACGATCATGAAGAGTTCACACATACCGCTATTTCAAATGCAATCTTGGCGGGGAAGGCCGACGTAGGAATTGGTGTAAAAAATATTGCATTAGAAAATGGCTTAAATTTTATCCCATTAAAAGACGAGATCTTTTTTGTGGCAATGAAAAAAGATGTCGCAACTCAGAGTATCGCCAAAAAACTCATTAAAAAAATTCGAAGTAACTCTGAAGCAATGCCAGGATATAAAGCCGTTAGTCTTAATAGTCAAATTATTAGTTGGATTTAAAAAATTTTCGTATTAACTTTTAATATACAGGAATCATCAAATGCGCCGTCAATTTTCCGTAGGTCTTTTGGCAATCACTATTGCTATTGCATCTCCATCATTTGCACAGAAATCCATTGTTGTTTCATCAACAACGTCTACAGAGCAATCAGGTTTATTTGGTTTCCTGCTACCGATCTATAAAAATAAATCCGGAGTAGATGTCAAAGTTGTTGCTGTTGGCACTGGACAAGCTTTAGATATTGGACGTCGTGGAGATGCGGATGTGGTCTTTGTGCATGATAAGGATGCCGAATTAAAGTTCTTATCTGAGAGCTTTTCAACCAAGCGATATGAAGTAATGTATAACGACTTTGTGTTAATTGGACCTAAGGCTGATCCAGCCAAAATTGCTGGTGGGAAAGATATTAAATTAGCGTTGCAAAAAATTGCAAATGTAAAAACGACGTTTATTTCTAGAGGCGATAAGAGCGGCACTCATGCAGCTGAACTTCGCTATTGGAAGTCGGCAGGTATCGAGCCAAATAAAGATATGGGATGGTACAAAGACACTGGTAGTGGTATGGGTCCGGCTTTAAATTCAGCTTCGGCGATGAATGGCTATATCTTGGCAGACCGTGGGACATGGTTAGCATTTAAAAATCGGGGTGATTTAGAAATATTGGTCGAAGGAGATCCTCAACTCTTTAATCAATACGGTGTGATGTTGGTTAATCCCGCAAAATTTGCTCATGTAAAGGCTAAAGAAGGACAAGACTTCATTGATTGGATCATTTCTAAAGAGGGTCAAGAGGTTATTTCTCTCTACAAGATTGAAGGTAAGCAACTCTTCTTCCCTAATGCAAAGTAATAAATAATGTCAAAATTCATTCAGGTCATTTTTGGTATAACGTTTTGTTTGATTGGATTGCAAGGTATGGCTCAGTCTGAAATAAAGGTAGAAGCTGTATATGGGGCTGGCGCAAATGTTTATAAGCTAGCAACGGGGAGTCCAGGAGAGTTGGGACTACTGAAAGTATTAGGTGAAGAGTTTGGTAAAAAAGAAAATGCCCAGATGGAGTGGATTAAAGCTGGTAGCGGAGCATCTTTAAACTTGTTGAAGACGAAACAAGTGGACATGATCATGGTGCATGCACCAGAGGCAGTGAATAAAGCATTGGCAGAGGGATGGGCTACCGATAGAACCTTGATTGGCTCCAACGAGTTTTATATTGTTGGCCCCAAATTTGATCCCGCCAACATTAAAATGGCGACTAGTGGAGCGAATGCTTACGCTAAGATTGCCGGAGCCCAAGCGAATTTTATTTCTCGCGGCGACAAGAGTGGCACGCATGTTAAAGAAATGGATATATGGAAAAATGCAGGCATAACTCCTGTAGGTAATTGGTACATTGTGACCAATGACTTTATGACGGCTTCTTTGAAAAGAGCCAATGACGAGAATGCCTATTTCATGACGGATAGTAGTACTTGGGTGGCAGAAAAGAATGTTGCCCCTCAGTTAGAGATTTTGTATCGCGGTGATAAGTTTTTAGTAAATACCTATGACGCATTATGCGCTCCTCAGAGTTCTACGTCCGGGAGAGAAACAGCACTAAAATTTATTCGTTTTGTGGGTTCTGCCGCAGGACAAAAAATCATTCGCGATTACGGCAATGATAAGTATTCCGAGGCACTCTATAATGACGCGGCCTATGCCAAACAGTATGTCTATTAATCAAGTTACGGACGGCGTGATGGGCTTTCATGATTGGAGAACAAGGAAGATGGGGGATATGATTTTAGTGGATGTTCACATCGATGTGGATGCGAACGCTACGGTTCAAGTCGGACACGATATTGCCTTAAGTGCTAGAAATCGAATTATGAAAGAGTTACCTGTTTTGAATGTGATGACTCACATTGATCCTGTATAGAAATACTGGCGTGGTGATTTCTGATAAGCTAATATTTCTAATAGGAGTTTTAAATGTTATTCGTTACCTCAACCATTGCCGCTTTTTTAACAATAATCTTCATCCAACTCTCATTTGCTGTTATTAACTTGAGGCGTAAGAATAAAGTTGGTTTAGGCAGTGGTGGTCATGAAGAGTTAGAGAGAGCTATTCGTGCTCAAGGAAATTTTGCTGAGTATGTTCCAATTGGGGTCATTTTGATTGCATGCCTCGAATTAAATGGCGCACCTTGGTGGCTAGTACTTATTCCAGGTGTCACACTCATCATTGGTCGTCTAATCCACGCGAAAGGGATTAATACGCCGCCACCAGATTTTAGTAAGCGGGTTCTGGGGATGAAATTTACTTTTTTACGCTGATAGGGTTAGTAGTTATTAATTTGAGTTGGTCGTTGTATAAATTGGTTGGATAAGAAAATAAGAGTTCTAAATTGTTTGCTCTAACAGTCGCTGTGTGGCTTAGCAAAATGATCTTTTCATCATCATCTGAGACATTCAGGTCACATTAAATTACCATTGGTAGATAGATTCTTTTATCAACGAGAAATACATCCTAAAACTCACTTAATTTTCAAACATATGATTAAAAATATTGATCGTCGTAAATTACTACTTGGCGCGGGAGCCTTTACTGGACTTTCGTTAGTTGGTTGTAGCACCGGTCCGCGATTACCTGATATCTTTGATGCGCATTGTCATATCATTGATAAACGTTATCCCATCGTACCTAATCAGGGGTATGTTCCACCCTCTTTTACATTAGAGGAATACCGGCAACAAACAATCCCTCTTGGGATCACGTCTGGAGCCATCGTATCCGGCTCATTCCATGGGTATGATCAGACCTATTTAAGAGCAACACTTCCGCAACTTGGACCCCGTTGGGTTGGGATAACTCAAGTTCCACCCGATGTGCCAGATGAAGAAATTGTTAACCTATCTTCAATTGGTGTAAGAGGACTTCGCTTCAATGTATTTCGTGGTCGGATTGATACCATTGATGATATTGTTTCATTAGCAAATCGGGCTCACGCTGTTGGGAAATGGCATGCAGAAATTTATGCAGATTCTGTGGCCTTAAAGCCACATGTGGCAAAACTTTCAAAACTTCCACAAATTGTTATCGATCATATGGGGATGAATGAGGAAGGACTACCTGTCATTCTTGATTTAGTGGATGCAGGTGCCAAAATTAAACTTACTGGATTTGGTCGAGTGAATATGAATGTTTCGAAGGCAATTGAACGAATTGCTGAGCGTAATTCAACAGCACTAATGTTTGGCACAGATTTGCCATCAACCCGTGCGAAGCGCCCTTTTCAAGCTTCCGATATTGAGCTCATTCAACAAATTTTAGGCCCTACGGAATCTAGAAAAAGCCTTTGGCACAATGCTGTAAGTCTTTATAAGCCAAAACTGTAAGTTATTTGATTCCCAGTGAGTGCAATGGGTGAGGATTGATAAACATCAAAAATAACGAAATATTTTTAAATTAATTCCATGAAACTGTTACGGCTTCGTTACAATTGTATGACAATACTTATATAGGCCTAGACAAATTTATGTTTTTTAGCAAATTTTTACCTAAAAATGATGTGTTTTTTGACCTGTTCAATCAGCATGCTGGATTTGTATTAAAAACCGCACAGGGCTTAAAAGATTTAGTAGATAACTATAGTGATATTAACTCACGAAATCAAAATATTGCGACTATAGATGACTCTGAACATGCTGCAGATCGTGTGACAAAAGAAGTAAATCGTCTGGTTCATAAGACCTTTATTACCCCGATTGACAGAGAACAGATTCATGAGTTGATTAACAAAATGGACGACATCGCCGACGCTATTCAAGATACGGCAGAGGTGCTAATTTTGTATAACGTGAATCAAGTGAATATCGACATACTGAGATTATCAGACCTCTCCTTAAAGGCCTGCGAAAGAGTCAAATATGCAGTTTCATTGTTGCCAGATACTGGTAAAGCAAATACGGCAATAGCCATACTCAAAACTTGCGAAGAAATTGATATTTTAGAGTCAGACTCTGACCGGATTATGCGTTCGGCGATGAGTAGTCTTTTCTTAGATTGCCAAGATGTTAAAGAGTTAATCAAGCTAAAGGTGATTTACGAATTATTAGAAACAATTACTGATATGTGCGAGGATGTTGCAAATATTATTGAAAGCATCGTTTTGGAAAATTCATAATGGTACAAGAATCTTTATTGGTTATTGGCCTATTAATCTTTCTGGCATTAGCTTTCGACTTCATGAATGGTTTTCATGATGCAGCCAACTCCATTGCAACAATCGTATCTACAGGCGTTCTAAGGCCTAACCAAGCAGTTGCATTTGCAGCATTTTTTAATTTATCAGCATTATTTATATTCCCTTTAACTGTCGCAGCGACTATCGGCAAGGGTATCATTACTCCTAGTATTGTGGACATGCATGTTATCTTCGGCGCTCTAGTGGGAGCTATATCGTGGAATTTTATTACTTGGTTATATGGTATTCCATCAAGTTCTTCACATGCATTAATTGGCGGCTTAATTGGCGCTGCGTTGCCTAAAGCGGGATTAAGTGCTTTAGTCTGGACTGGGATTTTAAAGACGATTGCTTTTATATTTCTCTCACCCTTATTAGGCTTTATCTTAGGCTCCATCATTATGGTGGTGATAGCCCATATTTTCAAAAATAAGTCGGTTGCGATGACTGATAAATTATTTCGCAATTTGCAGTTAATTTCATCAGGAGCCTATAGCATCGGTCATGGGGGTAACGATTCACAAAAGACAATTGGCATTATTTGGTTAATTCTTATTTCTGGAGGTTACTTAAGTGCATCCAGTAACTCGCCAGGATATTTAGTCATTTTGTCTTGTTATTTTGCCATTGCTTGTGGGACTTTCTTTGGTGGCTGGCGCATTGTTCGAACAATGGGTGGTCGCTTAACTAAGTTAAAACCGGTTGGTGGCTTTTGTGCTGAAACAGGTGGGGCTATTACTTTATTTTTGGCGTCCAGTTTTGGTATTCCTGTATCAACCACTCATACGATTACCGGAGCAATCATTGGTGTTGGATCGACTCAACATATAAGCGGAGTTCGTTGGGGCTTAGCGCAAAATATTATTTGGGCCTGGGTGATAACGATCCCAGCTACGGCTTTCATTGCTTGCTTGAGCTATTATTTTAGTAAATTATTATTTTAATCAGTTAAGAATTTTGCTAGGCGCCGAGTGACCTTTAACCAATCTACAGTTGATAGGTTTTCATATTCATGATTTGACTCCACGAATTCAAATTCAATATTCGGCGACATTTCGTATTCGTGGAGAACCTCTGAACCACCGTACTCATCATGATTCCCTTGAATAATGAGAAAGGGTTTTTTAAACTTTTTTAAATGCTCTGTTCGATAATCTTCGTGCTGATTGTTTGGGTGTTTAAATGGATAGCCAAAACAAATTATTTTTTTAAGATTTATCTCACCGGCAAGACTAGACGCAATGATGCCCCCAGCAGAGTGAGATAGGATGAAGAGGGCCCTATGATTACCAAAGAATTGAATAGCCTCACGCAGATATAGAGTTTGATCATTATTGCTGAGCCACTCAAAAAAATAATCCCATTTTGTTGGGTGCCTAATTAAGATCAATCCTTTAATTAGGTGAAGTAGATATTCTTGGTTGAATAAGTCGAGTGTCCCAAATACTTGATGTATCCAATTTAGTACTTTAGTACTTTTTTCTGTTAAAAACCTACCAATTGATTCGAATCTACTTACAGGCCAAACCAGTAAAAATCCATCCGATACTAGGCCACCTAGAAGCCTTTCGAGTGGAGCTGAGTATTTTTGAGAGTTACTTCTACCAATAAATATAATTACTTTCTTTGCACTGAGTGAGCCAAGATAAACTGCGCTGATACCATCAATTTCGATGCATTTGACTTGAGAGTTTTCCATTTGGCAAGTATAGGGCAAATAGCAATATGCACTTACAGGAAAAACAAATATGCTGAATTAAAACTTATCTATTAAGATTTGGCGCAACGAAACCCAATATTGTGATGACCAGCTTTGGGATTTCTCGAAAGATACCTACCTCTATGAGTACTAGTAATTTCTTGAGCATTGGAATCATGGCCACCCCCGCGAGTAACTCGGATTGGACCGGTTTGTTGATCTTCCCGGCCATCATCTTCTTGATAGGGGTATGCACGATACATACTCGAAACCCACTCCCATTGATTACCTGCCATATCTAAAATGCCATAGGGGCTAGCGCCATCAGGATAAGCATCAACGGGAGCTGAGGCGTTAAATGGAGCATCGTAACGCGCAAATTTAATTTGTGGGTCTGCGTTGCCCCAAGGATATTTTCTACCATCAAGACCTCTAGCGGCTTTCTCCCATTCTGATTCTGTGGGGAGCCGTTTATTTAACCAATGACAATAGTCTTTTCCACCAATCCAACTCACTTCATTCACGGGATGGTTTTCATAGCCAATGTCTGGAAGCCATACGGAACTTACCAAATGAATTCTGGCATCAGCATCACGGTCATCGTAGTAAGTTTCCCCTTGAATATTTTTCAAGGGATGAGTATTCAGAAACGTTGCAAAATCAGCATTCGTAACCGGTAGAATATCGAGCCAAAAAGCCTTCACAAAAACGGGGTGTTCTGGCTTTTCATCCTCGGCTCCAGTAGTGGAACCCATGATAAAAGTACCCGCAGGAACAAATGCCATTGTCTTTGAGAGGTGAGTTGGGGAATGTTTTATTTGTGCGTTAACAATATGCGAAAGAGTTAAATAGACGAAAAAAATAGCAACGGTTTGATAAATCTTAATGTTGAGCTTGGATAAAAAATACTTTATTCTGATCACCTTCATACATTTATTAATTGAAAATCATTCCCATGTTTTGAAATATCTAATCGTTAATAATAAAAACGTAAACAGATTACATGTCGAAGCCTAACCCTCATTATATTGATACAGCTTGGCGCATCTAACAAGAAAAGGATTAATTGATCCTATCATAAACAAGGGTAAATATTTATCTTACTTTGTTTTTTAAGAGCAAAAAAATTTTGTTATCCAAATTACAAGTACCTGACTATCAAAAGTATTACGAGTAATCTGTTCATCTGCTTCAAATATTTTTCGTAGTTATTCTGAAAAAATCCCATCAGATAAATTAAGGTAATATAAAAACTAGATTTGTGGATACTTCGGATTCTTATAGAAGTTAAAAAGACTGATTTTAAATAAAGGTTAAATATGCCAAATGACATCACGGAGTTTGAGAAAAAGTTAAGACCTTTGCCAAAGTGGATTTTTATGACGCGTTGGCTACAGGCGCCACTTTACATTGGCCTAGTGGTAACACAAGCTGTTTATGTATGGCAGTTTTGGGTTGAACTGGTTCATTTGATTTCTCTTATATCGTTAAAAACACCTTCTGAAACTGAAATAATGTTGATTGTTTTGGGATTAATAGATGTGGTGATGATTTCAAACTTACTCGTGATGGTAATTGTGGGAGGATGGGAGACCTTTGTGTCACGGCTTGAGTTAGAAAATCACCCTGATCAACCGGAGTGGTTATCTCATGTAAATGCCGGCGTATTAAAAGTTAAACTAGCAACCGCAATCATTGGCATATCCTCAATCCATTTATTAAAGACGTTTATTAATGCGACAAGCTATGATGAAAAAACACTGATGTGGCAGACATTAATTCATATTACCTTTGTATTTTCTGCATTAGCGATTGCGTATACCGAAAAGATCACAGCCTCCTCTAAACGCCATTGAGAGTGGTTATCTTACAAAAATAATTTCAATTGAAATGTGTAGTCACAATCTAAATTTTAATTAAAGCGTTTGATGGAATGTTTTCATTAAGTAGTCTTTCCCTGCCCATGAGTTCAAAAATCTCTAATAAAACTAAAGAGCCAACCACCTTTGCGCCTGATTTTTTGACAAGGTTTGCTGCTGCAATTAAGGTCCCACCAGTGGCTAATACATCGTCAATGAGTAATATCTTGGATTGCTTGGGCAGGATGTCTTGTTGAATTTCTAAGGAGTCTTTCCCGTACTCTAAACCATAGTTCTCAGAAAAAACTTGTTTCGGTAATTTGTTGGGCTTTCGAGCTAATACCAGTCCTTTTTTAGATTTTTGAGCTAGTGCAGTTGCAAAAATAAAGCCACGAGACTCTATTCCCAAAATATAATCAAAGTCATGATGAGTGGACAACTCATGGAGTTGATCAATAGCATAGGAAAATGCTGTTTGATTGGCTAGTAGAGGTGAAATATCTTTAAACATAATTCCTGGCTTTGGGAAATCAGGAATTGTTGGCAAATAATCTAATAAATTCATAAATATGAAAAACTCTTTAGTAGTAATAGTGGCACTGGAAGATGAGTTCGATAGCAAACTCCTATCTTCTCATATCCCAGTTATCTATTCAGGGATTGGTAAGGTTAATGCCGCCATCGCTACCTACAAAGCAATCTTAGAATTTAACCCGCGTTTAATCATTAATTATGGAACGGTTGGAAAAATTACGAAAGATTTATCTGGACTCATTACCATTGGGTCAGTCATCCAAAGAGACATGATTGCTGAACCACTGTCACCTAGAGGCACAGTGCCTTTTTCGAAAAAGCCCAATACCCACTCTTCGTTATTAGAAGGGCATCTTTGTGGAACAGGTGATAGTTTCGTGACCGAACAGGATCATTGGTTGATACAGAATGGAATTGATGTGGTCGATATGGAACTATTTGCGATCGCATCTGTGGCCCATGAGCATCAAGTTAACTGGATATCTTATAAATTCATCTCTGATGATGCCAATGAGGCCTCTGGTCAGGAATGGTCAAAACAAGTTAACCAAGGCCAACAGCTTTTTTTGGAAAAACTACGGCACCATATGCATCAACTGGGTTAAAAAACTCAATTGATGGCGAGTCAGCAAAAATCATTCAAATCCATTACATTGTAGGGATGGCTAATTTCAACGACCCTTTAAGAAAAATTCCCTTATTCCCACTAGAAACAGTGTTGTTTCCTGACGGGATAATAGCGCTCAAGATTTTTGAAACTCGCTACCTTGATATGATCAAGCAATGTATGCGTGAAAATACTGAATTTGGGGTGGTAAGTATTATTAAGGGGCAGGAAACTAACAACGAAGGTCTATCGACGACCTTTTCTCAAATTGGCACATTGGCACAAATTAAAGATTTTGACCCAATTCAACCTGCTCTATTTATTACTAAATCCTTAGGTACAAAGCGTTTTAAATTATTGCAAAGTCAGCAGGAGTCAAATGGACTTTGGGTTGGCGAAGTGGAACTACTGGATAGCGATCCACTTATGCCAATTCCTGAGGAGCATTTAAAAATGTCAAAGTTATTGGATGAAATTATTAGTGTTTTAAAAAGCGAGGACCTTCTCAGTGAATCTTCAATTAAAGAGCCCTTTAGGATTGATGATTGTGGTTGGGTGTCTAATCGTTTTGCAGAGTTATTGCCAATTTCTCTCGCACAAAAAACACATCTTCTGGCACAAACGAATCCACGCATCAGACTCGACTTAATTACTGAAATTATTGAAGATGATGACTTAAAAAATCTTATCGTGCATTAACCGAATGCTTGATGAAATAATTCGTAAAACAATTAGAGAAATGGTGGGTGGTAGTGGTCCCCCAATCGCATTTTTAACTCCCGTAGGTGATCGAGGTTTACTGGGCCCCGAGTCAGTTGCTTGGCAGATTCATGCGGACTTTATCTCGATGATGATTGGTGGAATTAGCTCATTAATCATGCAAGCATTACATCCTCAGGCTTTGGCCGGAGTTTGGGATCACTCTAATTTTCGCGAAGATCTGAAAGGACGCCTTGGTAGAACGGCCTATTTTATTGCTGCGACAACCTACGGTTCCACTGAAATGGCGAATAATATCATTGATAAAGTGAATCGTATTCATACGAAAATTACTGGCTTTGATGAATTTGGGAAGCCTTATTCGGCGAATGATCCACATTTATTAGCTTGGGTACATTTGACGGAGACGCGTAGCTTCATGCGTGCTTTTGAGGGATATCGTCACGAAAAAATCAGCGTTCAGGAGAAAGACCAATATTTTTTGGAAATGAAATCTTTAGGTGAAAGAATGGGGGCAAGCGATTTACCCACAACCTATGCCGCTACTGAAAATGCCATCAGTAGCTACATTCCAGAACTTTACTTTGGAGAGCGTGCCAAAAGTATTATCGATTTACTAGAAAACTTTCCCAGTAATTTAGCTGCTAAACCTTTTATTAAACTCATTAGCCACGCAGGTTTTTTGAATCTGCCAAATTGGGTCTATCCGTTGATTGATAAGCCAATACCAAATCAATTAGAACGTTTTGTAGTAAAGAAGAGTATTGACTTCATGGCACTTCCTATACGAGAAGCACTGAAAGACGGAGTGGCCGCTCACTCTCGACGTAGAGTTTATGGCGATAGTTAGTTGAAAAGATGCAATTTAAACTCGAGTCCACGGAAACTTTCACCACATGCCTTGATACGGATGGTCGAGTCGAGTATATGCCAAGCATCTTTGACGACGCAACATCCAATCGACTGTTTGAAGCCTGCCTGAATACGTTAGATTGGCAACCAGATCAACTTTATATGTTTGGTAAAAAGATTACTACCCAAAGAAAAGTTGCATGGGTTGGTGACCAAGATTGTTCTTATACCTATTCGGGAGTAAAAAAGTATCCGCAACCATGGACTGCAGATCTTCTCTGGATCAAAAATAAAATGGAGGCACTCGTCCAATACAAGTTTAATTCTTGCTTACTGAATCTTTATCATAATGGCAGTGAGGGTATGGGATGGCATAGCGATGACGAATTGGAATTAGATAGAAATGCCCCGATTGTTTCGCTTAGCTTAGGCGCAGTTCGTAAGTTTGCTTTCAAGCATAAACTTCATAAAACCACTCACGCTATGTTTTTAGAAAATGGCAGTGTATTGGTAATGTATCCACCTACCCAAGAATTTTGGCACCATAGCCTTTTAAAAACAAAGCAATTAGTGAGCTCAAGAATTAATTTAACTTTTAGGTGTATACAACTTGAGAATGTAGATTGACCAACTTTGCATCCTTTACATTGGAAACTATATCAAATGTCAAATCATGGATAAGAAAAAGACTTAGGGAAGTTTTCCCTCAAGTCTTTTTCAATATTGCTAAGTGAGCCGTACGATTATTTTTTAAGTAAAGGACATTTACTTTCGGCTAAAGATCCAAATGCCTGGTTACCCGGAATAGTTTGTTTAAGCGTGTACAAATCCCATGGGCTTTTACTTTGTTCCGGAGTTTTAACTTGAAACAAATACATGTCATGAACCATTAAGCCGTCTTCCCGTAACACACCATTCTTTGAATAAAAATCATTGATAGGCGTTGATTTCATTTTAGCCATTACAGGGCCAGCTTCGGAAGTTCCTGCTGCCTTAACTGCTTTCAAATAATGCATTAAACCAGAATATGTACCCGCTTGAATCATGGATGGCATACGTTTATGACGCTCAAAGAATCTTTGTGACCAAGCCCTAGTTTCAGGATTCATGTCCCAATAAAATGCTTCGGTTAATTGAATACCTTGAGCAGTTTCTACTCCCAGCCCATAGACATCTGTTACATACGTAGTTAAACCTACAATTTGTTGCTTTTTGTTTTTTAACAACCCAAATTCTTTTGCACCTTTAATCGAGTTGACAGCATCGGTTCCCGCATTCGCTAGACCAATGACCTTAGCGCCAGAAGCTTGAGCTTGTAATAAAAAGGAACTAAAGTCAGATGCATTCAATGGGTGTTTGATTGATCCCAATACTTTTCCGCCACCCGCTTTAATGACATCCGTTGTGTCTTTTTCGAGCGAATGTCCAAATGCATAATCTGCGGTAATAAAATACCAACTATCACCACCTTGATCAAACACAGCCTGACCTGTGCCATGAGCCAAAGCGTAGGTGTTATAAACCCAATGTGCCGTTCGATCATTACAGTCTTCATTGGTAATACGACTAGAACCTGAGCCTGTATTAATGACAATTTTATTTTTTTGTTTAGCAATACCCATTACCGCTAAGCCGACATTGCTGGCCGCCAAGTCTAATATGACATCCACTTTTTTAACGTCATACCACTCTCTAGCAATCGAAGATCCAATGTCCGTTTTATTTTGATGATCTGCCGAGATCAGTTCAATGGGAACTCCTAATACTGAACCACCAAAATCTTCAATAGCCATTTTTGCGGCTACCACGCTACCGAGCCCTCCCATGCCTGAATAAACACCTGACTGATCATTTAAGACACCAACCCGAATCGCACCACTTGGCACCTTAACTTCTTGGGAAACGAGCGTACTTGAAAACGATACAAAAAGAGTAGCTAAAACAAATGGCACAAATTTTTTCATGGAAAAAGCCTCTAGTTTTTTAGGAAGTTTAGATAGATTTAAACTGCTTCGATGATTCGAATATCTCTAACGGCAGTATTACCAAGCGCTTTTAATGCGGCCTGATAACCATCACTGTTATAAGCAATTAAGGCTTTTTCTAAACTTTCGAACTCGATTAAAACGACTCTTTCTTGTATCCCAGCCTCGATGATATGTACTGGATTACCCCTTGCAACAAATACTCCACCATGCGCTGTCATTGCAGCAGAAGCTAATTTGGCATACGCCGCTAAAGCATCTAAATCTGAAATTGATTTGTATACGCTAACCCAATACACTTTTGACATCTGAAAACTCCCTCAATAATTCAAATTGAAAAAGTCACAATCAAACTAGTTTCGATGAACGATAGCTGATGACTTTTATATCTTTTGAATACTTACATTGTTCTACCGGAATGAACACTGTGGGAAACCCTAATCATTGCCTTGCCCACGCATGGAAGGGTGTCATGTGTATTGAAGTGTCTAAGTACTTCCTTTGAGGCTATCGATTACATCGAAACGGTCTGCATTCATTACCTTAGCCCAAGTCGCAACAAAGTCTTCTATAAACTTTACTTGATGATCGTCTTGCGCATAGACTTCAGCATAGGAGCGAAGGATGGAGTTGGAGCCAAATACTAAATCAACGCGAGTAGCTATCCATTTGGTATTGCCTGAATGACGATCTACGATGCTATAACTATTTCTTCCGGTAGCTTGCCATGAGTAATTCATATCCGTCAGATTGACAAAAAAATCGTTACAAAGGACACCGATTTTATCGGTAAATACACCGTGCTTTGTATTGTCATAGTTAGTTCCTAGTACCCTCATGCCACCAATAAGTACGGTCATTTCTTGAGCTGTGAGACCCATTAACTGAGCGCGATCTAATAGTAGCTCTTCTGGGGTGACTGCATAGTCCTCCTTTAACCAATTTCTAAAACCATCAGCAACCGGCTCTAACACTGCGAAAGACTCTATGTCCGTCATATCGACTGTGGCATCACCACGACCTGCAGTAAAGGGTACTTTGATATCAACACCACCAGCCTTTGCTGCTTGTTCAATGGCATAGTTTCCAGCTAGAACGATAGTATCTGCAATGCTAATGCCATATTCGGCGGATATCTTCTTGTAAACCTGAAGGACCCTAGCTAGTCTAGGTGGCTCATTGCCAAGCCAATTGAGTTGAGGAGCTAAGCAAATTCTTGCACCATTCGCGCCACCACGTTTATCCGAGCCACGATAGGTTCGAGCGCTATCCCAAGCCGTTGTCACCAGATCACTCATGCTAAGACCACTCTCTTTAAGCGCGGTAATGATCTGATCTATTTTGAAATTTGTTGAACCCGTTGGTATAGGATCTTGCCAAATTAAATTCTCTTTGGGGACGTCTGGACCAAAATATCTGGCCTTAGGACCCATATCCCGATGGGTTAGTTTGTACCAAGCTCTTCCAAAGGTTTCAGAAAAATAGGCTTGATCTTTGCTAAAGCGTTCTGCAATCTTGCGATATTCTGGATCCATTTTCATGGCTATATCTGCATCTGTCATCATGGGCATATGACGAATAGACGAGTCCTCTGAATCCACAGGTTTATCTTCTTCTTTAATATGGATAGGTTCATATTGCCATGCCCCTGCTGGACTTTTGGTAAGCCTCCACTCATGGTTTAATAACATCCTAAAATATCCGTTATCCCATTTCGTTGGCTCGGTTGTCCAAGCCCCCTCAAGCCCGCTAGTCACTGTGTTGTTGCCAATGCCTCGTTCTTGGTGGTTCATCCAGCCTAGCCCTTGCTCATCTAGAGTAGCCCCTTCCGGTGGCGGTCCAAGGTGAGTTACATGACCGTTGCCGTGTGCTTTACCAACCGTGTGTCCACCCGCGGTAAGTGCAACCGTTTCTTCATCATTCATCGCCATGCGAGCAAAAGTTACACGGATGTCTTGAGCCGTTTTTAACGGGTCTGGATTGCCATCTACACCTTCAGGATTGACGTAGATTAAACCCATCATGACAGCGGCTAATGGATTGACTAAGTCACGTTCTCCTGAATAACGGCTTCCCTTGCCATTGCTTTTTTGTAGCCACTCTTTCTCAGAACCCCAATAAATATCTTTTTCAGGATGCCAAATGTCTTCGCGACCAAATGAAAAACCATACGTTTTAAGTCCCATCGATTCATAGGCCATGGTGCCTGCAAAAACCATCAGGTCAGCCCAGCTAATACTATTCCCGTATTTTTTTTTAATTGGCCATAAAAATCGACGAGCCTTGTCTAAATTGGTATTGTCTGGCCACGAGTTTAAGGGTGCAAATCGTTGATTACCCGTCCCCGCACCGCCACGACCATCCGCAATGCGATATGTCCCAGCAGAATGCCAGGCCATGCGTATCATGAGACCACCATAATGTCCCCAGTCTGCGGGCCACCAATCTTGACTGGTAGTGAAGAGTGCTAGCATGTCATCTTTTAATGCTTGAACATCAAGTTTTTTTAACTCATTTCGATAGTTAAAAGATGCACCCATGGGATTTGTCTTCTGATCGTGTTGATGCAAAATATCTAAGTTAAGCGACTTTGGCCACCAAGCAATTGGGTTCTCACTTATCTCAGTATTGGCCCCGTGAGCAATGGGGCACATTTTTTGCGTTGTCATATGAATATTTTTTCCAATAATAAGTAGAGGGTATCTTGATGCACCGAAGTTATTGATGAATAACTAAAGTTTTCCACCTTGAATTACCCTAATTAAAAACATGACAATTGCGACGACTAAAAGAAGATGAATGAACCCTCCTAGGGTATAGGAGGTAATTACACCAGCTAACCAAAGAATCAGAACTAAAATCGCGATTGTTTCTAACATGTGGAAGTCCGGTTGGGTTAATAAGCAGTACTCAAGTCTTTTACTTAGATGGCCATTCTCTCGGGAAGCAGCCGTTGATATTCAGTCTTAACCACCTTGTAACATTCACAAGATCTTTTTTCTAAGCCGATCCTATCTAAAATCGTGACCTGTCCGCGTGCGTACTTGATAAAACCAGCGCTTTGGATTTTTAATGCCGCTTCAGTAACACCTTCCCTACGCACGCCGAGCAATCTCGCAATTAACTCTTGGGTCATGAGCAGTTGATTACTTGGTAACCGATCTAAATTGACTAACAATAACCGGCAAAGTTGTTGTTCTAATAAGTGGTGACGATTGCAAACAGCAGTCTGAGTGATTTGTGTAATTAAAGCTTGCGTAAAACGTAAAAACAAATGCATGAGAGGTGTAGAGTAATTAAATTCCTCCAATAAGATATGTGACTTGATTCGATATCCTAGACCTGCACTTTTGACAATGCATGAGCTACTACTTGTTCCGCCACCCATAAAAATTGATATGCCAATGAGCCCTTCGTTACCAATCGCGGCAACTTCGGCAGAGGTGCCATTTTCTAAGGCATGAAGTACGGAAACGATTGCGGTAGAGGGAAAATAAGCGTGGCTTAATTTCATGCCGGGTTCCGACATAACCATACCGAGAGGCATTTCAACAGCTTCGATATGGGGTAGGAGTCTTTCCCACTCTGAAGTGGGAATTGAGTGAAACAAATGATTCTGATCTTTTAATGGCGTTTTTAACATTTGATGCTCCAGTTTTATACAGCCAGTTGAGAGTTCAATATAACCTAAGCAATCATCAAAGTATGTACGCGAGCGAACATAAAATACTTAAGTAAAAGAAAACCATCTAGCTGAATCAAAATCGTACGATCATGGGTAAGACTTCATGGTCAGATTACCCTTAGTTAAAAACATTTCAATTGATATTCATCAAAATAATTATTATTGATTCACTCTTTTCGATAGTTCTTCAGCACTTTCTTTGCGCTCACTATAACGATCAGTTAAATGATGAGAAACTGAGCGGGTTAATACAGTGAATTTCACCAACTCCTCCATGACATCAACCACCCGATCATAGTTAGCAGAAGGTTTCATCCGATTATGCTCATCAAACTCTAAAAATGCCTTTGGTACAGAGGATTGATTCGGGATCGTAATCATTCTCATCCATCGACCTAAGATTCTCATTTGATTTACCGCATTAAAAGATTGGGAACCACCACTTACTTGTAAAAGAGCTAAGGTTTTTCCTTGAGTAGGTCTTACGGCGCCAACACTTAATGGAATCCAATCGATTTGCGACTTCATTAGTCCAGTCATGGCACCGTGACGTTCTGGGCTACTCCACACCATTCCCTCAGCCCACTGCACGAGTTCTCGTAATTCAACGACTTTGGGATGTGTTTCTGGGACTTCATCTACTTGAGGTAGTCCCGCGGGATTAAAAAATCGTGTTTCACAACCCATGGCAATTAATAATCGCTGCGCCTCCTCAGCCAGCAATCGGCTGAAGGAACGCTCTCTCAGCGACCCATATAAAAGCAATATCCTTGGCGGATGATTCAACAAAGTAATGGTTTGTAGATCAGCCGTTGAAGGTTTTTTAAAAATTGAAAAGTCAATATTGGGTAAGTCTGCCATGGTTACGTTTAAAAATATGGTTGAAATGAAAGGGATAACACCATTAGAAACCAAATTTAATGAATTTGTAACATATTTCCATATAATTGGAAATATGAACAATAAAGATGCTATTGCTGCTTTCCTTGCCTTGGGTAATGAATCCCGCCTGAATGTATTTCGCCTGATTGTTCAACGTGGAGACGTAGGAATCACCCCAAGCGAACTGATTGAAAAACTGGGTATTCCAAACGCTACACTGAGCTATCAATTAAAAGAATTAGTCACAGCCAATCTTTTGGTGGTGGAACGTCAAAGTCGCCATCTTATTTATCGTCCCAATGCCGCACTAGTGGAAAATCTGACCGAATTTTTGTTAGATAACTGCTGTAATGGCAAGCCTTGTAGTCCTAATCAAACGCTGATGAAAGCCATTTCAACATGAAACAATATAACGTTCTTTTTTTATGTACGCACAACTCAGCTCGTTCAGTTTTAGGCGAGGCACTAGCTTCTACCCATCAAAGTGGTAAATTTATTGGCTTTTCAGCAGGTTCAACTCCTGGAACTTCAGTGAATCCTTTCGCAACTGAATTAACCCTAGAAATGGGGTACGATCAGAACAAGCTTCGGAGCAAAAGTTGGGATGAGTACGCATTACATGATGCTCCGAAGATGGATTTCATTATCACGGTTTGTGATAATGCCGCTGGTGAGGTCTGTCCTTACTGGCCGGGTAAACCAGCTACTGCACACTGGGGGTTTCCTGACCCATCTCAAGTACAAGGGTCAGATGAAGTGAAAAGACGTGCTTTTAGAGACGTGATGATTGGCTTAAAGAAAAGGATTGATCTTTTGGCCGAGTTGCCATTAGATTCCTTGGACTCAGTCAGCCTTAAAGAAATACATAAAACGTTATGAGGTCTTACATCGCTGAGTTTATAGGAACGGCTCTTCTACTTGCAATTGTTGCCGGTTCAGGCATTATGGGCGATACCTTAGGTGTCGGTAATGCGGCAGTCGCTTTACTTGGCAACAGTATTGCAACAGGTGCCGGTTTATATGTCTTGATTACCCTGTTAGGGCCTATCTCAGGAGCGCACTTTAATCCAGTAGTCAGTTTGATGTTTTATAAATTAGGGGACCTGAATTTAAAGCAATTAGTCGGCTATTTGATTTGTCAATTTAGCGGAGCAATTACTGGTATCTTGTTGACCCATGTCATGTTTAACTTGCCACTTTTACAAGAGTCGACAAAGGTCAGAACTGGTCTGGGTATTTGGGTGAGTGAAATTGTGTCGACCCTCGTTTTACTCTCAGTCATTCGGATTGGCGTTAAGGGGGCTAAAGATCGGGTGCCAATGTTGGTGGCACTGACTGTTACAGCAGGATATTGGTTTACATCGTCTACCTTCTTTAGTAATCCTGCAGTAACAGTGGCTAGAAGTTTTACAAATACTTTTGTCGGAATTGCGCCACAGGATGTACTAGGCTTTTTACTGGCAGAGCTGTTTGCGACCATCATGATGGTGATGGTCTTTTGTCGCCAGAAATAATTGCTCTCATCAATTCAAAAAGGTACTGAGATGTTTTCCTAAATAATCTCAGTACCTTTGACGTTTCTATTCAACAGTCATCACATCTTAACAAAAACATCATGTTCAGATGCTAGGATTTTAACTTCCAACAGATTGTGTATAACGGAAATTTTGTTAACAAAACTAAAACGAAGTAGGTTTAACAAAACGAACGTATATTTAAAGGCGTATTAAAAAAATGAGGAAACTTCTAGTTGTTTTACTTGGCATTATCATTTCACAAACAAGCTTGGCTCAGACAGAAACGAAACATGCAAAAGTAAAAACTTTATTCCACTTTGTAACGGTTGGCGATAGTAGAGAAGAACCCGCATTGGTAAAACTATCTGCCCAAGAGCAGTTATGGATCCAAAACACGAAAGTCTTGACCCGCATGGTCAGAGAAATACAAGCGGCAAAACCACAAGCCTTATTTTTTAATGGCGACATGATTTATGGGTACTCAACTGATCCCAAAATTATGAATACACAATACGCTTATTGGCGAGGCGCAACCTCACACCTGATGGAAACTGGCACTTATATTGTGCCAGTGCCAGGTAACCATGAAGTACAAATTAAAGCAAAAGATGATAATGGCAAACCAATTAAAAAGGCCGTTGTCGAAAGTGAGATTCTTTGGCGAGAAAATATGGGAGATTTAATTGTTAATCCTGTTCGCTGGGAGGAAATCACTAAAACTAAAATTTCAGCATGGGATATCAAAAACACTCCTGCAATTGGTTCGGATGGAATTACTACGGACCAATCTCAACTCAGCTATTCTTTTGATGTTGATCAATCCCACTTTGCAATTATTAATACGGATCCAACAGGCTTCGATGATTCTGCACCAGTAAATTGGTTGGCCGAAGATTTTGCGCGAGCGAAAAGTCGAGGTGCAAAAAACTTCTTTGTGTTCTCCCACAAAATGGCATTTACCTACAATACAGAAAAACAGAAATCTTTGAATAAGATAAAAGCGGGTGGTTTTGATATCCGGAAAGAGGTGAGAGATACCTTTTGGGATATTATCGAAAAATATCAAGCAATATCATTTACTGGGCATCAGCATACTTATCATGCAAGCCAACCTAGAAAAGCAGAAGGTGGTCACGCATGGCAAGTTATTGTCGGAAGTGGTGGATCTAATTATGCTATTTCAAAAGAGATGATGGATAAGCCAAGTGACCGAATGTACTCATGGGCGGATGTCAAGGTGAAGAGCAATGGTAAAACTGAAATTAAGATTTTTGGTTTTGATGACCAGTGGAAGAAGACCCAATTGATTGAATCTTGGACTGTAACTAACTAAAATTTTTATAACATTTACACAGTTAAACCAATCCAAGATGGTAGCAAAACAGCTACCAAATCGGCGTTAGTTGTTGAATGAGTTAAGCCAACTTCATTTGCTTTAAAACTAATTTTCCTAAAATTCCATAAGGATTTGCTAAAGTTTCCGGCAATTCAAAATGGTTATAGTTTTGTCCGACAATTAATTCAACATTTTTACCAAGCTCTTTTACCGCTTTAACAAAGTCACGACTTTGACGTTGAAACTCAGGGGTTTCAAGACTGCCGTAGGCAACAATAATTGGAGTATTTAAAAATTCAAGATGACGTTGTGCGCTGAGTGCATCTTCAACGCTGTCAGTGAATTTGACGTAAGAACTTCTAGCCGACAAACGCACAGGTTTGAGATCATACATGCCACTACATAACAGACCACCTTTAATGATATTCATCGGCAAACCATAGTCTTTTTGCCAATTCGTGGTGAGTACCACACCTGCCAAATGAGCGCCAGAAGAATGGCTAGAGATAAAAATTTTATCTGGGTCGCCATTAAAACTTGCTGCATTTTTGTAAACCCAAGCAACCGCTCTTCTGACTTGTTCTATCATTGGCATTAAGTCGCCACCGGATTGAATCACATTAATAAAATCAGGGACTACATAATGCGCACCGGCATTTACAAAAATCTCAGCATTGTAAGCAAAGTCTTTCGCTAAGCCAGATCGCCAAGCGCCACCATGAATAAAAATATTAATAGGAGCCTTTGGCTGATTGCTCTGATAAATATCAAGCGCTTCTATAGCGGTGGGACCGTATGCATAATTTTTAGGATTACCTAGACGACCCCGCGTCAGTTCGCTATTACTAGCATAACGTTTTAATACTTGTTGAATATTAGGTGCATAAACACTTTGATCGTATGCAGAATCTAACTCAGTTTGATCCATATTAAGCCAAACCAGCGGGCCCTTTTCTTTCGGTCGATTGGGTGTCATTTCTTGTGCCATTGCGGATGAAATAAGTCCTCCTCCTATGCTTAAAAGCAGTTTACGTTTTGAATTCATGCCATCCTCTCTATGATGTAAAGCGAGCGCTACTATTAGTTCACTGAAACTTTTGAGCTATATATTTGGTTGATTGTAGAACAGTTAAAGGTTAATACTGATATGAACTGCACAAAGTAAATGCAATACTATTCGAAATTAACAAAATAATTAAAAAGGAGATATATGAGTCATCAAGATAATTTAAATGATCAACGCCGTCAATTCCTTAATTGGCTTGCTGCAAGTCCCTTATTTGCGCTAGGTCTTGGCCAGGATGTTACTGCTCAAGAAACTAAGGAGCTAGTAAGAAACTTTACGAAGCGACCAGACCCCATGATTTGGACACCAACAACCCCTCTAGATTTAATTGCAAGTCCTAAAGATGCGATTAATGTTTTTGATTTTGAAGCAGTCGCATTTACTAAAGTACCCCCAGCCCATTTTGGTTACATGGCTGCAGGCATTGATGATGAAATCACATTAAGAGCAAATAGAAGCGCTTTTCTAAAGTACCAATTGCGACCACGTCGCATGCGTGATGTAAGTCAAATAGATATGTCGGTTAATTTGTTTGGTACGAAATGGAAAACTCCGATCATTATTGCTCCAACAGGTGGTAATAAAGCCTATGATCCAGAGGGTGAAATTGCTGTTGCCCGTGCAGCTCGTGCTGGAGGCTTTTTAAATGTACTCTCTAATGCTGGGGCATCTACGATTGAAGATGTGATCGCCGCTAGACAAGGAGAGGTTTGGTTTCAGCTCTATGCAACTTCAAGTGTTGAGGTGGCGAAACAAGTGATTCGTCGAGTAGAGCGAGCAGGCGCTCCTGTGTTGGAAATTACAGTGGACCGCAATGGTGGTAGAAATCAAGAAACATTTTTTAGACTCAAAAAATTAGATCCAAGAAATTGTGCCGGTTGTCACGTTCACGGGATTGGTAGTCCTCAAGAGCGCCCCAATTACGATGGTATCGATATGTCAAAAGTTAAAAGCATGCAATCTTCCAATATGACTTGGGACTTTATCAAACAGGTTCGTGACACGACGAAAATGAAAATCATTTTAAAAGGTATTGTGACGGAAGAGGATGCCGCATTATGCTTGAAGTATGGCGTCGATGGTATCCATGTATCGAATCATGGCGGTCGCAGTGAAGATGGTGGTCGTGGTTCTATCGAGTGTTTACCAGAGGTTGCTAAAGTCGCTCGAGGCAAAGTGCCGATCTTGTTTGATAGTGGTGTAAGACGGGGTTCGGATGTTTTTAAAGCACTGGCATTAGGGGCTACGGCCGTTTGTGTTGGACGACCCTATTTGTGGGGCTTAGGCGCCTTTGGTCAACCTGGCGTAGAAAAAGTGATGGATATTTTACAAACAGAATTACGTGGGGTGATGCAACAAATGGGCGCCCCAAGCATTGCTGATATTCACCCATCCATGGTCATCAAGGAATCTTGATCAAGATTAGACTGCGCCTGAAAACGCAGCCTAATCTACCTTACCAATTTTTAGCATCGTAGATTTGATTCGTTCCGCATCTTTCGATAAAAACTCAGCAAAAGCTGGTGCGTCACGATAGTCGGTAGTCGCACCGAGTTTTTGCATGTTTTGAATAAAGCCATTATCTTGCGTCACTGCTTTATTCAAATCATTACGGATGGTTTGTACAATCTCGGGAGGTGTTTTGATGGGAGCAAAAAGACCAATCCATAAATAAAATTCAGCATCTTTAAAGCCTAGTTCAATCGCAGTAGGGACGTCAGGAAGCGCGGCTAGTCTTTTGTTGCCAGTAACTACTAGTGCCCTTAGAGCGCCAGATTTAATTTGATTAACAACCGCTGCCGGTGAGCTAGCTGTCGTTGAAATATGACCACCTAATACAGCAAGAATCGCAGGACCGCCGCCAGCAAATGGAATATGTCGTAACTTGACATTGGCTGCATTGGCCAACATTTCAATCGGGATGTGTGAAGCACTATAAGCACCAGAAGACCCATAAGTGATTTCGCCTGGTTTAGCTTTGGCTTCCGCCAGAAAATCTTTATACGTTTTCCAAGGAGCATCTGCTTTTACAACCAATACAATTGGATCTGCGACTAGTAGGGCTAAAGGAGCGAAATTGTTCATATCAAACGTAGGTGGTCGACTAAACATACGGTCAGCCTCCGGCACAATGATCATTGATGGATTTGTTGCGAGTAGCGTATATCCATCGGCGGCGGAGTTCGCGACAAATGCGGTACCAATCGCACCTCCTGCTCCAGGCTTTGTAAATACCACTGCTGGTTGTTGCCAAACATTGAATAATGCTTGTGAAATTAAGCGAGAGGGCTGGTCTGCCGCACCTCCAGGTGGGAATGGAACAATCAGATTAACGGGTTTATTGGGAAAACTGTTTTGCGCTAAACTCAACAAACTAAAAAAACATAAACAGCAAAATATGGTTTTTTTTAAAAATAGGTATGGCTTTTCCATCGTGAATTATCTCCAATAATTTTTCGTTATATGATTAGATTACCATTAAATCAATTGGTGGATTCAAGTACGAAGTGCAACACGTTTTAAGGACTGCATAAATACTTCGTTGGGTGTTTTAAATCCTAATCTTTTTCTTGGTCGGTTATTTAA
>NZ_FWXJ01000033.1 GCF_900176405.1 Polynucleobacter kasalickyi | reverse complement strand
GGCTCTACATCATAAACGGGGGACAAAGGTATTTATTAAACTAGTTTTTTCGACGAACTTTTTTAATATAGGTAATACCAATGTCCCAAATAGATTCTATCTTAGGTCTGCCCGATCTTTCAATCGAACAGGTAAAACGTGGTCAAATTGTCGAGGTTTGGTGTAAACCTAAAGTCAGGCCAGCCTGTCTTTATTGTCAACATGACCCCGTTCGAATTAAATCCACACATCATCGCGTGTTAAAGCATACTCGCCAAGGGAACCAGTTGATGGTTCTACATTTAGCCCTACCAAAGTACCATTGCCCCAACTGTAATCGCTATTTTCGACACCCCTTGCGAGGCATCCGACCTCGCCTTCGAGCTACTGAGTCCTATCGACTCGAAGTCTTCGAAGCTCACGATGGTGGGATCAGTCAGCGTAAGCTGACCGTTACCCACAAGATTGGTAGTGCGACAGTAGAACGCTGGTATCAACAGCAAATTAAGAACCGAGTAGCAGAGTTGTCGTCCCGTCATTGCCCGCGGATATTAGGGATTGATGAACACTTCTTTAGTCGTAAAAAAGGCTTTGCGACTACTTTCGTTGATCTTAAAAATCATAAGGTGTTTGATGTGGTGTTGGGTCGCTCAGAAGCCAGTCTACGCAGGTATCTAAGCCATTTAACGGGCCGTGACAGAGTGAAGTTTGTGGTGATGGATCTCTCGGAAACTTATCGCAAAATTGTCCAACAATACTTCCCAAATGCCAAAATTGTGGCTGATAGGTTCCATGTCATACGACTCGTCAATCAACACTTTTTACAAGTCTGGAACCAGCAAGACCCCGTAGGACGTAAAAACCGTGGACTTCTCAGTCTCATGCGCAGGCACCATTGGAATTTAACGCCTGAGCAGCAACAGAACCTGTCTCAGTATCTAGAGAAGTTCCCGATCCTCCAGGCTCTTTATCAAGCAAAGCAGAAACTCAACTCATTCCTTCTTCTGAAAAAAGTAACCGCAAAAAAAGCGAAGAAATATATTCCAGAATTTCTACAATTACTCGATCAATTTGAAGAAAGTCCAGCAAAAATCATTGCTCAGACCATTCGATCTTGGTTAGAGCCGATTATTCGAATGTGGCGGTTTTCAAAATCCAACGGAATAACGGAAGGATTCCATACTAAAATGGAAATGATTTCTAGAAGAGCGTTTGGTTTTAGGAATTTCCAAAACTACCGACTGAGAGTCTTGGCTTTATGCGGTTGGAATGGAGTAATTAATCGTGTTTAATAAATGCTCATCCCCCGATTATGGTGAAGAGCC
>NZ_FWXJ01000010.1 GCF_900176405.1 Polynucleobacter kasalickyi | reverse complement strand
TATTTATTATTTTAACAAGGTAGAAATGTCAAGGACAGACAGGCTGTCCGTGCTATTCATCCTCGCCCTGAACGGCGAGGTTTTCCGCACGATTGGATAAAAGAGCGCCCCAACTGCACTGAATTTCTTCATCTGTGCAGTTGGGGCGCCCCTTCTTGATTACATCAATTGCTTAAAAAAGTTGATCAATCTTGAGTAACACTAAAACACCCATCACAAAAAATATTCCTGCAGCAATCGAATGAATCAGTTTGAGCGGCAGTTTTTTTGCAAAACTGTTGCCTAGAAAAACTGCTGGCACATCAGCTAGCATCATGCCTAAAGTAGTACCTAAGACCACCATGATTGGGGATGAATAATGGGCCGCCATGGCAACCGTTGCAACTTGTGTTTTATCACCCATTTCAGCCAGAAAAAAAGTAACTAAAGTGGTAATAAAAACACCTGACTTTGCGCCAAAAGATGCCTCATCATCATCGATTTTGTCAGGCACTAAAGTCCACAAGGCCATGGCAATAAATGATAAACCAAGTACCCAACGTAAAATTTCTGGGCTGAGTAGGTGAGTAATCCAAGATCCGAGTAAGCCAGCTAAGCCATGATTAAGAATCGTCGCAAATAAAATACCTAGAATAATTGGTACAGGCTTTTTATATTTTGCCGCCAATAAAAAAGCTAAGAGCTGAGTTTTATCGCCCATTTCCGCAAGGGTAACCACCCCTGTACTCACCAGTATGCTCTGAAAATCCATTAATGTCGCCTAGGTTGACGTAGCAAAGAAAAACTGAGGTGCAACATTAAAAAAACAAACCCAATAAGCGACCAATTTGGCACGGATAAACCCAACACGGGAGGTAAGGGCATACTACAAAAACCATCAGCCTTAAAGAAAAACGCAAAGAGTTGAACAATTTGGAACTGATTGATAAAAACCTCTAGTGGATCAAGCCCACAAGAAATTTGAGGATACGCAATGACGTAAGCGTGACGAAGTGCTACTAGCAAGCCGAATAAGCTTGCCAACCAAGCTATTAAAATAAAAGAAAAGCGGACGCGAGGAAAAAAATAGCTGAATAAGCTACTTAGACCAACCACTAAAAAGCCAATTCTTTGCAAGATACAAAGGGGGCAAGGGGGGTAGTGAACGCCACCTAAGCCAACATGCTGTAAAAAAAGCGCTACGCCTAACAAACCACTACAAAGAAGAAACACCAACAATGAATAATTTTTTGACATTAAGTATTTTTTGGATTTTGTTCAAGGATAATTATCCTGTGAGGTTACTATATCAAACAAACTTGATATAGTAAGGGTATTGTAAAGGACTAAAAAATGACAGCAAAAAGTATTCAATTGAAATTATTCATGTTTTTGATGGTAGCCGTAGGATTGTTTGCGCTCTACACTTGGCTCACCTTAACTTACACCTACTCTGAGGGTAGTCGCGCAGGGTTTTTACAAAAGTTTTCGAAAAGAGGTTGGGTCTGTAAAACTTGGGAGGGTGAGATCGTTACAGGTAGCATGCTTGGCAATCAAGAGAAGTTTTTATTCTCAGTGCGCGATCCTGAATTAGCTAAAGAACTAAATGCGGCAATCGGCAAGAGAGTTGAAGTCGATTATTCTCAGCATATTGGTGTGCCATCCAACTGTTTTGGCGAAACGGAATATTTTTTAAAGAGTATAAAAACAGTTCCTGAAAGTATTACTTTTCAAAGAGATGTGCAGAATAGTACAAATGAGCTTCCCAAAGAAACTTCAATTGACAATATAAAAAAATAATAGGTAAACCTTTAGGTGTATGGGTGAAATTGAAAAATAATCTCTACACCTAATAAAAATAAGGGTTTTCCTTATTTAAAAGTACTCACAAGCCTTTAAATTCAAGGTAAAATACACGCATACGTTAAGGAATTAATGTATGCCTCTAGAGTAAGTACAGTAAGTACATTTTTAGTTATTCATAACAAGGAGCATAACTTGAACAAAGCAGAACTCGTTGCAGCGATTGCTGGCGAATCAGAATTATCTAAGACTAAAGCAGAACACGCTTTAAACGCAGCCCTCGAAGCAATTAAAAAAGCAGTTACTAAAGGCGATAACGTTCAGTTGATCGGCTTTGGTACATTCAGCTCAGGTAAGCGCGCAGCACGTATGGGCCGCAATCCAAAAACTGGTGAAGCAATCAAAATTGCTGCTTCAAAAACAGTTAAATTTACTGCTGGTAAAGCATTTAAAGATAGCGTAAATAAGCGTAAGAAGTAATTGATTCATATCCTCCTTGATGGAGGAAGAATTAAAAAACCCCAAATTTATTTTGGGGTTTTTTTTGTGAGTTATTTTGTACTTAAAAGTTTAGGTTTGTACTAAACGTCGATGGCGATGTATGCTCATTAAAATACCAGCGCCTAAGCCTAATGTTGCCAAAGCCGTTCCTCCATAACTAATAAAAGGTAGCGGTACACCTACTACTGGCAATAGTCCACTGACCATTGCCATATTGACAAAAGCATAGGTAAAGAATATCAGAGTAACGGAACCACCTAGTAATCGGGTATACAAATTAGATGCGCTGGCCGCAATATGTAAGCCTCTTTGAATCAATAGTAAAAATAAAAATAATAAAATGAAATTCCCGACAAGGCCAAACTCTTCTGAATAAACCGCAAAAATAAAGTCAGTGTGCTTTTCAGGGATAAAGTCTAAGTGGGTTTGAGTACCCTTCATCCAGCCTTTACCTAAGAAACCTCCGGAGCCTATCGCAATCATTGACTGAATTGTATGAAATCCCTTCCCAAGAGGATCGGTTGTCGGATCTAGTAAGGTACACACTCTGTGTTGTTGATAGCTTTTCAAGATTGGCCAAGTGACTCCTTGTGCGCAGATTGAGTCGCCGAAAATAAGCATCAAAAGAATGCCAATTAAGCCAATTCCCACAAAGGGTAAGACAAACTTCCAGGGAAAGCCTGCTAACAGAATGACATAAAAGCCTGCAGCAAAAACCAATATTGAAGTTCCTAAATCTGGCTGTCTGGCGATTAAAACAGTTGGTAAAAGTAACAGGATAAAAGCAAAACCAAAATCCCATAACTTCGTATTTTCTTCGCGCTTATAAAAATACCAAGAAAGCATCATTGGCATCGCAATTTTCATGATTTCAGAGGGTTGAATAACCACGCCGATATTCAGCCAGCGCCTAGCGCCTTTTTTAATTAAACCAACAAATGCAACGGCAATTAAAAGAGAAAGACCGATTAAATAAATCCACAAAGAAGCTTTTTCTAACCACTTCACCGGAATTCTAGAAGTAAACCACATGATCACAATGGCCATTAATAAGTTTCTAGATTGCTCCACCCAAGTGATTACTGTGCCAGAACTAGCTGACAAAAAGGTGACATTTCCAACAATCACTAACGCTAATAGAATAAAGCTGAGATTAGGATCTAATCCCACCCAAAGAAATCGAAGGCGTTTAATTAATGAGCGTTTTTCCACTCAGGGATACCTCCAGGCCACTTATTGATCATTAAGTAATCAAATGCTTGTCTAACAATTGGAGCGGCGGCAGTCGCCCCAAACCCAGCATTTTCAACCACAATTGCCATTGCATATTTGGGATTATCAGCTGGTGCAAATCCGATATAAAGTGCATGGTCACGCTTAAACTCAGAGATTTGACTAGCATTATAATTTTTTCCCGCTAAGCTAAATACTTGCGCAGTGCCAGTTTTGCCGGCCACCAAATAGCTTACGCCTGCAAAAGGAACTTGCCCGGTGCCCACTTGATTAACACCAATCATACCCTCAGTAATCGTTTTAATGTTTTCTGGTTTAAGATCGACAACCCTTGACTCTGAAGGTACAGTGAGCGTTCTTTCGTGAGAAATTGGATCTTCAATGACTTTCACGAGATGGGGCTTCATTACCTTGCCATTATTTGCAACGATTGCTGTAGCTTGAGCAAGCTGAAGAATGGTGTAACTATTATATCCTTGACCAATGCCAATAGAAATTGTCTCACCATCAATCCACTTACCCTTGATTGGATCTTTATAGTAATTTCGCTTCCACTCCTTCGAAGGTAAAATTCCTTTCACCTCACCGTTAATGTCAATTCCTGTCAACTGACCTAAACCGACTTTTTCCATGAATTTCGCAATGGCGTCAATCCCCATATCTCTTG
The DNA here is from genome assembly GCF_900176405.1 of Polynucleobacter kasalickyi. Lineage (GTDB taxonomy): Bacteria > Pseudomonadota > Gammaproteobacteria > Burkholderiales > Burkholderiaceae > Polynucleobacter > Polynucleobacter kasalickyi. The sequence continues at coordinate 120,916 of NZ_FWXJ01000010.1, read as the reverse complement.
CCAGCATATAGTAGTAAGTGTCACACGATAGTGCAATCGAAGTTTGCATATTGACTAAACCATGACCATTTTTTGCATCGTCTCGAAAAGTGTTATTACCAAATTGGAAATAACCAGGATCGGAAATTGCCTGACTTGGTGTGCGGTACTTACCTTCTAATGCCGCAAGTGCCATAAAGGGTTTAAATGTTGAGCCAGGTGGGTACGTGCCACGCAGAGGGCGATTGAATAGTGGTTTTTCTGGAGACTCATTCAACTGCTTCCAAAGATCAAAATCAATCCCGTCCACAAAGGCGTTCGGATTAAAGGTTGGCATGGATACAAAAGCAAGCACGTCACCTGTTGCGACTTCAATCACAACAGCTGCACCGCGGCGCTTTTCATATAATTGCTCAATTAAATACTGTAATTTAATGTCTACGGCTAAAGTTAAATTGGATCCAGGAATGGAGGGAGTCACGGATAAATTACGAATCACACGACCACCAGCAGTAATTTCTACTTGGTTAGAACCAACTACTCCACGTAAATGTTTTTCATAACTTTGCTCAATGCCAATTTTTCCAACGGATTGAATACCTTTGATGCGAATTGCTTTTAAGTCATCTGGAGTGTTTTCATCAGAATCTTCTTCTAATTCTGCCAATAATTTCTCTTTATCTTTAATAGAGACTTTACCCGTATAGCCAAGCAAGTGAGAGCCAAGATGTTGATACGGGTACTCGCGGAAATAGCGAACTTGAACATCAACTCCCGGGAAGTCAAATCTGCGTGCATAAAATCTTGCTACTTCTTCATCGCTCAAAAAATTTCTAACGGAAAAACTTTCTGTTTTCTTATTGTTTTGAATCGCCCGCAGAAACTGTTGTTTTTCTCGCTGAGAAATTTTGATGACCTTATCCAAGGCATCAAGCAGTTCTGGGGGGGGAATCGTAAGATCCGAAGGTGTTACCTCTAAAGAATAAGATGGCATGTTGTTGGCAATGACAACCCCATTACGGTCAATAATTAAACCACGTTGAGCCGGAGTGGTAATAATGGCAATGCGATTACTCTCAGAGGCGGTCGAGTATTTCTTATGCATAATCACTTGAAGCCAAAAGAAACGGATCAACAAAAGGCCCAAGCAAACAATTACGAACCAGGAAGCTATTTGGATTCTTTTTTGAAAATTATCTAAGCGAATCGCTGGATCTATTTTATTAGACATATTTTTTCACCAGGCTACTAGAGTTTTCTACCGTTAAGAAACGTGCCTGGATGCGTTAATAATTTTCTAACAATCGGCCATATACATAATTCAATGATTGCTGGCACAAGGATGTAATAGATCGAAAAAACATAAGATGGAATTAGCAACCAAAAGAGAATAATAATAATTGAATGAATTAATAGAAATATTTGAAAAACCACGAGTAACTGACCAATCGGGGAATTCGTTAATAATTTTCTACTCCAAAACGACATGACGACGCTACCTACGACATAAGCCAATGCATGCAGCCCTAAGGGACTGGATGTTTGGATATCCATCATGAGGCCCAAAATAAAAAACAATACCAAGCTAATTTTTTCTGGGAAAAATAGAACCCAATACAGTAATACAGGCAAAATAAAATCAGGAATCCACGGATGGTTACCCCAAGGAAGCATATTAATAAAAAAAGCTAAAAGTAACGACACTGTCATGCCCATCAAAAAATTCAACTTCATCAGTTAGCCCTTTTGAAGTTTTTCTTGTTCTTGATGGACTCAGGAACTGTCGGATTCGGGGCATCACTCGTTGGGTGATAGAGTAATACCATGACATGTTTTGAGCTATTTAATTCTGCTAATGGCCTGCAGGAGATTTGCGCCCCAGAGTTATCAATGGCACGTTCAATTTTAGTAATAATCGCTACAGGAATACCTGGTGGAAAAACACCATCAATGCCTGAAGTTGATAAATAATCGCCCACATCTAAATCGCTAAAGTTACTTACAAATCGGAGTTCCAGTGGAGCGCTTCGCCCTGCCCCAAATACAACCCCTCTTTGACCATTTCTCGACACCATAATTGGCACTGTTGCATCCCGCTCTTCCAGTAATGCAACTTCAGCGACATCGTCATATAAACGAACTACTTGACCGATAATACCCCCATCATTCGCAACGGGCATACCCAATAAAACTCCATCATTTTTTCCGCGAGAAATTACTACCTTTTGAGAGCTTGGATTAATGGGGTTGTAGATAATTTCAGCAGCCAAGGTCTTATAGGGACTTTGCTCTTGCAGACGAAGTAGTTTTCGTAAATTTTTATTTTCCGACTCTAGGTTTTCGCTATTACTTGATAGCAGAGCAAGGTCTTTTATCGTATTTTTTTGTTCGATGATTGTTTGTTTCATTGTTTTCATCATCACCAGGTCATCACTTAAAGAGGACAACATTCTCCCTGGTTGATTCACTAAAACTTGCACAGGGTGTAAAACATGTTGGATGACAGAACGAATTTGATCAGTTGCTTGATATCTCAGATCCAAAACCATGAGTAGGGTTGCAAGACCGACCAACCAAAGCATTTTATAAATAGGAGCACCGGTATTAAATAGCGCTGGTGGACTCCTAAACAAACGATACCTCTAAGATAGAATGGGAATTATTCTTGTGAAAAGATGCTGCTGAGTTTATCCATCCGCTCAAGGGCCATGCCAGATCCGCGCGCTACACAGGTTAGCGGATCCTCTGCCACATGCACAGGTAAACCAGTTTCTTCTAGCAATAAACGATCAAGATCTCTCAAGAGAGCGCCACCACCAGTTAGCATCATGCCTCTTTCTGCAATATCGGAAGCAAGCTCTGGAGGTGTTTGTTCCAGTGCCGATTTAACTGCAATCACAATTTGATTGAGTGGGTCAGAAAGTGCTTCTAAGATTTCATTACTTGTAACGGTAAAGCTACGCGGAATTCCTTCCGACAGGTTTCTACCTTTTACTTCCATTTCAAGTACTTCGGTACCTGGGAATGCAGAACCGATTGTTTTCTTAATGGCTTCAGCTGTTTGTTCACCAATCAACATGCCATAGTTACGGCGAATGTAATTCGTGATGGCATCGTCAAACTTGTCTCCACCAACACGCACGGACCATTTATAAACCATACCACCAAGTGACATGACGCCCACTTCGGTAGTTCCACCACCAATATCAATAACCATTGATCCAGAAGCCTCAGTAACAGGTAAGCCTGCACCAATCGCAGCGGCCATTGGTTCTTCAATCAAAAATACTTGAGAAGCACCGGCGCCTAGAGCAGATTCACGAATGGCTCTTCTTTCAACTTGCGTAGATCCACATGGCACACAAATAATAATTCTTGGACTTGGCTTGAGGAATTTACTCTCATGAACCATTTTGATAAACTGTTTTAACATCTGTTCGGTGATGGTGAAGTCAGCAATCACACCATCTTTCATCGGACGAATGGCTTGAATGTTGCCAGGCACTCTGCCTAACATTGCTTTTGCTTCATGACCGACTGCTAAAATAGTCTTTTTACCACCCATACCATCTTGCCGAATTGCGACTACGGAGGGCTCATCTAAGACAATGCCTTTGTTTCGGACATAAATAAGTGTATTAGCTGTACCTAAATCGATAGCTAAATCATTTGAAAAGTAATTGCGAAAGAGACCGAACATAAGCTTAGTGGGAGAATAATGAAATAATTTAAATTATTAATTAATAGAAGATAAACCATATGATACTGCAAGCACGTTATGAATACTGAACAAATTACACATTTAGCCAAGCTATCTAGTTTAGAGGTGCCAGAAAATGAAATTCAGGTGCTTTCCGAAGCCTTAGAGTCAATTTTACAGTTGGCCCAGCAATTGCAGTCCATTGATACTGCGGGGATTGAGCCGCTGTTTCATCCGATTGAAATGATGGCCCCTTTAATGCAACCCCTGCGAGTCGACGTGGTATCAGAGGAAAATCAGCGGGAAGCCAATATGGCCAATGCACCTGCTCAATTTGAAGGATTATTTTTAGTGCCGAAGGTGATCGATTGAACTTACATCAAATAACTATTGAAAAGCTGCACGAAGCCTTAATTAACAAAGAGTTAAGTAGCGTCGAAGTTACTAATTATTTTTTAAATAGAATGAGCGCATCAACTAGCTTAAACGCCTTTATTGATGTGCAACCAGAACTTTCTCTTGCCCAAGCAAAACAAGCTGATTTGCTAATTGCGCAGGGAAACCACGGTAAATTAACGGGTATTCCAATCGCTCACAAGGATGTTTTTGTGACAAAAGGATGGAAATCGACGGCAGCATCTAAGATGCTTGGCAATTACATGAGCCCTTTTGATGCAACGGTGGTTGAAAAATTAGGAATCTCTGGTTCCGGCATGGTTTGCCTGGGCAAAACCAATATGGATGAATTTGCGATGGGCTCATCGAATGAGAATTCTGCATTTGGACCTGCTTTGAACCCCTGGAACACTCAATACGTACCAGGTGGCTCATCCGGTGGTTCGGCTGTAGCGGTAGCAGCCGGTTTAACTTTGGCGGCAACTGGGACTGATACAGGTGGCTCGATCCGTCAACCTGCAGCATTTTGCGGTATCACGGGAATTAAACCAACCTATGGGCGAGTTTCACGATATGGCATGATTGCTTATGCTTCATCGCTTGATCAGGCTGGACCGATGGCAAAAACTGCGGGTGAATGCGCCTGGTTAATGAATGCCATCGCTGGAAAAGATCAACGCGACTCAACGAGCATCGAGCGTGCGTCAGAAGACTTTACTGAGAAACTTGGGAAAAATTGGGATTCAAGCAGTTCTACAAGTAGTAAACCACTTCAAGGCCTGAGAATTGGTGTGCCAAAAGAGTTTTTTGCGCAGGGCTTGAATCAAGAGGTCAAAACAGCTATCGAGCAAGCTCTAAAGCAATTTGAAATGCTTGGCGCTACTTGCGTAGAGGTTTCTTTGCCGAAAACCGAGCTATCAATCCCTGTTTATTATGTGTTGGCCCCGGCTGAAGCCTCAAGTAATTTGAGTAGGTACGATGGCGTACGCTATGGCTATCGATCAGAAAAATACAAAGATCTCGCCCAGATGTATACGCACTCTAGATCTGAGGGTTTTGGTGCCGAAGTGAAAAAACGTATTTTGGTAGGTACTTACGTCTTATCACAAGGTTATTACGATGCATACTACTTGCAAGCGCAAAAAATAAGAAGAATTATTGCGCAAGATTTTCAAACAGCATTTGCTCAGTGTGATGTTCTAATGGGCCCTGTAGCGCCTGATGTGGCTTGGAAAATTGGTGAGAAATCAAAGGATCCAATTGCGATGTATTTAGAAGATATTTTTACATTAAGCGCTAATTTAGCAGGCTTACCTGCAATGAGCTTACCGTGTGGTTTTAACCAAATTGGATTACCCATCGGTCTGCAAATGATTGGTAATTATTTCAAGGAAGCAGAAATGCTACAGGTAGCCGATCATTATCAAGTGGTAACAGACTGGCACTTAAAGCAACCATTACAAAATGCAGTAGGTGAAAAATAATGAGTCAAATTGAATGGGAAGTCGTTATTGGTCTTGAGACCCACGCGCAACTTAGGACACACTCGAAAATTTTTAGTGGGGCGAGTATTGCCTTCGGGGCATCGCCTAACGAGCAAGCTTGCGCCCTGGATTTAGCTTTGCCAGGCACTCTGCCAGTGTTAAATGAAGAGGCTGTCAATCATGCCATTCGGTTTGGTTTAGCGATTGGGTCAATCGTATCGCCGGTGAGTGTTTTTGCTAGAAAAAACTATTTTTATCCTGATCTTCCGAAGGGTTATCAAATTAGTCAGTTTTCATTGCCTGTGGTTGTGGGTGGCACCATTGCGATTGAATTCGATGGTCAAACTAAAGATATTGAATTGACTCGGGCACACTTAGAAGAAGATGCAGGCAAGTCATTGCATGATGATTTTCAGGGGCCACATGGCGAGTCATCTAGTGGCATCGATTTGAATAGAGCTGGCACGCCTTTACTAGAAATTGTCACTGAGCCGGTCATGCGTAGTGCAACCGAGGCAGTGGCATATGCTAAACAGTTACACGCCTTAGTCATGTGGTTAGATATTTGTGACGGTAATATGCAAGAGGGTTCATTCCGTTGTGATGCGAACGTTTCTGTCAGACCAAAAGGACAAGCAGAGTTCGGCACACGTTGCGAGATTAAAAATTTAAATTCATTTAAGTTTTTAGAGGAAGCGATTTTATATGAGGTACGTCGTCAAATTGAACTCATTGAAGATGGCGGAAGGGTCGTTCAGGAAACGCGGTTATATGATCCTGACAAGATGGAAACAAGGAGCATGAGGAGTAAAGAAGATGCTCAAGACTATCGGTATTTCCCAGATCCAGATTTACTACCTTTGTACATCTCGGAAGAGCGTATTGCGAGTATTCGATCAACGATGCCAGCATTGCCAAAAGAATTAAGGGAAGACTGGCAAAATCAGCTTGGGTTGAGTGCTTATGATACGGGGTTGTTGACGCAAGATAAGGCCTTGGCACATTATTTTATGGAAGTATTGCAACACATCGATTCAGATCTGGCGAAAGCTGCAGCCAATATGATGGCTGGGGAATTTGCTTCTGCCATGAACAAGGAAGGATTAACTGCCAACTTAGCACCTGTAAGACCTACTCATCTGGTCGAATTACTTAAGCGAACTAAAGATGGCACGATTTCAAATAAGATTGCTAAAGAAATATTCTCCCAAATTTGGGAGTTAGGCATCACTGCTTCAGAGCGGCAAGAGGCGATGATGCTGGCAGGTTTAGTTGATCAAATTATTGATCAAAAAGGGCTACGTCAAATTAGTGATGTGGGAGCCATTGAGAAAATTATTGATCAAGTATTACTTGAAAATCCTAAATCAGTAGAAGAGTATCGGAGTGGTAAGGAAAAAGCCTTTAACGCCCTAGTGGGACAAATCATGAAGGCATCCAAGGGTAAGGCAAACCCAGGGCAAGTTAATACTTTATTAAAACAAAAATTAGCATAACTATCATTTAGGAATTACGGCATGCTTGAACCCTTATCAGACAATGATTCACAAAGTCAGTCGCAAATTGAGCAGGAAGAATTAGTCGCCCACTGGTTGTTATCAACCCCAGGTTTTTTTGATCGACACCCGCATCTCTTGATGAGTATCGATTTAGGAAGTTCTCTAGATGGGCGGGTTCTGTCTTTGCAAGAAAAACAGATGAATGTTTTACGTAATCAGAATCGTGACCTTAATCGACGTACCTCTGAAATGCTTCGTTTTGGGGTTGAAAATGATAAGACGCAAAATTTGATGGTGAAGTGGTTAGAAGATCTTTGTAGTAAAAGAACTAAAGATGATGTGATTGAAAACATTACTCATGGTTTAAATGAAATGTTTGCTGTGGGTCAGGTTGAATACATTAAGCCTACAGATATTGATGAGATCATTTTAGATAATCTAAACAAAGAAATTATTGTCGGCAGTCTGCCCGCAGATATTAATTTCCCGTCCATACAAATTAATGAAGAAGTAGGTAGTTTTGCGTTAGTCCCATTACATATTCATACGCAGAAGCTCGGCGCAATTTTATTTATCAGTAAAGACATTTCTAAATATACCTTAGATACTGGCCTGGTTTATTTAGAACAACTTGGCCGACTTGCGGCTGCAGCACTGAGTCGTTTTGAGGAAGAGTAATTGAATATCCAAAGTGATAACTTGCCCAATAAACCATTGGAGTTATTGCTTTTTCTAGAAGACTTATTTGTCGTTAGGCAATTATCGAAACATACCATCAAGGCCTATGATCAGGACTTGATGAAGTTATATGCCTATTTAGAGGAATTTGATCTGCGAATTCATCAAGTGCAATCCCATCAAATTAGAAGTTGGGTTGGCAAGTTACATGGTCAGGGACTTTCTGCTAAGTCGATTGCTCGTCTGCTATCGGCTTGGCGCACGTTTTTTGATTGGATCAAAAAACCTCATCCACAGCTTACATTGACCCCAATCGTCAATAACCCTGTCATCGATATCAAAGCACCGCGTAAGGCAAAATCACTACCCAAAGCTTTGAGCGTAGAGCACACACAAGTGTTAATGGAATATGCAAAAAAACAAGCGCAAAGAACGGATCTGAGTGTCGAACAATCTTGGATGGTTGTGAGGGACTACGCCATCGTCGAGTTGTTTTATTCTTCAGGCTTACGTTTGTCAGAACTACTGAGTATTGAAATTCGGTTGTCGGGAGATCGTCCAAATGCTCGACAAAGTTGGCTTGATTGGGAAACTGCCGAAGTAAATGTTTTTGGTAAAGGCGGTAAACGACGCATCGTACCTGTTGGCTCCATGGCAATGCAAGCACTGATACATTGGCGAGCAGAATGGGAGCGAAGGATGCCAGATTTGTTCGGACCTTTATTTATAAACGAAGCAGGAGTCAGCTTAGCACCTCGAACGGTGCAAGCCAGGCTTAAAAAATTAGCGGTTAGTGCTGGTTTACCAATCCATGTTCACCCGCACATGCTGAGGCACTCCTTTGCCAGCCATGTTTTGCAATCGTCCCATGACTTGCGAGCAGTACAAGAAATGTTAGGACACGTCAGTATCGGTAGTACCCAAATTTACACCTCTTTAGATTTTCAACATTTAGCGCAGGCTTATGATCAAGCCCACCCTAGAGCAAAACCAGAAAAAAGTTAACGATGCAAGCCAATCTTATATTAGTCGCAGGTAAAGAAAGAGCCCCGATGCAGGGCCACCCTTGGATTTTTTCAGGAGCCATTAAAAGCTTTTCGGGAAAAATGAGCCCAGGGTCAACGGTCACAGTCCATAGTGATGATGGTAAATTTATTGGCCGAGCTGCTTATAGTCCATCATCCCAAATTCGAGCAAGAATTTGGTCATGGGATGAAAATGAACCGATTGATCACGCCTTTTTTAAAAGAAAAATTGCTGCTGCAATTGCCCATCGTAATAAGTGGGTAAAAGATACCAATGCCATTCGCTTAATTTTTGGTGAGGCAGATGGCTTGCCTGGACTCGTGGTTGATCAGTATGACAAAATTTTAGTCTGTCAATTTCTAAGCGCAGGAGTTGAGCACTGGAAAGAGGTGATTGTTGGCATTCTGCAGGCACAAACACATTGTGAAACGATTATTGAACGCTCGGACGCAGCCGTAAGAGAGCGTGAAGGATTGCCTTTAATTAGCGGTGTACTTTACGGTGAGTTAAAAAACCCTGAGGTGATTGCTGTTGAAAACGATATTCAATATTTAATTAACCCCTTTGAAGGCCATAAAACGGGCTTTTATATTGATCAACGTGATAATCGAGCCCTAGTTGCCCAATGGGCTAAAGATTGTCGCGTTTTAAATACCTTCTGTTATACCGGTGGTTTTTCACTTGCTGCGTTACATGGTGGTGCGAAAGAAGTGATCTCGGTAGATTCCTCAGGGGATGCTTTAGCAGTTGCCCAACGCCAAGTGGCGTTAAATGGCTTTGATCAAAGCAAAGCGCAATGGTTAGATAGAGATGCTTTTGAGGTGTTAAAAGAATTTCGAGTAGCGGAAGAGTTATTTGACATCATTATTTTAGATCCGCCGAAGTTTGCTCCATCTGCCCAACATTTATCAAGAGCAAAAAAAGCCTATAAAGATATCAATCGCTCGGCCATGCAAATGTTGCGTCCTGGCGGGCTACTTTTCACCTTTTCTTGCTCCGGTGCAATGGATTTAGAAACATTTGATCAAACGGTAATGTCTGCAAGTGTTGAGGCCGCAAGTCACAAAAAGGACGAAAATCTAAAATTTAGAGTATTAAAACGCTTGACTTCAGGGCAAGACCACCCTAAATTGATTTCCTTTCCTGAAGGAGACTACTTAAAAGGACTCCTTTTAGAAAGAATTTGATGTACATTAGAGCGTTGTATTTGTAATTTTAATTATTTTGTAGGTTTTTATGGCACTTATTCCAGTAACAATTTTGACCGGTTTTCTTGGTAGCGGGAAAACAACCCTTTTAAAACACATTCTCACAGAAGATCACGGCAAAAAAATTGCCGTCATAGAAAATGAGTTTGGTGAAGAAAATATTGATAATGAAATCTTGATTCAAGATAGCAATGAACAAATTGTTCAGATGAGTAATGGTTGCGTCTGCTGTACGATTCGTGGCGATTTAGTAACCGCCTTGAACCAGTTGTGGGAACAGCGCAAAAATAAACAAATTAATTTTGACCGAGTGGTCATTGAGACCACTGGGATTGCAAACCCTGGGCCCGTCGCACAAACTTTCTTTATGGATGATGATGTGGCGGAACACTACGCGTTAGATGCGGTAGTGACCTTAGTCGATGCAAAACATGGTGATGTGCAACTTAATGAACATGAAGAAGCGCAGCAACAAGTAGGATTTGCTGACCAAATTTTTATCACCAAAACTGACGTGGTGGAGCCAAAAACAATTCAAGCACTGCGTAATCGTTTGGTGCACATGAATCCTAAAGCACCGATTAAAGAAATTCAAAAAGGCGTAGTTAATTTAGACGAAGTCTTTGATTTGCATGGATTTAATTTAAATGCTAAGTTGGATATTGATCCACACTTTTTAGAGCAAGAAAACCATGATGATTGTGGTCACGATCACTCTCATGATCATGACCACCATGGTCACGACCACCATGACCACCATCATCACGGTCACACAGATCGCATCCAGTCATTTGTCTTTAGAAGTGAAAAGCCGTTTGATCATAAAAAATTAGAAGATTTTTTGGGTGGTATTTTGTCTGTGTTTGGTGAAAAACTTCTCCGTTACAAGGGTGTCCTCTTCATCAAAGGATCAAATCGTAAAGTCGTTTTACAAGGTGTTCATGAAATGATGGGTAGTGATATGGCGGGTCCATGGGGTAAAGAATTAAAGCAAACGAAGTTAGTGTTTATAGGGATTGATTTACCAAAAGATACCCTTATGATGGGTCTTGAAGGTTGTTTAGTAAATTAAACAGCCATTTTTTATTTATTTCATATAAAGTGTGTAAAGTAAAAAGAGGGAGACGTGATGGCAACGAATAAAAAAATAAAAGCGCCAAATGATTTAGAATCGGCACCCAGCTCAACAAAAGTAAAAACAACTGCTAAAAATAGTGAAACAACCAAAGACATGACTACAAAACAAAAGAAAACTGATAAAACCGAAGTTCAGGAGATTCTTTCTGAAGAAGCTTTGTTAAAGATGTCTGAAAAAGACTATATGAATAAACAGCAGCTAGAGTTTTTTAAAGAGCGCTTGCACCATTTAAAAGATGATTTACTTAAAAATGCAAACGTCACTACAGAAAACCTCCGTGAGAATAACTTGGTACCAGATCCTGCAGATCGGGCAACGATTGAGGAAGAACATGCTTTGGAGCTTCGCACGCGAGATCGCGAAAGAAAACTGTTGAAAAAAGTGGAACAGGCCTTGGCACGTATTGAGTCAGGTGATTATGGTTGGTGTGAAGAGACTGGGGAAGCAATTGGCATCTCCCGTTTATTGGCAAGACCTACTGCTAATTTGTCCTTAGAAGCCCAGGAGCGAAGAGAGCTTCGTCAAAAATTATTTGGTGACTAAATTCCGTATAGCAAATTGCTGTTTGGAACAGCCAACAAACTCAACCCTAAAAGAATACTCAATATCTTTTAGGGTTTTTTCTTATATCAATAGAAAAGACTGAGGCCAAGCATCAAGTTGCGACCCGCTGATGGGGCATTCATCCGAATTGTTTCTACCGTTGTTGAGTACCTGATGGTGTCATTCAGTAGATTATTGGCCATGAGGTAAAGATTGCCATCCACAGATCCTAGATTGAATCTACGTGCAAGTCGAATATCTAATTTGTTATAGCTTGGAGTAGGGTAAGTTTCAAACGTCGCTAACCTTGTTTGTCCTAGGCCATGAATAAGGCTCAGTTTAGAACTCCACAATCCCTGATTAAAACCTATATGCCCACCTAAGCGCATGGCAGGTTGTAGTGGTAGGTTTGACGCATCCTCAAAAGTACCACGCACCCCATCACTGAATACGCGAGCAGAAAACCCAGACCCTTGTGGATTGAAAAGTAACTCTGATTCGAATCCGGTCAGAGAAGCGTTTGCTTGAGTAAATTGCCTGATGGGGTAATTCGAGCTTACATCGACCGCATTCAAATACTGGCCATAAATGTAATCTTTAGTTTTATTTTGATATAGGTTCAATTGACCTCGCCAGAGTCCCTTTGTTTTTTTCCAGCCCCACTCGATTTGATAGGCAGATTCTTTAGTTAGGGCCGAATTACCAATGTCGTAGGAAGCAGTAGCATCATGGTTCCCATAAGAAAATAGTTCATCTACCGCGGGTGCGCGCTGGGTCATTTGTAGCGTTACACCAGTTTGATAGCCTTCCAAATAATTCCAAAAAGCACTACTTGAGGCAGAGTATAGATGAGTTTGAACACTAGTTCGTAAGGGGGAATTATAGGTCGTTAGATTAGAAAACAGAGGAGTATCTGCATAGGGGATATCGTTATCTGGATTTTGACTCACTCTCTCAAAGCGTAAGCCCGTTTTAATATCAATGCTTGCGACTGAGGTGTTTTCGACGAGGAATATGGCCAGATTATTAGACTGAGTTTTTGGGATGATGGCAGCCGTTGCCCCAACACCCGTTAAATCAATCGCACCTAATCGACCTGTACTGAGTTGTATGCCGAAAGAACCACTCCAGTCAGCGATTGGTTCATGAAAAGCCTCTAGTCTTAACTGATTGACTATATTCGTAAAATAGGTTTGTGGGACGTGATCAATGGATTGTTCGGTATGTTGGTAATTGGTATAAGCATATTTAAGGTCAAGTTGAGAAATACCAGCTACTGGATGACGAATCACATGGACTAAGTCGAGTCTTTTTTGTATCAGATCAATATAAGACCCCTCTACCGACGGGATGCCGTAATCATTCCGGTATTCGCCATATGAAATACCAGTATAAGATTGGTCGGCATGATAAGTAGCGCCAAAGCCAAGATCAGAAAGTTGCGCGGAAGAGTAGTTTTGAGTTAATCCGTCTGGTCGCACATAATCATCGCTTGATTTTTTGATACCATCAAAATGTAGTGACCACCGACCTACCGAACCTTCTGTTAAAAGGCCAGTCAAGTAACCTTTATCCTGAAAGTTATATTGAGTTTGGAATTCAGAGTAAGGATTTGAAATACTGCTTTCGGCAATCCGATTGTTATCAATCGTGATTAAACCTGCGTTAGAGCCTGAACCAAACCGCAAAGCATCGCTACCCCTAAAGATTTGTATTTTTTGTAAAAAGACCGGATCTACACTCACTGCATGGTCATTCGAAAGACTCGATAGGTCGCCTGTACCCATACTATTTTGCAAAATAGGGACTCGATTGCCAGACATTCCTCGGAGGACAGGGCGACTGGCATTATTTCCAAAGGAGGTACTACCAACCCCCAATTCATCATTTAGTAAGGCGCCTAAGTTACTCGTGTTTTGTTGTGAAATATTGACGTTCGGTATCGAAAAAGTAGCATTTTCGGATTTGGTCGTAGCACCAGAGACGGTTATTTCCTCTAATTCCGTAAATGTGGAACTAGGAGTTTGTGCATAACTGGCTGAAGCACTTAAAAAAAACAACCAAAACCTGAAAAAATAGACAAATATTTTTTTGACAAAACACATAAAAACTCCCCATACGATGATGGATTAACGCAATGAATGAAAAAACTTATAAATCAGCGTGAGAGGAGTTGCGGCGGAGCTCTACTTAAAAAATATTGAGGGAGTTTATAGCTAAAATTCGGTAAAAATATTGGGGGAAGCAGGAAAAAAACGAGTGAGCTAGCAAATTGAATTTGAGTCGTTAAGAAAACGGCAGTAGTTAAAGAGCAGGAGTCCCAAGCAAAGCAGTTATGAGTAATCGAGGAGTTGGGTTGACTCTTGTCAGAAACCCCAATCGCAAGGCTTAGTTGCCCTAGTCCACCTTGATCGTTTTCTTGAATCAGCGCTGAGCTGACTGCAGTTGGGGTCCAACCATGGTTAATCGCATGACCCAAGCCAAAAAATTGCGTCCATAGTACTGCACAAGTTATCAGGAATATAACAAGTCGATGGCGCACTTTTGAGGATGATGAATGGGCATGCATAGCAATAATTTACCATTCTCTTTTGCCAAGTGGTGAATTAATAGTAGTTCACGCGATCAATAAAGTGTTGTAACTGAAAAGAATCTGTAATATATATTCAAACCTTAACAGAATTAGACTATAAAATAAGTAACGCTAAATAAACGCAAATTAAAAATTATGGACAAACAACAAATCACGCTGAGTGATATCGCACCTACCCTCAAGGCTGAAATTTTAGCGGAGGCACTACCTTACATTAAAAAATATCACGGTAAAACAATCGTTATTAAATATGGCGGTAATGCCATGACCGAGGATCGTTTAAAAGAAGGCTTTGCTAGAGACGTCATCTTATTAAAACTGGTTGGTATGAATCCCGTGGTTGTCCATGGTGGTGGACCACAAATTGATGATGCTTTGAAAAAAATTGGTAAGGCTGGAACCTTTATTCAAGGGATGCGCGTGACCGATGATGAAACCATGGAGGTCGTCGAGTGGGTTTTGGGGGGCGAAGTTCAACAAGATATCGTGATGATGATTAACCAGTTTGGTGGTCAGGCAGTCGGATTAACGGGCAAAGACGGTGGATTAATCAAGGCAAAAAAACTCTGGATGACTGATCGGGAAGATCCAACCAAGAAAATTGATATCGGTTTTGTTGGTGAAATTAGCTCCATTAATCCTGCAGTTGTAAAGGCTTTACAAGATGACGCTTTTATTCCAGTGATTTCGCCGATCGGCTTTGGTGAAGACGGACGTGCCTATAACATCAATGCCGATGTTGTTGCTGGCAAAATGGCCGAGATCCTCAATGCAGAAAAACTAGTCATGATGACCAATATTCCCGGAGTAATGAACAGTAAAGGGGAATTATTGACGGATTTAACGGCTAAAGAAATTGACGAACTCTTTGCTGATGGTACTATTTCAGGTGGGATGCTACCAAAAATTTCTTCTGCATTAGATGCCGCAAGATGTGGTGTAAATTCTGTTCATATTATTGACGGTAGAATTGAACATTCACTTCTTTTAGAAATTTTGACAGAACAAGCTTTTGGAACAATGATTCGATCAAACTAATATGAGTACCTCACCAATGGAAAACCTAACGGCTGTAGACCAAGAGACAACTGCTCGTAAGCGACCAAAGCCGGGTGAGAGACGTATTCAAATTTTACAAGCCTTGGCAGAGATGTTAGAAAATCCGCAGGGCGATCGAGTTACCACTTCAGCACTTGCTGCCAAGATTTCAGTTTCAGAAGCTGCGCTGTATCGGCATTTCGCTAGTAAAGCCCAAATGTTTGATGGCTTGATTGTGTTTATTGAGCAAAGTATTTTTGGTCTGATTAATCAAATCATCGCCAGAGATGAGAGCGGCGTAAACCAAATTAAGGAAATTGCCTCGATTCTTTTGGCGTTCGCAGAAAAAAACCCTGGCATGACAAGAGTGCTCTTAGGCGACTCTTTGTTTCAAGAAGACGCAAGATTACAGGAAAGAATTAATCAACTATTAGAGCGAGTTGAAGCATCGCTAAAGCAATCCTTTCGGATTATGCAAACCCAACAAAACTTAAACTGGGCGCCAGAGGAAATTAGTCAGCGTTCAAGTCTAGTAATGACTTTCGTCGTCGGTAATTGGCATCGGTTTGCTAGAAGCGGCTTTAAGAAGTCACCGATGGACCATGCTCTACCGTCGCTTAACATCATCTTGATGGTATGAGTAGTTTAAACACCCAATCACATCACTTACAATTTTTTGAGCCAATTCAACTTCAGTCTGGGGCTCAATTTGGGCCTTACTCCTTGGCTGTCGAAACCTATGGCACTTTGAATGCGGATTGTTCAAATGCTATCTTGGTTTGCCATGCGCTTAATGCTTCCCATCATGTTGCTGGGGTAGATGAGAAGGGACAATTAGGCTGGTGGGACAATTTAATTGGTCCGGGTAAATGTGTTGATACCAATGATTATTTTGTCATTGGGATTAATAACCTTGGATCCTGTTTTGGTTCAACGGGGCCGATGAGTATTGACCCTGCGACTGGCCACCCCTATGGCTCAAGCTTCCCCGTATTAACCGTAGAAGATTGGGTGAATACGCAAGAGCGAGTGGCGAATCACTTTAAAATTGAAAAATTTGCTGCAGTGATTGGTGGAAGCCTGGGTGGCATGCAGGCCTTGACTTGGGCTATTTTGTACCCTGAGAGAATTGAACATTGTGTTGTGATTGCATCCGCAGCAAATTTATCAGCTCAAAATATTGCGTTCAACCAAATTGCCAGAAGTGCAATTATGAGTGACCCAGATTTTCATGGGGGTAATTTTTATGCTCATGGAGTAGTTCCAAATCGTGGTCTACGAGTGGCGCGAATGGTAGGTCATGTGACATACTTATCGGACGACGATATGGCGCAGAAATTTGGTCGTACCTTGCGTAGAACAGCACAAGAAGGACAAGATTATCGCTATAGTTTTGATACCGAGTTTGAAGTAGAAAGTTATCTTCGTTACCAGGGCGATAAATTTTCTGAGTATTTTGATGCAAATACGTACTTATTAATTACCCGAGTACTCGATTATTTTGATCCAGCCAAAGCGCATCAGGGCAATCTTAATCAGGCCTTGAGCAAAGTACTTGCTAAGTTTTTGGTGATTAGTTTTACGACCGATTGGCGCTTTGCCCCGACCCGTAGTCGGGAGATTGTTAAAGCATTGTTAGACAATCAAAAAGAAGTCAGTTACGCTGAAATTGATGCACCTCATGGGCATGATGCATTTTTATTGGATGATCCAAGATATCATCAGTTAGTCAAAGCTTATTTTCAAAAAATAAAACGGGGGAAGCTATGACCCCGCATATTCGAGCAGATTTTGCAGCGATTGCAGATTGGATTGCACCTCACTCCAGTTTATTAGATGTTGGATGCGGTGATGGAGAATTCTTAGAGTTTATCCAAGGCGTGAAGCAAGTGAAGACCTATGGTGTGGAGATTGCTGATCAAAGTGTTTTAGCTTGTGTGGCGCGAGGTCTCAATGTCATTCAACAAGATCTTGAAGGGGGTCTAGCACTGTTTGAGGATAAAAGTTTTGACACGGTCATCTTGTCTCAAACCCTACAAACGATTCATCAAACTGAAAAGATTTTGCATGAAGTGGCTCGGGTCGGTAAAGAGTGTGTCGTGTCTTTTCCTAACTTTGCCCATTGGTCTCATCGCATTGATGTTTTCATGGGGCGTATGCCGATTTCTAAATCATTGCCTTACCAATGGTATGACACACCGAATGTAAGGGTATTAACGATTGCAGACTTCGAGTTGCTTGCCAATCAAATCGGCCTTACAATACTCGACCGTGTTGTCCTAGATGGAGGTAAGAGAGTGAATTGGTGTAGTAATTTATTAGGTAGTTTAGCAATTTATAGGGTGTGTTCTTCGAAATGACAGGATTAGATTTCAAACACACCAAACAACAAAAATCAGAAATTTCATTTACACATCAGCAAAAAAAAAGTTGGACTAACATCCTTCAAACCTACACAAAGTGGCGTACCTTGAGAATGTTAGGGCTGGGATTTTCTGCTGGCTTACCCCTGCTATTGATCTTCGGTACATTGAGTTTTTGGTTGCGAGAGGCAGGTATCAATCGAACAACCATTGGGTTTTTATCGTGGATTGGTTTGATGTATGGTTTCAAATGGGTCTGGGCACCACTCGTCGACCGTTTACCTATTCCTTTTCTGAGTCGAAAAATTGGGCGACGCAAATCCTGGTTGCTATTGGCTCAGGGTCTCGTTATTTTAGGCTTGATCGGCATGTCTCAAGCGGACCCAGCACAAAATTTGTCAATCTTGGTTTGGAGCGCTCTGCTTGTTGCTTTTGGTTCAGCAACTCAAGATATCGCTCTGGATGCATTTCGTATTGAGTCTGCTTCAGCAGAGGAACAGGGAGCCTTGGCAGCTGCTTATCAGACTGGCTATCGCCTTGCTATGATTTGGGCTGGTGCGGGGGCCTTATGGTTGGCAGCAAGAGCACAAGGGGAAACGGTCGGTTATGACTTAAATGCTTGGCACATCGCTTATGGGTGGATGGCGGCGTCTATGTTGCCTGGGATATTGATTGTCTTGATCTCAAAAGAAAAGACCCCACTGACTGCCACAGGTGCCCGAAGAAATCTTGCGGTCTGGTTGCGTGAGGCATTTTTGCAACCCTTCGTTGATTTTATTAGTCGCTATGGTTGGTATGCAATTTTGATCTTATCCTTAATTGCTGTTTACCGCATCAGTGATGTGGTGATGGGCATTATGGCTAATCCCTTTTATGTGGATATGGGTTATACCAAGGATGAAGTAGCTGCTACATCAAAGGTTTTTGGCGTCATCATGACCCTTGTCGGCGCATTCATTGGTGGGGGCTTAACGATTCGTTTCGGTATTTTACGGATTCTGATGCTAGGGGCATTCTTATCAGCACTCAGTAATTTATTGTTCGCTTGGCTGGCAACAGCGGGACATGATCTTTACGGATTAATTTTTGTGATTTCTGCCGATAATTTAAGTTCTGGAATTGCCTCTGCTGCTTTCATTGCTTACATTTCATCACTCACTAATATTCAGTACAGCGCTACTCAATATGCGTTATTTAGTTCGATGATGTTGATCGTACCAAAATGGCTAGCTGGTTTTTCAGGGATGTATGTAGACCACTTTGGCTATCAGCATTTCTTTATTTTTACCGCAGTTATAGGTATGCCAGTATTTGTTCTGATTTATCTAGTTGAAAAATTTGCACCAACCATCAGTGCTGAAGAGACTAGTTAGAGAGAGAAATCATAATCAATAATTAGAGGAGCGTGATCTGAAAAACGTTCCTCTTTGTAAACTTTCTGAGTGATCGCTGTTTTGGCTAAAGTATCCGTAGCGATCTGATAGTCGATGCGCCATCCAACATTATTGGCATAGGCTTGACCACGCTGACTCCACCAAGTGTAGCAAGTATCTGTCGCGGTTGGCTCAAGCAATCGATAGACATCCGTAAAGCCTTCATTGGTAAATAGGTGGGTTAACCATGCCCGTTCAGCTGGTAAAAAGCCCGAGTTTTTAACGTTGCCTTTCCAGTTTTTTAAATCGATTTCATGGTGGGCAATGTTGATATCACCGCATAAAACAATCTCACAACCAGACTTTTTCAATTGCACGAGAAAAGGTAAAAACACATCTAAAAATCTAAATTTAGAGGCTTGACGATCCTCAGAGGCAGACCCAGAGGGGAAATATGCAGAGATAATCCACCGGTTCCCAAACCTCAGTGCGGTATATCGACCTTCATTATCAAATTCTGCGGCACCAAAGCCAGTAAAGATTTCATCGGGTTGATGGCGGGTATAAATACCGGTGCCACTATAGCCTTTCTTTTGCGCAAAATGGAAGTAACCTTGATAGTTCCCGGGTTTAGTAAACTCTTCCCCAAGATCATTTGCTTGCGCTTTAATCTCTTGTAAACAAACAAAATCAGCTTCACTTTTGGCAAGCCATTGTAAAAAGCCTTTTTTAGTTGCAGAGCGGATACCATTTAAGTTGGCGGAGACAATTCTGATCATAGATATAAAAGATAAAAAACAATAAAAAAGTAGATAGCGACTTAAAATAGTAGAAATTAATTTAAGCATATCTATTATGAACTCAAACTCTTTCGAATTTATCCAATTTTCCCTTGATGCTAAAGTGTTAGCTTTTGGATCTTTCAAAACTAAAGCCGGTCGGATGTCCCCTTATTTCTTTAATGCGGGTGATTTTAATGATGGCGCAAGACTAGGTGCGTTGGGCGAGTTTTACGCGAATGCGTTGCTTGCTAGTCAAATTGAATTTGATATGCTATTCGGGCCGGCATATAAAGGGATTACCTTAGCGGCGACAACGGCTGTAGCGTTAGCTAAAAAAGACAAAAATGTCCCATTTGCCTACAACCGTAAAGAGGTTAAAGATCACGGTGAGGGCGGCACTCTCGTGGGAGCAAAGCTGCAAGGTAAAGTAGTCATTATCGATGATGTTATTTCTGCGGGAACTTCAGTACGTGAATCGGTTGAAATGATCAAAAAGGCTGGCGCACAACCCTGTGCGGTGTTGATTGCTTTAGACCGTATGGAACGATCTGGGGATGCAGTAAATGTTGGTGAATTCTCTGCAGTGCAAGCGGTGAAGGAAGAGTTTGGTATTCCTGTTATCGCCATTGCGAATTTACAAGATTTGCTCGATTTTTTACAAAGTACAGCGGATACCCATCTTCAACAAAATTTGGTGGCCGTACAAACGTATCGGAATACCTACGGGATTCGTTAATTTCTAACGGTAAAGTCTTGATTACAGGTCTGGCACACTAATTTTGCCTTCAAATACAGTTTCGGCTGGACCTGTCATCATCACGGAGGCATTTTTACCATCATTCGCGTATTGCCACTCAATCAAGAGTTCGCCACCCTTGGTATGAACACTGACTGGCGAATCGAGGACGCCCTGTAAGATGCCAGCCACTACTGCTGCACAAGCACCAGTTCCACAAGAAAGCGTTTCGCCTGAACCGCGTTCAAACACCCTTAAATGAATGGTATTACGATCAATGATTTGCATAAAGCCAGCATTGACTCGTGCCGGAAAACTTGGGTGATGCTCAATGAGTGGCCCTGTTAAAAGCACTGGAGCTTTATCAAGTGCATCAACAATTTGAACGGCATGTGGATTGCCCATCGAAACGGGCGTAACCCAAAAGGAACCTTCTTTTGTTGGCAAAAGGTAATTGATGGTGTCTGCAGTTACTCGAGACTCCAGGCCACTCGGATGAAATGGTATGAGGGGTAAATCTAAAACGGGTGCACCCATGTTTACCTCAACCAAGCCGTGATCTTTTTCACTGAGTACGAGTAAGGTATGGGCAACTTCTACGCTAATTTGTTTTTTGTCAGTAAGATTTTTTTCACGCACAAAACGAACGAAACATCTTGAACCATTACCACACTGCTCTACTTCAGATCCGTCATGGTTGATGATCCGATATTTGAATTCTGCATCTGGACGAGTTGGTTTCTCAATTAATAAAATCTGATCTGCACCAATCCCAAACTGTCGATCTGCTAAATAGCGCCACTGCGCACGACTCATATTGGAGAGGTCTTGATGGATGCCATCAATCACAATAAAGTCATTGCCGGCACCATGCATTTTCGTAAAGTGAAGTTCCATAATTAATAAAATTTGGGTTGGTTGTCAGGACGGTTTTTGAATCGCTTATGCACCCAATAATACTCTTCTATGCGTGGTTGTATCATCGACTCAAAGTGTTGGTTTAAACGCTTAGTGTCGTGCACAAAATCATTGCTTGGGAAGTTTTCCCAAGGTTTACTGATTTGGCAGGTATAAGATTGGCCATCCGGATTGAGCGAGGTTGTAACGCTACAAACTTGTGCTTTTGCAAGTAGCGCAATCCTAGACACGGAGGTTACGGTACAGGTTGGAATACCAAAGAATGGAACAAATACTGAGTCCTGTACCCCGAGGTCCATGTCAGGAGAAATAACAACGGGTTGACCGGCCTTTAAACTACGAATCATCTCGCGCGAAGACTGCAATCGATTACGCATTTTTGCGCCAAAACGTTCACGCCAAGTGCAAATACGTGAATCAAAAAAATCATTTTTCATTTTTACATACAACGTAGACGGCTCTTTAATGCCTAGCTCAGACATGTACAAGGATAAAGCCACTGCCCCTGCCTCTATTCCCATTAAATGTATTCCCACTAATAGTCTTGGCACACCATCGTCGAGTGGGACCTCACTCTGTACGGAGACAAGTTTTTTAATTTGATTTTTTGACCCAAGCCATAAATAGGCTCTCTCCGTCATACTCCTACCAAATAAACGCCAATTTTTCTTTGCAATCTCTGCGCGTTCTTGGTCAGATAACTCTGGAAAACATCGCTGCAAATTGATAGCAACGACTTTTTTCCGTTCAATTGGCAAGGAGCTAGCAATCGTACCCAATACATCACCAATACAATGATTGAGTCTAATTGGTAGGTACGATAAGAAATATAAAAAACCTAGTGCAAGGTAGTTAAGAAAAAGGGACATGAACTTCATTCAATAGCTTTAGGTGTCATCGTGCCATCTACCGGAGCAGAAATGCCTAGTGGAGCTTTATAGCGATTGTAGGACCAAAGGTATTGATCCGGGTGAGTCATGATCACCTCTTCTAACGCTTGATTAATTTGTTCCGCTGACTCTACAGGAACTTTACTTAAAGGTGTTGTAATGCGTTTAGCCTGCATCAACCAACCTTTACCATTTGGTTTACGAATGGCCGAAAAAATAATCGTCGGCACTGCATTTTTATTAGCAATCTTGGCCGGAAGTACCGCTGTGTAGGCTGGCTTTCCAAAGAAAGAAGCCCAAACACCCTCACCCTGTCCAGGTACCTGATCTGGCAAAATGCCCACAGCCTCACCTTTTTGTAGGGCTCTTGCTACTTGCCTCACCCCTTGTAAATTGGCTGGCACAAAATTCATTTGAGGGTGAGACCGCCCTTTTTCAATCAACTCATTTAACCAGGCTTGTTTTGCGGGTTTATAGATAATCGTGGCTGTAAAGTGCTCCGCCAAAACTCTTGGGATCATTTCAAAAGCCCCTAAATGCGGTGTTAGCATCAGTAAGCCACGCCCTTCGGCATAGGCCTCTTCGACGAGGTGCCAATCTTGTATTTCGGTGATGGCGAGTGCTTTTTGGGGATTGTGCCAGATCCAAAGACTATCCGTTAACATCATCCCAGCGGATTTTGCACAGGCGATTGGATTAATTTTGATGCCATATTTTTGGGTGGCATGTGTCGTATTTTCTAAAATATACCGACGATCATTTTTAGAAAAATGAAAAGTCAAAAACCCTAAAAGGGATCCAATCGATTGAAGCCACTGGAGGGGCAAATTGCCTAAAAAGTAAATAATCCATCTCATCCCACTATGATATGCAATTTTTGTAAGTTTGAAAAAATATTCTTTTTCAGATACACTAACAGATAGTAATCATCGCCGAGTTAAAGACAACTTGCAGGGCGACTCAAAAATTCTGCTAAAGCGTCGCCGTATGGATTAAGTTGTCGGCACGTGTTGTCATAACTTTTTTAGGAATCCATTTAATGGCGAACGAATATTTATTTACCTCCGAGTCTGTTTCAGAAGGCCATCCAGACAAAGTCTCCGATCAAATTTCTGACTCAATCCTTGATGCAATCATTGCTCAAGATCCAACTGCACGTGTAGCTGCAGAGACACTTTGCAACACGGGTCTAGTGGTTTTAGCAGGTGAAATTACTACTACAGCAAATGTAGACTACATCAAAGTTGCGAGAGATACGCTCAAGTCAATTGGCTATGACAATACTGAATACGGTATCGATTACAAAGGTTGCGCAGTATTAGTTGCATATGACAAGCAAAGTCCTGATATCAAGCAAGGTGTTGACAGTGCTGAAGATGATCCTTTGAACATGGGTGCAGGTGATCAAGGTTTAATGTTTGGTTATGCCGTCAATGAAACTCCTGAGTTAATGCCTTTGCCAATTCATTTGTCACATCGTTTGGTAGAGCGTCAATCACAACTGAGAAGAGATGGTCGTTTGTCTTGGTTGCGTCCTGATGCGAAGTCCCAAGTGACCTTGCGTTATGTTGACGGTAAGCCACACTCGATTGATACGGTTGTTTTGTCTACACAACACGCACCTGATATTGAGTTGGCTGCTCTCAGAGAAGCTGTAATTGAAGAAATTATTAAACCAGTATTGCCTAAAGAGTTAATTAAGGGTGAAATTAAGTACTTGGTAAACCCAACTGGCAGATTTGTGATTGGCGGTCCACAAGGTGATTGTGGTTTGACGGGGCGCAAAATTATTGTTGATACCTACGGTGGTTCATGCCCCCATGGCGGTGGTGCATTCTCTGGTAAAGATCCATCCAAGGTTGACCGCTCAGCTGCTTACGCAACTCGCTATGTAGCTAAAAATGTGGTTGCTGCCGGTCTTGCCACGAAATGTTTAGTTCAAGTTTCTTATGCGATTGGCGTTGCAAAACCGACCTCTGTGTGGGTTAGCACCTATGGGACCGGCGTTATTTCGGATGAGAAAATTGCTGAGTTAGTAAGTGAACACTTTGATTTAAGACCAAAAGGTATCGTGCAAATGTTAGATTTATTACGTCCAATTTATCGTAATACAGCCGCATACGGACATTTTGGTCGTGAAGAGCCAGACTTTACCTGGGAGAAAACAGATAAAGCCGCAGCATTAAAAGCAGCAGCAGGTTTATAATAGTACAAATTCTTCAAGGAGCGTTGCGAGGATGTTTTCTTATTTAAGAAAACACCCCAGGCTTGAAGGGGCTCTTATGGGTCTTAGCAACGGCGCTCACTAACCAAGTAATGCATGGTTGGTGGGCTTTTTTTTGCCCTCAATTATGTCTAAATTTATCGGAGAGTATATGAACCTACCAATGAACGGGACTGCCAACGATTATGAAATCGCGGATATAACATTAGCAGATTTCGGCCGTAAAGAAATCGCTATCGCTGAAACAGAAATGCCAGGACTGATGGCAATTCGTCAAGAATATCAAGTTAATCAACCACTCAAGGGTGCACGGATTACAGGTTCACTGCACATGACTATTCAGACGGCGGTATTAATTCAAACATTGCAAGCATTGGGGGCAGACGTGCGCTGGGCTTCTTGCAATATTTATTCCACACAAGATCACGCCGCTGCCGCAATTGTTGCGGATGGTACGCCAGTGTTCGCCATTAAAGGTGAAACTCTTGAGCAATATTGGGACTTTACTCACCGTATTTTTGAGTGGACTGATGGTGGTTATTCCAACATGATTTTGGATGATGGTGGCGATGCAACTTTGCTATTACATTTGGGTGCCCGCGCAGAAAAAGACTTAAGCATTTTAAGTAACCCAACTAGCGAAGAAGAAACAATTTTGTATGCTTCGATTAAAGCCAAGCTTTTAAAAGACCCAACTTGGTATTCTGTCAGACTGGCACAAGTGAAGGGCGTGACAGAGGAAACAACCACAGGTGTGCATCGTTTGTATCAGATGTTTAAAAAAGGCGAGTTAAAGTTCCCGGCCATTAACGTCAACGACTCTGTTACAAAAAGTAAGTTTGATAATCTCTATGGCTGTCGTGAATCATTAGTGGATGCAATTAAACGTGCAACCGATGTGATGATTGCTGGTAAGGTGGCAGTTGTGGCTGGTTATGGTGATGTAGGTAAAGGTTCTGCACAAGCTTTGCGTGCACTATCCGCTCAAGTTTGGGTAACTGAAGTTGATCCGATTTGCGCTTTGCAAGCAGCGATGGAAGGTTATCGGGTCGTGACGATGGATTATGCGGCTGATAAAGCAGATATTTTTGTAACAGCTACAGGTAACTATCATGTGATTACTGAAGAGCACATGTTAAAAATGAAGAACCAAGCGATTGTTTGTAATATTGGTCACTTTGATAATGAGATTGATGTGGCTAGTGTAGAAAAATACCGTTGGGAAGAAATTAAACCGCAAGTTGATCACATTATTTTCCCAGCTAGTAATGGTCAGCCAGAGAAGCGGATCATCATTCTTGCTAAAGGTCGTTTAGTGAATTTGGGTTGTGGTACAGGTCACCCTTCTTACGTGATGAGTTCCTCTTTTGCCAATCAAACGATTGCACAAATTGAGTTATGGACCAAGGCGAACACGAATGAGTACCCGATTGGTGTATATACTTTACCGAAGCATTTAGATGAAAAAGTGGCTGTTTTGCAATTAAGATCACTGAATGCGCAGTTGACTGTTTTGCGTCCAGACCAAGCCGATTACATTGGTGTTTCACAAAGCGGCCCATTTAAACCTGATCATTATCGTTATTAATTAATCAATGAATATATCTGAGATAGAAATTAGCGTTGAGTTTTTTCCACCGAAAACACCCGAGGGTGCCAGTAAGTTAAATTTGGTTTCGCAACGCCTGACAGAGGCGATTGCGCCAAGTTTTTGCTCGGTAACCTTTGGTGCTGGTGGATCTACACAAGAAGGCACGATTGCAACCGTCCAACAACTTCTCGCCAACGGCAATGATGCGGCGCCTCATTTGTCTTGTGTCGGTAGCTCGAAAGAGAACATTCTTTCTTTAGTGAACCGCTATCAAGAGATGGGCGTTAAGCGGATTGTCGCCCTGCGTGGAGACTTACCCTCGGGTATGGGGCAATATGGTGAATTTCATCATGCGAACGAATTAGTTTCTTTTATTCGTGAAAAAACCGGTGATTGGTTTCATATTGAAGTCGCGGCCTATCCCGAGTTTCATCCGCAATCTAGTTCTGCAGAGTCAGATATTCAACACTTTGTGAATAAGGTGAAAGCAGGTGCTAATTCAGCTATAACGCAATACTTCTTTAACTCAGATGCTTATTTTCAGTTCTTAGATGATGTGGAATCCCGTGGCGTTACTGTCGATATCGTGCCAGGCATTATGCCGATTACGAGCTCTACCCAGTTAATGCGATTTTCTGATACTTGTGGTGCAGAAATTCCACGCTGGTTAAGGCGTCGCTTAGAGGGCTTTGGGGATGATACTGCTTCTATCAAAGCATTTGGTGAAGAAGTGGTGAGTGACCTTTGCCTTCAGTTGATCAGTGGTGGTGCGCCGGGCTTACATTTTTATTCTTTAAATATGGCTGAACCTACGATTCAGATTGTGAATAATCTGCGTTAATCAAAGTAAAAACGGATTCCTTCCGCCTCTACTTTAAGATGCGATGGTGCCTTTGGTATCATCGCATTTTTACTTGTAAATTCATATACTGTGATGCCATTCAATAGCTGAGTCAAGATTGGATTGAGCTGCATCAATAACTTTTCTGAAGATGAGTAGAGGTTGTCAATATCTAAGGACTCAATTTGAGGTTGCATTAAGAGGACTTTTTTTGACATGTTGTCATACCTGAAGGAAGAACTGAAGCGTACTTTTCCTTTGATGGCAGATTGATTGGGCAGAATTATGGAGATAGAACTGGCAACCTCAATGCGCTGTGAATTTTCTTTGGTAGAAACATCCGTATTATTTAATTGAATCATTAATAAGGGTGAAAAATCTTGCGTAATTGGCGCATGTAATTGCAAATACAAATTAATCAATGAGGTCGGCAATAAATAGTCAGATTTTGCCTGACTAAAAACACTAAAAAAACAACCAAAGATAAGTATTAAGAATGCACGACGTAATGGAATAGACGTTGATTTCAATGTATTAAGGTCTCAAGTAGAGAGAAGATTCGGTGAGCATTCCTTGCAGGGGATAATCATGTTCCTGTGGTATCCAAAGAGGATGATCTGTTTCTAAGGCGTCTAAGGAGATGCCTAATACAAATGGTTGGCTGCCTTGATGTTGATACTCATTCAGCGTACGATCGTAATAACCTCCCCCATAGCCAATTCTCCAGATCTGCATCTCGGCAAAAAACCAGCCTACACAGGGCGCAATGATTAGATCTGGCTCTATCCTCTCTGTGCCAACTGGTTCGAAGATATTTGCAAAACCTTTTGTCATTGTGGTTTTGTCGTCCCAGGCGAAGAACTGGAGTACTTGATGTCGTTTTGTGATGGGCAAAGCAAGTTTTCTATTAGAATCATGGCGTTGCCAATCTAATAGGGGAACCCTGAGATCCAGCTCGCCATGGATTGGCCAATAAAACGCGATCTTTTGAATATTTAGCGAATATATCGTGTCGATTTTCTCTATAGCCATTAAAATCTTACTATGCAGTAATTTTTCAAAATGAGGCTTTACAGCAAGTTGAGCTTGACGCTCCTTGCGTAAATCGATCAGTTGTTGTCGTACTGCTTTATTTTGTACTTCATGCATAGGAGTTCAAATCCGTTGAAAGGGCTTTAGCAAGAATATATGCATCACTTAATACCATCCTTTACCAAATATTTTCAAGTTACCTTAATCGTTTCTATTATTACTTGTTTTGCGTCATTTGGGCACACTGAAGCAAAAGAGGTGAAAAACTCAAAGCATTCTGCTGGAAAAAGTACGAATGAAAATACCGCTGCACAAAACCCAAACAATACCCCCATTCCAGGCAATCAAGAATTAAGTGATAAAGATTTACAGTTTATCGATTTGCGCGAAGCTGCGCGTAAAAATGATTTGTTAAAGGCGCTTCAACTTGCGGGGAATCTCAAAGATTATCCAATGCAAGATTATGTTGAGTATTTTAAGTTAAAGCCAAGACTTTATGATTCGTCTGGTCGAGCAAATGCCATGACAGATGCCGATCGTGAAGTGGAAAGATTTCTCCAGCGCTACAAGGATACTGGACTAGCGGATCGACTGAGGAACGATTGGATTTTGGTATTAGGTAAGCGAAGAGATTGGAACGAGGTCGATCGACAGTACGCACAATTTGCCTTAGATGATGATACCCAAGTGAAATGCTATTCATTTTTAGCGCGCTTATATAAAGGTGAAAATCCAAAGCAGGTAGGTCTTGCTGCCAGAGCAGCGATGCAAGATGCAAGGTATTTTGGTGAAGGTTGTCCAGATGCAGTGCAAGCATTACAAGCTCGGGGCGGTTTAACCCAGTCTGAAGCAGAAGCAATTAGTCGAATCGCCTCAGAAAATAGTTTAGATACCTTGGCAAAAAAAATGGCGAATGATCCCATTTTTGAAATGGTCAAGTTGGCAAGGACTAATCCGACTTTGGCACTAATCAAATTAGAAGAATTTGATTTTGCTGGTTCATCTGAGCATCGTGGATTAATGTATGGCGTAGTTGGTCAGTTCCTCGCCAAAAAACAAGATCCCAAAGCACTCGAAATGTTTAAACGTCAACACCAACTGAGCGACAGTGGACTACTCTCCCCTGAGTCTTCTGAGTGGAAAGTGAGAGCTGCTCTGAAGGAAAAAGATTGGAAGTTTGTTAAAGAGTCGATTGAAACGATGCCAGATTGGATCCGCTTACGAGATCCGGCCTGGACTTATTGGTACGGTCGAGCACTCAAGGAATTGAAGGACCAAAGAGCAAACGAATACTTTATGTCCATCTCTTCACAATTTAATTTTTATGGTCAATTAGCCTTAGAGGAACTCAACAAGCAAATCGTGATTCCCGCCAAAGTTACCGTGAGTGATAACGAAATATCTACGATCGGATTGACACACTCAGCCTTCGATAAGGCTGCTAAGTTGTATGCCATGAATCTGCGGACAGAAGGAAATCGTGAATGGAATTGGGAATTAAGAAATTTATCTGATCGTGAACTGATTGCAGCGGCTGAATATGGTAAACGGATTGGGCTGTTAGATAGAACCGTAAGTACCGCTGATCGAACCAAGATTGAACATAATTTTTCATTGCGATATCCAACTCCTTATATTGAGAAACTGAATCCGATTACCCAGAAAATTAATTTAGATATCCATTGGGTTTATGGTTTGATTCGCCAAGAGTCTCGTTTCATTACTTCAGCAAAATCTGGCGTGGGTGCGTCTGGTTTGATGCAAGTGATGCCGACAACCGGCAAGTATGTGGCTAAAAAAATTGGCTTATCAGATTTTCGCCCTGAGAATCTTGCAGAAATTAATACGAATTTAATGATTGGCTGTAATTATTTGAACATGGTCTTGAACGATTTGGATGGCTCTTGGGGATTGGCCTCAGCGGCCTACAATGCAGGGCCGAGTAGACCGAAGCAATGGCGCCAGTCATTAAAGAAACAAGTAGATGGTGCCATTTTTGCCGAAACGATTCCTTTCAATGAGACAAGAACCTATGTTAAAAATGTTTTATCGAACGCTGTTTATTATGCGCATTTAAATGGTAAAACAAACTCTCTTAAAGAAAAATTAGGAAATGTTTATCCCGCTGTTGCCGTAACATCTAATTTGCCCTGAGTTTTCTGAGCCACATTTTTTAAACTGGAATTTTTATGAGTCAACAAGTATTAATTATTGGTGGTACCGGCTTTGTTGGATCTCATCTTACCCAAGAACTCTTGGCGCAAAATTATTCCGTGGTCATTGCCAAAAGATCAGATAGTCCATCGAAGTATTTATTAGATCAGCGTGCGCGTGTGATATCGCATCATGATTATTCTGAAATGGGTGTGCGAGAACTGTTAGGTCATGTACCTAAGGATGCCGTGGTAATTAACTTGGTGGGTGTCTTACACGCAAAACAAGATGATCCTTATGGACCGGAGTTTTTAGAAGCGCATGTCAATATTCCGACGCACATCATTTCTGCCATGAAATTTTTAGGCATGAAAAGATATCTGCATATGAGCGCACTTGGAGCTGATGCAGATGGAACTTCCATGTACCTTCGGTCAAAAGGTGATGCAGAGGATCTGGTCAGGAACTCTGGCCTCGACTTTACTATCTTTAGACCCTCAGTAGTTTTTGGTAACGACGACCAATTTATTAATATGTTTGGAAAGTTACAAAAATATTTTCCGATCATGCCATTAGGTGGCGCTAAAGTCTTATTTCAACCGGTGAGTGTGGAAGATGTCAGTAAGGCTTTTACCCAAGCTATTGCGATGCCCCAAACCATCCACCAGTCTATCGACTTATGTGGTCCAACAGTCTATTCCTTAGCTGAAATTGTAAAATTTGCGGCGAAACGTCAAGGCGTATCTCGACCCATTATTCCTTTACCAAATTGGGCGACATATTTACAGGCATGTTTACTTGAGTTCCTGCCTGGACCCAAAGTGATGTCACGAGACAATGTGGCTTCCATGAAAACGCCTAGCGTGTTGTCATCCGGATCACCTAATCCCTTAGAGCAAATTTTTGGATTGACTCCAACTCCATTAGAAAGTTTACTCAAGTGAAAGTGTATGTAGTCGGCGGTGCGATTCGCGATCAGTTACTCGGCTTATCAGCATCTGATCGTGATTATGTGGTGGTTGGGAGTACACCACAAGCAATGATTGCCAAAGGATTTATACCTGTAGGGCAAGACTTTCCAGTTTTTCTTCATCCGCAAACGAAAGAGGAGTACGCCTTAGCGAGGACGGAAAGAAAGTCTGGACAGGGATATAAGGGCTTTACTTTTTACACTTCCCCAGAGGTCACTCTTGAGCAAGATTTAATTCGTAGGGATTTTACGATCAATGCGATGGCGCAAGAGGTCGACGATAACGGAGCCTTGGTCGGTCCGATCATCGATCCCTATGGCGGTCAAATGGATTTAAAGGGACACCTGTTTCGCCATGTAAGCGATGCCTTTAAAGAGGACCCTTTGCGAATACTCCGCTTAGGCAGATTCTTGGCACGCTTTAATACCTTTGTAGTAGCGCCAACGACGCTAACCTTAGTTCAAGAAATGGTACAAAACCAAGAGTTGCAATATTTAGTACCAGAGCGCATTTGGCAGGAATTGAGCCGTGGCTTATTAGAATCTAAACCCTCGCGCATGTTTGATTTTTTGCGGGAAATAGGCGTTAATCAAGCCTTGTTACCAGGCCATCTATTTGTTGATTCGAGATTGAAAAATACCGGAAAAGTTCTAGATCAACTTGCAATAGAGCACGCTCCTTTAGAAAATCGATTAGCCGTTTTATTGTGTGAACTCGATCGCGCTGAAGTTGATCAGTGGCTTGAACAGAATAAAGTTCCAACAGATTTAAGAAACTTTGCCAAAGCATATGGTCAGGTGAATCGTTTTTTAAAGACGAGCCACTCTACCCCTAATGAGTTTTTGAGTCTTTTCGACGGCTCTGATTTATGGCGAAAGTCAGAGCGATTTATGCAGCTCTGCACCTTAGCTAGGTCATTAGGGATGGATACTCTTATATTGGACGCAGTCATCAAAAAGGTTCAAGCAGTAAATTCTGGTGAGATTGCAAAGCAAGTCACCAGCAATAATGGTCAAGATATTGCTAACGCAGTGATGGCGGCTCGTCTTAAAGCAATCTCATCCGCCCTCTAAAGCCCGGTAAGGTATTCAATAATTCATCCAATGAATCATCTTTTAGGCGATTCATTGACCATGCCGCCACTTTAAATAACTCGCCCATTTCTGCTTCTGAAATGAGTTTCTGTAGGGCATTACTTTGGGGTAAAAATCGCATTGGATCGTTGATGTCGGCGTTCGATAATAGTAATTGACCAATACCAGCATCCAGTAGGTAAGCACCTTGACTAAGATAGGCAATTAAATCGAGACCTTCATTGAGGGCGACTTGATTTAAGCTAGTCCATTCCACATGGGCGGTTAGATCACATAAGCCAGGTAAATAAAATAAGTCATTAATGGAGTGGTGTTGGTGATGCGCAATGATGGTCCCTTGCGCTCTTTGGGGATGGTAATACTCTTTTGCGGGAAAGCCATAATCAATCGTCATCAGTAGACCTTGACGAAGAGATTTAGCAATCATGGCGATCCAAGATTGCGCACGTAAATGGGTTTCGGTTTGATAACCAACGGGTAAATCAGTATCATTTTCACGCAGATAAGTTGGTAAATCTTCCATTGGAACTTTCTGATAGTCTATCCATATCCAATGGTCAGAAAAGCTCGGTGAGCTTGCATGAGGGTTTTGCGTGATGCCACGGTAATACCACCCATCTGCCTTTTTAATGATGAGGTCGACGGGGAAAGCGTCAATCACTTCATTCGCTAGAATCACCCCATCAAATTCAACGGGCATAGCCGAAAGCCATTCGATAGCGACTGGGATTTGATGTTCTTTAATAAATTGCTGGAGATGTGTCTTTTGACGCTCTTGTAAATCCGGAGAGACCTCTAAGATTTGATAAACATGGGGAAGAGTATTTAGCTGATGTAACTGCAGTAGAATACTGGCCGCTAAAGCCCCGGATCCGGCTCCAAACTCTAGAATTTTGGCAATATGTCGACCAGCCCGAAAATGTTGAATCACTGGAGAGATTGTTTCTGCAATACTTGCACCAAAATATGGACTGATTTCAGGAGCGGTTATAAAATCACCCTTTGACCCAAGTTTCATTGCGCCGCCAGTGTAATACCCTAATGTTGGGGAATACAGGGCTAAATCCATAAAGTCAGAAAATAGCAATCTATTGTCAGATTTTTGAATAACTTCATCAATAAGGATCGATAATTGACGACAGTGGGATAATGCTTCGGTATTGCTTAGTATTTCCATGAAAGATCTAAATTTAAATGAACCAACAAAATAAAATTGCGCTGATCACCGGTGCTGCAAAACGAGTAGGGCGAGTGATTGCGCTACAAATGGCTGCGGCAGGCTGGGATATTGCAATTCATTATGGTAAATCAAAGCAAGACGCTCTAGGGGTAATTTCGCAAATTGAAGACATGGGGTGCCGAGTCATTGGCATTGAAGCGGATCTGCAAGATCCTGAAGAAGTTAAAAAAATCCTACCCGAATGTGTTGCTCGCTTAGGTTTGCCAGACTGCTTAATCAATAATGCTGCTTTATTTGAGTATGACGAGCCAAGTGCCTTTCAGAGCGATTTATTGAATGCACATATGCAGATCAATGTCGCTGCCCCCTTAATATTGTCTGAACAACTTTATCAACTGCATGCTGCGCAAACTTCGCCCAAAGAGCCTGCTGTCATTATTCATTTGCTGGATCAAAAATTAGATAATTTAAACCCGGATTTTTTTTCATATACGATGTCGAAGGCCGCTTTAGAAGCTGCCATGAAAATGCAAGCACTGCATTTTGCTCCTAAGCTAAGGGTGGTAGGAGTTGCGCCAGGTATTACGATGATTTCCGGTGATCAAAGTGCTTCTAGCTTTCAACAAGCGCATCAAATGACACCACTGCAAAGGTCCTCGTCACCGGAGGACATTGCACAAGGTATTCTTTATGTTTGTAGCGCAAAAGCGATGACAGGAACAACCCTCCAAATTGATGGTGGCCAACACTTATTTGGCTCACGCAGAGATGTAATGTTTTTAACGAATGAATAAAGGATTTATGACTTCCGCAACTAATACCAATGTACTGGCTAATTGCCGTAGATTGTTTCTTAAAGATTACGATGTCCCAATGAATATTGGCGTGCATGAGTTTGAAAAAAAAGCTGAACAACGGGTGATTATTAATATTGATTTGTATGTGCCATTAAAGGACAACTCGCCACAGCAAGACGATTTAGCAGAAGTGGTTGATTATGACTTTATGCGCGAGACCATCAAGTCCATTGTGAGTCAAGGGCATATACAGTTACAGGAAACTTTGTGTGATGAAATTATGCAAAGAATGTTGGCCCATCCTCTCGTCATCGCTGCAAGAGTGAGTTCTGAAAAACCTGATGTGTATCCTGATTGCGCCAGTGTTGGTGTTGAATCCTTTCAAATGAAAAACCTGTAATTATCCCAATACCTATGACTACAGATCCCCGCAAAGCCGCCTACGAAGAAAATAAATTGGCAAAGAAGCTATGTCGCTTAGCCGGTCAGGCGATAGGCGATTTTAAGATGATTGAAGACGGTGATAAGGTGATGGTGTGCTTATCCGGCGGCAAAGATAGTTATGCCATGTTGGATGTATTGCTGAAGCTTCGCGCTAGAGCCCCTATACACTTTGATATTGTTGCCGTGAACTTAGATCAAAAGCAGCCGGGATTTCCTGAAGATGTTTTACCAAATTATTTGCGTAATTTAGAGGTGCCCTTTCATATTGAGGAACAGGATACTTACAGCATTGTGAAGCGGGTAGTGCCCGAAGGAAAAACCACCTGTGGCCTTTGCTCGAGATTAAGAAGAGGTATTTTGTATCGGGTGGCGGATGAACTTGGGGCGACAAAAATCGCTTTAGGCCATCACCGTGAAGATATTTTAGAAACGCTACTATTGAATATGTTCTATGGCGGCAAGTTAAAAGCCATGCCTCCTAAACTAAAATCTGATGATGGTCGGCATATTGTGATTCGTCCATTGGCATATGTTCCGGAAAAATATCTAGAAGCTTATGCAATCCAAGAGAACTTCCCCATTATTCCTTGTAATTTATGTGGCAGCCAAACCAACTTGCAACGAGTGGCAATGAAAGAGCTTTTAAAGTCTTGGGAGAAAAGTCATCCGGGTCGTGTGGAGAGTATTTTTAAGTCTCTCACTCAAGTTACTCCCTCACATTTGCTAGATTCTGAGTTATTTGATTTTCAAGATTTATCGCTCAATGTAAGCCCCAATGAGGGGGATAAAGCAATTGATGAAGGTTTTGATTCATCCTGTATTAGTACGGAAAATGTACAATTGATTCAGTTCAATTGATGCTCTTTGTAATTTAACTCCGATAGCCACGATTCATGAATATAGTCATACTTGCAGCTGGACAAGGTAAAAGAATGAAATCTTCTTTGCCGAAGGTACTTCATCGCATTGGTGGAAAATCAATGCTCGGACATGTTTTAGATGGCGTTACTCAAATTGCTCCAACTACCCAGCCCTGTATTGTGATTGGCCATGGTGCCGAACAAGTTCAGTCTTACCTCAGTAAAGATTTTCCCAATGTACAAACAGCTATTCAAGCAGAGCAAAAAGGTACTGGCCACGCAGTGTTGCAGGCGAGTCCCTTTTTAACAAATGCCGGTACTACGATTGTTTTGTATGGGGATGTACCACTGATTCAAGCAGATACATTACAACAATTAAAGCAATTAGCCGAAGATGGTGGCTTGGTTGTTCTCACCCAATGGATGGATAATCCAACCGGTTATGGACGCATCGTTCGGAATGTGAATGGTGAGGTGGTTGGTATTGTCGAGGAAAAAGATGCCTCGATCTCCCAAAAAGAAATTAAAGAAATTAATACTGGCATGCTGGCTTGCAACACAGCTGATCTTAAAAGATGGCTGGGCTTGTTACAACCTAATAATGCGCAAGGTGAGTATTATTTAACGGACATCATCGCGCTGGCTGCTCAAGAAAGTGTACCTATTCGAACGACGCAAGCAACTTTTGGTTGGGAGGTACAAGGTGTTAACAGCCGCTCACAATTAGCCGCTTTAGAGCGGGAATATCAATCCTTTTTGGCGAGTAACTTGTTAGAGAGTGGCGTGACCTTGGCGGACCCAGCCAGAATTGATATTCGTGGCACTTTAAATTGCGCAAGTGATGTGTATATTGATGTTGGCTGTGTCTTCGAGGGTGATGTTCAAATTGCTTCTGGCGTGAAGATTGGCCCCTATTGTGTGGTGAAGAACGCTAGTATTGGTCAAGATACACAGATTCATGCTTTTTCGCACATTGAAGACGCCCAAGTTGGCACTAGTGCCGTGATTGGTCCTTATGCTAGACTAAGACCTGGTGCACAAATTGCCGATCAAGCGCATATCGGCAATTTCGTGGAAGTAAAAAATGCTCAAATTGGTCTTGGTAGTAAGGCAAATCATTTGTCCTATATTGGCGATGCGATTGTTGGTGCTGGTGTAAATATTGGTGCTGGCACAATTACTTGTAACTATGATGGAGTGAACAAGCACCAAACCATTATTGAAGATGGTGCTTTTATTGGTTCTGACTCGCAATTAGTGGCGCCTGTTAGAGTCGGTAAGGGAGCCACCCTGGGTGCTGGTACAACCTTAACCAAAGATGCGCCACCTGATCAATTAACAGTGAGTCGAGCAAAGCAAGTCAGTTTGACTTGGAAGCGACCAGAAAAAATCAAAAAATAATTTTATTAAGGCAGAATTATGTGCGGGATTGTTGGAGCAGTTTCTAAAAGAAATATTGTCAGCATCTTAGTTGAGGGGCTGTCTCGCTTAGAGTACCGAGGATATGATTCTTGTGGTTTGGCAGTGGTCAATGAAAAAAACCAACTAGAGCGAAGCAGAACAACACAACGCGTTGCTGAACTAAAAGAAAATACGACTGCCTTATATGGTGCTACAGGGATTGCTCACACGCGCTGGGCGACCCACGGCAAACCAAATACTGATAATGCCCATCCCCACTTTTCTGGTGACTTAATTGGGGTTGTACATAATGGGATTATTGAAAATTACGAATCTTTAAGAGCGGAATTGATCGGTAAAGGATATCAGTTTACTTCCCAGACTGATACCGAAGTAATTGCTCACTTGGTACATAATAACTATTCTTCAATGAATCATCGTGATTTGGTCGAGGCTGTCAGGCTTACCCTTCCAAGACTACATGGTGCCTACGCCATCGGTGTCATTGCCCAAGATATGCCAGGTATTTTAGTTGGCGCTAGAGCCGGTTCGCCTCTCGTCGTTGCCTATGGAGAGCAGGAAAACTTCCTAGCCTCAGATGCATTAGCCGTTGCAGAACATGCTAAAAGCATGACGTTCTTAGACGAGGGTGATCTTGTGGCCCTTACCCCAGACTCCGTCAAGGTGATGAATTTTGCCGGAGAGATACTCCAGCGTGAGATTCGTCCGGTACCCGCTCAGGTCGCTTCGGTTGAGCTTGGACCTTATCAACATTTCATGCAAAAAGAAATCTTTGAACAGCCAACAGCGATTGCCAACACGATTGGTAATGTCGAAAAAATTGACTTTGATATTTTTGGCGCAACCCATGCCGATTGGTCAGAAATTAATCAAGTATTGATTCTTGCTTGTGGAACTAGTTATTACTCAGCCTGTGTGGCTAAATATTGGATTGAAGCATTGGCAGGAGTTTCGACTCAAGTAGAAATTGCTAGTGAGTATCGCTATCGAGTTTCGGTTCCCAATCCCAAAGCCTTGGTAGTGGTCGTCTCTCAATCTGGCGAGACTGCGGATACTTTAGCGGCACTTCGTCATGCAAAATCTTTGGGGCATGAGAAGACCTTAGCAATCTGTAATGTGGCCTCTAGTGCCATGATGCGTGAAACGATGTGGAAATTTCAAACGAATGCGGGTACCGAAATTGGCGTTGCTTCCACCAAAGCTTTTACAACCCAGTTAGTTGGCTTGTACTTCTTAGCATTAACTTTGGCTAAATTAGGCAAGAGTCCAACGCCAATTCACGAAAAAGAACATATTGATCGTCTGCGTCATTTGCCGGCAGCCTTAAATGCAGTATTAGCCTTAGAACCACAAGTGATAGCGTGGGCACAGCAATTTGCAAAATATCATAACGCTCTCTTCTTGGGCCGTGGAATGCATTATCCCATCGCACTCGAGGGCGCCTTGAAGTTGAAGGAAATATCCTATATCCATGCTGAAGCTTATCCTGCTGGAGAACTAAAGCATGGACCGCTTGCCTTGGTGGACGAGACGATGCCAGTCGTAACTGTTGCTCCAAATGATGATCTGCTCGAGAAACTCAAGTCAAACATGCAAGAAGTCGCTGCTAGAGGTGGCCAGTTATATGTGTTTGCTGATGTGGATGCCAATATACAAGCAAGTGCTGGGATCCATGTGATTCGTATGCCAGAAAACTATGGCAACTTATCCCCGATTCTTCATGTGGTGCCATTGCAACTATTGGCCTATCACACTGCTCTTGCCCTTGGCACTGATGTAGATAAACCAAGAAACTTGGCTAAAAGTGTCACTGTAGAGTAAAAGTTAATTTTTTCTATGGTCGTGTTTTTAGATAAACTAAAAACCGTCGAGCAAGCGGTCTATGACTGTGATAATTAGATTTTGATGGTCTTTTAAAGAATAAACTTGTTTTTTTAAAAGTGAACATGGAACTGCCGCCATATCCTGGGGTTTCTAAGATATATCTATTTCCTTTAATGATAAATTGCGGTAAAAAATCTTGAGGCAGCCTAACTTGTTTATATTGCTTAGCGTTTTTTAAAGAAATGACAACTCTAGCTGAACGTTTATCTAATAACTCAGCTTGAACATCAAACAGATAAGGGTAGAATTATTTTTTTCGGATGAACTATCGTAAACAGTAAATCGTTCAATTAAAAACTTCTTCATTGCTCAAGTGGAAGTCCCTCTAACTCTATGATTTTATTGTAAGAAGAGAAGAAATCGGAATGTTCAAGCTTCTATAGCCTTTCTTTTTCAGATTCGAATTTTTATAACATCATTCCCTTTAGTGCATTTAGAAGCACCCTAACCTTTCAATTGGACGGGGTACAACCTTTCAATTGGACGGAGATTGCGTTAAACCTAAAGTTATGGATAATTCAACTTTACATCCTCGCTTTGCTCTCCATCGATTGGTAGAGGCACTGCAAGATACGCCGGTGGTACTTATTCATGGTCCACGCCAATGTGGAAAAACAACGTTTGCACGCTCTGTGGGCGATGCAGCTGGTTATTCATAATCAGTTTTGATGATGATGTCTTAAGGGCATCAGTTAAAACAGATCCGATGGGATTTGTGACAGAGTTACCTGATAAAGTGGTGTTGGATGAGGTGCAGCGAGTACCTGAGTTGTTTACTTCGCTTAAATTGGTGGTTGACCGTGATCGGCGACCAGGACGATTCATTCTGACTGGTTCGGCAAACGTGTTATTGGTAACAAAGTTGGCAGATTCTTTGGCCGGTCGTATGGAAATTTTACGCCTTCACCCACTTTCGCAGTGTGAGCTGGGAGCAATAAAATCAAACTTTCTTAATGAGTTATTTGGGGATGGTTTTAAGATGAAGCAGCAGGCAAGATTGGGTAAGGAACTTATCGAGCGGATTGTGGCTGGCGGCTATCCCGCCGCTCTTGCTAGATCTTCATCACTTAGACGTGCAACTTGGTATCGTAAATACATTGAAACAATGATACAACGTGATGTAAGAGATATTGCACGAATTAGTTCGCTAGATGTGCTACCACGTTTGCTATCTCTAGCTGCTGGGCAGACGGCCAGGATGCTTAATGTTAGCGAGCTGGGATCTCCTTTTCAGCTGAGTCGCCCAACAATACGCGATTATGTAACCTTACTAGAGCGTGTATTTTTACTCGAAGAATTGCCACCTTGGCACAATAACCGTTTAAGCAGGCTAATTAAAACTCCAAAGTTGCATTTAGGAGATTCAGGACTTGCTTGCGCTTTGCTTGGGGTAGACGCCGCAACATTATGGGAGGATCGTACCCTGCTTGGACAACTATTGGAAACTTTTATATTCCAGGAACTTCGCCGTCAAGCAAGTTGGCAAGATGATCCAATAAATTTTTACTATTATCGTGATAAAGATGGAGTAGAAGTAGACATAGTGTTGGAAGGTCGTGGCCAATCTGTAGCTGGTGTGGAAGTGAAAGCAGCCGCCACTGTATCGCTAAGAGATTTTCATGGGTTGCGAAAACTGAAGGAAAGCAGTGGAAATCGATTTGCTGGAGGTGTTGTTTTGTACGATGGCGAAGTTACGACTACATTTGGTGAGAAGTTGTTTGCTGTGCCAATACGAAGTCTATTTGAGCCCACCTGATGATCTTTCTTATGAACTAAAATTTGGTGGAAGAACATTTAAAAAAGTGGCTGTAACAGATTGAACAACCTTAAAACCTGAAAAACCATTTTTTTTGGCAAAATATGATTAAAAAGACAAACTCAATGATTCACCAAATCTCCCCTCAACTTATCAAAGCATACCGTCAAGCCTCTTATGTGGTGTTTGGGGATGAAGGTGAAATCGCCCTAAAAGTAGGTAAAGTAAGTCTAGAATTGGTCACGATATTGAAGAAAAATAATGTCAACTGCGCCGCATTTTTGACAGCTTACAACCCGCATAGTCAGCAACTTGAGCGCACCGCAAATCAACTATCCCAGGCAAAATTATTAGAGGAGTTGCAATCTCAACATATTGATTGTTTACTAGGTGAAGGGCGTGATGACTCGGGAGAGTGGCTAGCTGAGTCAAGTGTGCTTGCCTTGGGTATTGGCTTACAAAACGCCGAAATGTTGGCTCAACAATTTAAACAGAATGCTTTTGTTTGGGTTAATAATTTAGATGGACTAGTCAGTTTGCGACTATGTCATCAGATAGCCATCCCTACTTCTAGTGAAGCTAATCAATGGATCTCGCAGTTACCTGCACATTTACAGGAAGTTGCTAGGCTGACGCCATTTACAGAAATAGCCTGGCTAATGAGTGTGCCAGACCAAGAACTTGAGCATTGGTTAAATGTTGATTCTTGGGATTTAAATAAACCATGGCCACTAGCAAGACCAGACGGATCAGCAATGGGCGTTGGTTCTGAGCTTGACCGAGTCTTTCGTCTCATTCCAGCTGGTGTGCAACGATTCATCTAGAAAAAAGTGCAAATCAATGACTAGTCATCATTTTGCAATAGTATTGCAGTTACTATAGGAATGACCATTTAAAAGGTGTTAGTAGCTCAATACCGTCAATTTCTTGTAGTAGAGCAATCAAGAGGAACTGCACAAGTTAAAAATTGATTAAGTTTTCGTGATGAAGTAGTTCCACTAACTTACTGTTTAATTAAAATTGAAAGACAGCTGCAAATGAAGACATACAACATCCTATTCTTGTGTACCCATAACTCAGGTAGATCTATTATTGCGGAAGCATTAGCTTCAACCCAAGCAAAAGGAAAATTCACTGGATATTCTGCTGGATCAACACCAGGTGATACAGTGAGTCCGTATGCAATAGAGATAGCAAAAGAACACGGCTATGATTTATCAAAATTACGTAGTAAAAGTTGGGATGAGTATGCTCTACCAGATGCACCACATATGGATTTCATTATTACGGTTTGTGATAATGCCGCCGGAGAAGAGTGCCCATACTGGCCCGGCAATCCAGCAGTCGCGCATTGGGGATTTCCAGATCCATCATTGGTAGAAGGTTCTGAAGAAAAGAAACGTCAAGCGTATAAAGATGTGATGGTCGGCCTGAAAAAGAGAATTGATATATTGGCTGATTTACCTGATGAATCGCTCGATTCACTAAATATTAAAGCGATTCATTCTCAAGTTTAAGTTGTCGGGTTTTTAGAGAGCTGGTTAAGTTCATCTGGCTTCAACCAGCGCCATTCGCCCTCTTTAAGAGCCTCTGGCAAGACAAACTCGCCGATTTGGAATCGATGTAGTTGCTCCACATGATTGCCTGCAGCAACCATCATTCTTTTTACTTGATGATATCTACCCTCAACGATCGTCATGTTCAGTTGGAAATCACCCACTTGTTCACAAGCGATGGCATTACATGGGGTGGGATCATCGTCCAGTACCACACCATTTAGTAAGCGTTCAATTTGCTCTTTTTGAATTACTTCAGCGGTAGTGATTTGATAGACCTTACCGATGTTTTTCTTCGGGGAGGTCATCTTATGGATAAACTGACCATCGTCAGAGATTAATAAAAGGCCCGTTGTATCTTGATCTAAGCGACCCACACATTGGACCCCACGCTCAATTAACGGGGCAGGTAAAAGTCCATAGATACTCGGATGATGTTTTGTCTTATGCGAACATTCATAGCCAGTCGGTTTATTAAAAACAATGTAAGCTTTCTCATGAAACTCCCAATCTTGTCCTTCAATCGTGAGTAATAAATTGATGGGGCTAAAAAGCTCTTGAGGGTCTTCCACTAAAACACCATTCACCTTGACCATGTCAGCAAAAACTAAATTATTACAATGGCGGCGGGTGCCAAAGCCTTGGCTAAACAAAATTTTATCGAGGGGGATTTTTTTAATGGAAGTCGCCATATAGATTGAACCTAAAAGGATATTTTAATCTGTAATAGATTTAACTAATAAATCTACCGTAAGTAATTGAATCTTTAAATTGTCAAAAGAATAAATCAACTAAAGGAGCTTTTTAAAATGAAGCAAAGTATTTATAGATTATTACAAATTACGGCGATGACTTTCTCTATCAGCGGTTTTGCGCTAGCGGCACTACCCGAGCCATTGGATCCGAGGGAAGTTGCGAATATGCCGATTGAACAAAGGCAGGCTCGCGCTAAGGAATTACATGAATTAATGAAACAAGCAACGCCAGAAGAACGTAAAGAGTTTCATCAAAAATTGCGTTTAAAAATGCAATCCTTATCTCCCGATGAGAGACGTGCAATGCATGAAAAGATGAAAGAACAATGGAAAGCCTTAACGCCTGAACAAAGAGAGCAAAGGAAAAAGGAGCGTCATGAATATTTAAAATCACTTTCACCAGAGCAAAGAGAGGAAATGAAACAAGAAAGGCATCGTTTGCTTGAAAAATTTCCTCCGAAGGAGCGGGAAGGTTGGAATAATGAGCTATCTAAATAATTAAGAAAGATTGCTATTGAAAACCAAGCAATGGAATAACGATCAGGAGTTACTTACTGCCGCCGTTGGGGGTAGCTCTATAGCGACAGCAGAGATTGTCTTACTTTTATCAGATGATGCAATTAGGTTGGCATGGCGCATCATGGGTACAAATCAAGATGCAGAAGATGTCGTACAGAGTGCCTTCTTTAAATTGTGGAAAAATCACGAGCACTTTAAGGGCGAGGCAAAATTAAAAACATACTTTT
The DNA here is from genome assembly GCF_900176405.1 of Polynucleobacter kasalickyi. GTDB lineage: Bacteria > Pseudomonadota > Gammaproteobacteria > Burkholderiales > Burkholderiaceae > Polynucleobacter > Polynucleobacter kasalickyi. Next base: position 77,265 of record NZ_FWXJ01000010.1, on the reverse strand, counting down.
ATACGATTGTTCAAAGAGAGTGTTTTAATGCACTTAAGAAAAATAAAAATCACTGGAATCTTGATGACCTGGATGAAATTAGTGAAGAAATTTCTGATGCTAATTACTCTGAAGATGCGGGTGAGCTGAAATCAGCTATCCATAGATTGCCACCCAAGCAGCGCTTAGCGATAGTCCTGTGGGCCTATTACGACAACACCGCTGAAGAAATTGGTGAGCAATTAGAGATGAATAAAAATGCAGTAGACCAATTGTTGTTTAGAGCAAAAGCAAATTTGAAAAAATATTTTGAGAGTAAAAATCATGCAAGATGAACAATTAAAAAAACTGCTTCTGAGTGAGCCTGCACCAAATGCGAATCAAGAATTCAAAATGAAGATGCTCAATCAGTTAGATTTATTGTCAGTTGAGAATGACCATTTTTTTAGCACAACGCATAACACCCTTATCCAAAAAAACCAAAGCAATTGGCAGTATTTAGTCATCGCATTCATGATTGCTACTACTGCTCTTATTCTGACGCATCATCAACAAACTGATCACATTGACGATGAACTAGCAAAGCTCAATCCGATGACTGAGTTAACCCTATCGACCCTTTAGGCATTGAATAAGGTTTGCATACGAATCTTAATTGCATTAGATTTGACTAAGGCATTGAGTGATTGTTGAAACAAATCATGGATTGGTTGATTGAGGAGCTCAGCAATTTTTTGCAGCATTGGCGTATTTTTGAACCAGTCTAATGCTATCTCTTGGCTGCATTGTTGCCATTCCAGTAACTTAAACTTTAGTAGTACATTGACCACGTGGATCAAGTTACGATCGGGATTTTTGCGCAGATAAGCCAAGCGATCGTGGGCAAAAATAAGCGCCTGCGAAACATCATTAAAAATACTGCCATGTCCAGGAATTACAATGTTTGGTTCAATCTCAGCAATCAATTCGAGGGTCGCAAAAGCCCCGTCAATATTTGGGACACCTTCATTGTTTGGAAACAATGCACCAAATCCCTTTTCCCAAAGTGCATCACCGGAAATTAGAATTTTATATTCAGGATTAAACAATAATTGAGCTTGATCTTCATGGCCAGGCGCTTGATGAATTTCCCAATCTAGGTTGCCAAGTGTGATCACTGTATTGGGTTGATAAGTACCAAACGCACTAAAAACTGGGCAAGGTTGCCCGAGCTCCGAGAAGCCGAGTAATGGTTCATTCCAATCTTGTACCGCATCAAATTCGGCACTAGGGACTAACAATTTAAAATTAAAATCATTGATTAATGCCGCATTACCCCCGCAATGATCAGAGTGTAAGTGCGTATTAATTAAGAACCTAGGAGTCCTGTCCGTGAGTACTTGCATCTTTAGATTTAATAATTCAATAGTTTGTGATTGATGCGTACAAAAGCCGCTATCAATCACATCTAAAAAATTATCAGACCACAGATACACTTGATTGGCTGAGAGCCAACCTCGCTCAATCACTTGCAAATTAGATGGAAGAGGCAATGCGTTAGCCAACGATATTTTGGAATTTAGAAATTACGGAGCGGTACCGGCTTTCTAACTCAGCAATATTTTGGATGCTCATTCCTAAATCACGGGCATAGCCATCATGTAAACCATAAATCCAGCCATGTACCGTTAAGGGTTGTCCTCGTTGCCAAGCATCTTGCACAATCGTGGATTGGCAAACATTGCTTACTTGTTCAACCACATTTAATTCACAGAGGTAGTCTAATTTTTCTTGACGATCCAGTACTTTACCCAAGTATTGACCATGTTTGTCTTCCACGTCTTTGACATGGCGAATCCAATTATCAGCAAGGCCAACACGAATATTTTCCATTGCGGCTCGAACGCCCGAACAACCATAGTGACCAACCACAATGATATGTTTGACCTTTAATAAATCAATCGCAAATTGAATGACTGAAAGGGCATTCAGATCTGTATGTGCAATCACATTGGCGATATTGCGATGGACAAAAATTTCACCTGGAGCAAGACCAATGACCTGATTGGCAGGTACTCGAGAATCAGAACAACCAATCCATAAATATTCTGGAGATTGTTGATTTGCTAATCGTTGAAAAAAGTCCGGGTCTTCGGTGATGTTTTTTTGCACCCATTCTTGGTTATTTTTAAATAGCTCCGTGAGGTGATGAGGATTTTCAGAGGTTATGTTGGTCATTCCGAGATCCTTTCGTTTGATAATGTTGTTTGCTTGTTAATAAATCTTAAGTGCTGTGGGTAACTAAATAAACTGGGGGTAACCCCTTTGGGTAATTTTACTTGCTGCCAAATTTCTGAATCGAAGTGGAAGGTGCCACACTTATCTGCCAAAGAAACAATACGCCCCTTAACTCTGTCATCATCTCTGTCATCAGAATACTCAATTCGACCTTTGATATGCTCATGAATACCAACTCGGTTTTGTGACTCGAAAGACTGCATTGCATCTAAGTTGGCTTCTCGAAATATTCGATCATGGCGATTAAATCCATCTAAAATAAGCTCAGACATATCAGAGACAAATTGCACAGATAAAAATTTAGGAAATTTAGACATACAAATATCTTAATGTAAAACCAACTATTAAAGACAAAATATGACCCCAATTCACTACCCATTTGAAGATAATATGCCCCTTCCAGGCCAAGTACAGGCCGTTGCTGACGGAGTTTTTTGGTTACGAATGAAACTACCATTTGCTTTAAACCATATTAATTTGTGGTTATTACGAGATTGTTTAAATGGCGTTGAAGGTTGGACTGTGGTGGATTGCGGAATTACCTCTCAGGAAACAAAAGATGCTTGGGAGCAAATTTTTGCCAATCATTTGCAGGGTTTACCAATTATTCGGGTACTCGTCACCCACATGCACCCTGACCATGTGGGATTGGCGCATTGGATTTGTGAGCGCTATAAAGCGCCTTTATGGATGTCCATGACCGATTTTTTAATGGCAAGATGGTTGAGCTCCAAAGAGGGGGGAGCTGCGATTGGGTCGGTCTCAGGTGGCGGAGGTTCAGCAGATCATTTTGCAAGGCACGGACTCACCAATGAAGAGGATTTGGCAAAGGTTAGAGCACGTTCTGATTATTACAGTAATCTTGTGCCAGCAGTGCCACAGAGATTTCACCGGATTCAGGATCAAGATTTGATAACCATCGGCAACCGTACTTGGCGAGCAATTAGTGGCTTTGGCCACTCACCAGAGCATATGTCACTCGTTTGCGAGGATAGTAAGATCATGATTACCGGAGATATGCTGTTGCCTCGTATTTCAACCAATGTTAGCGTGCATGATGTCGAGCCAGATGCTGACCCATTGGGCTTATTTTTAGATTCTTTAAAAAAATATCTACCCCTAGATCCAGCGACCTTGTTGTTACCTTCACATGGCAAACCCTTTCAAGGCATGCATTTTAGAATTGATGAACTGGTCAAACATCATGATGACCGTCTGGCCGAGACATTCAATGCCTGCGAAAAACCAGCGACTGCTAAAGAAATCATCCCGATTCTATTTAAAAGAGAGTTAGATATTCATCAGTTAACTTTTGCAATGGGAGAAACCATTGCCCACCTCAATTACTTGATGAGGCGAGGCAAATTAAATCGAATTAGCGACTCCGAGGGGATCTGGCGGTTTTCGCAGAAGGTTTAGCCGCCGTCTTGCGTGCTCTTGGTTTTGCGGTAGTTTTTTTTGCCGAAGGAGCTGCCTGTGCAAAACCTTGCATCATGGTTGCGGCCGACTTGGACATTTGTTCCATCAATTCTTGAGCGAGTTTTCCTCCGGCACCAGCAAATTCGGTTGCCTGAGCAAAACCTTCAGCTGCCTTCGCTGTGGTTTGATCAGTCGTCTCCGCTGAGGAGCTATTCTTCATTGTCTCGGCAATCCCTTGTAATGTAGACAGGGTCGCTCTTTGCACTTCGAGACCTTGAACAGTAGTTTGTAAAACATTTAAATTTAAGGTGAGCCAAGCTTCCACACTCTTTAAATCTTTAATTCGTTTATCTAACTCCTCGATATCGAGTGTGGGAATTCCAAATGGGTTTAAAGAGGACATACCAGGAATACCAAAATTCGGCATCCCGTTCTCTTTACTAGCTGTAGAAGCGTTTGACCACATATTTTTCATCATTTCTACGCTTTGTTGAAAGTCCGGCATTGGATTAAACATTTTGAGCTCCACTAAAGATTGTTATCTAATTGTAAAATATAAGACTTCAGTAACTAAATCAATCTTTTTTTAGAATCATCTATGTCTCCTCAACCGTCAAACCAATTGATTCAATACACAAAAGGTCAGCTTTTGCCAGAATTGCTTAGCCAACGCATTTTGATTTTGGATGGTGCAATGGGCACGATGATTCAACAATATAAATTACAAGAGGAAGATTTTCGTGGCGGATCTCATCGCTTTGATAATCATCCTATTGATTTAAAAGGGAATAACGAGTTACTTTCTATTACAAAACCTGAAGTCATTTTGGAGATTCACCAAAAGTATCTCGCTGCGGGTGCCGATATTATTGAAACGAATACTTTTGGTGCAACTACAGTCGCCCAAGAGGATTACCATTTGGCTGACTTGGCTCGGGAGATGAATCTTGCCTCAGCAAAATTAGCTAGACAGGCGTGCGATGAGTATTCAACACCAGACAAACCACGATTTGTTGCTGGAGCCCTTGGCCCAACACCAAAAACAGCCAGTATCTCTCCGGATGTAAATGACCCTGGTGCTCGAAATGTGAATTTTGAAACACTAAGAAAAGCATATTACGAGCAAGTAGAAGCATTGGTCGAAGGGGGTATTGACGTCCTTTTAGTGGAAACTGTCTTTGATACGCTCAATGCAAAAGCTGCACTTTATGCGATTGATGAATACTTCGAGAACTCTGGTGAGCGTTTACCAATTATGATTTCTGGGACGGTAACGGATGCGTCAGGCAGAATTTTGTCAGGTCAAACTGTATCGGCTTTCTGGAATAGTTTGCGTCACGCTAAACCGCTCACTTTTGGCTTAAATTGTGCTTTGGGTGCAACCCTAATGAAGCCTTATATTGCTGAGTTAGCGAAGATTTGTGATGTAGCAATTTCATGTTACCCAAATGCCGGATTACCGAATCCAATGAGTGATACAGGCTTTGATGAAACCCCAGAAATTACTTCAAGATTAATTGAAGATTTTTCAAAAGATGGTCTCGTCAATTTGGTTGGTGGTTGTTGTGGAACTACGCCAGAGCATATTGCCGCCATTGCTAAAAAAGTTGCAAACTATTCACCTCGAAAAGTATCAGATATTTGGAATTCTTATAGGTCAAATGCCAGTGAGTAAAAATAATAACCTACCGCCACTTCGACTCTCAGGCTTAGAAGCATTTAATCTTGAGTCCCATATTCGATTCGTTAACATTGGTGAGCGCACCAATGTGACGGGTTCTAAGGCATTTGCACGTCTAATTCTTAACAACATGTTCGATGACGCTTTAAAGGTTGCTCGGCAACAAGTGGAGAATGGTGCACAAATCATTGATATCAACATGGATGAGGCGATGTTGGATTCAAAGGCTGCCATGGTGCGCTTTTTAAATCTGATAGCTTCTGAACCAGATATTGCTAGAGTACCCATGATGATTGACTCTTCAAAATGGGAAGTCATTGAAGCAGGCCTTCGTTGCGTGCAAGGAAAAGCAATTGTTAACTCCATTTCTCTAAAAGAGGGTGTTGAGCCTTTTGCCTTGCAAGCTAAAAAAATTAAGCGTTATGGTGCTGCTGCAGTAGTGATGGCTTTTGATGAGCAAGGTCAAGCAGATACCTATGAAAGAAAAATTGAAATTTGCAAGAGATCCTATGATTTCTTAGTCAATGAAATTGGTTTTGCTGCCGAAGATATTATTTTTGACCCCAATATTTTTGCGATTGCTACTGGGATTGAAGAGCATGATAACTACGCGGTCGATTTCATTAATGCGACTCGTTGGATTAAGGAAAATTTACCTGGTGCTAAGGTCAGCGGTGGCGTCTCTAACGTTAGTTTCTCTTTCCGCGGCAATGACCATGTGCGAGAAGCGATTCACACAGTTTTCTTGTACCATGCCATCGAGGCGGGTATGGATATGGGCATTGTTAATGCCGGTCAGCTTGGTGTGTATGCTGATTTAGACCCTGAATTACGTGAGCGCGTTGAAGATGTGGTTCTGAATCGATTCAAAGAAAAAGATGGCAAGACGACTACCGAACGGTTGCTAGAAATTGCCGATAACTACAAAGGTGGCGGCACTAAACAATTACAAACTTTGGCTTGGCGTGAAGAACCAGTGCGAGCTAGACTCTCACACGCTCTTGTACAAGGGATTACCGACTTTATTGTTGAGGACACAGAAGAAATTCGTTCTGAAATTGAACGCGCTGGTGGTCGTCCGATTGAGGTGATTGAAGGACCACTCATGGATGGCATGAATGTGGTTGGTGAGTTATTTGGTGCTGGAAAAATGTTTTTACCCCAAGTGGTTAAAAGTGCGAGGGTTATGAAGCAAGCGGTAGCTCATCTGATTCCATATATTGAAGAAGAAAAGCGTCAGTATGAAGCGGCTGGACGTGATGTCAGGTCGAAGGGAAAAATTATCATGGCTACTGTAAAAGGTGACGTCCATGATATTGGTAAAAATATCGTAACAGTTGTGTTGCAATGTAATAACTTTGATGTTGTCAACATGGGTGTGATGGTGCCGTGTAATCAAATTTTGCAAAAAGCTAAGGAAGAAAATGCGGACATCATTGGCTTATCTGGCTTGATTACGCCTTCTTTAGAAGAAATGACTTATGTTGCGCAAGAAATGCAAAAGGACGATTATTTTAGATCTAGAAATATTCCTTTGATGATTGGTGGCGCTACTACTTCTAAAGTCCATACTGCAGTGAAGATTGCACCTCATTATGATGGGCCAGTAATTTATGTGCCAGATGCTTCAAGATCTGTTTCAGTTGCTTCAAGTTTGTTGTCAGATGAGTCTGCCAAACAATACTTGCAAACGATCAAAGATGACTATGAGAAAACTCGTCAATTACACGCCAGCAGAAAAGCTACTCCTTTAATTACGTTTGAAGCTGCGGCACAAAATGCTGAGAAATTAGATTGGGATCATTTTGCAATTTCCGCTCCTAAATTTATTGGGCGTCGCGTATTTAAGAATTTTGACTTAAATGAAATTGCTAAATTTATTGATTGGAGTCCGTTCTTCCAAACTTGGGATTTAGCGGGTAAGTTCCCTAAGATTTTAGAAGATGAAATTGTCGGCGAGTCTGCCACTAAAGTATTTGCAGATGGCCAAAAGATGTTAGAGCGTTTGATTCAAGGGCGCTGGTTGACTGCAAATGCTGTCGTAGCTTTTTATCCCGCAGCAAGTGACGGGGAGGATATTTTATTATTTAGCGACGAGTCAAGAACTGAAAAAATTCTGACATGGCACCAATTAAGACAGCAAACGGATCGACCAGTCGTTGAGGGTGTGAAGCGCCCAAATCGATGTTTGGCTGACTATGTGGCTCCGATACAAAGCGGTAAAAAAGATTACGTAGGGATGTTCGCTGTTACCACCGGTCATGGCGTAGAAGCTAAGGTTGATGAGTTTATACGTCAGCATGATGATTACAATGCGATCTTACTGAAAGCACTTGCGGATCGATTGGCAGAGGCGTTTGCTGAATACATGCATTATCGTGTTCGAACTGACTTGTGGGGATATGTTGCCAATGAGTCCTTGAGTAATGAGGAGATGATTGATGAGAAATACATTGGCATTCGTCCAGCCCCTGGTTATCCAGCTTGTCCAGAACACAGTGTTAAATTAGCAATGTTTGAAGTACTTCAAGCAGATGAAATTGGCATGGAGTTGACGGAGTCTCTTGCAATGAATCCTGCTTCAAGTGTGTCAGGTTTTTATTTGGCGAATCCAGAAGCGCAGTACTTTAATGTTGGACAGATTGGTTTAGATCAAGTCAATCATTTAGCGAATCGTTCACAGCGTACTGTAGATGATACGATTAGGGCAGTTTCTAGCAACTTTGACTCAAATTAAAAAATCTTTCGTTACGGGCTTAAACACCCCAAACGATAGGCTCTTGGTATTTGTGAGCAGATTTGAGAAGTGTCAAGAAAGGAAAAGCTCTCTGGCCAAGTCGGTCAGAGCTTGCCAGTTCTTCTCTTGACATGGTTGAGCGAGCAATGACATCTTGTTCGATGGCAGACTCTAGCGTTCGAATCAAGGTTGGTAAGGTATCAACCGTTAAAATACCGGTAGGTTCTAGTTTTTTGCCGATTGTCAGAAAAATCTTCTTAGTAAGATCTTCTAACATGAGGCAATTTGCAGAATTTTTAGATTGAAATTTATATAGCATTTTTTTAGCATACACTACGGAATCCATTTTTGTCATGCTTGTACAAACTCAAAAACATTTAGAACGCTTAATTCACGACGGATTAATGCAAGTTGCTCAAAAACAGCAATTAAATCAAGATAATCTACCAGTTGCAAGACTGGAAAGGCCAAAAGTCGCCGAACATGGTGATGTTGCGACCAATATCGCCATGCAAATCGCCAAGTCTTGGAAAATGAATCCTAAAGATTTAGCAAGTCAATTGGTCCAAGAAATTGAACAGCTTGATCCACAAAAAGAAACAATTAGTAGCCTAGAAATTGCCGGGCCAGGCTTTATTAATATTCGCTTGAGTAATGTCGTCAAGCAATCCGTTGTCCAACAAATTTTGAGTCAGGGGCAATCTTTTGGTATTTTGCCACCGCAGGAAGAGCCCCCTGTATTGATTGAATTTGTTTCCGCCAATCCAACCGGCCCATTGCATGTGGGACATGGTCGACAAGCGGCGCTCGGTGATATTTTGGCAAGCGTCATACAGACGCAAGGTAGAAAAGTACATCGAGAGTTTTATTACAACGATGCTGGTGTCCAGATTCAGAATTTAGCAATCTCTACGCAAGCCAGAATCAATGGTCTAGAACCAGGTATGGAAGGATGGCCAGAAAACGCATACAACGGAATGTACATTAAGGATATTGCGAATGCTTACTTGGCAGGACAGACGATTTCAGCTGCTGACTTGGCTCCTGTTGTCGCCTCCAAAGATCCCCAAAATTTAGAAAATATTAAACGCTTCGCAGTAGCCTATTTAAGACAAGAGCAAGATATTGACTTGAGAGCCCTTGGCGTCCATTTTGATGAATACTATTTGGAATCCTCCCTTTATTCTGATGGCAGTGTCGAAAAGATTGTTTCTGATCTGACAGAACTTGGGAAGACCTATGAACTGGAAGGCGCTCTTTGGTTAAGAACAACTGAAGATGGAGATGATAAAGACCGAGTCATGAAAAAAACCGATGGTACCTTTACGTATTTTGTACCTGATGTTGCCTATCATGCCAGTAAGTGGGCGCGTGGATACCACGCAGTTATTAATATTCAAGGAAGTGATCATCATGGCACTATCGCTCGGGTTCGATCAGGAATACAAGGAGTCGCAGCGAAGAGATCATGGGCAGTCCCGAAAGACTACCCTCAGTACATCCTTCATAAAATGGTCACTGTTTTAAAAAATGGTGAAGAGGTCAAGATTTCCAAAAGAGCTGGTTCTTATGTCACGGTTCGAGATCTAATTGAGTGGTCTGGTGGGGTTAATGAGGATTTATCAGAGTCCGATCGAATCGCTGCCTTAGAAAAGGGTAAAGATGCTGTTCGCTTTTTCTTGATTTCTCGGAAGGCGGATACGGAGTTTGTCTTTGATATCGACCTAGCTTTGCAACAAAATGATGAAAATCCAATCTTTTATGTGCAATATGCTCATGCAAGAATTTGTTCGATTTTGCGTCAATGGGCTGGAGATGAATCCAGTTTAAAGACGGTTGCTTTGGAAAAATTAGCAAGTAAGGCGGCTGATGATTTGATGAGAAGGTTAAGTCAGTATCCACAAATGTTGTCTGATGCTGCCAACGACTTGACACCCCATAGCGTGGCCTTTTACCTAAGAGATTTAGCGGCCGATTTTCATTCTTTTTATAACTCCGACAGAGTCTTGGTAGACGATGAAGAGCTAAAAAATGCTCGGTTAGCGTTACTCTTAGCGACAAAACAAGTGCTAGCAAATGGCCTAGGAATATTAGGGGTTAATGCACCTGAAAAAATGTAAATTGCAGGTGTAAATTTTAGGGGTTATGATGGATAAAATGGACATTAATATGAATCAAAAATTATTCATTAATCAAGGCGGAAATACTTTTATTGGTATTGTGATTGGCCTTATTCTTGGCCTTGGCATTGCTTTGGGTGTGGCTTATGTCATCTCAAAAAACTCCCCAGAAGATAAGGCGACTAGTCGGTCATCCGAAATGGGACTAGTTCCCAAGCTATCTAACTCCGTAGATCCTGGTCAAGTGCCTGATGTGAATCAACCCCTTAGAAAAAATAAATCGAACGATGAGGCCAATAATGACCCTGTAGCATCGGTTGTGAAAAGCAGTCAAGATACCACCCCAGCAATTGCTCCACCAGCAAATGTTGCAACAACGGAGAGTTCGAAATCAGATACGATCTACTGGGTTCAACTGGGTGCTTATGGAGATAAAAGTACGGCCGAAAGTGAGAAAGCTTCTTTTGCTTTACAGGGCGTTCAAACAAAATTAATTGAGGGTAGAAATGATGGCCAAACAATTTGGCGTCTCAGACTAGGTCCTTTTACTACCGAAAGCGAAGTTCAAACCTCCAAAACAGCGTTAGAGAACATAGGAATCTCTTATACCGTCATTAAGGCAAAAAAATCATGAAAAGACAATTTTTTAAAAATTCTTTGGGCTTATCCTTATTATTAATAGGCTCTATTGTAAGTGCGCAATTACTTCCACCTGGTGCTAAATCAGTTGTCACACCAGCACCAGCACCAACTACTCAAGCTAGTAGCTTTGTGGAGGGGCTTGATTACCGAAAGTTAGTATCGCCCCAGCCAACGGAGTCTAAAGGAAAAATCGAAGTGGTTGAATTTTTTTGGTACGGTTGTCCGCACTGTAACGATTTAGAGCCAGAGTTATTGGCTTGGTCCAAAAGGCAAAAAAAGGATGTTGTACTAAAGAAAGTGCCAGTAGCATTTCGTGATGATTTCTTAGCCCATAGCCAAATATTCTATGCTTTAGAGTCCATGGGTAAAGAAGCAGAGTTCACGCCGAAAGTATTCCAAGCCATTCACACAGAGCGGAAATCTTTGTTAAAAGAAGAGGAAATTTCGAATTGGGTTGCGGCGCAAGGACTAGATCAAAAAGCTTTCATGACGGCTTACAAATCTTTTACGGTGATTACAAAAGCAAAGACAGCTAATACGGTTTCACAATCCTATCGTGTAGATGGAGTGCCAACGATTGCAGTACAGGGCAAATATATGACTTCCCCATCAATCGCTGGTACAAAACAAAGAGCTATCGAAACGCTAGACTTTTTAGTTGAGCAAAGTAGAAGCGGCAAGATGTAGTTTTTAGAAAATTTACGGACTAGATTTGGAGCCTAAATAGACTCCAAATTTTTGTATACAAATTAGGCTAACTTTTTAAGGCCCTTCATTAGAGATCCAATGAGAGGTAAATGTTCATAAATACCCTCCGCAGGGTCCCAATAATCCGTGTGGGAAGAGACTAAACAGTCTTCGTTAAACTGTAGCCAACTTACCCCAGTCACGCATTTCTTCGTAGTATCCCAGCGCTTAAATTGAAAGTGAAACTCCCAAAGCAAACAAGCTGAATGATCTTTTTGTAGTGCTTGCCGCACAATAAATCGGGGGTAATCAACTTGCTCAAACATCTTGATAAAAATCTTTTTGATTTCATCCCTACCAACCACTCGATTAAATGGATCTTTAAAAGATGCATCCATGGCGTAAAGCGCGACGAGTTCATCGATTGTTGCAATTGAAATAGTTTCGTATTTTAATTGGAGAGTTTCGATAGCACCTCTTAATGCGTCAATCTTGAACGAGTTTTCCATAGAGCGATGCCTTCATTACTGAGTAATAAATTTTTTAACAAGCCAAAAATAAATCGGATAGGGGAGGATGCGTAACAATTTCAAGAAAAAAGAAAACTCTTTCGGGAAATGAGTTTCAAACTCGCCTTTTTTTAAACCATTACCAATTTCTTCTGCCGCCCTTTCTGGGGAAATCAAGGAGGGCATTTTGAAGTCATTAATTGCTGTCGCTGGAGTCTTGACGAAGCCCGGACAAATAATATGTACCCCAATACCTAGTGGATTTAAATCCTCATATAACGATTCCGCAAAGTTTAAAAGAGCAGCTTTGGTCGGACCGTAAATCAGTGATTTGGGTAGACCACTATAGCCTGCAACACTTCCGACCAAAGCGATATGTCCATGACCTTGTTTTAAAAACTGCGGGATCAGAAAATTCAATACGCGAATCGGGCCTAGTAAATTCGTTGAGACCATGTTTTCTGCATCAACAATATTTAAAGTTTTGGCTTCAATGGGCGTATACACGCCTGAGACAAATAAGAGAAGATCAATCGTAGAAAAGTGATTTAAAACTGCCGCTTGCGCCTTTTCAACACTCTCCAGTGACATTACATCCAAGGGGATGATATTACTTTGTACACCAAATTCATTAGTAAGCGTTTGGTTGAGATCAAGGAGTGATTCTTCCCGTCTAGAAGAAATAATTAAGTTGGCACCTTCTTTGGCTAACCAACGGGCACATGCGTGACCGATTCCTGAGGAGGCTCCAATTAACCAAACATTTTTGTTATGAAAATCCTTTAACGGAGGATTAAGACTCATGGAGTGGTTTTTCTATAGTAAATTGAACAACATCTAAAGTTTTCTCAGCAAAGCCAGCCGCACAATAATATAAATAAAAATTCCAAAGGCGAATAAACTCATCCTTAAAGCCTAGCGCTTTAATTGCATCAATCTGTTGATTAAAGGAATCCGCCCAAATTCTTAATGTTTGAGCATAATCTTCACCAAAATAAAAGCGATCTTTGACCTTTAGGCCTGCTGCTTTCACTTGACTCTCAAAGGCACTAACAGAGGGTAACATCCCACCGGGAAAAATATATTGTTGAATAAAGTCAGTGCTAGTTCGATAAACTGGAAAGAGTTCATCGTCAATCACAATCGTTTGAATGACAGCCTTTTTCCCAGGCTTTAAACAACGATCAATGGTCTTAAAGAATGAAGGCCAAAAGGCCTCACCAACTGCTTCAAACATTTCAATGGAAACAATCCCATCGTATTCATGATTGCAATCACGATAGTCCTGAAGAATGGCAGCACTATTTTGCTCAGCAAAGCTAGCATTCGAGCCTTTTGCGGCTAATTCTTGTTGTACATAATTCAATTGTTCAGTGGAAATCGTAATTCCATCAACGGCAACATTTTGTAAGTTGGCACGCTTCATGAAATTACCCCAACCACAACCAATTTCCAAAATCTTATTACCTTGTTCAACCTCTAAATTGCTTAAGATTTTTTCGCATTTCGCATTCTGAGCATCTTGCAAGGGTTGGTGATAGTTACCATTGAATAAAGCACTGGAATACATCATGCTTGGGTCTAGCCATAAGCCATAAAACTGATTACCAAGGTCGTAATGAGCATGGATATTTTTTTTACTTTGAGCTTTTGTGTTTCGGTGTAAAAAATGTTTTAGTTTATAAATGAGCGAGCCAAACCAAGTGCCATAAATAAGTTGAGTAAAAAAAGATCTATTTTGTAAAACCAATCGTAATAATTTTTCTAAATCATCGGTCTGCCAAAAGTTTTTAAAAAATCCCTCTGCTACTCCAATATCACCACTAGAGATTGCTAATGAAAAGGCCTTTAAATCATTAATTTTTATCTGTATGGGGGTGTCATGATCGTGGGCTAATTGACCAAAAATATGTTTCGAACCATCGGGCAACGAAAATATAAATTGCCCCCCTTGAACTTTTTTAAAACAGCTAAATACGATCTTTTTGGAAATGAGTGACATAGAATGATATTGCTTAAGTAGTTGTTGTAGCTGGTTTTTTATAAAATTTTGCACCTTTAACCAACAATTTAATAGCCTGAAAATGAATTTTAACAATAACTCCAAAAGTGAGTAATGGATAGTTAAAAAAAGCATTTAATTTGCTTGCAAAGGTAATGGGACTTTCTTGACCACTGATGCTTGTCATGAGTACGCAATCCTCTTGATCAAAGTATTCAATTCGACTGACGTGTCGTGCTTGGTGTTCAAGCTCTTGCCGCATAAACCGGAATTGATAACGTCCCTTCACATCAAAGAATGGAGAAACGTAAAACAGCTTATCGGTGTGCAGCGTTTTACCCCATGGTAAGTTATCTTGATGGTCATGAAGCAAATACGCATGACGATCACCGAAGGTATTGTTTACCTCGGCAACGATTGCCACCAGGTTATTTTTATCATCATGACAAAACCAAAAACTTACCGGATTAAAAACATAACCAAAAAATCGTGGGAAGGTATGCAGCCAAATTTCGCCGTTAGCTTTTTCAATCTGGTGATCAGATAAGAGTTGCTCTACCCAATGTAAGGATGTCTGATTGTTAAGACCGTGGTCTTTGTCATAAAAGGAAAAGATAGAAAATTTATTATCCCCGATTCCCACATTAGAAAGCAATTTGGGATCTTGCTTTCTGGAACGCATCGGAATGCGCAGGTAGAAAACACGATATGAAAATCGATTATTCGGTTGATAACGATGATGAATAACTCTGCCAAAGTGAAAAGAAGCTTGTGCCATTTTTAAAAATGAGCATTCCGCATAATTTCACTGGCAATTAATTCACCTGATTTAAAACCATCCTCATGGAATCCGTAGCCAGTCCAAGCCCCACAAAACCACACTTTATGTTTACCTTGAATATTTGGTAATAATTTTTGAGCGGCAATTGCTTGAGTGTCAAACAACGGATGAGAATATTCGATGGTTTGAAATATTTTGTCCTGTTTTGGTAAGGTATGAGGATTTAAGGTAACAATAACTTGGTGCTCCTTAAGGTCCACGGGGATTGGTTGGAGCTTATTAATCAAATAGTGGACGCAAACAGCACTCGAATCATCGAGGCCCTGACCAACTGGAGTATTTGACGCATAGTTCCATGCAGCCCATACCTTTTTTTCAGCCGGCAACTGTGATTCATCCGAGTGTACATAAGCAATATTATTTTTATAAGGGATCGAACCTAATATTTGCTGTTCGTTTTCAGTCGGGTCTTGAATAATCGATAGTGCCTCATCACTGTGACAGGCTAATACAACTTCATCAAAAGTTTTGATCTGACCACTATTTAAATGTAAATCAACGCCGTTCGCATGCCTTGTCAGGTAATGAATACCATCCATTAACACGGGAATTCCTTTTTCTTTTAATTTATCCAAAACGCGATGAACATATTCTCTAGAGCCCCCCTTGACAGTAAACCATTGCGGGCGATTGACGATATCCAGTAGGCCATGATTTTCACAAAATTGTGCCAGGGTCAAGATTGGAAACTTCAGCATCTCTTGCGTTGTACAGGACCAAATTGCACCAACCATTGGTAAAAGATACCAATCTCTAAAAGGCAAACCGAGGCGGTTCTTTTGCAGAAAATCCTCAACACTAATTTCTGGGGAATTGGCGATCGCATTTGTTTTAGCGAGTTTTTTACAAAGCGCATTAAAGCGCAAAATATCAATAACCATGCCCCAAAATTTCCAACTCAATAAGTTCCGTCTTTGCGCAAATAGGGTATTAATCGTATCCCCAGCCCACTCAAGGGCGGTGCCGTTTTTTCTTGGAATAGAAACCGCAAACGACATTTCCGATTTTGCCACTGGAACTTTTAATTCATCAAAAAAGTGAATTAATCTTGGATAGGTGCGTTCATTAAAAACTAAAAAGCCAGTATCAATCCAAAAAGATTGATCACTTCCGGGAGGAGTGTAAGAAATTGAGTGGCTATGACCACCAATACGAGCTTGTTTTTCGAACAAAACCACTTCTAAATTTGGGTCATTGCGTAATGCATAGGCGCAGCTGAGTCCTGATATACCACCGCCAACGATGGCGATTCGTTTCTTTTGAGACATTACTTCTTTCCGGCTAATAGTTTTTCGATTTCAGAGGTGACGGTTCTGCTGTCTGGATTGGTCATGCTACTAAAGGATTTGATGACATTTCCATCACGATCAATTAAATATTTATAAAAATTCCATTTTGGTGATGTTTTTGTCTTTTCTTGTAGTAGTTTAAAGAGTGGATTCGCTGTTGCCCCGCTTACCGAGGTTTTAGCAAACATGGGGAACTTTACATCGTAGGTATTCTTACAGAAATCTGCGATTTCTTTATTTGAGCCAGGCTCTTGTTGGCCGAAATCATTAGAAGGGAAACCTAAAACGACGAAGCCTTTCGCAGCATAAGTAGCATAAATTTTTTCTAAACCTTCGTACTGAGAGGTAAAACCACAGTAACTCGCGGTATTAACGACCAGTACCACCTTTCCTTTATATTGACAAAGGTCTTGGGTAACTTCGTCTTGTAACCGAGGAAATTTGAAATCCAAAGAGGTTGGGCACGTTTCTGCACTAAAACTAAAAGTAGGAAGAATTATTGCAAAACACAATAAAAGTTTGATAAAAAATCTTGTAAAACAATGCATACTAAATTTTCCAAATTTTATAAATAACCTAAAGTCTAAGCGATATTTAAAACAATTTCCGAAAAGGATGTTTTAAATAATTTAGAATGAAACAATGAATCCAGTTAGTTACCCATCTCCTGTCTTTGAAAGTAAAGTCTTACCGATTAATTTTACGTCAGATCAACTTTCAAAAGCACTGCAAGCCATTGAAAAACCTGTGGTTTTTACTAATGGAGTATTTGACATCTTACACCGTGGACATGTTACCTATCTAGCGCAGGCTAAAAGTTTGGGGGCTAGTTTAGTTGTCGGTGTGAATGCTGATATCTCAGTAAGAATGCTTGGTAAAGGCGATGACAGGCCAATCAACCCGGAGATAGACCGTATGTGCTTACTTGCTTCTCTCGAAAGTGTTGATTTAGTCGTCCCGTTTTCTGAAAAAACACCGGTCTCTTTGATTGCCCAAATTCGACCAGAAATTTATGTAAAAGGTGGCGATTACGACATTGAGACCTTGGCTGAAACCGAACTCGTTCGAACCTGGGGTGGTTTGGCTTACGCCATCCCTTTTATTCATTTCAGTTCAACCACTAAATTGCTTGAGAAAATTCGAGTTTAATTTTTCTTCGTTTTCTCTACTTCCAACACAGCTTTCACCTCGCCATTGATGGTAATTGGCGCAATATTTTTTATCATTTCCTCACTGATTAGTCGTTCTGGGGAGTTAGAAGACTCTAGCCACCGATCAATCTGCTCGATGGTCCCCATTGGATTAAAAATGTTGCTAAATATGAGCACGACATTGATGAAAATACAGAGAATGAGTAACCACTTGATTGTTTTCAAATGTGGGCTTCCTTGTGATGTAGACGCCATGCATTGAGGCCGACAAGAATTAGATTTGGCTCTTGAACGAATTTCACTTGGTTTGAATCAGAGAGTAAATATGCCTCTAATAGATTGGCATTGCCACCAGTGATCAAGATAAGTTCTAAGTGAGGTAATTGTGCGATTGCTTGTTGGATGGCTCCTACCGTTGCCAAAACCACGCCCATTCCGATAGCATCTTTGGTGCTGGTGCCGAATGGAATGGCGAGCGTTCCTTGGTTATTAAAAGTCTGATCATCATCCCTTGAAGTTGTCAGTTGATTGGCTTCTAGGGTTGGTAAATTAGCGGTGGATTTACCCAATGACTTGAGCATTAAATCTAGCCCAGGTATGATCCAACCGCCGATGAATTTTGACCCTTGGTGGAGGTAGTCAATCGTCGTTGCAGTACCTGAAGCAATCACTAGGATGTTTTTTTCAGGATAAAGTGTTTTCGCTCCCAACATCCCGGCTAATCGATCGGTACCAAGTTCGGTGGGGCGTTGATAGCCGTTATCAAACCCGGGAATAACTGTTTCCCCACTGAGTTGATAAAGAGTGGCACTTGGGAAATGCGCTTGCCAAATTTTCAAAACATCGAGTTGTCCCACACAAGTACAAAAAATATTTTGAATGACCGCAACGGAGCTTGATGTCAACAGAGAGTCGAACTGTTGCATGATTTGCTCTGAAAGTTCTTGATTGTTAATGATTCCGGACTGCTCAATGCTCAAAGAGCCCCCTAAACCGGATTTCGTTGTAATCCATTTACTTCTGGTGTTGCCAATATCAAGTAGTAAATCAAGTTCCATTAGTATTTATTGAGAGTTGCGTAAAGAGATATTGCCATTATGAATGGTTTGTAGCCCAATCGGAGATTCCAACATTAAAGCGCCTTCGGCCGTGATCCCGATCACCCTGCCACTTTGAGTAACTTGTTGGTCTTCGATTAGAACCACATCCCGTTGATGATAAATGTGGCAATCATTCCACCGTAAAATATCTAAAATATAGTTTTGGTTTGTAAATGCGTTTAAACCCTGAATCAATTGATACGTAATCGTTTTCCAAAGCGCCATTCGATCAATGACTTTGTTATTGCTAAGAGGTAAATGCTCTAGAGAACTGACGCTGTAAGTACTATTGATGGGGGTATTTAAATTACTCATATTTAGCCCGATACCAATAATGGTCCAAATAGGCTCAGTTGGTTTTTTTTGACCACTTTCAATTAATACCCCCCCAATTTTTGAGTTATTGAGAAAAATATCATTTGGCCACTTGAGACCTAAACCAACATTTTGAAGAGTTTTTAGATCAGTATTCCAATACAGTGCAATACTTTCTAAAATAGCTAAACCAACCACTAAACTTAGTGGTTGTAATGCCCTTAAATTGGTTGTTGGTTCAAAAGAATAAGCAAGCGAGAAAGTTAATGAGTGATTTTCTTCAGAAATCCAAGCATTTCCTCGGCGCCCTCGACCAGCGGTTTGATGGATTGCTAGGCGACTAATGGGTTGATGTAATTCATTATTTCGCCAACGATTCATTAAATCGAGGTTGGTAGAGAGTGTTTCGCTAACTTGTTCAAAAAGACATGGCATGTATGAATGATAATGTAAATAATGTTAGTAGAAATGATCAAGAAGTCCAATAACTCAACTCAAGAGATAAATGATCTTGCCCCCTTGGTATTGGCAAGGCTCTCTCTTACCGTGATTACTGCATTAATAATATTTGCCAGTTTGACACCATTCAATTTTCATTTATTCACTTTAAATCCTTTTGCATGGATTGCAGCTCCTCTACCTAAATATATCCCGCTATTTGATGTGGAAGTGAATGTACTTGGGTACTTACCTTTAGGTTTTTTAACTGTTTTTGCCCTTTTCCCACGCTGGGTGAAATGGCCTGCATTTATATTTAGTTTACTGTTCGGCATAATCCTTTCAGCAAGTTTAGAGTCTGCGCAAACCTACTTATCCACTAGGGTTGCTAATTTGACGGATTTATACGCTAACGCATTAGGCACATTTATTGGCGCCTTATTAGCCATAACGATTCATCCAGTCTGGTTGTCTGAACAGTTGACTACCCGCTTTCGTATTACTCTCAAAGGTAAAAATCAGGGGATCTTCCTTTTATTGGCAATTTTCCCTATTGCTCAAATATTTCCTCAGAATGTGTGGCTGGGTATGGGCGATTTTAATTTAGCGTTTTTAAGAATCTCCCCTTATTGGTCAACACTATTGAATAACACCACGCAAGAAGTGATCATCGCGGCGCTTGCCGTAATAAGTACTAGTGCCTTCTTGATGTGTGGAACCTCAATGCAGTTTCCAAAAATTAAAGTGGTTTTTAGCATTATTTTTGTCGGCGGAGTACTAAAGATTGCGATGTCACAACTCCAATATGGCTCCTTTGATATAAAACATTGGATTAGCATTGCCAACCTTGCTGGCGTGATCATCGGCTTCATCGGCGCAATCGTGATAAGGAATTGTTCTCGAGTTACGCAATGGGTTGTGGCACTAGTGGGTTTTATATTGCTATTGATACTCGTTAATATATTGCCCCAAAACCCTTATTATTTATCCCAACTACAATTACTTCCTCAAGGGCGTTTAACGCATTTCAATGGCTTATTAGAGTCGATCACGATGATCTGGCCTCTTCTAGCGATTTTCCTTTTAACCAAGCAATACAAATCCTTTCACGATTCTTTTAGCGCGTCTTCAGGAGTGGAAGTTAAACAGATATAATTTGCAGATGAGTCAATTTCAATACCACGCCTTTTTTTGTCTAAATCTTCGTAAGAATGGAGAAAATTCTTGCGAAAATCACTGTGCTACCGATTTATTTGATTATGCAAAAGCTGAATGCAAGCGTTTAAACCTCAACGGAGTAGGTAAAGTGCGCGTCAATCGTGCTGGGTGTCTAGATCGATGTGATTTTGGACCAGTCATGGTTGTTTACCCAGAGGGCATTTGGTATCAATTGGTGGATAAAGAGGATATTGATGAAATTATTCAAAGCCATTTTATGAACGGTACACCAGTAGCAAGACTTGCCTTAAGTGATGCATCGATATGATGAAAGCGATTGACCAACTTATTCCCATTACGATTGGCGTTGCACAAGCTAAGATTGAATTTCCTGAAGCTTTGACGGTTGATCCAAGTACAACCATTCAAGGGATTGCTATTGTTGCTCATCCGCATCCACTCATGGGCGGTACGATGGATAACAAGGTTGCTGTCACGCTATCAAAAACATTGAATAAATTAGGTTTTATTACCGTCAGGTTTAACTTCCGTGGGGTGGGGCAATCAACCGGTGTGCATGATCATGGTATTGGTGAAACACAGGATCTTGAAGAAATTGTAGCCTTGGTGAGAAGTTCAGCATTTTGGGAAACGATCCCACAGACTCAGGCTTTACCATGGGTCCAAGAGATTCCTAGATTGCCTTATGTCTTAGCTGGGTTCTCCTTTGGCACTTTCGTGAGTAGCCGCTTGGTGGAAAAACTGCAAGAAGATCTGCCGAAAAGGTTAATTCTAGTTGGAACTGCCTGTGGCAAATGGGATGTGCCAAATGTGCCAGCTAATTCAATCATTATTCATGGCGAGTTAGATGAAACCATCTTATTAAGTAATGTTTTTGAGTGGGCAAGACCACAAGAACTAATAGTTCAAGTAGTACCTGGAGCGGATCATTTTTTTCATCGCAAATTACATTGCATTAGACAGGCGATTACAGCCGCTTGGTACGGAGTAGAAAATGGACATGACCATACATAATGAGTCTTTAATAAAGTATCCTTGCAACTTTCCTATCAAGGTAATGGGCAAAAACCATCCTGACTTCAAACCCGCTGTGGCGATGGTTTGCAAGCAGTTTGACCCACAATTTAATTATTCGGAAATTGAAGAGCGGATGTCAAAATCGAATAATTATTTAGGATTAACGGTGAATATCAATGCCACGAGTCGAGAGCAGTTGGATGAGATTTATCGCACCTTATCGACTCACCCCTTAGTTAGCGTTGTTTTATAAGCGATGCCAAGTAATGCCATCGAGGTATTACATCTTGGAGTGCAGGATTACCTAAGCACTTATGAGGCGATGAAAGAGTTTACTCAACAGCGGACCGAGTCAACTCAGGATCAAATTTGGGTTTTAGAGCATCCGCCAGTTTTCACCCTTGGATTAGCTGGTGAGATGCAGCATTTATTAGTTGAGCACTCAGATATTCCCGTAGTTAGAGTCGATCGTGGCGGTCAAATTACCTACCATGGCCCTGGCCAACTAGTCGTTTATTTGCTATTAAATTTGAAGCGTCAGCAATTATATGTGCGTGAATTAGTCAATAAAATTGAACAAGCTGTCATTGATACACTTTTACAATTAGATGTTTACGCCCAAAGAAAACCAGGAGCACCTGGCATCTATTTAAGTGAGCAAAACATTGGCTATGAGTATTTGGCGGGGGCAAAAATAGCCGCTTTAGGTTTGAAAATTACCAAACAATGCACTTATCATGGCTTATCCCTTAATGTAAATATGGATTTAAAGCCCTTTGAAATGATTAATCCATGTGGATATCCAGGGATGCAAACAGTTGATTTGGCTTCATTAAATAAGAGTAAAGCCCTTTTAGACGTTTCCAACATATTAATTAATGCCTTAACAAGTCAATTGCATCAACACCATAGCTGACTTAAGAATAAAATACTACTATGACTGATAAAACAATTACCGAACTGGCTTACGACCCATTAAAAAAGCAAAAATCCGCTGAAAAGACTTCGCGTATTCCGATTAAGATCGTACCGATTGAGCAAGTATTGAAAAAGCCGGATTGGATCCGTGTGCGGGCTAGTTCTGGCAATTCGAGGTTTTCTGAGATCAAAAAGATTCTGAGAGAAAACCAATTAGTGACGGTGTGTGAAGAAGCAAGTTGCCCCAATATCGGTGAATGTTTTGGCAAAGGTACGGCAACTTTCATGATTATGGGTGAAAAATGTACCCGAAGATGTCCATTCTGTGACGTTGGTCATGGTAGGCCAGATCCTTTAGATGTGAATGAGCCAATGAATTTGGCGAAGACGATAGCCGCCTTAAAACTGAGCTATGTTGTGATTACTAGCGTCGATAGAGATGATTTGCGTGATGGTGGTGCAATGCACTTTGTCTCTTGTATTCAAAATACCAAAGAGCTTTCTCCAAATACCAAGGTGGAAGTTTTAGTCCCAGATTTTAGAGGCCGTCTTGAAAAAGCCTTAGAAATTTTTGGCACCAATAATGGCCTAGGTTTGCCAGATGTGATGAACCACAACTTAGAGACGGTGCCTCGTTTATACAAGGAAGCAAGACCGGGTGCAGATTATTTACACTCCCTCAAATTATTAAAAGATTTTAAAGAGTTATATCCCAATATCCCTACAAAAAGTGGTCTCATGGTTGGACTTGGCGAGACAGATGAAGAAATCTTAGAGGTGATGCGCGATATGAGAGAGCATCAAATTGATATGCTGACGATTGGCCAGTATCTTGCTCCGTCGAATCACCACTTGCCAGTGAGACGATATGTTCATCCAGATACATTTAAGATGTATGAGGAAGAGGCGATCAAAATGGGCTTTACCCATGCTGCTGTGGGTGCTATGGTGCGGTCAAGTTATCACGCGGATCAGCAAGCGCACGATGCTGGAGTCATTTAAAAAAACAATAATAGATAGGAATCATGATGTTTAGTCACATTATGCTGGGAGCAAACGATTTAGAGGTTTCAAGAGATTTCTATGATGCTGCGTTAGGAGTTTTAGGCATTAAGCCTGGCAGTCAAAGTAATCAGCGATATTTTTACCGAGGTCCGGGCGGTGTCTTTGCGATTACAAAGCCAATTGATGGGAATGACGCAACACCTGCCAATGGTGGGACCATTGGCTTTAGCGCCAAATCAGTTGCTGAAGTAGATGCTTTTTACGCCATCGGCATTAATCATGGTGGAAGTGCTTGCGAAGGAGCCCCAGGGTATCGTGAAGGCGTTGCTGGTACTGTCTATATTGCTTGGCTCAGAGATCCTGCTGGTAATAAAATTTGCGCTTTGCATAGGATTCCCAAATAAGCTATCAGCACTCTTTCGCAAGTTAGGAAACATAGCAAATTTGAGAGAATAAGGTATAGAATAAGGGTAAATGAATGGAGTACTCGTTCTTTACTATGATTTAGATTATTTTTTTAAGGAATACGATGATGAATAGCACAGCAATTGAAACAAAAAATAAATTAGCAAAAATATACTTGGTAATGGGTTTAGCATTTGTTGGGTTATTTTCAACCATCACAATCTTATCGCTGTTTGTTTCCTCACTGAACTTTTAATCAGCTCTAAATGGATTGAAAAGCTCATATTGGGCTCAAAAGTATAAAATTTCCCCAATCGATTGCTGTGTCGTTCCAATAAAACCAATCATGGATTGACTTGCTTGCTAACGAAGTAAATAGCTAATTGAGCCACCTTTTGTAACTCAGCAATTTGACCATTAACTATGTGCACTATTCGAGCATTTAGTAGACTCAACAGGCGTATTTTTTATCGATGCAAAATAATCATTGGATATCACTGAAGCAAATATTTTGCATATTACTGGTTAGCATCTTTTTATGCGCTTGCACCGCGACATTTAATTGGCGAGAAATCCGATCAGATGAGCAAGGCTACTCTGCATTATTTCCTGCAAAGTCAAATGTTGAGCAAAAAAAACTACCTTTTAACGATCGTTTGATTGAAATTTCTTTGGAGACTTCCTCCGCCGATGAGGCTTTATTTGCTATTGGTAGTTTGAAGCTCGATGAAAAAGAAAACGCAAGTGCGGATTTGATAACACTCATGCAAAAAAATGCTCAACGTAGTATTCAGCAAGAGACAGAGCCTATTTTATTAAAAGCAAGTTTTAAATTGGCTGGTGAAAACAATACCAAGATTGATGGTGATGGCTTTCAATTGAGTGGTGTTAGCCTAGATGGTAAATTTCGAATATATTGGGTTTACTGGCTCAAGCGTTCTGATAGCAATCAAATGACACGCGTTTACCAGTTAACAGCCATGAAGGCTTTTAAGCAAAAACCTTCAGGCCAAGAAATCAGCTCAATCACTGAGCAATTTAATACTTTCCTAGGTGGCTTCAAGCCATATTAAGTAATCAACTGTCTGAAATAGGCTGAAAAAATCAGTAATTAAGAGTTTGTCAGCAACTTCGCTTCTAGTGCCGCAACTTTCTCTTCTAACTCTTCAAGCTTGGTACGGGTTTTGGCAAGAACTTGAACTTGTATCTCAAACTCTTCACGAGTAATGAGATCCATCTTTTGAAATCCTTGCTGCATTAAACCTTTGACGTTCTTTTCAATGTCCTTCGCGGGAGACTGAGCTACAGCATCAGAGACCTTTTTTTGGACATCTTCGGCCATCGTTTGGAATTTTTTAAAGAAATCAGAATTACTCATGAGCATCTTCCAAGAAGTTAAACATCACTAATCATAAACTTTTTGTGTGAAATATGTGCAGAAGCCAATTTCACCAATGTGGTGCGACATAAAATAGCCATGCAATATTTTGGTGAATGTTAACTAGAGGAGTAAATCCGTTTTGTAACAATAGAGTTAAGAAAAGTGTAGTTTTATTATTTGTAACAATTTTTATTAACTTGAATTGGGATTATTTAAATGAAAAACAAAATTTTAGCTTTAAGCGCAATTTCCGCAGCATGTTTGATGATGATGTCTACTGCAATGGCAGCTGATGAGCCAGCAGTTGCTGCTGATCCAGGTCCTGTAACAGCAAACGTTACTTTAGGTAGTGAATATCGTTATCGTGGTATTTCACAAACAAATTCAAAGCCAACAATTCAAGGTGGTTTTGATTATGCGCACGAAAGCGGTTTTTATGTTGGTAACTGGAATTCAAACATTAGCTGGTTAAGTGATGCTGCTCCAGGTTCTTCAGCACCGATCGAAATGGATTTCTACGGGGGATACAAAAAAGAAGTAGCTGAAGGCTTAACTTTAGATGGCGGTGTGCTCCAGTATTACTACCCAACTTCAAACTACCCAAGTGCTAGTACAAACCCAAATACTACTGAGTTGTATGTAGCTGCTACTTATACTTTTGCAACTTTAAAATATTCATACGCTGTAACTGATCTCTTCGGCTTTGCTGGAAGTAAGGGATCTGGATATGTAGATTTAGCGTTAAATTATGATACAGGCGTTGAAGGCATCACTTTAAATGCACACGTTGGTTATCAAAAAGTTGCAGGTTCTGCAAATCCTAACGCGTCTTACACAGACTGGAAATTAGGTTTAACAAAAGACTTGGGTCATGGTATGAACGTTGCTGTAGCTTACATCGGTACAAATGCTGATGGCACAGTTTACGTTTCACCAACTGGTCAAAACCTCGGCCGTGGCACAGGCTTTATTTCATTCACTAAAGCATTTTAATTTAATCATCCACGGATGAGGAGAGCTATATGAAACTAATCATAGCAATTATTAAACCCTTCAAACTGGACGAAGTCCGTGAAGCACTAGCAGGTGTTGGTGTTTCTGGAATTACCGTTACAGAAGTGAAGGGCTTTGGACGCCAAAAGGGTCACACAGAACTTTATCGTGGAGCTGAATACGTAGTTGATTTCCTACCGAAGGTAAGAGTTGACGCGGTTGTAAGCGACGATTTAGTTGATCGTGCGATCGAAGTAATTGAAACAGCTGCTCGCACAGGAAAAATTGGCGACGGTAAGATTTTCGTTACCCCTATTGAGCAAGTTGTGCGTATTCGTACCGGTGAAACCGGCGCGGCAGCACTATAAAAGGAGTTTAAAATGACTAATTGGATTAAAAAAATAGTTGCTGTTAGCGCGGTATTAGTAAGTTTAGGTGCGGCTTCATTGTTGCCTACAACTAACGTATTCGCTGACGAAAAAGCAGCGCCAGCTGCAGCTGCAACTGCAGCAGCTCCGGCCGCAGCAGCGCCAGCTGAACCAGCTGCTGCAGCACCAGTTCCTAACAAGGGCGACACAGCTTGGTTACTTGTTTGTACAGCACTCGTAATTATGATGACTGTTCCTGCCTTAGGTTTGTTTTACGGTGGTTTAGTCCGTAAGAAAAACATGCTTTCCGTATTAATGCAGTGTTTAGTTGTATTTTCCTTAATTATGGTTCTTTGGGCTATTTACGGATACAGCTTGGCATTTACTGAAGGAAATGCATTCTTTGGTGGTTTTGATCGTCTCTTCTTATCTGGTATCACTCCAGATTCAGTGGCAGCGACCTTCTCTAAAGGTGTAGTTGTTCCAGAATTGGCATACATGGTCTTCCAAGCAGCTTTTGCTTCTATCACAGTATGTTTGATCATTGGTGCGTTTGTTGAGCGTATTAAGTTTTCTGCAGTATTACTTTTTGCAGTTCTCTGGTTTACATTCAGCTACCTACCAGTTGCTCACATGGTTTGGTTCTGGTCAGGTCCTGATGCTTACACTGACGCGGCTGCTGCTGAAAAAGCAACTGCTGTTGCCGGATGGTTATTCCAAAAAGGTGCTTTAGACTTTGCTGGTGGTACCGTTGTTCATATCAATGCTGCGGTTGCTGGCTTAGTTGGCGCGTTCGTTGTTGGTAAGAGAATTGGTTACGGTAAAGAAGCATTTAAGCCGCATAGTCTTACTTTAACAATGGTAGGTGCTTCATTATTGTGGGTAGGTTGGTTTGGATTTAATGCTGGATCAGCATTAGAAGCAAACGGTAGTGCAGCCTTAGCATTTGCAAATACTTTAATGGCAACAGCTGCGGCAGTAATGTCATGGATTCTTGCTGAGTGGGCATTAAAAGGCAAGCCATCCATGTTAGGTGGCGCATCAGGAGCTGTTGCAGGTTTAGTTGCAGTAACTCCAGCTGCAGGTTACGTTGGTGTGATGGGCGCTCTCATTATTGGCCTAATTGCTGGCGTAGTTTGCTTATGGGGTGTTTCTGGACTCAAGAAGTTGATTGGTGCAGATGACAGCTTAGATGTATTCGGTGTTCACGGAGTAGGTGGCGTTACTGGAGCCCTATTAACTGGTGTATTTGCATCACCATCACTCGGCGGCACAGGTATTTATGACTACGTTGCTAACGCTGTTGCTCCTGATTACTCAATCATTGATCAAGTAATCATTCAAGCTACTGCTGTAGGCACGACGATTGTTGTATCCGGTGTTGTTGCTTTCGTTAGCTACAAGATTGTTGATATGATCGTTGGTTTACGTGTAAGTGAAGAAGAAGAGCGCGAAGGTTTAGATATCAGTTCACACGGTGAAACTGCTTACGAAATGTAATCTATAAGTAGTATTAGTAGTGATTTAATCGGGTACTAATGTGAGTTAGTACCCGATTTTTTTATAAATAAATAAAAATTATCTAAAATGAGTATTCGATGATGAAAATATACTTACAATAGAAATATGGTCCCACACTTAATTACTGCTTTAAATGGCCCTTTATTAGACCTTGAAAAAAAAGTTCTAGAGGCTACCCCGACTATCGAACGTTGGTTCAGACTAGAGTGGCAAGATCACACACCGCCATTTTATTGTTCAGTTGATTTAAGAAATTCAGGTTTTAAGCTTGCCCCTGTAGATACGAACCTATTCCCAGGTGGATTTAATAATCTCTCACCTGAGATGCTACCGCTAGCGGTACAAGCGGCAATGGCGGCGATTGAGAAAATTTGTCCTGAAGCCAGAAACCTATTATTAATTCCAGAACGCCATACAAGAAATGTCTTTTATTTGCAAAATGTGGCAAGACTTGTTTCTATTTTGCGTCAAACAGGGCTGAATGTTCGACTAGGAACACTTTCTGATGAAATCAAGAAGACAACAGTCGTTGATTTGCCAGATGGACAGCGTTTAACCTTGGAACCATTATCACGTATCGGTTTAAAAGGTCGAAGATTGGGTTTAAAAGACTTTGATCCTTGTTCTATCCTTCTAAACAACGATTTATCTGCTGGTGTACCAGACATCTTAAAAAATATTCACGAACAGTACGTATTGCCACCATTACACGCAGGTTGGAGTACCCGTAGAAAATCTCAACATTTTGCCTGCTATGACGATGTCGTTAAAAAATTCGCCAAAGCAATTGACATTGATCCTTGGGTCTTAAATCCCTACTTTGCAGCCGTAAAAAATGTTGATTTTAATGCGCGTGTCGGCGAAGAAGAGTTGCAAGAGACGGCGGCAGGACTCCTTAAGAAAGTTGCTAAAAAATACAAACAAATGGGGATTAAAGAAAAGCCCTATTTGGTGGTCAAGCCTGATGCTGGAACTTACGGTATGGGTATTATGACCATCCATGATGCTAGCGAGTTGAAAGACTTAAATCGTCGTGAACGAAATAAGATGAGTGTCATTAAGGAAGGCCTTGAGGTGACTGACGTGATTATTCAAGAGGGCGTTCATACTTTTGAGAAGGTCAATGAAGCAGTCGCAGAGCCAGTTGTCTATATGATTGACCGTTATGTGATTGGTGGATTTTACCGAGTCCATACGGGTAGAGGTCCTGATGAGAGTTTAAATGCACCTGGCATGCACTTTGTCCCCTTAGCCTTTGAACAAAATGCCATCCCTGATGTCACGGCGAAACCTGGATGTGCCGTACCCAACCGATTCTATTTGTATGGAGTTGTTGCGCGTCTTGCTTTGTTGGCAGCATCACTTGAATTAGAACGAACAGATCCTGATCGGGAATAACCATGCAACTTTTATTCATTGCTGACCCGATAGAATCTTTTAAGCCATATAAGGATTCAACCTTGGCAATGATGGTGGCTGCTCAGGCCGCTGGCCATGAAATTTTTTATGCTTGGTCAGAGTCTTTAGCTTCCTTTGATGAGAATGTAACCGCCTTAGCTGTAAAAATCAGTGTGGATAAGTCATCCGCAAATTGGTTCACAAAGTATGAGGAGCGTAGGACAAGTCTGTGTGATTTTGACGCGGTTTTAATGCGTCAAGATCCGCCTTTTTCTGCAGAATATTTAGCAAATACTTTGTTGCTTTCTCAAGCGGAACGATTGGGCGCGAAAGTGTTTAATGACCCAAGTGCTCTGCGTGACCACTCAGAAAAAGTCGCTATCTTGGAGTTTCCGGAATTAATTGCTCCAACCACCATCACCAGAGAACTATCAATTATTAGAGCGTTCCATCAAAAGCACCAAGATATCATCATCAAGCCACTAGATGGCATGGGTGGAATGGGTGTATTTCGAGTTGGTAAGGATGGTCTAAATCTTGGCAGTATTGTAGAAACTTTGGGCAATAATGGCGCCCGTTCCTTAATGGTTCAAAAATATATCCCTGAAATCACCCAAGGCGATAATCGGATTTTACTGATTGATGGCGAACCTATACCGTATTTGTTGGCCCGTATTCCACAGGAAGGTGATATCAGAGGAAATTTAGCAGCTGGTGGTAAAGGCGTAGCTAGACCATTAACTGAAAATGAATTGTGCATAGCTAAAAAAATTGGTACCCAATTGGCTAACAGAGGATTATTTTTAGTCGGTATCGATATGATTGGTTCATACTTAACAGAAATCAATGTAACTAGTCCGACCTGTTTTGTGGAGATTTTTGATCAGACTGGTTTTGACGTCGCTTCAACTTTTATTGGAGCATTAGAAAAACGAATTATGGAAAGCTAAGATGGCTGGAATCTTAATCGTTGCACACACCCCAATTGCTTCTGCAATGTTGGATTTTGTTGATCATATTTATGGATCTATTCCAGATAAAATTCAAGCCCTAGATATTCCAGCGCACGAAGATACTAAAATTTCTGCGCAAAGATTACAGGCGGCAGTTGATTTAGTATCTGAAAGTAAACAGGTTTTAATTTTGACAGATATTCTAGGAGCTACGCCAGCGAACGTGGCCGGAAAATTTGCTCTCAATGATACTGACAATCAAATCATGGTAATTACGGGACTTAATTTATCAATGTTGCTTCGTGCTGTAAGTCATCGTCATGAACCACTTGAGCAGATTGTCGAAAAATCACTTCAGGGTGGTATGCAAGGGGTTGTGAAGATTAGAACCTCTGCCAAAATGACCATTGAATAAATCGTAAGAAGATATGCAATCACAAACAGTAAAAATAATTAATCAATTAGGCTTGCATGCTCGGGCATCCGCCAAGCTGACCCAGTTGGCAAGTGAATTTCCCTGTGATATCTTTATTGAGAGAAAAGGTCGTAAAGTTAATGCAAAAAGCATCATGGGCGTCATGATGCTAGCCGCTGGAATCGGTAGTGAGGTCCAATTAGAAACCTCTGGAGAGCAAGAGCAAGAGGCAATGACTGCACTAGTCGAACTTATAAATAATAAGTTTGGCGAGGGTCAATAATGAGCTTTACTTTGCATGGGTTGTCTGTATCTCAAGGAGTAGCGATTGGTCGCGCCTTAACTATTTCTGCCGCTTCTTTAGAGGTTAATCATCAATTTATCTCAGATGACCAATGTGAATTTGAGGTGGCGCGTCTAAAAAATGCATTTATCCACGCCCAAGAAGAATTACAAAAACTGAAAGATAGTTTGCCGGAGAACTCCCCTGAGGAGATGGCTGCATTTTTAGATGTGCACCGATTCATTCTTGAGGATAAAGACTTACAAAAAAAACCAACAGAACTCATCTTAAAAAGAAAATATAACGCTGCTTGGGCTTTAACCACCGTACTAGATGATCTTTTGGCAGAGTTTGATGAAATCGATGACCCTTACTTAAAAGAGCGGGGTGCGGATTTCCGCCAAGTCATTGAAAGGGTCTTGGTAGCACTGAAAGAAGATGCTAGACCTGCCAATCCACATCACACTGATCTCGACCGATCAAACTCCGAAGTGATTATCGTGGCTCAAGATATTGCTCCTCACGACATGATGCATTTCAAGGAGTTTAACTTTTGTGGCTTTGTGACTGATTTTGGTGGCCGAAATTCGCATACAGCAATTGTTGCCCGTAGTTTAGATATTCCCGCTGCAGTCGGTGTGAAGTTGGCTAGTCAAATGATTCTTGATGATGAGTGGATCATTGTGGATGGTGATCGTGGGATTGTGATTGTCAACCCATCAGAAATTATCCTAGATGAATATCGTCATCGGCAAGCAGAGTTAAAACTCGCTAAAGAAAAATTAGAACAACTGAAATATACCCAAACGATGACTTTGGATGGTGTTCAAATTAATTTGTTAGCAAATATAGAAATGCCTGAGGATGCCTCTGAGGCAATGGAACGTGGAGCTTTAGGGATTGGCTTATTTCGTTCAGAGTTCTTGTTCATGAATCGTGACGGCAAATTACCGAATGAAGAAGAGCAGTATCTGGCCTATGCTCAGACCATAGAAGCAATGCACGGGTTACCTGTAAACATTAGAACGATTGACATCGGTGCAGATAAAAATTTGGGAAATGATGAAAATAATGTTACCAGCGATATTTCACCCCTAGGCTTAAGAGGAATTCGCTGGTCCTTATCCGAACCAGAAATCTTCTTAACCCAGTTACGGGCCATTCTAAGAGCTTCTGCTCATGGAAAAACCCAAATTATGGTTCCCATGCTTGCCCAAGTGCATGAAATTGATTTGACCTTCAACTTAATCGCGCAAGCTAAAAAACAATTAGAAGATCGCGCGATTGCGTTTGATCCAAATATCAAGATTGGCGCAATGATTGAATTGCCCGCCGCAGCTCTCACAATGCCAGCCTTTTTGAGCCGCTTTGATTTTCTATCAATTGGTACAAACGACTTGATTCAATATACTTTAGGGATTGATCGAACCGACAATGCGGTAGCAAATCTGTACGACCCTCTTCACCCAGCGATTATTCAATTGATTGCAAGAATTATTAGTGAGGCAAATGCCGCCAATATTTCTATTTCTGTCTGTGGAGAAATGGCTGGCGATGCAAAGGCAACTAAATTACTGCTAGCAATGGGCCTGAAGGATTTTTCAATGCATGCGAATCAAATCCTCGTTGTGAAGCGAGAAATCTTAAAGTCGAATACGGTTAAATTGAAGAAATTTCTACCAAAGATTTTGCAAACGTATCATCCAGATACAATCAAAGAACTAGTCGAAAGCCTTTAGTTTTTCGTTGGATGACAAACGCTACAACTAGGGTTTCTAGAAATTTTAATGTGGGAGAAGTCTGAACGCTTTGCATCCCACATACCAAGCTTTCCCACCATACTATTCCCAAAGCCAATTAATAGTTGCAAGGCATTCGCGGCTTGGATAGAGCCGATAATTCCTACCAATGGAGAAAATACGCCCATTTGCGAGCACTTTACTTCTTCAAAGGATTCTTCAGGTGAAAAAAGACAGGCATAGCATGGGGAGTGTTCGAGCCTACTGTCAAACACACTAAATTGCCCATCAAATTGGAGAGCTGCTCCGAATACTAGAGGCTTTCTAGTGGTAACACAGACCTTATTAATTAATTGCCTAGTTTTAAAGTTATCAGTGCAATCAATCACCACATCAATTTCTGCTATCCGTTCCATTAGAAAAGCTTCATCAGCCCGTTGTGCAAATGCCGTAACTTTAATGAGCGGATTTAATTTTTCTAAAAAAGTCTTAGCCGCATCCACTTTATGTTGGCCAATATTTTCTGACGAATAGGTAATTTGACGTTGTAAATTAGTGAGATCAACTTCATCATCATCAATCAGTGTAATCGCACCAACGCCCGATGCAGCCAAATAGGGTGCACAAGCAGAACCAAGTCCACCCGCACCAATGATTAACACGTGGGAGTTGATTAAAACATCAACCCCCTCGATACCAATATCGTCTAGCAGAATATGCCTTGAATACCGAAGTAACTCCTGGTCATCCATGATCAAGTTGTTGAAAAATTACTCTAGTTTCGATTTGGATTTAATGACTTCGCGACCCGTTAAGAATGCTCTTGCTTGTGAAAGCATAAAGTCGTCTTCAGAGCCAAACTCGGGAAGCTTTTTAGCTTTTTCTTTGGCGCGATCTTCTGGTGTCATTTTGGCATTTTTCTCTTCTAATGCTTGTAATTCTGCCATACGACGTTTTTCACGCTCACTCATTAATTGATCTTCAGCCTTTTGTTTGTTTTTCAGGTGATTTTCACTATCAATTTCACGCGTTACTAAAACATCAAATGGATCACCATCGGCATTTTGATCAACTGCAATATCTGGCTTGATGCCATAAGCTTGAATCGATTTGCCATTCGGCGTGTAGTAATAAGCGGTAGTAATTTTTAAAGCCGTATCAGCAGTGATTTGACGAACAGTTTGAACCGAACCTTTACCAAAGGTGGTTTTGCCCATAATAGTTGCACGTTTGTAATCCTGTAAGGCGCCTGAAACGATTTCAGATGCTGAAGCAGAATAGGCATTGGTTAAAACGACTAAAGGAATTTTCTTAAAGACTGCTGGCAAGTTCGCTAATGCATCATTGGACTCAGATAGTCGATAATTATCCGGCTCAGCTTTAAAAATTTGTTTGCTATTCGTTGATTGCCCTTTGGTGGAGACAATTTCTACACCAGGAGGTAAAAATGCCGCAGAAACCCCAACCGCACCTTGTAAGATGCCGCCACCGTTGTTTCTTAAGTCTAAGACAACACCTTTAATAGCTGGATTCTTTTGGTAAGCATCAGTGAGTCTTCTCGCCAAATCAGGCACAGTGCGTTCTTGGAAACTGGTAATTCTTACCCACAAAGTGTTGTCATCAAAAATCTTCGCTTTGACGGATTGAACTTTGATTTCAGCGCGCGTCAGTGTGACTGGAAAAGACCTATCTTCAGATTTTCTTAAAATCATTAAGGTGATTTTTGTACCCGGCTCGCCACGCATCTTACGAACAGCTTGGTCGAGCGTCATACCACGCACCGGCTTATCATCTAAACGGGTAATTAAATCACCGGCTTGTAAGCCTGCTTTGGCTGCTGGCGTATCTTCAATCGGATTCATTACTTTCACGAGCCCGTCTTCCGAAGAAATTTCAATACCCAAACCAGCAAACTTTCCTTGAGTTTGCTCTTGCATATCAGAAAATTCTTTGGTATCCAAAAAAGCTGAATGAGGGTCCAAGCTACCAACCATCCCTTTTACAGCATCGGTCAGTAATTTTTTATCGTCAATCGGTTCAACATATTCTCGTTTGATACTACCAAAAACGGTAGAAAGTAGCCTGAGTTCTTCTAAAGGAAGTGAGGCACTTTGCTGAGCAGTAGCAGTTAATTGCCAAGTAATTACAACGCCAGTTAAGACGCCACTAACAATTAGAAGACAATTTTTGAAAATTTGTTGCATATTGTTTAGTCCAAGAAATAATGACGAATGGGTTTTAAATTATCGTCTAATTCATAAATAAGCGGTTTGCCATTAGGAATATTAATTTCCATAATATCCTCATCTGAGATTTCACTCAAATATTTCACTAAAGCACGAATACTGTTGCCATGAGCAGCAATGATTGGTTTCTTGCCAGCCAACAATGCGGGCGCAATGGACTCGTTCCATAAAGGTAATACACGATGCACCGTATCCTTTAAACACTCGCCTCTTGGAATATCGTCCTTATTTAGTTTTGCGTATCTAGGATCATTAAATGAGTTCCTCTCATCATCAAGCGCTAACTCTGGTGGACGAACATCATAAGACCTGCGCCAAATATGCACTTGATCAGCACCGTATTGCTCTGCTGTCTCTGCTTTATTGAGGCCAGCTAAAGCACCATAATGTCGCTCATTCAAACGCCAGCTATGAACAGTAGGGATCCACATTAGGTTCATTTCTTTTTGAACTAACCAAAGCGTTTCAATAGCCCTTCTAAGAACAGAGGTATAGGCTACATCAAACGTAAAGCCAGCACTTAAAAGTTTTTTCCCAGATTCTGTAGCTTGATCGATACCGGTTTGAGTTAAATCGACGTCTACCCAACCGGTAAAACGATTTTCAAGATTCCAAGCAGATTCACCATGCCGAATAAGTACTAACTGTTTCATATACACGCTCTTTATATATAATTGAAGGATGGAATTCATTTTAAATACAAACAACCTTATTTTACTATCCATGATGATCGTTAGTGGAGGCATGCTTCTTGCGCCTCTAGTACCTGGCCTCATTCATGGTGGTAGTTCTGTCAACCCAACCGCGGCCACTCTTCTCATTAATCGCAGCAAAGCAGTAGTGATTGATGTTAGAACAGCCGAAGAATTTGCTAAAGGACATTTAGCAAGATCAAGAAATATTGTTATAAATCAGCTACCTAGTGATCTAGAAACCTTGAAAATTGCAAAAAACTTACCTATAATCTTAGTCTGTGACTCAGGCACTCGTTCATCCAGTATGATTCAAAAAATCAAGGGTGCAGGATATGCCGAGGTATTTAATTTAGAGGGCGGTATCAAAGCTTGGAATCTCGCTGGTTTGCCTCTTGTTAAATAATTTCACAATCGGAGTAGAAAATGGCTAATGTTTTAATGTATAGCTCGCAAGTTTGCCCTTATTGCAGAATGGCTGAGAAATTACTTGCAACTAAAGGTATAACTGAGATTGAAAAGGTATTAATTGATCTCGACCCTTCCAAAAGGGAAGAGATGATGCAAAGAACAGGCCGTCGTACGGTGCCACAAATTTATATCGGTGACACCCATGTAGGTGGTTTTGATGACTTGTCAGCTTTAGATAAAGCCGGTGGTCTTGATAAATTACTTCAGCAATAACAACTCTTATCGGAAAAAACATGTCAGAAAATCAAACAAATAGTTCACAAAATGTATCAGCAGAAGCAAATTCTCCTGTTTTTCAAATTCAGCGCGTGTATTTGAAGGATATTTCTTTAGAGCAACCCAATGCGCCACAAATTTTTTTAGCGCAAGGCGAGCCACAAGTTCAAATTCAAATTGATATCCAAACAACTGCTTTGAATGAAGGTGTGTTTCAAGTAGTAGTTATCGGCAATGTAACAACCACAGTGGCAGATAAAGTACTGTTTTTGATTGAAGCGCAACAAGCTGGAATTTTTGAGTTGAGAAATATCCCAGCTGATCAACTTGATCCGATGCTTGGGATTGCTTGCCCAACAATTTTGTATCCGTACCTACGTTCAAATATCGCCGATTTAATTGGTCGTGGTGGATTCCAGCCAATTCATTTGACTGAAATCAATTTCCACCAGTTATACGAGCAACGTATGCAGAGAATGGCTGAAGCTGAAAAAGCCAATGCACCAACTGGAAACTCACTACCCAACTAATTAGTCTTTTGAAGGCTACTTTTAGGAATAACTCAGGCACATGAACGTAACTATACTAGGTGGCGGTGCCTGGGGAACTGCGATAGCAATTCACCTCGCTAAATACAATGATTCAAAAATCTGCTTATGGGTAAGAGATACCCATAACGTACAAACGATGCTTGAGGCTCGTGAAAACACACAGTACCTACCCGGCATAAAATTACCACCTAACTTAGAAATTACAGATAATTGGGATTTAGCCTTAGGTCAAGCGTCCACCAGTAAAGACTTAATTGTGATTGCCACACCCTTAGCGGGATTAGAGGAAATTACTTTAAAGCTAACGCAGAGAACCTTACCTTTACCGGACGTGGTCCAGCATTGGATTTGGTTATGCAAAGGCATTGATGCTGATTCAGGTATGCTGCCTCACGAAATAGTACAAAAAGTACTTGGAGAACAAGGAAAATTAGAATCTGTTCACTACGGCGTTTTATCGGGTCCTAGCTTTGCAAAAGAAGTAGCGCAAGGCTTGCCTTGTGCGCTCACTGTTGCAAGTCAATTTAACGATTTGAATGAAATGACCCAGGTACTTTTCCATCAAAAATCTATGAGGATTTATGTCTCTGATGATGTTACTGGGGTAGAGCTTGGGGGCGCGATAAAAAATGTTTTAGCCATCGCGACCGGGATTGCCGATGGACTTCATTTAGGTTTAAATGCTCGGGCAGCGTTGATTACTCGTGGCATGAACGAAATGAGCCGTATTGGCATTGCGATGGGCGCCAAATTAGAGACTTTTTTAGGCTTGGCTGGACTGGGAGACTTGATATTAACTGCAACGGGAGATTTGTCTAGAAACCGTAAGGTTGGCATCGAATTGGCAAAGGGCCATTCCTTAGATGAAATTCTCCAGCAATTAGGGCATGTGGCAGAAGGGGTGCGTTGTGCCCAAGCTATTGAGAAACTAGCCCAAAAACATCATGTCGAAACACCGATTATTAGAACTGTTTGCGATATATTATTTAGACATGTCAAGCCCATGGATGCGGTCAATGCAATGATGTCTAGAGATCCAAAAGCAAAGTAAATTTTGGCTTCCTTGCCTAAGTTTCAAAGGCCGTTTTGAAATGCGTGTTGACGCCAAGCTTCATAGGTGACCACAGCTACCGAGTTTGAAAGATTCAAGCTCCTACTCTCAGGCATCATGGGTAAACGCCAACGATTGGTGAGAGAAATCTGACTACGGACCTCCTCCGGTAAACCACTTGTCTCATTACCAAAAATCAAAAAATCACCAACTTTAAAAGTTGCTTTCGCAATAGAGTGACTTGACTTGGTGGTCAGTGCATGCATTTGTTCAGG
Source organism: Polynucleobacter kasalickyi (assembly GCF_900176405.1). Taxonomy (GTDB): domain Bacteria; phylum Pseudomonadota; class Gammaproteobacteria; order Burkholderiales; family Burkholderiaceae; genus Polynucleobacter; species Polynucleobacter kasalickyi. The sequence continues at coordinate 39,001 of NZ_FWXJ01000010.1, read as the reverse complement.
GCGCGGTTGCACAGTACTAATGAAATCAAGCCAACTTTTGTGAACTTGAAGGTTGGCGAACTCATGGTAATCAAGGCCGGCACGTTTTAATTTTGAACTCTCAAGCAGAAAGCCTAGGGGCTCAATTAAATGAAGGGTACAGCCCGTGTTGGCGCTAAGGCGAATAATATTCCCCGTATTTGCGGGAATTTCTGGGTGAACTAGGACAATATTGAACATGTTTGTGTTTTCTTATTTGGCACTCGTATCATAATCCAATTACTAACCCAAAGTGCGCCTAAGGACTTCAATGCTTTAGCAAAGTGATGATAAATATATTCTGATTCCATGAGATTGCCAACCACCCCGATACGTAAGTGGGCGATTGAATGGACCAAGCTTGGATTGAGCTCAATTTGAAAGGGACTTTGATTGGGTGCCAACATGCTCGCTTCAGGATAGGAGTCCAGTAATGCAGTCAGGTAAGGGATATTCCTGCTCCTAGATAGTAATTTAGTCATCTCAAGGTTGCTCTGGTAACCGCGTAATTGTGTCGCACTTAAGGGTTCAGGCATTGGAATCAGCAAATCCACTGGTGAAAACTCTTTTGAAACCATTTTTTCCCAAGCTAAAAAAATCCCTTTCGACTGTTTTAAATTCCCATGTAGATGAAATTTCTTCATTAAAGGAACTAATCTAGAGTGCTCAGAACTCAAAGAATGAGTTGCATCAAAAGCCCAATGAGCGACACTACATCGTTTACATACCCAAGCATGGTGGGGATTAGCGCAAATCACACATTTCTTAGAGGAAATTTCTCTGAATAGACTTGTTTGACAATGTAGACAAATTACGTCTTTTTGCCTCTGATTACAAATAAGACATGCACAAGGGGCAAAGATTTTTAAAAACTCAAAAATCGGGCGATAATTCAATATTTCCTCGGTAAATAGTTTAATCATATGGGCGTAGTTCAAAATAAGATCATTGATAACCCATTTTTATTGTGGGTAAAAACCGAGCTATCACAACGGATGGCTCAGAATCTGGCATTTATCAAGATTGAACCTAAACGGATATTTCTCGAAAATAAAATCGCTACAAATGCTGTCAAAGAATTAAAGGCAATTTATCCCAAAGCATCTTTTGCAGCGAATTTTAAGATTCGCAAAAGCCTCATTGAGTCCATTCTTCAATTAAAAGCCTTCTTCGCAAAGAAAGCTCCTAAAAATAGCCACTTATCAAAATATGATTTAATTTGGTCGAGTAACCTCGCTATTCCAAAGCATGAGATGACCGAGTCACAAATAAAAGCTTGGAACGAGCTCAATGCCGATGATGGTTTGCTGATGCTGACTTATTTAGGCCCAGATACAGCTAAGGAATTCCAAGAAATCTTTTTGAGTAAGCCAGATATCGTTGATATGCACGATTTTGGTGACTTATTAGTACATTGCGGTTATTCAGATCCGGTGATGACGATGGAATATTTAAAATTGGAATATGAAAATATCGAAATTTTGTTTAAAGAGTTGAAAGCTTTAAATCTCTTTCAGGGAATGAATGAGGTTCATGAAAATAAAGATATCGTCGAAAAAATTACTAAGTTAAGAAACTCCGATGGTAAATGGAGTTTAACTTTAGAAATTGTTTATGGACATGCTTGGAAAGTTGTAAAGAAAAAAGAACATATTGTTAAAATTGACGCAAATTCAATCTTGGTAAAGAAAAAGTAGTTTTAACCAAGGTGTTTTGAACATAATTAATTCTTGAAGTGAAGAAAGAAGTAATTAAAAACTACCATGTCAGCGGGATATCAAAAATAAATAATATAATATGATTCTAAATTATAAAAATCTTCAATTGCTTAGGAAGAAAATGAACTTGAACACTACTACAACACGCCTCGTTACTGGGGTTATTGCTTCTATTGGCGGTTTATCAGCATCCTTTGCTGCGTTAGCTTATAACGATATGCCAGGTGGTCCAGCCGTTAGACAGTTAAATTTCGCAGCTCCTGTGACCAAAATTATGGAAGAAATCCATTGGTTACATTGGTTCATGATGATTATTTGTGCAGTAATCTTTATTGCTGTTTTTGGCGCAATGTTTTATTCCATTTTCAAACACAGAAAGTCAAAAGGTAGCAAGCCAGCTGATTTCCATGAAAGTACTACGGTAGAAATTATTTGGACAATCATTCCATTAATTATCGTTATTGGTATGGCTCTTCCTGCTACTAAAACTGTAGTAGCGATGAAAGATACAACGAACGCTGATATCACCATCAAAGCGACTGGTTATCAGTGGAAGTGGGGCTACGACTATATTAAGGGTGAAGGCGAAGGAATCGCTTTCCTATCTACACTATCAACCCCGCGTGATCAAATCAACAACTTGGCAGAAAAGTCAGACACCTATTTAATGGAAGTTGACAATGAAGTAGTTGTGCCAGTTAACAAAAAGATTCGTGTGATTACAACTGCAAACGACGTTATCCATTCCTGGACTGTCCAAGGCTTTGGTGTTAAGCAAGATGCGATTCCTGGTTTTGTCCGCGACGCATGGTTTAAAGCAGAAAAAATCGGCACTTACCGCGGTCAGTGTTCAGAGTTGTGTGGTAAAGAACATGCGTTTATGCCAATCGTTGTAAAAGTCGTATCTGATGAAGACTATTCAGCTTGGGTTTCAAGTAAGAAAAAAGAAATGGCGGCATTAGCGGATGATCCAAGTAAGACTTATACCTTGGAAGAAGCTAAAGAACGTGGTGCAAAAGTTTATGCAGCAAATTGCCAAGTATGTCACCAGCCAAATGGTAAGGGTGGTGGTGCATTCCCAGCTTTAGATGGCTCAAAAGTAGTGAACGGTCCAAAAGAAGGTCAATACCAAATCTTGTTGAACGGTAAAAATGCTATGCCTAAATGGGCAAGCCTATCAGATACAGAGTTGGCTTCTGTGATGACATTTACTAGAAATTCTTGGGGCAATCATACGGGTGAAGTGATTCAACCGAGTGATTTTGTAGCAGCCCGAGCAGCTAAATAACCATTCAATTTATTGAAACCAATATACTAAATTTGGAGAATTCATGAGTACTGTAACTACCCACGATACGATGCATGATCATAGTCATGATCATGCTCACGCGATGCCAACAGGCTGGAGAAGATGGTTATTCGCAACGAACCACAAAGACATCGGTACGATGTATCTTGTTTTTGCAATGATGAACTTGTTTGCTGGCGGAACAATGGCTTTGTTGATCCGTTTAGAGTTATTTCAACCTGGTTTGCAGTTTTTACGCCCAGAGTTTTTTAATCAGTTAACTACATTGCATGGTCTAGTGATGGTTTTCGGTGCCATCATGCCTGCGTTCGTAGGTTTTGCAAACATGATGATTCCATTACAAATTGGTGCATCCGATATGGCTTTTGCCCGGATGAACAATTTTAGTTTCTGGATTATGCCGGTAGCTGCAGCCTTGTTGCTTGGTTCATTCTTGGCTCCCGGTGGTGCAACTGCTGCGGGTTGGACTTTGTATGCACCTTTATCTGTGCAAATGGGTCCTGGTATGGACATGGCGATTTTTGCAATCCATTTGATGGGTGCTTCATCCATCATGGGTTCAATTAACATTGTTGTCACTATATTAAACATGCGTGCACCTGGTATGTCACTCATGAAGATGCCGATGTTTTGTTGGACTTGGTTGATTACAGCTTATTTGTTAATTGCTGTGATGCCAGTTTTAGCTGGTGCGATCACTATGGTATTAACAGATCGTCATTTCGGCACAAGTTTCTTCGCAGCATCTGGTGGTGGTGACCCAGTCATGTATCAACATATCTTCTGGTTCTTCGGACACCCTGAAGTGTATATTATGATTTTGCCTGCGTTTGGTATTGTTAGCGAAGTAATTCCTACTTTTGCACGTAAGAGATTATTTGGTTATAGCTCGATGGTTTATGCAACAGCATCCATCGCAATTTTATCTTTCATCGTTTGGGCTCACCACATGTTTGCAACTGGTATGCCAGTTACAGGCCAATTATTTTTCATGTACGCAACGATGTTGATTGCAGTTCCGACAGGCGTGAAAATTTTTAACTGGATCGCAACAATGTGGCAAGGTGCAATGACTTTTGAAACACCAATGTTGTGGGCAGTGGGCTTTATTTTCGTGTTTACCATTGGTGGCTTTACAGGATTGATCTGCGCAATGGCACCGATTGATATTGGTATTCAAGATACTTATTATGTCGTAGCTCACTTCCATTATGTGTTGGTAGCGGGATCATTATTCGCCATGTTCTCGGGTTTTTATTACTGGGCGCCGAAGTGGACCGGTTATATGGTTAATGAGACTCGTGGCAAGATTCACTTCTGGGGTTCAATGATTTTCTTTAACGTTACTTTCTTCCCTATGCACTTTTTAGGATTAGCTGGTATGCCAAGACGTTATGCTGACTATCCGGTTCAATTTGCAGACTTCAATATGATTGCATCGATTGGTGCGCTCGGTTTTGGTCTCTCACAATTGTATTTCCTCTTATTTGTAGCATTGCCTACTTATCGTGGTGGTAAAAAAGCAGAAGCCCAATCTTGGGAAGGTGCTGAAGGTTTAGAGTGGACTGTTCCGTCACCTGCACCATTCCACACGTTTGAAACTCCACCGGTTTTTAACAAATAAGACGGATATGGAATCTGACACTAATAAAATTGCTGTAACTAAAACATCATCCGCTAATAAGCGGATGGGTTTAACTTTATTAAGTATTGCGGTTGTTTTTTTTGCCTCAGTCATCATAAAAAAAATGATTGTAGGATAGGTCGAAGAGGTGCTACGTTTAGCTAATTTAAATCGTCAAATGTCAATGAAGTTAGTTGTTGTAACTGTCTTGATGTTTGGTTTTGGTTACGCATTAGTACCAGCTTATCGGGCAATTTGTGAGTTAACAGGGATTAATGTAGTTACTAGTAAAAGTGAGTATGGCATTCGGGCCTTTGGAGCGAAATCTGTCAAAGAAAACACCCAAATCCAGACTGACAGAATAGTAACCATTGAATTTGATTCGAATGTAAAAGGTCTTCTCCGGTTTAAGCCGATGCAGCGTTATTTGGAAGTGCATCCCGGGGAAATCACCCAAATTGTGTATGAAGTTGTAAATGAGCAAGATCGAGTAGTCGTTGCACAAGCAATACCAAGTTATGCCCCAAAAGTTGCGACACAATACTTTACAAAGTTAGAGTGTTTCTGTTTTCAACAACAGACTTTGCAACCGAAAGAATCAAGGCAAATGCCGGTAATGTTTGTAATTGATAAAGATTTACCAAAGGATGTAAAAACGATTACTTTGTCTTACACGTTTTTTGAGATTCAAGGGGCAACACCCGTGAGTCGAAATGAAGTTAAACCATCGAGAATTTAAAGAAAATTAATGCCTGATAACCAACCCCGCTCCGCATTTTTACAGTCGATTGTCGCGGTATTATGGGCGTTTTTAGGTGTTAGAAAAGGTGATGGTCAAAAGCAAGATATGGCCTCACTATCGTTTGTTCATGTAATAATTGCAGCAGTCATAGGCGTACTCATTTTCATGGGAACCCTATTGTTAATTGTTAAATTAGTTTTATTAAAATAGCTTATCAATATTCGTTTTTAGGAGCACATTATGTCGTCAACACCTACTCAAGCCCCATATTATTATGTGCCTGAGCCCTCAAGACACCCAATCAGGGCTAGCCTTGGTTTATTAGCCTTTGGCTATGGAATGTCTCAGTGGGTCAACGGCAGTCAATGGGGTGCTTACCTTACTGGATTAGGAATTCTTTGGGTACTGTTTGTTTTGTATCAATGGTTTGGTGATGCAATTGCTGAATCTGAGGGTGGTTTAAACAGTGTGAACGTAGATATTTCATATCGTTGGTCCATGAGCTGGTTTATCTTTTCAGAAATCATGTTTTTTGGCGCATTTTTCTCATCCCTGTTTTATGCTAGAAATATTGCCATGCCTTGGTTGGGTGATATCGATAGCCACTTACTTTGGCCTAATTTCTCAGCCGTTTGGCCAAATGCTGGTCCTGGTGGATTAGTTGATACATTTGAAACAATGGGCCCTTGGCCAATTCCGTCAATCAATACAGCAATCTTGCTGACATCTGGTTTGACAGTTACATGGGCACACCACGCCTTAAGAGCAAATCATCGTAAGCAAGCAATTCAAGGTTTAGCTTTAACTGTTGGCCTTGGTTTTATCTTTGTATGTTTGCAAGTTTTCGAATATGTTCATGCTTATCATGAGCTGAATTTAAAGTTAACCTCTGGTATTTATGGTTCAACATTCTTCATGCTAACGGGCTTCCATGGCTTCCATGTAACCCTGGGCGCTATTATGTTGGCAGTTATTTTACGTCGCTTAATTAAAGGCCACTTTACCGCCGATAATCATTTCGGCTTCGAAGGCGCTGCTTGGTATTGGCACTTTGTTGACGTAGTTTGGCTTGGCTTGTACTTATTAGTCTATTGGATGTAACACAATTGAAATCAAACCGCTGTTCTTACAGCGGTTTTTTTTCGTCAACTTAGCTGCCGACTCTGATTCCAGTACTCTGAATCCATCCCATGTAGTGGGAGAACCAAACAGTAGCGAATAGAAAAATGGATAAACCGATTCTTAGAAATAAGGATCTGACCATATTGGAGCTAGATCCTTTATCTCGCATCATAAAAAATAAAGCAGAGCCAAGACTCAATAAGATACAAATAAAGATAATTGGGATTAGTATTCTCATATATCAATTATCGCTTGAAAAATAAAAATGATCCAATACTCCATTCGCCAAGACATTGGCCAACGCAAAACAGCATTTGTAGCAATGGTGCTATTGGTATTGTTAGGTATAGGGCTTGGTAATTGGCAGTTACATAGAGCTGAGTACAAAGAAAATTTAGCTAGCAATATTGCAAAAAAAGAAAAACAAAACCCATTATCGGCATCAGATAAAAAGTGGGAATTAACTGACGCCATTTATCATCAAATCATCATTGATGGTTATTGGTTGAGTGCTGAAGGAGTTTGGCTGGATAACCGTCCTCATCCACAAGGACGGGATCCCATCACGGGAATAACTACAGGCTTTAATCTATTGATGCCAATGAAAATCAAGGTAAAAGAGCAAGACTTTATTATTTGGGTTAACAGAGGTTGGGCACCAAGAAATTTCTCGCAAAGGGATGTGGTTCCTACAGTAAATGATATCAATACGAAAGTCCAAATTCAAGGCGTTGCATTTGCTGATGCTGGGAAAACCTATAATTTTGGACAAGAGGTAGATGCGAAAGCAAGTGATGGAAGAAGGCTATTACAAAATTTCTCGATAGCCAATTTCTCTCAAAAAATTAATCTTCCATACCAACCTTTCATCGTCCGTCAGGATAGTGAAGGTAATGATGGCCTAGATCGAAATTGGTCTAAGATGGACTCTGGTGCGTCAAAACATACAGCATATGCAATCCAGTGGTTTGCATTATCCATAATGACCTTTTTCTTTTGGCTAATTACAGGATTACGCAAGCAATCGAAAAGATTGGGATAATAGTGAATTGTTAACAATTCTGAATCTATGAATCAAGATACTCCACTCATTCCAGCTTCAAAGATAAATTCAAATCCAAAAGTGCACTCCAAAAAAGGGCGTTGGCAAATGTTTTTGCTATTAATGGTTTGTGCCGCTCCAGTGATAGCTTCTTACATTACTTTTTATTTGATTAAGCCCACCGGCGGAAAAACAAACTATGGAGAATTAGTTTTTCCGGTTGAACCAGCGCCAACGGAGTTTTTATTACCAATTGTGCAGGGTAAGTGGACTTTGCTGATGGCAAGACCGGCACAAAATTGTGAAATTGATGAAGCAAATTGCCTTAAACAATTATTCCTGATGCGCCAAGTACGAGCCGCGATGGGAAAAGAAAAATTACGCTTACAAGTACTTTGGTTAGTCAGTGATGAGGCTGAAGTGAGTGAAAATATTTTGAAAGCATATGACCCCGAAATTGCCGGCGTAAAAATTATTCATATGCCAAAGTCAGGTGCTGAAAGAGAGCAATTAGATACTTGGCTAAATAGCCATCAAAACCCGAAGGCAATCCAGTTGTTAGATCCAAATGGTGCTCGGATGATGCAATATCCAGTGAGTGAAGAGGGACCTGTCTTTAATAAAATGCGTAAAGATATTGAGAAACTTCTGAAGTGGAATCCCACAGGAAAGACTGGCGCATAATTATGTCGATGATGTTGGTCATTCAACTAGCGATAATCGCTCTTTTTTTAGGGTCCATCCCATTTGCTATCAATGCCTATAAAGGGAGTTCGCTTGGTTTGTATCGGTTAAGTTCGATCACGATCTTTATTACTTTTGATTTAATTCTATTTGGGGCATTTACCCGATTAACTGATTCTGGTTTGGGATGTCCTGATTGGCCAGGATGTTATGGTCATTCAAACCCTCTACTTGCCTCAGAACAAATTTCTCTTGCACAGTCACAAATGCCATTTGGCCCAGTGACACAAAGTAAAGCTTGGATTGAAATGCTACATCGCTACTTTGCTAGTGGTGTTGGATTTCTAATATTAAGCATAGCAATCATTACTTGGATTAATCGGCAGAAATTAGGGCAATTTGTCACAAGTTTATCAATCGGTTTGTTTTTTTTAGTCTGCTTACAAGGTGCTTTTGGTGCCTTTACTGTCACTTTAAAACTGCAACCATTAATTGTTACAACCCATCTTTTATTGGCACTTTTACTGTTGGGAGCTCTAGTGGTTTTAAATCACATGACGAATCCTCATCAAGCGCAGGAAAAAAAAGACCCTCATTATTCTGCACTTTATGCCTTGGGTTTAATGCTCGTTTGTTGCCTGCAAATTTTTTTAGGCGCATGGGTCAGTACAAATTATGCTGTCTTAGCTTGCCAAGACTTTCCTACCTGTAATGGCAGCCTTGTGCCAGCAATGGATTTTCAAAACGGCTTTACATTTTGGCGGGAACTCGGTAAGACCGTGTCAGGAGAGTATTTGCCAATAGAGGCTTTAATTGCAATTCATTGGTTACACAGAGTCTTTGCTGGGATTGTATTTATATCGATTACATTCTTTTATTTCCACTACCGAAAATTAAGTCAATCTGGCACTTCGGATTGGCATTTAGCATTAAATAAGTGGTTAAAAGTATTAGCTAGTGTTGCCGTATTACAATTTGCCACTGGTCTATCAAATGTCGTGCTGCAATGGCCGTTAATTGCAGCATTAATACATACAGGTGGGGCAGCCCTTTTAATCGTTGCGACAACCAAGTTACTATTGTTAGCACTACCAAAACCAACCATTATTAATGAGTAATTTAAAATCCCCTTCAATCCCTAAATGGCGTCAATACTATCTGTTGACCAAGCCTAGAGTTACCCAATTAGCGGTGTTTTGCGCCATCATTGGGATGTTTTTAGCAGTGCCTGGCATGGTGCCATTAAAACCTTTAATCGGCGGCTCAATTGGTATCTGGCTCCTTGCTAGTGCGGCATTTAGTGTGAATTGTTTGATTGAGCAAAAGGTCGATGCCAAGATGAAGAGAACTTCATGGCGTCCTTCAGCAACTGGCGATGTCACCGTATCGCAAATATTAATTTTCTCTGCAATCCTTGGTGCCTTAGGGATGGTGTGTTTATGGTATTTCGCCAATCCCCTGACGATGTGGTTAACTTTTGTGACCTTTGTGGGATATGCAGTTATTTATACCTGGATACTGAAACCAGCGACACCTCAAAATATCGTGATCGGCGGCCTATCAGGTGCAATGCCACCTGCCTTGGGTTGGGCGGCTGTTGCGAATGACTTATCACCAGAAGCTTGGTTACTCGTGTTGATTATCTTTGCATGGACACCACCACACTTTTGGGCTTTGGCACTTTATAGAAGAGAAGACTATGAGAAGTCTGGCTTACCAATGTTGCCAAATACTCATGGTGAAAGGTTCACCTTACTGCATATTATTCTTTATACCCTCATCCTTTTGGCGGCTTCTATCTTGCCCTTTGTTTACCAAATGAGTGGTTATTTATATTTAACGAGTGCACTGATTCTTGGAGGCATCTTTTTATGGTATTCCTTACAGCTTTATTATCATTACTCCGATCAACTCGCTAAAAAGACATTTAAATACTCCATTATTTATCTTTCTATCTTATTCTTAGCGTTATTGGCAGACCATTATGTTTAATCAAACGAACTTCATTCGGATTTTAAGATTTTCGATTGTGTTTTGCGCTGTATCTTTTCTAACAGCATGCGATTTTTCAGCAAAAAAATTCTTTAATACTGATATTACTGGAGCGAGTTCATTCAACCCAAATTTTGAGTTAGTCGATCAGCTTGGTAATGTAAGACATTTATCAGACTTTAAGGGAAAAGTAGCCATTATTTTTTTTGGTTACACCCAGTGTCCTGATGTTTGCCCTACGACTTTGATGGAAATTAAAGAGGTTGTAGAGCTGTTGGGGAAAGATAAAGACAAGCTGCAAGTAATCTTTATCACTGTCGATCCAGAACGTGACACGCAAGAAGTTTTAGCGCAATATATACCAAGCTTTGACCCTAGCTTTTTGGGGCTTCGACCAGCCACTCCTGAGGCTTTAGAGCAAGTAGTAAAAGGCTTTAAGATTTTTGTCCGAAAGGAGTCTACTCAGGATGGAAAATACTACACCATGAGTCATACTTCAGGTAGTTATGTGGTTGATCAGGATGGGAAGTTAAGGCTATTTATCAAACACAATCAAGGCGCTCAAACTTTAGTGAATGATTTAAAGCAATTAATCAATTAAGCGCCTAAGGCAGAGCGCATTTTTTTGAGAGCAGTAGCTTCAATTTGGCGAACTCTTTCCGCAGAAATATGTAACTCATCAGCTAAATCATGCAAAGTAAGTGGGGTGCCACCAACGATGTTTGGTAACCAACGGGATTCAATGATTCTACGTGAACGGTCATCTAAAGAAGATAACGCTACTTGAAGCCCTTCTAATTCTTGATGCATATCTTCTTGCTTCATGAGAACCTGAGTAGGTTCAAGACTAGAATCAGACATCCAACTGCCTTGTTCACGCACTTCACCATCATCATTCTCAGGCTCTAGGGCAACGTCTGCTCCTGAAAGACGAATTTCCATTTCACGCACATCATGTTGATTCACATCAAGCGCTAAGGCTAGATCTCTGACTTCATCAGTACTTAATGCATTTAAAGTAGGCTTATTACTTCTTAGGTTAAAGAATAATTTTCTTTGGGGCTTTGTTGTTGCGACCCGGACTAAACGCCAATTTTTTAAAATAAACTCATGAATCTCAGCTTTAATCCAAAAAATTGCATAGGAAACTAAACGAACACCTTGATTCACATCAAAGCGTTTCACAGCTTTCATTAAGCCAATATTTCCTTCTTGAATAAGATCAGCATGGGGAAGGCCATAACCTAGATATTGTCTTGAAACAGAAACAACCAAACGTAAATGACTGAGAATGAGTCTTCTCGCAGATTCTAAGTCGTTTTCATCCTGGAGTTTTTTAGCAAATTCAATTTCTTCGGCCGCCGTCAACATGGGCATCTGATTTACAGCTGAAATATAAGACTCTAGGGTGCCTACACCACCAGAGGGCAAAACCGGCATTTGTGGAATGAGCGAATTACCCTTCTTTTTAAAAGGTGCCACTTCATTCTCTAAATGGGTTAGGTTCGCAGTCTTCATACTATCATTTTAGCACTCCTATTTAAAGAGTGCCAACAATTTTAAAGCAACAAATGCTGCTAGCATATTTAATAAACTTGGAAAATACTTAGCTTGTACTGGTGGGATACGGTGTTCGTGAGAATTTTTTACCGAGATTAAAAATGGTAAAGACAGAGTCTTAGATCGTCAGTCTAATCACTCACTAACTCTTTGGCGAAAGCATCCGCCTCAAAAGGAATTAACTGCTCAACACCTTCACCAATGCCAATAGCCATGATTCGCGGCAAAATATGGCTAGAAGCTAAAACATGAGCAATCGCGCATAAAACTCCACCTTTAGCCGTACCATCCATTTTGGTAATAATCAGACTTGATAAATCAAGCGCTTCATGGAATGCTTTAACTTGAGAAACACCATTTTGACCCGTATTACCATCAAGAACGAGGACCGTATGATGAGGCGCGGATGGAATTAGTTTTTGAATAATCCGCTTTACCTTCTTCAACTCTTCCATCAAATGACTTTGAGTGGCTAAACGACCAGCAGTATCTATGACTAGCACGTCAACATTTCTAGCAATTGCAGCCCCGATAGCATCATGAGCTACTGTTGCAGCGTCACCAGTGGTTTGATTAATCACTTCAACTTGATTGCGTCGGCCCCATTCACTCAATTGCTCTCTAGCCGCCGCCCTAAAAGTATCGCCAGCTGCTAGTAAAACTTTCTTATTTTGGCGTTGAAGAGCGTAGCAGATTTTACCAATACTGGTTGTCTTACCAGCGCCGTTAACTCCCACAATTAACCAAATTTCAGGATGATTTGTAGGGGAATGTGAAATAAGCGGATTGTTAGTAAACTCTAAAGGTTGGAGAAGTTTAATGATTAACTTTTCTAAAGCAGACTTTAAAGTACTACCGTCATCAATCTTTTCTTTTTTTGCGACAGTTCGTAGTTGAGAAATGAGGTCACTGCTGGCATGGATACCGACGTCTGCTAATAAAAGTGACTCCTCCAATGACTCAAATAGTTCTTCGTCAACACGAGATCGTTTGAAAATAGAAGAAAGTGATTTACGTAGTCCGAACATAGATTAGTATTTTAAGCGAAGAAATAGGGGTTTACCAAAGATGACAAAAAGTATCAACAAAAAACAGATTCTGAAATGTTTCCTAGTAAGCATAACGCTAATTTATCAGAGCTTTGCCTTAGCTGAGCAAAGTGCAGAAAAGTATATCCATGAAAGGCAATTGAGTAATGGTTTGAGAGTCATTGTAAAAGAGGATCACCGCTCGCCTACTGTAGCCCATATGGTTTGGTATAAAACAGGGTCAGTTGATGAAGATGTTGGCGTCACTGGGGTAGCTCATGTGTTGGAGCATATGATGTTTAAAGGGACAAAATCGATTGGTCCTGGAGAGTTTTCAAAACGAGTTGCTGCTTTAGGCGGTCGTGAAAACGCGTTTACCTCGAATGATTACACCGCTTATTTTCAGCAAATTGAAAAATCACATTTAGCGAAAGTCATGCAACTTGAAGCAGATCGTATGCAGAATTTAGAACTCTCTGAAGCAGAGTTTAAAAAAGAAATTCAAGTCATTATGGAAGAAAGAAGACTCAGAACGGACGATAAAGCTCCAAGTTTGCTTTATGAACAGTTTTTAGCAACAGCACTTAATGCAGCTCCAAACAGACACCCAGTCATTGGCTGGATGAATGATTTAAAAAATATGACCTATCAGGACGCTAGAGATTGGTATGACAGTTGGTATACACCAAAAAATGCAGTACTTGTCATTGTGGGAGATGTCCTGCCCAATGAAGTCTTTGAGCTAGCTGAAAATATCTATGGCAAAGTTCCGCCAAAGGAATTGAAGGCAAGAAAGTTGAAACTAGAACCGACCCAACAAGGTAGACGATATTTTGAGTTGAATGCACCAGCTGAAAACTCAATCGTCATGTTGGGTTGGAAAGTCCCAAAAATAGTAAATGGTCAAATTGATCAGCTAGAGCCTTTTGCAATCGATGTTTTGACTGGCATATTAGATGGCAATCAAAATGCTAGGTTTAGTCGTCAACTGGTGAATGAGAAAAAGATAGTTAGTTCAGTCGGTACAGGTTATGAAGGCTTTTTAAGGGGGCAAAGTTTATTAACTATTTCAGGCGTACTTTTACCAGGGAAAACTCCCGAGATGTTCGAATTGGAAGTAAAAAAAATCTTAAAAGACATTGCTCAAAATGGTGTCAAACCAGAGGAGTTGCAACGCGTAAAAATTGCTGTGATGGCCTCCCAGGTATATAAAAAAGATTCTGTATTTGGTCAAGCAATGGAAATTGGTTCCCTTGAAATGAATGGTATTTCTTGGCAACAAATTGGAGTAATTGATGAAAAGCTGCAAGCAATCACTTCTGAACAAGTTCAAGCAGTTGTTCAGAAATATATTGACGATAGTCAGTTGACGGTGGGTGTTTTAAAGCCTATAGCAATTAACAAAAAAACAAATATCTCTACAAACGCTAAATGATGAAGAAAAAGATGAAATCAACTTTAAAGACAGTTTTTCTCAATTTAATAGCTCTAACACTTTTGCCGTTAGCTCAATTCACTTCTGCTGCATTGCCTATTCAGAAAATTCAACTCGACTCTGGAGCAACGCTATTTTTTGTGGAAGCTAGAACTATACCCATGATCAATATTGGGATAGATATCAAGGCTGGTAGCGTTTTTGATCCAAAAGGTAAAGTAGGCGTGGCAGATTTTGCCGCTAATCTTTTGAATAAAGGTGCCTTGGTACAAGGTGTTAAGAAGGATGAAGCTTATTTGTCTGACAAAATTTCAGACTTAGGGGCAGTTTTTAAAGCGAGCGTCAGTAATGAGTTGACTTCTATTCGGATGAAGTCTTTAAGTAAAGCAACCATTCTGGATGAAGTAATTGCTATTTCAGCGGAGATGATTGCGAACCCAAGCTTTGAGCAAAAAGTTTTATCTAGGGAAAAGTCGCTTGCTGTGAGCGGTTTGTTAGAAAGTCAAACTCGTCCAGACTACCTAATGAGCGAGCAATTTACCAAAATGTTGTATCAAGGAAACCCATTGGGAAAAATGGCATCTGTTGAGGATATTAAAAAAATAGATGTGCAAGATTTAAGAAAATTTCATCAATCTTATTACCGAGCAAAAAATACCAATGTCATTATTGTGGGTGATGTGAGTACTGAAAATGCAATCCAAATTGCGAATCGTCTCACCCAAAAAATGCCAAAAGGCCCAGAGCTTGACATGTCGGTGCCAACTTTTAAACCACTTCCGGTGAAGCCTGCTGATGTTCGAGAAGTACATATACCCCATCCTTCTACGCAAGCACATATTCAAATGGGGATTGACTCAGTACCAAGAAATCATCCAGACTATTTTCCGTTGCTAGTTGGTAATTATATTCTTGGTGGTGGTGGGTTTGTATCACGCCTAATGAATGAAATTCGAGAAAAAAGAGGTTTGGCTTACAGCGTTTCTAGCTACTTTATTCCAGCAAAATATTCAGGATTTTTTTCTGCGAGTATGCAAACCAAAAAGGAACAGTCTGCCCAAGCGGTACAACTTTTAAATCAAACCATAGGTGAGTTTGCTAAGAGTGGACCAACCGATGAAGAGATCATTGCTGCCAAAAGTAATCTCGTCAATGGCTTTGCTTTACGAATCGACAGTAATAATAAATTGCTCGAAAATGTTGCCAACATTGCCTGGAACGATTTACCATTAAATACCTTAGATACGTGGACGACGCAAATACAAAAAGTCACTAAAGAGGATATTCAACGTGTATTTAAAAAATATTTAGATTCTGACAGAATGATTACAGTGGTGGTTGGCGGAAATTGAAAAAAAACTCAGGACCTACAAACAAAGTCAGGATCATCGCTGGCCATTGGCGTAGCAGACAAGTTCAAGTGATTGATCAAAAAGATTTAAGACCGACCACAGACCGTGTGAGGGAAACACTTTTTAATTGGATTAATCCTTTGTTGCAAGGTTCTGCTTGCTTGGATTTATTTGCCGGTACAGGAGTGCTAGGACTTGAAGCCGCTTCTCGTGGAGCCAAGTTAGTTCAATTTGTAGAGCAAGGTCCCAAAGCCTATATAAACATAAAAAATAATCTGGAGATGCTTCAGCCAGGTCCTAGCGCTTGTCAGATTGAGGTGACTCGTGCTGATGCAATTTATTGGTTGGGGAGGCATGATGCATCAATCTTTGACATTATTTTTGTGGATCCGCCCTTTGATGATGTAAATTTGTTACAAAATTCGCTTAAAACGCTTGGAAAGGTGCAGTTTCAAACTAAGTCTCCAATAATTTATGTAGAATCCACAACTAAGATAGAAAATGAAGTTATTTTAGAAAATTTGCAAGATTGGCAAATTGATCGCCAATTAATTGCTGGAGCTGTAAAAGCAAGTCTTCTAAAGAAAAAATAGGGCTATTTGAGGATTAATTATGACAATTGCAGTTTATCCAGGAACATTTGATCCTTTAACGAGAGGTCACGAAGATTTAGTTCGTAGAGCGTCATCGATTTTTAGTGAAGTGATTGTAGGTATTGCCGATAGTAAAAACAAAAAGCCTATCTTTACTTTGGAAGAGCGTATTCAAATTGCAAGCGAAGTATTAAGTCACTATCCAAACGTACGTGTAGAAGGCTTTACCGGCCTGCTAAAGGACTTTGTAAGAAAAAACAATGCTCGGGTCATCGTTCGTGGATTAAGGGCTGTATCAGACTTTGAATACGAATTCCAAATGGCAGGTATGAATCGTTATTTAGTTCCTGATGTGGAAACACTATTTTTGACACCTTCCGATCAATATCAATTTATTTCGGGCACCTTTGTGCGTGAAGTAGCCCTCTTGGGTGGCGATGTAAGTAAGTTTGTTTTCCCATCGGTTGAAAAATGGTTAGATAAAAAGGTGAAAGCAGCTCAGGGTTAATATGGCGTTAATGATTACTGATGATTGTATTAACTGCGATGTATGTGAGCCTGAGTGCCCCAACGATGCCATTAGCATGGGGGCTGAGATTTACGAAATTAATCCTGATAAATGCACCGAATGTGTTGGCCACTACGACAAGCCACAATGTCAGATTGTTTGTCCAATCGCCTGTATCCCAAAAAATCCAGAGTTTAATGAGAGCAATGAACAGCTTTTACAGAAATATAACAGACTGACCAAATCATTAAAGAGTGTGTAGTTCTTTCATTGCTTTAGGTAAGTCGTCATTTAATACATCTGGTAAAACCCGCATAAATTGATAGAAACAGTCTTCAATCAGCTCCATTTCTGGTTTGGGCGGACGCTTTAATACGTAACTTGCGACTTCTTGGTGTGGCGAGCCCTTTTCCACAAAATCTCGGGGATGACCAATGCCGACACGCAGTCGTAAATAGTCTGGGGTGCCAATATGCGACTGGATACTCTTTAAGCCGTTGTGTCCACCGGTTCCTCCGCCCATTTTTAGACGGATAACCCCTGGTGCCAAATCCAGTTCATCATGTACCACTAATAATTGAGTTGGTTTAATTTGCAAAAATCGCATGAGTTGACCTACCGACTCACCACTTAGATTCATGTAGGTCGATGGCTTTAATAACCAAATATCATGGCCTTGCAATTTACCCTTTGCCACTTCGCCTTTAAATTTTTGCTCTACTTTAAAAGTCGCTTGGATGTTTTGGGCAATGAGATCGCATAACCAAAACCCAGCATTATGTCGATCGTTTTTGTGTTGATCTGTTGGGTTACCAAGGCCAATAATTAAGAGCATTTTGATGAATAAATTTATATGGTTTGAAATGCAGGCTTAGAAAAAAACCCGCATGAGCGGGTTTTCTCGCAGAAGAATAAGAAAAAATTATTCCTTACCTTCTTTATCTTTCAATTTTGTTGCTGTTGGAGCAGCAGGTGCCTCAGGAGCACCAGTTGGCACATCTCCACCGGAAACTGCTGGCATACGAGCTACTACAATCGCTGGATTCTCATGTTCAACATGTAAACTTAAAGCAACACCAGCACCTAAGGTTAGGTCTTTAGCGTGTAAAGTCTGACCAACTACCATGGCACTTAAGTCAACTTCAATGAATTCAGGCAAGCTAGCCGGTAAGCATTCGATTTCGATTTCGTTAGTAATGTGATTGATTACACCACCACCTGTTTTAACTGCTGGACATGTGTCCTCGCCTTTAAAGTGGAGTGGAACTTTTACGTGCACTTTGTGAGTAGCATCAATACGTTGAAAGTCGATGTGTAAGACGAGCGGCTTAAACGGATGCATTTGGAAATCACGTAAAAGTGCTTGAGTAACCTTGCCACCAATTTCAATGTCTAAAATTGATGAATGGAAGGCTTCTTTTTTCAAAGCGTGGAAAAGTGCATTGTGATCTAATTCCACTGCTTGCGGTAAATCTGTACCACCGTAAATAATGCCAGGTGTTTTTCCAGAATTGCGCAGGCGGCGGCTCGCACCAGTGCCCTGTACGCTACGTTCGTAGGCTGTAACTTTCATGAGTAAATCCTTAAGTAAATTGCTTCAATAATTTACCCCATTAAAAATGGGGTAGCTTCTCCTGTTCGCGACCAAACAGAGAGGACTGTCATTATAACTCGATTTAATCTCAGAATGCTAGTCGGCGTCGGTAAACATGGACATTACAGATTCACAACGACTAATCCTTTGTAAGGTCTCGCCAAGTAAAGGAGCTATGGATATGAAACGAATTTTAGGATTTGCCTTAGCCGTTACACTTAATGGAATCGTATCAGTAACAACGACTTCGTCCAATTGAGACTCTAAAATTCGATTGATTGCAGGACCCGATAAAACGGGGTGAGTACAGTAAGCCATGACGCTTTTTGCACCTCTTTGCTTGAGAACTTCGGCAGCTTTGCATAAAGTTCCACCGGTATCAATCATGTCATCCATAATGACGCAACGACGACCATCAACTTCACCGATTACATGCATTACTTCTGAAACGTTCGCTTTTGGACGACGTTTATCAATAATTGCTAAGTCACAGCCTAATTGTTTTGCCAGTGCACGGGCTCTTACTACGCCACCAATGTCTGGTGAAACAACCAATAAGTCACCATTATTTTTGCTGTGTAGGTCATTCAATAAAACGGGAGAGGCATAGATGTTATCTACTGGAATATCAAAAAAGCCCTGAATTTGGTCTGCATGAAGATCCATCGTAACAACACGTTCAACCCCTGCCACAGATTGCAACATGTTAGCAACCAACCTGGCAGAAATCGCAACTCTAGCTGAACGAGGGCGACGATCTTGTCGAGCGTAACCAAAATAGGGAATAACCGCAGTGATTGTGCCAGCGGATGCACGCTTTAAAGCATCTACCATAATCATCAATTCCATTAAATGATCATTGGTCGGAGCGCAGGTGGATTGCAAGACGACAACATGCTTGCTTCGGACATTTTCTTGAATTTCAACTTGAATTTCACCATCTGAAAATTTGCCCACCATGGCTTTGCCTAGCTCAAGCCCTAAATAATCTGAAACGGCTTTTGCTAGTTCTGGATTGGCGTTACCAGTAAAAATTACCATGGACTCATTGCTCATAGGTGCTCCAGTAGGAAAAAGGATATGAAATATCTGAAAAGAAATATTTTTTCAAAAAGATAAAAGGGGAAGGGGAAAGAAAGACTGAGGTGAGACACGCTGGGTGGCAGAGGAGGAAGGATTCGAACCTTCGCATGCTGGAATCAAAATCCAGAGCCTTAACCAACTTGGCGACTCCCCTGTTGCGTACTACTCATTAATTTACTACTTAAATTATTACTTGGTACTAAATTATAAGCTGAGTGCTGCTTTAAGCTCTTAACTTTATAAATTTTCCATCCATATGGAAGTTCTGAAAGACAATGGCCCATATTTAAAGTGTTTGGAATCTCGCAAAAAACTGAACTACCAGAACCACTCATCATCGGTTGGGTATTTGGAAACATACTTTTCAACCACCCAATTGCATTCTTAACTTCAACATGTTTTTGCTCGGCAATTACCTGTAAATCATTCTGAAACATGGTTAATTTAGAATATTGCTCTGCAAAGTCAGTTATTGTAATCCTACTGTGATTTCTAGTCAATTCAGTTGATGAAAAAATTTCTTTTGTTGGAATTGAGACGCCCGGAAAAATCACCAAATAATCATTAACTGGTAACTCAATCGGTGTAATGATCTCACCAATACCCTCTACAAACGCATTATGACCTTGGATAAAGAAGGGCACGTCAGCCCCTAATTTCAAGCCTATATCCATTAAATCTTGCTTGGAAAGTGCTAAATTCCACAAATGATTTAAGCCCAATAAAGTACTTGCAGCATCTGAGGATCCACCTCCTAAGCCTGCGCCCATTGGGATTTTCTTATCTAAAGCAATCTCTACTCCCTGGTTAACTCCCAGGGTGCTTTGTAGTAAGTAAGCTGCTTTAACGACTAGATCATCTTTGGGTAAAACATTTGGAATTGGATTGATTCGAATAATTTGCGAATCTTGCCTGGTCTTTAAGAAAACCTCATCTGATAGGTCGAGTAACTGAAAAACACTTTGTAGCAAATGATAACCGTCAGAGCGTTGACCAACGACATGTAAAAAAAGGTTGATCTTTGCAGGCGCAAGAATACTAAGCTGCTTAATCATTGATCAGATCAAAAATTAAGCGAATATCAATCTCTTTACCTCTATCTGATCGATTCATATGTAACTTTTGTATTTTGTTGTCGTTGGACCAAGTATATTTTAAAGTCCAACTATCTTGGACAATCTCCTCCACTTGACCAACTGTATTTCTCTTTAAGGTACTTTGACTACCAGCCCGTGGGAAACCAGATAACCATTCTGTTAAACCTCTAGCTGGAATAGGTAAACCTAAAGTTTGGGCCATTAATTGATCAGCATCAATCGCATTCACAACCTTACCGTTTTGTTCTAAAGAAGCACTGCCAGGTTTAATGCGAATTTTAGCGATGGACGTGCCTATCGGAGATCTAATTTCCAAGTCATCAACTAAATCCACACGATTTAAAGTAAAGGCACCAGACCCACCATCTTGGGATTTAGCATCATTAATTTTGACAGAAAAACGACCATCCCATTTTCTTGCTTTTGTGCTATCGAAGACTACAGGTTTTAGCCATGTGGGACGAAGCCTACGGAGTGTTTCTTTTAGTGTGGAATTATTGGCGTTGATCGATTCAGCTTTACGCCAGACTAAGTCGGCCTCTAATTCTTTACCTGATTTAAATAAAACTTCACCCAAGTGAGCGCCCACTTCGGCCTCATTGAGTTGATTAAATGAATCCTGCAGATATTGCAATGCCAACTCATTATTTCCTAAACGATAATTAACCCAGCCTAAACTATCTAGAATAAAGGGATTATTGGGGTTGATTTGGTTAGCCTTATTAATGAGATATAAAGCATCGGTCAAACGAATATTACGGTCAGCATAGCTATACCCCAGAGCATTTAAAGCGTTGGCATCATTTGGATTCTCTTTCAAGATGGATTGAAGCGCAGCTTCCATCTTTTCAAAGTTGCCAGCTTTTTCTTGTCCTAAAGCATACAAAAATAAAACTTCTTTATCCTTGGAGAGGGGTTTTAAATCACCAACAATTTTGGAGAAAGCCAGCAACGCTTCATCTTGGTCATCAGCCTTATTAAACAGAGGTAAAACTTGTTTTAAGAACTCATCTCTTTTTTTAGTAGATTCATATCTTAAAAATTTCACGGTAGGTTCAACCGCATCACTCCACAATTGATTAATCAATAACAAGGTGATGTAGACTTCTTTAGAGGTGTTATCGGTTGGCGGAGTGAGTTCATCCCATAGTTTTGCAGCATCCAAAGAGGACTTGGGGGATTTAGCTTGTAAAGCAATTTCCATCGCCCTTTGTGCAATTCTCGGATCTTTGGTTGATCTAGCAAGATTCAAGAGTGTTTGGTAGGCGGCCGCAACTTCTCCTCGTTGCAAAGCAATTTCTGAAGTTAAAAACAAGTAAATATTTTCAATATACTTTTCCGCATCCTCTTCTGAAGCCGCGGTTTGTGCAAAAATGTTAGCACTAGTCAGGGTTGTAAAAAGAAGGAATAGTGATGAAAAGACTATTCGACGAAAATAAGATAAATTGTTTTTTGCCATTTGCTTATTCTATATAACATTCAATATTATTTCTAAAAATGCCAGAATTACCAGAGGTTGAAGTTACCAAACAAGGGATCGCGCCAATTATTGAGGGCCAGTCAATCACTGATGTCGTCATATATGACGGAAGATTGCGTTGGCCTGTACCCATACATTTAAAAAATATTTTGACTGATCAAAAGGTGCGTTTATTAAGACGCAGAGGAAAGTACATTTTATTTGAATTCGAACATGGCACGATGATTATTCATTTAGGGATGACGGGGGTACTCAGAATACAAGAGATTACCGAACCACCCCGCAAACATGATCGAGTGGAGTTTCAATTTGGGAACAAAGTATTGCGCCTTCACGATCCAAGAAAATTTGGTTCAATTCATTGGCATCCTTTATCAGAAACCCCTGTAGATGATATGCCGATGTTAAAAAGATTAGGCGTGGAGCCATTTGGCCCTGAATTCGCTGGCGCTTTAGGGGCTGATTTACTATTTAAAAAATCTAGGTCTAGAACCGTTTCCGTTAAGGAGTTCTTGTTAGCGGGCCAGTGCGTGGTTGGGGTAGGTAATATTTACTGCTCAGAGAGTTTGTTTACTGCAGGAATTAATCCAAAAACACCAGCTGGTAAAGTGAGTCTAAAGCGATATGAATTATTAGCCCAAGCAATCAAGTTAACTTTAGAAAAGGCAATTCAAGCTGGTGGTAGTAGCTTAAAAGATTTTGTGAATAGCCAAGGGGAGCCTGGTCATTTTATGGTTCAAACCAAGGTCTATGATCGAACGGGTGAGCCCTGCTATGGTTGTGAAGGATTAATCAAGCAAATTAAACAAGGTCAACGATCAACTTTTTACTGCCCTAACTGTCAAAAATGAGTAGTTTTGCCCAAAAACTGGTTAAGTGGCATCAGAACTATGGCCGCCGGGGATTGCCATGGCAGGGGGTGAGGGATCCCTATAAAGTTTGGTTATCAGAGATTATGTTGCAACAAACACAGGTTGCGACGGTAATAGATCGTTATCAATTATTTTTATCAAAGTTCCCTACTGTGAACGCCTTAGCTCAGGCGCCCTTAGATGATGTGATGGCTTTGTGGGCAGGCCTTGGCTATTACACAAGAGCACGAAACTTACATGCATGCGCTAAGATTATTGCTTCTGAATTCAATGGAAAGTTTCCAGAGGAGCCGGAAACGTTAAATAAACTACCTGGAATTGGAAAATCAACAGCAAGAGCAATTGCTGCATTTTGTTTTAATCATTCAGCAAGTATTTTAGATGCCAATGTACAACGCTTAATCGCTAGAGTATATGGGATTGAAGGCTCTTTAAAGACGAGTAGCGAGAATAAAAAGTTATGGGATTTGGCGGATCAATTAGTCCCAAAAGAAGCGGCTTTGATGCCAATATATACGCAAGCCTTAATGGACTTTGGCGCAACTGTTTGTAAACCAACTGCTCCGATCTGTCAAAATCAAGTGGTAAATAACTGTGTTTATTCTGCGGATTGCATCGCCTTTAAAAATGGTTTGGTCATGCAAATTCCACTAAAAATTAAAAAATCACCCTCAAAAATCGTGGTTAGTGAAATGCTTTTGATCTTGAGTCAAGATGAAATTCTTTTGGAAAAAAGGCCTTCTTCTGGGATTTGGGGCGGTCTTTGGACGTTACCTGAAACACCATGGGTAGAGGTTAAAAGTGAAAACGAGGTTTCGAATACTAGTTTTCAACTTGAACAATTTCAACCGGTAGTTACTTTTACCAACCAATCTATCTATGACGAGGCAAAAATCTTAGCCCCTTTAAAGCATGTATTTACGCATAGAACCTTGTATTTTTCAACGAAGGTAGTTCGGGTTCAAAAAAATATGGTCAAGTGCAACCAATCCTGCGACTGGGTGAAAAAATCTGACCTTGGCCATCTCGGATTACCAACTCCAATTAAAAAATTACTGGCAGACTTTCAGGTGCTAAAGAGAGTGGATTGACGCATTCGCAATATCGCGATGTCGTTTCAATGATGGCAAATTTGAAAATTCAGGGCTATGTTTGAACGTCTTATAGAGCTTATTGACTAGTGCAACTGAGCGATGTTGACCACCAGTACAACCAATTGCAATCGTTAGGTAACTACGGCCGTCTTTTTGATACTTTGGCAGCCAAGAGCTAACAAATGCATTGATATCGATAAACATTTTATTAAACTCTTCCGTTTGAACTAAAAAATCAATGACTGGCTGATCATTACCTGTTAAATGCTTGAGGGCGTTTTCATAATAAGGATTTGGAATACACCTTGCATCAAACACAATATCTGCATCGTGAGGTACACCATTTTTAAATCCGAAAGATTCAAATAAGATAGTGATGGCTGATTTTTTTTCATGCACCAACTCTAGAAGCCAACTACGCAGGGTGTTTGCAGAAATATTGCTTGTATCTATTTGATGGGCAATTTCACCAATACCGGCCATTAAAGATCGTTCTTGATCGATTGCATCAATGAGGGACTGTGCAGAATGATCTGCATGGTTGAGGCTTAAGGGGTGCCGTCTTCTTGTTTCAGAAAAGCGTTTAACTAAAGCTTCAGTAGAGGCGTTAAGGAAAATGGTGTGGATTTCATGGCGATCTTTTACTTGGTCAATAATGCCTGGTAGATCTTGAATACTTGAACCGCGTCTAGCATCAATCGCTACAGCAATCTTGTACGTCCCATCGCTATCTAATTGATCGATTAAAGAGGTAAGCAAATTGATTGGTAAGTTATCGACACATTCAAAGCCAGCATCTTCTAATGCATGAAGTGCAACTGACTTACCTGAACCCGAAATACCAGTAATAATAATGATACTCATGTTAATTATTAGAGTCGGAATGAATTAATTTTTGTTGACGACTAATAAAGTCCTCAAGCGTATTAATACCACGGAGTTGAAGAATCGTATTGCGGACCGCCGCCTCTACCAAGACCGCTAAGTTACGACCTTCAGCTACTTGAATTTTGACCGTTCTAATTGCTAGGCCTAGAATTTCAGTATATTGACTTTCTAAAGGGAGGCGCTCAAAGGTTTGGTCAGTTCTTTTAACAAGCTGAACAATTAGGCGTAACTTCAGTTTACGTCTAACGGCAGTTTCACCAAAAATAGTTTTGATATCTAATAAGCCTAAGCCCCTGACCTCTAATAAATCCCGCAGAATCATCGGACAGCGACCTTCAATGTAATCAGGCCCCAGTCTAGAGAAGTCAACTGCATCGTCCGCTACGAGGCCATGCCCCCTTGAAATCAACTCAAGACCTAATTCACTTTTGCCTAGACCAGATTCACCAGTAATTAAGACACCTAAGCCTAAAATATCCATAAAAACACCATGCATTGTGATACTTGGTGCGCCAATTTTAGTGAGGTATAAACGTAAATGATCAATTACCTCGGCGGCCGGGAGATGTGTCTCAAAAAGTGGTGTGGAGGATCTTTGGCAATGCAACTTCAGGTTGTCTGATGGAATTTGGTTGTCGGCAATAATAATGCAAGGTGGATGCATCGAAATTAAATCAACCAATTGATGACGTAGTTGTGCTTTTTGTAAACGATTCAGATAGTTAATCTCTGGTTCACCACAGACTTGTAGCCGTCTTGGGTGAATGAGGTTTAAGTGACCCACTAGATCCGAGGCGGAGGAAGCTTGCGCAACCACCTGTTCATCAAAACAACGATCTGCGCCTTCTTGGCCGGTAATCCAGCGTAGCTTTAAATCGTCAATGTTCTCATCAAAAATATGTTGAGCGCTGATCCCAATGAGCGACAGTTGCTGGATCATTTGTACACTTCCTAAATCGTTAGAGCGTCGAGAATTTCATTTGGTAATTGGCCACAACGTAAAACTTCACGTTTATTTTTATCGGCTAGAGTTTGGGCAATTTCCGAGAGTAACTCAAGATGAAGTTGCGTTGCTACTTCAGGCACTAATAGGAAGATAGAAATATCAACAGGCTCGCTATCGGAACTACCGTAATCAATCCCTTTTTCTAACCTATAAAAGCTTATCAGTGGATTCTTTAAGCCTTTTACACGACCATGGGGAATAGCTACACCCAAGCCTAGCCCGGTAGAGCCAAGTTTTTCTCGGTCCTGAAGGCAATTAAAAATCAGATCTTCATTCAAATGACTTTGAGAAGAAAAGTTGGAACTCGCTAAACGAAATAAAGAATTAACGTCAGACGCTTGGACGTCTAGGAAAATTTGTTTTTCAAATAAAATTTTAGCGAGTTCACTCATACATCTATTATAGGTTTATTCAGTCAAGACTTGCCGAAATATATTTCGCTCTGACTGGGTGGTGATGATTTTTCGTAATTTCTTTTAACTTTAAAATTTGTTTATCTAATTTATCAATCGTTAAATCAATTGCCTTGTATAGGTCTGAATGATGCGATTGGGCAAACAAATCTTTGCCTAATGCATGAAAACTAATTTCACAGGTTTGACGGAGTTCTTTTTCATGCGCTTTTTCGACAAAAAATGTTGCGCTTACTTGGATGATTTGGTCGAAATGTTTTTTTACGGTTGCTAATTTTTCGCTTAAATGCTCTTTAATTGCTGGAGTTACTTCAAGATGATTACTGTTAATAATTAGTTTCATAAACTCTCCAAATGCGACGTTGAAAAACAAAATTAATTCGGAATTATCTTCAATTTAGTTTACTACGCCTTTAGATTAACAGTGATTTAATAGGTTGCCAAGTGTCCAGATAACTTTGGCGGATTTACATCTTAAAGTTTTCTCCCAAGTACACCCGGCGAACACTTTCATTTTCGATAATTTCGCTCGGCAAGCCTTCCGCTAGGACGACGCCATCGCTGATGATGTAAGCGTGATCGCAAATACCTAGGGTCTCTCGAACATTATGGTCCGTAATGAGAACGCCAATATTACGATCTTTTAGGAATTTGATAATCCGCTGAATTTCTCCTACAGCAATTGGATCAACACCTGCGAATGGCTCATCAAGCAAAATAAACTGGGGGTTAGTTGCAAGCGCCCTTGCAATTTCAACACGTCTTCTCTCACCACCTGACAAGGATAAGGCAGGATTGTCGCGTAAATGGGTGATTTGTAATTCTTCTAATAGCGCATTTAATCTACCGTTCATTGCACTACGAGTCATTTTTTTACCATTGGCATCCACTTGGAGCTCTAACACTGCTTGAATGTTTTCTCGAACTGACAGTTTCCGAAAAATGGAGGCCTCTTGGGGTAGATAGGAGAGGCCCATGAAAGATCTTTCATGAATTGGCAACTTACTAATGAGCTTGCCATCGAGGGTAATCGTACCTTGATCCGCTGGGACTAAGCCAACAATCATGTAAAAAGAAGTGGTTTTACCAGCACCATTTGGGCCCAACAAACCTACAATTTCACCCCTTTTAACTTCAAGACTAACGTCTCGCACAACCGTTCTTTTGCCATATTTTTTTTGTAATCCCTTGGCAATCAGGGCTGAGCGAATCGGGCTATTGGCTAACATAGTTTGGCTTTACATCAAATAGTTTAGGGGATTCTTTATATTTCGGCGACAGTAATGATTTCGCAAAGTTCTGCTCGCCTTTGCTTACTGCTTGGTATTTTTCAGTAAATAGGTTGTATTGTATTTGATCCGCATTCAGTTTATCTCGCCAGTGTTTACCAGAGCTTCTCGATGTAAAAGCTTGACCAGTAATAATTAAGACATCAGTCCTTTCTTCATAGAGAATCAACTCCCCTTCGCCGTGAATAAACTCTATAGTGGTGCTATCTAGCTGTTGAGTAAACTCAGCTAATTGAGACGTGTCTCCAATGACGGAAATTTTTTGAAATCCATCAGGATCAACGACGACGACGGCTTTGGCCCCTTTAACTAAAATACTACCCCGTTGCACTATTACATGCCCAGTTAAAACATATTCTTGATTGACATCGTTAAAGTCGACTTTGTCAGCATTAAATTGAGTAGCTTTGCTTTGATCCGACTGAAGCGCCTGGGATGAATTAGAAATGCATGTCAACACCAGCAAAAAACCAATGAGCATGTGATGAAAGTCAAATCTGGTTACTCTCACAACATCACCTTTTAAATGAGTTGTTAGGCGCAATCACACCACTGACATCACCAAACATCAAAATTGACTGGCTAACATTGTCGTAGTCCGCACCCTTGGTTGCTGTAACAATCGATTCACCACGTTGAATTTTGACCGGAAGACGAGTCGATAGTCGATCATCATTAATGAATACTTCTAAATACTCAGAATTTAATTTAAAAAATGGATTAATGATTAATCCCGCGGAATTAATTTGATCGGGACGACTAACCAGAACATTTTTAAAAAGCTCGACGATATCCAGGTCGCCACTAATGTGAGCTGTTTCAGACCTCACTGTAGTTGGTTGCGCATTCTTGTTAAAAAGTCGTAATTGTGGTTTGAGCACATCAATGGAAGCATCATCTTCATAGTGCTTAAACTCTCGCCCTAATAAGCGATATTTTGTCGAACCATCAAGGTTTAAAACCGTTAATTTAGCCTCAGTAAAGACGTAATCGGGTTTATGCTCCTTACTTCTTGCAACAGTTGGTAATTCGGGCAGTATGTTTTTCTTGAGATACCAAAATGATAATAAGGTGAGGCTTGCTAATAACAGTATGGGAATTAACCGAACAATAAATCCAGTAACAGAATCTTTAACAGTTGAAAAAGTAAGTCGTTGATTCATCAGAGCGCTTGTCGAAGAAGTGGAGCGTATTTGTCTTGTGCTTTTAAAATCAAATCACATACCTCGCGAACTGCACCATTGCCACCAGGCAAACGGGTGATAAATCTAGCAATATTCAAGACTTCAACATGCGCTTGAGCGGGCGCCACAGGTAGCCCAACCCTGGCTAAAACGGACAAGTCCGGCCAATCATCACCCATTGCGGCACAAGCTTGATAGGGTAATCCTAGTTTTTCACGAAGAGATTCAAAGACCACTAATTTATCGTGGACACCTAAAAACACATGTTCGATGCCCAGAGCTTTTGCTCTTAAGGTCACCATTTCAGAGTTTCTACCAGAAATAATCGCACATTGGATACCATTTTCTACTAATAGCTTAATGCCATGGCCATCCAGGCTGTTAAAAACTTTAATATGCTCAAGACCGTCTGGACTAATAAAGAGGGAGCCATCCGTTAATACCCCATCAACATCTAATATGAGTAGTTGAATATGTTGAGCTCTTTCCAATGCTTGTGGGAAATTTGCTATTTGGTTCGTTAGGTAGATATCGCTCAAAATGCAGTCGCCTAGAGAATTTTGTTGGTAAGTAAGTCGTGCATATTTAAGGCACCAACTAATTTATTGTGTTGATCAACCACCACTAATTGGTTAATGCGATGGCGTTCCATGATTTCTAAAGCCTCTGCCGCCAAGACATCTTGCGAGACAGTTTTCGGCTGGAGTGTAATCACATCTGCAACCTTAACATCTTCAAGTTGTAATGTTTTTTCTAACAATCTACGTAAATCACCATCGGTAAACACACCTAAAACAGATTGGTTGATATCAGTGATGATGGTCATCCCCAATCTTTTTTTAGACATTTCTAATAAAAGATTTTTAAAGGAGTCGGTGACGGTATTCGTGGGAATATCATTGCCTGAGTGCATGATATCTCGGACTAATGTCAGCAATCTTTTACCTAAGCTGCCACCGGGATGAGACAAGGCAAAATCGCTTGCTTGGAAATTTTTTGCATCTAATAAGACCACCGCCAGTGCATCGCCCATCGCCAGAGTAGCTGTCGTGCTAGTGGTAGGTGCAAGATTTAGAGGACAAGCTTCTTTTTGAATGGCTACATTTAGATGAATATCCGCAAATTTTGCTAATGAAGATTCTGGTTTGCCAGTCATGGCAATGAGTTTAGCCCCCATCCGTTTAATTAATGGCACAATGGTCATCAATTCAGTCGCTTCTCCAGAGTAGGATAAGGCCAGAAAAACATCTTCAGATTGCACCATGCCTAGGTCGCCATGGCTTGCTTCTGCAGGATGGACAAAAAAGGCAGGTGAACCCGTTGAGGCGAAGGTTGCGGCAATTTTTCTGGCAATATGTCCTGATTTGCCTATGCCAGACACCACAATCCGGCCCCGACAATGCATTAAAAGATCAACGGCTTTTAAAAAAGCATCCCGTTGTTCTTGGTTATCAAACCGATTTTTCAGTAGTTGAATACCCTGAGATTCAATTTCAAGGGTATTCTTAGCCAAATTAGTGAAATGTTCACTTTGTTCGAATATCATAATATTTAGTATATGCCTTCTATTTTGCAAACCGCACTCATCTTATTGGCCTCAGCACTTGCTGGGGTACTAATAATACGCGCTAGTAAATTACCTCCTATTTTAGGTTATTTATTAGCAGGCCTTGTGATTGGTCCAAATGCTACTGCTCTAGCAGCTGATAGCACCATGTTAAAGAACTTTGCTGAGTTTGGGGTTGTTTTTCTGATGTTCTCGATTGGTTTAGAGTTTAATTTAAGCAAACTCAAGTCGATGAAGAGCATTGTTTTTGGATTTGGGGCCAGCCAGGTCTTCCTGACAATGTTTTTGACAATCCCAGCCGGATACTTACTACGTTTTTTTCTGCCCTTAAGCCTTCCTTGGCATGTCTTGTTTGCATTGGGGGGGGCTTTAGCCATGTCTTCAACAGCGATTGTGATCAAAGGACTTGCTGAAAAATTTGAGCTCGATACTCCCCACGGCAAAAATGTTGTTGGTGTACTGATCTTCCAGGATTTAGTGGTCATTTTCTTGCTCATCTTAATCCCCTCCTTAGATAAAAACTCAGGAGATATGGCCGTTGCTTTATCGTTAGCTGGAGTAAAAATAACAGTCGCCTTACTGTTAATTTTCGTTGTTGGAAAAAGTATCTTTAGTTCGTGGTTTAAGTTAGTGGCTAGTATGAAATCGCAAGAACTCTTCATGCTTAATGTCTTATTAGTGGTCATTGGCGTATCTGCCATCACTGAATATATCGGCTTATCAATGGCATTAGGGGCCTTTATGGCTGGTATGTTAATTGCTGAAACCCCTTATCGATTTCAAGTGGAAGAGGGCATTGAGTCTTTCCGAGATATTTTATTAGGGCTGTTTTTCATTTCCATCGGTATGTTGGTCGATTTCCATGTTGTTTTTAATCATTTCCATTTAGTCATATTCCTATTTTTTGGGGCGCTCATCCTGAAATTTGTGATTGTTGCTGGTTTGGCCAAGCGCTTCGGTGCTAGCTCTGCTGAGGCGATTAGAACGGGAATTTGTTTGACCCAAGCAGGTGAATTTGGTTTTGTTTTAATTCAACAGATTGATCAACTGGATTGGATTGTTCCTAGTGTTTCGCAGTCTGTCATTGCCGCAATGTTGTTATCGATGATGTTGGCACCAGTGTTGATTCAATTTAACGATAAGATTACTTTGAGATTCGTCAGGAATGAATGGTTTAATCAATCCCTTAATTTGACCAAAATTGCCTCACAAAGCTTGAAAAATTCAGATCATGTAATTATTTGTGGGTTTGGCATTTCTGGACAGCAGCTAGCAACCATCTTAGAGCAAGAACAAATTAAATATATCGCACTAGATGCGGACCCTGACCGAGTCAGTGATGCCAGTCAAGCCGGTAAATCTGTGGTTTACGGTGCTTCGCAAAGTAAAAACCATCTGATTGCAGCAGGTATCGTGCGAGCCAAAGCCGTGGTCATTACATTTCAAAATATCAACGAAACAATAAAAGTGATTCAACAAGTCGAATTATTACACCCAGGGATACCCATCATTGTTCGCGCAACCGATGAGACCGAAGTGGAAAAATTAGAATTAGTTGGCGCTACTCAAGTGATTCCTGAGAAAACGGAAGGTGGCTTGATGTTGTCGGCACAAGTTTTAACGGTAGTAGGTGTGCCGATTAAACGGGTTATAAGACGGGTGACTCAGGCTAGGGAAAATCGATACGGCGCATTGAAAGGCTTTTTTCCGAGTTTTGAAAATGATGACAGTGAAACCACCAACTCTTCAAGGTTACATTCTGTAAAGTTAAAAGCTAATACTCAGGGAGTCGGAAAAAACCTAGATTGGTTGCAGAAAGAGTCAGGAGCCGATTTGCATGCTATCCGTCGAAAAATCTCAGGATCCCACTCAAATTACAAGAACCTAGCCCCTGATGAAAGCATTACCTTTCAAGAAGAGGATATCCTTACTTTGCTAGGATCCCCCGATTGTTTAGAAAAAGCCGAAAAGAGATTACTGAAAATTCTAGTCTAGTCTATCAGCTACCTTATTTAGTTGGCTGCTTTTAGAAGCGGTTTCAAATATTTTCCAGTAAAGCTTTTTGGAGACTTTGCGATTTGCTCAGGACTGCCCTCTGCAATGATTAAACCGCCACCTGCACCGCCCTCTGGCCCCATATCAATAATCCAATCTGCTGTCTTAATTACATCCAAATTATGCTCAATGATGAGAATCGTATTGCCCTGCTTTCGCAAAGATTGGATGACTTCTAATAACAGTTGAATATCTTGGAAATGTAGGCCAGTCGTTGGCTCATCTAAGATGTACAGCGTTCTACCCGTATCTCGTTTGGATAGCTCCAATGATAGTTTGACGCGTTGGGCTTCACCACCGGACAAAGTGGTGGCACTTTGCCCTAATCGGACATAGCCCAAACCAACATCTAGCAGTGTTTTTAATTTTCTACGAACAATGGGCACCGCCTCAAAAAAGTCATGGGCTTGTTCAATTGTCATCGTTAGTACTTCGTGAATATTTTTACCTTTATAGCGAATATCTAAAGTTTCGCGGTTGTAACGTTTTCCATGGCAGACATCGCACGGGACATACACGTCGGGTAAAAAGTGCATTTCTACTTTAATAACGCCATCACCCTCACAGGTTTCACATCTACCGCCTTTGACGTTAAATGAAAATCTACCGGTTTCATAACCTCGTTCTCGTGCGGCTGGAACACCTGCGAATAATTCTCTGATTGGGGTAAATAACCCAGTATAAGTTGCAGGGTTGGAACGCGGAGTTCTACCAATGGGAGACTGGTCAACGCTAATAATCTTATCAAAATGTTCTAAGCCGTCAATTGATTTATAAGGCTCAGGCTCCGCATGGGAACCATATAAGTGTTGGGCGACTACATGATGCAGGGTATCGTTAATTAACGTGGACTTACCGGAGCCAGAAACACCTGTAATGCAGGTTAATAAGCCAACAGGAATTTTAGCGGTTACATTTTTTAAATTATTCCCGGTTGCGCCTTCAATCGTAATCCATCGATCATTGGGTTCAAGTCGCTTTTTAGGTACTTCAATTCTTTTTTTACCAGATAAGTACTGACCTGTTAAGGAGTCTGGGTTGGCTTCAATTTCTGCTGGAGTACCTTGTGCAATCACTTTTCCACCATGTACACCAGCGCCAGGGCCAATATCAATCACATGGTCAGACGCACGAATCATGTCTTCATCATGCTCTACAACCAATACGGAGTTCCCTAAGTCACGTAAATAAACTAACGTTTGGATTAAACGATCGTTATCGCGTTGATGCAGTCCAATGGATGGCTCATCTAACACGTACATGACGCCAGTTAAACCAGAACCAATTTGTGAAGCTAATCGAATACGTTGTGCTTCGCCACCAGATAGCGTATCGGCACTTCGATCTAAAGAGAGATAATCCAATCCGACATCATTTAAAAATTTGAGCCGAGAGGAAATTTCTTTAACAATTCGATCCGCAATTTCTCGTTTCGCACCTTTAAGATTTAACTCTGAAAAATACTGGTAAGCAGCTTTGAGAGGTAAGTTACTAATTTCAAAAATAGCTCTACTACTCTGTCCTTCACCAACTTTAACGAAGCGGGCTTCTTTACGAAGTCGGCTACCAGCACAGTCAGGGCAACTCTTTACATTTTGATATTTTGCTAATTCTTCACGAACTGCCGAAGAATCGGTCTCACGATAGCGCCTTTCAAAATTGGCGATAATCCCCTCAAAAGTATGTGGCTTGATAACTGGTACACCTTTTTCGTTCAGGTATTCAAAGTCAATCTTATTGGCCCCAGAACCGAAGAGGATCAAATCTTGAACTTTTTGACTTAAAAGTTCAAAGGGAACATCTAAATCAAACTTAGCAAAGTTTGCTAAGTTTTGGAGCAGGCGGAAATAAAATTGATTCCGACGATCCCATCCTTTAATTGCTCCTGAGGCCAGTGATAGTTCAGGGTGCATCACAATTCGTTTCGGATCGAAGAAGGAAATATGACCTAAACCATCGCAACTCGGGCATGCGCCCATTGGATTGTTAAAAGAGAATAATCGGGGTTCTAATTCTTGCAAGGCAAAAGAGCAAATAGGGCAAGCAAATTTATTAGAAAATAGTACTTCACCCTCGTTATCCATATCAACGATGAGCGCTCTACCATCAGCTAGTCGAAGGGCAGTTTCTAAAGACTCAGCTAAACGTTGCTTAATATCTTCTTTTACTTTGATACGATCAACTACTACTTCAATGGAGTGCTTATCGGTTTTTTTTAAGGTTGGTAGACTGTCGACTTCATATACCTTGGCTTTTGCCGTATTCGTTGTGCCACCACCTGAGCGAATTCGAAAGCGGACAAAGCCTTGCGCTTGTAGGTCTTCAAACAAATCCTCAAACTCGCCCTTACGATTAGAAACGATGGGGGCCATAATCATGAGCTTTGTATCTTCAGGCATCGCTAAAATATGGTCCACCATTTGCGAAACACTTTGGGCTTCTAGAGGTAGTTCATGTTCTGGGCAGTGAGGTGTCCCTGCACGGGCAAATAACAAACGTAAATAATCATGAATTTCAGTAACAGTACCAACAGTCGACCTTGGATTATGGCTAGTTGCCTTTTGTTCAATAGAAATTGCCGGCGAGAGCCCCTCAATGGAATCCACATCCGGTTTATCCATTAATTGTAAAAACTGCCTTGCATAGGCTGATAATGACTCTACGTAGCGACGTTGACCTTCCGCGTAAAGCGTGTCAAATGCCAAAGAGCTCTTGCCGGATCCTGAAAGACCTGTCAGTACTACGAGTTTATCTCTAGGGATATCAAGGTTAATGTTTTTAAGGTTGTGGGTTCGAGCGCCACGGATTTTAATTTCTTCGTTCATAATATATATGTGCTTATACTCAGCTTAACCCATTAATATAGCCTTAATTTATGAATCCGTCAGAACTTAGATCATCTATAGCCCTAGCTTGCGTCTTTGCCCTCAGAATGCTTGGGTTATTTTTGATTATTCCGATTTTTAGTTTGCACGCTAAAAATCTACCAAATGGCGATAACTCCACTTTGGTTGGCTTGACGATTGGTATTTATGCCATGGTCCAGGCTTTATTACATATTCCTTTAGGAATGTTGTCTGACCGTTATGGCCGAAAAACAATTGTTGCCTTTGGCTTGAGTTTATTTATTATTGGCGCATTAGTGGCCGCGAGTCATGATGATTTGTTTTGGATTTTGGCAGGTCGTGCAATCCAAGGAGCAGGTGCAATTTCTGCAGCTATTTCTGCCTGGGTTGCCGATTCAACTCGAGAAGAGGTGCGTACGCGCGCAATGGCAATTATCGGGGGTAGTATTGCTTTGAGTTTTGCCTTGTCAGTCATTATTGCTACGCCCTTATATGAGTTATTGGGTATGTCGGGAATCTTTGTAATGATGGCTTGTCTGGGTCTGGCTGCCTTGATTGTAACTATTCAATTTGTACCTTCCGCGCCAATGTTAAATCTTCCTCAACCAGAGGGCACGCAAAATAATTGGGATCGCTTTATGAAGGTTCTAAACAATTCCCAACTGGTTAAATTAAATTTAGGTGTATTACTCATCCATGCCACCCAGGTTGCTATGTTTATAGCTATTCCTCGCATGATGCTAGCCGATGGCCTTGATCTTCCTTCCCACTGGAAAATGTATATCACTGTTTTAATTCTTTCTTTAGTGGTGATGGCCCCAATGCTCATGAGAGCAGAGAAAAAGAATCAACTCGCCTTACTTTTAAAGGCTGGAGCATTTTTTGTGGTGTTCGCACAATTAATCTTTTTCGGCATTATCGGTATGGAAAATTTGAATCTATACGTTTTAGGATTTGGCTTGGTAATCTTTTTTACCGGCTTCAACATCCTAGAGTCCTTAATTCCTTCACTTATTTCTGTCATTGCTGGTGATAATCGCGGGGCTGGACTAGGTATTTACAACACTTCAATGTCTATCGGTTTGTTTTTAGGTGGAATTATGGGTGGATGGGTGTTCGGTCAGTTGGGAATTCAAGCCATATTTATGATTAGCTTAGGGTTAATGTTTGCTTGGTGGTTGTTAATTTTTAATATGACCGGATTGGTTAGAAAAGTAAAAGCCAGTCATTCGTAAGGGCGATTTTCGCTGGATTTCACCAGTTTCATTGGTAAAATGAAATCATTAGCATCAGTATTCATGAGTAGTACTCAATAATTTTTGGAGGTTGTTATGGCATCGGTAAATAAAGTAATCATTGTTGGAAATCTAGGAAAAGACCCAGAAACACGTTATCTACCGAGTGGTGATGCTGTTACTAATATCACTGTTGCAACCACCGATAAATATAAAGACAAAGCCACGAATGAGATGAAAGAACAAACCGAGTGGCATCGGATTACCTTTTTTGGAAAACTGGCTGAGGTTGTTGCTCAGTACCAGAAAAAAGGTTCTGCTATTTATGTGGAAGGAAAGCTTCGGACTAGAAAGTGGACTGACAATGCTGGGGTTGAAAAGTACTCCACTGATATTATTGCTGACTCTATGCAGATGCTAGGAGGTCGCTCTAGCGAGAGTAGTGCGCCTTCATCTAGTAGCTATCGAGAGCGTAATGATGCACCTTCGAGCTTGCCATCGAGCTCACCAAGTTCATCTTTAGGTGCAATGGATGACGATATTCCATTTTAAAGATGTAACTGCGATGTTTTGAGGATGAAATGTCAAAACCTAAAACCCATTTCTTGTAGAAGTGGGTTTTTTTTGTGCTAAATTAAATCAAAATATTACTTACTATAAATAACGGAGACAATATGTGGTTTTTCAAAAGAAAGCATCAGCTTAAGCAGACTCGCGCGCATTTGCGTACCGCTTCTTTAATTTCCCTATCGCTGCTTGCAACGGTAGGTCAGGCGCAACCGTCCGTAACTCCAAAATTACCACCGATGAATATTGTGGATATAGGTTCCTTTCATGTTGGTGGGCGGTTTGCTGAAGTCAGTGGTAAAGAAGTGAAAGATGTTGTCTTTACGCCAGGTGGAGCACCTGCGCGGCTTGATCCTAATGGGAAATATTTGGTTGAATCGATGTATGTGCAGTATTTCACCCCCAAAAATCTAAAAGCAAAATTACCAATTTTGTTATGGCATGGCGGTGGATTGACCGGGGTGACTTACGAGTCAACACCAGACGGTCGGGAAGGTTGGCAGCAGTACTTTATTCGGAATGGCTGGAAAACCTATGTTTCTGATGCTGTCGAGCGTGGTCGATCCGGCTTTGCATCTCCAGATATTTGGCCTTCCCCACCTCAGTACCTAACCATTGATAATCCTTGGAGTCGTTTTCGAATCGGTACAGGTGGGTGGAATGACGACCCTGCGCAAAGAAAACAATTTGCTGGCAGTCAGTTCCCAGCAGAAGGTTATTTGAATTTCATGCGTCAAGTAGTGCCACGCTGGACCAGCACAGATGAAGTGACGATTAAGGCCTATACAGAACTCGTCGATAAAGTCTGCCCTTGCGTAGTTTTAGTGCATAGTCAAGGTGGTCAGTTTGGACAAAAAGTTGCTCAAGCCAGACCAGACAAAGTAAAAGCTTTAGTGCTCGTTGAACCAGCGGGACTCGGTGACCCAGCCCCAGAAAAGTTGGCAGCCTTAAACGGGATGCCTATCTTGACAGTTTATGGAGATTACATTGATCAAGATTCTCGTTGGCCATCCATGAGGAAGGGGCAATTAGGACTGAATGAAAAATATACTGCTGCGGGTGCAAAAATTGATGTGATTAACTTGCCTGAGATCGGCATTAAGGGTAATTCTCACATGATGATGATGGATAAAAACAATATGCAAGTTGCGCAAGTCATTAATGACTGGCTCAAGAAAAAAGGTTTCACTCAGTAAACCCATTTTGTTTCATAGGGAATGTCCTTAGTTCAAACTGATTTTCAAAACCAGAAAATCAGTGCAAACTGAGGACACCTTTAAAAATAACGTAATGAATGAGGAGATGCACTATGAATAAAATGAAACTAAAAATATTGATAATGATATTGGTAGGTTTGCAAGCATCATTTGGTATGGCACAGCCAGCCCCAGATCCAGCTGATGATGTTCCTGATGCCATGCCATTCGATTTAGCACTAGGTACTCCGATTAATCTTGAACGTGCTGAAGCTGCTATTAATGCAGCAATCGCAGAAACAAAAAAACGTAACTGGAAAATGAATATCGCAGTGGTAGATGTCAATGGAGATTTAATTGTTTTCAAAAGAATGGACAATGCACAATTAGCTTCTATTGCTATTGCTGAACACAAAGCGAAGGCAGCAGCACGTTTTCGTCGTGAAACCAAGTTGTTTGAAAAGGGCATTAATATTGGTAAAAACAACAACATTATTACTTTAGACGGCGTTATCGCTTCTAGAGGCGGTATCCCGTTAGTTGAAAATGGAAAAATCATTGGTGCCATCGGTTGTTCAGGCGGCACAGGATCTCAGGATGAATTAGTTTGTAAAGCGGGCGCAGCGACATTGAGTAAGTAATTTAATAAATCTTACTAAAAATAGCAGAAAAGCCTCTCTGAGTTGAATCTCGGAGAGGCTTTAAATTTTATCCAATCGTGCGGAAAACCTCGCCGTTCAGGGCGAGGATGAATAGCACGGACAGCCTGTCTGTCCTTGACGTTTCTATCTTGTTAAAATAATAAATG
>NZ_FWXJ01000027.1 GCF_900176405.1 Polynucleobacter kasalickyi | reverse complement strand
AAGTCCAATGGAGTTTGAGAAGCGATGGTATGCAGCTCAGAAAAAGGTTGCATAATTGAAGCGGTTAAGAAGTATGTTTAACGAGGGCAAGGTCAGCACTTTTAAAATATCTACTTAACTAGGGGTAACTCAAAATTAACTTAACAACTAATAGACTTAATCTAAGAGATAACAAAATGTTCATAGTTAAGAAGTTGATTAAAGTTTTACTAAAATCTGTAAAATAGGTAACATGAAAGATAAACAATTATTTGTAGCAGACTTTTTTGCTGGCTGTGGAGGCTTGTCATTTGGACTTGAACTGGCTGGATTTCATCCAGCATATGTTAACGAGCTCAACAAGGACGCAATTGAAAGTTATCTTATAAATCGCGAATACGAATATCCGTATTTGCGCGACACAGCATTTCACTGTAACGATATTAAAGATTTAGTATTAAACAAAAAACTTTTAACCAACACAATTAAAGAACTTAAAAATCAATTAAATATTGATGTTAAAAATGGTGATTTAGATTTGCTGGTTGGAGGACCTCCTTGCCAGGGTTTTTCTGGTATTGGGCATAGACGCTCTTATTCTGTTGATAAGGAACAACTACCATCAAACCATTTATATGAAGATATGGCCTATGTTGTTAGTGTCCTAAAGCCAAAAATATTTTTATTTGAAAATGTAAAAGGGTTGTTATCAGCAAAATGGAACCCGGATGGCGTGAAAGGTGAGATATGGGAAGATGTGCTTTCAACTTTTAAGAATTTGAAAGACTACCAAGTTAACTTTAGTTTAGTTCGTGCAAAAGACTATGGCGTTTCCCAAAACCGCCCGCGAGTTTTATTGGTTGGAATCAGAAATGATGTGTATAAAAAATCTGAGTCTCTTATTAAAGGCATCGTTGCTAATGGGTTTTTGCCATCCCCTACATTTGATGCCTGTGATTTAGAAGACTTACTAGGCGATCTTGTTGATGACAATTATGAGAATGGAGGTTTTACAAATAAGTATGTAAAGCCTGCGGCAACTACAGTACAAAAATATTTCCGAACCACTGTAGATGGTAAATTGCTAGCAAAGGGCTCAATCTTAACTGAGCAAGAGTATAGTAAACATGCCCCAAACGTTCTTACTAAATTCAAATACATGCATGAACATGATGGAAAAATACATGAGAGCATGAAGACAAAAAAGTTTGCTCAAAGAGTTCTGCCTGCAAAGTGGGATGAGAAGGGTCCCACAATTACTGCCACATCTTTACCTGATGATTATGTACATTTTTCGCAACCACGTACCCTCACTGTTAGAGAGTGGGCTAGGCTACAAGGTTTTCCTGATTACTATCGTTTTGCTGGTTCTCGAACGACTGGTGGCATCCGGAGGGCTGGAAATCCAAGGGAGGGTAATTTTTCAAGGGAGTTACCAAAGTACACACAAATTGGAAATGCTGTTCCTGTTTTTCTTGCGAAAGCAGTTGGTGAACACTTTGCAAAAATCATTAACAAGGCAAATGAAAGTTAATAAGTAGTTAGCTTAATTATTTTGCTAGGTGGAAAGAGTAAATCAAAGTTACTTGGTTTAATTCTAAATAGGTATCCATGATCTCTCGTACCATTGCCTGTAGCCTTTTTAGAGAGCGTAAAGTCCATCGTGATTGCGCCTATCTCTATTAATGAAGGTAGGTTAGCCGTTAGAGGATTTTGAGTATGCTCTACTTCTATGTAGTGAAAACATTCCAGATTATTTTCATTTTTTTTGGTCTTTGCTTTAACCCAAAATGTTTGTTTATGCTTGCTCTCTAACTGTGTTTTTAAATTACCTAAATCCCATACAACAATTGGTTCAGCTGTACCACTGATAATTTTTTTGCACTCCACTAAATTGTCATTTTCATTAACAAAAAGGCTAAGTGACTGGGGATTAGGTGAGTTACTGACTGTGCAATATAACTGGAGCCTATTTGTTTCAGAGTCAATATAGCCACACTTATTCAGTATTGCCAATCCATTTTTGCAGGTACTTAAGGGCCAATTAGGCACTTGAGAGAAAAGACTGACGTTGTTTGTAGTTCTATTGTTTGCACCTCTTACTCTCTTAGCCTTAATCTCTATGCCTTTATAGTCAGGTGCCCTGTTAGAATTTGCAGTTATTCCTAGTAATGTTTCCAATGTCATACCTACGCCTGTATCTCCATTGCGTAAGGACTCAACAAATCCCCTATTTGAAATTAGCTTTAATTTACCAATGAGTTCTTCTGCATGTTCATCTAAATAATTACTCTTAGTTTGTAAAAGTTCTGCTAAAGGTGTATCTGATACTAAAGTTAAATTTCCGATTCCATCATTTTTTACAAGCTTCTTATCGCTTGCATTAAACAAAAATAACCGCTCATTAATCTTTATAAATGCAAGCAGGTTGTATGCATTCGCAAATTCATTTAACTTATAAATCCAAATACGAGGATCACCATTCTTTGTTTCGGGTCTATAAAGAGACAGTTTTGTGGTTACTATTTTGTCAGAAGTAATTACATTGATTTCTTCTGTAACTTTTGACTCTGTTCCTTTTTCTTGCAATGAATAATCATGAACTCCAGTTTGTGCCAAGTAACTTCTTAATGAGCTATGGGCATCCAATATTGACTTAGACATTCCAGTTTCTGTAGGTACAAGATAGCCTGCCTCGGTATTAAAAGAGGTTAATAACTTAATAAGACTTGATAAAGGTACATCTGATTTAGATAACATTTATCAATCTTATTACTTTTAGTAAATTTACGTAATAACTTACTCAATTTTTTTACTTTTAATAACCAAGTGTATATACTTAAAGGAGTTGCCACTATAAAACTAGTCATAGAGCCTCAATTACTTCTTGGATAATCCCTCTCGTAGATTTCAGTCCCAAGCCTATGGGGGAATTATTATTTACGGTATTAATTTAAATATGCTCGGCTGAAACAGGGACTGATACAGATCAACATTAATTCATTACTTCGGTAAACTACAACACATAATAAAACTATTTAAAATTTACGGCAGATAGGATTCTAGTATGGAAAACTACAGACAATCGCTACCACCATTTGAATGGCTTAACTTTTGGGAATATTTTGATATAAGGGATATTTCCAAGAATCAGGGCGATTACCAAAGAAGGTTAATCGCTGCTTTTAGTCATTTGGATACTGATGAGTTAAAAATTCGACTATTAAATTTGCTCGACCTTCAGCTAGTTATTCAACTTGAAATGATTTTTGCCAATAATGAATATTGGGAGGCACAGCTAGACAAAGCTACCCCGATTAGATTTCATACATCCAAACAACTTAAATTAAAAGAGCGACGCATACCTACACGAGCTGAAATTGATGCTTTCTTTGCCCCGGTCCCTGATGATCCCCACTTAAAAGAAAAAGCTCTAAGAGATGAGATCGAGTCGAAGATTTCAGGGCATTATGACACGCTCGATGCAAGACTTGAAATTAATGATGGTATGCGAATTTTGCATTCTTTACCGGTAAGATCAAAAAGATTGGCTCTACATCATAAACGGGGGACAAAGGTATTTATTAAACTAGTTTTTTCGACGAACTTTTTTAATATAGGTAATACCAATGTCCCAAATAGAT
>NZ_FWXJ01000023.1 GCF_900176405.1 Polynucleobacter kasalickyi | reverse complement strand
AGATCTGCGATGAATCGATTTGAGATTGAATTTGGTGAAAGATTAAACCTTCACTAAAAACTGGAATCAACTTACACAGATTAATTTACACCCTCTGACGGGATGGCTTTGCCTATCGCTGGAAAAAGTTCTTGCATTTAGTACGTTGTCTGCTCGAATCACACAGGGCTTACCTCGCCAACCAATAATTTGATCCAAACTCCGTATCACTCTTTCGGAGGGTAATGAAAAATCCACTTCAATTCCTAAAGCCTCTCGATTAAAGTCATCAATGACATTAAACAACCTAATACTGCGCCCATCCTCTAACTGGTCATGCATAAAATCAATTGACCATACTTGGTTGATTGCTAGTGGAACAGTTAAAGCCTCCGGC
The DNA here is from genome assembly GCF_900176405.1 of Polynucleobacter kasalickyi. Classification (GTDB taxonomy): domain Bacteria; phylum Pseudomonadota; class Gammaproteobacteria; order Burkholderiales; family Burkholderiaceae; genus Polynucleobacter; species Polynucleobacter kasalickyi. Next base: position 10,553 of record NZ_FWXJ01000023.1, on the reverse strand, counting down.
TTCTCACGCACCAGACGTTTACGTGGCTTGATCCGTAGGTTCAACTCTAACTCTCTGTAAATACGATAAATACGCTTATGATTCCAGGTAAAGTTCTTAATGTTACGCAGATACAAATAGCAAAGGCCAAAGCCCCAAGTGCGGTTGTTATCTGTTAAACGGATCAGCCAGTTAGCAATCAGCTCATTCTCGGCGTTGTTCTTGGCTTGATAGCGATAACAAGACTCGCTCACGCCAAATATGGCGCAGGCCAATCGAATGGGGATTGCTTTATCTCTTACTGCCTTTTGGGCCATCTCACGTCTGCGAGACGGCCTCACCACTTTTTTGTGATAGCCTCATTTAATATCTCCGCTTTGAGTTTCTCCTCAATATACATCTTCTTTAAGCGGGCATTCTCAGCTTCAAGCTCCTTCATGCGAGCCATCATGGATGTATCCATACCACCGTACTTCGCACGCCATTTATAAAAAGTAGCCGTACTAATCCCTAACTCTCGACAAATCTCGGGAACCGCTAAACCACTATCTACCCTTTTTAGGGCTTCCATAATCTGACTATCTGTAAATTTTGAACGCTTCATGTAGAACTCCTCTCAATGAGAAAATTCTACTTCTAAATTCAGTTAACCTGAGGGGGGATTACCAAGGCCTCTTAACTTTGATCGGTATGAATTCAAAATAGTCTTTCAATATCTGCTCTAAGAATATCTTCTGGTATCTAATTACCATTTGAAAGTGACTCGATATTTTGTCCATGAACGCCTAGTTCTTTCATTTCTTCTAAATAAGTTCTAAAACGAATCAATTTTCTCTCTTTGATTTACTTAGTAAGTATCTGAAATTAATAACTTTAGTAGATAAAAGTCATAACGAAGATAAGGTATTTTAATAAAATTTATTTATATTTACAGTTATATTTACAGTAATTATGTTAATATAAACTCATGGATACTAAAACATATACCTTTGAAGAGTTATGCGACATTTCTGGAGTCAGCTCCAGAACGGTTCGTTATTACATACAAATCGGATTATTGGATAAGCCCATAGGACAAACCCGAGCAGCTCACTACGTGAGCCTTCATCTTGAGAAGATACTTCGAATCAAGCAATTAAGTGAGGCTGGAATATCCCTAGAGCGCATTCGGGAAGTCTTGTCAGGAGAGCTACTCGATCTTCCTGCGCGAAAAAAGCAAGCAGGTCAGATCGAAGTTCGTAGTCATTTATACATTAAAGATGGTATTGAGTTACAGGTTAGTCCGGAAACTGCTGGGCTCAGCCCTGAAGAATTAAGAAGATTTTTTAAGATGGTTTTAGAGGCGTATGAATACGTAAAAAAGGATAAGAAATGATTGGAATAGATGAGCGCTTTGGCCTATCAACAATTGATGGCGATCAAATGTCATTAAAGTCAGTTAAAGCAAAAGGCCTGGTCAAAGGACTTTTATTTGAAATGACTGTAACGCAGAATTATAAAAATGAAACGAATCACAATTTAGAAATCGTTTACACGTTTCCACTTAGTTGGGGTGCAACCTTTATGGATCTGAGCGTTGAAATGGGTGGTAAACGTTTAAGTGGTATTGTGACTGAAAAAAAAGAAGCAACTAGAAGGTACGAAAAAGCAATAAATGACGGTGATGCTCCAATTATGTTGGAAAAAAATTCAGAAGGACTTTACACAGTTAATTTAGGTAACTTAAAAGCAGGTGAGGAAGCCCATATTGAATACACGTATAGTCAACTCTTAAAATATGAAGAGGGAGCCATTCGACTAACAATTCCTACAACGATCGCACCTAGATATGGAAATAGTGAAGGTGGGGGTATCAAAGAACATCAGACAACACAAAATAGTATGTTTGTTGAATACCCATTTAGCCTCTCTATTGCGCTCGGTGGTGGAATTGAAGTTGCAACCATTGAATGCCCATCTCATCAAGTTCAAGTATCAAATAAAGTAGATCATTTAAGCGTTGAACTATTACGTGGTGCTTACCTAGACCGAGACTTTATCCTCAATCTAAGCAATTTAGAAAACCAATCATTCTGTATCGTGACTCCAGATAGAAATATTGGTCCAGAAGGCTGTACCGTATTGGCTAGTTTTTGCCCACCAATTCCCAAGACTCAATCTACAAAACCAATTAATTTAAAGATACTTGTTGACTGTTCAGGATCAATGGAAGGCGATAGTATCGAATCCGCAAAACGTGCAATTCACCATGTCTTAAGTCACTTGGAAAGTAAGGATCGATTTTCGTATTCTTGTTATGGGACAGATGTAAAGCACTTAATTAAAGAGATGAAATCAGCAAATAAATTCAATACCATAGCAGCTAGTTTTTTAATTGGAAAAACTAAAGCGGACATGGGTGGCACTGAAACTGGTGGTGCTTTACTTTCAACATTTAATTTGGGTAATGGAGAATGTCAATCTGATGTTTTAATTATCACAGATGGTGAAATTTGGGAAACTGAAAAAGTAATCCAGGAGGCTAACGACTCTGGACATCGAGTATTCGCGATTGGTGTTGGAAGTGCTCCAGCAGAATCATTTTTACAGGAACTCGCTGAAAAATCTGGTGGTGCCTGTGAATTAGTTGCGCCGAATGAAAACCTTGAACAAGCTATAGTGAGAATGTTTAATCGTATTCGTTTGCCAAAAATTAAAAATGTAAGTATTAATTGGGGATCTAGTGATGAACCGTTATGGGTAAGCGGAAATATCGACACCATTTTCCATGGAAATACTAGTCATATATTTGCAGGATTTGATCATCCTATTAGAACAGCACCATCACTTTCATTTGAGATTGAAGATCAATCAGAAAAAGCAAACGTTAGCTCCAATCAATTGAATAGATCTGAAGATTTTAATTTAGCTAGATTAGGTGCTACCAAAAGATTAAAGGATCTCATACGAGACAAAGAAAAAACAGAATTAGCACTTCGATATCAACTGGTCACGGAGAATACGAATTGTTTATTAATTCACGTTAGGTTAGAAGAGGAAAAGCCACTTGACCTACCAGAGTTACAGAAAATTGCTCAAATGCAAGCTGCTGGATGGGGAGGGGCTAGCTCGATTCGTGAAATGCATTCAGATAAAATGGTGATGAATATTTCGAGCTATCAAAGTTTTTCCCCAATAAGTGCTGTGTCTGTAACTCCACTTTTAACAAGAAGAAGTCCTACCGCAAGTATTGTTAATGCAAATATTTCAAACCCTAGAGTTAGTCATGTTGAAAAAATGTCATCGGCATTGCCTCCCCAAGAAGAAATCAAGATAGAAATAAAGATATTTACTCCTATAGAACTTATCGGTTTAGCTAGTGATACGATAGAACAAATGGGTCACGTGCGTGTGTTTATAAAAATAATAAAATCGGATATCTTCAAAAAAAGCCTCCCTAAAGAATTATTGGAAATAATTGAAATCCTTTCCAAGAAGCATGACATTGAGAAGGTCTGGATTACGATTCTTGCATGGTTATTACTTCGACTTGAAGATAATACCGAATGGAGTACATATACAAAGATATTCATTGAGAAATTAACTGAGACATTAGATAGTTCTGATTTGAGTATTGACATACAGATGCTAGATAGAAAATTTTTTAACCTTTCAAAAAATGACTGGTTTTAATTATCGCTGTGGCTTTACCCCGTTGTGCTTGCTGTTTACTTTTGATATTTGTAGCGACCAAGAGGATTGGGTATGAGTGCCTCAAAGTCGGAAGACATTGTCTTTACATGAAAAAACCATATCAGCTTACTAGCCTTACTACTCCATTTCCTATGGGAATCCTTTCAAGGTGTGGGTAAGCTGACCACCGGGAAAGACCGGTATTAATCTGTAGAAAATTAAATATGGAAAAGATTTTATTTTTAGATTTTGATGGTGTTCTTCACTCAACAACGAGTTCGAGTGATTTACTTTTTTCAAATACAGCTACATTAGTTAAATTATTAAATAATCATCCTTGCAAAATTATTATTTCTTCGAGTTGGAGATTTCATCATGACATTACAGCAATTAAAAAATTTTTACCAAGCCAAATCAGTAATTTGATCAGTGGAGTCACTGGAGGACCTCACATCGGGAAATGGCCACGATATAACGAAATAAAGAACTATATGATTGACCGACAAATCTTAGCAAATTGGAAAGCGTTAGATGATTCTTTTTTAGAGTTCCCTAAATATTGTGAGGAACTTATTCTTTGCAATGGAAATGTTGGTATTCAAGACAATCAATTGCAACAACTTAAAAATTGGCTTACAGATCATCATTTTTAATACATCAAACTAAAACCTAACTACTGTTAAAGGAAAATGTTATGCCAATTGAATGGGCACAAGATGCGAATCCAAGAGATGCATGGCCGCATGAAGAAAAAGACTTTACACCCTGGTTAGCAGAGGCTGAAAATTTAACTAAATTTGGGAAGATACTAGGACTTAATCAACTTGAACTAGTGAGAATTGAACACCCTGTTGGTCGGTTTTTCGTAGATATTTTTTGTACAGATGATCAAGGTGAAGTGATTATTGAAAATCAACTAGAAAAAACGGATCATAATCATCTTGGTCAAATTCTCACCTACGCTGCCGGGGTGAATGCTAAAACAATTATTTGGATAGCGACAGATATTCAACCAGAGCATGCGGCAGCTATTAATTTCCTGAATGAGAACACCCATGAGGGTTTAAATTTTTTCGCTGTTCAATTGAGTGTGACAAGATCTGGGCAGAACTTTAATCCTAATTTTCAAATTATTGTAAATCCGAACAATTGGACTAGGAGTTCTAATGAACTATCAAGAGCTGTAATGCTCTCGACTCCAACCACACAACTTCAGCTTAAATATTGGACTGCATTTACTAATTATCTTGATGACAATCAGATAGACCTAAAAAGACCAAAGGTGCAAGGTAAAGGTTGGGTACCAATTAATTTAGGAAAGTCAGGAATCAAGATTTGTTTAAAAGTAAATTCACAAGCAAAAAATATTGCAGTTGAACTTTATATTGATCATCCTGACGCAAAAGAACTTTTTAATAGGCTAAAAGAAAATCAAGATTTAATCAATCAAGAATGTGGCCTTAACTTAGACTGGCAAGAACTACCTCATGCTCATGCTTCAAGAGTTGAATACTTGAAAACAGAGGCTAATATTTTTGATGAATCTTCATGGGAAGATTTATTTAAGTGGCATGCTGATATTGCTCAAAAATTTTATACTGTTTTTCAGCCAAAGATAATGGGGTTATAACTATGCCAAAGACAAAATTACAATCAGGTTCAGTACCGGAATGGTTGATGTCTGTAGATGAACTTAGTAATTTTGATCGGAATTTAGTTTTAACTGATTCAATTTATTATCCCGGTTCAAATATTGATGGAAGATTCTTAGAGGTATATTTAGGAATGTCACATAGTATCGTCTATGCTGATCCGGGCGTACCAAAAGAAATATTTAGAGTTAATGTTGAAAAAATTGGTGGGTACGAATTAATTGTTTGTAAAGATGTTTCATCAATTGAATTAAGTCCATCACCAAAATATCAAGATCGACCTTTACCAAGTGATTTCTATCCTGAATTAAATTCACATACTGAAGTCAATAAAGCATTAAGAGAAGCATATCGTCAACTAACATGGAGTTTTCGGGTATCACCCTTTGCAATGTGGGCAGTTCTTCAGAGGAAATCTACTACTAGTGCGACCCACGGACCTGAGAGATTTTCTCTTTTATTTATTGGTGGTGAAGGTATTGCCACTTATTCAGCAATCTACAATTCCAACCTGCTTTATCCAAAGGCCATTGTTTTTAAAGGTGCTGATATAGGCTTTGGACATAATTGGACCTTTTTTGAAAAAAAAGGAGGATTATTTGAAAGGGTGGTTATGTCAAATGAAGCCGGCATTCCCAAATATCTGTTAGCTTGGGATAGATATAACCCATCTGGAAGTGATCATTGGGTTACTAAAGAAGGAGTAGAGCTTTATTGGGAAAGATATACTGAAAAAATTCCAGACAACGGTGATCTTAATGTGTGGACGAAGAAAGATTAATATTCTTTGTAAATTTTACTAAAGGACTTTAAAAATGGGTGAGATTTTCGATCAGTTAAAACTTAAGAAAAAAGAACTAAATGAATACCGTCAGTCTGTAGGTAAACTTGAAGATGAGATTGCCAAGCTAACAAAAAAACTGATTGCAGAAGATGTATCTGAAAAAATTAATAAATACGAGATTCAGAAATTAGAGTATCCGAATGGATTAAATAGGTTATTCATCAGAGATTTCTTATGCTACGAAAAAAATGCTGACTTTATCGGACTTTCAGACTCAAAATTACTGATTCTTGGAAGTGGGCCCTGGAAAAAATTAGAGCTAGAAGAATTTTTATCAAGTAAATATTTTGAATGTGTGAGTGTAGAAATGAATCCTAGTATTTTGATACTAGGGGATTTTGATTTTGATAACGAAGAAATTGACCGAATTCTGTTTTCTGAAAGTTATTTAAATAAAAACTTAAGGATTTATACCCAAGAACTTTTTGTTTACTACTTAATAACTGGCGAGGATCCATTAGAAAATTGGGAAGTAGATACTCTTTTAACTGCAGTTGAAGATCATAAAGGACTTCAGTATATCCTCAATTTTCCTGAATTTACGTGGCCCATTTCCTCTTCGGATTTGGAGAGTATTGATTATTCAATTTCTGAGATAGATCCTTCAGATTGGGATGAAGAATCGCCATTGAGAAAATTAGGTTACACGGTAAAAGAAGGAGCGCTCTCTGAGCAACAAAGGCATAACTTATTAACTAGAGCATTTTCTGAGCCGCTAGATGAATACTTAAATAGTAGCCATGAAAAAGAACGCTGGGGTAAAGCCAATAGTGCTCAAAGACTTTATGCAATAGCTAGCTTTATCAGTTGGCTTAATGGATTTCAGGGAAGTAACAAGCCCGGTGCTTCGGAGCGTTGGAGAAACGATCTTCAATGGTTAAAAGAGGAGTTCTATTTACGTAGAATGAAATTCGAATGGCCAAATCCAATTGTTAATGTTAATTCAAATAATAAAACTAATAGCGCTAAACCATCAATACTTAACATACCAAAAACATCAACAAAAGTTCAATTATTTAGAGTCGGTAAGAAAGTCTTTAATGAAAAATATGGGTGGGGTAAGGTATCTTCAATCTCAACCTTAAGAGATGAGATTGAAGTTGATTTTTCGGATTTTAAAGTTGGTACAAGAATATTTAGTAGATCACTTGCAAAGTTTTATGAATAACAGTAATAGTAGTTATTACAGAAATAGAAAAATCTGTCTATTTTGAGATTTGTATTATCTTAAACACAATGGCAGCGGTAAGCATTAGTGAATAATTATCGAATTCGATCAATAGTGAATTGGGTAAAAAGGAATTATTCAAAGGAGGCAGTCAAGTATGTTTTACAACAGCATTATTAATTGTGATTTTACATATAAGTGTCCAACTGATTGGGATAAGTTATCTGAAACAAAAAACAATAATATTAAATACTGTCCAGAGTGTGATAAATCGGTAACTCTTTGTCGTAACCAAAAAGAAGTAGATGAAGCTTCTGAAAAAGGGATTTGTATAGCTCATCCTATTTTCCCCAGATATTCTGAAAAAAAAGTTATTGATTTTGAACCCGGAATCGCGGAAAACTTTATAAAAGATGTACCAATTCTCACCTTGGGTTTGCCTCGAATTAAAGATGCATCCAGCATACCTGCGGATGAGCTTCAACATTTTATGAATGCCCAATTCGATACCTATGACATTATTTTGAAAGAGTTAAAAGCATATAAAAAAAAGACACACTGGATTTGGTATATTTTTCCTCAGATATCTGGATTAGGGGAAAGCTTAAACTCAAAAAAATATGCTTTGAATTCTATAGCCCAGGCCCAAAGGTATTGGAATCATTACATTTTAGGGCGAAGGCTGAAGGAGTGTTTAGGAGTATTAATGCAATCTAAAGAGCCATTGCATCAAATACTTGGAGAGATTGATGCGATGAAATTACAGTCTTGTTTAACTTTGTTTCATAAGGCAGTACCAGAAGAGATTCTCTTTAAAGAGGCTTTAAGTAAGTTTTTTAAAAGTGAATTAGATCAAAATACTTTGCGAATTTTAACTACAGCTAATTGAAATCATAAAAGGTATGAAAATCACTGAATCACTCTCAAAGGGGCTTAAAAACAGATTTTTTCTTGAGTTGGCCGATGAAATAAATAAGAAAGGCCAAAATAATCCTTATCAAAATATTAAGGTGAAAAGGACAAATTGGGGAAAGTGTGTATCAGCATTTAAAACATATCACAAGAAATTTACATTCATTTTTTATGAAGGCGGAAGTCAAAGAAAACCCTATATTGGCGCCGCTGGGTTACATATTAATCAGAAAAGGGAGTTTAATCAGTGGAATGAAAAATGTCTAGAGGGTGTTGTTGCAGTTGCAAGTTGGGACCCAGTTGTTTACGAGTATTTTCCCGGTTTTTTCAATATTGGGGAACATGTAATTTCAAGATTATATGAGCGCGGAAAAGTTAGGTTCATAAATGAATTTGAAGTGGATATTTTTTCTATAATGCCTGAATTTAAGATGGTTCCCCTTTGGAGTGGTTTTTGGACACTTGTTTTCTTAGTATTCAAACATAATAATCTGCATTTCAAAGAGATTGCAGAGATTTACCCAGTTATACCTTGCGATAGCGGATTGTTACTGGGAGAAATAGGTAGCGGTAAGACAGATGTTCTAGAAATAAGAACATTTGTAGACTTCAACAATCTTAACTTTGATCAGCAAGAGGTACGGAAAATTTTAATTGAAATTTCTGAGGGGTTAATAGAGTCTCCTATTTGTCTAATGCCGATTGTTCAAATTACAAAAATTGATCATTACTTATTTCAAACTTCTCTCATGGCATTCGAAGTTCTTAAATCATATGACGTTATTTCAAGGGTTCTGTTTCACAGAATTGAAGATGATAAGTTGAGAGCGAAATTAAAAGAGGAGTTTAAGTTTTCACTAAAAGAATACTCTAACCACGTATCACAAGAGGAGTTAGATATTTGTAGAAAATTAGGAATTAGAAGTACTCAAATTTTAGTAAAAAAAACAATTTTTAAAGAGCAAGTTAAAAGAATTCGTTAAATATGTACTAAGAATATTTTCATGAATTTTGAGGAAGTCAAATAAGTGTTTTTTAATTTCATGAGGATTGACGTTAATGCGCATAATTGGACGTTATGTAAACTAATCGAGGGTAATTATGAGGATTTATAACTTTACTAGTTTTCCACACGCAATCAGTAATCTTAAGAATAAAAGATTAAAAATTTCTCGTTTTAATGAATTAAACGATCCATTTGAGCTTTTAGCTGCGGATCTTTTGGATATAAGACATAGAGAAGCTTTTACTAGATTTAAAAAGCAGCTAAACGAGAAGGCTGGTATTGTATGCTTTAGTGGTGCATGGGGTAATCCTTTGATTTGGGGGCATTATGCAAAAAGGCACACAGGCATAGCATTGGGATTCGATGTTTCAGATGAGATGTTATTGAAGGTCCACTACACAGCTTCTAGGCCTAAAATTGAATTTGATCAAACAAAAAGAAAGGTAGTCGATGGGAGCAAGGTTGTAGATCAGTTAATCCGTACAAAATTTATAGATTGGAAATACGAAGATGAATATAGGATGGTAAGCGTGTTGCGAACACATGTCGCATTTTGTTGGATTTGTGTTATAGCGAAGTGGGTTTCCAGCGATGTGGCAATAATTCTTCGATCTGGTTGTTCTTTTGGGTCGGCAACCTGGTTAGAACATCTTTGATGTAGGCATATGGATCATGACCATTCATTTTCGCTGACTGGATCAAACTCATGATGGCAGCAGCGCGCTTTCCTGCACGTAACGAACCCGCAAACAACCAGTTCGACCGGCCGATGGCAATCGGACGAATCTGATTTTCAATCCAATTATTATCGATTGGCAATTGACCATCGTCAATATAACGCGTGAGTGCATCCCATCGCTTCAAGGTGTAATCTAATGCCCGTGCCGTAGCAGAACCATCGGTGATCTTCATTCGCTGCAGGCGCATCCATTCAAAGAGTACATTCGCAATTGGGCGAGATTGTTCCTGGCGTATTTTTTGTCGACTCTGGCAGTCCAATTCTTTTACTTCTCGCTCTACTTCATAAAGTTGCCGTATGAGCTCAAGGGCATGTTCTGCAATCTGACTTTTATTCGCCACATGCAGCTCAAAAAACTTGCGTCGTGCGTGTGCCATGCAACCGACTTCGGTGATGCCATTGGCAATCATCGCTTTGTAGCCACTGAAGTCATCACAAACCAAACTCCCTCGCCAGTCCCCTACAAAGTGACGAGCGTTCTCACCGGATCGACTCTCTGCAAAATCGTAGATGACTGCCTTCAACTCCTCATGAACTCCAGGTGCGTAAGCCCATAAATAAGCTCGGTGTGTTTTCTTATT
>NZ_FWXJ01000025.1 GCF_900176405.1 Polynucleobacter kasalickyi | reverse complement strand
TGGCTACTTTGACTTGGAGGTCGAGAAGCTAAGATACTAAATCATCCTTAGCCTCCTTTCATTTTTCAAAGTTGCACTTCGTATTAGAATTCACCAATTCTTTTTGGAGGCTATTTTGAGCTTTAGATATTTGAATAACTGAAATGACTACCAAGATGATGCCACTTAAGGTTAATCCCCAAATCCACCACAAGGTATTGACCCAAGACTTTAAGTAAATATCCTTGTTCGCTGTCACTGAAACATAAAATGGGTAATTCTCTAACTTTCTTACGCCAACAAATCTTTCTTCTATGCGGAATTCTTCAGTAAACCTTGGGCTTTGGACAATCATATTACCGAACGGTTTTCCGGTATCTAAAATTCGCTTTGCACCCCCCTCAAGATTAGCTTTACCAATTAAATTTTCTCTAAAAGGATATCTGGTCATTAACTTGTGATCACTTTTATATAAAGCAAAAGCAACTTTGGAGTTGAAGTTGTTGGCGAGAATTTCATAATATTCTGAAAATACTTTGGAGGATATTCCAACTAAAACAACCCCTAAAAACTTGTCATGCCGATCATTAATTCTTTTGACTTGATAAAATACCCAGCCACCAGTGCCGCGATTTTTAACGGGCTCACTAAAAAATGTGGATTTGTCATTGTTGTTTTTAAAATAGATAAAGTAATCTCTATCTGATAAATTAATTTTGGGTGGAGGGTAGGACCTAGAAAAATTAATAACGTTCCCGTTTTCATCTACAAACGTTGCCACATCAATAATTGCGTTTGCAGCAGTTTTTTCTTTCAATAGTTCGAATTGTTTGTAGTCAGATGCAAATTTAAGATACTGACTTTCATCACCAACTTTTGATAACTCCAGGACGTCCATCAAATTCTCTAGTACACGGTTACCATTCTGAATAATTTGTTTTGCATGTTCTGTGTTCACCAGGGTGAGACTGTCCAACTCGTTTTGCCAGTTCTTTATATTTGTCTCATAGGATAGATAAGAAATGACACTACCCATGAAGATAAAAAATAGAACAGTCAATAGTCCAATCTTTAGAAAAAGACTATTTGCCTTAATAGTTGAATTAATTGGCATTAAATTAAAGAGTTAATAGTTCTAATCATGAATTCATTTCGAGTTTAATTGCTTTCTCTCAACTTTAGTATCCCCCATTAGGTGGATTATTTGACATGAGATATTTAGTTGATGTCTAAAATTTAACTAAAAAAAATGGCTCAATAAAGAGCCATTAGTTGTTTAGTATTAATCAGTTATGCTTTTAATTGATATTCAGTTGTACCAAATTCGTCGGTCTCGTCAGACTGAGTTACTTTAAGAGATTCACCAGCACCCATTGCTGACAACCATTTTTGATAAGCTCCTTCTAAGATTGCAGGACCCCAAATTTTTGTTTGCTCACCAAAAACATCGTTAATTAAATAAGCGTTGGTGGATTGATGATGAATAATTCTCAATGAAGCAGGCGTTTCTTCTAAGTCAACCCAACCCCAGTCAAGATCTTGCCATACCGAGTTCATGGCAGTTTTAAATTCATCTAAAGAATTACATGTTGGTAAAGGAGATTGAGTCGCAAAACGGTGTCCAATTTTGTACATTACTTCTCTAATATTATTAGAGCCAGGATTAGTAACGAATTCATTAGCAAAAGCTGTTAGAAGGCTTCTCCAGAGTCTTGAGCTTTGACGAGGGATACGATAATCAATTTTTTTTGGACCAAACATTTCAATCTTCCATTGATGAAAAGGTTAAATAAATATAAACAGTTAACTACTAATTTACATGAAAATTAAGTCAACAACCCTAATAAATGACTCAAAATGTAAATAATTTCACAGTCTTTGTTTAAATTAGGGCATTTTTCTCAGAAATGCGAATACGACTTTATAGGTTTTATTATTGAGTATGAGTTTAATGATCTTACTAATTGAGGTTATTTTACATTACAAATATTTTACGCTTATGTTAGTTTGATGAATTTAAAGGTTAAAAATAAAATTTATCAAAAATTTTGCGATATTTCAATGGAATTATTTCATCGAAAGTCTTTGGATTGGCACTAAGGTGCATTTTTGATGAAGAACGCCATCTTCGTAAAACTTGTTGGGATCGGCAATAAATCCCAATTTCTCATAAAAAGATAAAGCGTTTATTTGTGCATGCAGTGTAATCCGTTGATAAAAATTCTCCTCCGCATACTGAATTAAATGCCCCATCATTTTTTTTCCTAAGCCCTGTCCCCTGAACTCCTGAAGAATGGCTAATCTGCCGATCTTGAAATTGCCCATTACCTCAGTGTGGTCGAGGAAAATTCTTGCAGTACCAATGGCCTGCTCATTAAACAATAAAATTAAGTGTCGAGCCTTTGAATCATACTCATCAATCTCTAAATTAACTGATATGTTTTGCTCCAAGACAAAAACTTGATATCGAATTTGGTATGCAGATGGCAAGGCCTGTTCCCACGTTTTAAAAAGGTATTGAAACATTTTTATTAAAAGATTTGCATTCCTGTAAAAAATAAAGCTATAATAGTCAACTATTCCCTGATAGCTCAGTCGGTAGAGCGACGGACTGTTAATCCGCAGGTCCCTGGTTCGAGTCCAGGTCGGGGAGCCAAATTAAAGAGCAAAGGTTTAATCACCTTTGCTCTTTTTATTTTTTGGTAACTTAATCGATTAAAGCATAACACTTCCAATCCAATAAGAACCAAAGAGAATTGGTGTTTTTTGTAAAATTAAATATTAGTAATTCAAGTCTTTTGTAGTCAAATGGATTTTTGACTTTTACGTAAAATATAAAAACATCATTTTTACCTGCAAAAATGACGCCAATTCAATGAATATTCACAGTTTTATTGACTAAATTGTAGTAACATAAATTCATCTTCTTTAACATGTAAGCCCTACCTCATCTTCTTCCCATGAAAAATCTTTCTACCAAAATAGTTCTAGTAAGTCTTTTAACACTATCTTTAAATAGTTATGCCCAAAAATTACCTTTTTCTGGCTTATTTGGTCAAATTGGGGTTGGTTATAACGGTTCTTCAACTTACGCCTCTGGAACTACTACTGTAAATAGTGTGAAGGTATTAGGTGATTACAACGTCGGTAAAACATATAATTTCGCAGAGTCAATTGCCATGGGATACAACTATGTAATCAATCCTAAAGTACGTTTAGGAGTTGGGTTTGAATACAATATTATGATTGCCAGTCCGAAACAAGATGTCACCTTAAAGTCTGGTAACACTACTGCGATTCTTGGTCAAAGCATGGAAAAGAATGCTTACAATTTCTTTTTGGCACCTGGATATGTGATTGGCAACGATGGTCTTGCCTACGCCAAGTTTGGTCTTGCATCATCAAGAACGGATTTGCTAGGTGATACGATCAACTTTAAGGGATATACCGTTGGAGTAGGCTATAAGTACGCAATTGATCCTAATATCTTCCTATTTGGTGAAGTCAATTACTCTGTTTATGATGACCAATCATCATCACCTGTAACCTCAATTTCTGGTGTACAGGCGAACCATACACTGAACTATACTAATAATTCAACGATGGCTTTAGTTGGATATGGATTTAGTTTCTAAATTTTTAGATTTCTTAAAATAAAGTCTGCTGTAACCACAGCAGCATCTTGAGTCATCTTTTCGGATAAGATGAAATCAATTACTTCTTCGATGCCATGTTTTTGAAAACTCTGTACTTCACCATCATGATTGATGGGTGTCCAGTTTTCATCGACAAATAAGTCAAAAGTAAAAATCTTTTCATGGTGAATCTCGTGAGGAGGTAAAAACCTTCTGACCTCAATTAAACCTGCCGGAAAGAGATTATTTAATTGGTTAGATACCACGCCTGCTTCCTCCCAAAGCTCTCTTTCTGCGCACGATTGGACGGTTTCAATTGCATTAATTCCTCCAGCGGTCATATTGTCGATTAAGCCAGGGTCAACGGATTTACTATCACTCCTCGTTGCTAGCCATATGGAGCCGTCTCGAGTAAATCCATTGATGTGCACCGCGGTACTCATTAGTCCAAATCCTCTAAAAGCAGCCCGTTCTAATCGGAAAATTTCGTGAGCATCTTCCCTTAAAAAGGAGAATTGTTCATTACGCCAGTGTGAAAAAACACCTTTACTTCGCAAAAATTCTGCAAGAATTCGAAGTTCTAAACTTAAGTCATAAGAGGATGATGTTGACAACAATATAGAGTCATTGTTTATCTGGATGAAAGAAAAGTCATTATCGTCTTGATTGAAGAGTTCTTTCATGTGGCTAAAGCATGATGCTGAAACTGAACCAATCAACTGGTTGACATAGTAGACGGGGACGAATTGATTTGGGATTGAACGATAAGCTGTTTCAATAATCTCATTTAAAGCTGATTGGATAGAATCAGAAATTACATAATTTAATTTCATGCCAACTTTCTTTACCGTGGAGGTGAAAATTTCTTTAGTATTTTCCCTAGTTTTTCAATGGAGAAAATATGGTGCTTAAATTTTGGGCATGTCAGCCCATGTCCTTTTAAATCTAATGATTTTGACTATTTTATTCAACTTATCCACAAAACTTGTGGATAAGTATTTTAGAAAACGCCATAAATTTTTATTGACTTTACAATATTTTGGCTCTACATCATAAACGGGGGACAAAGGTATTTATTAAACTAGTTTTTTCGACGAACTTTTTTAATATAGGTAATACCAATGTCCCAAATAGAT
>NZ_FWXJ01000026.1 GCF_900176405.1 Polynucleobacter kasalickyi | reverse complement strand
TGGCTACTTTGACTTGGAGGTCGAGAAGCTAAGATACTAAATCATCCTTAGCCTCCTTTCATTTTTCAAAGTTGCACTTCGTATTAGAATTCACCAGTACTTAAAAGCGTACCCTTTTCAAATAACTATTCCATCAACGCGACTAAAAAATAATAATGAAGTGGCAAAAGACTTACAAATTTAGTGGTTTTATCTTTTAAAACGACATCGACTGATGCAATGAAGCTAAATTAGTTTGTCCTTTTAAAAGGACGATTCTAGATGAGGGACATCCGATACTAATGGTGCCGAACTATGCCTAGTCCTAAAATAATGACCTGCACGAAGCAGGGCATTATTTGATTTTGATGTCCCAGGACGGAATCGAACCACCGACAAAAGGCTTTTCAATCCTAGCTACTCGTAGTGGTAACGACAGGCAATAATAACCAATTGATCTTTCTCAATTGCATAAATCAATCGATTAACATCATCGATACGCCTGGACCATAATCCAGATAAATTTTCTTTTAGGGCTTCAGGCTTTCCAATCCCATCCTCTGGATCTCTCATAGCATCTTTAATGAGTAAATTAATTCGCTTGAGTGTTTTCTTATCTTGCACTTGCCAATAAAGGTAATCTGACCAAGCAGCATTCGTCCAAACTAACTTACTGCGCATCAACTAAGGCCTTAGTTTTAGTTTGACCTTTGCGATATTGGCTCAAGGATTTCTCTAAATGCTTTACGTTGGCTGGAGACTTTAATAAATGAACTGTTTCCATCATACTGTTGTATGTATCTAAGGACATAACAACAGCGTCATCAGCATCTCTTCGAGAAATAATTGTTACATCACAATCAGCCACCACCTGATCAATCACTTGTTTAAATTGGTTTCTTGCATCAGAAAAATTAATAACTCGCATAAAGAACTCCCTACTTGTCTTATATATAGTACAAGTATACATTGGTTTTTATTTATGGGCACTCATTTAGTAAACTCCCTTACATCGTGTATGGTGAAGAGCCAGCAATTGAGGCAAATAACCCTTAATTAATACAGTGATTTACTGGCCCAAATAAAAAACCACCCGAAGATGGTTTTGGTGTTTCTTGGTGGCCCGGGGCGGAGTCGACTAGGACCTCAGGAGATCCTCATCCTACCTCTAGACTACTTCCAGCTAAGATTCAATTTCTTATGCGATGCGGCGCAATCTCTCAAATAGAGATTAATGAGGCTTTGATAGGGAATGCCCACCTCTTCTGATACAGACTTAAAGTAATTCACTGAGTCTTCGTCCAATCTAATCGTTATAGGCTTCTTGAGCATGGAAGCATATGGATTTTTACGAGCTTTTGAGAAATCATATTCTTTACGCATCTTCATCACCTTTAATAAGCTTTTGACTCTTTAGGGGTTGCCTTACGAGCCGAAATAATACGAACGACATTACCCTCCCTTCGATAACAATGGCAAACCAAAATCACACGAAGAGAATGGCTTACTCCCAGCAAGATAAATCTCTCTTCATCCTCCGAATGATCGGGATCGGAAATTAACTTAGCACTTTCATCATAAAACACGGATTTCGCCTCTTCAAAAGAAATGCCGTGCTTCTTCAGATTAGCTGAAGCTTTTTTGGGTTCCCATTCAAATCGCAATGAAGTCATATGTACATTGTACATATATTAACTTGATAGAACAACTTCGCCCGACTTAAATAAAATGCTCCGCATAAAGCTGGGTATTATTTGCATGACCTGAGACAGACCTTACAGTTTCTAGAAGAAAGCTTTTAAATCCTTAGTCAAATTTATCCTTTAAATGGACTTTACATAAAAAGGGGGGCCCCTTCATTCTAAAGTTCTATAGCAAGAGCGTTAAAAAACGATTGAGCATCCCCACTTGTAAGGTCAGCACTCTGGACAAGATTCAAAAGCTGACTTTAGGTGGAAACACCATCCATGACTTTAGAAGCAATTAGGCAATAAAAAACCACCCGAAGGTGGTTTTGGTGTTTCTTGGTGGCCTGGGGCAGAATCGAACTGCCGACACGCGGATTTTCAATCCTTCTAATAAACTGTCTTTTTAAAGAACTATTAAGAGTTGTTTTTCATTAACAAATTTGTTAACATTTGTTAATGACTTATTCAATCATTTATTACAGTCAAGAAGTTCAAGAAGACATCCTGAGTTTGCCTATAACTCTTCAAGCTCGTTACATTGTCTTAACTGATCGAATGTTAGAGTATGGCCCCAATTTAGGTTTACCGCATACCGATGCTTTTGGTGGTGGTCTATTTGAATTAAGACTTAAGGGTGCAGAGGGTATTGCAAGAGTTTTCTTTTTACGATGGTAAGACAAGAAATTGTAATGCTACATAGCTTTGTTAAAAAGACTCAAAAGACACCTGATAAAGAATTAAAACTTGCTAAGCAACGCATGAGGGAGATAAAAAATGAAAACAATTAAAACTAAAGCTCTAAGCCATAAACAAATGGTTAATAAGATGCTTAAGAATTCGGCAGTTAAAGCTGAGGTTGATAAACTCAATCGCGAAGAGTTCGCTATTCTTGATGAAATTCTTGCGGCAAGAAAAGAGTCTGGATTAACACAAGCTCAAATTGCTAAGCTTATGGGAACAAAAGCCCCAGCCATTGCTAGATTAGAAAGCTCTTTGGCTACCGGTAAGCACTCTCCCAGTCTAAGCACTCTTCGAAAATATGCGGCTGCTGTTGGTAAGAAGATTGAGCTTCATTTGGTGTAGAAAAGAAAACCCATCTTCCGCCAAACCAAATAAAAAACCACCCGAAGGTGGTTTTGGTGTTTCTTGGTGGCCCGGGGCGGAATCGAACCAGGACCTAGGATGTCTAATCCCACGTGTTAAATACCCTCAATTATTGTAGTTACATTTATATATTGATTTCTTAATTTAATGTAGCTACAATAATATAAATGAAATTGACATTTGATCCCACAAAAGACAGCACTAATTTTCACAAACACGGCCTGTCTCTGTCTGAGGCTAAATTTTTAGATTGGGCTGATGCTTTAAGTTGGATTGATAACAGAAAAGATTATGGTGAAATTCGTAGTGTTGCGTTGGCACCAATGAAGCATCGGTTGTATTGTGTAGTTTATGTTGATACAAAAGTAAGCAGAAGAATCATTAGCTTGAGAAAAGCCAATAACCGTGAGATTGATAGATATGAAGAAGAAACTAATTAGACCTAGCGCCAAAGAGGATGCTGCCATTACAAAAGCTGCAAAGTCTGATCCTAATTCACGCCCCCTCACAAACAAGCAGTGGGATAAGGTTAAACCAACTCTAACTCGTGGGCGAGGTCGGCCATTAGGTAGCGGCACTAAGGAGCAAGTTACCTTACGGATTGATAGCGATACCTTGGCTTTTTATAAGTCTAAGGGTAATGGATGGCAGACTTTTATTAATCTACTTCTTGGTGAAATAAAAAAAGAATCTAAATCAATCAAGCTCGTTGAGAAAAAAGTCATCAACGGAAACCTCATTACGACCAAATCTAAGATTGCCGCCTAAGTGACTTAATCCTCCCCCGAGGAACCATCCTGCCAACCCAAAAGAAAATGCCCCGCACGAAGCAGGGCATTATTTAATTTTGGTGGCCCGGGGCGTTATCAATCCTACAAGGGAGTAGTCGGTAAAGCAGCGCCAAACCTGCTCAATCGCGACTTTGAAGCCAAGAGACCTCACCAGCAGTGGGTGACGGACGTCACCGAGTTCAATATTAAAGGCGAGAAGGTTTACCTCTCACCTATCCTCGACCTTTATAACCAAGAAATTATCTCCTATGAGATCGCACAACAACCCCATATAAGTATGGTAATGAACAT
>NZ_FWXJ01000029.1 GCF_900176405.1 Polynucleobacter kasalickyi | reverse complement strand
AACAGCAACTGCAGATAACTTGGTAGCAGTCGCTGGCGCAGGTACATCATTATCGAACTACAGCATTACGACGACGAATGGCTCCATTCAAGTTAGCCCACTCGCAATTACTGGAACAGCCCAAGTGAACGGCAAGGTGTATGACGGTACGACAGTTGGAACTGGAACAATTACCTTAACTGGTCTATTGCCAGCAGACGTAGGTTCAACATCAGCAAGCGGAACGTTTACATTTGCTAATTCAAATGCTGGAACTAAAGCAGCAACGGTATCAGGTGTAACGGTTAACAATGCCGATTATTCAATTACAGTTCCAGCATCAGCAGGTAATGCAACGATTACTACTGCAGCACTCACGATTACTGGCGGTACCACGACTACAAGCTTTGACAACACAACGCATACTAATACTTACAGTATTACGAGTGGAGCACTGTTTGGATCTGATGTAATTAGCTCTGTCAATGGTTTAGGAAGTGGATTGCACGCGAATACTTATACTGACTCTGGCTTATCAGCTAGCGGTACCGGTTTATCGAACTACGCGATTAGTTATGTACCTGGAAGTTTGACAATTAATCCAGCAACTTTAAGTGCGACAGTTACGCCTTTGGTTAAGGTTTACGACGGCACAAGTAATATTTCAAATGCAACGGCCTTAATAGGAGTTATCTCGGGAACTAGTGTTTCAGCAACAACATCACTCTCTTTGCTGGGCTCTAACTCAGGCACGCAAACAATAACGAATAATGGCACAACTTTATCCGGTCCAAACGCTGGTGACTATCTAATAGTAAACTCTTCACTAATTAACAATGGGTCAAATGGTATAACCCCAAACAATGCTGGTGGCAATGGTAATCATGGTGGAACAATATTTATTAATCCAGCTCCTTTGACTATTACCGGAACGAAAGTTTATGATGGTAGCGCAAACTTCACCTACCTGAACATGAGCGTAAGTGGAGCATTGAATGGTGAAAAAATTTCCTTAATTACGGGTAATGCTATTACTCCAAGCAGTAATGCAGGAAATTATGTTGGTACGAATATTATTAACTTAACTATTGCCGTAGCTGGTGGAAATGCATTGCCAAGTAATTATCAATTGCCAAGTTCAGGTACATTCAATGTGGATCCAGCCCCAATAACCAATACAGGTTCACCTCTTACCTATCGTGCCGTCGTCACTGGTACTTTGACTACTGCTGCTCCATCCGTGGTCGGTCTCGGAGCAGGTTTGGGTAACCCAAACAGTGTAATTGTACAAATGGTCAATAATCCAATCACTAATGCTACAGCCTTACCATCACAAAATACAAATGCGAATACAACCGCAAATGCGAATAGCGCAAATCCGCCTATAGTAGGAAATACTCGTACGAGGACGCAAGCTGCTTCAACAAATAATCGTGCAAAGTCACAATCTTCCATACTAGCCAATAACCGAAATAAGGCTGCTGGGATTGGCAATCGTAATACCAGAAGGAATTCAAGTGCTAATGCGAATGCTAATCAACAAAATAATATCAACTCTAATATTGCTAACTTTGCAAGACCAGGTGATGCAGGGCGTTTTGTTGGCAAGGGTGATTTCACAACAAGGTCGAATACCTATGCTTCAACTAGAAATGGACTTTCAGAGGTAAGAGATAGAAGCAACTCTGGTGACACTGTAGCCAAACCGAAAAATTCTGGTGGTGGTTGTGGTGGCGGCAAATCCAATACTGGTGCTGTAGTTTCAACTAATCGCTCTTGTTCTCAACTGAAAGCACCTGGAGATCCGTTGGCTAACTCATATCATCACATGGAGTGGCCGGGAGCAAATAAGAGTTACACAGGAAGTTCAGCAAAGTCCATTGGTACTATCGATTACAACAAAAAAATGAATATGAACTTTATGATCAATCTAATTATTCTTTTCTAAAAAATTTAAATAAGGATCTTACTATGGCTCTCTGGCTTCATTCTCTCTCCAATTACCAAATTGGATTTATCGTTATTTTTTCCTTTTTATCGGTATCCGTTATCATTCCAGCGCTTATTCGCTATAAATTAGATTTAGATCCTAGAGAGTCAATTGCTGCTGGAGCTGATGAGTCATATAAGATGTTTATTACTCTCGTCTTAGTAATGATCGGATTTAGTTTGGTGCAATTGCAAGGAGATCATAAAAACGTAGAAGATTTGGTGTCTAGAGAAGCAACCCTCAATTTGAAAATTTCTAGTCTACTCCATCGTTTTGATACTAAGGAAAGTAGTCAAGCTAAAGAGTTATTAGCTAATTATGTTGAATCCATCGCAAAAGAAGAGTGGCCAGAATTATCGAAAGGAAACGGTAGTGACGTAACGGCTAAAAAACTAAAAGACGTGACAAAAGCAATTAGTAACCTCAGCCCAAATTCAAATGAACAAGATACGGTCAAAGCTGATTTAGATGCAACGATGACTCAAGTTGTTGATATTCGAGATGCACGCTTAGCCACAACTAGGTTATATTTACAAACCTATTTATGGGGATCCCTTGCCTGTTTCTTAGTGGTGATGATTTTCTTTGGGTGGTTTATTAACCCATTGTCTAGAATGATATTTTTTGTGGGGGGGGTAAGTTTAGGCATTTCCATGCTCATTTCACTGATTTTTATTCTAGAAGATTTGTATCAAGGCGAAAGTGCTCTCATCCCTAAACCATTGTTAGATATTTTGCCTTTGATTTTAAAGGGAAATTAGTATTTAGTTATATTTTTTTATGTATAAATGCTTTAATTTTTAAAGAGGAGATTTGCTCTTATTTTAGAAATACCAAAGATGTTAAGTCTTTATGACGGCATTTCTCATATTTTTATGGGTGGATTCAAGTACGAAGTGCAACACGTTTTAAGGACTGCATAAATACTTCGTTGGGTGTTTTAAATCCTAATCTTTTTCTTGGTCGGTTATTTAA
>NZ_FWXJ01000031.1 GCF_900176405.1 Polynucleobacter kasalickyi | reverse complement strand
AACAGCAACTGCAGATAACTTGGTAGCAGTCGCTGGCGCAGGTACATCATTATCGAACTACAGCATTACGACGACGAATGGCTCCATTCAAGTTAGCCCACTCGCAATTACTGGAACAGCCCAAGTGAACGGCAAGGTGTATGACGGTACGACAGTTGGAACTGGAACAATTACCTTAACTGGTCTATTGCCAGCAGACGTAGGTTCAACATCAGCAAGCGGAACGTTTACATTTGCTAATTCAAATGCTGGAACTAAAGCAGCAACGGTATCAGGTGTAACGGTTAACAATGCCGATTATTCAATTACAGTTCCAGCATCAGCAGGTAATGCAACGATTACTACTGCAGCACTCACGATTACTGGCGGTACCACGACTACAAGCTTTGACAACACAACGCATACTAATACTTACAGTATTACGAGTGGAGCACTGTTTGGATCTGATGTAATTAGCTCTGTCAATGGTTTAGGAAGTGGATTGCACGCGAATACTTATACTGACTCTGGCTTATCAGCTAGCGGTACCGGTTTATCGAACTACGCGATTAGTTATGTACCTGGAAGTTTGACAATTAATCCAGCAACATTCACAGCTGCAATTACGCCAAACGTTGCAACGTATACCGGTACAAATGTAATCGCCAATACAACAGTCTTAACTGGGGCGATGAATGGCGTCACAATAACTGCAACTACCTCACTGACTACTAGTGGAATTAACGCTGGTATTCAAACAATTATCAATAATGGTACGACCTTGTCAGGTGCAAACGCTGGTGATTATGTAATTACAAGTTCAACTATTCTGAACAATGGTGGCATTGGCGCAGCAAATAATCAAGTCATCCCTGGAAGCGGTCCGAATAATAGCGGTTCAACGATTGTGATCGTTCCTAAAACATTGACGATTACGGGTAATACAACCACACCAACCTATAACGGTAGTACTCAAACGAATACTTACGTAGTGACTGGATTAGTGAACGGTGAGACGATTACTGCTTCTGGTGCTGCGCAAGCAACCCACGTATCACCAACAGCAACTGCAGATAACTTGGTAGCAGTCGCTGGCGCAGGCACGTCATTATCGAACTACAGCATTACGACGACGAACGGTTCCATCCAAGTTACACCTTTAGCAATTACTGGAACAGCCCAAGTAAACGGCAAGGTGTATAACGGCACAACAGTAGGAACTGGAACAATTATCTTAACTGGTGTATTGCCAGCTGATGTAGCTTCAACAACTGCCACTGGTACTTACACCTTTGCTAACGCAAACGCTGGTGCAGCAAAAGCGGCCACAGTATCAGGTGTCACAATTAACAATACGGATTACTCAGTAACGGTTGCTCCATCAGCAGGAACTGCAACGATTACAGCTGCAGCGCTAACGATTAGTGGCAACACGACGACTGGTACGTTTGATAACACAACGCATACTAATACTTACAGTATTACGAGTGGATCCTTGTTCGGGTCTGATGTAATTAATTCTGTTAGTGGTTTAGGTGGTGGCTTACATGCGAATACTTATAGTGACTCTGGTTTATCAGCAAATGGAACTGGTTTATCGAACTACACAATTAGTTATGTACCTGGTAGTTTGACAATTAATCCTGCAACATTGACTGCTGCAGTAACGCCAAGCGTTGCGACCTATAACGGCTCAAACGTATTAGCTAACGCGACGGTATTAAGCGGTGTGATTAGTGGTACGACCGTGAGTGGCACGACTTCACTTACCGTGAGTGCAACGAATGCAGGAACACAAACAATTACCAACAATGGTACAACTCTATCTGGAGCAAATGCGGGTGATTATGTGATTGCTAGTACATCAATTGCGAATAATGGTGGTGTTGGTGCGGCTAATAATCAAGTCATCCCAGGTACTGGCCCGAATAATACTGGTTCAACGATTGTGATCGTTCCTAAAACATTGACGATTACTGGTAACACAACGACCCCAACCTATAACGGAAGTGCCCAAACTAATACTTACGTAGTGACTGGTTTAGTGAATGGTGAGACGATTACTGCTACTGGTGCTGCGCAAGCAACCCACGTATCACCAACAGCAACTGCCGATAACTTGGTAGCAGTCGCTGGCGCAGGTACCTCCCTATCGAACTACAGCATTACGACGACGAATGGCTCCATTCAAGTTACGCCTTTAGCAATTACTGGAACTGCTCAAGTAAACGGCAAGGTGTATGAC
>NZ_FWXJ01000036.1 GCF_900176405.1 Polynucleobacter kasalickyi | reverse complement strand
GATGGCATTGCCTACTAGCTCGGAAGTTTTGTTCATTACCTTTCTAATTAAGGCATAACCGCTTTTCCGCTCAACGAGGGTAACAATAGCTTGCTTGTGGTTCGCTCCAATCACTGTGTCGCCTTCCCAATGACCAACCTGTGCTCTCTCTTCAATATAAGCGGGGCGTTCACTAATCGGTCTTCTAGCGACAATTTGTCCGCGACGTTCTTGACCACTTGCATAGCGTTTCTTACGCTTCTTTTGGCAGCGCAGTTGTTTCCAAAGGATTCCACCAGCGGCTTTGTCGGCGTAAATATGTCGATAAATCGTCTCATGGCTGATCCCAACCTCCTCGGCAGTTTGTTCGGGACTCCACTTGATCTGAAGAAAGTCCACTGTCTGAGACCATTGCTCAGCGCTAATTTGAGAAGCATTACGAGAGCCTAAAGAGCGCTCCTGGGCTAACAAACAGGCTTGTCGAGGTCGATAACCTCGACCGCCAGTATTGCGAGCAATCTCTCGACTAATGGTCGATTTGTGTCGCCCCAGCAACTCGGCAATCTGTTGTTTGTTTTTTCCGGCTGACATTAATATATAAATCTGATATCGTTCTTCTTGGCTAAGGTGTTTATAGTTCATGGCTACTTTGACTTGGAGGTCGAGAAGCTAAGATACTAAATCATCCTTAGCCTCCTTCCATTTTTCAAAGTTGCACTTCGTATTAGAATTCACCTCATTTAATACTTCAAAAAAAATAACTGATACAACTAAACTTAAATAAGTTTATCTACCAAACAATTGATTTGTTATTAATCTTGACCATTTGCCATAAAAATTCAACCTTGCTATATCAATCATAACTATTATGAAGAGTAATTATTCAAATTGAATTAGAAGTTCAATTAACTATAAAATGCCGTCAATTTTTTGGAAAGATAAAATGAAATCACCAGCAAAACTTAAGGAAGAGTTAAATAATGCTATAAAGAATATTCAATCGTGATCTTGCCCCTGAGAAACGTACCTCTTAACTATATGAAAAAATGATATAAATATAGTGATGGAGGTGTCAAATGGTGGTGAAACGAACAAGGG
>NZ_FWXJ01000035.1 GCF_900176405.1 Polynucleobacter kasalickyi | reverse complement strand
CTGTATATAATTACAGTATGCAACGACTTCAAGCGTATCAATTTGAGCTAATGCCTCATGGTCAACAACAGCGCAAGATGCGGCGCTTTGCAGGTGCTTGTCGCTTCGTTTTCAATAAAGCATTGGCGTGGCAAAAAGAGCAGTACGCCTCGGATCCAACCATCCGATTCAGCTACACCGTCTTAGCAAACCTACTTCCGCTGTGGAAGCAAGATCCAAATCTTGCCTGGCTGAAAGAATCCCCAAGTCAAGCCTTACAGCAAACGCTGAAAGACCTAGAGCGTGCTTATATCAACTTTTTCTCTCAGCGTGCAAATTTCCCTCGTTTTAAGAAAAAGGGTCAATCAGATAGCTATCGCTATCCGCAAGGATGCAAGCTCGATCAACGCAATAGTCGTATCTTTCTCCCCAAGCTGGGTTGGATGCGCTATCGAAACAGCCGCGAAGTTTTGGGTGAAGTCAAAAACGTGACCGTCACTCACTCCTGTGCAAAGTGGTTTGTATCGATCCAGACGGAGCGAGAAGTTGAACCATCTTTGCCTCCAGCAACAACAGCGATCGGCATTGATGTTGGTGTTGTTCGATTTGCTACGATGAGCGATGGTAGTCACATCGAGCCAATCAACAGTTTTAAGAAGCACCAGGAACGACTCGCACGCTATCAGCGTCGCATGAGCCGCAAAGTCAAATTCAGCAACAATTGGCAGAAAGCAAAAACCAAAATCCAGAGGATCCATCGCGCAATCGCTCACGCTCGCAAAGACTACCTGCACAAAATCACAACGACGATCAGCCAAAACCACGCGCTCGTATGTATTGAGGATTTGCAGGTTCGGAATATGTCCAGGTCTTCCAAGGGCAATAGCGAAGAACACGGCAAAATGGTGAAACAGAAGTCGGGTCTAAACCGTGCGATTCTCGATCAGGGATGGGGTGAGTTTAGGCGGCAACTGGAGTACAAGATGACTTGGCGAGGAGGTATTTTGCTAGCCTTGCCACCCCACAACACCAGCCGTACCTGTCCGTGTTGTAGTCATGTATCGAAAGACAACCGCAAGACGCAAGCCAAGTTCGAGTGCGTTGAGTGTGGCTATGAGAATAACGCCGATCTGGTGGGTGCGATCAATATTTTAGAGCGAGGACATCGCTTGTTAGCCTGTGGAGAGTTGGGGCAGTCAGACCACTCTGTGAAGCAGGAACCCGCCGAAGTGACTCAAGCTCTAGCAGCCTGAGCTCAGTAGGAATCCCCGT